>CAVVMP010000006.1:0-545372 GCA_963749475.1 Miltoncostaeaceae bacterium
AGGGACCTGCTGCTTGGCGGTCGTGCTGAAGTCCACGATGGACACCGAGGACCCGGTCCCCGAGAGCGCGTCGAGGAAGGCGCGGGCGGCGTCCCGCACGTTCTGGGCGTTGTTGCCGATCGAGCCGGACTCGTCGAGCACCAGCATCACGTCGATGCCGCACACGGGCTCGAGGTTGGGGTTCGGTCCGGGCGTCGTGACGCGGACGGCGTCCGGGAGGACCTTCTCCGTGCCGGTCGCGCCCGTGCAGTTTCCGGTTTCGGACGCCGTGAAGCCCGCGTCGTAGTCGCCCGGCGTCCCGGGGGCGGTCACGTTGAACGTCCGGGTGTGCGTGCCCGACGCCGATACGTCGCCGTGGTCCACGCAGGACGCGTCCGTGCCGATGCGTGACCGGGTCGCGCGCCACGTGGCGCCGGGGGTGACCTTGGCCGTGACCTCCGCCTGCATGACCCCGCCGGGCGGGGTCGAGACGCTGCTCGCGCCCTCCAGCGTCGCGCCGGTCACCTCCACCACGGCGGACGCAGCACCCTGCCCGGCTGCGAAGGCCGCGACGAGGGCGACGACAACGATCGCGCCCCGCACCCATCGGGCCGTCGGGGACATGCGACGAACCTAACCTGACGCCGGAGGTTACGGATAGTCGCGAATGCGCTCGTTGAGGGTGGTCGCGGACGCGCGCCCACCAGATTCGCCGAGCAGGGGCTCGGGAACCGGCGCGGGGCACGCGCCGCGCCCATTGCTTCATCATGGGAAGCGTCGTCGGCCGGCCTTCGCGCCGGCCGTCTCCGTGTCCGGGGAGGACGCCACGCGCACGACCCGCATCTCCGATCCGCTCCGTGAGCGGCGCCTCGTCTGGTGGGCGCAGTTCTGCTGCGCCATGGGCCAGGGCATGGGGGCGATCCTGCTCACATGGCTGGTGCTGGAGGGGTCGCACGGGCCGGCGTCGATCGGGCTGTGCATCGCCGCGGGCCTCCTGCCCCTGGGCGTGGGCGCCGCGGCGGCGACCCGGCGGGCGGAGCGCCACGACCGGCGCCTGCTGCTGGTGGGCGCGCAGGGGCTGCTGGCGCTGGTCGCGGCCGGCCTCGTCCTGATGGACCAGCCGCCGCTAGCCGTGATCGCGGGGGCGGCACTGCTGAGCGGGCTGGCGCGGGTGGCGTTCGACGCGACCGCCCTGTCGGTGCTCCACCACCTGGTTGACGAGGCGCGACTGCCGTCGGCGGCGCGGGACCTGACGACCCGCTTCCACGTCGGCCACCTGTGCGGGGCGGCGCTGGTGGCCGCGCTGGTCCCGGCGGTGGCGCCGCACGAGATGTTCGGCGTCTGCGCGCTGGTGTTCGCCGCCGGGGCGCTGATCGAGCCGCCATCACCCGGACATCGACCTGCGGCCCGGCAGCCGGGCGGCGCTCGACCGGGCCCTCCCCGGCGGCCGGCGCGCCCTGTTCGGCGACGCCGGCCTGCGGCCGCTGGGGATCGCGACCGTGACGGCGGGGGTCAGCGCGGGCGGCGCGGCGGCGCTGGTGGTGCCGTTCCTGCGGGACGACCTGCGCCTCGGCGCACACGTGGGCGTGGTGTTCCTGTGCGGCGTCGCCGCCCTCGGCGTCGCGATGGTGGTCGTCCCGCGCCTGGTGCAGGCGATGCCGTGGCACGTGCTGGCGGCCTGCGCCCTGGCCGCGCAGCCGGTGGCGCTCGCCGTCCTGGCCCTGGCGGACTCGACGGGCGTGGCCGCCGCCGCCTACGGCGCCCTCCTGGCCGCGGGCGCGGCCCTCGGGATCGTGATCAACCACCGCCGGACGAGCATCGTCGCCGACGAGCTCCGCGTGCCGGTGGGCCTGGCGGGCGGCGTGCTGAGCGCCCGCGCCGTCGCGCTCGGCGCCCTGGTCGTCGGCGCCGCCTCGGTCCCGCTGGGCGAGCAGCGCGCCTACCTGGCGCTGGCCCTGGCCGGCGCCGTGGCGGGCGCCGCCGCCTACCTCAGCGCGCGCCGTCCGGCGGCGCGGCGGCCGGCCTAGCGGGCTCCGCCGGCCGCACCACGTGGTCGGCGTCGAGATCGCACGACGCCATCGCCCCGGCCCGGTGGGACCACGTCCCCGCCCGCCGGCCCGGCCGGATCGGCCGCCCGCAGACGGCGCAGCGCGGGAAGAGCGGGGGCTCGGGGGGCGTCGGCGCTCACCACCGCAGTGAAGCACCCGGCGGGGACGCGCGACGCGATGGCCGGGCGCGCGGCAGGATACGGCGATGCCCGGAACGCTCTGGCGGGTCTCCTGCGACTCGTGCCACGCCTCGTGGGAGGTGCAGGCCGGCGCCCTGCCGGAGCGGTCGTTCCTCCCGGCGCAGTGCATCCACTGCGTGGCGATCGTCACTGCCGAGAAGGCGACCGGCGCGTGGCGCTGCACGAGGTGCGAGACAGCGCTCGAGCCACTTCCGGGAGCGGTGCTCGAACCCGGTCGCGAACTGCGTGACCCCGTGGGGGTCGGGTGCCCGATCTGCACCGCCGACGGACTCCGGGCATACGAGTGTGGTCTCTGGGACTAGTGCAACGACGACGGGCCCCTCCGTGTGGAGGGGCCCGTCGTGTGAAGGTGGACCCGGCCGGCACTGCCCCGGCGTCCGAAAGCGTTCCCCCATCAGCTTCTCCGAGCGCAGTCGATGGTGAGGATCTCACGGAGGGCGTCACCGTTGACGAACCGCTCCTCCGCCAGGTACTCCTGCAATCTCGCCCGACGACCGAGTACCTCTGCCGCCGGACCAGGACCGCTGACTGACACCGGTGATCCCCCTCACGATCCGAAGAGGGGCCGATGGCTCTCAGTTACTGCTGTTTAGGCAGCGAGAGCGAGCTTGGGAGAGTTCTCCGCAGCTCCATTGTTTCCCGGTTTTTGACGCGGTCCACCGGGTCCGCGGCTCGCTTACTGATGTGGTACCGCTCCGTCGAAACTGGATCGGGCCCGTGTTTCCGTTCCTGCTCAGGGTAGCACCGGGGGGATACGATCCGGCGATGAGGGCCCTGCTCATGCGCACGTGCCTGGCCGACGTCGCCGCGCCCTCGGTGTGGAAGGCGGCGCGCACGGTGCTCGAGCGGGCCGGCGTGGAGGTGGCGGTGCCGCGGCGCCAGACGTGCTGCGGCCAGCCCGGGTGGACGTCCGGCCACCCCGACGAGGCGCGCCGCGTCGCGCGGCAGGCCATCCGGGCCTTCGCCGGGGACGACCCCGTGGTGGTGCCGTCCGGGTCGTGCGCGGCGATGGTGCGGCACGGCTACCCCGAGCTCTTCGCCGGCACGCCGGACGAGGACGCGGCCGCGTCGATGACGGAGCGGACGGTGGAGCTCACCCAGTTCCTCCAGCGGGAGGGCCTCCGGGCCGGCGCGGAGGGCAGCGGGTCGGTCACCCTCCACGACTCCTGCCACATGCTCCGGCTGCTGCGCGAGCGCGACAGCCCGCGCGCCGTGCTCGCCGGCGTCGCAGGGCTGGAGCTGCGGGAGATGGAGGGCACCGACGTCTGCTGCGGCTTCGGCGGCACGTTCAGCGTGAACTTCCCGGAGGTCTCCGGCCGGCTGGGCGAGGAGAAGGCCCGCGCCGCGGCCGCCACCGGGGCCGCCGAGCTGGTGGCGTGCGACCTGTCGTGCCTGCTGCACATCACCGGCCGGGCCCGCCGGACGGGCATCCCGCTCCGCGCCCGCCACATCGCCGAGGTGCTGGCCGGGTGAGCGAGCCGCGCCCCGTCGTCTACCCCGACGCCACCGCGCCGCTGCGCGACCGCACCCGGGCGGCCCTCGCCGACGCCGAGTTGGCCGGCAACCTCCGCGCCGCCGGGGCCAGCTGGGGGGCGTCCCGGGCCCGGGTGGCGGCCGAGAACCCGTTCGCCGAGATGCGCGACCGCGCCCGCGAGATCCGCCGCGGCGACATCCGCGACCTGCCCGTGCTGCTCGCGCGACTGGAGGAGAACGTCCGCGCCGCCGGCGGCGTCGTGGTCCGCGCCGCCGACGCAACGGCCGCGTGCCGCTACATCACCGACCTGGCGGCCGCCCGGGGGGCGACGCTCGTCGCCAAGTCGAAGTCGATGGCGACGGAGGAGATCAAGCTCAACGAGGCCATCGAGGAGGCGGGCCTGCGGGTGGTCGAGACCGACCTCGGGGAGTGGATCCTGCAGCTCGCCGGCCAGCACCCCAGCCACATCGTCGCCCCGGCCGTCCACCTCAATAAGGATCAGGTCCGGGCGGTGCTGGAGGCCGAGGGCGGGCACCCGCTCCCGAGCGACCGCGAGGCGCTGGTCGCCCACGCCCGCGTGCGGCTGCGCGAGGTCTTCGCCTCCGCCGACATCGGCATCTCCGGCGTGAACATCGCCGTCGCCGACACCGGGACGGTCTGCGTGGTCGAGAACGAGGGCAACGCCCGCCTGGTCACCGCGCTGCCGCGCATCCACGTGGCCGTGATGGGGATGGAGCGGGTGGTGCGCGACTGGGACGAGGCCGCCCACATCCTCCAGATCCTCCCGATGGCGGCGATCGGCGACGACGCGGCCGGCTACGTCAACCTCATCACCGGCCCCCGGGCGGCGGACGAGGCGGACGGCCCCGAGGAGCTCCACCTGGTGATCCTCGACGGCGGCCGCTCCGCCCTGCGCGGCACCGACCTGGAGGAGGCCCTCGACTGCATCCGCTGCGGCGCGTGCCTCTACTCCTGCCCCATGTGGCGGAGCGTGGGCGGACAGACCTATGGCTCGCCGTACAGCGGCCCGATCGGGGCGGTGCTGACGCCCCTGCTGGAGGGGATGCGGGGCGAGCGCTCGTCCGAGCTGCCGTTCATGTCGTCGCTCTGCGGGGCCTGCCATGACGCCTGCCCCGTGGGAATCCCCCTCCACGACCTGCTCGTGCGCGTCCGTGGCCGGACGCAGACCGCCGCCCACCGGCGTGACCGCGCCCGCTTCCGGCTGTGGAGCCGCGCGTGGAGCAACCCGCTCGCCTACCGCGCGTCGGTGGCGATGGCGCGGGTTGGCCTTCGGCTCGCCGGCCGGGGCGGCTGGGCCCGCCGCCTGCCCGGGCCGGGCGCGGACTGGACCGCCCAGCGCGACTTGCCCACCCGTTGGCCGCCGACGCCGTAGCGCTCGCCGACGGGATCCTGGCGGCGCTCGCCAGGCGGCGCGCGACCGGCGAGCGGGTGGCCGCCGCCGGCGTCGCGCGGGCGGCCGTCGCCCGCGCCGACGAGTGGGGCGTCCAGCGCGCGCTGCTCGCCGACGACCCGGTGCTGCGCGAGCTCTCCGTCGACGCGGCCCTCGGCGCCGACGGCCGCGAGGTGCTCCGCTGGCCCGACGGCCGCGGGCGGGGCTGGCGCGAGCTGCTGGGGCTCGAGGGACCGGAGCTGACGATGGGGGTGACCGTCCCCGCCCTGGGCGTGGCGGAGCGTGGCACCCTGGTGCTCGAGGCCGGCCCCGGCCACGGGCGTTCCATCGACGTGGTGAGCATGTACCACCTGGCCGTGCTCCCGGCGTCCCGCCTCCGCGCCACACTCGCCGAGGCCCTCGTCGAGACGTACGCGCCCGGACGGCGGCCGCCGTCCGCCGTGTCGCTGGTGTCCGCCCCCAGCCGCACGTCCGACATCGAGAAGATCTCGACGCTCGGCGCCCACGGGGCCAAGGGGCTCCACCTGCTGGTCGTGGAGGACCGCTAGCCCCGCCGTCCCTCAACCGGCGCTGCCGGGGGTCGATGAGGAGGGGACGCCTCATCGGAAAGGACCTCCGTGCGCCGCGCCCCCCTCGCCTGGCTCGCCGCCGCCCTCGCGGCGGGCGCCATCGCCCCCGCCGCCGCCTCAGCCGCCGTCGACACCTGGTCGGCGACGCCCGGCGAGAAGGTGTTCCCCGCCACGACGAAGCCCGCGAACGCGGTCACGTCACCGGCGGTGGTGGCCGCCCGCGACGAGTACGAGGGCGTGCAGCTGGTGATCCGCTCCGACGCGCCCCTGCGCCTGGAGCCCACGGTGAGCGACCTGACCGGCCCGGCGACGATCCCGGCGAGCGGGATCCAGCTCTACCGGGTCGGCTACGTGCGGCTGCTGAAGCCCTCGACCGGCGTCGACCGGCTGGAGGGCGACGGCCGCTACCCCGACCCGCTGCGGCCCGTCACCGGCCCGATCGACGTGCCCGCCGGCGAGACCACCAGCATCTACGCGCTGGTGCACGTCCCCGCCTCCGCGCCCGCCGGCCGCTACGCCGGCACGGTGGACCTGGGCCCCGCCGGGACGATGCCGCTGGGGGTCGAGGTGGCGCCGGTCACCGCGAGCCGCGACGGCTACGCGATGGTGGCGCGGCTCAACCAGATCCAGCTGGCGAAGGCCTCGGGTGTGTCGGAGGACGACCCTCGGTTCGTGGAGGGCGTCGCCACACGGCTGCTGCCGCTGCTGCGCGCGCACGGGGTGAGCCCCGGCAAGCCGCCGCACACCGCGCCGAAGGTCGACCCGGCCACGTGGGCCCTCGACTACTCCGACAGCCCGTTCGGCACGCAGCGCCGCACCAACCTCGCGCGGTTCGCGGCGATGGGCTTCTCCGCCGTCGAGGTGCCGTTCCTGCCCAACTTCCCGCAGTCGGGCGGCGAGGACCGCACGTTCTCGGCCGACGCGAAGCGCCGCCAGGCCGCCCGCGACTTCGCCGCGGCGTTCGCGCCGATGGCGGGCCGCACGTTCGCGCTGCCGGTGGACGAGCCGAACGCGAAGACGTACGCCCAGCTGAACCGGGCGGCGGCGCAGCTCGCCTCCGCGAGCCCGCGCATCCCGGTGCTCGCGACGGAGGCGCCCCACCCGGAGGCGCTCGCCGCGATCGGGCGCTCCGTGGACATCTGGGCGCCGCCGATCTGGGACCTGTTCAAGGTGCCGAAGGGCGTCGCGAAGGTCCGCGCGGCCGGCAAGCGGGTGTGGTGGTACACGTACGGCAGCGACACCCAGCGCTACACGCCGAACGTCCTGATCGACAAGCCGACGACCGAGCCGCGGGTGATGGGCTGGCTGGCGGCGAAGGAGGGCGTCCAGGGCTTCTACTACTGGGGGCTGGACAACTGGGGCGGCGACGCGTACCACAGCCCGTGGGACGACCCGTGGTACCTCAGCCACACGAAGGCGGCGGACACCTGCGGCCGCGGCGGCGCGATCGGCGGCAACGGCGAGGCCAGCCTGCTCTACCCGACGGGCGACCCGTCCGACCCGGCCATCGGCTCCCTGCGCCTCGAGGCGCTGCGCGACGGCGCGGAGGACAACAGCCTGCTCGTGCAGCTGAAGGCGGTCGACCCGGCGTTCTACGCCCGCGTGATGGACGGCGTGAGCACGCCGTACACGGGCCGCTCCGACGGCGGCCGCGCCCTCGGGTGCAAGGACGACGGGCGCCCCTCCTATCTCCCGGTCGTCGAGACCGACCCGGCCGCGGTCGACGGCGCCCGCCGCGCCGTCCTGGCGCGCCTGGCGTCGGCGCCGCTGCCGGTGCTGCAGGGCCAGGTGATGTTCTCGAAGGTCCCGGCGGTGAAGTCGAAGGCGCCGAAGCGGGCGTTCGCGAACGCCGGCAGGCCGGTGCACGGCGCCGTCGTCCGATTCGGCGCGTTCTCGACGGTCACCGACGCGAAGGGTCGCTGGACGCTCGCCGGGGTGAGCCCGACGGCCGGCACCCTGGTCGGTCAGCCGTGACCCGGTCGGCGCGGTCGACCGGCACCGAGGTGCGGATCGACGCGGCCACCCTCGCCCAGGCCGGCACGATCCAGGTGGTCACGCCGCCGATGCCCCTGTGGCCGGCCGAGCCGGTGATCCAGCCCGGCGGGCTGACGCGCTTCGCCGCGCGCATCGCCCCGGCGAGGGCCCGCACGAAGGGCCAGACGGTCACGATGACGCTCGGCCGCCGCTACCACGCGAACGGCGACGAGGTCGTCTACCCCGGCAACGTCTCGCCCGTCGGTGGACGCCTTCTACCCCACGGGGAAGCGGGCCGGGCGCACGACGAAGACCCTGCGGAACTGGTCGCGCTACCGCTACCTGGAGTTCACCGCGACGATCCTGAAGCGCCCGCCGGCCGACCAGGCCTTCCACCTGATCGTCACCCCCGGGGGGAGCTTCCGGAACGCCACGAAGGTGGCGGTGGGCAACCGGACGCAGCTCGTGCGCCTGCCCCTGCGGGGCCTGCGCGGCCTGAACCGCGTGAACTACCTGCGGTTCGGCATCCAGAGCGCCGTCCCGAAGCCCTGGCGCGGCGGTCACGACCTGAAGGTCACGCTCCGCGTCTCCAGCCCCCAGCTGGTGCCCTAGGGCCTATCGCCGGCGGGCGGCCTTGATGGCGCGGTCGGCCTCGCGGCGGGCGTCGCGGTCGGCGATCGTCCGCCGCTTGTCGTAGAGCGTCTTGCCGCGGCCGAGGCCGAGCTCGATCTTGGCCCGGCCCTCCTTGAAGTAGAGGCGCAGCGGCACGAGGGCGAGGCCCTTCTCGTTGAGGGCCGCCGCGATGCGCTCGATCTCCCGGCGGTGCAGAAGCAGCTTGCGGGTGCGGCGCGGATCGTGCCCGGCGTAGCCGGCGTTCTCGTAGTCGTGGAAGTGGGCGCCGATCAGCCACGCCTCGCCGTTGCGGATCTGCACGTAGGCGTCCGAGATCGTGGCCCCGCTCTCGCGGATGCCCTTCACCTCGCTGCCCTGGAGCACGATCCCGGCCTCGAAGCGGTCGGTGATCGCGTACTCGTGCAGCGCGCGCCGGTTCTGCGCGACGTCGCGGAACCGGTCGTCGTTCTTCTTCTTGGTCGCCATGGGATCGGCGATGTTAGCGCGAGGCCCTCAGCGTGGGCGGGCGCCCGCCCGGCCGCGGCGTGAGCGGGGCACCACGGCGCGGGGGCCGGACGCGGGCGCGGGGGGTGCCGGCGGGCTCCAGCTCGGCGCGCCCGCGCAGCGGCTCGACGCGAACGACCCGCGCCTCGATGGGGTCGCCGAGGCGGATGCGCCTGCCCGACGAGGCGCCGATCAGCATCACCCCGAGCGGGTCGGCGCGATAGTGGTCGTCCTCGAGCCGGCGCGAGGGCAGGAAGCCGGTGACGACGCCGCCCTCGAAGGTCACGAAGAGGCCCGCGTCGATGAGGCCGGTGACGACGCCCTCGACCGGCTCGTCCCACCCGCGGTCGGTGAGGCGGTCGCGCAGCAGGAAGGCGGCGCAGATGTCGTCGGCGCGGCGCTCGACCGCGGCCGCCTCGCGCTCGGAGCCCGAGCTGCGATCGGCCTCGGCGGCCAGCTCGGCGAGCTCGGGCGGCGGCCCGTCGAGCAGCCCGAGGGTGTCGAGCAGGCCGCGGTGCACCAGCAGGTCGGGGTAGCGCCGGATCGGCGAGGTGAAGTGGAGGTACGCGGGGCTGGCGAGTCCGGAGTGGCCCACCTCCGAGGCCGAGTAGTAGGCCTGGCGCAGCGGTCGCAGCACGAGCCCCCACAGGGCCTCACCGCCGCGACCACCCGCGCGCAGGTGACGGGCGACGGCCTCGGCGGCCGCCGAGGCGGCGGCGCGGCGGGCGGCGGGCCGCCGATCGCCCCGTCGGGCAGCGGCGGCGTCGCCACGCCGAGCTCGTCGAGCTGCTCGTAGAGCATCTCGACGCGGCTCTGGGCCGGGTCCTCGTGGTGGCGGAAGACCGTCGGCCGGTTGCGGGCGATCAGGTGCCGCGCGACGGCCTCGTTGGCGGCGATCATGCACTCCTCGACCAGGGAGTGCGCCGGCGTCTGGCCCTCGAGGCGGATCGTCGGCGACGCGGTCCCCGTCGAACACCACCACGGGCTCGGCGGAGGCCGCCTCCAGCGCGCCGCGGCCCATCCGCCGCGCCCGCAGGACGCGCGCGAGCGCGGCCAGCTCGGTCACGTCGCGCTGGAGGTCCGCCTCGCCGAGCGACCCGCCGTCGAGCGCCGCGTCCACCTCGCCGTACGTCAGCCGCCGCTCCGAGCGGATCAGCGACCGCGAGAAGCGCGTCTCGCCGACGTGGCCCTCGCGGTCGACCACCATCTCGACCGTGACCGCCGCCCGGTCGGCGCCGGGGCGCAGGCTGCAGAGGTCGGACGACAGGCGCGCCGGCAGCATCGGGTCGACCGCCCCGGGGACGTAGACCGACGTGCCCGCGCCGGGCCGCCTCGCGGTCGATCGCGCCACCCGCGGCCACGAAGCGCGCGACGTCGGCGATGTGGACCCACAGGCGCCACGCGCCCGTCCCCCTCCGGCGCGATCGGCGAGGGCGTCGTCGTGGTCCTTCGCGCCGTCGCGGGTCGATGGTGACGACGCGCTGGTCGCGCAGGTCGCGGCGGCCCGCGGTCGCCGGCCACGGACGCCTCGTCGAGGGCGTCCGCCTCGTCGATCGCGGCGCGCGGGAACGGGCGCCCCATGTCCTCCGAGGCGAGCAGCGCGCGCATCGCCGCCCGCGGCGAGGACGCCGGCCCGTGGACGGCGACCACCCGGCCCGGCCCGCCCGCGCAGGCCCACCGTGACCAGGTCGCCGACGGCCGCGTCGCCCCGCGCGCCCTTCGCCAGCGGCGACCGCGGGTCCCGGGCTCGAACGCCGGCTGGGCGGCCGCCCCGCGCCCCGACGGGACCAGCTCGGCCACCAGGGCCGTCGCCGGCCCGCCGCGGCTCATCCCCGCGGCCGCCAGGGCCGAGGGCCTTCTGGAGCGCCTCGTCGCGCGTCGTGTCCGGGTCGTCCACCGCCTTCACGGCCGGGGGCAGGCCCCGCTTGGCCAGGTCGTAGCCCGACGGCGTGAGGTAGCGCTGGGTGGTGAGCTTCAGCGCGCCGCCGTTGCGGAGCAGGACGGTGCTCTGCACCAGCGCCTTCCCGAACGTCCGCTCGCCCACGAGCGTGCCGCGCTTGCTGTCGCGCAGTGCCCCGGCCACGATCTCGCTGGCGCTGGCGCGAGTTGCGGTTGACCAGCACCTCCAGCGGGCAGGTCGCCGGCGACCGGGCTCGGTGTCGGTGCGGATGACCTGGCGGGCCGAGTGCTCGCCCCTGGGTCACCACGACGGTCGAGCCCTTCGGCAGGAACGCGCCGGCGATGCCGACGGCCTCGTCGACCAGGCCGCCCGGGTCGCCGCGCAGGTCGAGCACGAGCGCCTGGACGCCCCGCTCGCGCAGGCTGGTGATGGTGTCGCGCAGCGCCTCGCGTGGCCCCCCGCGAGAACTGGGCGAGCGCGATGTACCCGATCTTGCGCCCGTCACGCGTGACGATCCGCGAGTCGACGGCCGGCACGCGGATGCGCGCCCGCGTCATCGTGAGCTCGCGCGGGGCCTCGTCGCCGGTCTGGACGCCCGACGCGTCACCTGCGTGCCCTCCGTCCCCCCGGATCTCGCCGACGACGGCGTCGAGCGTGCGCCCCTCGGCGGTCTTCCCGTTCACCGAGACGATGCGGTCGCCGGCCTTCACGCCCTGCTCGGCCGCCGGGCTGCCGTCGTAGACGCGCACCACCACGACGTCCTCGTCGCGCTGCGCGACCTGGAGGCCCACGCCGTAGTAGGCGCGGTCGGTGCGGTCGCGCAGGGCCTTCAGCTCCGCGGGGCTCAGGTAGTCGGTGTACGGGTCGTCGAGCTTGCCGATGAGCGCGTCCACCGACGCGTCCTCGAGCTGTCTGCTTGTCGACCGGCTCGTAGTAGCGGTCCTCGAGGATCTGGAGCACCTGGGCCGAGAGGTCCTGGCCGCTGTCGCCCAGCACCCAGCCGCGGAACGGGTCCTTGAGGTGCGTCAGCCCCACCGCCTCGGGCGTGCCCGCCGACCACGACGCCGCCGACGAACACCGCCAGCACCACGACCACGGCCGCGACCGCCGCGAGGACCCGGCGCAGGCTCATCTGAGGGGTCCCCGGCGCAACCCCTCCGATGGTAGACGTCCCGCGGGGCGGCCGCCCGGTCGCGCGGTGGGTCTTGCTCAGACCTTCAGGAAGCGGCGCAGCGTGATGCCGCTGCCGAGCGCGCCGACGAGGCCGCCGGAGAGGATCAGGATGAGCCCGAGCAGCGGGAACCCGATCGTCGTGGCCTGGTCGCGCGTGAGGGCGCTGTCGGCGTCCTGGATCCACTGATCGACCACGCCCACCTTCACCGCCCAGAGGAGGGCGACGGACAGCATCGCGCCGACGAGGCCGCAGATGACCCCTTCGATCACGAACGGCCATCGGATGAACCAGTTGGTCGCGCCGACGAGCTTCATGACCTCCACCTCGCGGCGGCGGGCGAAGATCGACAGGCGGATCGTGTTGCCGATCAGCAGGATCGACGCCACCAGCAGGATCGTGATGAGCCCGAGACCCGCCCACTGGATGAAGCGCGCGACGCTGAGCAGCTTGTCGGCCGTCTCCTTCCCGTAGGAGATGCCGAGCTCGGGGTCGATCGCCGGGCTGTCGGAGATCTGGTCGATGATCCCCTGCGCGTTGTCCGGGTCGGTCGGCTTGATGTTGAACTTCGCCGGCAGCGGGTTGCTGGGGAGCTCCTCCAGGATGGAGGGGTCCTTCAGGCGCCCTCGCAGCTCGTTGAGGGCGTCGTCCTTCGAGACGTACGTGAACTCGCGGATCTGGCCGTCGCCCTGGAGCGCCACCAGCTGCGTCCGGAGCCCCTCCACCTGCGGCACCGTGGCCGAGTCGGAGATGAACGCGTCGATGTCGACCTTCTCCTTCTGGGAGTCCACGGTCGACTGCACGTACAGGAACGACGGGATGAACGCGCCGAGGATGAAGACCGCGATCAGGACGGTGACCGTCGCGGCGACCGACACGGCGGCGTTCGCGCGGATGGACCGCCAGGCCTCGGCCAGGAAGAACTTGGGGTTCACGGATGCCTCAGGAGTCGGCCCGTGCGTAGCTGGCCTGGCGCTGGTCGCGCACGACCTTGCCGTTCTCGAGCGCGATCACCCGCATCTGCATCTTGTCGACCATCTCGCGGTCGTGGGTGGCCATGATGACCGTCGTCCCGGTGCGGTTGATGCGGTAGAGCAGCTGCATGATCCCGATCGAGGTCTCGGGGTCGAGGTTCCCCGTGGGCTCGTCGGCGATCAGCAGGCGCGGGTGGTTGACGAACGCGCGGGCGATCGACACCCGCTGCTGCTCGCCGCCCGACAGCTCGTTGGGGTAGCGGTCCGCCTTGTCGGACAGGCCCACCAGCGCGAGGATCTCGGGCACCTTGCGGCGCGTGTTGCGCGGGTTCTCGCCGATCACCTGGAGGGCGTACGCCACGTTCTCGTAGACGGTGCGGCCGGCCAGGAGCTTGTAGTCCTGGAACACGCAGCCGATCGAGCGGCGCAGGTACGGCACCCGCGAGCGGCGCAGGCGCTGGAGGTTGCGGCCGCCGACCGTGATCGTCCCCGCCGTCGGCTCGAACTCCTTGATGAGGAGCCGGATGAACGTGGACTTGCCGGAGCCGGACGGCCCGACCAGGAACACGAACTCCCCGCTCTCGATGGAGATGGAGACGTCGTCGAGGCCGATCGCCTCGGTCGTGTACGCCTTCGACACCCCGTCCAGGATGACCATCGGGCCCTCGCCGGGGCGCAGCATGGTGCGGCGGTCGGCGCGGCGCGACAGGGTCGCGCCCTCGCGCCGGGCTTCGCGGCGGGCGGTTCGGTCATCGGCGCGGGTCGTCCGCGCGTCTGGCTCGGTGGGTGTCGGGGGGGCGGCGTCTGTGCTCATGCTGACGACCTGTGCGTGGGGGGACGTCCGGGGGTCGACGTGTCGTCACTCAACCCATCGGCGGAAGTCGGCGTCCCGTGAGGCTGGGTGACACTAGCACGGGAATTCCCGGCTCCCGTCGCCCTGTGGGCTTCGACGGCCCGGACGTCAGTCCTCCGCGCCCGTGTCGCCCACGGCCGCCCCGCCGCGGGCCCGCCGCTCCAGCTCCGCGCGGATGAACCCGTCGAGGTCCCCGTCGAGAACCCCCTGCGCGTTGCCGGTTTCGTGGCCGGTGCGGAGGTCCTTCACCATCGTGTACGGGTGAATGACGTAGGAGCGGATCTGGCTGCCGAAGCCGATGCTCTGGCTCTCGCCCCGCGCCTTCGCCGCCTCGGCCTCGCGCCGCTCCAGCTCCATCTGGACGAGGCGGCTGCGCAGCATCGCCATCGCCGTCGCGCGGTTCTGGGTCTGGGAGCGCTCGTTCTGGCACTGCACCACGATCTTCGAGGGCAGGTGGGTGATCCGCACCGCGGAGTCGGTCTTGTTGACGTGCTGCCCGCCGGCCCCGCTGGCGCGGTACGTGTCGATCTTCAGGTCCTTGTCGAGGATCTCGATGTCCACGTCGTCGGAGACGAGCGGGGCGACGTCCACCGCCGCGAAGGAGGTCTGGCGCCGGTTGGCGGAGTCGAACGGCGAGAGGCGCACCAGCCGGTGCACGCCGCGCTCGGCCCGGAGCAGCCCGTAGGCGTTCTGGCCGTGGACCGTGAACGTCGCGGACTTGAGGCCGGCCTCCGTGCCCTCCTGGGCCTCCTTCAGGTCGGCCTTCAGGCCGCGCCGCTCCGCCCAGCGCAGGTACATGCGCAGGAGCATCTCCGCCCAGTCCTGGGCGTCGGTGCCGCCCTCCCCCGCGTTGATCGTGACGACCGCGTCGCCGGCGTCGTGCTCGCCGGAGAAGAGGCGCGCCTCCTCCAGGCCCGCGAGGGTGTCGTCGGCGCGGTCGATCCCCTCGGCCAGCTCGCCGAGCATGCCGGGGTCGAGGTCGCCGCCGCGCTCCTCCTCGCGGAGCAGGTCGGCCATCTCGGCCAGCCCGTCGATCTCCTCGGCGAGGGCGCGGTACTGGCTCAGGCGGCCGCTCGCCGCGGCGTGGTCCGACGAGATGCGCGCCGCCGCGGCCTGGTCGTCCCAGAAGCCGGGCGCGCCCATCAGCCCCTCGAGCTCCGTGACGCGCTTCTCGAGCGCCGGCGGGTCGAGGTACTCGCCGAGCGCCCCTGCCCGCTCGCGGAGGGCGGCGGTGCGCGGGATCAGCTCGTCGAGCGAGAGGGTGGAGTCGGTGCTCATCGTCCGGCGCCCCTAGGCGCCGTGGCACCTCTTGTACTTCTTGCCGGAGCCGCACGGGCAGGGGTCGTTGCGGCCGACCTTGTCCTCGTCGGACAGCACCCGCTGCTCGACCACCGCGACCGGCGGGCCCCGCCGCTCCTCGGCCTCCTCGTAGTCGGCGTCCACGACGTCCCCGCCGTCCGCGGCCTCCGCGCCGTCGAAGCCCTGCATCGGGTCGTCCTGGTAGGAGTAGTCGACGTTCTCGACGCGCTGCTCCTCGGTCTCCGGCGCCCGGTCCACCTGGATGTGGAACATGTACCGGACGAACTCGGCCTTCACGATGCCCATCATCTCGTCGAACATCGCGTGGCCCTCGAGGCGGTACTCCGAGAGCGGGTCCTTCTGGCCGAGCGCGCGGAGGTGGATGCCCTCGCGCAGGTAGTCCATGTTGTAGAGGTGCTCGCGCCAGTGCTGGTCGATGAGCTGGAGCAGCACCCACCGCTCCAGGTCGCGCACCAGCTGCCCGCCGAGCTCCTCCTCGCGCTTGTCGTACGCGTCCATGATGTCGTCCTCGAGCTTGTCGAGGAGCTCCTCACGGGTGAGCGGGTCGGCCTCGTCGTCGAGGTCGGCGCGGATGTCGTCGATCGTGAAGCCCATCGGGTAGTAGCCCTGAAGGGTCGTGAACAGCGCCTCGACGTCCCAGTCGGCCGGCAGGGACTCCTCGTCGCCGAACTCGTCCACCGTCGAGACCAGCAGCTCGGCGATCCAGTCGCGGGCCTGCTCGCCCAGGTCCTCGCCCTCGAGCACCCGGCGGCGCTCCGAGTAGATGACCTCGCGCTGCTTGTTGAGCACGTCGTCGTAGTCGAGGACGCGCTTGCGGATGTTGAAGTTCTGCTCCTCGACCTTCTTCTGGGCGCCCTCGACCGTCTTCGAGAGCATCTTCGCCTCGATCGGGAGGTCGTCGCCGGGGCCGAGGCGGTCCAGGATCTTGTAGATCCGGTCGCCCGCGAAGATGCGGATCAGGTCGTCCTCGGCGGACAGGAAGAAGCGGGAGCGGCCCGGGTCGCCCTGGCGGCCGGCGCGGCCGCGGAGCTGGTTGTCGATGCGGCGGCTCTCGTGACGCTCGGTGCCCACGATGTAGAGGCCCCCGAGGTCGCTCACGCCGTCGCCCAGCTTGATGTCGACGCCGCGGCCGGCCATGTTCGTCGCGATCGTGACGGCCTTCTGCTGGCCGGCCTGCGCGATGATGTCGGCCTCGCGGGCGTGGTTCTTGGCGTTCAGCACCTCGTGTGGAACCCCCCGCCGGGTGAGCATCCCGGAGAGCATCTCGGAGATCTCGACCGAGATCGTGCCGACGAGGACCGGCTGGCCGCGCTCGTGGGCGTCGGCGATGTCCTCGATGACCGCGCGGAACTTCGCGTCCTTGGTCTTGAAGATGAAGTCGTTCTCGTCCGCCCGGATCATGGGCCGGTGCGTCGGGATCGACGTCACGTCGGTCTCGTAGATCTTCGCGAACTCGTTGGCCTCGGTGGAGGCCGTGCCCGTCATGCCCGAGAGCTTCTCGTACATGCGGAAGTAGTTCTGCAGCGTGATCGTGGCGAGGGTCTGGTTCTCCTCGCGGATCCGCAGGCCCTCCTTCGCCTCGAGCGCCTGGTGGAGGCCCTCGGAGTACCGGCGGCCCTCGAGCACGCGGCCGGTGAACTCGTCCACGATCAGCAGCTCGCCCTCGCGGACGATGTACTCCTTGTCCTTCCGGTACAGGGCGTGCGCCTTCAGCGCCTGGATCAGGTGGTTGACCAGGTTGCCGTGGACGTCCAGGTAGAGGTTCTCGATCCCGAGCGCCGCCTCCACCTTCTCGACGCCGCTCTCGGTGGGCGACGCGGCGCGGTGCTTCTCGTCCACGTCGTAGTCCACGCCGGACTTCAGCGTCGGCACGATGCGCGCGAAGCGATAGTAGGTGTCGGTCGCCGCCTCCGGGACGCCGGAGATGATGAGCGGCGTGCGGGCCTCGTCGATCAGGATCGAGTCGACCTCGTCCACGATGCAGAAGTAGTGGCCGCGCTGGGCGCAGTCCTCGAGCCGGACCGCCATGTTGTCGCGGAGGTAGTCGAAGCCGAACTCGGAGTTCGTGCCGTAGGTGGCGTCCGCGGCATACGCCTCGCGGCGCTGGGCCTCGGGCATCATCGACGCGATCACGCCGACCGACGTCCCGAGGAACTCGTAGAGCGGCCGCATCCACTCGGCGTCGCGGCTGGCCAGGTAGTCGTTGACCGTGACCAGGTGCACGCCGCGCCCGGTGAGCCCGTTGAGGTACACCGCCGGGACGGCCGCGAAGGTCTTGCCCTCGCCGGTCTTCATCTCGGCGATGCGGCCGAGGTGGAGCGTCATCGCGCCGATCATCTGGACGTCGAACAGGCGCATCCCCAGGACCCGGCGACCCGCCTCGCGGACGGTCGCGAAGGCGTCGGTCAGGATGTCGTCGAGCGTCTCGCCCTCGGCCAGCCGCGCCTTGAACTCAGCCGTCCGGGCGCGGAGCTCGTCGTCGCTGAGCGCCTCCATGGCGGGCTCGAGGTCGTTGATCCTCGCGACCTGCCCCTGCATGCCCTTCAGGACCCGGCCCTCGCCGACGCGCAGGACCTTGTTGATGAGATCGGTGCTCATGGGCACGCTCGCGGTATCGGTGTCACGGCCATCGGTAATCCTAGCGCAGGGGTCCTTTCGGCTCGCCGCAGCCCGAACCGTAGGCCGGGGGCGGCGATCGCCGCCGCAGGCACGATGATGCGCCCCGCATGGGCGACCTGAAGCACGAGATCTCCCCGGCGCTGGTGCGGGACCTCGCTCGCCTGATGACCCTGGCCTGGCCCGGCTTCCCGGCCCGCCGGCTCGCCCGCGCCGCCGACGGGCTGGAGCCGCTCGAGCTGATGGCCCGCAACGCCCACGTCGCCGCCGCCCTCGGCGCCTGCATGCCCGCCGACTTCGCCGAGGCCGCGGCGGTGATGCGCCGCGCCCTGGCCTCGCCGGAGCTCGACGGCTGGATCGCGCTCCCATGCGTCGACCTGGGTCCCCGAGGCCGGCATCGACGACCCCGCCACCGCGCTCCCCCTGCTGGCGGCGCTGACGCCGCGCTTCTCGGCCGAGTGGGCGGTCCGGCCGTTCCTGGTGCGCCACCCGGAGACGACGTGGGCCCACCTGGACCGCTGGGCCGGCGACCCGGACGAGCACGTCCGCCGCCTGGTGTCGGAGGGCACCCGCCCGCGGCTGCCGTGGACGTCGCGCCTGCGCCTCGACGCCGGCGGCACCGCCCGCGCGGTGGCGCTGCTCGAGCGGCTGGCGGACGACCCCTCGCCATATGTGCGCCGCTCGGTCGGCAACCACCTGAACGACATCTCCCGGGACGACCCCGGCCTGGCCCTCGACCTGGCCCGCCGATGGCGCGCCGGCCCGCGCGGCGAGGAGGTCGCCCGCCGCGGCCTGCGGACGCTCGTCGCCGCCGGCGACCCCGCCGCCCTCGACGTCCTCGGCCTGGCGGCTCCCATCCGGCTCGAGTCGTTCGACGTGTCGCCGCGCCGGGTCCCCCTGGGCGGCGCGGTGGAGGTCGCGGCGACGCTCGCCGCCGACCCCGGCACCGCCGTCGTCGCCCACCTGCTGGTCCACTACCGGGGCGCCGACCGCCCGCCGAAGCCCTTCGCCTTCGCGCGCGGCGAGGTCCCGGCGGCCGGGCGCCTGACGGTGCGCCGGCGCCACGCGTTCCGCACCGTGTCGATCCGGACGGTCCATCCCGGCCCGCACCGGATCGCCCTCCAGGCGAACGGGCGGGTGCTCGCGGACGCCGAGGTGGAGGTCACCCCGGCGGACGGTCAGCTGTAGGCGGGCGTCGGCGGGATCGGCCGGCCGTCCCGCACGGCGGCCACGACGGCCGGCGCCTCGGCGGGCCGGTACTCCTCC
This sequence comes from Miltoncostaeaceae bacterium, assembly GCA_963749475.1. Taxonomy (GTDB): domain Bacteria; phylum Actinomycetota; class Thermoleophilia; order Miltoncostaeales; family Miltoncostaeaceae; genus Miltoncostaea. The sequence continues at coordinate 18,872 of CAVVMP010000006.1, forward strand.
CCGTAGACCGCGCCGTCGCGCCGCGGGGCCTCCATCACCGCGCAGTCGGCGGTGCCGGCGAGGACCACCGGCGCGTACCCCGCATCGCGCACCAGGCCCGCCACCACCTCCACCGCGCCGGCGTCGTCGCCGCAGATCCACTGCACCACCGGCGGGTCGCGGTGCGCGGTGATCTCCTGGAACGCCGACGTGAGCGTGTTGAAGCACTTGGTGTACCGCGCCCCCGGCATCCGCGCGGCGTTGAACGACGCCGCCGTCTCCCCGGCGGCCGGCTTGGGCCCGGTGCCGAACTGGTTGGTGGTGTCCACGACGATCCTGCCGTCGAGGGACCCCATCCCGGCGATCGCGTCCGGCAGCGCGTCCCACGGGACCGCCACCACGACCACCTCCGCGCCCCGCACCGCCTCCGCGGGCTCCGCCGCGAGCGCGCCGATCTCCTCCGCCCGCCGCCGCAGCCGCTCCGGATCGCGACCGCTCACCGTGACCCGGTGGCCCGCCGCGACCAGCAGCCGCGCCACGTTTCCGCCGATCCGCCCGGCGCCGACCACGGCGACGTCCACCGGATCCCCCTCAGCCCTCGGGCGCGATGAGCCCGTAGTCGCCGTCGCGACGGCGGTACACGACGTTGACCCGGCCGTCGGCCTCGTTGCGGAAGACGTAGAAGTCGTGGTGGAGCATGTCCATGTGGAGGGCCGCGTCCTCCGGCGACATCGGCTTCATCTCGAAGCTCTTGCTCTTCACCAGCCGCGGCCCCGGCGGCTCCTCCGGGGCGGCCGCCATCTGCTGCTCGATGAGCTCCGGCACCTCGTCGAGCGGCGCCCGCCCGTGATGGTCGCGCCGGCGCTCGCGGTAGCGGCGCGCCTGGCGCTCCAGCTTGCGGGCGGCCGCGTCGATCGCCGCGTACATGTCCTCCGAGGACTCGCGCACCCGCAGCACCGGCCCCTTCGTGCGGACCGTGACCTCCGCGATCTGGGCCCGCTCGATCTTGGGGTTCCGCTCGACCGAGAGCTCCAGCTCGACCTGGGTCGAGTCGTCCCAGGGCGGGAACACGCGCGCCACCCGCTCGAGCTTCTGCTCGGCGTGCTCGAAGAGTGCGTCGGTGACGGACATTCCCTTGCCCTTGACCTGGAGCTGCACGGGAGCCTCCTTCTCTTCGATGCGGTGAAGCGATCCTAGAGCAGCGGGTCGGGACCACGAAGCGTCAGACGACGCGGGCCACGCACACGGCGCCCACCTCCTCCGCCCCGCCCCGGCGAAGGGCCCGGGCGCACGCCGCGAGCGTGGCCCCGGTCGTGCGGACGTCGTCCACCAGCACCGGCCGGGCCGGCACCGGATCGGGGCCCCCCGGCGCGTAGGCCGCGGCCGCCTGGCGCACGCGTGCGCTCGCCGACGCCCCCCGCTGGGGCGGCCCCTCGCGCACCCGGCGAAGGCAGTCGTGCACGGGCAGGCCCCACCGGCGCCCGAGCGCGCCGGCGATGAGCGCGCTCTGGTTGAAGCCGCGCGCCCGCTCCCGCCCCCGGGCGAGCGGCACCGGCACCAGCGCCGACCCGTCCGGTGGCGCCGGCACCCGCTCGGCGACCACCGCCGCCAGCACGCCGGCGAGCGTCCGCCGCCGGCCGTCCTTGAGCGCCAGCACCAGCGCGGGGGCCGGCCCGGCCCAGGCGACCGCCTGGCGGCCCCACGCCAGCGGGCCGCGGCAGGCCGGGCAGCGCGCGACGGGCACGGGCACCGGCCCGCCGCAGCCGTCGCAGTGCGGCGGCGGCAGGTCCTGCAGCGCGGCGCGGCATGCGGCGCACGCCGGGCCGCCGGGAAGCCCGCACGCGGCGCAGGCGGGCGGGAGCACGACGTCGAGGATGGCGGCCAGTCCCATGCCGGGATGCTGGCGCGGCCGCCTGTGGCGGATCAGCCCCCGTCCGTGCCGGTCGCGTCACCACCGAGTGTCCTGAGTCGGAAGTTCGTCTGCAGTTCCCGCGCGAATCCCCCGCGAGGCAAGGACGCAGATCCCCGCCGGTAGTGGTTCTACCGGCGGGGTCGAGGACGCCGCATCGCGATGGGATGCAGCCGGGAACCGCCACGCAATTTCTGACTCAGGACGCTGGCCACAGGGACCGGTCGTACGGCGGGCGGTGGACGCCCCGCTCGGTGACGATCGCGGCCACCAGGCGCGCCGGGGTGACGTCGAACGCCGGGTTCGCCACCGGCACCCCCTCGGGGGCGGCCGCGCGCCCGAACAGGGAGAGCCCGCGGACCTCGTCGGCCGCCCGCTCCTCGATGGGTATCCGCCCGCCGTCGGGCGTCGAGCGGTCGAGCGTGGAGGTGGGCGCCGCCACGATCACCGGGATGCCGTGCTCGCGCGCGAGCACCGCCAGCCCGTAGGTGCCGATCTTGTTGGCGGTGTCGCCGTTCGCCGCGATGCGGTCGGCGCCCACCACGACGTGGGACACGGCGCCCGAGGCCATCATCGAGGCCGCCATGTTGTCGGTGATGAGCGTGTGCGGGATGCCGTCGCGACCGAGCTCCCAGGCGGTGAGGCGGGCGCCTTGGAGCAGCGGGCGCGTCTCGGGCACCACCACCCGCAGCGTCGGGTCGGCCGCGTGGCCGGCCCGCACCACGCCGAGCGCCGTGCCGTAGCCGCCCGTCGCCAGGGCGCCGGCGTTGCACACCGTCATGACGCGCGCGCCCCGCCCGAGCAGGGCGGCGCCGTGGGCGCCGATGGCCTCGCAGCGGGCCACCTCGTCGCGGTGGAGCCCGCGGGCCGCCTCGGCCAGGTCATCGGCCAGCGCCGCCGCCGGCCCGGGGTGCGCCGCCGCCAGGCGCTCCTGCGCATCGACCGCCCACGCCAGGTTGACGGCCGTCGGCCGCGACGTCCGCAGCCCCGCGGCGGCGGCCGCGACCTCGGCCCGGACGGCGTCCAGGTCGTCGCCGGCCGACCGCGCGGCCAGCGCCACGCCCATCGCGCCGGCGATCCCGATGGCGGGGGCGCCGCGGATCGCGAGGCGGCGGATGGCGTCCACCACCTCGGGCCACGTGCGGCAGACCAGCGTGACCTCCTCGCCGGGCAGGCGCGTCTGGTCGAGCATCTCGACCGCGTCGTCCGTGAGCCGGATGATCGCCTCGGGCGCGAGGCCGCTCACGGGCCCCCATCCCCCCACGAGGCGAGGTAGCCGCGCTGCTCCGCGGTGAGCTCGTCGATCGCCACGCCCAGCGCGGCGAGCTTGAGCGCGGCGATCTCGTGGTCGATCCGGCGCGGCACGGGGATCACCGCCGGCGGGAGACCCGCGCCCTCGCGCGCGAGGAACTCCACCGAGAGGGCCTGGGCGGCGAAGCTCATGTCCATCACGGACGCCGGGTGGCCCTCGGCGCTCACCAGGTTCACCAGGCGCCCCTCGGCGAGGAGGTTGACGCGGCGGCCGTCGGGCATCGCGAACTCCTGGACGCCCGGGCGGACCTCCCGCGCCGACGCCGCCATCGCCCGCAGCCCCGGGACGTCGATCTCCACGTCGAAGTGCCCGGCGTTGGCGAGGATGGCGCCGTCCTTCATCAGCGCGACGTGCTCGGGCCGGATCACGCCGACGTCGCCCGTCGCCGTGACGAACACGTCGCCGACCCGCGCGGCCTGCTCCATCGTCATGACCTCGAAGCCGTCCATCACCGCCTCGAGCGCGCGCATCGGGTCGACCTCCAGCACGATCACGTTCGCGCCCATGCCCCGCAACCGCCCGGCGACGCCGCGGCCGCACCAGCCGAACCCGGCCACCACCGCCCGGCGCCCCGCGAGCAGGACGTTGGTGGCGCGCATCAGGCCGTCCACCGTCGACTGGCCCGTGCCCTCGCGGTTGTCGAACAGGTGCTTGGTCTCGGCGTCGGCGACCGACACGACCGGGAAGCCGAGGCGCCCCTCCGCCTCGAGCGCCCGGGCGCGCAGCACGCCGGTGGCCGTGTCCTCGGTGCCGCCGATCACGCCGTCGAGCATCTCCCGGCGCTCGCCGTGGAGCAGGCCGATGACGTCGGCGCCGTCGTCCATCGTGATGTGGGGCGCATGGTCGATCGCGACGCCGATGTGGCGCAGGTACGTCCGCCCGTCCTCCCCGCGCCGGGCGTGGGTGGCGATGCGGTACTCGGCGACGAGCGCGGCGGCCACGTCGTCCTGGGTCGAGAGCGGGTTGGACGCCACCAGCACCACGTCGGCGCCGCCCGCGGCGAGGGTGCGCACCAGCGCGGCCGTCTCCGTGGTGACGTGCAGGCACGCCGACACCCGCAGCCCCGCGAGCGGCGCCTCGCGGGCGAAGCGCTCCCGGATGGACCGCAGGACCGGCATGTCCCGGTCGGCCCACTCCACGCTGCGGCGCCCGAGCGGCGCCAGCCCCAGGTCCGCGACGTCGTGCCGGGGACGGCGGGCGGCGGCGCTCACCCTGCCGGGGGTTCCGCGGTCCTCCCGTACCCCGTCTGGGCGAGCCGCTCCTTCAGCCGCTCGATGACCTCGACCGGCCCCGGGTCGACCGCGCGCAGCAGCGCGGCGTAGAGCGAGGCGTAGTCGCCGAGCATCACCAGATCGAGCATCCGGGCCAGCGGGCTCTGCCCCTCGGCGGTGATCGAGAGCACCTGGCTGACGTTCGGCTCGACCAGCTCGCGGGTGAGGTCGAACCGCCGCTCCGTCTGGCGGTGCTGGCGCGGCTCGCGGAGCATCACCAGCTTGGCGAGGTGGGCCAGCTCGGCGGGCATCCCCGCGAAGCCGCAGATCTCGTTGTGGTCGAGCTCCGGCAGGGCCGAGGCGTAGGCCGGCATCTTGGCGTTCTCGTTGAACTGGCCCTTCCAGCGGACGGCGATCGGGCCGGTCAGCTCGGCGCCCCAGATGAGCGGGACCGACGCGGACAGCGCCCGGGCGAGCTGCTTGGCGGGGTTGCCGGTCTCGGGGACGTCCGGGCCCAGGACCGAGATCGCGGACGCAAGCGTGCCGCGCGCCTCCTCCAGGTCCGACCCGACGTTGGGGATGACGCCCATCCGGTCGAGCACCACCAGCATCGGCACCAGCAGCCGCAGCAGGGCGGCGCGAGGCTGGAGGCCGGGGCGCACCGGGACGATCGGGACGCCCTCCGGGCCGTAGAACTGGGCCAGCTTGCCGCCGCTGGTGATGGCGACGCACAGGGCGTTGCGCTCGATGGCCTGGGAGGCGGCCGTGAGCGTCTCCTCCGTCCCGCCGGAGTAGGAGCTCAGGATCACGAGGGTGCGCTCGCCGATCCAGCCCGGGATGTAGTAGTCGCGCACCACGCTGTAGGGCACGCGCATGCGCTCGCGGTAGGCGCCGAGGATCAGGTCGGCGGCGATCGCCGAGCCGCCCATCCCGCACACCGCGACCGAATCGATCTCCTCCGCCGGCCACGGGATCTCGGCCGCCTCGGCGGCCGCGCGGGCCTCGTCGAAGGCGTCGACCGAGTCGGCGACGCCGCGGATCAGGCCGATGCTGTCGCCCTGGAGGGCGTCGGGTCCGTCGAGTCCGTACATGCCGGGCAGGCTATCCGACGGGATCGGAGCCTGTCGGCAAACAGGGGCGTGCGGCCGACTCACGACAGGCTCCTAACCGACCGTCGCGCCGGTCGCCACCGGCTCGGCGCCGTCGACCCGCGCGCCCGGGGCGATCACCGCGTCGTCGCCGACCACGGTCCCGGGGGCGAGGTGGGCGGCCGCGCCGATCTCCACCCCGGCGCCGACGATGGCCTCGTCGACCACCGCGTCCTCCCCCACCGTCGCGCCCGCGCCGACGATGGACCCGGCGATCCGGGCGCCGGCGGCCACCCGCGCGTCCGGCCCGACCGAGGACCGCGCGTCGACCTCCGCGCCGTCGGCCACCTCGGCGCCCGGCCCGAGGTACGGCCCCGGGACGGGGGACTCGGTCTCGAGCGCCCCGTCCAGCACGTCGTGGTTGGCGGCGAGGTACGACGCCGGGGTGCCGATGTCGCGCCAGTAGCTGTCGCTGGGGAAGCCGTAGAGGGCGCCGAGCTCGGCGAGCACCGGGAAGATCTCGCGCTCGATGGAGCACGCGCGTCCCGGCGGGATCCGCTCCAGCACGGACGGCGACAGCAGGTAGGTGCCGGCGTTGATGCGGAACGGCTCGCCCGGGCGCAGCTCGTCCGGGCTCGGCTTCTCGACGAACGCCTCCACCGACGCGTCGTCGTGCAGGCGCACCAGGCCGAAGGCGCTCGGGTCCTCCACCGGCGTCAGCGCGATCACGCCCTCGGCGCCCAGGTCGCCGTGCGCGCGGATGACCGCCGCCAGGTCGAGGTCGGTGAGGATGTCGCCGTTCAGCACCAGGAACGGCGCGTCGTCGAGCAGCCCCTCCGCGTTCTTGATGGCGCCGGCGGTGCCGAGCGGCTCCGGGTCGACCACGTAGCGCAGCCGCACGCCGAGCGCGGAGCCGTCGCCGAAGTGGTCCTCCAGCGCGTCCGGCCGGTAGCCGCACGAGAACACGATGTCGCCGCACGCCGTGGCGGCGCAGCAGGTCGATCTGGTGGGCGACGAACGGCCGGTCCACCAGCGGCATCATCGGCTTGGGACGGGTGTCGGTGAGCGGGCGCAGGCGCCGGCCCTCGCCGCCCACCAGGACGACGGCCTGGCGTCACCGGGTCACGCCCACGTGCTGCGGGATGCGCCCGATGCCCTCGAACGCGAACCCGAGCGCGGTCATCCGCGCCGGGTCGAGCGCGTTGCGCCCGTCGATGAGCACGGGCGTGCGCATGCGGTCGCGCACGTCCGCCCAGTCGGCCTCGACGATCTGGCGCCACTCGGTCACCAGGACGACGGCGTCGGCTCCGGTCGACCGCGCTCCTCGACGCTCCGGCTTCAGCTCGACGCCCTTCAGGCGGTCGGTCGACCCGTTCACGACGGGATCGTAGGCGGTCACCTCGGCCCCCTCGGCCAGCAGCCGCGCGGCCAGCACCAGGCTGGACGCCTCGCGCATGTCGTCGGTCTCCGGCTTGAAGGTCAGCCCGAGCAGGGCGACCCGCTTGCCCTCCAGCGCCGCCGAGGTGCTTCTTCAGCTTCCCGATGACGCGCCGCTTCTGCAGCTCGTTGACCTCGATGACCGAGGTGAGCAGCTGGAAGTGGTAGCCCGAGTTGCCCGCGAGCTGCTTGAGCGCCGACACGTCCTTCGGGAAGCAGCTGCCGCCGAAGCCGATGCCGGCGCGCAGGAACGCCGGGCCGATGCGCGCGGTCGAGGCCCATGCCGTGGGCGACCACGTCCACGTCGGCGCCGACCTCCTCGCACACGTTGGCGATCTCGTTGATGAAGCGAGATCTTCGTGGCGAGGAACGCGTTGGACGCGTACTTGACCATCTCCGCCGACGGCACGCGTGGTGCGCACGATCGTGGCGCCGAGCGGCGCGTAGAGGGCGGCCACGCGGTCGCCGTGGGCGTGGTCGAAGGCGCCGATCACGACCCGGTCGGGCTGGAGGAAGTCGGCGATCGCGGCGCCCTCCTTCAGGAACTCCGGGTTGGAGCAGTAGCCCACCTGCTCGAGCCCGCGGGCGTCGAGCTCGGCGCGCACCCGCTCGCCGGTGCCGACCGGCACGGTGCTCTTCATCACCAGGACGTGGCGCGCGTCGGCGCCGACCCGCTCCAGCTCGTCCACCACGCCCATCACGCGCGAGAGGTCGGCGTCGCCCGAGTAGGTCGGCGGCGTGTCCACCGCGATGAAGACGATGTCGGAGCGCTCCAGCATGCCGCTCGAGCGAGAGCGTGTAGGTGAGGCGGTCGGCGTGCTCGGCCATCAGCTCGGCGAGGCCCGGGCTCGTAGATCGGCACCTGGCCGTCGTTGAGGGCCGCCACCTTGGCGGCGTCGATGTCGCGCAGCGTCACCTGGTAGCCCATCGAGGCCAGGCAGACGCCGGTGACGAGGCCGACGTAGCCCGCGCCGATCACGCCGACGCGCGCCGCGGGGCCCGTCCCGTCCTCCGTCATGGGGTGCTCCCTGCGGTCTCGACCGTGATCGGCGTGTCCGTGTGGCCCTTCGCCAGCTTCGCCCGGTTGAGCGGCCGCAGCGACTTCGCGATCTCCTGGATCGTGTTCGCGCTCAGCCCGTTCTGGAGCGTGTTGGAGATCCAGTAGGTGGTGCCGCCCTTCTGGAACGCGAAGCGCTGGAGGTTCTTGCCGTCGTAGTAGGTGGAGTACTCGCGCCCGCCCGAGTTGATCGGCCCGGTGCGCGCCCTCCAGGATCGGCGGGTTCTTCATGTTCGTCATCTCCAGGCCCCAGTACTGCGGGGCGCCGCCGATGTAGGTCTGGAAGACGATCTTGACCGCCTGACGGTCCCGCTTGTCGTCGATCTTGTAGGCGCGGACGATCTTGACCGAGGAACCGGCCGCGACCTTCATCGGCACCATCACCTTCACGCCGGGCACCTGCGAGCGGATCGCCCGCATCGTCTCGACCAGGCTGGTGGTGTCGACCGTCGTCGCCGCCGCCTCCGTCTCGCGCTTGGGCGGCGCGGCGAGCTTGCCGGTCCAGTCCGCGCCGGTGATCACGACCACCTCGTTGCCGCGCGCCTCCTTGGCGGTCAGCGCGCCGATCGTGGCCCTCGGCCCCAGCAGCTGGGCGATCTTGCGGGCCGGCTCACGGAACGCCGGGGCGTAGTAGACCTCGCTGGTCGGGTGGTCGAAGTCGTCGGCGTTGCCCGCCCACCGACGTGGCGTAGCGCTTGACGTTGAGGGCCTCGGCGACGGACTCGGCCTGGAGCACGCGGCCGCTGCCGTTGAGCACCGTGACGTCCACCGTGGCCGGGTCGACCGGCTTGGCGTTGCCGGCGTCGCCCTGGACGAACTCGGGCTCCTTCCACTCGGCGACCTTCGCGTCGATCTCCGACTGGGAGACCTCCTCGACCGACGCGCCGTTGATCATGTTGCCGGACCCCTGGATGGAGACCCGCGCGATCCGGTCCTTCGGCGCCGTGAGCGCGAGCTCGAGGATGGAGAGGAACTTCGGCACGTTGGTCAGGTTCGTCTCGATGTTCTCGGCGAAGATCTTGCGCAGCGCCGTCGGCTTGGTGAGGTTGCCGAGCTGCTTCGTCTGCCGCTTGAGCTCCGACAGGAACATCTGCTGGCGCGCGATGCGGGCGTAGTCCGAGTCCGTGTGGCGGTAGCGGACGAAGTCGAGCGCGTCCGCGCCGTTCAGCTTCTGGTAGCCGGGCTGGAGGTCGATCTCGTCGTAGTTGTGGGCGGCCGTCCCGTCCTGCTTGTTGTAGTAGCGGCGGTCCACGTCCATGTAGACGCCGCCGACCTCGTCCACCAGCTTCTGGAAGCCGGTGAAGTCGATGATCACGTAGTAGTTGACGGGCTGCCCGGTGAGCGCCTCGACGGTCTGGATCGTCTTGGCGCGGCCCGTACGAGTACGCCTCGTTGATCTTGGCCGTCCCGACGCCGGGGATCGGCACGTAGGAGTCGCGCGGGAAGGACAGCATCGAGATGAAGTCCCGGCGCGGATCCATCCGCACGAAGATCAGCGAGTCGCTGCGCCCCGGGTCGCCCTCCTTCGGCCGCGTGTCGGACCCGATGAGCAGGATGTTGGTGGGCTCGCCGGGGAGCACCGGCCGGGTGGCGGCGCGGGCCGCCTTCGCCGCCGCGGTGTTCGGCGCGGCCTGCTCGAGGGTGTCGTCCAGGTAGATGTAGCCCCCGATGCTGATCGCGACGACCAGCCCGAGGATGGTGTAGAGGCTCCACCCCACGAGCGCCGGCCACAGCTTGCGCCGGTGCGGCATCCGGAAGTAGCGCGCGCGCTGGTGCGGCGGCTCCTCGGGCGGCGCCACCGGCGGGCGGGGTGGGGCCGTCGTCACGCCGTGCCGGCCTCCGCGCTGCGGGACGGGGAGCCCGGCGACGATGCGGGCGAAGTCGACCAGGGCCCGGCGGTAGCGGGGCAGGCTGTCGATCTCCACGTACTCCTCCGGGCCGTGGTGGCCCCCGCCGCGGGGGCCGAACTCCACCGCCGGCACCCCGACCTCCAGGAACGCCACCGCGTCGGAGGCGCCGTCGCGGCCGACGGAGGTGGTGGAGGGCTCGTAGCGGCCGGCCGCGTCGAGCAGCGCCTGCACCACCGGGTGGTCGGGCGGCACGTCCGCGGGCGGGCGCTCCAGCAGCACCTCGACCCGTGCGGCCGGGTCGAGCGCCCGGACCTGGCGCGAGCACCTCCTCCGGGTGCTGGCCGGGGAGGTAGCGAACGTCCACGTCCATCCGGCAGTGGTCCGGGACCTTGTTCACGGCGTCGCCGCCGGCGATGCGGCCGAGGTTGATCGACGGGCGCTCGAACAGCGGCGCCGACTCGGCGGCGAACGGGAGGCCCTCGATGCGGCGGAACATGTCGACCGCGCGCAGGATGGCGCTGTCGCCGAGCCACGGGGTGGCGCCGTGCGCCGCCGTCCCCGGGACGTCGACCCGCATCATCAGCACGCCCTTGGCCTGGATGCCGACGAGCATGTCGGTGGGTTCGCCGCAGACGACGAAGTCGGCCCGGAGTCCGTCGCGCACCATCATCTGCGTACAGTTCTCCCCCGGCTCCGACCGTTCCTCGTCCGGGACCACCATCAATTGCACCTCGGCCCCCTCGAGGCCGCTCTCCGCGAGGTCGGCGACGGCGAGCATCATCGCCCCGAGGGCGGCCTTCATGTCGTAGGCGCCGCGCCCGTAGAGGCGGCCGCCGTCGATGCGGGGCGCGAACTGCTCCTCGTGCCCCGGCACCACGTCCAGGTGACCGTTGAAGATGATGCGCGTGGGGCCCGAGCCGACCCGCGCCATGAGCGACCGGCGGCCCCCCGTCTCCACGGGGTCCACGTGCGCGCCGCGCGCCTCGAGCCACCCGGCGACGAAGTCGGTCGCCTGGCTCAGACCGGAGCGGCGCGAGGTGTCATAGGCGATCAGCCGCTCGGCCAGCAGGACCTCGTCCACCGCGTGAGGATACCCGAGCCCGGAGGACGGGCCCTCCGGGGCGGGCGCGGCTACCGTGAGACGGGTGATCGTGTCCGCCCTCGTCGCCGCCCTGCTGCTGGTCCCCGGCGCGGGCGCGCCGGCCGAGCGCCCGGTGTCGATCCCCGCCTCCGGGGGCGTCACGCTGGCCGGCTCGCTGCTGGTGCCGCAGGGCCACGGGCCCTTCCCGGCGGCCGTCCTGGTGAGCGGCTTCGGGCCCCAGGACCGCGACGGCGGGGGCGGCGCGTACCGCCGGCTGGCCGAGGGGCTGGCGCAGCGCGGGCTGGTGGTGCTGCGCTACGACAAGCGCGGGATCGGGGGCTCGGACGGGCCGGCCCTGTCGTGGCTCGACGCGCGGCCGCTCGCGGCCGACGCGGCCGCGGCGGTGCGCCTGCTGTCGGCGATCCCCGGGATCGACACCCGCCGCGTGACGCTGGTGGGCCACAGCCAGGGCGGCGACCTGGCGTTCGCGGCGGCGCGCCGGTCGCCGGCGACCCGGATCGTGAGCCTCTCGGCGCCCGGCCGCCCCCTGGGGCTGCTGCCGCGCGCGGCGGGCGCCGCGAGCCGCTTCCTGCGCCGCCTCGTGGGCCCGGCGGTCGCCGGCGCGACCCTCCGCGCGGACCCCCTGCGCGACGCCGCCGCCGCCCGGCAGCCGGCGTTGCTGGTGCAGGGCACGCGGGACCGGACCGTCCCGTTCGCGGACATGGCCCGCCTGGCCGCCGCGCGCCGCGCCGCGGGGCGCCCCACCCGGACGCTCCCGGTTGCCGGCGCGGGGCACTTCCTACAGGTCGAGGGCCGCGTCCCCCTGCGGGTTCTCGACGCGATCGCCGCGTTCGCCGCCTGACGCCCGCGCGCCGCCGCGGGCCCCGTCGATCTCGGGGACCGCGTTGCGCATGCTCCACACGCCCCACGCGGCGAGCAGGGCGGCGCAGCCGAGCAGGGTCGCCTCGATCCCGGCGACCTCGGCCACCGCGCCGGCGATGGTGGAGCCGATCGCGATCGGGCCGATCACCGAGAGCTGGTAGAGGCCCAACAGGCGGCCGAGGAGCGCGGGCGGCGCGTTGAGCTGCACGGCCGTGTTCGTGGCGGCGAACATCCAGATCCAGAAGGCGCCGCTGAAGGCCATCGCGAGCAGCCCGAGCCACAGCCAGGGCGTCACCGCCACCACGGCGAGGCCGGCGGCGAACGCCGACGTCGCGATCGGCAGGGCCCGGTGCCGCGGCAGGCCGCGGGCGGTGAGGCGCTCGAGCCACCAGGCGCCCAGGAGCGCGCCGCCGCCCATCGCCCCGAGCAGCAGGCCGAGGCCGGGGGCGCCGACGTCGAGGCGGTCGGCGACCACCGGGGCGAGCTCCTGGATGGGCGACGCGAGCGCCGTGAACAGCGCCATCCCCACCAGCAGGCGCCGGATCGCGCGGTCGTGCCTGGCGTGCGCCAGGGCCTCGCGCATCCGGGTGGGCCCGCCCGCACGGACGGCGGCGGGCCGCGGCGCCAGCCGCAGCAGCACGACCACCAGCGCCAGGAACGACACGGCGTTGACCGCGAAGCACACCGTCGCGCCGAACGCCGCGAGCACACCGCCGCCGATCGCCGGCCCGGCGAGGCGGGCGACGTTGATGCCGGCGGCGTTCATGCTGACCGCCTGCGACAGCCGCTCGCGCGGGACCAGCGACGGGATGAGCGCGAGCATCGCCGGCAGGCCCAGGGCGAAGCCGGTGCCCACCAGGAACGTGAGCAGGTAGATCGCCCACACCTGGGTGCCGTCGATCCACGTGATCAGCGCCAGCGTGGCGGCCGCGACGGCCTGGAGCAGGAACGTCCAGATGCCGACGGCCCGCCGGTCGAACCGGTCGGCCAGCGCGCCGGCGTAGCCGGAGAGCGCGATGGCGGGGGCCCGGGTCACCAGGGCGAGCGCCCCGACCGCGGCGGGGCTGTCGGTGGCCTGCAGGATGAGCCACCCGCTGGCCACGATCTGGAGCCACGAGCCGCCGTTGGACACGAGGCTCGCGAGCCAGACGTCCCGGAAATCGCGATTGCGCAGGATCTCCGGAACCGGGCTCACCCCGCCAGTATCGCGGGGTGAGCCCGGGGGGTGGGCCCAGACGGCGGCCCCGAGCGCGCTACGCCGCGGCGGCGTGCGACCCGCTCTCGACCGCCAGCCCTGCGTCAACCCAGTCCTGCTTGCCCTCGGCGTACTCGCGGACGTCGCTGTAGCCCATCGCGATGAGCTCGCGGGTCGCGATGCCCGAGTTCTGACACGGCAGGTTGGCGCAATACACGACGATCGCGGCCCCCCGGTCCGGCAGGAGCGCCGGCGCCAGCTCGCGCACGCGGTCGTGGGGCAGGTTCAGCGCGCCGGGCAGGTGCGCGTCCTCGTAGTACATCGGCGGCAGCGCCTCCACGACGGTCACGGCGCCGCGCTCGATGGCGTGGCGGAGCTCCTCGCGGGTGATGGTGGGATGCATCGAGTCCTCCGAGTCTTATACGGACCGTGGTCCGCTTGTCTCGGGCACCGTAGCGGACTAGAGTCCGTTACGTCAATGGAGCCACGAACCGAACGCGCGGACGCCGCCCGGAACCGGGCGAAGATCCTCGATGTCGCCGGCCGTCTGTTCGCGGAGCGGGGCGTCGCGACCGTGACCATGGACGAGATCGCCGCCGAGGCCGGGGTCGGCAAGGGCACCCTGTTCCGGCGCTTCGGGGACCGAGCCGGCCTGGCCCTCGCGCTGCTCGAGGAGTCGGAGCGGGCGCTGCAGGGGGCGATCCTGCGCGGCTCTCCACCCCTCGGGCCGGGCGCGGCGCCGCAGGAACGCCTGCTCGCGTTCCTCGACGCGCTGCTGGCGCTCCTGGAGGAGCACACGGACCTGGTGGTCTGCTCCGAGACGGCGTCGCCGGGCGCCCGCTACCGGAGCGGGCTCCACGACGCGTGGCGCACGCATGTGGCCGTGCTGATCCGCCAGGCGCAGCCGGACGCCGATGCCGACGTCCTGGCCGAGGCCCTCCTGGCTCCGCTGGCCGGCGACCTCTACGCCCACCTTCGAGGGGGCGGCGCGGACCCGGACCGGATCCGCGCCGCGGTCCACCTCGTGGCCCGCGGGGCGCTCGCGAGCTGAGCGGTGCGCCTCAGGACGCCGCGGAGGCGATGACCCAGACGACCGGGATCAGGACGGTCAGGGCGGCGAGGGCGATCGCCGTGGTGCCGAGGGCCCGGGCGCCGTCGCGGCGTGCGCGGAGCCCCAGGACCAGGGCGACGATCCCGGCGCCGACGCCGAGGACGATGCCGCCGCGCGGGAACCAGTCCCAGCCGACGAAGCTCAGCAGGACGGCGACGACGCCGACGGCGACGGCCAGGTACGGCAGGCCGGTGCGGCGGGATGGGGCGACGTCGATGTGGCGGGTGGTGTCGGTGGCGCTCACGGTGTCCTCCGGTGTGCGGGGGGAAGGGGTGGTGCGATCCTCCCGTCGCGCCGGCCTCCCGCCATCGTGGCGGGCGCGGGACCGGCCTACGTGCTGGCGCGGAGGTGCGCGAGCACCGCGAGCACGCGGCGGTGGTCGTCCTCGCCGCCGGCGATGCCGAGCTTGCCGAGGATGCTGCGCACGTGGGTCTCGACGGTCCGGTCGGTGAGCCACAGGCGGCGCGCGATCCCCGCGTTGGTACGGCCCTCCGCCATGAGCGCCAGGACCTCGCGCTCGCGCGGCGAGAGCGCCTCCAGCGGGTCGTCGCGGCGGTTCCCCACCAGCGCGGCGACCACCTCCGGGTCGAGCGCCGAGCCGCCGCCGGCGACCCGGCGCAGCGCATCGAGGAAGTCGTCCACGTCGAGCACCCGGTCCTTCAGCAGGTAGCCGAACCCGCCCTTCGCCACCAGGTCCAGGGAGTGGCGCGTCTCGACGTGCTGGGAGAGCAGCAGCACCGCGACGTCGGGGTGGTCGCGGCGGATGCGTGCGGCGGCGCGGGCGCCGTCGTCCTCGTTGCCGGGCGGCATGCGGATGTCGGCGATCGCGAGGTCCGGCGACTGCGCCGCGACGGCCGCCTCGAGCGCCTCGGCGTCCCCCACCGCGGCCGCCACCTCGTGCCCGGCGTCGCGCAGCAGCAGCACCAGCCCCTCGCGGAACAGCGCCGAGTCCTCGCCGATCACGATCCGCACGGCAGCACCACCTCGATCCGGGTCCCCGCGCCGGGCGCGCTGTCGAGCGCCATATGGCCGCCGTGGGCGGCGACCCGGTCGGCCAGCCCGGCGAGGCCACCGGCGGGGTCGGGCGCGGCGCCGCCCCGGCCGTCGTCCTCGACCCGCACCACCAGGTGGCCGTCGTCCTGGCGCGCCGAGACGCGCACGTGCGATGCGCTCGCGTGCTTCACGGCGTTCGCCAGCGCCTCGCTGACCACGTAGTAGGCGGCCGTCTCGATCTCGGGCGCCACCCGGCCCGCCGGGGCGTCCACATCGACGGCCAGCGGCGTGCGCCGCGCGAGGTCGGCCAGGGCCGGCCCCAGCCCGTCGTCGAGCGCCCCGGGCCGGAGCCCCCGGGCGATCTCGCGGAGGTCCCGGACCGCCTCCGCCACGCCGTCGACCGCGTCGTCGAGGGCGCGGGACGCCTCCGGGTCGCCGACCACCCGCCGCTGCACCCGCCGCAGGCCCATCCCCAGCGCCAGCAGGCGCTGCTGCGCACCGTCGTGGAGGTCGCGCTCCAGGCGCCGCCGCTCCTCGTAGCCCGCGCGGACGATCCGCGCGCGGCTCTCCTCCACCTCGTCCAGCCGCCCGCGCAGCTCGCCGCGCAGGCGCGCGGCCTCGACCGGGAGGGCGGCGGCGCGCAGCACGTCGGCCAGCAGCCCGGGCCGCGCGGCCAGACGCGGGTCGTGGACCACCAGCGCCAGGGGGGCGTCGCCGCGGCCGACGGCCGTGACGGCGGCACCCGGGCCCGCCGGCGGCGGCGCCGCCGGGGCGCCGTCGAGGCCCGCGTAGGTCTCCGGCCCCGGCAGCCAGACCAGCAGGCGCAGCCCCGGGTCGCCCAGCACGTCGCGCAGGATCGCCTCGATCCCCTCCGGGGCGGCCTGCCCGTCGTGCACGCGGTCGGCGAACGCGTCCACCTGTTCCAGGGCCCGCGCGCGGTCGCGGTCGAACCGCCGGTCCACGGCGCGCTGGAGGCGGCGGCGCAGCGGGTCGAACGCCAGCGCCGCGGCCACGGCCGCCACGGCGGCGCCGGCGGTGGAGCCGCCGCCGAGGGGGTCGGCCACGAGCACGGCCACGCCGACGGCGCCGGCGGCCAGCACGACGGTCAGGGCGACCCACGCGATCGTCCGGCTGATGACCCGGTCGACGTCGTACAGGCCGTGCCGCAGCATGGCCACGACCACCGCGGCGACGAAGGCGGCGTACACGGCCAGGAACGGGATGAACGTGAGCAGCGTCGGCTCGTCGTTCAGGATCCCGTCGATCGTGCCTGCGACGATCGCCAGCGGCAGGAGCACGGCGGCGGCCGCGAGCCACTTCATCTGCGTCCGCTCCACCCCGTCGGAGCGGCGGAACCGGACGATCATCGCGGCGGCCGCGAGCGCCAGCGCGACGATCAGCGCGGCGAGCATGGCGACAATCGCGACGCCCGCCGCGGCGCCCGAGAGGACGCCGACGGGCGCCGGGACGTCCGCGTAGGGAGCATCGAACGCGGAGTCGCGCAGGATCGTCACGCCGAGCACGGCGAGCGTCGCCGCGATGGTGAGGGCGACGGCGGGACGCCACCGCGGGGTGGGCGGCCGGCCGTCCGGGAACAGCAGCAGCAGGAGGGCCAGGACGCCGAACACGGGGATCCAGTCGGCCTCGAACAGCGCAACCGCCCACCTCAGTCCCGCCACGGCCCCGTGATCGGCGGCGCTCGCCCAGGCCGACAGGAACGCGTCGGCCAGGAGCAGGAACCCGATCGCCGCGACGATCGGCCCGACGGGGTTCCGGGGACGCCCGCGGGCGATCGCCACGCCGGCGGCCAGCGCCGGCGCGGCGATGAGCGCCTGCACCACCAGCCAGAGCGCCCGGTCGGGCGGTGAGGGATCCACCGCGTGCATGGCCAGGGCGCCCCCGAAGGCCGCGACCGAGAGTGCCGCCAGGGCCCAGGCCACGTGGAGGGGCCATCGCACGGCGCGACCATCCCACACGCCGTCCCGAACGGCATCCGTACCACCACTGGACGGCGCATGGCTTGCGGAAGGGGAAAGCCCGCGGCGATCGTGCAAGGCTCCCCACATGGCGCGCCGGATGCCCACGGGAGCGCTTGTTGCAGCTGCGGCCGCCGGGGCGCTGTGCGCCGCCGCCCCGGTCGCGTCGGCCGCCCCGGCGCCGGTGGGGGCATCCGATGCCGCGCGTCCGCGCGGGGGCCCGGCGGCCGTCGCGCGACCCGCCCGCGCCGTGCCCGGCGACGTGCTGGTGGCGCTCGTGACGGTGGCCCGCCCGACCGCAGGCGCGGTGGTGGCGCCCCCCGGCTGGCGCCCCCTGTGCCGCGCCTCCGCCCCCGCCGGATCCCCGCCCCTGACCGTCGCCGCGTGGTGGCGGCGCGCCCAGCGCGGCGACGCCCGCCGGGACGGCTGGGGTCTCCCCCGGGCGCGCGCCGTGGTGCAGGTGCTCGCCTACCGCGGCGCGGCGGCCCGCCCCGCCGGCGGCTGCCGGGGCGCCGCGGCCGCGCGCGGCGCCCGCCTGGTACTGCCGGCGGTGGGCGCCGCGCCCGGCGACCGCGCTGTGGTGGCGCTGGCACGGCGCGGCGCCCCGCTCGCCGCGCCTCGCGGCGCGGCGGAGCGCGCCCGGACGCGGGCCGGCGGCGTCCGCGCCCTGGCCCTCGACCGCACCGTCGCGGGGGCACGGGCCGGCGCGATCGCGGCCGCGCCCCTGCGGGTCCCCGCCCCGACCGCCGGCCTGCAGCTGGTGCTCCGCGGCGCCGCGGGATCCGGGGGCGGCGCGGGGTCCGGCGGCGGCTCCGCGGGCCCGACCTCACCCGCGCCGCCGTCCCCGACGCCACCGACCGGCCGGGTGCTCTTCGCCGACGCGTTCACCGGGCCGGACGGGCTCATCACCAACGAGGACGCCTTCTTCGACCCCGGCGGCGGCGCCCCCGCGTCGCCCGACTGGGAGATGACGTCCGGCTCGCTGTTCCGGCGCTCCGGCACCGGCTGGACGGGCGCCCCGGACTCGTGCTCCGGCGCGTCCGGGCCGAACGCGACGTCCTCGAACTGCACCGACTCGGACGTCTTCCGCCTCACGACGAAGAAGCCGGTCGCCGGCAACGTCCGGGTCGCGCTGGCCCTGTTCAACCGCACGAGCTTCCCGGGCGGCTGCGACGGTGACGACACCTGCTGGCACGGCGTCCACGTCTGGGTGCGGTACACGTCGGAGCAGAACCTCTACTACGCGAGCGTCAACCGCGCGGACGGCGACGTGGTCATCAAGCGCAAGGTGCCGTGCGGGCCGGACAACGGGGGCACCTACATCGAGCTCACGCCCGAGGTGCACCACCCCTGGTCCCCCGGGACGTGGCAGCGCTTCGCGGTGTCGGTCCGCGACGCCGCCGACGGCTCCGTCCGCATCGAGCTGGCCGACGACCTGACCGGCCAGGTGCTCGTGACGGGCACGGACCACGGCGGGACCAACCCGACGTCGGGGTGCGGGGGCGCCGCCTACGCGCCGATCACCGGATCGGGTGCGGTGGGCGTGCGGGGCGACTTCGACGAGTTCCAGATCGACGACGTCAAGGTGACCGCGCTCGGCTGAGCGCGGCCACCGACGCCCCTCCCCGTCGCGCGCCGGACCCCGCGGACGGCGCGCGACGGGAGGCCGGGTCGTCTAGGCGACCCGGACCGTGATCACGGAGGACGTGGTGGTGTTCCCGGCCACGTCCTTCGCGACGGCGTAGATGGTGTGGTTGCCCTTGGTCAGGGAACCGGTGGCCCACGACGCCCGGTAGAGCCCCGCGGTGTCGGTGCCGATGAGGACGCCCGCGTCGCGGTAGAAGCTGACGCTCTGGACGCCCGACCCGCTGTCGGACGCGAGCGCCCTGACGGTCACAGTGCCGCTGACGGTGGAGCCGTTGGACGGCGAGGAGATGACGACCGACGGCTTGGACGTGTCGATCCGGATCGTCTGGGAGCGGATGGCCTCCGCGTTCCCCGCGACGTCGTACGCTCGGAAGCGCACCGTCGTGGAGGATCCGGTGACGTTGAACGGCGCGGTGTAGGCCGGCGAGGACGTGCCCGGCGACGTGCCGTTGGTGGTGTAGCGGATGGCCGCGACGCCCGAGCCGGCGCCGTCCGTGGCCGAGAGCGTCACGCTGACCGGCGTCGTCGTGTACCACGCGGCGCACGGCGCCCCGTTGCACTGGATCGACGAGGTCGCGGCGGTGTTGTCGATCATGACGTTCCGCGCGGTCGTGGTGGCCGCCGTCCCGGCGGTGTTCACGGCCCTGGCCTGCAGGGCGTGCGTCCCGTCGGACCTCGTCGCCGTGTTCAACGACACGCTGTACGGCGACGACGTGTCGGTGGCGACGACCGCCCCGTCGAGCAGGAACTCCACCCGCGCGACGGCGGGAGCCCGAGGCGGTGGCGGTGAGCGTCACCGAGCCACGGAGGATGGCCCCGGCGGCGGGCGCGGTGAGCGCCACCGTCGGCGCGGGCGCCGTGTTCCGGATCGTGACGGGCACCGCGGTCGCGGTGGTCACGTTGCCGGCCGTGTCCTGCGCGCGGACGCGCACGGTGTGCGGCCCGTCGGGCAGGGTCGTGGTGTTGAACGACGCGGCGTACGGGGCCGGACGCGTCCGTCCCGACCACCTGGTCGTCCACGAGGAAGTCGACGTGGTCGATCCCCGAGGCGTCGGTGGCCGTCGCCGTGAACCCGGCCGTGCCCGCGAGCGTCGCGTTGGCCGCCGGAGCGGTCAGCGCCGTCGTGGGCCCGGTGTTGTTGACCGTGACGGAGACCGGGTCGCCGAGCGTCGCGCGATCCGCGCCGTCGACCGCGCGGGCACGCAGGGCGTGCGCGCCGTCGGTCAGCGTCGTGGTGTCGAGGGTGGCCGTATAGGGGTCGGTGGTGTCGGTGGCGACGACGGCGCCGTCCACCAGGAACTCCACGCGCACGGCGGAGGCCGACGCGGTCGCCGCGAGCGGCACCGAGCCGCGCAGCAGCGCCGCCGCGGCCGGCGCGGTCAGCGCGACCGCCGGCGCGTTGCGGACGGTCACGGCGACCGCCGGCCCGGTGGTGACGTTGCCCGCCGCGTCCTGCGCGCGGACGCGCACGCTGTGCGCCCCGTCGGTCAGGGTCGTGGTGTTGACGGTGGCGGCGTACGGGTCGGACGCGTCCGTCCCGGCCACCTGGTCATCGATGAGGAACTCGACGTGGTTGACGCCGTTCGCGTCGCTCGCCGTCGCCGTGAGGTCCGCAGACCCGCTCAGCGTGGCGTTCGCCACCGGGGCGGTCAGCCCGGCGGTGGGCCCGGTGTTGTTGACCGTGACGGTCACCGGATCGCCGAGCGTGACGTGGCCGGCGCGGTCGACCGCGCGGGCGCGGATGGCGTGCGGGCCGTCGGCCAGCGTGGTCGTGTCGATGTTCGCCGAGTAGGGGTCGGAGGCGTCGGTGGCGGCGACCTGGTCGTTGACGAGGAAGTTGAACGTGATCGACGCCGCCGCTGTCGGTGGCCACCGCGGCGAGGGCGGCGGAGCCGTGCACGAGCGCGCCGGCCGCCGGCGTCGACAGCGCCACGGTTGGCGCGCCGTTGTCGACGGTGATCGTGATCGGGTCGCCGAGCGCGACGTTGTTGGAGGTGTCCGTCGCCCGGCTGCGGACCGTGTGGGGCCCGTCGGCGAGCGTGGTGCTGTCGATGGTGGTCGTGTACGGCGCGCCGGTGTCCGTGCCGACGACCTGGTCGTCGACGAGGAACTCGACCTTGGCCACGCCGATGTCGTCGGACGCCGTGGCGGCGAGGTCGACCTGGCCGCTGACGAGCGCGCCGGTGGCCGGCGCGGTCATCGCGGTGGTCGGCCCGCCGCGGTCCTGGTCCGCGTCGGAGAGGTGGAAGTCGTCGCCGGTGACCTGGCCGACCGCCCGCAGCGAGATGCCGATGCTGAGGTGGGTCGCGCCCGCGGGGACGACCGGGGTGGTCATCTGCACCGCGGTGTAGCCGGCCGAGGCCGGGACCACGGCGCCCTGGGTGAAGAACGTCCACACGCCGGCGCTCGAGCGGTAGTACGCGACGAGCCGCACCGGGGCCGTGGACTTGTAGTACGCCCGCACCAGGTACCGGTGGCCGGGGACGGCCACGGGGGCACACGCGCCCGTGTCCTGGCGGGAGAGGATGCGCCGGTCACCGTCGGTGAACGCGGTGATCGTGACGCGCTCCGCCCAGCTGCCGCTGTGGGCGTCGTTCACCCGCCCGGACGTGAACGTGTTGTTGCCCGAGCCGCCGATCTGGAAGCAGTCCGGCAGGCCGGCGGGCGGGGCCCCTCCGGTCTCGAGCGACGGGTTCTGGAGCAGGTTGTAGGCCGCGGGCGGCGCGACGGAGTTGTTGACCGCGACGGCCGTGCCCGCGGACGTCGTCGAGTTGCTGGAGGTGTT
The DNA here is from genome assembly GCA_963749475.1 of Miltoncostaeaceae bacterium. Lineage (GTDB taxonomy): Bacteria > Actinomycetota > Thermoleophilia > Miltoncostaeales > Miltoncostaeaceae > Miltoncostaea. The sequence continues at coordinate 40,385 of CAVVMP010000006.1, forward strand.
GACCGCGCGCGCCGTGATGGTGTGCGGGCCGTCGGTGAGGGTGGTCGTGTTGAGGTCGTACGCGTATGGCGCCGTCGTGTCCGAGCCGACGATCTGGTCGTTGACCAGGAACTCCACCCGCGCGACGCCGGCGTTGTCGGACGCGTCGGCGGTCAGGGTGGCCGTGCCGGTGAGCGTCGCGCCGGCCGCCGGTGCGGTCAGGCTCACGCCCGGGTCGGTGGTGTCGGTGGCGCCGCCTCCGGCGTCGCCCAGGTAGTAGTCGTCACCCGTGACCGATCCCACGTCGCGCAGGGAGATGCCGACGCTCAGGTTGGTCGCGCCCGCCGGGACGGCGGGGGTCGTCATGGACATGAGCTCGTAGCCGGAGTTGGCGGGGAGCAGCGGGCCCTGGGCGAAGAACGTCCACAGGCCGTCGGAGCCCCGGTAGTAGACGACGAGGCGCGCCGGTGCCGTGCGCTTCGCCCAGGCCTGCACCGAGTAGGCGTGGCCGGGCACCGCGGACGGGGCGCACGCGCCCGCGTCCTGGAGGGTCACCAGCTTGCGGTCGCCGTCGGTGTACGCGGTGATCGTCGAGCGCTCGGCGAACCCGCCGCTGTGCGCGTCCGTCGTGCGCGCCCAGCTGAACGTGTTCGTGCCGAAGCCCCCGAGCAGCCAGCAGTCCGGGACCTGGTCGTTGTTGGCGTCCGCCTCGAGGGACGGGTTGGGGAGCAGGTTGGTCGCCGGGTCCGGCGGCGGCTCGGCCGGCGTCGCGACGACCTGCGCCGTCGTCTTCACGACGGTGCCGTTGGCCGCGCGCGGCTGCAGCCAGTCGAGGAACTGGCTGATCTCCGAGAGTGGTGTCGAGTACTGGTCGCACCCGTCGCAGACCTCGTGGAACACCACCTGGACCCATCCGCCGCCGTGCTGCTCGGCCTGGGTCACGTACCCCTGGAGGTCGGCGAGCGTGGTGGTCGACTGCGGGTTCTGGGGCGTCCGCGTCGCGAGGCGGTTCTGCGGCGGGATCGTCTCCGCGAAGTCGCAGTTGAAGCAGCCGTTGGGCGACACGATGCCGCTCACGCCGCGGCCGGTGTCGTACCCGCAGTCGCCGACGATCGACTGGGTCGTCGCGTCGAAGTCGCCGAACGGGTACGCGAAGTTGGTGACCGAGAAGCCCTGCGCCTGCAGCGCCGCGCGGTCCTGGCAGATCTCGTCGCGCTGCTGCTGGGCCGTGAGCTGGGTCAGGTGCGGATGGTCGAGGGTGTGCCCCCCGATCTCGTTGCCGTCGTCGGCGAGGGTGTGGAGCTGGGCCCACGTCATGTGGTCCTCGTCGCCGATGAGCGCGCTGTTGATGTAGAAGGTCGCGTCCATGCCATGAGCCGAGAGGGTGTCGCGGACCTGGTACTGGCTCGAGACGCCGTCGTCGAACTGGATGGAGACGACGGTCTGGGCGGCCGCGGCGCGGCCCTGGGTCACGAACAGGAGGAACGCCAGCGCCAGCAGTCCGATGGCGATGGCGGCCCCCCGTCGTGCCAGGGCTTCGGCCCGCGGCATACGGTGGGCGGTGTGGGTCACGGGAGCGGTTCCTCCTGAAGGTGAGGGCCGCGTGGCGCGGCGCCCGGTCATGGCGCCGCGTCCACGTCGGAGAGGTGGTAGTCGTCGCCGGTCACGGAGCCGACCGCCCGCAGCGAGATGCCGATGCTGAGGTGGGTCGCGCCGGCCGGGACGGGCGGGGTCGTCATCTGGACGGGCACGTAGGCCGCGGAGGCCGGGACCACGGCGCCCTGGGTGAAGAACGTCCACACGCCGGCGCTCGAGCGGTAGTACGCGACGAGGCGCACAGGGGCGGTGGACGTGTAGTAGGCGCGCACCAGGTAGCGGTGGCCGGGAACGGCCGCCGGGGCGCACGCGCCGGTGTCCTGCTTGGAGATCAGCCGCCGGTCACCGTCGGTGTACGCGGTGATCGTGCTGCGCTCCGCCCAGGAGCCGGTGCGGGCGTCACCCACCCGGGCCCAGGAGAACGCGTTGTTGCCGGAGCCGCCGAGCTGCCAGCAGTCGGGGACGCCGTCCGCCGGGGCCGCGTCGGCCTCGAGGGACGGGTTCTGGAGCAGGTTCGGCCCGGGCGGCGGCGGGGCGTTGTCCACGGCGATCGCCGTGGCCGCGGAGGTGGCGGAGTTGCTGCCGGTGTTGACCGCGCGCACCCGGATCCCGTGCGGCCCGTCGGCGAGCGCGGTGGTGTTCAGCGCGTACGCGTACGGCGCCGTGGCGTCGGAGCCGACGATCTGGTCGTCCACCAGGAACTCGACGCGCGCCACCCCGGCGTTGTCGGAGGCCGTGGCCGTGAGCGTCGCGGTGCCGGACAGGCCGGCTCCGGCGGCCGGCGCGGCGAGCGCCACCGTCGGGTCGGTGGTGTCGGCGCCGCCGTCGGCGTCGCCGAGGTAGTAGTCGTCACCGGTCACCGACCCCACGTCGCGCAGGGAGATGCCGACGCTCACGTTGGTCGCGCCCGCCGGGACGGCGGGGGTCGTCATCGTCATGAGCTCGTAGCCGGAGTTGGCGGGGAGCAGCGGTCCCTGCGAGAGGAAGGTCCACGCCCCGTCCGCGCCCCGCGTGTAGGCGACCAGGCGGGCGGGCGCGGTGCGCTTCGCCCACGCCTGCACCGTGTAGGCGTGACCGGGGACCGCCGAGGGGGCGCACGCCCCCTGGTCCTGGCGGGAGACCAGCTTGCGGTCGCCGTCCGTGTACGCCGAGATGGTGGAGCGCTCGGCGAACCCGCCGGTGCGCGCGTCGGTGGTGCGCGCCCAGCTGAACGTGTTGGTGCCGAAGCCCCCGAGCTGCCAGCAGTCCGGGACCTGGTCGCCGTCGGTGTCCGCCTCGAGGGACGGGTTCGTGAGGAGGTTCGTCGCCGGGTCGGGCGGCGGGGGCGCCGGCATGTCCATCACCTGCCGCACGGTGCGCACCACCGTCCCGTTCGCGGCCCGCGGCTGCAGCCAGTCGAGGAACTGCGCGAACTGGGCGGGCGAGGTCGCGTACGCGTCGCAGGCGCCGTCGCAGATGCTCGTGGAACACCACCTGCACCCATCCGCCGCCGTGCTGCTCGGCCTGGGTCACGTACCCCTGGAGGTCGGCGAGCGTCGCGTGCTGCGCGGGTTCTGGGGCGTCCGCGTCGCGAGGCGGTTCTGCGGCGGGATCGTCTCCGCGAAGTCGCAGTTGAAGCAGCCGTTGGGCGACACGATGCCGCTCACCCCGCGGCCGGTGTCGTACCCGCAGTCGCCGACGATCGACTGGGTCGTCGCGTCGAAGTCGCCGAACGGGTACGCGAAGTTCCGGACCGTGAAGCCCTGCGCCTGCAGGTTCGCCCGGTCCTGGCAGATCTGCTGGTGCTGCTGCTCGGCCGTGAGCTGGGTGAGGTGCGGGTGGTCGAGGGTGTGCCCCCCGATCTCGTTGCCGTCGTCGGCGAGGGCGTGGAGCTGCGCCCACGACATGTGGTCCTCGTCGCCGACGAGCGCGCTGTTGACGTAGAAGGTCCCGTCCATGCCGTGCGCCGTCAGGACGTCGCGGACCCCGTACTGGTTCGCGGTCCCGTCGTCGAACTCGATCGAGACGACGGTCTGGGCGGCCGCGGCGCGGCCCTGGGAGGCGATCAGGAGGAAGGGCCATCGCCAGCATGCCGATGGCGATGGCTGCCCCCCGTCGTGCCAGGGCGGAGCGCCGGGGCGTCGGGTGGGCGATGTCGGTCACTACGACGATTCCTCCTGTGGTGCGTGCGGGGTGTCGGGACGGTGGCCGGTCATGCCCGGGCCACCACGAGGTCGGAGAAGACGGGCTGCGGGCTGGCCAGGCGGGCGCGCCACGCGCCCAGGCCGATGCCGCCGCGGGTGCTCCAGCGGACGGTGTGGCGAAGGGCGATGCGGCCGTCGACGGAGATCGCGGCCATGTCGCCGGCGACGGTGACGTCGAGCTGGTGGACGGAGCGCTCGTCCACCACCGTCGAGGCGATGGGGACGCTGCCGCTCGCGCCGACCCGCTGGAGGGTCACCCGGCCGGCGGCGAGGGTGACCGCGACGCGGGGGTCGCGGGGGCGCGCGGACGCGCGGAGCATCAGCGTGGCGTTGGCGCCCGAGTCCGCGCGGCCGAGGCCCCGGACGCGCAGGGACACGGCGTAGTTCCGCCATGCGGACGTCTGGTCCGGCGAGAAGTAGGCGGCGTCCCAGAGGCCGACGCCCGTCCGGAGCTCCAGCCGGCTGCCGATGAAGGCGGTCGTCGGCACCGGGCGGCCGCGCTCGCCGACCCACCGGGCGGGCGCCAGGCCGCGCAGGCGCGGCGGCACCGGCATCGCCTCCTGGATCATGTCGAGGAGCCCCTCCGGCGTGACGGACGACGTCACCGCGATGCGCGGAAGCTCGCGCAGCCCCACCCCGGACCGCACGGCGGCGCGGGCGCCGGCGTCGTCGACGAAGGAGACCGGGTAGCGGGCGTTGACCGTGCGGCGCAGGATCCCGGCGAGCGCGGGGTCGTCGGCGGGCGCGTCGTTGACCGCGAACGGATACGCGAAGACCCGGGGACGCCCGGCGCCGAGCGCCTCGAGCGCCGCGGTCCCGCGGTCCAGGTCGCGCGCGATCCGCCCCGCGAACTCGTCGCGCGTCTCGAGGCGGCCGGCGTCGGGGAGCCACGCGCGGTTGGTCAGGAACGGCCCGGTGCCGCCCCGGTCGTCGACGGCGACGTCGCCGTGGCCCAGGAACGTGTGGGCGCCCACGTCCCAGCGGCCGGAGCCGAGGAGGTCGCGCACCTCGGCCGCGTCCATGTAGTAGGGGCGGTGGCGGCCGAGCTGGCCGGCGATGAGGAACGCCACCGCGCGGAAGCCGTTCGCCTCGAGGATGGGGTCGGCGGTGGTCCACGCGCTGTGCAGGCCGTCGTCGAACGTGAGCAGGATCGGCCGCGGCGGCAGCTGGGCGCCGTGCTCCAGGTAGGCCAGGAGCTCGCGCAGCCCGATCGCGTGGAACCCGGCGGCGCGCAGGATCGCCATGTGCGCCGCCAGCAGGCTGGGGCTGACGGCGCGCGGGCCGCCGTCGTCGGCGACGTCGTGGTACGTCAGCACCGGGACCCCTCCGGCCAGGACGGTGAACGCCCGGGCGCGGGCGAGCTGGGCGGCCGTGAGGGCCACGCGTGGCGCCGGCTCGCGGCTGTACGACGGCGCGGGGCTGAGGCCCGCGAACAGGTAGACGGGCACCGTGAACGCGACCAGCGTCACCGCCGAGCCGGCCAGGCGGCGCGCCCGCCGTGGGAGGGCGCCCCTCACCGGCCACCCGGCCCGACCGGGCCGGCCACCTCGAGCACCGCGAACCCGGTCGCCTCATCCGCGGCGGGCTCGGCGGGCGCCCGCGTGCCCCAGCTGCCGTCGCGGATCCGCGCGATCGCCCAGTACAGCTGCGGCGAGAACGCGACGTAGAAGAACGTGGCGGCGATCGAGTAGCGCCACAGGCCGTCGCTGCGCAGCGCCCGGTGCGTGAGCGCGTAGCACATGGCCATCAGGTAGAGCGCGAGCAGGTAGAACGCCGGGATGATCGTCTCGGCGAGCGGCGCCCACAGCACGTTCAGCACCAGCACGATGGGGCTGAGCAGCCCCGAGAGCGTGGCGATGAGGGCGAACGGGAAGGCCAGCGGCCGCGTGCGCCACAGGTGCGTCAGCAGGATCGGCCCCTCGCGGGCCCACGACTTCTTCCAGCGCAGCTGCTGGCGGAAGAACTTGCCGTAGCGGTCGGGCGCGTCCGTCCACGCCTCGGCGCGGCGGTCGTAGCGGGCGATCCACCCGCGGCGCAGCATCATGTTGGTGAGCGCCCGGTCGTCGCCGTACGTGCACTCGGTGCCCAGGAAGCGCTGGTGCTCCCACTTGTCGAGCACCTCCATCACCGCCGTGCGGCGGTAGGCGGCGAAGCAGCCGGAGCAGCAGGCGACGGCGCCGAGCACCGACTCCGCGCTCTTCAGCAGCTGGAACGAGATGTAGTAGCGGACGGCCTGCATCCGGGTGAGCAGGTTCGTCTCGGCGTTCCGGACGTAGGTGAGGCCGGAGACGGCGGCGCAGCGATCCTCCGCGAACGCCTGGACCAGGATCCGGACGGCCCCGCGCGCCGGCATCGAGTCGGAGTCGACGAACACGACGATCTCGGCGGTGGTCTCGCGCATGCCGGCGGCCATCGCGGCGCGCTTGCCCTGGTTCTCGCCGAGGTCGATGCAGCGGACGGCGCCCTCCGGATACCGGGCGGCGGTACGCAGCATCACCTCCCAGGTGTCGTCGCTCGACCCGTCGTTGATCACCACGACCTCGAGGCGCTCGGCCGGGTAGTCGAGCGCCATGCAGGAGTCGATGGTGCGGGCGACGGCCTCACCCTCGTTGAAGGCGGGGACCACGATCGCGATGTGCGGCTCGATGCCCGCGTTCCGGGGGGGCCGGTAGACCGCGGCGAACAGGAAGCGGGAGAAGACGTACGAGGTGACGACGATCGTGTAGACGGCGCCGACCCCGGTCCAGCCGTAGTGCAGGAGCCGCTCGGCGACGTGCCAGGCGATCAGCAGCAGCAGCCCCAGCACGGCCAGGGCGGCGAGCGCGGACGACCGCCACGACGCGGCCCACCGGTCCTCGGGCTCGGCCGGGTCGCCCGCGGGGGTGGCCGCCGGCGCGGCCGTGGGCGCGGCGGTGCCGGGACCCGCGGGCGACGGCGCGGCGGGGAGGGCCGCGGGCGCCTCCGGGGGCGCCATGCGGGCGAGGACCACCACCGCGCGGGCTCCGCCGCGCGCGACGCGCACCATGGCGGAGCCCACGACGCGCGCCGCGCCACGCCGGCCGGCCGCGTGGGTCGCGGGGTCCTCGTGCAGGGTGGCTCCTCTCGGCGGCGTCGTGCCACACGCAGGTGCGTGCGGCGTGATGCCATGGGAGCCGAGGTGCTGCCGACCGGGCAACGCCGGTTCGGTCAGGTCCTCCGGGCCATCCTGCGCTGGTGCGCAGGCCATCGCCGGGACCGCCGGAGCCAGTCGGTCGCGGCGATCGCGGGACGGCGCCCGGTGCGGTCAGGCCGCCTTCCGCTTGCGATGCGTGGCGCCCGGAACCAGGGCCGGGCCATCACCGGTGGCCCGCGGGACCACGGCAGCAACCAGCAGGCCGGCGACGCCGGGCGGCACGGCGACGGAGGTACCCGCATCGCGGGCACGGCAAACCACCGCCGCGCGGCGCGCGGCGGATGTGCTCAGGCCGTGTGGAGGTGGCCGCGCACGCCGGCCGGCGGGACGGCCGACGCGGCCATCGCCAGGGACGCGGCCTCGGCGCGCGTGTGGAGCCCGAGCTTGCGCAGGATGTTCTGCACGTGGCGCTTCACCGTGAACTGGGAGATCACGAGGCGCTCGGCGATCTCCCGGTTGCCCGCGCCGGCGGCGATGAGCCCCACCACCTCCCGCTCCCGGTCCGAGAGCGCGGTCATCCGGGCCCGGGCCGCGGCGAGGTCGGGCACCCCCTCCGCGAGGCGGCGGAGGTGGGCGATGACATCGGCGACGACGTGCCGCGGGATCGGCAGTTCCCCGCGGACGGCGGCGCGCACGGCGCGGAGCAGGCCGTCGGGGCCGATCTCGCGCGACAGGTAGCCGTGTGCGCCCTGGTGCATGGCGGTGGCGACGGCCCGTGGGTCGTCGTCCGGCCCGAGCACGAGGACGCGGGACCTGAGCCGCCGCTGCAGGTCGGGCAGCGCCGTGAGGGCACCGACCGGCGGCAGGTCGAGGCCCACGATCACCACGTCGGGCGGCGTCCCGGCGGCCAGCCGGTGGAGCCCGTCGAGATCCCGCGCCTCGAGCACCGTGAACCGCGTGTCCTGCATCAATGCGGCCGCGATGCCCCACCGGAAAAGTGCGACGCCTTCGGCCACGACGATCACAAGTGGATCCTGAGTGACGTCGAGAATCCGGGCAAACCTCCGAATGGGCCTTCGTGAGGACCCACTCAGGGTATGTCCGGCCCCACTCACGGCGCTAGAGGCCCTTTTAACGGAACCGACAGCGAATGGTTCCAACCTCTGGTCGGACGGGGGGGTTCGCCGGTGTTGTGACACGGCTGATACTCATCGCATGGCCCCGCCGCGGATGCCGAGGGACCGCCGCGCGCTCGTCGCGGGCCTCGCGGTGGTCGCGGCCGGCGCGTCCCTCGCGGCGTTCTGGCCGCGGGGCGGGCCCGGCGCCCTGGTGAGCGACGACTTCGACGGGCCGGACCACCTGATCACGAACGAATGGGCCACGTACAACCCGGCCGACGTGGACGCGGTGGCGTCGCCGGTGTGGCTGGTGACGTCCGGGTCGTTCTTCACGCGCGACGGGGCCGGCTGGACGGGAGCGCCGGACGCGGGCCGGCCGGACGCCGCCTCCGCGCGGGCGACGAACTCCGCCGTGTTCCGGGCGGTGACGCGGCGCGCCGACATCGAGGACGCCGTCGTCGCGTTCCGCCTCCGCCTGGACCGGTTCGTCGCGACGCCGCAGACGCCGGTGCACCCGTGGGACGGGGTGCACGTGTTCCTGCGCTACGTGAGCGAGCGGCGCCTGTACGTGGTGAGCGTCAACCGCCGTGACGGCGGCGTCGCGGTGAAGAAGAAGGTCTCCGGCGGCGACGCGAACGGCGGCACCTACATCACCCTCGCCAGCCGCGGCGCCCCCGCCCCGACGGGCGCGTGGCACGACTACGCGGTGGAGGCGCACTCCCTGGGGAACGCGGTCGCGATCCGCCTGGTCCGCGACGGCACGGTCGTGCTCGAGACCACCGACGCCGGCGTGGGCGGACCCCCGATCACCGGCGCCGGACGGGTCGGCCTCCGCGGGGACAACGCGGAGTTCGTCGTCGACGACTTCCGCGTCACCCCCGGCTAGGCGTTCCGGCCTCCCTTGACGTGGCTAACAGTGTTCGCCTGCTGTGGCGACACTGTTCGCCACCTTCCGAGGAGAGGTCGCCTCCACGAGCGTCGGCTGGCCGTCGGTCGTGGCGGCGTTCGCGGTGCCCGACGTCACCCTGTTCCTCGCAGCCGGCCGCGCCCTGGCCCCCGGCCAGCTGCACCGGCGGGCCGTCCTCTCTACAACGCACTGCACCATCCCGCGGGCCCCGTGGTGCTCGCCCTGCTGTGCCTGGCCGGGATCGCCGGCCCCGGGCCGCTCGCCGCGAGCCTCGCGTGGGCGGCGCACATCGCCATGGACCGCGCGGCGGGTCATGGCCTTCGCACCCGCGATGGGCTGCCAGCGCGCCTGACCTCAGCGCCCGCGGTCGTCAGCTGGTGGCCGACGGGCTGCGCGAGTTCGCGGAGGCGGGCGAGGACGCCGTCCGCGGCGCCGGCGACCCGCTCGGCGCTCTGGCCGGGGCGTACCGCGGGTTCGTGCAGGCCCACCGCACCTGTACCGGCTGATGAACGACCGCCCGCTCCCGCGCGATCGTCTCCCGGACGGCCTCGAGGCCAGGGCGGGGGCAGCCGCTGCTGGCGGCGGTGGGCGGCGATCCGGACCGGGCGCGGGCGGCGTGGGCCTTCGCCCACGGGATGGTGATGCTGGAGCTCACCGACCGCTTCCCGCCGGGCGCCGACCTCGATGCGGCCTGGCATGCCGGGCTGACGGCCCTGCGCACGGCGGCGGCCCCCGGTCCGCAGGGACGGGGGGCCGCGCCGGCGCACGCGGGGCTAGTGGCTCATCGTGCCCTCGGCGTGCTCCGTGCGGAGCAGGCCGACGGCGCCCTTCGCCGCGTTTGTGAAGTCGTGCGTCACGAAGGGGTAGACCCCCTCCTGGTCGAGGTGGAGCTCGGCCACCGCGCCCTGGGACGCCGACAGGTTGAGCGTCTGGTTGCCGATGGAGAGGTTCTCCGGGTGGATCCCGTCGATCCAGGCCCGGTCGAAGATCGTGCCGACCACGTGGAAGGCCGACCAGGTGTTGGGGCCCGCGGCGAGCAGGAAGACCCGGATCTCCTCGCCCTTCTTGACCGCGATCGGCTCGTCCTTGTACTGGGCCGCGTAGCCGTTGAAGGCGACGACGTCCGGGATGCCGGTCATGAGCTTGGCGTCGTCCGCCGGCGCGCCGGGCGTGTCGGAGACGTAGAAGTCGGACTGGACGATCGCGAGCTCGCGGTCCACCTTCGGCAGGCCGCCCTCCGGCTCGACGATGATCATCCCGTACATGCCGTTGGCGATGTGGTGCACGACCGGCGCGGTGCCGCAGTGGTACATGAACACGCCGGGGGTGGTGGCGCGGAACTCGAACGTCCAGCTCTTGCCGGGCATCACGTCGGTGAAGGCCTTGTTGGGGGCGATGCGCGCCGCGTGGAAATCGATCGAGTGCGGCATCGTGGTCCTGTTGCGGATGGTGACCCTGACGAGGTCTCCGACGCGGACGCGGACCACCGGCCCGGGCACGCGGTCGGCGAAGGTCCACACCTTCACGACCTTGCCGGGGGCGATCTCGACAACCTTCTCCGTCATGTCCCAGTCGATCACCTGGACGGCGGCGGGCCGGTAGGCCGGTGCCTCGGCCGAGTGGGTGTTCTTCGGCGCGTCCACGGCCACGGTGGCGTCGGTGGTGGCGGCGGCCTCGTGATGGGCCGGCGCGGCCGCGACGGACGGCGCGGCGGCGGCCTCGCGGTCGATCGAGCGGATGGTGGCGGTCACGCCCCCGGCCGTGAGGGCGAACGCGGCGAGCGCCGCGGCGATGATCAGGCCGTGACCCCTGTGGGTCTTGTGCGGCGTTCCCTGGTCGAACATGGCGTCCTCCTCTCGACACCGGCGCCGCGCGTCGGTTTTCTCTGTTCTTCTATGTGATAAATGGTGGGGGCGGCGCGGGCATTCGCGGCGGCCCGGGGGTCGCAGCGGGAGCGCCACAGATCTCTTGCGGCTCACCCGCAACAGGCGTCAGGGAGGAACGACGGATGTTCGGAACCGGGATGACGCCCGAGGAGGCCGGCGCCCTGGCCCACCCGTCGCGCCGGGCGGTGGCCGAGACGCTGGGGGCCGCTCCCGAGGGACTGACCGTGGCCGAGCTGGCGCGCCGGGTGGGGCTCCACCCCAACGCCGTCCGGCAGCACCTGGCCGCCCTCCAGTCGGCGGGTGTGGTCGTGGCCGGGCCGTCCGCCCCGACGGGCCGGCGCGGCCGGCCGAGCGTCCGTTACGCCCTCGCCGCCCCCCGGGCGGTGGCGGCGGTCGGGCACCGCGAGCTGGTGCGGCTGCTCCTGGAGCTTGTCCGCCGGGCACGCACCACCGAAGACGACATCGAGGCGTTCGGGTGGGAGCAGGGTCGGCGGCTCGTCCCCGAGGCGGCGGGCCCCGACGGCCTCGCAGCGTCGTTCGCCGGCCTCGGATTCGCGCCCGAGGAGGTCACCTCAGCCGGCGACCGGCGGGCGGGCATCATGGACGTGCGCCTGCGGGCCTGCCCGTTCAAGGAGGCGGTGCTCGCCGAGGGCGGCCACCTGATCTGCGCGCTCCACCGCGGCCTCGCCGGCGGCGCGCTGGAGCGGATCGACGATGCGGCGGAGCTGGCGGTCTTCGAGCCGCGGCACCCCGTCACCGCCGGGTGCAGGGTCCTCGTCCGCGGCCTCCCACCCCGGGCGCGGGGCCCGGCCGGGACGGACTAGCTCCGCTCGCCCACCCGGAGGCGGTTCTCGGCGCGGCGGCGGGCCGACTCGGCGGCGACGCGCTTCACGTCGTCGTCGCCGGCCTCGGCGAGGGTGGCCTCGGCGCGCTCCAGGGCGGCCCGGGCGCGCTCCACGTCGATCTCGTCCGCGCGCTCCGCCTGCTCGGCGAGGATGAGGACCCGGTCCTCCTCCACCGACACGTAGCCCTCGGAGGTCGCGAAGATCTGCTCGGTGTCGTCCATCAGCTTCAGGCGCACCTCGCCGGGGCGCAGGAAGGCGATGAAGGGCGTGTGCCGCGGCAGGATGCCCACCTCGCCCTCGACGCTCGGCGCGATGACCATGTACGCCAGGTCGTCGAAGAGGGGCCCCTCGGGGGTGAGGAGCCGCACGCCGAGGCGCTTGCGCTCCTGTCCGATCGCGGTGCTCACCGGTTCTTCAGCTCCGCCGCCTTCTCGACGGCCTCGTCGATGCCGCCGACCAGGAAGAACGCCTCCTCGGGCAGGTCGTCGTGGCGGCCCTCGACGATCTCCTTGAAGCCGCGGATGGTCTCCGACAGCGGCACGTACTTGCCCGGCGTGCCGGTGAAGGCTTCGGCGACGTTGAAGGGCTGGGAGAGGAAGCGCTCGATGCGGCGGGCGCGCGACACGGCGAGCTTCTGCTCGTCGGTGAGCTCGTCCACGCCGAGGATCGCGATGATGTCCTGGAGGTCCTTGTACTGCTGGAGGATCTCCTGCACCCGGGTCGCGACCTCGTAGTGCTCGGGGCCGACGCCGTCCTTCGAGAGGATGCGGCTCGTCGAGTCGAGGGGGTCCACGGCCGGGTAGATGCCCTTCTCCGCGATGGACCGGCTGAGCACCGTCGTCGCGTCGAGGTGGGCGAACGAGGCGGCCGGGGCCGGGTCGGTGAGGTCGTCCGCGGGGACGTAGATGGCCTGCACCGAGGTGACGGAGCCCTTGCGGGTGGAGGTGATCCGCTCCTGGAGGTCGCCCATCTCGCTCTGGAGGGTGGGCTGGTAGCCCACGGCGGAGGGCATGCGGCCGAGGAGGGCCGACACCTCGGAGCCCGCCTGAACGAACCGGAAGATGTTGTCCACGAAGAGCAGCACGTCCTGGCCGACCTCGTCGCGGAAGTACTCCGCCATCGTCAGGCCGGACAGGGCGACGCGGAGGCGGGCGCCGGGCGGCTCGTTCATCTGGCCGTACACGAGCGCGGTCTTGTCGATGACCCCGCTCTCCTTCATCTCCAGCCAGAGGTCGTTGCCCTCGCGGGTGCGCTCGCCGACGCCGGCGAACACCGAGAGGCCGCCGTGCTCCTGGGCGATGTTGTGGATCAGCTCCTGGATGAGCACCGTCTTGCCCACGCCGGCGCCGCCGAAGAGGCCGATCTTGCCGCCCTTCACGTACGGGGCGAGGAGGTCGACCACCTTGATGCCGGTCTCGAAGATCTCCTCGGTGGGGCTGAGCTGGTCGAACGCGGGCGCGGCCCGATGGATCGGCCAGCGCTCGCCGGCGGAGACGTCGGTGCCCTCGTCGATCGTGTCGCCGAGCACGTTGAAGATGCGCCCGAGCGTCCGCTCGCCGACGGGCACCGAGATCGGCCCGCCCGTGTCGGTCACCTTGGTGCCGCGCGCCAAGCCGTCCGTGGTGTCGAAGGCCACCGCGCGCACGCGGTCGTCGCCCAGGTGCTGCTGGACCTCGGCGATCAGCGGAGCCGCGTCGCCGCCGCGGTCGATCTCCACCGCGTTGTAGATGCTCGGCAGCTCCCCGTCCGGGAAGTGGGCGTCGATCACCACCCCCTTGATCTCGAGGATCGTGCCGGTGCTCTGGGCGGTCGTGGCCATCGTGGGTGCGGTCTCCTCGGGCGGTCTAGGTCAGGGCGTCGGCACCCGCAACGACCTCCAGGATCTCCTGGGTGATCGCGGCCTGGCGGGCCCGGTTCATGGCGAGCGTGTACTGGTCGATGAGCTCGCCGGCGTTGTCGGTCGCGTTGCGCATCGCGGTGCGGCGGGCGGCGAGCTCCGCGGCGGCGCTCTCCAGCAGCGCGCGGTAGATCGTGGTGTCGAGGAAGTTCGGCAGCAGGTGGCGGAGGAGGTCCTCCGGGTCGGGCTCCACCAGGGCGAGCCCGCGCGTGGGCGCGTGGTCGTCCTCGGTCTCCTCGTCCTCGTCCATCACGACGGTGCGCTCCACCGGCAGCAACTGCTCGGTGGTGACGGTCTGCTCGAGCACCGACTTGAACGTGTTGTAGACGATGACGACGCGGTTGACCTCGCCCTCCGTGAAGCGGCCGACGAGGTGCTCCTTCACCTGCTCCGCGTCGGCGAAGGTCGGCTCGACGGAGAAGCCCTGGAACGCGCGGTCGATCTCGAGGCCGCGGAACGAGAGGGTCCCGGCGCCCTTCTTGCCGACCGTCGTGAACACCACCTCGGAGAAGCCCTCCTCGCGCAGCTCCTCGGCGACGTTCATCGCCCGCCGCACGATGTTCACGTTGAACGCGCCCGCGAGGCCGCGGTCCCCCGTGATCGCGACGACGATCGCCGTGCCCTCCGCCTCGCGCTCCTCCAGCAGCGTCAGGCCCTTGGCCCCGCCGCTCTGCCGGGCGGCCTGGGCCATCAGGCGGCGCATCGCCTGCGCGTAGGGGCGCAGCGACTCGATGCGGTCCTGCGCCCGGCGGAGCTTCGCCGAGGCGACGAGCTCCATGGCGCGGGTGATCTTCCGCGTGTTGCGGACCGAGTCGATCCGCCGCTTGATGTCGCGCTGGGTGGCCACGCTAGGCGGTCGTGGCCGCCGGCTCCTCGGCCTCCGTCTCCTCCTCGGTCTCCTCGGCCTCGACGGCCTCGGCGGACGGCTGGTCCGTCGGACCCTCCTCGGGCGCGAACTGGTCCGCCACCTTCTTCGCGATCTCCTCGATCTTGGCGGCGGCCTCGTCCGACAGGTCCTTGGTCTCGCGGATGCTCTCGAGCACGTCCGGCGCCTGGTCGCGGAGCTCGCGGCGGATCTGCTCGTTGACCTCCGGCACCTGCGCCACCTCGATGCGGTCGAGCACGCCGGTGTTGGCGGCGTAGATGATCGCCACCTGCTCCTCGACCGGCCACGGCGCGTACGCCGGCTGGTTGAGGGTGGCGACGAAGCGGGCGCCGCGGGCCAGCGTGCGCTGGGTGGAGGCGTCGAGCTCCGAGCCGAACTGCGCGAAGGCCTCGAGGTCGCGGTACTGGGCGAGCTCCAGCTTCAGGCGGCCCGCCACCTTCCGCATGGCGCGGATCTGGGCCGAGCCACCCACGCGGCTCACCGAGATGCCGACGTTCAGGGCCGGGCGGACACCCGAGAAGAAGAGCTTCGACTCGAGGAAGATCTGCCCGTCGGTGATCGAGATGACGTTGGTCGGGATGTACGCCGACACGTCGCCGGCCTGGGTCTCGATGATCGGCAGGGCCGTCAGCGAGCCGCCGCCCAGCTCGTCGCTGAGCTTGCAGGCGCGCTCGAGCAGGCGGCTATGGAGGTAGAAGACGTCGCCGGGGAACGCCTCGCGGCCCGGCGGGCGCCGCAGCAGCAGCGACATCTGCCGGTAGGCGTCGGCCTGCTTGGAGAGGTCGTCGTAGATGCAGAGTGCGTGCTCGCCGCCGTAGAGGAAGTACTCGCCCATCGCAGCGGCCGCGTACGGCGCGAGGTACTTCAGCGCGGCGGCCTGCGAGGCGGTGGCGGCGACGACCGTCGTGTACTCCATCGCGCCGGCGGCCCGGAGGCGCTCGACCACGGTGGCGACGGTGGAGGCCTTCTGCCCGATGGCGACGTAGAAGCAGCGGACGCCCTGACCGGTCTGGTTGATGATCGTGTCCACCGCGATCGTCGTCTTGCCCGTCTGGCGGTCGCCGATGATGAGCTCGCGCTGGCCGCGCCCGATCGGGATGAGCGCGTCGATGGCCTTGATGCCGGTCTGGAGCGGCTCCTTCACCGGCTGGCGCTGGACGACGCCCGGCGCCTTGAACTCGACGGGGCGGTAGTGCTCGGTCTCGATCGGCCCGCGGTCGTCGAGCGGGTTGCCGAGCGGGTCCACCACGCGCCCGAGCAGCGCCTCGCCCACCGGCACCTGGATGACCTTGCCCGTCCGGCGGACCTGGTCGCCCTCGCTGATGAGCGTGTCGTCGCCGAGGAGCACGGCGCCGACGTTGTCCTCCTCGAGGTTCAGCGCGAGGCCGGTGACCCCGTGGGGGAACTCGAGCATCTCGAGCGAGACGCAGGACTCGAGGCCGTGGATGCGGGCGATGCCGTCACCGACCTGGAGGACGCTCCCGACCTCCTCGACGTCGACGGTGCCCGAGTACTGCTCGATCTGGCCCCGGAGGACCTTCGTGATCTCGTCGGGACGGAGCTTCATCTGCGCGTGGCCTCTCTGCTCAGGTCGGTGGTCGTTCGGGTCAGGATGCGTCCGCGGTCATGGCCGCATCGACGGGGGCGGCCTGCATGCGCCGCGCGCAGCTCCTCGATGCGGTGGCGGACCGAGCCGTCCACGACGGCGCCGCCGATGCGGAGCACCAGGCCGCCGACGATCTCGGGGTTGACCGACTCCGTCAGGTGGACGCTCCGGCCGGTCTTGCGGGAGATCTCCTCCACGATCCGGTCGCGCAGGTCGTCGGGCAGCGGCACGGCGGTGATGGCCTCGACCTCGAGCCGCCCCTCCTCGGCCGCGACGCGCTCCGCGAAGGCGCGGGCGATCTCCGGGAACTCCGTGATGCGGCCCCGGTCGATGAGCACCTGGAGGAAGTTCGCGGTGATCGGGGTGGCGGAGGAGCTGAGCTCCTTGACCGCCTCCTTCTTCACGCGCCCCTCGATCTCCGGGTTGTCCAGGAACTGCCGCAGGTCCGCCGACTGCTCGACGGCCTCGGCGAACCCGGCGATCTCGCCGGCGACGGCGTCGACGGAGCCGGCGTCGGCCGCCGCCTCGAACAGCGCCTCCGCGTATGTCGCGGCGACGCTCACGACGCGGGCTTCGCCCCGTTGCCGGGCAGCGCCGACAGGTCGGCCTCGTCGATCGCCTGCTCGATGAGCTGGCGGTGATCGGCGTCGGACAGCGACTGGCGCGACACCTTCTCGGCGGCGAGCAGCGCGAGCTGCACGACGTCGTCGCGGATGCCGCTGGCGGCGGCGCGGGCCTGCGCCTGGATCTGCAGCTCGGCGTCGCTCAGCACCCGCTCGCGCTGGCCCTGGGCGTCGCTGACGATCTCCGCCTGGAGGCGCTCGCCCTCCTTGCGGCCCTGGTCGCGGAGCCGGTCGGCCTCCTTGCGCGCCTCGGCCAGGCGGACCTTGTAGTCCTCGAGGAGCTGGGAGGCCTCGTCGCGGCTCTTCTCGGCCTCCTCGATGCTCGCCGCGATGTCGGTGCGGCGCTTCTCGATCGCCTGGCCGACCGGGCCGAAGACGTACCGCTTCATGATGAAGAGCGTGATCCCGAAGATGACCAGGGTCCAGATCATCAGACCCGGGCTGGCCTTCAGCAGCGGGTTGTCACCGCTGTCGCTCTCGGTCGACGCCTGCAGGGGGAGCAGGTACGTGGCCAGTGTGCCCATCGCCTGCACCGGCTAGCCGATGAAGAAGGCCACGAAGCCCATGAGGAGGGCGTAGAAGACGATCGCCTCCGTCAGGGCCAGGCCCAGGAACATCAGCGACATGATCTCGCCGCGGAGCTCGGGCTGGCGGGCCACGGCCTCCACGGTCTTCCCCATCAGGTAACCGACGCCGGCACCCGGGCCGATGGCCCCGAAGCCGGTCGCGAGACCGAGGGCGAGAATCTTTGCTGCGTCCTCAACATTGCCTTCAAGTGCCACGGAAGAACCCTCCTTGCAGCGTGCTAGTGATCCGACTGGACGGCGAAGCCGATGTAGATGCCGCTGAGCATGGCGAAGATGAACGCCTGCAGGCCGGCGATCAGCACCCACTCGAACGTGTAGAAGAACACGCCGACGGGGATGGCGATCAGCCCGGCGAAGTTGCCGAGCAGGACCATGAAGCCGGCGCACATGATGATGAGCAGGTGGCCTGCGAGCAGGTTCGCGAAGAGACGAACCGAGAGGCTGACGAGCCGCAGCACCTGTGACAGCAGCTCGAGGGCGAAGATGAAGGGCTTGATCGCCGTCGGCGCGTCAGGGACCAGCGTCTTCAGGTAGCCGAGCGCTCCGTGGGCCTTCACGCCCTCGTAGTTGAAGGCGATGAAGACGACGATCGTGAGCGCGAGCGTGACGTTGATGTTCGCCGTCGCCGCGTAGAGGCTCAGGTCGGGGATCCCGAACGGGAGGGTCCCGCTCTCGTGGGACACCGGAAGCGGGATGAAGCTGATCAGGTTGCTCACCGCGAGGAACATGAACAGCGTCGCGATGAACGGGAAGTAGCGGGAGAAGACCTTCTCCGACAGCGTCGGCCGGGCGATCTGGTTCTCGGCGAACTCGTAGACGAGCTCGACCAGGTTCTGCGCGCCGGTCGGGCGCATCCGCAGGCCGCCCCGGATCGCGAGGATGCCCACGCCGATGCAGATCGCCGCCGCGAGGAGCAGGTAGACGACGGCCTTGTTGATCGAGAGGTCGAGCGGCCCGAGCTCGATCTTCACGTAGGGGCTGGTCTCGAACTCGACCGACGGGTCGAAGTCCGACGACGCCGCCGACGCGAGGGCCGGCACCAGCAGCAGCAGCCCGAAGGCCGCGGGGATCCACGCGCGCCACAGATTCCGCAGGCTCACCGGGGCGTGTCACTCCTCTCGCGCTGGTTGATCGCGTACAGGACGGTCCGGCCGCCGAGGTCGCAGGTGAAGGCGACCAGGAAGATCACGCCGGCCGTGAGGCCGATCTCCTCGTCGTAGCGCAGGGCGATCACGAACAGGATGATCGCGGTGAGCCAGGCGCGGGAGATGAACGAGAGCCCGGCCAGGCCGACGGCCGTGGTCGGGTTCGCGTCGGACACCAGCTTGCCGGTGAGCAGCTGCAGCCACCAGTTGGCGGACCAGAGCAGCACCCCGAGGATCCAGCCGTTCAGCGGGCCGCCCATGAGCAGCACGAACGGCAGGGTCAGGACCGCGACGATGAGGCCGATGCCGGAGGCGATCGCCGTGAGCGGACGCGGGGTCGACGACGTGGGCGCGGGTGCGGCGGTCGTCAACGGTCGTCCCTCAGACACAGGGCACAGCTCTCGGGCGGGATCGAGATCCTCCGGTCGGATCGAAGTGCGCGCACAGCCGGTTCGCGCGCAGCACGGGACCGACGAAGCGCGGGGCAGTATATCGACGCGCGAGAAGCCCGTTCAACGGGATCGCGCTGCCCGTGACACTCGTACCGCCGAACCTTCCGTATGAGGGGGCTCCCATCATTCCAGGGATCCGATCGCGTGTGGCGAATGCCGGTTCGGCAGCGGCACCCGACCCGGACACAGCCCCGTGAATGCCTGCTCTTTCGGCCAGTTGTCGACCGGGCGCCGTCGAGAAAGGATCTCGGCGATGCCCAGATCGGATACGCGCGTCGTCGCGGTCGTGGCCTCGATCGCCGCGACCCTCGCGATCGTGGCGCCCGCTGCCGCGCGCACGACCCTTCTCGACGACGACGCGCCGGTGCTCCGCCGGGGCCTCGCGGCGGGCCTCCACGTCTCGGGTGACGATCTCTTCCAGATCCGGGTCGGCGAGGCCGTGCTCGGCCCCGGCCGCGAGCTGGAGTCGGTCCCCGCGTCGTCCCTGCTGGGCCGCAGCGCCTCGGGCATCGCGGCCGCCCTCCGGAAGGCCGTCGCCGACGCGAGCGGGCACGCCGCCGTCATCGACGAGATCGGGGCGGCGTTCCGCGACGGCGACGGCGACGCCCTGGCCGCCGCCCTGACGTCGCTGGCCGGCGAGCCCGCGCCGTACCCCGGCGGCGGGACGATGGCGGGCCGGGTGCAGATCTACCTCGCCGCCGACGGCGGGCCCCTCCTCTCCGACCCCGCCACGCTCGCGGCTGCGCACCGCGCTCGGCCGCTCCGGCGGGATCTGGATGAAGACCCGTGGGTGGACGCCGGCGCAGTGGCTCACGTGGCCGGCGGAGGCCCAGCGCCAGGCGTCGGCCGCGAAGGGCGGCCGCGAGCGCGTCCATGTGGCGATGGTCGCCGGCGACCAGGCGGCGCAGTGGACGCGGGCGAAGAACGGCAGCGCGTGCGCCGCGCTCGGCAACGGCCCGGGCGCCTACCGCGTGCGCGACTCCATCGAGGCGTTCACCGCCCAGTACCGCAGCGCGTTCCGGCAGCCCTCGTCCGCGAAGGCGGGCGTGACCGGCTGCACGGTCGCACCGCAGCTGCCCAAGCCGGGCGCCTCCGCGCTGGTGACCTCGTGGAGCCGGGAGACGACGGGCCTCCAGATCCCGCCCGGCGGGCTCGTGACGCCCCCGCTCGTGGCGGGGGAGCCCGCCCAGGTGACCCTCCAGCTCGGCGCCGACCCCCTCGGGCTGGCCGCCGGCCTCGGCGTGACCCCCGAGGCGGCCTGGAAGGCGTTCGGCGTGGTGGTCCAGGTCCGCGGCCCGGGCGTCGCGCTCGACGTCCCCATCGGCGGCGACGGGTCCGCCCCCCTCGAGTTCACCCCCACCTCCCCCGGCCCCGTGTCGATGCGCATCGTGGTGAAGGGCTCCGGGGTCTCGACCGCGCTCGGCGCGCCGGCCGACCTGGTGCAGCCGCTGGCCTCCACATCGTTCGGTGGCCCGCTGCTGGGCCGCGTGGTGGCCGACCCGGACCGCTGGTCCCTCACGATCCCGCTCGTGCCGACCGGCGGCTCCGTCGGCGCGCCCGTGCTGGTGATCGTCCCGCCGTTCGGCTGAGCCCCGGCGGGGCCCCGCGGGTCAGCGGCCGGCGAGCTCCCGGGAGCGGCGGGCGGCGGTGCGCTGGCGCACCAGCGTGACGACCGGCGTGCTCCGCCACTTGAGGATCTCGAGCACGTAGACCAGGTAGATCGCGGCCGCGACGGCCACGACCGCCCCGACGGACAGGCCGATCGCGCCGACGGGGTCGATCGTGCCGTCCGCGTTCTTGTAGGAGACGAAGCGCAGCGCGACCGCCACGGCCCCCATGAGGGCGCACCAGGCGTAGAGCGCGAGCACCGTCTTCCGCTGCCCCCACCCGATGTTGAAGAAGCGGTGGTGGAAGTGGCTCCGGTCGGCGCCGTACACCGGCAGCCCGTGCTTGAGGCGCTTCAGCACCACGAACGAGGTGTCGAGGATCGGGATCGCCAGGATCACGAGCGGCGCGACGACGGCCACGGCGGCGGTGGTCTTCATGACGCCGCTGATCGCGACGCCCGCCAGGACGAAGCCGAGCAGCATCGAGCCCGAGTCGCCCATGAACACCCGCGCCGGGTGGAAGTTGAACACCAGGAACGCGGCGCACGCGCCGGCGAGGGCGGCGGCCATGATGGCCGGGTCGCTGCGGCCGAGCGAGGCGGCCAGGATCGCGAACGTGGTGGCGCCGAGGCCGCTGATCCCGGCGGCCAGCCCGTCCATCCCGTCGGTGAAGTTGATCATGTTCACCAGGGCCACGAACCAGAGCACCGTGAGCGGGTACTGCGCGGGGCCGAGGTCGCCGACCCCCAGGAACGGGAGCGTGACGTGGTCGATCGTCAGGCCGGCGGCCACCGGGATCGCGGCGCACGACGCCTGTCCCACGAGCTTCACCGCCGGGGAGAGCCCCCAGATGTCGTCCACGGCCCCGAGGGCCGCGATGAGCACGGCGCCGGTGATGAGCGCGCGCGCCGCCTCGTCCTCGGGGAAGTAGTAGAGGACCGGCACCAGGAAGCCCGCGAGGATCGCCAGGCCGCCGAGCCGCGGGGTGGGCGCGCTGTGGATGCGGCGCCCGGAGGGGACGTCCACCGCCCCCACCGCGCGGGCGAGCCGCGAGGCGAGCGGCGTCGTGGCCAGCACGACCACGGCCGCCACGACGGCGCAGATGATGGGGATGAGGGTGGTCGTCAAAGGTGTGGGCCTCGGCCCGGAAGCATTCTAGGTGTGGGCCTCGGAGCCCTTCAACGAACGGACATCCGGTGGGTGAGGGCGGCGCCGCGCACGATGAGGCCGCGCGGGAGCAGGCGGGACGCCAGCATGCTGCCACGCGAGACGACGCCGGTCGCGGCCCGCGGGCGCCCGCCGGCCAGCGCCCGCCAGGTGGCGCGGACGACGAGATCGGTGTCGTCGAACGGGATCGCCCAGTGCCCGCCGGTCGTCCCGGCGTGCAGGCCGAACTCGGTGCGGGTCGGGCCGGGGCACACGGCCAGGGCGCGCACGCCGGTGCCGTGCAGCTCGGCGGCGATGGCCTCGGTGAGGTGCAGCTCGAACGCCTTCGTCGCGGCGTACGTCGCCATGTACGGCACCGGCTGCCACGCCGCGGCGGAGCTCATCACCACCAGGGCGCCCGCCCCCCGCGCGACCATCCCGGGCAGGACGTGGGCGGCGAGGTCCACCACGGCGACGCAGTTGAGCCGCACCATCGCGGTCAGCCGCTCCCGGTCGGCGGCGTGGACGGGGGCGTGGTCGCCGAACCCGGCGTTCAGGATCGCGAGGCCGGGCGGGGGACCGGCGTCGACCGCGTCGCGGCAGGCGGCGAGGCCCTCCTCGGTGCCGAGGTCGGCCGCGAGGACGCGCGCGGTGACGCCGTGGGTGCGCTCCGCCCACTCCCCCAGCTCGCGCAGCCGGTCCTCGCGGCGGGCGACCAGCAGGAGCGGGTGGCCGCGGGCGGCGAGGCTCTCGGCGTAGGCCCGGCCGAGGCCGGACGAGGCGCCCGTGACGAGCGCCGGCGCCGGGCTCACCCGGGCGCGGACTCCGCGTAGAGGCGGTCGCCCGCGTCGCCGAGGCCGGGGAGGATGAAGCCCTGGCCGTTCAGGCCCTCGTCGATCGCGGCGACGGTGATCGGCACGTCCCGGTCCGCCTCCCGGATCCGGGCGAGCCCCTCGGGCGCGGCGATGACCCCGGCCAGGAGGATGTTCCGCGCGCCCGCCGCCCGCAGCGCGGTGAGCGCGGCGACGATGGAGCCGCCCGTCGCGATCATCACGTCCAGCACCAGCACGTCGTCGCCGTCGAGCTCGGCGGGCAGGCTGTCGAGGTACGCGCGCGGGTGCAGGGTCTCCTCGTCGCGGGCCATGCCGAGGAAGCCGACCCGCGTGTCGTCGGGCAGCAGCGCGAGCGCCGGCGAGAGCATCGCCAGCCCGGCCCGCAGGATCGGCACCACGGTGATGCGCCGGGCGGGGACGCGCTCCACCGTCTCGGCGAGGGGGGTCCGGACGGTGCGCTCCTGGGTGTCGAGCTCCTGGAGCGCCGCGGCGAGGACCAGCGTGGTCAGGACGTCGGCCGACCGGCGGAACGCCGGCGAGTCGGTCGTGGCGTCGCGGAGGATCGCCAGGTGGTTCCCCGCGAGGGGGCCGTCGAGGGCCAGTGGGTCGCGTGCGGGCACCCGGGCAGCCTATCCGGCATCGGCGCGGCGCCCGCTACGCGGTCACCACGTCCGCCGGGTCGGGGCCCACCACCAGCGTCTGGGCGACGCGGACGATCTCGTCGGCCGGCAGGTCCGCCCGCGTCGAGTGCCGGCGCAGGGCGTCCGGGTCGGTCGCCTCGTAGATGCAGACGGTGCCGAGCGACCCGTCCGGCTCCGCGAGGACGTAGGTGCGCACCCAGCGGACCTCGTCGGGCATCCCCTCGCCGGCCACCTTCGACCGGTCCGCCGCCGCCTCCAGGTCCTCCTGGCTCCGCCAGCCGCCGCGCCGCAGCACCACGTACGTGTCCAAGGCCGCCCTCCCGGGGTCGATGTGCGCCGGGGGATCGTACGACGGGTGGGAGGATGGGCGGGTGACCGACGTCAGGCCCCTCGGGCGCGGCCTCGACCACGTCGCCCTCCTCGTCGGCGGCGACACCGTGGTGCGGGTCGCATTGGAGCGCGACCCCGCCGTCCGCGCCGCGGCCGTCCGCCGGGAGGAGACGCTGCTGCGGGCCGTGGCGGGCGCCGTCATGGACGTCGTCCCCCTCGCGGTCCCCCTCCCGTCCCACGTCGCCCCGCGCGACGGCGTCCTGGCGCATCCCCTCCTTCCCGGCACCCCGCTGGGCGACGCCGACGCGGCGACCCGGGCCCGGGTCGCCGAGGCCACGGGTGCGCTCCTGGGCCGCCTCATGGCGGCCGTCGCGGGCCTCACGCCGCACCTGCGCGAGGTGGTCGAGTTCGACGCCGACCCGCCCGCCGCCTGGCTCGTCGAGGCGCGCGTCGTCCACCCCCGCCTCGTGGACGAGATCCCGGCCGCCCACCGGGCCGCGGTGCGCGCGTTCCTGGACGAGCCGCCGCCGGCGGCGGCGCCCCGCGGCCACCTGGTGCTCTGTCACGACGACCTCGGGGCCGAGCACGTCCTGGTCGACGACGACGGGACCGTGACCGGGGTGATCGACTGGAGCGACGCCGCCGTCGCCGACCCGGCCGGCGACCTGGGACGGATCCTCCGCGACCTGGGCCCGGGTGCGCTGGACGCCGCCCTCGCGGCACTCGCCCCGCCGGAGCCGCATGCCACCCGGACGCGCGCCGTGTTCCGCGCCCGGTGCGGCGCGCTGGAGGACATGGCGTACGGCCGCGACGCGGGCCGGCCCGCCTATGTGGCCAGATCGGTCACCGCGCTGGGGTGGCTGTTCGGCTGAGCGCGGGGCGCGGGGCCGGCGGGCGCTTCGCGCGGATGACCGCCGCCATGCCCTGGGCCTCGTGGCTGTCGGGCGTGCCCGCGAACAGCGAGCAGTAGAGCTTCCAGGCACCGGGGGTGAGCGTCACGCGCAGGGTCCCGCTGGCGCCGGGCCCGAGCAGGATCGACTGCTCCGTGCCGGAGGCGTCGACGAGGGTCAGGTCGTGGTCGTCCTCTCCGCGGTTGTAGACGCGCAGCGTCACCGTCCCGGTGGCGACGAGCCGCTGGCTGGGCACCACCTGCCACTCCCCCTCGTCCACCGCCAGCGACGCCGGAAGCGGCGGCGCGGGCGGGAGCTTGGTGCGGTGCAGCCGCGGCGCGGCGGCGGCGCTCGCGGCCAGTACCAGGGCCGCCAGCAACAGCCCCGCGGCGAGGCGGGCCGCCCGGCTCACCCGGTGAGCGGGCTCCCCAGCGAGAACGCCCCGCCCGGGATCACGGCGCCCGGGTCGCCCCCGAGCCACTCCGCGATCACCGCCGAGTAGACGGCGCGGAAGTCGGTGGTGACGCGCAGGTCGCCGCGGTCGAGGCTCGACAGGCCGGGGAAGTCGCCCCGCATGCCGCCGCGGACGCCGGAGCCCATGGCCATCATCAGGCCGCCGGCGCCGTGGTCGGTGCCCGACTCGTTCGACGCGACGCGCCGCCCGAACTCCGAGAAGACCACCGTCAGCACGCGGCCCTCGATGCCGCGGGCGGTCAGGTCGTCGCGGAACGCGGCGAGCGCCCGGGAGAGCGTCGAGAGCTGCGGGTCCTGGCTCTGGATCTGGTTGCCGTGCGTGTCGAACGAGCCCCAGTCGAGCGTGACGACCCGGGTGCCGAGGTTCGCCGACAGCAGCGTCGCCGCCAGCTGGAGCTTCTGCGACAGGCTCGAGTTGGGGTAGCCGGCGCCCACCGGCGCGCCCGCGAGGGGCCGCAGCGCCCGCGACACCTGGACGGTGCGTCCGTACACGTCCCGTGCGCGGGCCAGCTCGACGTTGCCCGCCCCGGCCGGGACCAGCGACAGCGGCGCCATCTGCTCCGTGGTGTTCACCAGGCTGGTGGAGACGCCATCGACCCGGAACTCCACGCCGTTCAGGCTCCGCACCGCGCTGACCGGCGCCTTCGCCGCGCGGATCTGCTTCGAGATGCTCGCGTCGAGGGAGACCGCCTGGAGCGGGTTGTCGGCGGAGCCGTACAGGTCGAGCCAGCGGCCCAGCCACCCCGTCGTCATCTTCTGGAGCGCACCGGCGAACCAGTAGTCGCGGCTGTCGAAGTGGGAGCGGTTCGCCGGCGTGTAGTCGGCCGCCGGGAACACCGCCAGGTCGGACCCGGCGCCGCCGGAGCCGTCGCCCCAGAGCGTGTCGAGGCCCTTGGTGTCGCCGTTGTTGCCGGTGCCGGAGACGACGGGGTTGGCCCACGCGTGCAGGCCTCCCGTGCCCGGCATCGACCGTCGAGCCGACCTGGGTCGGGGTCGACGGGCCCTGGATGCGCGCGAGCTGCGGGCGGGCCGTCGTGTACGCCGCGTGCTCGCCGATCGGCACGACGGTGTTGAGCCCGTCGTTGCCGCCGTTCAGGAAGATCATCACCAACTGGTTCGACGGGCTCGCCGCGTCGGCCACCGCGGCCTCGAACGCGCGCGTCCAGTCGATCCGGGAAGCGGCGTAGACCGACGCCATCCCCAGCGCAGCCGTGCGCAGGAATTGGCGCCGGTCAAGGCCGCGGGGCCCCCGCGCCCGCGGCACGCCGTCCGGGAAACCGGCCATCGCCTCGGCGGTGAGCGGCATCGCGTCCACCGGCTCGAGGCCCTCCACCAGGCTGTCGGAGCGGGCGCAGTCGGCGCAGCGGATCGCGTCCGCCGCGCCCGGGTCCATGACCGGCTCGTCCATCACATCACCTGTGCGTCGGGGCCGCCGAGCATGAACGCGCGCAGCACGCGCTGGCGCGCGACGCGGTCGTTGGCGGTGGCCGCGCGGGCGTGCGCCGCGTAGTACCGCAGCGAGCTGATGCTGCCCTTCGCCAGCCACGGCGCGCCGACCGCCTGGTGGGCGCGCGCGAACGCCTGCGCCGGCGTCTCACCCGGCACGTCGTCCGGCGCCTTCCCCGGCAGCGCCGCGTACGACAGCGTGAGCATCCGGTTGGCCGCCGCGAACCGCGCGAGCGCCGCGTTGGTGTTGAGCCAGGCGGTGCCGCCCTCCCACCCCGCCACCGTCGGCGGGAAGTAGGGGATCTGGCCCATGTCGCGGAGCGCGTTGTAGAGCGAGTCGTCGGTGATGCCGAGGCCGAGCGCCTTCATCGTCCCGACTGCGAACACCACCGGCGGCTTGATCATGTTCGGCTCCTTGATGGAGGCGAGCATCGCCGGGTGGGTCAGGATGCGGCGCACCAGGGGCTTCAGCCGGAACCGCGACCGCGTGTACACCCGCACCAGGTCGCGCAGCGTCGCCGGGTCCGGGTCGGAGGGGATGAACTCGCGCCACAGCTTGCGGACGAGGAACGGGGCGTGGCTGGGGTGCGCGAGGATCACGTCCACGAGCTGGCGGTGGTCGAACGCGCCCGTCTTCCCGAGCACGGTCTTCGTCCCGTCGTCCCACCGCGTCCGGGTGAACACCGCCTTCACGGCGTCCGGATCGTCGTCCTGGATCTCCCACCCGCTGGCGGAGCGGGCCGCCTCGCGGACGTCGACCTCGGTGTAGTTCGGGTTGCCGGCCGCGTCGGTCACGCCGAGGGTGAACAGCTCCATCAGCTCGCGGCCGTAGTTCTCGTTGACCGCCCGCTTCGTGTTGTCCTCGCCGGTGAGGTACCGGAGCATCGCCGGCCCCTCCCCCACCTCGTACGCCAGCGTCCGGAAGTTCGCGGTGGGGAACGCGTTGAAGTCCGAGTAGCGCCGCATCAGCTCGTTCTGGGTGGTCATGAGCTGCGGCGGCGTCACATCCTCGCGCGACGTGGCGAAGTGGCGGTGCCAGAAGAACGTGAGCCGCTCCACCAGCGGGTTGCCGGTGCGCAGCATGCGGTCGCACCAGGCGTGGACCAGGTCGATGTCCCGCTCGTTGGGCAGCAGCGGCGTGCCGTCCGAGCGGACCGGCGCGGGGCCCTTCAGCGGTCCCTGCGGCGCCGCCATGAGCCGGTCGACCGCCACGTGCAGCGACCTGCCCTTCAGCGCGGCCCGGCCCTCCGGCGTGGGCCCGAAGCCGGTGCGCCACATGAGCCGGTCGACCATCGCGGTGGTCAGCGCCGCCTGGGCGCCGCCCGGCGGGGGCCGGTGGAGCCGCCGGCGCCGGGGCGGCGGCGCCAACCGGGGGCTCACCGGCCCGCCCTCCGCGCGAAGGCCGCGAACGCGGCTCGGCTGGCCCCTCGGGTGGAGATGCGGAAGTCGCCGTTGCGGTCGCGGACGTCGAACCACACCACGCCCGCCAGGTTGGGGATCGACGACGCGAGCCCGGGCAGCCTGCCGATCCACCGCTCGCGGCTGCCGCCGGCGGCGCTGGACCCGGTCTCCGCGATCCAGAACGGCTTCGCCGTGAGCGCCGAGATCTGGCGGTAGGCGTCCTCGAAGAGGGCGTCCGCCTCGGTCCAGGCGAGGCCGCCGACGTTCCCGAAGTTGTAGGCGCTCGTCCCCACCAGGTCGACCTGCGCGACGCCCGGGGAAGTAGGCGGCGATCGCATTGGCGGGCGTGTCCGGGGCGCTCCGCGCGTACGGCGCCCACAGGAACTTGATCCGCGTCCCGCCGGCCTTCCGGACCGTCCTCCGCACCGCCTTCCACGCCGACACGTACGCCGCCGGGGTGTTGCGGTTCACCGTCCCCGACCACGCGTACCAGGTCGTGTTGGGCTCCGGCATGGGGCGCAGGATCGGCGCGGGGCGCAGGTTCCGCAGCTGCTTGGTGAGCGCCACCAGGCCGCGGTTCTGGGCGCCGCGGATCGTGCGGACCAGCCGGTACTTCGGCTGGCGGACGCCGTCCTTCCCGGCGTCGGGCATCCACGACACCATCAGCCGCGACCCGGTCCGCCGCGCCAGGGCGATCACCTTCGGATCGACCGTCTTCCCGCCCGTGACGTACACGGAGATGACGCGGGTGGCCTTCGGCCCGGCGGCGGCCCGCAGGGCGGGGATGCCCCGGAGGGGGTCGTCCTGGTAGACGCCGATCTCGACCTTCGCCGCGGCGGGCTGCGCGGCGGCGGCCAGGGCGAGCCCTGCGAGGGCCGCGGCGGCGAGCGCCGCGACGGCTGCCCGCCGGCGTGGCGCCGGGTGGACGCGGGTGGGGTTCGGCACGGCGGCCAGGCTATGTCCACGAGGCCCGTCCGCCGCGGCGTTCCCAGGGAACCCTTGCCGAACCCTCACACCCTCCTCACAGGCGGCCCGCCTTCCCGGCGCTTCCGGCGGTTCAGCCGACCGGCGAGCAGATCTCGATGAGCGTCCCCCACGGGTCGCGGACCCATCCGACGACCTGCCCGTGCGACTGCTCCTCCGGCTGGCTCAGCGCCGCGCAGCCGGCCTCCACCGCGTCCGCGAACGCGGCGACGGGGTCGTCGAACACCATCGCCAGCTCGACGTTGAAGGGTTTGCCGTCACCGTCCGGCAGCTGCACCCCGCCGGGGAAGTTCCCGATGGCGAGGGACTCGTGGGCGAAGGCGAGCGCCGTGTCGCCCGTCGCGAGCTGCCCGAAGGTGCCGGAGGGGTCGATGAACGTCCGCTCCAGCCCGAACGCCCGCTCGTAGAACGCGATCGCGTCCTCCACCCCCGGTACGTAGACGATCACCCAGCCCAGTCGTGCGCGCTCCGCCATGGCGGCCTCCCTTCGGTTGACGCAGGGAGTCTCCCGCGGCGCGCGCCGGGCGTCGTGTACGAAACGGCTACCGCGACAGCAGCGCGGAGGGCGGCAGCCCCGCCAGGTCGCGGCACTCGTGCGACAGGTGCGCCTGGTCGGCGAACCCGGCCCGGAACGCGAGCTCGCTCAGGCCGGCGTCCGGCTCGGCGGCGGCGAGGGCGACGGTGCGCTGGAGGCGCAGCACGCGGGCGAGCCTGCCGGGGCCCGTAGCCCACCTGCGCCACGACGCGGCGGCGGAGGTGGCGGGCGCCGATCCCGGCGTCGCCGGCCATCCGCCCGACCGTGGCGCGCGGGTCGCCGGCCAGGCGGCGCGCGACCTCCGCCACCAGCGGATCCGGCCGCGGGGCGCGCCGGGCCCGGGCGCCGAGCCACCCGAGCATGCGCTGCGCCCGGTCGGCGGGGCCGCGGTCGCCCTCCAGGCGCGCTGCGAGGCGGCGCGCGTCGTCGCCCCAGAGATCCTGGGCGGGGACGGTCGCCTCCCGGAGCGCCTCGGCGGGCAGGTCGAACAGCGGCGGCGCGCCGCCCGGCCGCATCCGCACGCCCGTGACCGCCGCCCCCGGCGCCATGCCCGCGAGGAACGCCGTGAGGTTGGGGCCGACGGCGTGCAGGCCGGACGCGTCGTCCCACAGCAGGTCCATGCACCCGTCCGGCAGCACGCGGTGGACGTGCCCGTCGGGGCCGGCCCGCAGCTCCCAGACGCACGCCACCCACGGCGCGAGGCCCGGCGGCGCCGGGCCCTCGCGGTAGGTGGCGCCACCGCTCATCACACGGCGGTTCCGGCGTGCAGGCGCGGGTAGAGCGGGAAGCGGTCGCCGATCGCCCGGGAGCGGGCGCGCAGCGCCTCCAGGTCCTCGGGCGTCGCCTCGGGCCGCAGGGCCGCCACGATGATCTGCCCGATCTCCCGCATCTCCGGCTCGCGCAGGCCGCGCGTGGTGAGGGCGGCGGTGCCGATCCGCAGCCCGGACGTGACGGTGGGCGGCCGCTCGTCGAACGGGACGCCGTTCTTGTTCACCGTGATGCCGGCGGCGTCCAGGCGGTGCTCGCCCTCCAGGCCGGTGAGCGGCGTGGCGGAGAGGTCCACCAGCACCAGGTGGTTGTCGGTGCCGCCGCTGACCAGGTCGACCCCGCCGGCCAGGAGCTCCTCGGCGAGCGCGGCGCAGCTGAGGACGATCGCCTCCTGGCGCGCCCGGAACTCGGGCGTGAGGGCCTGGCCCAGCGCGACCGCCTTGCCGGCGATCACGTGCATCAGCGGGCCGCCCTGCAGGCCCGGGAAGACGGCCTTGTCGACCTTCGCGGCCAGGTCCTCGTTGCACAGCACCATGCCGGCGCGCGGGCCGCCGAGCGTCTTGTGGATGGTCGTCGTGACCACGTCGGCGATCCCGACCGGCGACGGGTGGACCCCGGCGGCGACCAGGCCGGCGATGTGGGCCATGTCCACCATGAACCGCGCGCCCACCTCGTCGGCGATGGCGCGGAACGCCGGGAAGTCGATGATCCGCGGGTACGCTGAGGCGCCGGCGACGATCAGCGCGGGCCGGAACTCGCGCGCCATGTCGCGCACCTGGTCCATGTCGATGCGCCCGTCCTCGCGGCGCACGCCGTAGTGGTGGAACTCGTAGAGCTTCCCGGAGAAGTTGACCTTCAGGCCGTGCGACAGGTGGCCGCCGTGCGACAGCGCCATCGCCAGCACGCGGTCGCCCGGGGTGAGCGTGGCCGCGTAGGCCGCCTCGTTGGCGGTCGAGCCCGAGTGCGGCTGCACGTTGACGTGGTCGGCGCCGAACACCTGCTTGGCGCGGTCGATGGCGAGCTGCTCGACCTCGTCGACGACCTCGCACCCGCCGTAGTAGCGCTTGCCCGGGAGGCCCTCCGCGTACTTGTTGGTGAGGACCGAGCCCACGGCCTGCAGCACCGCGTGGCTGGTGAAGTTCTCGCTCGCGATCATCTCCAGCGTGTCGGCCTGGCGCTCGGCCTCGGCGCGCAACAGGCGGGCGACCTCGGGGTCGGCCTCGGAGATGTCCTGCGAGAGGTAGCTGTCGTCGTCGATGAAGCTCACGCCGCCCCCCGGCGTGGTGTGGATCCAGTGAACGAGGGTACACGCCTACTCCGGACGGATCCACCTGGACCCCCGGGGCGTGAGCGCGCTCACGACCGCGCCGGGGTCCGGGCCGGGGCGCAGCAGCCGCGCCGGGCCGCCCGCGGCCACGTCGCGCAGGTCCACGACGGCCGACGCGGTGCCCGGCAGCGGCCCCTGGTCGAGCGCGGCGGCGACGCCCCGCCTGATGCGGGCGGGGACCTGGTCGAGGCGCGCCGGGTCGGGCCCGCCGGGGTCGTTCGCGCTGGTCGCGACCAGGAACAGGTCGAGGCCGGTCACCGGCCCGTCCATCCGGCGGCGCCCGCACGCCGACCGACGCCGCCCGGCTCGCCGGCCGCCTCCGCGAAGCGTCCCGCCGGGTCGGGCACCAGGCAGGTCGCCGGGCCCGGCAGGAGCGCCCGCGCGGCGGCGCGGGTGCGGTCGTCGAGCGGGGCGAGGGCCTCGTCGAGCAGCGCCGCCGAGTAGACGAGCACCTGGCACGGCTGCGACCGCGGGCGCCCCTTCAGGGCGTAGAGCGCGGCGACCCCCTCGGGCCGGTCGAGCGCCGCCGCCAGGCCGTAGACCGTGTCGGTGGGGACCAGGGCGAGGGCGCCGCCGTCGAGCGCCGCCCGGACGCGCCGCGAGCCGCTCGCTCACCCGAACCTGCCGCCGACGGCGCGGGCGATCCCGGCCAGGTCGTCGCGGGAGGCCGCCTCGCGCGGCGCCCGGCGTCGCGCAGCATCGCCACGACGGCGGGCGCCTGGCCGGCCCCCACCTCCATCAGCAGCCGGCCTCCCGGGGACGAGGTGCGCGGGCGCGTCGCGGACGATCGCCGCGATCGCCTCCAGGCCGGTGGGCCCGGCGACGAGCGCCTCGCGCGGCTCCCAGGCCAGCTCCGGCGGCGCGCCCGCGAGGTCGGCCTCGGACAGGTACGGCGGGTTGGCGACCACCGCGTCGAACGCGCGCCCCGCCAGCTCCGGCGAAGCCGTCGGACCGCACCAGCTCGACGTCGGCGCCCGCCGCCGCCGCGTTGGCCTCGCGCCACCTCCAGCGCCTCGGGCGACCGGTCGACGCCGTCACGCGGAGCCCCTCGCCCTCGGTCGCCAGCGCGATCGCGATCGCGCCGCTGCCGGTGCCCCAGTCGAGGACGGCCGCGCCGGGGGCGAGCACCTCGAGCGCCCACTCCACCAGCGTCTCGGTCTCGGGGCGCGGCACCAGGACGCCGGGGCCCACCCGCAGCCGCAGCCGGCGGAAGGCCCGCTCGCCGGTGAGGTACGCGACCGGCTCCCGCCTGCCCCGGCGCCCGATCAGCTCGCGGACGCGCGCCAGCTCCGCCGGGGTCAGCGGCCGCTCCGAGTCGGTGTAGAGGCCGCAGGCGCTCCATCCCGAGGGCGTGCGCCAGCAGCAGCTCGGCGTCGAGGCGCGGCGAGGCGGAGCCGCGCTCGGCCAGGAAGTCCCGGCTGCGCCGCAGGACCTCGCCGATCGTCAGCGCGGTCCGCTCAGCGGCGGGCGCGGGCCATCATGAACGCGGCGAGCGGCCCGAGCAGGAACTCGTGCACCGCGTCGGCGGCCTCGCGCAGGGCCGCGACGTCCGCGAGCGTCGTCCGACGACGTCTGCGACGAGCCGGATGTAGACCTTCGACGGCTCGGAGTGCATCGGCTCGACGGCGCACTCCAGCGACGTGTCGCCGCGCCGGCGCCAGATGCGCAGCCCCAGCGACACGTCGTCGCGCCTGCAGCAGGTCGAGGCGGTCGTCGTCGATCTGGAGGACGTTCTCGACCAGGAGCGCGCGCGCGGCCTCCTCGTCGCCGACGTCCCACACCGCGACGATGGTGATGTCCTCCACCCACATGTCGCCGATGCCGTAGCGGTCGACGGCCTCGCCCACCAGGCCGATGACCCGCTCGACGCCCTCCAGGTAGCCGAGGCCGGTGACCCCGCACGACGCGATGTGGGTCGGGCCGCAGCACGCACTCCGACCCGTCGTGGCTCGACAGCGTCGCGCCGGCGTCGGAGTGGTACTCGAACCGGTTGAGCCCGTAGCGGTCGCTGACGTCGGCGAAGAAGGCGGCGAGGTCCTCGCGCGGCATCTCCACGTCGTCGTGGCGGACGGTGAGCCCGAGGAACTCGATGCGCAGCAGGGCGGGGTCGGGGCTCATGGCGCGCCGTCCCCGTTCGCCTCGGACTGCTCCTCCAGCAGGCGCCGCCGCTCCTCCGCGGCCAGGGCCTCGGTGAGGTTGCCGAGGTTGCCCACCAGCACCTGCTCGCGCAGCGGGATCGTGACGCCCACGCGGTGGTCGGTGACCCGGTTCTGGGGGAAGTTGTACGTCCGCACCTTCTCGGAGCGGTCGCCCGACCCGATGCTCGACTTGCGGGCGTGCGACATCTCCGCCTCGCGCTCGGCGCGCGCCCGCTCGTACAGCCGGGCACGGAGCACGCGCATGGCGCGCTCGTAGTTCTGGAGCTGGCTCTTCTCGTCCTGCATCGACACCACGATCCCGGTGGGGATGTGGGTGAGGCGCACGGCGGAGTCGGTGGTGTTGACGCTCTGGCCGCCGGGACCGCTGGAGCGGTACACGTCGCGCTTGATGTCGTTGCGGTCGATGGTGATGTCCACGTCCTCGACCTCCGGCAGCACCGCCACGGTGGCGGTGGAGGTGTGGATGCGCCCCTGGCTCTCGGTGGCGGGGACGCGCTGGACCCGATGGACGCCCGCCTCGTGCTTGAACACCGCGAACGCCCCGCGGCCCTTCACGGCGATGGTGGCCTCCCGCAGGCCACCGGCGTCCGCCTCGGCCGACGACATGAGCTCGACCTTGAGGCCCCGCGACTCGGCGTAGCGGGTGTAGACGTCGAGCAGGTCGCGCGCGAACAGCGCGGCCTCCTCGCCGCCGGCGGCCGCGCGGATCTCGACGAGCGTGTCGCGGTCGTCGTCGGGGTCGGGCTCGATCATCGCCTCGCGGATCTGCGGCGCCAGGTCGTCGAGCTCCCCCTCGGCCTCCTCCAGGATGGCCCGCAGGTCGGGGTCGTCGTCCTCGGCCAGGAGCTCGCCGCGCCTCGTCCGCCCTGCCCTGCGCGTCGCGCCAGCGCTCGGCCAGCGCGAACGCGTCGGTCAGGTCGGACCAGCGCTTGTTCACGTCCGCGTACCGGACCCGGTCGGAGGGCAGGGCCGGGTCGGCCAGCGCCTCCGAGAGCTCGTCGCGGGTGCGCAGGATCTGCTCGACGAGCGACCTCGCGGCCGCATCGCTCATGGCTGGGGCCTCGCCCTCGCGGCGGCCCGGGACCGCCGGGTCCCTACGAGCCGGCGCGCTGGCTGCGGGCGAGCTTCCGCTGGAAGCGCTCCACCCGGCCGCCGGAGTCCACGAGCTTCTGCTTGCCCGTGTAGAACGGGTGGCAGTTGCTGCAGATCTCCACCTTGATCTCGGACTTGGTGGACCGCGTCTCGAACTCGTTGCCGCAGGTGCAGCGGACGTGCGCGACGACGTATTCGGGGTGGATGTCGGTCTTCATGATGCTGCTGCCTTTCGTCCTCGCACGAAGGGTCGCCGATCGGCGACCCGCTCGTCGAGCATAGCGCGGCGGGCAAGCACGATCCGGGCCCGTTCGTGACCCGGATCGCGCGAGACCGTGCCGCCAGTCGTCAGCCTCCCCGGCGCTCCTTCACGAGCGCGGTGAGCTGCGGGACGATCGCGTTGAGGTCGCCCACGACGCCGAGGTCGCTGAACTCGAAGATCGGCGCGTTGCCGTCCTTGTTGATCGCGATGATCACCTGCGAGGTCTGCATGCCCACCTTGTGCTGGATCGCGCCGGACACGCCGAACCCGATGTAGACCTTCGGCGACACGACCTTGCCGGTCTGGCCGATCTGCGTCGGGTAGGGGTACCAGCCCGAGTCCACCACGGCGCGCGTGGAGGCGACCGCCCCGCCCAGCGCGGCGGCGAGCTCCTCGAGCGGGCCGAAGCCCTCCGGGCCGCCCAGGCCGCGGCCGCCGGTGACCAGGATGTCGGCGTCCTCGATCGAGGGGCCGGTGGACTCCTCCTGGGTGTGCTCCACCAGCTCGGCCTTCGTCGAGAAGTCCTCGAGCGAGACCGGCACGTCCTCCACCGCAGGGTCGCCGCCGTTGGCGGTGGCCTCGAAGGAGCCGGCGCGGACCAGGCCGAGGCGCGGCTCGGCGCTCCAGCCGACGTCCGCGCGGACGGTGTCGCCCAGGGCGGATCGCTTGCCGACGAGGGCGCCGTCGCGCATCTCCAGGTCGTTCATGTCCCAGTTGAGGCCGGCGTCCAGGCGGGCCGAGAGGCCGCCGGCGACGTCCGCGGCGAGCACGGAGGCCCCGAAGAGGACGTTCTGGAAGCCCTTGTCGCGCACGAGCGCGGCGATCACGTCGACCCGCGGCTGCGGCAGGGGCGACTCGAGGCTGGCGTCGTCGGCCACGTAGACGGTCTTGGCGCCGTACTGGCCGGCCTGCGCCGCCAGCTCGCGGACGCCGGAGCCGACGAGCACGCCCGCGGTGTCGGGGTCGAGCGAGGCGGCCTTCGAGAGGACGCCGAGCGCACCCTTCTGGATGGCGGAGCCGTGGTGCTCCAGGAAGACGAGGGTGCTCAAACCAGCTTCCTTTCCACCAGGAAGTCGAGGATCTTCTGGGCGGCGTCGCCCTCGTCCTCGATCTTGATCGTGTCGCCGCGCGACGGCGGCTCGCCGAGGCCCAGGACGGTGGTGCGCGAGCCGGCCTCGCCGGCCTCCGAGGCGTCCACGCCGATGTCGGCGAGCCCCTTCGTGTCCTGCGGCTTCTTCTTCGCGCCCATGATGCCCTTGAGCGACGGGTAGCGCGGCTCGTTGAGCGAGTCGGCCACCGCCAGCACCGCCGGCAGCGGGGTGCGGATCGTGTCGTAGCCGTGCTCGGTCTGGCGCTTCGCCGTGACGCTGTCGCCGGAGACCTCGAGCTCGGAGATCTGGGAGACGACCGGCAGCTTCAGCCGGTCGGCCACGGCGGCCCAGAGGACGGCGCCGTCGCCGTCGGTGGCCTGCTGGCCGAAGAGCACCAGGTCGGGCGACTCGGACTCGATCGCCTTGGCGAGCACCTTGCTCGTGGCGACCAGGTCGGAGCCGGCGGCGGCGTCGTCGGACACCAGCAGGGCGCGGTCGGCGCCCATCGCGAGGCCCTTGCGGAGCGACTCGAGCGCCCGGCCGGCGCCCATCGAGACGAGGATGACCTCGCCGTCGCCCGCGGCGTCCTTCAGGCGGATCGCCTGCTCCACGGCGTGCAGGTCGTACGCGTTCAGCGACCGGTCCCCCGACCGGTCCATCCTCAACGTGCCCGGGTCGATGCGGCGGTTCGGACCCGCGTCCGGAACCTCCTTCACGCAGACCGCGATCTTCATTCAGCCCCCCAAACCTGTGCTCGGTTCACCGGTCCTCCCGCAACCCTACCCGCTGGTCCGATCGGGGTCCCGGGGACCCACGGGCATCCGGGCGGCGCCGGGAGGGCTACCGGCCGCGCGCGGCGGGGACGGCCTGGTTGATGAAGTCGATCATCCCCTGGATCGGCGCGCCGGGGGTGAACACCTCGGCGACGCCCAGCTCCTTCAGGGCGGGGATGTCGTCGCGGGGGATCGTCCCGCCCACCATCACCACCACGTCGTCGGCGCCCTCGTCGCGGAGCAGCTTCACGACCCGGGGCACCAGGGTCATGTGCGCGCCGGAGAGGATCGAGAGGCCCACGGCGTCGGCGTCCTCCTGCACCACCGTCGCCGCGATCTGCTCCGGCGTCTGGTGGAGGCCGGTGTAGATGATCTCCATCCCCGCGTCGCGCAGGCTCCGGGCGATGATCTTCGCGCCGCGGTCGTGGCCGTCGAGGCCGGGCTTGGCGATCACGATGCGGATGGGGCGGTCCATGACGACCATGAGTATCCCACGCCCGGGGGGATCGGACGGCGTGCGCGCGTATCCTCCCCCGATCGAAACGAGTCGCTGGAGGATGCGATGCGCAGCACCGTGAGAAAGCCGGCCGACGTCGCGTCCGCCAAGGGCGACCTGCTGGTCGTCGTCGTGGCCCCCGGCCAGACCGTGCCCCAGGGGCCGGCCGTGGAGGTGGACGTGGCGCTGAACGGCGCCCTGGCCGCGTCGATGCGGGCGAAGGAGATCGAGGGGAAGGCCGGCCAGTCGGTGGTGTTCCACTCGGGCGGCGCCCTGGCCGCGCGGCGGGCGGTCGCGGTGGGGATCGGCGACGGCGCGCCGGACGACTGGCGCGAGGCCGGGGCGACGGCGGCGAAGGCCGCCGGGTCCGGCAAGGTGAAGACCGTGACCCTGGTGCCGCCGGACGACGCCGGCGCCGCCGAGGTCGTCCGCCTTCGCGGAGGGCCTGGGCACCGGCGTGTACCGCTTCGACCGCTTCAAGTCGTCGGACGGGGGGAGGGCGCCTGACCGGCTCGCCGTCCACTCGGCGACGCTGCGGTCGTCCGACCTCGCCCGGGCGGAGCGGATCGTCGAGGCGGTCAACGCCGCCCGCGACCTGGTCAACACGCCGTCGAACCACCTCACGCCGTCGATGCTCGCCGACTACGCGCGCGGCCTGGCGGACGGCGTCCAGGGCCTGAAGGTGACGGCGTTCGACCGCGCGCGCCTGGAGAAGATCGGCACCGGCGCGCTGCTGGCCGTCGCCCAGGGCTCGGCGCAGGCGCCGCGGATGATCGTGATGCGCTACACGCCGCCCGCGAAGGGCCGCG
Source organism: Miltoncostaeaceae bacterium (assembly GCA_963749475.1). Taxonomy (GTDB): domain Bacteria; phylum Actinomycetota; class Thermoleophilia; order Miltoncostaeales; family Miltoncostaeaceae; genus Miltoncostaea. The sequence continues at coordinate 78,271 of CAVVMP010000006.1, forward strand.
CGACCGAGGTGCTGGGCCTGGTGGGCAAGGCGGTCACGTTCGACACGGGCGGCATCTCCATCAAGCCCTCCGGCGGCATGGAGGAGATGAAGATGGACATGGGCGGCGGCGCGGCCGTCATCGAGGCGACCGCCCTGATCGCCCGGCTGGGCCTGCCGGTCGAGGTGATCGCCGTCGTGCCCGCGACGGAGAACATGCCGAGCGGCACCGCGATCAAGCCGGGCGACGTCGTCACCGCGCTGAACGGCAAGACGATCGAGATCCTGAACACCGACGCCGAGGGCCGGCTGATCCTGGCCGACGCCCTCACCTACGCCGCCCGCCAGGGCGCGACCCGCCTGGTCGACTTCGCGACCCTCACCGGCGCGATCGTGGTGGCCCTCGGCGAGGTCTACGCGGGCCTGTTCGGGTCGGACGACGAGTGGACGGCGCTGGTGCGCGAGGCGTCCGAGACATCCGGCGACATCGCGTGGCCGATGCCCCTCCACAAGCGCTACCGGCCGATGCTCGACTCGAAGGTCGCGGACATCGCGAACATCTCGAACAAGCGCCAGGCGGGCGCCATCCTGGCCGCCGAGTTCCTGCAGGAGTTCACCGAGGACGTCCCGTGGGCCCACGTCAACATCGCGGGCACCGGGATGGTCGGCGGCGCGGGCACCGGATTCGGGGTGGGGCTGGCCCTCGCGGTGGCCGAGCGGGTGGCGTCCTCCAGCCCGGCATGACCGCGTGGGTGATCCTCATCGCCCTCGCCGTGGCGGTGGTGGGGGTGATCGTGAAGGTCGCGGTGGACGTCTCCCGCGACCTCCGCGCAGGACCGCGAGGCGCACGGCGGCCGCCAGACCGTGACGGCCGCCAGGCGCGCCTGGTGGGTCATCGGGATCGTGCTGCTGCTGGTGCTGCTGCTGATCGTGCTGCCGCTGCTGCTCGCGAACGACGCGGAGTCGCCGCTCGGCTAGCACGTCCCGACTGGACGGGGGGACCCCGGCGGGACGAGGATCGGCCGGGACCCCGGCGAGGAGGAGCGGTTGGGCGCAGGTGACGATGGGCTCCGCGAGATCACCGACCGGATGCACCGGGAGGAGCAGCGCGGCGCGGAGGGGGTGGCCTTCTTCGCGAGGCTGCTCGACGAGGACCTCCGGTTCCGCCGCGCGAGCGGCACGGTGGTCACCCGCGACCGGTTCCTCCACGACCTCGCTCGGCCCGACAACCGCCGCACCCGGATCGAGGCGGTCGAGGGGCCGGGGATCCAGGTGCTCGGGGACCGGGCGCTGGTGCAGGTCGTGCTGGCCGTGGAGGGTAGCGACGGCGAGACGCCCGTCGACGGCGTCTACCGCAACATCCGGGTCTTCGAGCGCGACGGCGCCGGCCCGTGGGCGCTGACCGTCTGGTTCAACGAGCGGCTCGGCGACCTGTCGTCGCCGGTCGCCTAGTCGAGGCCGGCCCGCTCAAGCACACGGTCGACCGCGGTCGAGGGGTCGAGGCGGCGGTCGATGACCTCGCTGATCAGGCCGTCGAGGAAGTCGTCGTCGGCGCCCACGCCCACGCGCCGGGCGATCCGCTCCGCGGCGAGGGCCCGGAGCTGGCGGGCCAGGCCGTCGCGGCGCCGCTCCTCCAGCCGGCCCTCGGCGTCGAGGAACGCGCGGTGGGTCTCGACCTGCTCCCACAGGTCGTCCACGCCGCCCTCCTCCAGCGCCGTCACCCGCACGATCGGCGGCTCCCACGGGCCGCCGGGCACCAGGGAGAGGGCGTTGCGCAGCTCGGCGACCATCGCGCTCGGCGCCCTCGCGGTCGGCCTTGGTGACGGCCAGGACGTCCGGGATCTCCATCAACCCGGCCTTGATCGCCTGCACCCCGTCGCCGCTGCCGGGCATGAGCGCCAGCACGACGGTGTCGGCCAGGGTGCGCACCTCCACCTCGTTCTGGCCCGAGCCGACGGTCTCGACGAGCACCACGTCGTAGCCGGCCGCGTCGAGCACCAGCACCGCGTCGGCGGTCGCCTCGGCCAGGCCGCCCTGATGCCCGCGGCTCGCCATCGACCGGATGAAGACGTCGCCGTCCAGGAAGTGGTCGGTCAGGCGGATGCGGTCGCCCAGCACGGCCCCCCGGGTGAACGGGCTCGTCGGGTCGACGCTCACCACCGCCACCCGCTTCCCCCGCCCGCGCAGCAGCCGCACCAGGGCGGAGATCAGCGTGCTCTTCCCCACGCCGGGGGGGCCGGTCACGCCGACCCGCCAGGCGCGGCCGGTCTCCGGGTGGAGGGCGGCGGCCACCTCCCGCCCCTCGGGCCCGAGGCGCTCCACCAGGCTGATCGCGCGGCCCACGGCGCGCCGCTCGCCCGCGCGGACGCCGGCGATGACCTCGTCGGTGGTCACGGGCAGCTCGGCGAGCGCCTCGGCGGCGGCCGCCAGGAAGCGCGCGTTCTCGTCCGGGCAGCCCCACCGTCACCCGGATCGCCGACGGCGCCCCGAACGCCCGCGCCGGCCGCACGATGACCCCGCGCGCAGCAGCGCCGCGTTCATCGCCGCGGCACGCTCGGGCGTGACGAGGTCGAACAGCAGGAAGTTGGCCGAGCTGGGGTAGCGGCTCCAGCCCGATCGCGCGGAGGCCCGCGGCCATCGTCGCCCGCTCCGCGTCGTTCAGGCGGATCCGCTCGGGCAGGTGGGCGTCGCCGTCGCAGCAGGCTGGCGAGCGCGGCGGCCTGCGCCGGACCGGTCACGTCGAACACGTTCCGGACGCGCCCGAGCGCCCGGACCAGCTCGGCGGGGCCGAGCATGTAGCCCACGCGCAGGCCCGCCAGGCCGTAGGCCTTGCTGAACGTCCGCATCACCGCCATCGGACGCCCGTCCGCCACCAGCGCGGCGCCGTCGTGGCCACCCGTCGGGGAGGTACTCGAAGTACGCCTCGTCCAGCACCGGCAGCACGTGCCCCGGCAGGTCGTCGAGGAACGCGCGCAGCTCGTCGGCGCCGACCGCGCCCGCCCGTCGGGTTGTTGGGGCTCACGACCACGACGATCTTCGTCCGCGGGCCGATGCGCTCCGCCAGGGCGGGGAGGTCGTACGCCCCGTCCCCGCGCAGCGGCGCCTCGGCGACCGCCGCGCCCTGGATCTGCGCGCCGAGGCGCCAGGACAGGAACGACGGCCACGCCATCGCCACCTCGTCGCCCGGGTCGAGCAGCGCGAGGGACATCAGCTTGATGAGCCCGTCAACGCCGGCGCCCGGGAGCACCTGCTCGGGCTCCAGGCCCAGCCGCCCGGCCAGCGCGTCGCGCAGCGCCCACGACCCCGGGTCGGGGTAGCTGCGCACGTCGGCGGCGGCCGCGGCCATCGCCGCGAGCGCCCCCGGCATCGGGCGGGAACGGCCCCTCGTTGGACGCGAGCTTGATCACCGAGTCGATGCCGAGCTCGCGCCGCACCTCATCCAGCGGGCGGCCCGGTTCGTACGCGTCGACGTGCGCGAGCGCCGGCCGCACGAGGCCCGCTGGGGAGCGCCGCGTGACGGCGGCGGGGCGGATCGCGGGTCGGCGCTCACGGCCTGCGATGCTAGATGAACCGCGCCGTCGGGGTAGGACGTCCGGCGGGTCCCGATCCCGGAGGCCGCCCATGATGATCACCGAGCGCAGCAAGAGCGTCATCCCCTTTCGCCCCGCGCGACGCGAAGCGCGTCGGCGAGGGGTGCTTCTACCTCGACCTGATCGTCTGGCTGAACGGCGACCGGATCGAGATGGGCGACCGGGTCGGCGTTCAACTACGGCTGCTACGTGAACGGCTTCGGCGGCCTCATCGGTCGGCGACCGGTCGATCTTCGGGCCCTACACGATGATCCACACGGCCAACCACGAGATGGACCTCGCGCACGCCGATCCCCGACCAGGGATGGACCGCGACGACCGGTCTCGGTCGGCCCCGACTGCTGGATCGGGATGGGCGTCGAGCATCCTCCCCGGCGTCACGATCGGCGAGGGCTGCGTCGTCGGCGCCGGGAGCGTCGTGGCGAAGGACCTGCCCGACTTCGCCGATCGCCGTCGGCAACCCGGCGAAGCGTGATCCGCGACCGGCGTGGCGCCACCGCGTGAGGGTCCTCTTCCTGCACCGCCAGCCGTGCATCCGGGCGATGAAGTACGCCCTCGGGCTCCGCGGCCGGGACGAGGACGTGACCCTGGGGTTCGCCTACCAGGGCAAGACCCTCACCGAGTGGTACGGGTCGGGTGACGACCTGTTCGACGGCTGGTGGCGCCTGCCCGCGCCGCGACCCGGGCGACGCGATCGCCCGCGCCGTCGACGAGTTCCGCCCCGACCTGATCCACAGCCACAACCTGCCCGACCTGCTGACGGTGCTGGCGCTCGGGGCCGTCGGCGGCGACGTGCCCGTGGTCCACGACGTCCACGACATGCAGAGCCTGCGGCGGACGCCCTACGAGGACGGCTTCGACGACCCCGAGGACCCGCTCGAGCTGGAGCGGCGGCGGTCGAGGGCTGCGACGGCCTGATCGCCGTCTCCCTCGCAGATGCTCGCCGAGCTCGAGGCACGCTACGACGTGGCCGCCCCGTCCTGCTGTTCGCGAACTACGCGCTGGAGCGCGACCTGGCCCCGGACGGCGGGCGCCCGCGGGCGTCGCCGGGGCCCGCCGCGCGTCGTCTACCAGGGGAGCCTGTCGGCCAACGGCAGCCACTACGACCTGCGCGACCACTTCGCGGCCATCGCCGCGGTCGGGGGTCGCGATCGACGTGTTCCCCAACCGGGACGCCCCGGCGTACCGGGAGCTGGCGGCCCGCACGCCCGGGATGCGGGTGATGGACACCTGGAGCCGGCGGCGCTGCTGCGGGCGCTCCCGGCCTACGACCTCGGCTGGGCGGGCTTCAACAGCGGACTGAACGCCGCCCACCTGGACACCGCGCTGCCGAACAAGGCGTTCGAGTACCTGGCGTCCGGCCTGCCGGTGGCGGCGGGCCCGCACCGGGCGCTGCGGCGGCTCGTGGAGGACGAGGGCGTCGGCTTCGTGGTGACGCATCCCGCCGGCCTCGGGGCCACCCTCGCGCGGATCGACCTGGACGCCATGCGCGCCCGCGTCGCGGACCGCCGGCACCGCTTCACCGTGGAGGGGCACATCGGCGACCTGCTCGCCTTCTACCGGGACGTCATCACCGCGTTCCGGAGGCGGGACGGGCCCGGCCCCCGCGCGGCTACACTCGCGAGGGTGACCGGACCACTCGACCTCGGCCTCTTCCCCCTCGACCTCGTCCTCCTCCCCGGCGAGCGCGTGCCGCTCCACCTCTTCGAGCCGCGCTACCGGCAGCTCTACGCCGACTGCGTGCTGGAGGACCGGCCTTTCGTGATCCTCCGGGCCAGCCCGCAGGGCACCGAGGACGTCGGCTGCAGCGCCCGGTTCGAGACCCTGGTCCAGCGCTTCGAGGACGGCCGCCTGAACGTGGTGGTGGCCGGCGTGGAGCCGGTCCGGGTGGTCGAGGAGACCGAGGGCCACCTCTACTTCTCCGCCCAGGTCCAGGCGCTGACCGACGACCCGGCGGACGCCCCGGAGGAGCTGGTGGACCGGGTCATGGGGCGGTACCGGTCGCTCGCCGGCCTGGAGGGCGACGCGCCGCCCGGGCTGCCGGAGGGCGTCGCCCGGTCCTACGCCGTCGCGAGCCGCTTCGAGCTGCCGCCCGAGCCGAAGCAGGAGCTGCTGGAGGAGCGGTCGGAGCCCGCGCGCCTGGAGCTCGTGGCCGGGCTGCTGGAGCAGGTCGACAAGGAGATGACGCACGCCCGCCTGGCGGCGCGCCGCGCGTCCACCAACGGGAAGGTCTCGACCCCGTGAGCACGGCGGTGTCGGCGGACGTCGCGGCCGGCTACGCGCGGCTGCGGGACGGCGCGCCCACCTGGGTCGCCGAGCCCGTCGCGCTGATCTGGGTGGAGGGGCCCGACGCCGCGTCGTTCCTCCACGGCCTGCTGAGCAACGACGTCGCCTCGCTGGCCCCGGGCGGGTCGGCGGAGGCGCTGCTGCTCGACGCGAAGGGGCACGTCCAGGCGGCGATCGGCGTGCACCGCGACGGCGACGACGCGCTCACCCTGGTGGTGGCGCCCGCCGACGGCGGCGCCGTGGCCGCGGCCCTCGACCGGTACCACTTCTCCGAGGACCTCGAGGTCCTGGGCCCCGAGGAGGCGTGGGCGCTGACCGTGGCCGGGATGCCGGCGCCGGCGGGCCCGTCCGTCCCGGGGGTCCTTCCGGGGACGGTGCGCGTGGTGGTCGACGACCCGGCCGCCGCCGGCGCCGCCCTGCCGGGGGAGCAGGCTCCGCCCGAGGCGCTCGAGATGGCGCGCGTCGCCGCCGGCGTCGCCCGGGTGGGCGTCGACACCGGTCCGTCCACCCTGGTGCAGGAGGCGGCGCTCGAGGACCGGGCGGTCTCGTTCACCAAGGGCTGCTACCTGGGCCAGGAGACGGTCGCGCGCCTGCAGTTCCGCGGCAAGGCGAACCGCGCGCTGCGCGGCGTGCTGCTGGAGGGCCCGGCCGAGCCGGGCGCCCCGGTGACCGCGGGCGGCCGCGAGGCGGGCCGCGTGACCAGCGTGGCGCGGACCCCCGACCTGGGGGTGATCGGGCTGGCGATCCTCCGGCGCGAGGTCGCGCCGGGCGACGAGGTGGAGGCGGGAGGCGTGGCCGGCAGGGTCGCCGGGCTCCCGTTCGCCCGCCGGTGAGCGAGGAGGGCGGGGCCGGCGCGCTGGCGGGCCTGCTCGGGCCCGTGGGCGCCGCGGCGCTGTCGGAGGCCACCCGGGCGCTCGCGCGCACCACGGACGCGGCCTCCGCGTCGCTGCGCGTCGCCGGCTGGACGCCCCAGGACTGGGCCTTCCGCTTCGAGCTGCCCGCGCGCGCACGCCACGTGGTGGTGCACGTGCCGCACGACGGGAGCCCCCCGCGTGTCCGCGACGCCGGCGCCGGGCCGGACCCGCTCACCCCCGGGGACCTCCGCCGCTCCTAGCCGGTCAGCCGGCGCCGACGCGCTCGCCGCCGCGCCGATGCTCGCGGGCTAGGCCCGTCGGACGAACCTCCCGTCCGGGTCGAAGCGGTCGGCCACGGCGGTGAGCCGGGCGAGGTCGTCGGGCGGGAAGATGGAGGCCATGGGGTCGGACTCGGCCGCCAGGTTGGGCAGGCCGTACCCGGCCGCCCACGGCCCCGCCGCCGACCGCACCGCGTCGACGCCCGCCTTCGACGCCGCCGCCAGGTCCGGTCCCGCGGCGATGCCGACGGCGTACACCGCGGCGTCGGCCGCGATCGCGCACACCACGCCCTCCGCCCGCGCGCGGGCGACGGGCCCGCCGAGGCGGCGGACCTCGGCGCCGATGAGCGCCTCGCCCGGCCCCTCCGTGGCGGCGGCGACGACCGCCGCCAGGGCGTCGGCCTCCAGCGCGCCGATCAGCAGGCCGCCGCCGACCGCCGGGACGGGCTCCGGCGGGTCCATGTGGACCTCCCGGAGGTCGGTCGACCGCAGCGGGCGGATCGTGTCCATCGCCGGCCCCAGCTCGCGGAGCCCCGTGAGCAGGCCCTCCAGGCGCTCCGGGCCGTCGAGGTCGACCGCCTCGACGATGGCGAACGCGCGGCCGCGCAGCGGCTCCGGGACGGGCTCCACCGGCGGGAAGCGCAGCACCCGGCCGATGGTGGTCACGCCCTCGGGCAGCGCGGCCGACCAGTCGCGCCACGCCTCCAGCACCTCGCCGGCGCGCTCCAGCGGGAACATCAGGCTGCCGCCGGCGAGCTCGCCGACCGGGTGCAGGGCGACCTCGGCGGCCGTCACCGCGGCCCACCCGCCGCCGCCCCCGCGCAGCGCCCACATCGCCTCGTCGTCCACCTCGTCGTCCAGCCGGACGATCTCTCCATCGGCGGTCACGACGTCCACGGCGAGCAGGTCGTTCGCGGCGAGCCCGGTCCGGCTCGAGAGCCAGCTGTGCCCGCCGCCCAGCAGATAGCCCAGCGCGCCGACCGAGGGCGACGATCCGGGCGCGGGCGCCAGGCCGTGCTCGGCGGCCGCGATCACGACATCGCCCATCTGCACGCCGCCGCCGATGCGGGCGACGCGGCGATCGGGGTCGATCGCGACCGACGCGAGGCCGCCGGTGCGCAGCAGCAGCGCGCCCTCGTCGACGACGACGCGGCCGGCCCCGTGGCCGGTGTTCTGGACGACGACGCGAAGGCCCCGCTCGGCGGCGGCCCGCACGGCGGCGGCGGCCTCCTCGGCGGACGCGGGTGTCGCGACGGCGGCGGGGCGCTGCTCGACCGCGAGGTTCCACGCGGTGCGGGCCGGGTCCCACCCGGCGTCACCGGGCTCGATGAGTGATGCGCTGGTAGTCATGCGCGCAGCATACGATCAGCCGGTGGACATCGACTGGGGCGATGGGGACTACGGCCGGACGGCCGCCGCGCTCGCGCCCGCCGCCGAGGCGCTGGTGGACGTGGCGGGGATCCGCGCGGGCGACCGGGTGCTCGACGTGGGCTGCGGCACCGGCAACGCCGCCCTCGCCGCCGCCGCGCGCGGCGCCGCGGTCAGCGCCGTCGACCCGTCGCCGGGGCTGGTCGCCCTGGCCCGTGAGCGCTCGGACGCCGCCGGCGCCGGCGTGGAGGTGCAGGTGGCGTCCGCCGGCGCGCTGCCGTTCCCGGACGGCGCGTTCGACGCCGTGATCAGCAACTTCGCGGTGATCTTCGCCTCCGACGCGGAGGCCGCCGTCCGCGACATGGTGCGGGTCGCCCGCCCGGGCGGCGCCGTGACGCTCAGCGCGTGGCTGCCGGGCGGCGGGATCCAGGCCGCCGCCGAGGTCCTGATGTCGCTCCTGCCGCCCCGGCCGGAGCCGCGGCCGCGCTGGGACGACCCGGAGTGGGTCGTCGGCCTGCTGGCGGGCGCCGGGGCGCCGGGCGGCACGGTGACGCGCCTGGAGCTGGCGTTCACGGCCGCGTCGCCGGAGGCGTGGTTCGCCGAGCACGAGGAGTTCCACCCGGTGTGGCGGGCCTTGCAGCGGCTCGCGGGCCCGGAGGCGTGGGCGGACGTGCGGACGGGTTCGGTGCGCGCGCTGGCCGCCCACGACGAGGACGGCGAGGGCTACCGGACCACGAGCGGGTACGCCGTCATCCGCTCCGAGCGGGAAAAGCCCGCGGCCGCCGGCTGACGGGGGGTTCAGCCGCGCGGTCAGGGCGCCGATCGCGGAGGCATGCCGTCCGCTGCGGGTGGCACACTCCGAACATGCGTTCGCCCTCTTCGACACAGGGCCAGCTGATCCTCTTCCCGGGGGTCACCGAGGCTCCCGCGCCCGCTCCGGCACCGGCCGCGCGCCGCCGCCGGCCCACGCGCGTCGAGCGGAAGATCGCCGAGCTGGAGCGCATCGCGAAGGCCGCCGAGCGCGAGATGGCCGACAGCTTCCGCCGCGGCGACGCGGTCAGCGCGAAGGCCGCCCACGACCGCGCGCGCGGCGCCCGCCGCGCCGCCGAGATCCTGCGCGCCGGCCCGTCCGGCGTCGCCGGCGTGCTCGGCGGCCACCACGAGGCGGCGTAGCAACCCGAGATCGTACCCATGCGGGTCAATCCGGCCGTCGGGTGTGCCGAATCTCAGAGGGTGATGGCGATTCACCAGGCACCCACTCCGGCACCCGTCCCGCCGGGCGACGTCACCGACCGGATCGTGCTCGAGACGGTCGCGGCGATCCTCGAGGGACAGCTCGACATGGACGCCACCCTCGGCGCCGTGGCGCGCGCCGCCCACCGCTCCCTGGGGAGCGACCGCGCGAGCTGCTTCGTGCACGACGGCGCGGACACCTCGATCGTCTCGGTCCACACGACGGCCGACGACCCGCGCGAGCGCGCGTTCCTGGAGGGATCGGTCGGCCTGGCCGCCGCGCGGCTGCCGATCTGCCGGCTGCTGATGGAGCAGGAGGACGCTCTGCTGGTGGTGGAGGACGTCCAGCGCCACGACCGCATCCCGCCGAAGCTCGCCGAGCGCCTGGGGTCCGGCGCGATCGTGGGCGTGCGGCTGGACCACCGCACCGTGACCCAGGACGGACGTCCGGCCCTGCTCGGCACGCTGTTCCTGAGCTTCCGCGAGCCGCGCCGGATGTCCGCCCAGGAGCTGTCGGCGGCCCGGACGCTGGGCGGCCTCGCCGCACTCGCGATCGCGAACGCCCGCCTGCACGCCCGGGCCCTCAGCAGCCTGGCCAACGCGGAGCAGCGCGCGGCGCTCGACCCGCTGACCGGCCTCGACAACCACCGCACCTTCCACGAGGCCCTGCGCCGCGAGGTGGAGGACGCAACCCGGGACGGCCGCGACCTGGCCCTGGTGCTGATGGACATCGACCACTTCAAGCAGGTCAACGACACGTACGGGCACCAGGCCGGCGACCGGGTGCTGGTCGACGTGGCGGCCCGCCTGCGGGAGGCGGCCCGCGACGGGGACGTCGTCGCCCGCATCGGCGGCGAGGAGTTCGGCTGGATCCTGCGGGGCACCGAGGCGGCGGGCGCCCTGGTCGCCGCGGAGCGCGCGCGGGAGGCGATCTCCGCCGAGATCGACGCCGTCGGGATGCTCACCGTGTCGGCGGGGGTCTGCGACCTGGCCGCCGCCCGCGACGCGAACGAGCTGTTCGAGCTCGCCGACGGGGCCCTCTACTGGGCGAAGGCCCACGGCCGCGACATCGCGATCCGGTACGCGCCCGACGTGGTCACCGACCTCTCCGCCCAGGAGCGCGCAGAGCGCCTGGAGCGCGTGCGTGCGCCTCGCCGGGCTGCGGGCCCTGGCGCGGGCGGTGGACGCGAAGGACCACTCCACCCGCCGGCACTCCGAGCGGGTGGCCCACGTCGCGGTGCAGCTCGCGACGGCGGCGGGGTGGCAGGTGTCGCGGGCGGCGCGGCTCCACGAGGCGGGCCTCCTGCACGACGTCGGCAAGATCGGTGTGCCGGACGCCGTGCTCTTCAAGCCGGGGCGCCTGACGCCGGAGGAGTACGAGCAGGTCAAGCAGCACGCCCCGCTCGGCGCCAACATCGCCGCGGAGGTCCTCGACGACGAGCAGGTCGAGTGGATCCGCCACCACCACGAGCGCTGGGACGGCACCGGCTACCCGGACGGCCTCTCCGGCGAGCAGGCGGGCGACGGCGCCCAGATCCTGGCGCTCGCCGACGCGTGGGACGTCATGACCAGCCTGCGCAGCTACAAGTCGCCGCTCGCGATGGGCGCGGCCCTGGAGGAGTGCCGCGCCCAGGCGGGCCGCCAGTTCGCCCCGTGGACGGTCAACGCCCTGGAGCGCCTGGTCGCGGCGGGCGCGATCGAGGCGAAGGCGCCCACCCCCGCGCCCGTGGCGGCCCCCGCGACCGCCCCCGCGGAGGCGGCGACCGGCGGCTTCGCGGCCGCATGCCGCCAGGCGCTGGACGAGCTGCGCGTCGCGATGGGCTGGGAGCAGGCGTTCCTGACCCGCATCCGCGCGGAGGAGCTCGAGATCGTGGCGGCCAGCGGCGCCGACATCGTGCGGCCCGGCGCCCGGATGCCCGTGGCGGAGGCGTTCTGCCGGCGGATGCTCACCGGGGCCGCGCCCCCGGCGCACGGCCGACTGTCGCACCCGGAGTCCGGGTACGCCGACCTGGCGGTCCGCGCGGAGACCGGCATCGAGAGCTACAGCGGCCACCCCGTTCGCCTGCCGGACGGCTCGCTCTTCGGCACGCTCTGCGTGGTCAACCGCGGCGCGCGGCCCGTCTCGGCGCCCGGCCGGGAGCTGGGCGAGGCCCTCGCGCGGCTCATCGCCTGGGAGGCCGGACGCGAAGGCGTCGCCACGGCGCTGGGCCGCGCCCGCGCCGGACTCGCCGACGAGGGCACGACGGGCTAGGCGAAGAGGATCTCGTCCCCCGGCTCGCCCTCGCGAAGGCGGGCCTCGACCTTCTCGAACGCCAGCTCGTGCAGGACGGGCGCGAGACGGTCGATCGGGGCGTCCGGGGCGTCCTTGTCCCGGAACTGGACGCTCACGCGGCCCACGAAGCAGGTCTTGATGCCGACCAGGCGGTCGTCGCCGTCGAGGACGTGGACCTGGAAGCCCCACAGCATCGTCGGCCCGTCGGTCAGCGAGGTCCGGACCTCCTGCGGGGCCAGCGTGTAGGCCGTACCCTCAACCTCGACTCGACGCTGAGTCATAGCTCGATCAGCTCCCCGGCGGCGGTCACGGCGACCGCTGCGCCCCCACGGCGGGGGTCGCCGGCCCCCTCCAGGCCGTCGCGCCCGGTCCCAGCGGCGCTGACACCGCCGAAGAACAGGTTCATCTCCCCCCAGCGGCGCAGCGTGTGGCCGTCGGCCAGCAGCGCGGCGACCGCCTCGGCGGGCACGCCGCCCTCCACGTCCACGCCGTCGCCCTCCGGGTGGACCCGCGGGTGCCGGACGGCGGCGGGGACGGCCATCCCGCCGTCCACCAGGTTCACCACGGTCTGCAGGATCGCCGAGCGCAGCCGGTTGGATCCGGCGGAGCCGAGGGCCATGACGGGCTCCCCGTCGCGCAGCAGCAGGCTCGGAGCCATCATCGAGGTCATCCGCTCTCCGGGATCGGTCTGTCCGAAGCCGCCCGGGTTGAGGTCCTCCTCCCCGAGCATGTTGTTCAGAAGGATGCCGGTCCCGGGCGCCATCACGCCCGAGCCGGAGCCGTTCGAGCTGGACAGGCTGGCCATGCCGCCGTCGGCGTCGACCGCGCTCGTGTGCGTGGTGCCCGTCGGCCGGCGCGCCCACAGGCGCTCGACCACGTCCTCCTCGGCCAGGTCGGCGTGGAATCGCTCGTCGCGGACGGCGTTGGCCGCGACGCCCGCCCGCGTGACGGCGCGGTAGCGCGCCACCTCGTCCCGGGGCGACGCCTGCTGCTCCATCTCCCGCAGCGCCAGGGCGATGAGCGCCCCGCCGGACGACGGCGGCGGGTTGGTGAGCAGGGTGACGCCCCGGTAGGCGACGCGCAGGGGCGCGCGGTCCACGATCCGGTAGGCGGCGAGGTCCTCGTGGGTCACCAGCCCCCCGTGGGCCCGAAGGTGGTCCACGACCGCCCGGCTCAGGGGGCCGGTGCGCATCGCCTCCGCGCCCTCCCGGCCGATCGTCTCGAGCGCGTCGGCCAGGTCGTCGTTGCGGATGCGCTCGCCCTCCCCCAGCAGGCGCCCGCCGGGGGCGTAGACGGCGGCGGCCTCGGGGCTCGCGGTGAGCATGTCACCGAGGATCACGTGGAGGTAGGCGGCCTCCCGCGTCAGCACGACGCCCTCGCGCGCGCTCCGCACGGCGGGCGCCACCACGTCGGCGATCGACAGGCGGCCGAAGCGCCGCATGGCCTCCCCCAGTCCGGCGACCATTCCGGGCACGGCCACGGAGGCAGGACCGATGTGGAACACCTGGTCGGCGCCGCCGAAGGGGACGGTGAAGGAGTCGAGGTCGGCCGGGTCCAGGCGCCGGCCGCCCGGGCCGAGGCCTGGGACGGCGACGAAGAAGTCGAGCAGGGCCACATCGCCCTGCGGTGAGCGCACCATCAGGAAGCCGCCCGCGCCGGGCCCCGTGAGGGGGCTCTCGGCGACCGCCGCGGCGAACGCGGCCGCGCACACGGCGTCAACGGCGCCTCCCCCCCGCGCGAGGGCCTCGGCGCCCGCCCGCGCGCTCAGCCGGTGACCGGCCGCGACGACGCCGACCGGCGCGTCACGCCGGCCGGTCGTTACGCCGCGTCCTCGGGGCCGCCGCGCTCGTCGTCGTCGCCCTGGAGATCCGACCGCCGGATGATCGTGGTGGCGTCCGGGTCGCGGGGCGGCGTGCCGACCGATTCGACGTCGAAGACGCGCGGCGTCTCGGGCTCGGGGACCGTCTCGGGCGCCGGCGCGCTGCGGGTGGCCGGGTAGGGCAGGTCGAAGCGGGTGACCTTCTCCGCCCGGACCAGCGACGGGCCGGAGCCCTCGGACCCGGCGGCCGGCCCGGCCGGGGCGGCGGGCGCCTCGCGGGTGGACGCGGGCTTCTTCGCCGGCTCGGGCGGCGGAGCGGGGACGGCCCGCACGCCGGTGAAGTTGGCGGCGACGACGGTGACCCACACCTGGCCCTCGAGGTCGGGGTCGATGGTGGCGCCGAAGATGATGTTCGCGTCCGGGTCGGCGGCGTCCGAGACGACGCGCGCCGCCTCGCCGACGTCGACCAGCGACAGGTCGGGGCCGCCGGTCACGCCCAGCAGGATGCCCTTGGCGCCGTCGATCGGCGTCTCCAGCAGCGGCGACGCGATCGCCGCCAGTGCGGCCTCGCTGGCCTTGTTGCCGCCGCCCGCGTAGCCGATCCCGAGGAGCGCGGTGCCGGCACCCCGGATGATCGTGCGGACGTCGGCGAAGTCCAGGTTGATCAGGCCGGGCAGGGTGATCATGTCGCAGATCCCCTGGACGCCCTGGCGCAGCAGGTCGTCGGCCACCTTGAACGCGTCGACCATGCTCGTGCCGCGGTCCAGGACGGCCATCAGGCGGTCGTTCGGGATGATGATCACCGTGTCCGCCGCCGACTGGAGCCGTGCGAGGCCCTCCTCGGCGATCCGGGTGCGGCGGTTGCCCTCGAACCCGAAGGGGCGGGTCACGACGGCGACGGTCAGCGCGCCCAGCTCGCGCGCGATCTTCGCCACCGCGGGCGCCGCGCCCGAGCCGGTGCCGCCGCCCTCGCCGGCCGCGATGAACACCAGGTCGCTGCCGCGCAGCGTGCGGCGCACGTGCTCCTCGCTCTCGCGCAGCGCCTGCTCGCCCAGCGCCAGGTCGCCGCCGGTGCCGAGGCCGCGGGTGAGCTCCATCCCGACGGGGATGCGGACGTCCGCCTCGCTCACCTCGAGCGCCTGGCGGTCGGTGTTGATGGCCACGAACTCCACGCCCCGCAGGCCGGCCTCGATCATCCGGTTCACCGCGTTGCAGCCCGCGCCGCCCACGCCGACGACGCGGATCACCGCGACGTAGTTCTGGCCCTCGGACGCCGGCCGGCGCTCCGACTCCCAATCGGGGCCGCGCTCGACGGGCGCCATCGCGTCGGTGGAGCGGAAGAGCTCGGACAGCGGCCCCTCGCGCATGCTGGCGCGTCCGCCCCGGGTGCTCACGCCGCCGCCTTCCCCGCGCCCCCCGGGGCCATGCCCACGGGAGTGGCGACGACCTCCCGCGCGAGCTGGCGGTACCAGCGCGCGGCCTGGCCGCCGGAGTCGTAGCGGATCACGCTCTTGCCCTCCACGGGCGCCTCCGCGAAGCGGATCGTCTTCCCGATGCGCGTTCGGTACACCCGGGCGCCGAAGCTCTCCTCGAGCATCTGGACCGCCTCCCGGCCATGGACCGTCCGGCCGTCGTACATCGTCGGAAGGATACCCACGATGTCCACGGTCGGATTCAGGTTCTCACGCACCTGCTGGAGCGTCTGGTTGAGCTGGGCGAGTCCCCGCAAGGAGAGATATTCGCACTGCACGGGCACGATGACACCCTCGGACGCCACCATCGCGTTGATGGTGAGGAGCCCCAGGGAGGGCGGCGTGTCCAGCAGGACGTAGTCGTACAGCTCCCGGACCGGCCGCAGCGCGCGCTCCAGGGCGCGCTCGCGGCCGATGGTGGCCGACAGCGCCAGCTCGGCGCCGGCCAGCTCGATCCCGGCGGGCGCGATGTCGATCTCGCGCGCCTCGATGATCTCCGTGATCGCGGCCGAGCCGGTGAGCACGTGGTACATCCCCAGGCCGAGCGCCTCGACGTCGATCCCCTGGCTCATGGACAGGTTGCTCTGCGGGTCGAGGTCGACCGCGAGCACGCGCGCGCCCATGTCCTTCAGGGCCACGCCGAGATTGAGCGTCGTGGTGGTCTTCGCGACGCCGCCCTTCTGGTTGGCGAGGGCGAGGACGCGGGCGGTTCGGGGCATCGGGGGGCCTCGTGGCGGGGGTCTGACCTCCGCTCGTTTCTCCCCCGTCCCGCGGATTCCTGCGATCCCGCGCGGGAACGGGGGAATCGCGTCAATCGGGCGGCAGCTCCAGGCGGCGCTGGCCGGCCCACGCGGCGGCCTGCGAGCGGCGCTGGAATCCGAGCTTGCGGAGCAGCTGGCTCACGTGGTTGCGCACCGTCTTCTCCGACAGGTGCAGCACCTCGCCGATGGCCCGGTTGGTGTAGCCCTCGGCGATGAGGGCCAGCATGCGGCGCTCGCGGTCGGTGAGCCCCGCCAGCTCCGCCTCGGCCTGCTTGGCGGACAGCTCGCGGAACTGGGTCAGCAGCGCGCCGGCCGCGCGGGGGTCGAGCGTCGAACTCCCCGGCGGCGGCGTCGCGGATCGACTGGGTCAGGCGCTCGGCGTCGGCCTGCTTGAGCAGGTAGCCGCTCGCGCCGGCCATCACCGCGCCCACGATCGCCTCCTCGTCGGAGTACGACGTCAGCATCACCACGCGGGCCTCGGGGTGGTCGGCCTTGATGCGGCGGCATGCCTCGACGCCGCTGCCGTCGGGCAGGCGGACGTCCATCAGCACCACGTCGGGCCGGGTCTGCTCGTTGAGCTGCACCGCCTCGGCGACGGTCTGGGCCTCCCCCACCACCCGGAAGCCGGCGCTGTGGCTCAGGAGGGTGCGGAGCCCCAGGCGGACGACCGTGTGGTCGTCGACGATGAGGACGCGGATCGGGTCGGCGGGAACGGCGGCGGCGCTGCTCACGGGAGGGTCACCTCAGGTTCTGGGTCGGGAAGGAGTGCATCGGGTTCGTCGCTGTCGAGCGGGACGGCCAGCACCACCCTCGTGCCGCCCGTCGGGTTCTCGGCCACCTCGAGGCGTCCCCCCAGGCGGCGCGCCCGCTCGCGCATGTTGCGAAGGCCCTCGTGGATCCCCGGCGCGCCCGCCGAGCCGGCGGCGAGGCCACGCGGGCCGCAACCGTCGTCGGCGACCACCAGGTCCAGCTCGTCGGGGCCGAAGACCAGGTTGACCCGGACGCTGCACCTGCCGGCGTGGCGGGCCGTGTTGGAGAGCGCCTCGCGCAGGATCTGCTCCAGGTGCTGGCCGGCCTCGTCCGGGAGCGGGCCGCTGGAGGACACGCCCTCGACGGCGAAGCGCACGGGGCGGCCGGTCTCGTCGGCGAATCGGCGGGTCAGCTCCCCGAGGCCGGTGGCGAGCACCTCCGGGGTGGCGGGCGGCTGGGCGAGGGCGCCGCGGATGTAGTCGCGGATGCCGTCGGT
Organism: Miltoncostaeaceae bacterium; assembly: GCA_963749475.1. Taxonomy (GTDB): domain Bacteria; phylum Actinomycetota; class Thermoleophilia; order Miltoncostaeales; family Miltoncostaeaceae; genus Miltoncostaea. Next base: position 95,428 of record CAVVMP010000006.1, read on the forward strand.
CGCGGCGTTCAGGTCGCCGACCACCTCGCGCACCTCGGCCCGGACGGCCGGGTCCTCGGTGCGGATCGCGATCGCCTCGAGGTGGAGGCCGGCGGCGTAGATCGACTGGATGGTCCCGTCGTGGAGGTCGCGGCGGAAGCGGGCGCGCTCCTCCGCGATCGCACGCGCGCGGTCGAGCGCCTCGAGCTGCTGCTTGGCCTCCACGTCGAAGATCTCGAGCAGCTTCACCGCCAGCACGCACAGCACCAGGCCGGCCAGCCCGCGGACCACCTCGAGGGGGAGGCCGGTCAGGTCGAACCAGCCGTCGGCGTCGCCGATGCCCCCGGGCGTGATCGGCCCGGGCGCCACGATCAGGCCGCCGACGAGCGCGTAGAGGGCGAGCACCGCCGCCGCCGCGCCGGCGTAGGGCTTGATGGCGGTCATGCCCGCGTCGCCCAGCTCGGCGCGCTGGCGCCACAGGCCGACGGCGGCGAGGGCCGCGCCCGGCAGGAGCAGCGCATACCGGGAGACGGCGACGACGGCCGACTCCCACTCGGCCGCGGTCCACCCCTGCTTCGGGGCGGCCAGGGCGAGCACGCCGAAGATGATCCCGGCGGCGAGGATCGACAACCCGGTGAGGCTGCGGCGCCACACCGGCGGCAGCGTCACGAGGCGCAGCCCGAACTGGACGAGGAACAGGAAGGCGGCCACCTGGACGACGGCCCGCAGGACCTCCAGCCCGTCGATGACCCCCGGGTCGAGGAACGTCTCCTGGATGGGGACGAAGACGTAGCCCCACACGGCGAGCGCCTCGACGAACGCGAAGGCCGCGAGCCAGATGAGCGACGAGGTGAGCGTCAGCCGCGTGGCGCGGCGCCGCTGCAGCCACACGGCGAAGCCGAGCGAGAAGAAGACCAGCCCCTGCGCGAACAGGATGATGGTCTCGTTCTGAACGAAGAACTCGCGCACAGACGCGCCTCACGGTTCCGCGGACGGGGCGGGGCGGGGCCTTCGTGCCCCGCCCCGCCGCAACGTCCGACGGCGATCGGACCCCCGGTACAGAGCCGATTGTAGCGCCGTTCCGGCGCCCGGCTCAGGGGGTCCGCAGCCCCTACGCGCCGAGCGCCGCCTCCAGCTCGCGCCGCATCGTCGCCAGCGAGGTCTCGCCGGCGGCGTCGACCACCTGCGGGCTCCTCCAGCAGCGCGCGCCGGTCGATGGTGGTGCTGCGGTTCACGACGTAGGGGTCGTCCAGCACCTCCCTCAGGCTGCGGCCGGTGTTGAGCTGGCGTACCACGTACTCGATGAGCCGCTTGTGCTGCGCCGACTCGGTGTTGATGAGCCGCCGGATCTCCTCGCGGACCGACATCAGAAGCTCATGATCCGCATGCTGCTGCCCGCGCCCGCCATCGCGCGGAGGCGCGCGACGCGCTCCTCCATGGGCGGGTGGGTGGAGAACAGCTTGGAGAAGCCGCCCTTGCCGCGCGCGTTGGCCGCCAGCGGGTTGACGATGTAGAGCGGCTCCGATGCGGGGTTGACCTTCATCGGGATCGTCTGCGCGCCGCGGTGCAGCGTCTCGAGGGCGTCGGCCAGCGGCAGCGGGTCGCCGACCAGCTCGGCGCCGGTCGCGTCGGCCACGAACTCGCGCTGGCGCGAGACGGCGAGCTGGATGATCGTCGCCGCCAGCGGCGCCAGGATGATCGTCGCGATCGTCCCGATGATGCCGAGCGGGCTGTCGTTGTCGTCGCCACCGAAGAACAGCGAGAACTGGAGGAAGTTCGCGATCGCGGCGATGGCGCCGGCCACCATCGCGGCGATGCTCGCGATGAGGATGTCCCGGTTCTTGATGTGCGCCATCTCGTGGGCGAGCACGCCCTCGAGCTCGCGGGCCGCCAGCGCGCGCTGGATGCCCGCGGTGACCGCGATGGCTGCGTGCTTGGGGTTGCGGCCCGTCGCGAACGCGTTCGGCTGCTCGGCGGGCGTGACGTAGACGGCGGGCTTCGGCACGCCTGCGCGCGTCGCGAGCGTGGCGATCATGCGGTGCAGCTCGGGCTCCTCGGCCTCGCTGACCTCCACCGCCTTGCTCATCTTCAGCGCGATCTTGCCGCTGAACCAGTACATCGCGAAGTTGAAGACCACCGCGATGATGGCGAACACGATGATCCCGCTGGCACCGCCGATCAGGAAACCGATCAGCAGGAGCAGCGCGGTGAGCGCCGCGATCAGCAGGAACGTCTTGATGTTGTTGCCCGCCTTGTATGAGGCGAGGTTCATCAATTCCTCCTTCGGTACCGCCCCGGATCCCTTATGTGGAGCGGTATGCCGAGTATAGAAGAGTCCGGCCGGAGGGCCCGCCGGGGCGATTGACAGTCGGTTAACACCCGGGATGACACGCCGTCCGCCGTTACCCTCGGAGACGTGCTCCGCGTCCGCCTCGCCGTCGTCCTCGCCCTGGTCGCGGGCGTCCTGGCCGGCTGCGGCCCGCTGGGCCCCACGGATCCGGGCGGCGACCAGGCCGACCCGGTGAAGCTGCTGACCGTCCTGCCCAGCCCCGGGGCGCTCCGCGGGCCGGACGCGCAACCCGCCGACGCCGCCGCCCTGGCCGAGGCGTTCACCGGCGTGGCCGACCCGGACCTGGCGTCCATCATCGCGTCGCGCGACCCGCAGGCGGCCGCGGTGCGGACGTGGACCGGCCCGGACGGCCAGACGCTGACGGCCGTCGCGACGGTGTGGGACTCCCACCTGGTGGCGACGCAGGTGGGCGCCGACCTGGCGCAGCGGCTCATCTCGGACGGCGGGAGCGCGTGGACGCCTCCCGAGGCGCGGGCGGCGCGCGGCGCGCGGCGCGACGACCCGGCCGAGCAGCGGCTGGCCCGGTCGGTGGGGCCGAACGCGATCTACATCCGGGCGACTGGGCCGGTCCCGGACGACACGGTCACGACGGCGCTGGAGCGGCTGACCATGCAGCTCCAGGACAACCCGGAGTTCGGGGGCGGCTGAGCCCGGTCAGGGCGTCAGGTCGCGGCGGTCGACCAGCACCAGCGCCACGGCGACGGTCACCGCCGCCAGCCCGAGCAGCACCAGCACGTCCCCGCCCCCGAGCGACCCGGCGCCGAGCACGGCGGGAGGGTCGAGGTGGTGGAAGATCGACAGCGGCCCGAGCGGCTCGGCGATCGACCACACCTGGCTGAGGTAGTCGACCGCGTACGAGACGAGCAGGAAGCCGGTGGCCCAGCCCACCGCGCGCCCGCCGGTGCGCACGAGCGAGGCGACCAGCAGGGTCACGCCCCCCACGGCCAGGAAGCAGGCGAACCCCGCGAGGAGGGCCAGCGCGAGCGGGCCGGGGTCGACCGGCGCCAGATCGTCGACGGTGAGGGCGGCGGCGAGGCCGCCGAGGTAGCCGCCCGCCACGACGACCACCAGGCCGGTGCCCATCGCCAGCGCGTGGGCGGCGAGCCACCGGTGCGGCGGCAGCGGGCGGGAGAGCACCAGCTCGGCGGTGCCGTCCTCGGCCTCGCGGGCGGGCGCCGCGGCCATGGAGATCGCGACGGCCGCCTGGACGGCGAGCGCCACCGGGTGCAGGTAGCCGGAGCCGGCGTAGCCGGTGGGGGTGGCGATGTCCGCGCTCCCCGCCAGGGCGCGGAGCGCCGGGGGCAGGGCGTCGACCACCTGGCGGATGGCGTTCTGGTCGACCGACGCGTACGAGAGCCCGACCACGAACTCGAACAGCCCGAAGCCCAGCGCGAGCAGCAGGATCCGCACCCGCGCGCGCTCCAGCGCCAGGCCGTACACCACCCTCACGCGGCCTCCGCCTCCCCGTAGAGGTGGCGGAAGGACTCCTCCAGGCTCGGCGGCGCGATCGCCACGTCGTCCACCGGCAGGGTGGCGAGCGCGCCCAGGAGCGCACGCGCCTCCCCGGACACCGTGAAGCGGTGGCGCAGCCCGTCGACCTCCACGTCGCCGACGCCCTCGACGGCGTAGCGGGATGGGTCCACCGGCTCGGCGAAGCGCACCTCCACGCGCCGGCTGCGCCCCCGGCGGAGCTCGTCCACGGGGCCGGCGAGCAGCAGGCGGCCGTTCCGGACCATCGCGACGCGGTCGCAGAGCTCCTCCACCTCGGACAGCACGTGGCTGGAGAAGAAGACGGTGCGCCCCGCCCGCGCCCGCCCGGCGAGCCAGTCGAGCAGCCGCCCCTGGATCACGGGGTCGAGGCCGCCGGTCGGCTCGTCCAGGATCACGAGCGGGGGGTCGTGCTGGAGCGCGGCGACCAGCCCCAGCTTCTGCTTCATCCCCCGCGAGTACTCCCGGATGCGCTTGCGGAGGTCGGACTCGGGCAGCTCCAGCACGCGCAGCAGCTCGTCGCGCAACATCGGCGGCCGCGGGTGGAGGCGGCCGAGGGCGTCGAGCACGCGGCCCCCCGCGAGCGACGGGTACAGCCCGAGCTCACCGGGCAGGTAGCCGACCTCGGCCAGGGCGCCCATGCGGTCGCGGCCGACGTCGTGGCCCATCACCGCCACCCGGCCGGAGGTGGGCCGGATCAGGCCCAGCGCGAGACGGATGAACGTCGTCTTGCCCGCGCCGTTCGGGCCAAGGAACCCGAAGCACTCGCCGCGCCCGACGGTCAGGTCGATGCCCTCGACGCCGACCGCCCGCCCATACATCCTCGTGAGGCCTGCGGCCTCGATGGCGTGGTCCACGAGACGGGAGGGTAACCGAGGGCGGTGCACATCGACCTGACATCCGCCGACGGCTGGTGCCTGAGCTGGGTGGCCGCCGAGCCGGCGTTCATGCAGCGCGGCTCGCACGCCGTGCGCGACGCGGACGGCGGTGTGTGGCTGTTCGACCCGGTGGACGGCGACGGACTGGCGGACGCCCTCGCGGGGCTCGGGACGGTCCGGGGCGTCGTCCAGCTCGTGGACCGACACCCGCGCGACTGCGCCCTCCTCGCCGAGCGCCACGGCGTGCCGCTGTACCCCGTCCCGCTGGGTGGCGTCCCCGGCCTCGCGGCCGACACGATCGTGCTCCACGACCGGCGCTGGTGGCGGGAGGTGGCGTTCTGGCTGCCGGAGCGCCGCGCCCTGCTGGTCGGCGAGTCGGTCGGCACGGCCCCGTACTTCCTCGCGCCGGGCGACCGCGTGGGCCTGCACCCCTTCGCCCGCATCGGCCCGCCGACGGCGCTGACGGGCCGGTCGCCGGAGCACCTCCTACCCGGCCACGGCGCCGCCGTCTCGGGGGACTTCCTGGGCGAGGAGCTCGACGCCGTGATCCGCCGCGGCCGCCGGGATCTCCCCCGCGCCTGGATCGGCGCCGTCCGCTCCTGGAGGCGCTGACCGGGGGTCCGACGCGGGCGTCTGGACGGGCCGGCGGGGTGGTCGTAGGCTCGACAGGCGTACGTTTTCGAACCGGAGGGATTGCCGGTGGCGCCGCGGGTGGAGCTGGCGCTCGGTGGGAGGACCGCCGCGACGGCCCGGTACCTCACGTGGGCGCCGACGGCGGCGACCCTCCGCGTGACGGACCCCGACGGCGCCACGGCGCCGATCCGGGTGCGGCTGCGCACCCGTCCGGGCTCGAAGGGCCGGCACTGGTTCCGGACGACCCCGGCCGCCACGCCGGCGACGACGCTGACGCTGGAGCTGGCGACGAACGGAACGCCGTCGCCGTTCCTCCTGTCCGGGCGGTTCGGGTCGGCCAGCACGGCGGACGGCGACGCGGTGCTCCAGGTGCGCCTCGGCACGCACGACGACGGTGCTCGCCGAGATCCCGACGATGGTGCGGATCCGCAAGGACGCCGAGGCGCTGACGACGGCGGAGCGCAACCGCTTCCTCTCCGCGCTCGCGCGGCTCAACGACGCGGGCCTCGGGATCTTCCGGCAGTTCCGCGACTCCCACACGCTGGTGGCGCAGGAGGAGGCGCACGGGCGGGACGGCTTCTGGCCGTGGCACCGCGCCTTCATCCTGGACCTGGAGCGCGAGCTGCAGGTGCTCGACCCGTCCGTGACGCTTCCCTACTGGCGGTTCGACCGGCCCAGCCCCAAGCTCTTCACGCCCGCGTTCATCGGCGGGCCCGGGCCCACGGTCGCCGTGGTCGCGCCGACCAACCCGCTGGTGGCGTGGCGGACGGACAACCAGGCGGGGATCCCCCGCACGCCGCAGTTCGACACGGCGACGAGCCTCGCGACCGACCCGGGCTTCGGGCCGGTGTCGCTCGAGACGGTCACCACCGGCTCGACCTCGCCGTACACCCAGCTCCGCCCCGTCTTCGAGATCGAGCCGCACGGGCGGGCGCACACCAGCTTCGAGGGGGTCATCAGCCGCATCCCGTCGGCGGCCCGTGACCCGCTGTTCTTCCTGCTCCACTGCAACGTGGACCGCCTGTGGGCGAAGTGGCAGTGGTTCCAGGACCGGTGGGACGCGTCCGCGACGCCGACCTACCGCTACCGCGGCGCCTCCGGACAGGCCGGATCGACGCGGATCGGTCACAACGCGAAGGACACGATGTGGCCGTGGAACGGCGTCACGGGCGGCATCCGCCCGCCGACGGCGCCGCGCAAGCCGTTCCCGTCCTCGCCCGCCGCATCGGCGCCGTCGACGGTGCCGACGATCGGGGACATGATCGACTTCCAGGGTCACGCGGATCCGGCGCGGCGGCACGGGTTCGACTACGACGACGTCCCGTACGAGGCGTGAGCGGGGAGGGACCGGCCGTGCCAGACATCGACCGCTATCGCGAGGAGTACGCGGCGGAGCTGCGGGGCGCGGCCGCGCGCGCAGGCCGCCCTCCCCGCTGCGGGGGCGGTGGAGTCCATCGGGGACCGGTCGCGGCCGGCGGACGAGCGGGTCGCCGCGATCGTGGCGGCCAGCCCCGGGGCGACGGGGCGGCCGGAGCTGATGGACGGGCTGCTGGAGATCCTCCGCGACCCGGGGGAGGACCCGGCGGTGCGTCTGGCGGCGCTCGCCGCGCTCCAGGAGAACGCCTTCGCGGCGGCGGAGTTCGGCCCGTGGGCCGCAGCCTGGACGGAGGCGCTGCGCGGCGTCGCCACGGACGAGGACCGCGCCCTGCGCGCCCGGGCGCTCGACATCCTGGCCCTCGAGGGCGACGAGTACGCGCAGCGGCTGCTCACCGACGGGCTGCGCGACCCGAAGCGTGCGCTCGTCCCGGCGGCGAAGGCCCTGCGGATGGTCGGCTACGACGTCCACGCGGAGCAGTACGACCTGCTCCGGGACCTGGCGGCGAACGCGCGGCAGAAGGCGGTGCGCAACCAGGCCCTGCGGCTGCTGGGGGCGGACGGCTCCTCGAAGGACATGTTCGCCCGCATCGCCGCCGACCGGGGCGAGGACGCCACCGCCCGCGCGACCGCCGCCGTCGCGCTGCAGGGCCTGGCGCCCGACGAGTTCGCGGCGCTCGCGCGCGACGTGGTGCAGGACGACGACGACGACGACCGCGTCCGGGCGACCGTGATCACGGCGCTCGCGCACGGCCCCGGCGACGTGGACGCGTCGACCGGCGAGAAGGTGCGCGCCCTGGCCGAGGCGCCCGCGCCCCCGAAGGCCGCCCCGGCGTCGGCCCGCCAGCTCCGCACGTCGGCGAAGCACTTCATGCGGGTCGACGGAGCCGGGGTGACGGAGGAGGACGTCGCGGCGCTGGTCGCCGACGTGCGGGCGGACCGGGCGCCGACGGGCGAGCTCCTCCCGCTGCTGCGCGAGGACGCCCCGGTCTACGAGGGGCGCGGGTCGGCGGCCGCGGGCCGGATCCGGGCATGGGTGATGGCGGCCTTCGGCGACGCCGGGTGCCCGCCGGCGGCCGAGCCGGTCGTCCTGGCGGACCTGGAGCGCGAGCAGGATGCGCAGCTGCTGGCGGCGGCGGCGCGGGCCGTGCGTGGGATGGCCGACCCGGGCGAGGCGGCCGCGGCGGCGCTCGTGACGGCGCTGCGGCGCCTGCCCTCGGGGGACCGGCCGGTGAGCTTCGACGGCATCCGGCCGGAGTGGCCCGCCGCGCACGCGACCACCGTCGTGGCCGAGCTGGTGGGCGCGCTCGCGTGGCTCGGCCCGCGCGCGGCGCCGGTGCGCCCGGACCTGGAGGCGCTGCGCGTGACGCACGCGCCCACGTGGGGCGCGGATGTGCGCGCGGCGCTCGACGACGTCATCGCGGCGCTGCCGGCCGGGCATGGGTGCTGCGGCCACCACGCGCCGCCCGGGGAGGCCGTGGCGCCGCCGGCCGGCTCCCGCATCGGCGACGCGGCGCTCGAGGACCAGGACGGGGCGCGGACGACGTTCGGCGCCGCCTTCCGCGGCCGCCCGAGCGTCCTCGCGTTCTTCTACACGCGCTGCGAGAACCCGGAGAAGTGCTCGCTCACGATCGCGCGCCTGGCCGAGCTGCAGGGTGGGTTGGAGACGGCCGGACTGCTGGAGCGCGTGAACGTCGCCGCGCTCACCTACGACCCGGCGTACGACCTGCCGCCCCGGCTGCGCCGCTACGGGGAGGCGCGCGGCCTGCCGGTTCGGGCCCCGGGTCCGCCTGTTCCGCGCCGAGGCGGACCACGAGGCGATCCGGCGCCACTTCGCCCTCCGCGTGGGCTACGGGGGATCGCTGGTGAACCGCCACGCCGTGGAGCTGTTCGTGCTCGACGCCCGCGCCGAGCCCGCCCTGGCCTGGTCCGGCCGCCCCTGGGACACGGGCGACGTCCTCTCCGCCCTCGCCGACCGGGTGGCCTAGGGGAGCCGGCCCGCCGCCTCGGTCTGCTCGCGCAGCCAGGCCGCGTGATCGGCGGTGAGCTGCCCCCGCCGCAGGCGCCACGCCCAGTTGCCGCCCGCCCGCCCCGGGCGGTTCATGCGGGCGGCGGCGCCGAGGCCCAGGACGTCCTGGGCGGTCACGATCGCCAGGCCGGCGGGCGAGCCGAGCGTCATGCGCATCAGCATCCGGTGGGGCGGCTCGCCCTCCACGCCCCGGCGGGCCGCGGCGGCGGTCATCGCGGCCCGGGTGGCGTCGTCCACGGACTCCCACCAGCCCACGGCGGTGTCGTTGTCGTGGGTGCCGGCGTAGGCGACGGAGCGCGCGGGGTGGTTCTCGGGCAGGTGCGGGTTGGAGGGCCCGCCGGGGACGGCGAACTGGACGACGCGCATCCCGGGGAGCCCGAGGCCGGCGATCAGGCGGTGGACGGGCTCCGTGATGACGCCCAGGTCCTCCGCCACCAGGGACAGCGGACCGAGCTCGCGGAGGGCGGCCTCGACGGGGGCGCCGCCCGGGCCGCGCAGCCAGCGGCCGTTGCGCGCCGTGCGGTCGCCCCGGGGGACGCCCCAGAACGACACGAACGCGCGGAAGTGGTCGATCCGGACGGCGTCGTGCAGGTCGCGGGCCCGGCCGAGGCGGGCGACCCACCACGCATGTCCCTCCTCGCGCATGGCCCGCCAGTCGTACGTCGGATTGCCCCAGAGCTGGCCCGAGGCACTGAACGCGTCCGGCGGGACGCCGGCGACGACGTCGTCGCGGAAGAGGTGCGGATGGGCGCGGACGTCGGCGCCGCGGGGAGCGACGTAGAACGGCAGGTCGCCCATGATCCGCACGCCGCGTTCGGCGGCGTACGCCCGCAGGGCGCCCCACTCGCGGTCGAAGCGGACCTGGTCCTCCAGCGCGCCCGCGCCGGCGAACCGGATCCAGCCCTCGATCCAGGCCGCGTTGCGCTCCCGGAAGTCCGCCGCGTCGCGGGCGGTGACGCGCGCCCTGGGCGTCGCCAGCAGCCCCGGCCAGCCCGCGAAGGCCGACGGGCTCTTGTACGGCGAGCCGTGCCGGTCGGGCGGCGTGAGCGGGAGGATCTGCCACCACGACTGCCCCGCCTCGGCGAGCCAGTCGATGAACCGGAGGGCCTCGGGACCCAGGCGCCCGCCGGGCAGCGAGGTGACGTGCAGGAGCACGCCGGCGCGACGTGCCGCCGTCGGGTCGTCCGGTGTCGGCGTCGGCGGCATCGGGAAAGGCTACGCTGAGTGTCGCCCGTGCCCGCCACCACGCCCCGCACGCAGCCCTCGCGGATCCAGATCCACGACGTCCTCCCGGCCGTCGAGGGTGGACGCTGGCCCGTGAAGCGCTCGCTGGGCGACGACGTCGTCGTCGAGTGCGACATCGTGCGCGACGGCCACGAGCAGCTGCGCGCCGTCGTGCGCCACCGCCCGCCGGGCGAGGAGGCGTTCGTCGAGGAGCCGATGACGCAGCTCACGGCGGACCGCTGGCGCGGGCGCTTCACCACCGCCTCGCTGGGCCTCCACGAGTTCCAGGTGGAGGTGTGGGTCGACCAGGTCGCGTCGTGGCGCTCCGAGGTGGAGCGCAAGCTCGCCGCCGGCCAGGAGGACCTGGACAGCGAGATGCTGGAGGGCGCCGCGCTGCACGAGGCGGCGGCGTCCCGCCTGAAGGGTTCGGGCCGGACCGCGGTGAAGGGCGCGGCGACGGCGCTGCGCGGCGAGGGCACGGCGGTCAACCGGGCGGCGCCGGCGCTGTCGGCCGACACGATGGCGGCGCTCGACGGCGCCGGCGGCCGGCCGGAGCGGACCCGCTCCGAGATCCTCCGGGTGGACGTGGACCGGGAGCGCGCGCGCGTCGGCGCCTGGTACGAGCTGTTCCCCCGCTCCTGGGGCGGCCTGACGGGCGTGGCCGAGGCGATCCCGGGCCTGGCCCACCTGGGCTTCGACGTCGTCTACCTCCCCCCGATTCACCCCATCGGCCATACCCACCGCAAGGGGCGGAACAACGCGCCCGTCGCGCAGCCGGGCGAGCCGGGGAGCCCCTGGGCGATCGGGAGCGAGCTCGGCGGCCACACCGCGGTGGAGCCGGCGATCGGGACGCTCGAGGACCTCGAGGCGCTCGTGCGGACGGCCGCCGACTACGGCGTCGAGATCGCGCTCGACTTCGCGATCCAGTGCTCCCCCGACCACCCGTGGCTGGCGGAGCACCCCGAGTGGTTCCACCGCCGCCCCGACGGCACGCTGAAGTACGCGGAGAACCCGCCCAAGCGCTACCAGGACATCTACAACGTCAACTTCGGGTCGGACGACTGGCCGGCGCTCTGGGGGGAGCTGCGCGCGGCCGTCGTGTTCTGGGTGGAGCGGGGCGTGCGGATCTTCCGCGTCGACAACCCCCACACCAAGCCGATCGGCTTCTGGGAGTGGCTCATCCGCACCGTCCGCGACGAGCACCCGGACGTCGTGTTCCTGGCCGAGGCGTTCACCAGCCCGGCGCGGATGTACGCGCTGGCGAAGGCCGGCTTCAGCCAGTCGTACACCTACTTCACCTGGAAGAACTCGGCGTGGGAGCTGCGCGAGTACGTGGAGGAGCTCGCCGGCCCGGCGGCCGACTACTTCCGCCCGAACTTCTTCGTGAACACCCCGGACATCCTCCACGAGTACCTCCAGACCGGCGGCCGGCCCGCGTTCGAGGCGCGGCTGATCCTGGCGACGACCCTGTCGCCCAGCTACGGCGTCTACTCCGGCTACGAGAACCTGGAGTCCGTACCGGTCGAGCACGGCAGCGAGGAGTACCTGGACTCCGAGAAGTACGAGGCGAAGGACCGCCACCTGGACGGCCCGCTGCTGCCGCTCATCCGGCGCCTCAACGAGATCCGCCGCGCGTCGCCCCCGCTCGGTCGGATCGACGTCCGCTTCCTCGAGACCGCCAACCCGGCCCTGCTCGCCTACGCGAAGGGCACGGGCGAGGGCGCGATCGTGTGCGTGGTCAACACCGACCCGTTCCACGCGCAGGAGGGCATCGCGCTCATCCCCGACGATCTGGGCCTGCCGTTCGCGTTCCGCGTTCGCGACATGATCACCGGGGACATCTACCACTGGTCGGTCGGCGCGAACTACGTGCGCCTCGACCCGGCACTGACCACCGCACACGTCCTGAGGGTGGAGCCATGAGCACGCAGACACGCGTCGAGCGCGACATCGCGCTCCTCGCCGCCCGCGACCACCACGAGCCCCACCGGATCCTCGGCGCGCACCCGACCGCCGACGGCGTCGTGGTGCGCGTCTGGTGGCCGGAGGCCGAGTCGGTGAAGGTGATCGTGGACGGGGGCGAGCCCCTGGACCTGCCGCACCGCGCGTCAGGACTGTGGGAGGCGATGATCCCGGGCGCCACGGAGGTGCCGCGCTACGAGGTGGAGGTGGCCCACCAGGGCCGCGTCAACCGGACGCGCGACCCGTACACGTTCCTCCCCACGCTCGGCGAGCTGGACCTGCACCTCGTTGGGCGAGGGCCGCCACCACGAGCTGTGGGAGCGGCTCGGCGCGCACCTGAAGACGGTGGACGGCGCGCAGGGGACGGCGTTCGCGGTGTGGGCGCCGTCGGCGCGGTCCGTGAGCGTCGTGGGCGATTGGAACGCGTGGGACGGCCGCGTGCATCCGATGCGCTCGCTGGGCGCGTCGGGGATCTGGGAGCTGTTCGTGCCGGGCGTCGGGGCCGGCGCCCACTACAAGTACGAGATCCGCGGCGCCGACGGCGGGCTGCGCCTCAAGGCCGACCCGATGGCGACGGCCGCCGAGATGCCGCCCCGCACCGCCTCCACCGTCTTCGAGTCGCAACACCCCTGGCGCGACGGGGCGTGGATCGAGGCGCGCGCCGGCGCGCGGCCGCACGCGGAGCCGGTGTCCATCTACGAGGTCCACCTCGGCTCGTGGCGCTGGAACCCCGCGGAGGGCAACCGCTCGCTCACCTACCGCGAGCTCGGCGACGAGCTGGGCGACTACGCCCGCGACATGGGCTTCACCCACGTCGAGCTGCTGCCGGTGATGGCGCACCCGTTCACGGGCTCATGGGGCTACCAGGTGACCTCGTACTTCGCGCCGACGCCGACGCCTCGGCACGCCGGACGACCTGCAGGAGATGATCGACCGGATCCACGAGCGCGGCGTCGGCGTGATCCTGGACTGGGTGCCCGCGCACTTCCCGCGCGACGAGTTCGCGCTGGCCCAGTTCGACGGCACGGCGCTGTACGAGCACGCCGACCCCCGCCGCGGCGCGCACCCCGACTGGGGCACGCTGATCTTCAACTTCGGCCGCAACGAGGTGCGCAACTTCCTCATGGCCAGCGCGCTCTACTGGCTCGACGAGTACCACGTCGACGGCCTCCGCGTGGACGCCGTCGCGTCGATGCTCTACCGCGACTACTCGCGCGCGGCGGGCGAGTGGCTGCCCAACGAGTACGGCGGCCGCGAGGACTTCGAGGCGATCAGCTTCCTGCGCGAGCTGAACGAGGTCACCCACGGCGCCGAGCCCGGGATGCATCGACGCCGCCGAGGAGTCGACCGCGTGGCCGGCCGTCTCGCGGCCCACCGACGCCGGCGGCCTGGGCTTCGACCTGCAAGTGGAACATGGGCTGGATGCACGACACCCTCGAGTACTTCTCGAAGGACCCGATCCACCGGCGCTACCACCACGACGAGCTCACCTTCGGCCTCGTCTACGCGTTCACGGAGCAGTTCGTGCTGCCGCTGTCCCACGACGAGGTGGTGCACGGCAAGGGCTCGCTCCTCGTCCAAGATGCCGGGCGACGACTGGCAGAAGCACGCCAACCTGCGGTCGCTCTACGGCTACATGTGGGCGCACCCCGGCAAGAAGCTGCTGTTCATGGGCGGCGAGCTGGCCCAGGAGCAGGAGTGGAGCCACGTGCGCTCCCTCGACTGGCACCTGGCCGACAGCCCGCGTCACGGGGGCGTCCAGCGCCTGGTGCGCGACCTGAACCACGTGTACCGCGACCACCCGCCAGCTGTGGGAGCTCGACGCCGAGCCGGCCGGCTTCCGCTGGCTGGTGGTCGACGACCGCGACGCGAACGTCGTGGCCTTCGCCCGGTTCTCCGCCCAGGGCAAGGCCCTGGTGGCGGCGGCGAACCTGTCGCCGGTGCCGCGCCCGTCGTACCGGCTGCCGATGCCCCACGCCGGCCGCTGGCGCGAGGTCATGAACACCGACGCGGAGGTCTACGGCGGGGCGGATCTGGGAAACCTCGGCGTCGTGCACGCCGAGGAGCGCCCCTGGGGCGGCGAGTCCGCCTCCGTCGAGCTGATGCTGCCCCCACTGGGAGTGATCTGGCTGTCGCCGGATGAGTGAGCGCGGGGCCCGCCTGCCATGGGAGGCGCCGCTCGGCGTCACACCTCAGGGTGACGGCACGACGCGTGTTCCGCGTGTGGGCGCCGAACGCGTCGCAGGTGGAGGTGGAGCTGGACGGGCGCCGGGAGGCGCTCGACGAGGAGCTCGGCACCTTCGCGGGACGGGTGAGCGCCGCCCCCGGCGACCGCTACCGCTACGTCCTGGACGGCGGCGACCCGCTCCCCGACCCGTGCTCCCGCTTCCAGCCGGAGGGCGTGCGCGGTCCGTCGGAGGTGGTCGACCCCGGCGCGTGGACGTGGACGCGACGACGCGCTGGGGCGGCCTCGACCCGGACGACCTGGTCGTCTACGAGCTCCATGTCGGCACGTTCACCCCCGAGGGGACGTTCGCGGCGGCCGCGGAGCGCCTGCCGGCGCTGCGCGAGCTGGGCGTCACCGCCGTCGAGCTGATGCCCGTGGCCACCTTCCCCGGCGACCGCAACTGGGGCTACGACGGGCTCTACACGTGGGCCGCGCACCCCGTGTACGGCGGCCCCGCGGGCCTCGCCGCGTTCGTCGACGCCGCCCACGCCGCCGGGGTCGGGGTGATCCTGGACGTCGTCTACAACCACATCGGGCCCGGGTCGGAGACGCTCGAGGCGTTCGGGCCCTACCTCACCGACCGCTACGGCACGCCCTGGGGCAAGGCCGTGAACTTCGACGACGCCGACTGCGGGGGCGTGCGCGAGTGGGCGGTCCAGAACGCCGAGATGTGGGTCCGCGACCTTCACGTCGACGGCCTCCGGGTGGACGCGGTCCACGCGATCTACGACTCGGGCGCCCGCCACGTGCTGGCGGAGCTGTGCGAGCGGGTGCGCGCCGCGGCCCGCGTGACGCCCGTGCTGATCGCCGAGAGCGACCTGAACGACCCGCGCACCGTGACGCCCGTGGACGCGGGTGGCTGGGGCTTCGACGCCCAGTGGGCCGACGACTTCCACCACGCCCTCCACGCGCTCACCACCGGCGAGGTCAACGGCTACTACGCCGACTTCGGCGGGGTCGGGCCGCTGGCCGGACGCGAGCGCCCGGCCGTTCGTCTACGACGGGCGCTACTCGCCGCCATCGGCGCCGGCGGCACGGCGGCCCGGCCGACGGGATCCCGGCGCGGCGCTTCGTGGTGAGCTCCCAGAACCACGACCAGGTGGGCAACCGCGCCGTCGGCGACCGGCCGCCGGCCGAGACCCTGCCGCTGCGCGCGATGTGGACGGTCCTCTCCCCCTACGTGCCGATGCTGTTCATGGGCGAGGAGCACGGCGAGCGCCGGCCCTTCGGGTTCTTCACCGACCACATCGACGCGTTCATCGCCGACGCCACGCGCGAGGGCCGCCGGAGGGAGTTCGCCGCGTTCACCGCGTTCTCGGAGGAGGAGATCCCCGACCCCCAGGACCCGGAGACGGCGCGGCGGTCGGTGATCGACCCCGACGGGGGCGACCCCGCGGTGCGGGAGCTGTACCGGCGCCTGCTGGCCCTGCGACGCGAGCTGCCCGGCGACGCGCCCCGTCTGCGCAGCGACGCCGTGGCAGGATGGATCGGCCTCGCCCGGGGGGCCGTCGAGATGGTCGGCAACTTCGGAGACGACGAGGCGGAGGTGCGGGTGGACGGACGGGCCGTGGTGCTGGCGACGCACGAGGGCGTCGGCCTCCGGGGCGGGGTGCTGCGGCTCCCGCCGCTGGCCGGGGCGGTGGTGCGATGACGGTGTGGCCGGGGCGGCCGTTCCCGCTCGGCGCCACCTGGGACGGCACGGGGACGAACTTCTCGCTGTTCAGCGAGCACGCCAGCCGCGTCGAGCTGTGCCTCTACGACGCGGAGGACCGCGAGACGCGCGTCAACCTGACGGAGCGCACCGCGTTCAACTGGCACGGCTACCTGCCGGGGATCCGCCCGGGACAGCGCTACGCGTTCCGCGTCGACGGCGCGTGGGACCCCGGGCAGGGCCACCGCTTCAACCCCCACAAGCTGCTGATCGACCCGTACGCGAAGGCGATCGAGGGCCCCATCCTGTGGGAGTCCGGCAACGTGCTGCCGTACGAGCCGGACGGCGACGACGCCGACCTCGTGCGCGACGAGACCGACGACGCCGACGCCATCCCGAAGGGGATCGTCACCGACACCGGCTTCGACTGGGAGGGCGACCGCCCGCCGGCCACGCCCTGGAACGAGACCCTCATCTACGAGGTCCACGTGAAGGGGTTCAGCAAGCGGCACCCGGGCGTGCGGGAGGACCTGCGCGGCACGTACGCCGGCCTCGCGTCCGACGAGGCGGTCGCGCACCTGCGCTCCCTCGGGGTCACGGCGGTGGAGCTGCTGCCGGTGCACCACAACGCCGACGAGATGCACCTGGTCGACCTGGGGCTCGCCAACTACTGGGGCTACAGCTCCATCGGGTTCCTCGCCCCGCACGCGATGTACGCCGCCACGGGGCGCAACGGCGAGCAGGTGCACGAGTTCAAGGGGATGGTGAAGGCCCTGCACCGGGCGGGGATCGAGGTGATCCTCGACGTGGTCTACAACCACACCGCCGAGGGCAACCACATGGGCCCGATGCTGTCGTTCAAGGGCATCGACAACCTCAGCTACTACCGCTGCTCGCCCGAGGACCCGCGCTACTACGTGGACTTCACCGGCACGGGCAACTCGCTGAACCCGGTGCACCCGAGCGTGCTGCGGCTCATCATGGACAGCCTGCGCTACTGGGTGCTGGAGATGCACGTCGACGGCTTCCGCTTCGACCTGGCGTCGGCCCTCGCCCGCGAGTTCTGGGAGGTCAACCGCCTCTCCGCGTTCTTCGACGTGATCCACCAGGACCCGGTGCTGAGCCAGGTGAAGCTGATCGCCGAGCCGTGGGACGTCGGCCCCGGCGGCTACCAGGTCGGCAACTTCCCGGTGCTCTGGACCGAGTGGAACGGCCTGTACCGCGACGAGATGCGCGACTTCTGGCGCGGGCAGAGCGACGGCGTGGCCGAGTTCGCGTCGCGGCTGACCGGCTCGAGCGACCTGTACCAGAACGACGGCCGGCGGCCGTTCGCCTCGATCAACTTCATCACCGCCCACGACGGCTTCACGCTGCGGGACCTCGTCTCGTACAACGACAAGCACAACGAGGCGAACCTCGAGGAGAACCGCGACGGCACCGACGACAACCGCGTCGTGGAACTGCGGCGTCGAGGGGCCGACGGACGACCCGGAGATCGCCGAGCTGCGGCGGCGCCAGCAGCGCAACTTCCTGGCGACGCTGCTCCTGTCGCAGGGCGTGCCGATGCTGCTGGGCGGCGACGAGATGGGCCGCACCCAGGGCGGCAACAACAACGCCTACTGCCAGGACAACGAGATCAGCTGGTTCGACTGGGAGCTCGACGACGACCAGCGGGACCTGCTCGAGTTCACCCGCCGGCTCATCGAGATCCGCCGCGACCACCCGGTGTTCCACCGGCGCGACTTCTTCGGCGGGCAGGACGGCGACGGCTCGGGCCTGCCCGACATCCGGTGGTTCCGGGCGGATGGGCGGGAGATGAGCCGCCGCGACTGGCGCAACTCCGAGCTGCGCAACCTGGGGGTGTTCCTGAACGGCGAGGAGCTCCCGAACCCGGGCCCGAGCGGCGAGCCGGTGATCGACGACTCCTTCGTGCTCCTGGTCAACGCGGACCACGAGGACGTGCTGTTCCGGCTGCCGGCGCGACGGTTCGGCAACCGGTGGCGCCAGGTGATCTCCACCGTCGAGCCGGACGCGCCGGAGGGCCATCGCACGTGGCCCGCGCGGTCCGAGGTCCCGCTCGTCGCGCGCTCGATGGTGCTGATGCGGCGGTCGTGGTGAGGGCCACCTACCGCCTCCAGCTCGGCCCCGGCCTCACGTTCGACGACGCGCGGGCGCTCGTCCCCTACCTGCAGGACCTGGGGATCAGCCACCTCTACCTGTCGCCGAGCCTGCAGGCGCGGCGGGGATCGACGCACGGCTACGACGTGACCGACCCGAGGGTGATCTCGGCCGACCTGGGCGGCGAGTCGGCGTTCCGGGCCCTCGCCGGCGCCGGCCTGGACGTGCTGCTGGACATCGTGCCGAACCACATGGCGGCGTCGGACGAGAACCCCTTCTGGCGCGACGAGGCGCTGCGCGCGAGGTACTTCGACATCGACCCGGACACCGGGCGGCACCGGCGCTTCTTCTCCATCGACGCGCTCGCCGGCGTGCGGCAGGAGGTCCACGAGGTCTTCGACGTCACCCACGACCTGGTGCTGCGGCTGGTGGCGGAGGGCGTGGTGGACGGCCTGCGGATCGACCACCCCGACGGGCTGGCGGACCCCGCCGGCTACCTCCTGAAGCTCCGCGAGCGGGGCGTGGAGCACGTGTGGGTGGAGAAGATCCTGGAGCCCGGCGAGGAGCTGCCGGACTGGCCGGTCGAGGGCACGGTGGGCTATGAGTTCATGAACGACGCCACCGGCCTGTTCATCGACCCGGCGGGCGAGGGGCCCCTGACCGCCCTGTACGCGGCGCTGACGGGGGAGCGGCGCGACTTCGAGGAGCTCGCCCACGAGGCGAAGGTCACGGAGGCGCGGACCACGTTCCAGCCGGAGGTGGAGCGGCTGCGGTCGCTGGTCGACGAGCCGGGCATCGAGGAGGCGGTCGCCGCGCTCCCGGTGTACCGGACGTACGTCGACCCGGCCCAGGACGAGGTGGACACGCACGACCGCGAGGCCGTGGAGGGGGCGGACCTGCCGGAGCCCCTCAGGAAGGCGCTGATCGAGCCGGAGAAGCCCGAGGAGCAGGCGTTCGCGGTCCGCTTCCAGCAGACGACGGGGGCGGTGATGGCGAAGGGCGTGGAGGACACGGCCCTCTACCGCTACACCCGCCTGGCGGCGCTGAACGAGGTGGGCGGCGACCCGGGGCGCTGGGGGCGGACGGTGGAGGAGGTCCACGCCGCGAACGCCCACCGCGCGGCGCGCTTCCCCCTCGGCCTGCTCGCCACGCAGACGCACGACACCAAGCGCTCCGGCGACGTGCGGGCGCGGATCGGCGCCCTGGCGTCCGTCCCGGAGCTGTGGCGGGACCGGGTGCGCCACTGGTGGGAGCTCAACGCGCCGCTGCGGGGTGACGGCGCCCCGTCCGCGGACGAGGAGTACCTGATCTACCAGACCCTCGTCGGGGCCTGGCCGCTCGAGCGCGAGCGCCTTCGGGAGTACATGACGAAGGCGATGCGCGAGGCCAAGGTCGCGACCGGCTGGATCGCGCCCGACGAGGCCCACGAGTCGGCGGTGATGGCGTTCATCGACGGCCTCTACGCCTCCGCCCGCTTCGTCGGCGACCTGGAGGAGCTGCTGCGCACGGTGACGCCGATCGGCGAGGCCCACGCGCTGGGCCAGACGCTCCTGAAGCTCACCAGCCCGGGCGTGCCGGACGTCTACCAGGGCGACGAGCTGTGGGACCTCGCCCTGGTCGACCCGGACAACCGCCGCCCGGTGGACTGGGACCTGCGTCGCCGGTTGATGGACGAGGAGCTGAAGGCGGGGGCCGCCCCCCGCCGCGCGACGGCGAAGATGCACGTGATCCGCCGGGCGCTCGGCCTCCGCGCCCGCCGGCCGGAGGCGTTCGCGGGGAGCTACCGCCCGCTGGAGGCCGGCCCGCGCGCGTTCGCGTACGCCCGCGGTGACGCGGTGATCGCCGTCACGCCGGTGCGCATCGACGGCGACGGCAGCGTCCTGCGCATCCCGCCGGACCTGCAGGGCCCGTGGCGCAACGTGCTGACGGACGAGGACGTCCCCCTCCACTCCTCCGCCCAGGTCGGAGGCCTCACCGGCCCCCTCCCCGTGGCCCTGCTGGAGCGCCGCTCCGGCTGACGACCCGGCGCGGCGGCCGCCGTCGGGTGCCGCCGCTAGCCTGCCCGTCGATGCGGCGAGCGATCGTGACCGCGGCGGCCGTCGTCGCGCTGCTGCCGGCTGCGCCGGGCGCGCTCGGCCAGGCGCCGCCGACGCATCCGGCGTCCACGACCGGCTGGGGCGCGGTCACGACGCCCGGGGAGATGCTCCGTGCCGGCCCCGACGCGACGGCGCCGGCGTCCGGGACGGTCGCGAGCACCCGCGTCGCGGGCCGCGCGCAGTCGCTCAGCCGGGACGCCGCGGGTGCGGTCTGGGTGCGCCTCGCCTTCCCGGACGCCGTGACCGGCTGGGCTCCGGGCGCCGCGATCCGGGCCGTCCCGGCTCCGGCCGCGCTCTCCGCCGGCACGCTCCGGATCCTGACGCGTGCGAACGCGTCCCTCGGGCCCCGGGCGGCGATGGTGGTCCGCGACGGGTGGGGGCGGACCCTGTTCGCCGCGGGGACGCGACGCCCGCTGATGCTGGCGTCCGTCACGAAGCTCGCGACGGTCTCGGCAGCCCTCAGCGCCGATCCGTCCCTGCCGGCGGCGTCGGTGGCGGCGATCCTGCGTCCGTCCGACAACGCGAAGGCCCAGGCGCTCTCGAACGTCCTCGGGTCGGGCAGCCGGACCCTCGGCGCGCGCCGCGCGGCCGATCACGCGGCAGCGCTCGGCGCCGCCTGGCACGTCGTGGACGGCTCCGGGCTGTCGCGCGCCAACCGCGCGGCAGCCGGTGAGGTGGCGGATCTGCTCCTCGGGATCCGCGACGAGCCCGGCTTCCGCACGTTGTTCCGGGGGCTGCCGGTCGCGGGCCGCACCGGGACGCTCGAGTGGCGGATGCGCGGCACCGGCGCCGCGGGCCGGGTCCGGGCGAAGACGGGCACCTACGACGACTGGCGGGCCTCGTCGCTCGCCGGCTACTTCTGGCCGGCCGGCTCCGGCCTGAGCCCCGAGCGGGCGTACGTGGTGGTGTCCCTCGAGAACGGCGTGTCGCCGTACCGCGCACGCCCGGTGCAGGACGTCATCGCCGCGGCCCTCACCGCGCGCGGCGCGCTGACGCCGGCGGGGCCGAGCCCCGTTGGCATCACGTCTGTCCGATAACGTCGGCGCGTGCCGAAGGTCGTGGACCACGCCGCCCGGCGTGAGGAGATCGTCGATGCGCTGCTGCGGGTGGCGGAGCGCGACGGCCTGGACGGGGTGAGCCTGCGGGCGGTGGCCCGGGAGGGCGGCTGGTCCACCGGCGTCCTGGCCCACTACTTCCCGGCCAAGGACGACCTGCTGGCGTTCGCCCTCGCCCGCGCAGGGAGCAGACCCGTGACGCGCGGCCGCGAGGCCGCCGCCCGCGCACGGACGCCGCTCCTGGGACTGCGCGCGCTGGTGCGCGAGGCGCTCCCGGTGGGCGACGACCGCCGTCGCGAGGCGCGCCTGTGGTTCGGGCTCACCGCCGGGGGCGCCGGGGCCCCCGGGGTCGCCGACGCGACGCGCGACCGCTACCGCGCCTGGACGGACGCGCTCGCCGGCGCCCTCCGCGCAGCCGGCCTGGCGCCCGATGACGCCCGCCAGGGCGCCGTGGAGCTTCTCGCGACCGCCGACGGCCTGGCCCTGCGGATCCTCACCGCCACCGTTCCGCGGCGGGCGGTCGACCGTGCGCTGGACGACGCCCTGGCGGCCGTCGCCCGCCGGGGGTAGCCCGCGCTACTGGGTGCGGACGTTGCGGCCGGCGCCGCCCAGCAGGGCGTCCACGCCGCCGCCACCCACCAGCCGGTCGGCGCCTGCGCCGCCGAGCAGGCGGTCCCTGCCCGCCCCGCCCAGGAGCCTGTCGGCACCCGCGCCGCCCTCCACCCGGTCCGCCCCGGCGCCGCCGGCCAGCCGATCCGCACCCGCGCCGCCGATCAGCCGGTCCGCCCCGGCGCCGCCGTCCACCTGGTCGTTGCCCGCGCCGCCGCACACGACGTCGTTGCCGCCGAGGCCGCTGATCACGTCGTTGCCGCCCAGGGCCGCGATCACGTCGGCCTTCGCGGTGCCGCGCAGGCGGTCACGACCGGAGGTGCCGACGATGGTGGCCTGGCGGCCTGCGCAGACGGCGGTGAGGCCCGCCGCGCCGCCGGGCCCGCCGGGACCGCCGGGCCCCGGGGGCGGGTCGCCGCCCTGGAGGCGGACCACGGCGATGTCCCGCGATCCCCCGTCGGTGGGGCGGGTGGTGCCGGCCACGACGACCCGGCCGTCGGGCCGGAGGGCGATTGCGAGGCCCTCCTCGAACGCGCCGAGGTCCACCCGCGCCCGGCCGCCGTTGCCGAAGCCGGGGTCCGGCGTCCCGTTCGTCAGGAGGCGCGCCACCGCCATGTCCGACCTGCCGGTGGGGCCGGGTTCGGTGATGCCGACGACCAGCACCTTGCCGTCGGGCTGGACGACCAGGCCCGATGCGAACTCCTCGGAGCCGAAATCGACGGTCGTCGACCCGTCGCCGGCGAAGGCCGGGTCGGGGAGCCCGTTCGGCAGCAGCCGTGCGACCGCGACGTCGTTGTTTCCGCCGCCCCCCGCCACCACGATCCGGCCGTCCGGCTGGATCGCGACCGACTGCGCGAAGTCGGAGCCCCCGAGGTCGATGACCGTCCGGCCCGTCCCGCCGCCGAACGACGGGTCGCCGTCGCCCTCGGGGTTGAGCAGCCGGCCGACGATGATGTCGAAGCCGCCGCCGATGCTGATGCTCCCCGTGTAGACGATCCTGCCGTCCGGCTGGAGCGCCACGTCGTTGACGAAGAGCGTCGGGCTCCCGAAGTCCTCCGAGACCACCCCGATGTCGGCGAAGGAATCGTCGAAGGTGCCCTGGGGCTCGAGGAGCCGGGCGAAGATGCCGTCGGTCGTCCCACCCGACTCCGTGTAGCCGGCGACGACGACCCGTCCGTCCGGCTGGAGCGCCAGCCCCTTGACGGTGTCGTTCCCGCCGAGGGGCAACCCGGCGAAGCCGTCCCCTCCGCCGAACGAGGGGTCCAACGTCCCCTCCGCGGCGAGGAGCCGGGCGGCGAACCCGTTGCCTGCCGAGTTCCCCACCGCCACGATCCGTCCATCCGGCTGGAGCGCCAGGTCGGTCACGGAGTCGGCCGCGCCGCGGTCGATGCGCGTCCACCCCGACCCCAGGCCGTAGGCCGGGTCGAGCTTCCCGGAGTCGGCGCCGAGCTGGGCCACGATGCCGTCCGGACTCACGCCGGCGCCGCCGGACTGGGTCCCCCCGAGGACGATGCGCCCGTCCGGGCGCTGCGCGATCGCCACCGCCTCCTCGGAGCCGTCGAGGTCCACCACGGCGACACCGGAATCGCCGAACGTCGGGTCGAGATCCCCGGGGGCGGCCGAGGCGCCCGCCGTCGGGATCGCGATGAGGGTGAGCGCGAGGAGCGCGGCTCGGAGATTTCGGCGGATCATTGGCGCGCGACGCTACATCCCGCGGCCCGTTCGCGTAAAGACCCACCGCGGAGGCGGTTCCCCCTCAGACCCCCGTGGTGGTCCCCGTCCCCACAAGGTCGGCGATGCCCATCAGCGCGACGGACACCCACGTCGGCCGGTTGTTGAGCTCGTAGGAGAGCTCGTACACGGCCTTCTCCAGCAGCGACGTGTCCAGCAGCACCCGGAGGGCCTCGCGGTCTTCCGGGATCCACGAGGCGTCGCCCGACTCCTCCAGGTATGCGCCGAAGAAGGCCTCCGAGACCGCGTCGCACCAGGCGCGGCCCCAGTGCTCCAGGTCCCGGGCGGCGTCCGACGCCGGCTCCACCAGGCCGCGGTTCTGGGCGTCGATGAGCGCGGTGAACGTCGCGTAGTGGAACGAGCGCAGCACGCCGGCGACGTCGCGGAGGGGGCTGCGCTTCACCCGCCGGTCGCCGAGGCTGCGCGCGGGCTCGCCCTCGAAGTCGATGATCATGAAGTCGCGGCCGGTGAACAGGATCTGGCCGAGGTGGAGGTCACCGTGGCAGCGGATCCGCATCGCCTGGATCGGCTCGGCGGTGAGCGCCTGGAACCGCGCCAGCAGGGCCTTCTCCGAGGCGAGCACCACGGCGGCCTGGGCCGCGGCCTCGTCGCCGAGCTGCGGCACCTGGCGGCGCAGGAGCTGCATCGCCCGGCCCGTCAGGTTGCGCAGGGACTGGTAGAGGCCGCGCTGGTAGTGCGGGGTGAACGGCTCCGGGGCCAGGGCGGGGTCGAGGGTGTCCGCGGCGAGCGCGGCGTGCAGCTCCGCGACCCGGCGGCCCATGAGCGCGGCCGAGTCCAGGTAGGAGCCCACGATCTCCGCCGTCTTCTCCGGCACCGGCCGCAGCGCCCGCTCGAGCAGCGGCTCGCGGGCCCGCTCCGGGGCGGGCAGCCCGGTCTCGATGCGGTCGGTGACGGACCGCTCGTAGAAGCGGCCGAGGACGTCGAGCGTGTACTGCCACGAGTCGCCCTCGTTCGGCACGAACCGGTGCACGATCGCGAGCGTCGCCGGCTCGCCGCCGTCGACCTGGTACTCGAGCGCGCCCGCGACCTGCGGGGTGTTGGCGAAGCCGGCCCGCTCGCCGAGGTACCGGCCGAGCTCCAGGTCCGGGTTCATCCCGTCCTCCACCCGCCGGAACAGCTTCATGATCAGGCTCTGGCCGTACACCACCGACGTGTTGCTCTGCTCGGCGCGGAACACCGACGGCTCGGGCGTGTCGGCCCCGTCCAGCGCGGCGCGCAGGACCGGGGTGGTCCGCCCGGTGAGCCGGCCGCCGCTGACGCCCTTCAGGTTGCGCCGGCCGCGGACGGCGTCGAGGAGGGCGCGGTTGACGTCGGCGTCCACGAGGGCCTCGGCGAGGATGGCCGAGTCGTTGCGCCGCCGGATGCGGGCGACGACGCTGCGCGGGGCGTCGGCCTCCAGGTACTCGGCGCGCTCGCCCTCGATCACGGCGAGCGGGACGGCGTAGTTCTCGGGCTCGCCCTCCGCGTACTCCACCCGGACGATCAGGACGCGCGCGCCCAGCGAGCTGCGCGCGCCGGCGAGGGGCAGGGCGTCGACGACCGAGACGTTGCGGATCACCCGGGCCTTGCCCGCGAACCACCGGCGGCCCGGCAGGAAGCGGGCGATCGCGCGCTCCAGCTCGCCCCGCCGGCGGCCGGTGACGAGGGCGTCGATCGAGCCGGACGCCTCGATCACCGGGAAGCCGACGTCGTCGGCGTCCTCGGTGACGTCGGCGGTCTCGATGGCCAGCCAGTAGATGGCGTGCGGGCCGAGGGTGAGCAGGTACGGCAGCTCGCCGATCGCCGGGAAATGGGTCTGGCCGAACAGCTCGACCGGCTCGGCGCCGCGGAACCGCGACAGGTCGAGCTCCACGTACTGGGCCACCCGCGAGAGGTTCGCGACGATCAGGACGCTGCGCTCGTCGTCGGTGCGGAGGTAGGCGAGCACCCGGCGGTTCTCGGGGTGCAGGAACTCCAGGTCGCCCCGCCCGAACACCGCGTAGCGCTTGCGCAGCGCCAGCATCCGCCGCATCCACCACAGCAGCGAGCCGCCGTTGCGCGACTGGTTCTCGACGTTGACCTGCTCGTAGTGGAACTCGGGGTCGATGATCGGCGGCAGGTACAGCCGCTGCGGGTTGGCGGCCGAGAAGCCGGCGTTGCGGTCCCCCGTCCACTGCATGGGGGTGCGGACGCCGTCGCGGTCGCCGAGGTAGACGTTGTCGCCCATCCCGATCTCGTCGCCGTAGTAGATGACCGGCGTGCCCGGCAGCGACAGCAGCAGGCCGTTCATCAGCTCGATCTTCGCCCGGTCGTTGCCGAGCAGCGGCGCCAGGCGGCGGCGGATGCCGAGGTTGATGCGGGCCTCGCGCTCGCTGGCGTAGACCCGGTACATGTAGTCGCGCTCCTCGTCGGTCACCATCTCGAGCGTCAGCTCGTCGTGGTTGCGCAGGAAGAGCGCCCACTGGCAGCCCTCCGGCAGCTCCGGCGTCTGCTGGAGGATGTCGATGATGGGGAAGCGGTCCTCCATCTGGATCGACATGAACAGCCGCGGCATCAGCGGGAAGTGGAACGCCATGTGGCACTCGTCGCCCGCGCCGAAGTACTCGATCGCGTCCTCGGGCCACTGGTTGGCCTCGGCCAGGAGCATGCGGTTCGGGAAGTTCTCGTCCACGTGCGCGCGCAGCTCGCGGAGGAACCCGTGGGTCTCGGGGAGGTTCTCGCACGACGTGCGCTCGCGCTCGTAGAGGTACGGCACGGCGTCCAGGCGCAGCCCGTCGACCCCGATCCGCAGCCAGTGGTTGACCTGCGAGAACAGCGCCCGGCGGACCTCGGCGTTCTCGAAGTTCAGGTCCGGCTGGTGGGAGTAGAAGCGGTGCCAGTAGTACTGGCCGGCGACGGGGTCCCAGGACCAGTTGGAGGACTCGAAGTCCTTGAAGATGATCCGGGCGTCCTTGTACCGCTCCGGCGTGTCGCTCCAGACGTAGAAGTTGCGCCACCGGCTGCCGGCGGGGGCCCGGCGGGCGCGCTGGAACCAGGGGTGCTGGTCGGAGGTGTGGTTCAGGACCAGCTCGGTGATGACGCGCAGCCCGCGCTCGTGCGCCGCCCGGATGAGCCGTGCCACGTCGCGCATCGAGCCGTACGCCGGGTTGACGGACCGGTAGTCGGCGATGTCGTATCCGTCATCGCGCAGGGGCGACGGATAGAACGGCAGCAGCCAGACCGCCGTGACCCCCAGGTCGTGGAGGTAGTCCAGCTTGGAGATCAGGCCCTTGAAGTCGCCGATGCCGTCGCCGTCGCTGTCCATGAACGCACGCACGTGCAGCTCGTAGACAACGGCGTCGCGGTACCAGTCGGGGGTGTCGTCGAGAAGGCTCTCGGAGTTCACCGCGGGCATGCTCGCACAGACGTACCCCGAACGGTGTCGGATGAGACGGGCGGTTGGGGCCCTGGTGCCGAGTGGGGCATCATTGGGGGATGAACGAGCTGCAGCGCACATACCGCGGCAAGGCCTGGCGCGACGCCCAGCCGGCCGAGCGGGTGGACGTGGAGCGCGCCGTGGTGGTGGCCTCGCTCGACGGCGCGCCCGAGGAGCAGGACGACCGCATGGCGGAGTTCGCGGAGCTGCTGAAGACGGCGGGGGCCGTGCCCGTCGCCACGGTCGTGCAGCGCCGCGACCGGCCGGTCCCGCGGACGTACCTGGGCAGCGGCAAGCTGGAGGAGCTGGCCGCGATCGTGGAGCGTGAGAAGCCCGACCTGGTGGCCGCCGAGGGCGCCCTCAGCGCCGGGCAGCAGCGCCACCTGGAGGACCGCCTGAAGATCCGGGTGGTCGACCGCACCGCGGTGATCCTCGACATCTTCGCCCAGCACGCCCACACGGCCGAGGGCAAGCTGCAGGTCGAGCTGGCGCAGCTCGAGTACTCGTACTCGCGCCAGGAGGGCCTGTGGCAGCACCTTGAGCGCCTCGGCGGCGGCGTCGGCACGAGGGGCCCCGGCGAGACCCAGCTCGAGTCGGACCGGCGGCTGCTGCGCAACCGCATGGCGACGCTGCGCCGGCGGCTGAAGGACGTGGCCCGCTCGCGGGAGACCCAGCGCGCCCGCCGCGCCGACTCCGCGATCCCGCGGCTGGCGCTGACCGGGTACACGAATGCCGGCAAGTCGAGCCTGATGAACGCGTTGACGGGCGCCGGCGTGAGCGTGGACGACGCCCTCTTCGAGACGCTCGACCCCACCACCCGCCGGGTACAGCTCGACGGGCACGAGGTGCTGCTGTCCGACACCGTCGGGTTCATCCGCCACCTCCCCCACCAGCTGGTCGACGCGTTCTCCGCGACCCTCGACGAGGCCCGCGAGGCCGACCTGGTCCTGCACGTGGCGGACGCCTCCGAGCCGGAGGGCCCGCGCGGGACCCGCGCCGCCGCGGTGGAGGAGGTGCTGGCGGAGATCGGCGCCGGCGAGCTCCCCCGGGTGCTGGTGCTGAACAAGATCGACCTGGTGGACGCCGAGGGCCGCGAGGCGCTCGCGAACCGCCACCCCGACGCGGTCCTGGTGTCGGCCCTCACCGGCGAGGGGCTCGACCGCCTGGCGTCCCGTCTGGCGGGGGCCGCCCGTGCCCGCCTCACCCCCCTGGACGTCACGAGCGATGATCCCGACGATCGACAGCATGAAGATGATCGGCGTGCCGGCCAGGGTGAGGGCCACGAAGATCAGCGCCCAGGGCGACCAGCTCAGCTCCCGCCCACCGCCAGGACTCCTGCCATGCCGAGCCAGACCGCGGTCGCGAGCGCGAGGCGCCCCGACGATCGCGGTGGCGACGGGCCACGCCGCCCGGCGTCCGAGCGCCAGCAGCGCCGGCGCCTCGCCCGCCGCACTGCGCGAGGTAGTGGAGGCTGATCAGGTAGTAGCCGACGGTCATCGAGGCGACCGGGTAGACCCACGGCACCTCGAGCAGCGTCGAATGCGCGCTGCGCCACCAGGTCGCTGTTCACGTACTGCGTGGAGCGGACGCAGGCGTAGGCAGGAGGACGGCGACGCTCAGCCCACGAGAAGGTGCGCACCGAGCGCTGCCACCATGCCGGGCCGTGGTGCGAGAAGAGGGTGAACTGGGTGACGGCCCCGCGCTTCACGGCGAGGGAGGCGCCCAGCCAGATGACCCAGAGGAAGGCGAACCGGTAGACCTCCTCGGAACCGTCGATCGATATGCCGAGGGCGTTCCGTGTGAAGACGTTGGCCACCACGGCGCCCAGCGCGATCGCGGTCGGTGATGATGATGCCGACGCGCGTGATCGCCGCGGCGAGGTCCGAGAGGCGGCCGAGGCCCCGTCGCCACGCGCTCGACGTCGCGGGCGACGACGCGCCGCCGACGTGAGATCCCGGATGGCCGGGGTCCCGATCGCCGGCCTCGTCGCGTGTGGACATGTGGCGACGCTATGGCGCGGCCGGACCGGCCGATCATCGCGCGATTCCTGTATCTCGCGTCGGCGGACCGCTGTATCCGGGGCACCGGCGGCGTCATGCAGCGCCCGTCCGGATCAGCGCCTCTGACTCACGGCGCGCCGCGCATCCATGGCCTCGTAGCCGGCCGGAACGGCGTCGAGCGGCAGGACGAGGTCCATCACCGGGGACGGGTCGAGCCGTCCGGCGAGGACATCCGCCATGAGCTCGGGGATGTAGCGGCGCACCGGTGCGCGGCCGCCGGCGAGGCGGACGTTGCGGACGTGGGCGTCGCGGAGGTCGATCGCCTCGACCGGCGAGCCGACGTGCCCCACCGCACCGCCCGCGGCGGCGCAACCGATCGCGGTCGCGAAGGCCGACGCCGTGCCGACGCACTCGACGACGTGCGGGGCTCCGCCGCCGGTGCAGCTCGCGCACGCGCTCGATCGCCGCGTCGCCGCGCTCGGACACCACGTCGGTGGCGCCGAACCGCCGGGCGATCGCGAGCCGGTGCGGCGTGATGGCCGAGCACGATGACGCGCTCGCGCCGAGACGGCGCGCGGCGAGCACGGCGCAGAGGCCGACCGCGCCGTCGCCGACGACGACGGCCGTGTCGCCGGGCCCGGCGCCCGAGGCCAGCGCCCCGTGGTGACCGGTGCCCATGACGTCGGTGAGCGTCGCGAGTCCGGCGGCGAGGCCGGTCGTCGGAGAGGTCCGCGCCGTCGGGGAGCGCGACGAGGGTCCCGTCGGCGAGCGGCACGCGCACCGCCTCGCCCTGGCCGCCGTCGCCGGCGCCGCCGAAGAACCCCCCCGCAACGCAGAGGGTGTGCAGGCCCGCCCTGCAGAAGTCGCACGTGCCGTCGGAGAACGTGTAGGGGGCGATGACCCGCTGTCCGGGCCGGAGGGTGCGCACCTCCTCGCCGACGGCCTCGATCACGCCCAGGAACTCGTGGCCGACCCGCCCGGGTGCGGGTCCGTAGAGCTCCAGCTCGCCGCGGTAGACCCAGAGGTCGCTGCCGCAGACCCCGGCGTGCGTCACGCGCACGAGCGCGTCGGTCGGCTCGGACGATGGTCGCGTCCGGGACGTCGCTCCACCCGGATGTCGCCGGGTCCGAAGTAGGACTCGCCGCCTTCGACGCGAGCGCCGGCTCCGTCGGCCCGGGCTCGTCGTCGAGCAGCCCGCGCTCGGACGCGATGCGGGCCGCATCGAGCCGCGAGTGCGCGCCGAGCTTGAGGTAGACGTTCGAGACGTGGCGCCCCGCGGTGCCCTCGGAGATCACCAGCCGGTCGGCGATCCCCCGGTTCGAGCATCCGGCGACGATGAGGCGCAGCACCTCGATCTCGCGGATCGTCAGACCGCCGGGGCCGCGAGGGGTGCGCCGGCCGGGGACGCGCCGGCCGAGCGTGCGCAGGATCGCCTCGCACGCGCGGCACCAGCCGTCGCAGTCGAGCTCGCGGAAGCGGTCGAGCGCCGCCCCCGCAAGATCGACCGCGCCATCGGCGTCGCCCGCGCGCTGGGCCGCCCGCGCGCCCGGCGAGCCGCATCCATGCGCCCTCCCAGCGCCGTCCGGCGTCCTCGACGGCGCACGCGGCGCGCTCGAGCAGCTCGCACGGCTCCGGCCGCCGCCCCCGGCGAGGGACGCGAGCGCGCGCGCGTAGTCGGCGCGCGGCCCGGAGCCGAGGCGCGGCGAGCTCGGCGCACCAGCGCGCCGCTTCCTCGGCGTCGCCGAGCGCGCTCGCCACCTCGACGCCCGCCATCGGCAGCAGCGCCGAGAGCGCGAACGGGCCCTCCTCCTCGCGGTCCCAGAGGGCGACCACCGGCGCCAGGGCTTCGGCCGCTCCGGCCGGGTCGCCGGAGCTGACGCGGGCGCGGGCGAGCGCCACGCGGACGATCCGCCGGAAGATCCGTCCGTGACGCCCGTCGAGCTCCGCAGCGAGCGGCCCCAGGACCGCGACGGCCTCGTCGATCTCGCCCCGCGCCAGCAGGAGCTCGGACCGCACCATGCGGAGGGCGTCGAGCACGAACGGCTGGTCCGGCACCTCGACGAGCATGGCCTCGGCGCGGCCGAGGAGCGCCGCGGCGTCATCCCACCTGCCGAGGTGGACCCAGGCCTGCGCGCGCAGATGGTCGAGCCAGGCGACCGTGCTCGCGAGCCCGTGGCGGCGCGGCGAGCTCCGCCCCGCGCTCCGCGTAGGCGGCGGCCTCGAGCGGCCGGTCGCTGCTCTGCCGCGTCAGGTAGTTGAACGTGAGCGTGGCCAGGAGATGGTCGCCCTCGGCCAGCGCGTCATCGACCAGAGCGAGCATCGTGGCGCTCCCGGCCGGCCGGTCGCCGAGCCACCAGGTCGCCGCGGCCGACGTGAGCTCGAACGAGCGGCGCAGCTGGACGCGGCGCGGGAACTGGGCCGGATCGCGCGCGACAGCCGGGACCTCGAGCAGGGCCAGCCCCTCCGCGCACGTCCGCAGGGCGGCGCGCGACAAGCCGACGAGGAACTCGCGGTCGCCGAGGCGGCACAGGATCTGGCACACGGCCTCGGGGGAGCATCGGCCCCGAGCCCCTCGCGCGCAGCGCGCAGCTCGTCGAGCACGTCGAGTCGTGCGGCGCGACCAGATCGCGCCGGCGGCGGCGAGCGTCGCCGAGGCGGCGTCGCCGATCTCCTCGAACAGCCGGCGCGCCTCGTCGAAGTACTGGCGGCTCTGGCGCCCCTGCATCCACAGCAGGAATCCGCCCCCGACGTGGCTCGTGAGGTAGCCCAGTCGCATCAGCAGGTCGGCGCGCGTCGGCAGGCCGTCCTGCGCATCCCAGAGCGCGAGCGCGCGCTCGTAGTGTGCGCGCGCCTCGGCGTAGCCGCCGAGCTCGACCGCGCGCCCGGCTGCCCGTATGGAGAACTGCAGGCCCCGCACCCGGTCGCCCGCGCCGAGGGCGTGCTCGAGCGCCTCGTCGAGCGGGAGCGCGCGCACGTCGCCGGTGCCGCCGGCGATCTCGAGCACGCGCGCGTGCCGTCGCTGACGCTCGGGGGCGAGCAGGCCCCCGAGCACCGCCTGGCGGGTGAGGGCGTGGCGGAAGGCGAGGCGGGCGTCGGCGGCGACCCGCGTGTCCGCCACGAGCCCGGCCTCGCGCAGCCGCCCGAGGGCCCGGAGCGTGGCCTCCTCGCTCACCCCGGCCGCGGCCGCGAGCAGATCGGCGTCGAAGCGCTCGCCGAGCACGGCCGCCCAGCGGACGACCTCGCGGTCGCGGTCGTCCAGCGCGCGCATCCGCCGCAGGAGCATCTCCTGCACCGTCCCCGGCAGGACGATCGGCTCGATGATGTCCCACCTCCCGCGCGTGGGGTGGAGCGTGCCGATCGCGACGGCGTCCCGGACGAGCTCCTCGACGACGAACGGGTTGCCGCCGCTGGCGCGGTGGACCATCGCCGCCACGTCGGCGCCGGGGTCCGTGCGGAGGATGTCGCGCAGCATCGCGGCCACGTCCTCCGGTCCGAGCGGGTCCAGACGGAGCTCCTCGCCGAGCCGCTCCCGCGCCAGTTCGTGGCGGAGCCCGTCCAGGCTCGAGCCCGGGGGTGCCTCGTCGGCGCGGTAGGTGAGGACGAGGAGGATCGGCGCGTCCTGGGTCGCCCGCGCCAGGTAGCCGACCAGCGCGTGGCTGGTCGGGTCGGCCCAGTGCAGGTCCTCGAGGACCAGCACGAGCCCCGCCCCGGACGCCCGCGCCCGGAGATAGCGCGCGGCGGCCTCGAGCAGGGCGCCGCGGTCGAGCGATGGGCCCTGGCTTCCGGGGACCGCGAGCTCGGGGAGCAGCAGTGCGGGGAACGCCGCGGCAGCGGATCGTCGGGGACCGGGATGTCCGCGGCGCCGCGGCGCTCGTCGCGCAGGGCGTCCTGGAGCACGGCGAACGGCAGTGCGGCCTCGAGCGGGCTCGAGCGGCCCACGAGGACCAATCGCCCGCGCGCGCGCGCGTCGGCGGCGAGCGTCTTCGCGAGCCGCGTCTTGCCGAGGCCGGCCTCGCCGGCGACGGCGACCACCCGCCCGCCGGTGGCGCTCTCGTCGAGGAGCCCGTCGAGGCGGTCGAGCACCGCCACCCGGCCGACGATCGTGGCCGAGAGGAGACTCCCGGGAGACTCTCCGCTCATCGATGCCTCCCGCGCCCCGGTGGCGCCGGGAGCCGCACGGGTGCCCTCTCGGCGGGATCTTGCGCGGGCCGGCGCCGCGCGCGCAAGACGCGCCCCGGCGCGCGCTCGCCCTCCGGGACGGGTCATCACATCGCGAGACGCGTGCTCGTCCCGTTCACCCAGGGCGCCCTGGTCGCCACCGTGTACGCGGAGGGGTCCGAGGTCCGCCAGGAGTCGACCGACCAGGGCACGCGCGTCCGGGCGCTCGTCCCGCCCGCCGCGGCCGCCCGGATCACCGCCGCCCTGAACGGGTCCGCCCCGGCCTGACGCCCGGCGGCCCGGCGGGGCCTAGCTGGGCTTGCCCCCCATGGCCCAGACGGCGACGACGTAGATCGCCAGGGCGATGACCGCCAGGATGTTCACGGCCTTCAGCAGGCCGGCGCCGCCGCCGTCGCGGAGCCTGCGGACGCCGATCCAGCCGCAGACGAGGGCGGCCAGCAGCAGGACGCCGCCGAGGTCGGCGGTGATGAAGCCGATCCCCAGCCAGGTGGGGTCGTCGTCGCCGCTCCAACCCTCCTTGGAGTAGATCCACTCCGCGCCCGCGCGCATCGCGATCCAGCCGGGCAGCCCGAGGGCCAGCAGCGAGATCCAGCCGATGCGCAGCAGCCGCGCGTCACCGCGGGACAGCATGATCGCGACGACGCAGGTCAGGAGCCCGCCCACGAGGATCATCGCCCCCAGCACGTGGACGAACAGCGGGAAGTCCCAGTCGTCGGGCCGGATCGCGAGGGCGAGGCTAGGCACCGGGCTTCCAGATCATGTCGATGAGGATGAGGAGCGCGGCGACGCTGGACACGGCCAGGAGCGCCGTCGCCCGCGGGTTGCGCATGGCGGCGGCGAGCCCGGTGTCGGGCGCGTCACCCGCGGCGGCCAGCTCGCCCGCGCGCTCGGCGACCTGCCCGTACTCGCGGCCCGCGCGGCCGCCCGCCGCGCCGGACACCGCCCAGAGCACGATCGCGGCGATGATCCAGCCGTCCCAGATCTCGTACCCGTCCAGCGAGAGGGCGAGCCAGATGCCGAAGACCAGCGTCCCGACGGCCCCGATCCCGTTGATCACGACGAAGGGCAGCGACAGTCGCAGCGCCGACTGGACGCCGCTCGGCCGCTCGGCGGACCGCGCCGCGACCACCACCACCCAGAAGCCCACCATCGACGCGACCAGCGCGAACGCGGCCAGCACGTGCAGCGCCAGGATCCAGTCGTCGAGGCTCACGCCGCCGCCTTCGCCACCGGACCCCGAACGCCTCCGTCGCTACCTGATGTAGACCGGGGTCCCGATGTTGACCAGCGGGTAGAGCTTCTCGACGTCGGAGATGTACATCCGGATGCAGCCGTGCGACGCGCGGGTGCCGATGGAGCTCGAGATGGGCGTGCCGTGCATGCCGATCCCCGGCGCGGACGTGCCGATCCAGCGCGTCCCCAGCGGGTTGTTCACGCCCGGCGGCACCGGCCCCAGGCCGGCGGCCCACGGCGAGCTCGGCGGGAACCAGGTGGGGTCCACCTGCTTCTGGATGACCGAGTAGTCGCCCGTCGGCGTGGGGTACGCGGGCTGGCCGACGGCGACCGGGAAGCTCAGCTTCCGCTTGCCCTTGTACCAGGTGAGCCGGAAGTTGCCGCGGTCGATCACGACGATCGCGCCGACCGACGTCCTCGCCGGGATGACCCGGTGCGACGGCAGCGCGTAGCTGGTCCGGTCGCGCGCGACGATGGCGGCGGCGATCTGGGTGGTGGCCTTCGGGACGTCGATCGCCAGGCCGATCCGCGGCTTGCGGAACACCGGGGTCACGCCCTTGAGCGACACGACCGCGTCCTGGGCCGGCAGGTCGTTCGCCTTCGCGCGCAGCGTCAGGATCGCCCGCAGCTTCTTGGCGTTGACCTTCTCCTTGAGCGGGACGTCGACGCCCTCGGCGGGCACCGGCCGCTGGCGGCCGTAGATGAGCGCCACCTTCACGGCGTAGTCCACGTCGGCGACGTAGCCCGCCTTCACCGGCTCGACCTTCAGGTTGCGGCCGCGGAACGTGACGAGCAGCGGCGCGCGGCGGGGGGCGACGTGGTTGTCGATCAGGTTCCGGCGCGCGTCCGCGGCGAACTGGCCGCCGACCTGGACGCCGGCGATCGACACGCCCTGGCGCGATCTGGCCGGCGGGCAGCGGGGTGGGCGCCACCGGCGCCTGGGCCGCCGCCAGTGCCGGGACCGCGGCCGCGGCACACGCCACGAGCCCCATCGTGACCGCACCGCGCAGCACCCTCATCCCGTCTCCCGAATCTCCGGAACTCCTGTGAACCCGCGGAAGGTTAGCGGAGGCGGCGGCCGACGCCCCCGGTCTCCGGGTACGGCACGTCGGCGCGCACGAGGCGCCCCGTCGCCGCGTCGCGCGCCAGGGCCACGTCGCCGGTCCGGCCGGGGCGCCGCCCGCCCAGGACGACGCGCAGCCGGCCGTCCGGCTCCAGGCTCGCGGCCGTGACCGCGCCGAGGGGCAGCGGCCCGTACACGCCGGCGCAGGCGCAGGTCGGCGAGCCCCCCGCCGTGGTCCCGCTGCACCGCCTCCCACGCGGCGCCCAGGCGGTCACGGCCCAGCAGGTGCCACGGCGTCCGCCCGCGGCGCGCCAGGCGGGCGGCCGCCGGCACGCCGCGATGCGCGCGGACGCCGCCGACGGGCGTGCAGCGGCGGGCGGCGGTGACCGGCGCCTGCGCCCGGCCGCGGGCGGCGGGCGGCGCGACGGCGGCGGCCGCGGCGTTCGGGACCGGCGCGAGGGGCGGCGGCGGGACCGCCACGGCGGACGTGGCCGGGGCGGCGGCGCGCCGGGCCGCCGGGGCGAGATGGGTCGCGGGCGCGCCGACGCGCGGCCGCGGAACGTCCGCGGCGTGCGCGGCGGCGGCGGGACGCGCCACCTCGCGGGCCACGGGCGACGCGCCCAGCCGGGCCACCAGGCGCCGGATCTCCGCCAGCGCGGAGCCGTGCGAGGAGCTCAGGCCGCGGCCTCGCCGGCGACGATCACGTCGAGGGCGTCCTGCACGCGGCCGATGGGCTCCAGCACGTCCATCCGGGCCGACAGCGCGACGAGCGCCTCCACCACGGCGGCCTCGTGCGGCGACCCCGCCGGCAGGCTCACCCGCAGGGGGTGCCCGGTCGCGTCGGCCTGGAGCAGGAACGTCCCCGTCCCCTCGGCGCTGCGGACGCCCGCCGCGCCGATCGGGTCGGCCTTCGACGGGGCGACCAGCGCGACCGGGAACCCGTCGATGGGCTCGTCGAGCAGGCCGGGGTCGTTGACGAGCAGCAGGCTCGGCGGCCCGTCGAGCGCGTCGAGCAGGGTGCGCAGCACCACCTCGGACCGCAGGTAGCGGTCCAGGACGTTGCCGTACAGGGCCCGCTGGAGGCGGGTCGGGGTGACGGGGTCGGTGTAGCGGAAGTCCACCGGCAGCCCGGAGGCGTCGGTGACCATCAGGCCGCCGACGTACGTGCCGTCGCCGCCCGCGCGGACCACGAGGAAGCCGGGGCGGTGCCCGTCAGGCGAAGACATCGACCAGCCGGCCGCTCAGGCCGTGGGGGTCGGGCGTGCCGCCCGCGGCCTCGGGGCGGGCGCCGGCGGCCGGGACGGGCGCGGCGCCGGGCGCGGGCGCGTGGGCGTCGGCGGCGGTCCGGCGCGGCAGGGCCGACGCGAGCGACGGCGTCGCGGCCGGCGACGGCGGGGCGGCGATGCGGTCGGGCCCGGTCACGAGGCGGCCTCATCCGGCGCGGCGCCACGGCGGGCCATCATCGCGTCGGCCTCCTGACGCGCGACCGCCATCCGGGCGGCGGCGTCCTCGGCCTCGCGCACCGCCTGGGCGGCCGCGGCGCGCATCAGCGCCTGGATGACCATGAGGGCCGACCACCACGCCACCACCGACAGGACCGCCGCGCCCACCAGCCCGCGCAGGATCGCGTCGGCCATCGGGAAGCCCTGGTTGCGGCAGACCAGGAACGCGACGAGGAAGCCGACGACCAGCCCGACGCCGCGGGCGCGGGTGACCCACTCCTCCATCGGCGACGGCTCCGACCCGGCGGCGCCCTTGCCCTTGCCCTTCTCCTTCGCGGCCATCAGACGAGCTCCGCGTCGCGCCGGCGCAGCTCGCGCTGGCGCTCGAACACGAACCGCACGAGGCGGTCCTCCTCGGCGGGGGCCAGCTCGTCGAACGCGAGGGCGATCCGCCACGGCCGGTCGCCGGCCTCGAGGCGGTCGCAGCGGACGGCGATCGCCGCGACCGTCAGGTCGCCCGCCTGGCCGCCGCAGTGGACGGTGACCTGCAGGCGGGTGCCCGCCTCGATCGGCGAGGCCAGCCGCAGCAGGGTGCCGCCCGCTGAGAGGTTCTCGGTGACCGCGCCGATCGACCGAGGCGTCGACGTCGTCGCCCAGGCGGTAGTGGACGATCAGGTTGACGGGCACGCGGACGGCGCCGCGCCGCTGCATGCGGCGCGCCGGCCCCAGCGTGCGGGCCTGGTAGCGCCCCTCCTCGCCGGGCCGAGGCCCGCTGACGAGCTGCGCGTCGGCCTCGCAGGGCACCTCGCGCACCGTCCAGGCGAGCGTGAACGCCCGGTGCAGGGGCAGCGGGACGGGCTGCCCGCCGAGCCGCGGCGGCGCCAGCTCGAGGACGTCCTCGCCCTCGCGCTCCACCACGGTGGTCCAGGGGCCGCCGGGGAGTCCGTCGAGCACCACGCGCTCGCCGCGGCCCGGCAGGGGCGCGGTCGCGAGCGTCGGGGCGGCGGGGGTCACGGGAGGAGCGCCTCCGCCATCCG
Organism: Miltoncostaeaceae bacterium; assembly: GCA_963749475.1. Classification (GTDB taxonomy): domain Bacteria; phylum Actinomycetota; class Thermoleophilia; order Miltoncostaeales; family Miltoncostaeaceae; genus Miltoncostaea. The sequence continues at coordinate 133,201 of CAVVMP010000006.1, forward strand.
GCGGGCGTCGGCCGGGGCCAGGGAGCCCGGCACGGAGGTGCCGTCGGACAGGAACGCGACCGGCTTGCCGATCCGCATCGGGGCGTTCACGAGGTTCCCGACGAAGCGGGTCTCGTCGAGCTTGGTCAGGATCACCCGGTTGACGCCCGTCAGGCGGAAGCGGCGCTGCAGGTCGCCGAGGTCCGCGGACGGCGTCGCGGCGGGGAGCACCAGGTGCACCTCGTCGGCCTTGACGGGGCCGAGCAGCGCGGCGAGGGACTCGATCTCGGCCAGCTGGGTGTGCGACCGGCCGTGGGTGTCGATGACGATCACGTCGCGGTCGGCGAGCGTGGCGACCAGACCGGCCAGCGCGGGGCCGTCCAGGGCGGAGAACAGCTGCACGTCGAGCCGGCGGGCGTGGCGCCGCCAGGCCGTCGTGCGCACCGGGGCCGGCGGCCACGAGCGCGACGGCCATGCCGGCGGCGCGGTACGCGCCGGCCATCGCGGCGGCGGCGCTGGTCTTGCCGACGCCCGTCTGGCCGACCAGGGCGACGGTGTGGCCCGCGCCGCGGGGCTTCAGGTCGCGGACCACCGGCAGGCGTGCGGCGAGGTGCTCGCGCACCGCGTCGCGCATCGACGCCGACGGCGCCACGAACGGCATGGAGGAGCAGGCGAACCCGTCGAGCAGCACGTCGAGCTGGCGCTCGTCCACGCCGCCCTTCAGCAGCTCGCCGCGGACGCCCTCGAGGCCGTCGGGGGCGGGCGGCGGCGGCGGCGGGCGCGCGCGGCGCGGCGGGCGCCGCCACCGGGGCCGGCGCCGGGTCCGGGAACGTCGCGGGCTCGAACTCCATCCCGAACTCGGGCTCGGCCTCCTCCTCCTCGGCCGGGGCGGGCCCGGCGAACTCCTCGGGCAGCAGGCTCTCGTCGACCGACGCCAGGGCGGCCTCGTGCGCGGCGCGCACCGCGGCGCGGGCGGCCTCGAGGATCGCCTGGCTGCGCTCGGTGGTGCCGGGCGCGAAGGGCGCGGCCTGGCGGGCGTAGGCCTCCGCAGGGGTGGCGGGGGCGAGCGGGGTGAAGCCCTCCTCCGCCTCCTCGGCGGCGGCGAGACGGCCGTCCAGGTGGCGGCGGAACGGGTCCTCCGCGGGCTCGTCGGCGGGCGGCGCGGGCGCGGGCGCCGGGAGGGCCGGCGCGGCCGGGACCGCGGCCTCGGGGGTGTCCAGGACGTCGAGGGTGGGGACGGCGACGGAGGCGGCGGCCTCCTGGTTCGCGGCGCCGGCGTCCTCGCCGGCGGCCGCGGTGACCTCCACGCCCTCCTTGCCGAAGAACCCGCCGATGCCGCCCCGGACCACGCGCTTGGTCTGCAGGATCATCGCGTCCTCGCCGAGCTCGGCGCGCACCTGGGCGAGCACCTCGTCGATCGTGTCGGCGGCGAATTGCTTGATCTGCAACGGGGACTCCTAGACGAGGGCGGCGAGCCCGACGGGCTCGATCCGGACGGACGGCAGGATCTCGTGGTACGAGAGGACGGTCAGGTTCGGTATCGCGTGGGAGACCAGCGCCTTGAGGTGCCGGCGCGTCGCCCCCGACGTGAGCACCAGCGCCGGGGCGCCCATCAGCTGTGCCTGCTCCACCTGCTCCTGGAGCGCCTCGATCAGGGCGGAGGCCCGGGCGGGGTCCATCGCCACCTGGGTGCCGTCCTCCGTGCGGTGGACGGACTCGGCGATCTCGCGGTCGATCTCCGGGTCGAGCGTGATGGCGCGCATCGTCCCGGTCTCGTCCACGAACCGCCCGCAGATGGCGCGGGCCAGGGCCTGGCGGCAGTACTCGGCCAGGATCGGGATGTCCTTCGTGAGCTTGGCCTTGTCGCCGAGCGTCTCCAGGATCGTCACCAGGTCGCGGACCGGCACCGCCTCCGACAGGAGCGTCTGCAGCACGCGCTGCACCTCGCCGACCGTCATCAGGTCGGGCACCAGCTCCTCCACCGGCGCCGGCAGCCGCTCCTTGAGGGAGTCGAGGAGCTGGCGGACGTCCTGGCGGCCGAGCAGCTCGGCGGCGTTGCGGCGGATGACCTCGCTGAGGTGGGTCACGATCAGCGACGTCGGGTCGACCACGGTGTAGCCGTAGATCTCGGCCTGCTCGCGCTGGGCCTCGCCGATCCAGACCGCCGGCAGCCCGAACGAGGGCTCGGTGGTGGGGATGCCGTCGAGCGGGAGGTCGGCGGTGCCCGGGTTCATCGCCAGCAGCTGGCCGGGCATCAGCGCCCAGCGGGCCACCTCGACGCCGCGGATCTTGACCGCGTAGTCGTGGGAGCCGAGCTGGATGTTGTCGCGGATCCGGATCGGGGCGAGCGACAGGCCGAGCTCGGTGGCCATCTGGCGGCGCACCATCGCGACGCGGCCGAGCAGGTCGCCGCCCTCGTCGGCGTCCACGAGCGGGACCAGGCCGTAGCCGATCTCCAGCTCGAGCGGGTCGAGGGGCAGCAGGGCGGCGACGTTCTCGGGCTCCGACGGGCGGGTGGCGACGGCGGTCGCCTCCTCCGCGGCCTTCTGCTCGGCCTCCTCGGCGATCCCCCGCTTCAGCAGCGTCGCGACCAGGAGGATGAGGCCGCCGATGATGAAGAAGGGCAGCTTCGGCAGTCCGGGCACGAGCCCCAGCCCGGCGGCGACGCCGCCCGCCAGGTACAGCGCGCGCGGCTGGCTGGTGACCTGCTTGGCCAGGTCCTGGCCCAGGTTCGACTCGCCGACGGAGCGGGTGACGATGATGCCGGTGGCGGTGGAGATCAGCAGCGCCGGGATCTGGGCCACCAGGCCCTCGCCGACGGTGAGCAGCGAGAAGTGGTGGACGGCCTCCGAGAAGCTCATCCCCTGCTGGAGCACGCCGACGCACATGCCGCCGATCAGGTTGATCATCACGATCATGACCGCGGCGATCGCGTCGCCCTTCACGAACTTCGAGGCACCGTCCATCGCGCCGTAGAAGTCGGCCTCCTTCGCGATGACCGCGCGGCGGCCCTTGGCCTCCTCGTCGGTGATGACGCCGGCGTTCAGGTCGGCGTCGATCGCCATCTGCTTGCCGGGCATCGCGTCGAGGGTGAACCGGGCGGCGACCTCGGCGACGCGCCCGGCGCCGTTCGTGATCACCACGAACTGGATGACCACGAGGATCGTGAAGACGATCAGGCCGACCACGACGTTGCCGCCGACCACGAAGTTGCCGAACGAGGAGATCACCTCGCCGGCCTCGCCGTGGAGCAGGATCAGGCGGGTGCTCGAGATGTTGAGCCCCAGGCGGAACAGGGTCGCGACGAGCAGCAGGGACGGGAACACCGAGAACTGGAGGGGCTCGGTGGTGTAGAGCGTCGCCAGGACGATCGCGAGCGCGGCCGAGATGTTGGCCGTGATCAGGATGTCCAGCAGGAACGTCGGGAGCGGGAGGATCATCATCACGACGATCCCGACGACCACCACGGCGATCGCGACGTCGCTGTTGTCGAGCAGGCGGTTGAGGATGCTCCGCTGCCGCGGAGCGGGGGCGGCGACCGCGGTGCTCATGCGGCCGCCGGCTCACGGCCGGACGCGCGGTAGACGTGGGCCAGGATCTCGGCGACGGCGCCGAACGCGTCGGCGGGGATGTACTGCCCCACCTCGGCGGCGGCGTACAGGCTGCGGGCGAGGGGCGGGCTGGGGAACACCTGGACGCCGCTCTCGCGGGCCTTCGCGATGATCCGGTGGGCGACGTGGTCGACGCCCTTCGCCACCACCTGCGGCGCCGGCAGCGACCGCGCGTACCGCAGCGCCACGGCGTAGTGCGTCGGATTGGTGATCACCACGTCGGCGTCGGGGACGGCGGACATCATCCGGCGGACGGCCATCTCGTGCTGGCGGCGCTTCAGCTGCCCCTTCACCTCGGGGTTGACGTCCGCCTCCTTGGCCTCGCGCTTGACCTCCTCCTTGGTCATCCGGAGGTCCTTCTCGTGCTGCCAGCGCTCGAAGATGAGGTCGGCGAGGGCGATCACCATGTAGACGGCGGCCAGCGCGAAGCCCACCTTCATCACGATGCGGCCGGTCACGGTCATGGCCATCCCGGGGCTCGCGCCGGTCAGGCCCACCAGGTCATCCATCGACCCCCTCAGCACCACCCACGCGACCACGCCGGTGAGCGTGATCTTCAGCAGGTCCTTCACCAGGCCCACCGCGGAGCGCGGCGAGAACAGGCGCTTGAACCCCGACATGGGGTTGAGGACCCCGAAGCGCGGCTTCAGGACCTCGATGGTGATGCCGGGCTTCACCTGGATGGCGGAGGCGACGACGCCGACCACCACGCCGGCGATCGCGAACGGCGCGGTCAGCCGCAGGCTCTCCCAGCCGGCGGCCATCATGGCGTTCCAGCCGTCGGAGACGGACATGGGGCCGCTGTCGCCGGACTTCGCCAGCGACGTGGTCATGAACGCCGTGAAGCCGGCCAGCAGCCAGCCGCCGACCATCGCGAGCATCCCGAACGTGGCGAGCACGCCGAGGCCGGTGTTGATCTCACGGCTGCGGGCGACCTGACCCCGGCGACGTGCCTCGTCGCGGCGCTTCGGTGTGGCCTTCTCGGTGCGATCGGCTCCTGGGCCGGACAATCCTGGGCGCCACCCGCGTGTGCGCCGTCCATGACCATTTCCCCGTGCTCATCATGAGCGGGCCTGCCGCACGTATCGTCAGATGGGGCGGCGCCTTGAGCGCCCCGGGCGGCCCCGGAGGGCCGCGCGTCAGAGCTCGACGGGCTGCCCGCCGACCGCGCGCACCGTCACGACGCCGCCGGTCACGGCGACGTGCATCGAGCGGCCGGCGTTGCCGCCGGTGTCGGCGCCGCGGACGCGCATGCCGGCCGCCCTGAGCGCCGCGCGGACGGCCTCGGCGTTGCGCTCGCCGATGTTGAGCATCGACGCCGCCGCACCGCCGCCGCCGAACATCTGGGCGCCGCCGGCGATCCGCGCCTGGAGCCGGATCGGATGGGCCCCGAGGCGCATCACCTGCTGCAGCAGCGCCGGGACCGCGGTGTCGGCGAACTTGCCCGGCAGGGCGTCGGCCCCCGGGCGGGACACCGGCAGCATCACGTGGGCCATGCCCGCGACGCCCGCCTGGGCGTCGGTGAGCACCAGGCCGATGCAGGAGCCGAGGCCCAGCGCCGAGATCACGACGCCGCGGTCGGCGCTCACGACGATGTGGCCGATGCCCACGTTGGGGCCGGCCGCGGCGCGGACCGCCGTGGTCACCCGAGCCCGAGCCGGGCGAGGACGAGCTGGAGGGCCTCGGAGGTGGGGATGAACAGGACGTCGCCGAGCGAGGGCGCGCCCCCGTCGCCGAGCGGCGTCTCGATCAGGATCGCGGTCTCGGACGCGATCGCCACCTCCACCAGCGCCGCCCCGACGAGCGCCCCCGCGAAGTCCACGCCGACGGCGGGCGGCGTCGGCTCCAGGCGGAGCCCGGTGATCTGGGACAGGGCGTTGAGGTATGAGCCGGTCAGGATGTTGGCGACCTCCTGGAGCGCGGAGAGCTCCATCTCCGAGAACCCGCCGCCCTCGCCCGCCCCGCCATCGAAGCCGCCCATCAGGGCGTCCACGACGTCGCGGGCCGCGTCCTCGCCCATCACGAAGAGCATGTGGCCGGACACGTCGCCGTGCACCCCGAGGAACATCGCGGCGACGACGCGCTCGGCGTCGCCCGTGCGGTCCGCCACCTGCTCGACCGGCAGCAGCGTGACCGTGGGGACGCCCATCGGGACGGACCGGCCGGTCAGCTGCGCCAGGGCCGTCGCGGCCGTGCCGGCGCCGATGTTGCCGATCTCGCGGAGGGCGTCGAGCTGGGCCTCGCCCAGCACCGGCGCGCTCACAGCGCGGACCGCGCGGCGCCCGGCGCCAGCGCCGCGACGTCAACGATCAGCGCGACGGAGCCGTCGCCCAGGATCGTCGCGCCGGCCACGCCCGCCACGTCGCCCAGGAAGCCCGGGAGGTGCTTGATCACCACGTCCTGCTTGCCGGCCAGGCCGTTGACCACCAGGCCCAGGCGGTTGCCGCCGCTGCGGACGACCACCACCTCGATCGAGCCGCCGCCGTCGCCCGTCCCGCCGCCGGAGAGCGACAGGCAGTCGCGGAGCCACACCAGCGGGACGACGGAGTCGCGCAGCACCATGCAGGGCCGGCCGCCGACCGGGCGGGTGTCCGCCGGGTCCACGATCACCGTCTCCTCGATGGCCTCGAGCGGGACCGCCCACACCTGGGGGCCGCCGCGCAGGTCGGCGCCTGCGTCGACCAGCAGGGCCTGGATGATCGCCAGGGTCAGGGGCAGGCGGATCGTGAAGACGCTTCCCTGGCCGAGGGCGCTCTGGATCGTGACCTCGCCGTTCAGCTCGGTGATCGCGGTGCGCACCGCGTCCATCCCGACCCCGCGGCCGGAGATGTCGGTGGTCTGGGCGGCGGTCGAGAAGCCGGGGAGGAAGATCAGGTCGATCGCCTCCTGGTCCGACAGCGCGTCGGCGGCGGCCTGGTCCATCAGGCCCTTGCGGACCACGGAGGCGCGGAGGGCGGCCGGGTCCATGCCCTTGCCGTCGTCGCGGACCTCGATCACCACGCTGTTGCCGGCGTGGCGGGCGGAGAGCTGGATGACGCCGACGGGGTCCTTTCCGGCCGCGACGCGGTGCTCGGGCAGCTCGAGGCCGTGGTCGACCGCGTTGCGGAGCATGTGCACCAGCGGGTCGCCGAGGCCGTCGATCACGGTGCGGTCCAGCTCGGTGTCCTCGCCGGAGATCTGGAGGTCCAGGCGCTTGCCGAGCGTGTTGGCCAGGTCGCGGACCATGCGCGGGAACCGCATGAACACGGCGTCCACCGGCATCATCCGCACCTGCATGATCAGCGACTGGAGGTCGTTGGTGACGCGGGTCATGTCCTCCACTGCGCCGCGCAGGTCGCCGAGGTCGTGCTCGGCCGACAGCTGCGCCAGCCGGGTGCGCTGGATGACCATCTCGCCCATCAGGTTCATCAGGGCGTCGAGGCGGTCGGTGCCGACCCGGACGGTCGAGACCTTGCCGGGCTGGCGGTGCTCGCCGGGGGCGGGGCGCTCGGCCTTGGCCGGGACGGCGGCGCCGGAGGGCGGCGCGGGGGGCGCGGCGACGGCGGCGGCCGCGGCCTCGGCCTCGGCGGCCACGGCGACGGCGGCCGCGGCGGCGGGGGCGACGGGGGCGACGTCGGCGGAGGTGACCTCGCTCACGCCGAGGGCGCGGGCGCGGACGTCATCCACGTCGGCGTCCTCGCCTGCGGCGACCCAGAACGTGACGGTGCCCTCCACCTCGCCGGACTCGATCCGGTCGGCGGGCGGCTCGCTCGTGATGAGGTCGCCGATCGCCTCGAGCTCCTGGACGACCATGAAGGCGCGGACGGCGGGGAGCTGGCAGCCATCCTCGAACGCGACGTCCACGCGCAGCACGCTCAGCCCGCGCTCGTGGGCGTCGGCGACGACCATCCGGTCGTAGTCGGAGAGCACCTCGTCGGCCGCGGCGGCCGGTGCGGCGGTGGCGGCGACCTCGGCGGCGGCGGGCGCGACGGCGGCCGACGGGTCGCCGCCGGAGATGCCGTCGAGGCGGGTCAGCACGGCGGAGGCGTCGACCTCCTCGCCCACGCCGGCGGCGACGCGGTCAACCATCTCCTGCAGGGTGTCGAGGCAGGCGAACAGCGCGTCGGTGATGGCGGGGGTCACCGGCGCGCCGTCGTCGCGCATCGCGGCGAGCACCTCCTCCATCCGGTGCGTGAGCCGGGCCATCGCCTCGAAGCCCATCGTGGCGCTCATCCCCTTGAGGGAGTGCGCCACCCGGAAGATCACCGTGAGCGGCTCCGGGTCGGACGGGTCGCGCTCGAGGTCCAGCAGCGAGGCGTTCAGCGCCTGGAGGCTCTCCCGGCTCTCGTCGAGGAAGAGGCCGAGGTACTCGGAGGTGTCCACTGCCTGAAGGTCTCCTCGTGCGGATCCGGGCCGAAAGGGGGGTTCCGGTTGGCCGACCGTGACGACGGCGACTGTCCGGATGGGTGGGGCTGGGGCCCGTGAGCCGCCCCTACGCTCCTCCCGCAACCCCTATCGACCACGGGAAAGGCGGCTTGAGTGACGGCTCTGTGCGAGGTGCGGCGTGAGGATCCCGGCGCGCTCGCCACGCTGTCGCTGGGCCTTGAGCGGGCCCTCGGCCGGCTCGGCGCGCCCGGTCGCGACGTGGTGTTCGCGTGCATCGGCACCGACCGGTCCACCGGCGACGCGCTCGGTCCCCTGGTGGGCCAGCGCCTGCTCCGGCTCGGCTTCCCGGCCGCCTCGGTGGTGGGGACGCTGGAGGAGCCGCTCCACGCGCTGAACCTCCGCGACCGGATCCTTCCGGTGCTGGAGCGCGCGGACCGGCCGCTGGTGGTCGCGGTGGACGCCGCGCTCGGCCCGAGCGCGGGGGTCGGGACGGTGCACCTGCGCTCCGGCGGCCTCCTCCCGGGCCAGGGCGTCGGGAAGGACCTGCCGCAGGTCGGCGAGCTCGCCCTGACCGCGACGGTCAACATCCAGGCGGGGGCGATGGACGTCCAGATCCTGCAGTCGACCCGCCTGTTCGTGGTGCAGGAGCTGGCCGAGATGATCGGCGTGGCCTGCTGGTGGGGGCACCGGAGCCTGGCGCGCGGCGCGCGCGCCGAGCGGCCGCGGGCGGTCGCCGTCTAGCCGTCGCCCTCCCGGGGTGACGGGTCCGCCAGGAGGGCGTGCTCGGCGCTCGCGACCAGGATCGCGGTGACGTCCTCGGGGGCCATGCCGCGGCCGGTGGCCAGCGCGTCGAAGGCGTCGAACCCGGCGAACAGCCAGATCACGTCGGCGGCGCGCTCCGGCGTGAGCCCGGGCCGCAGCAGGCCCTGCTCGTGGAGCCGGCGCGCCAGCCGGGTCATCCCCTCCGCGCGGCGCGCCTCCACCCGCGCGACCGCCTCCCCCGCCCCGCCCGGGTCGAGCGTGCGCATCGCGTTCAGCACGCGCAGCACCTCGTGCTCCGCCGTGTACATCGTCACGCCGCCGGCGATGCCGCCGCGCAGGCTCACGCGGGCGTCCGGGTCGCGTACGGCGGCCAGGATCTGCGCCCACCCCTCACCCGAGGTCAGCCGCTCGGTGAGGGCGTCGAACAGCCCCCGCCGCGAGCCGAACGCCAGGTAGACCGTCGAGCGGGCGACGCGCGCCCGCTTGGCCACCTGTTCGACGCTGATGCTGCCGTCGGGCCGCTCGCGCAGCAGGTCGTGGAGGCCGTCGAGGATCCGCTCCCGCGTCTCCTCGGCGGACTCGGCGCGGATGCGCTGCTCGTAGGGGCGTCGGGTGGGGGCCACGGGCGGATCGTAGCAATTCGCTTGACAACTCGTCCGATGGAATACAGAGTGTCCGACGAAAGACACACCGTCCGATGAATCGAGGTCCTCCGTTGTCCCCCGCTCCGTCGCCGTACGAGATCCCCGTCCTGATCGCCGGCGCCGGCCCCGCCGGGCTGGCCGCCGCCGCGACCCTGGCCCTGCATGGCGTGCCGTCGCTCGTGGTGGAGCGCCGCGCCGGCCCGTCCACCCACCCCCGCGCCACCACCGTCAGCACGCGCACCATGGAGCTCGTCCGGGCGCTGGGCGCCGAGGGCGACGTGCTGCCGGACGCCGTCAACGTCGATTGGCTGTTGCTGCGGACGCCCACCATGGCCCGCGCCGACGAGGGCGTCGCGGTGGAGATCGGGCTGCCGACGCGCGCCCAGGCGGCGCTGATCAGCCCGAGCGCGCCGGCGTGCGTCGCGCAGGACCGGCTCGAGTGGGCCCTGGTCGGCGCGCTGCGGCGCGCCGGCATCGGCGACGTGTGGTTCGGCGCCGAGATGACGCGGTTCACGGTGTGCGCCGACGGCGTCCGGGCCACGGTCGAGACGGCCGACGGCACCCGCGAGGTGCACGCCCGCCACATGATCGCCGCCGACGGCGCGCGCAGCGCGGTGCGCGAGGCCCTCGGGATCCCGATGCACGGCTCCGACGACGTCCTGGGCGCGGTGACGGCGCTGTTCCGCGCGCCGCTGTGGGACGTGGTGGGCGACCGGCGGTACGGCATCTACGCGACGCTCGAGCCGGGCGCCGAGGGCACGTTCCTGCCGTGGGCGCCGGGCGACCGGTGGGGCTTCGGCCTGCTGGTGGACGTCTCGGGCGGCGCCCCGCCCCTGCCCACGGCCGACGAGATGCTGATGCGCCTGCGGCGCTCCGCCGGCGTGCCGGGCCTGCCGGTGGAGGTCGAGCGGGTCGGCTGGTTCACGTCGGCCGCCCGGGTGGCGGAGCGGTTCCGCGAGGGGCCGGTGTTCCTGACGGGCGACGCCGCCCACCGCGTGACCCCCCGCGGGGGCACGGGGATGAACACCGCGTTCCAGGACGGCCACGACCTGGGGTGGCGGCTGGCGTGGGTGCACCACGGCTGGGCGAACCCGTCGCTGCTGGACGGCTACGAGACGGAACGCCGGCCGGTCGCGGAGCACAACGTCGCGCGCTCGGCCGACCCGGACGGCTCGGCGCGCGCGCCGGGCGAGGAGCTGCGGATCGACCTGGGCGGGCGGATCGCCCACCACTGGCTGCCGGGCGGCCGCTCGACCCTGGACCTCGCCGGCCCGGGCCTGACGGTGGTCACCGGGCCCGACGACGCGGCGTGGCGGCACGCGGTCGACGCGATCGACGCCCCCGTCCCCGTCGCGGTGGAGGCCGTCAACGCGTTCACCGCGCGCGCCCTGGGCATCCGCCCGCGCGGGGCGACCCTGGTCCGCCCCGACGCCGTCCCCCTCGCCACGTGGTCCTCCGCGGAGGGCGCGGGCGAGGCGCTCGCCGCCGCCGTGGCGGAGGCGACGTCCCGTGTCCCCGCCCGCACGTTCAATTGAGACCCTGCGTTCTCAATCGCACCAGGGGCGGCGCCCCGGGCCGGGACCCGGCTCGCCTCCAACCATGGAGGACGCCGGGACCTGGACGGCGACGCTGGGGTCCCGGCGGCTCGAGCTCCGGTGGGAGCGGACGGGGCGGCTGACGGGGGTCACGCGGCTGCTGGTGGGCGGGCGGCCCGCCGGCGAGTCGGTGGGGAAGCCACTGGAGCGGCAGGCGGCGATAGCCGGCTCTGACCCGTTGCACCAGCAGCATCCTTCCGTGGACGGTCAGGCGGGCGTTAGCGTGCAGCCACGCGGACCCCCTTGGCGTGGGTGGCTTCGACACCTCCACAACTGCCTCGGGGGTCCGTCGCTACGTCAACCCGGATCCGTCAACAACGCTGCGGGTGACTACACCTAGCGGACCGGCGCGGCGGGCTTGCGGTAGAAGAAGGTGGCCGGGCGCTCCCAGCCGAGGCGGGCGGCGTCGCCCACCCGCTCCGTGGAGCCCACGAAGAGCGTGCCGCCCGGTTGGAGGACCTCGAAGAAGCGCCCGTAGATCCGCTCCTTCGCGTCCTCGTTGAAGTAGATGACCACGTTCCGGCACAGGATGAGGTCGCGGGTGCGCGGATACGGGTCCTTCAGCAGGTCGAGCTTGCTGAAGCGGACCATCGCGCGCAGCTCCGCCTTCGCGCGCATGCGCCCGTCGGGCTGCGGGTCGAACCAGCGGGCCCGGCGCTCCGGGGTGACGTGCTGGAGGTCGGCGTCCGTGAAGTAGCCCTCCCGGGCGCGCGCCAGGATCGTCTCGTCGATGTCCGTCGCCACGAGCTCGTGCATCAGCCGCGGGCCCGCCTCCTTCAGCAGGATCGCGAGCGTGTACGGCTCCGCGCCGTAGGAGCAGCCGGCGCTCCACACGCGCAGCCCGCGCCCCTTCGCGCCGGCGATCAGGTCCGGCATGAACCGCCGCTCCAGCTCCTGGAAGCGCTCCGGGTTCCGGAACAGCTCGGACACGTTGATCGTCATGTGGTCGAGGAACGCCGACCGGGCGGCGACGTCGCGCTTCAGCGCGGTCAGGTAGCCGTCCAGGTCGTCGTGGCCGGCGCGGCGGGCGAACGAGCGCAGGCGGCGCTCCATCTGCCCCGGCCGGTACTGGAACAGGTCGATCCCGCAGAGCTGCTTCACGCCGCCGCAGAAGCGCTCGTAGTCGGGGGTCAGGGCCGTGCTCACGACGCCATCCGGGCCGGCGGCGCCGCGCGGCGGGAGGCCGCCTGGGCGATCGCGAGGGGCATGGCGTCCAGCGGGACCACCGCGTCCTCCAGGCCCGCCTCCTTGATCGAGCGGGGCATCCCCCACACCACGCAGGTGCGCTCGTCCTGGATCAGCACCGTGCCGCCCGCCTCCTTCACGGCGCGGGCGCCGACCAGGCCGTCGTCGCCCATCCCGGTGAGCACGGCGAGGGTCACGCGGCTGCCGTAGTGGCGGACCGCCGACACGATCGTCACGTCCGCACGGGGGCGCAGCGCGCCGATCGGGGGCGCCTGCGACAGCCGCGTGCGGCCGCGCCCCGCCACCTCCAGGTGCGATCCGCCGGGGGCGAGCAGCGCCAGGCCCGGGAGGATGTCCTCCACCGGGGCCGCCTCGCGGACCTCGATCTTCGACTCCCCGTCCAGCTGGCCGGCGAGCGCCTTCGTGAACCCGACCGGCATGTGCTGGACGATGAGGACGCCGGCGCCGATCGGGGACGGCAGGTGCGGCACCACCGCGTGCAGGGCGCGCGGGCCACCGGTGGAGGTCGCGATGATCACCAGGTCGCCGCCCGCCGTCGCCGCGAGCGACGCCAGGCGCGTGCCGGGCACGGCGGGCCGCGGCGAGCGGCCCAGGGCGGACGGGCGCACGGCCGCGGCGGCGCGCACCTTCGCGACGAGCTCGTCGCGGGTGGAGCCCCAGCTCAGGGCGGACAGGCGCAGGGCCGGCTTCTCGACGGCGTCGACCGCCCCCAGTGCCAGCGCGCGGGTGGTGGCGGCGGTGCCGGACCCCGTGAGGGTCGAGACCATCACCACCGGCGTGGGCCGGACGCGCATCAGCTCGGCCAGGCCGTCGAGGCCGTTGCGGCGCGGCATCTCGACGTCGAGGGTGATGACGTCCGGCCGGAGCGCCGTCGCCTTCTCCACCAGTTCGACGCCGTCGCGCGCCTCGCCGGCGACGGTCATGCCGCCGTCGGTGAGCATGTCCGACAGCACCCGCCGCAGCAGCGGCGAGTCGTCGCAGATCAGGACCCGGGGGGACGCGGGCACGGGAACCCCTCCGGGGTCGTCAGGCCAGGGCCTTCTGGACGGCCTCGAGCACCCGGTCCGGCTGGAACGGCTTCACGATGAAGTCCTTCGCCCCCGCCTGGATCGACTCGATCACCATCGACTGCTGACCCATCGCCGAGCACATCACCACCCGCGCCGACGGATCACCGGCACGGATCTCCTTCAACGCCGCCAGCCCATCCATCTCCGGCATCGTGATGTCCATCGTCGTCAGATCCGGGCTCAGCTCCCGGTACTTGCTGACCGCGACCGCCCCGTTCTCCGCCTCGCCCACCACCTCATAGCCGGCCTCGGTGAGGACGTTCTTCAGCATCATCCGCATGAAGGCGGCGTCATCGGCGATCAGGACACTCGGCATCGGGCACCTCGGGCGTGCGTGGTGACAGGGGGCACTGGCCGTATCGGCATCGCGCCGCACGTCTTGACGGGCTCGTCGTGCCGCGGGCCCGCCGTACTCCGGCGGGCGTAGGGGCGATGCCTCCCGCCGTCCGACGACGGGTGCGGCGGGTCGCGGCACCATCCCTCCATCGTCACGACGGAAGGGATGGAGATGGACATCACGAGCCTGGTGGCCGCCCATGCAGACGGACCCGGGCATTGGTTCCCGCTCGTCTGGATCGGCGTCATGATCGTCTTCTGGACGGCGGTCGTCCTCATCGCCCGCCGCTTCTGGTGGCGCGGGGGCGGTGGTCCCGGCGGACGCGCACAGGCCGTGCTGGCCGAGCGCTACGCCAAGGGCGAGATGACCGAGGACCAGTACCGCCGCGCCGTCGAGGTGCTGCGCGAGCGGCCGCCCCGCACGGGCTGAGCGGACCGGGCGGGCGGGAGCACCCTCAGCTCAGGAGGCCGTCCCCGAGATGGCCGCCGGGCCGCGCCCCCGGGAGCGCGAAGAAGAACCCCCCGCCCTCCCCCCGGATGTACTCCTCCAGCGGCTCGCCGTCGAGGCGCGCCTGCACCGCCAGGAAGCCGTCGCCGAGGCTCCGCTGGTACGACACGAACGCCAGGCCCTGGTCGAGCTGGCCTGCGGCGTCGAACCCCCGGGAGTAGGAGAACCCGCGCCGCAGGATCAGGTTGCGCCGCGTCTCCGGGGTCCGGGGGTTCGCCAGCCGGATGTGCGCGTCGAGCGGCGTGACCCGGCCCTCCGGGTCGGCGGCGAAGTCGGGGACGTCGGTCTCGTGGACGCCGCCGAGCGGGGCGCCGTTCGCCTTGCGGCGGCCGATGAGCCGCTCCTGCTCGCCCAGCGGCGTCCGGTCCCAGAACTCCACGAGCATCCGGATCTGCCGGATCACGTGGTAGCTGCCGCCGGCGGTCCACGCCGGCTCGCCGTTCCCATTCGTCCAGACGTGGTCGTCCAATCGGCCGCCGTCGCCCGCGGGCAGGTTGGCGGTGCCGTCCACGAAGCCCAGCAGGTTGCGCGGCGACCCGGTGGTGCGGTCCGTCGGCGACGAGCGCCGGTTGAAGCCCTCCACCGTCCACTTCAGCAGCAGCGTGCGGCGCGTGCGGCGCATGAGCTGGCGCAGCGCGAACAGGACGGTGTCGGAGTGCTCCGCCTGGATCGTCAGCAGCAGGTCGCCGTGGGAGCGGTCGGGGTCGAGCCGGTCGTTCGCCATGAACGGCATCTCCACCAGCTCGCGGGGCTTGCGATCCGCCAGCCCGTAGCGGCCGTCGAACAGGGAGGCGCCGACGCTCACGATCACCGACAGGTCGTCGGGGGGCGGGTCCGGGCCGAGGATCCCGGAGTCGGTGGGCGGGTAGGCGGGGTCGCGGACCTGGATGGGGCGCCCGTCCATGAGCCCCTCCACCTCGTCGCTCAGCTCACGGAACGTCTCGGTCAGGTGGGCGCGGTCGTCGGCGAGCACCGTGAACGCGGCCGCCAGGCCGCGCGCCGGCGTCGGGTCCGCCGTGATGCCGGCCTGGTGGGCGCCGTGGAACGGGACGCGCGACCCGGTGGGCGGGTCGCCGTCGGTCCCGGCGGCGACGCCGAACCCCGCGCCGAACGCGCCGGCGCCGACGGCCAGGCCGCCGGCGCCCGCGAGGAACGACCGCCGCGAGATGCGGGACATCAGTGTCCCGCCTCGGACGTCTCGTATGCGTTTCCCGAGCGAATCGCCCGCGCGGCAAGGACGCAGACCCTCGGCGATAGCGGGGTCCTATCGCCGAGGTCGAGGACGCAGCCGCGCGATGCGATGCAGCCGGGAAACACCACGTGACGTCCGGGGTGGGACACTAGCCGAGGCCGAGCGCTCCGGGCACCAGGGCGAGGTCCTCGGACAGCCCGGCGAGCTGCACCTTCAGCTGGTCAACCTGGGCCTTCGTGACCGTCGGCGTCGGGCAGAGGTTCGACGGGAACTCGTCGCCCTGCTGGCAGTAGAGGACGTAGCCGTCGCCTTTCTCGAGCTTCGCCAGGTTCGCGTCGAGCTCCTGGAACCCGGTCTGGATGCGCTGCAGCAGCTCGGGGTCCGCCTTGGCGAGCGCCGGCTCCAGGGTGTCGATGACCTCCTCGGCGCCCGCGACGTTCGCGGCGAAGTCCCAGAGGTCCGTCTTCGAGTAGCGGTCCTCCTCACCGGTGATCTTGCCCTCGGACACCTCCTGGATGAGCTCCGAGGCGCCGAGCGCCACCGCCGCGGGCGGGATCTCGAGGGTCGCGAGCCCGGTCTTCAGCGTCTGGAGGTCCGCGTCGAGCTGGTTCGCGAACTTGGCGCCGCCCTGGGTGGTGTTCCTCTTCCACAGCAGGTACTCGAGGCGATGCCACCCCGTGAACGCCGGGTCGTTCGGCCCCGCGAAGTCGTCGACGCGCGAGTCGACCGCTCCGTCGATGTCCGGGATGAGGCCGGCGATCGGCTCGATGGACTCCCACGGCTCGCGGCTCGGCGCGAACGCCGCCTTCGCCGCCGCGACGTTCCCGGCCCGCACCGCGTCGGTGAACGTGGTGGTGCGCGCGATCAGCTGGTCGACCCGGCCGTTGACGTACGTCGTGTAGTCCGCGACGGCCGCCTGGATCAGCGGATCCGAGCTGGTGGTGTCCAGGCCGGTGGTGGAGATGCCGCTGCCGGAGCCCGTCCCGGAGGCCGAGCCGGAGCCGGAGCCGGACGCGGAGCCGGAGCCTGAGCCGGATGCGGAGCCGGCGTTGCTGCCGACCTGGCGGACGTCCGATCCGTCATCGGAGCCGCAGGCGGCGACCGCGAGGACGAGCGGGACCACCGCGAGCAGGGCGGCGAGCTTGGGGACGCGCATGGGACCTCCGGGGCACGGGTCAGCGAAGTTCGCGCGTAAGGCTAACCAAACTTCGCGTGGTCCGTGGGGAGATCGAGTTCGGCGACGGTCCCGGGCTCCGCGTCCCGCAGGCGCACGTCGCCGCCGTGGGCCCGCGCGATGGCGGCCACGATGGCGAGCCCGAGCCCCGCGCCGCCGGTCGCGCGGGCCTCGTCGGCGCGGCTGAATCGGTCGAGCGCCCGGGGCGCGAAGCCCGGGGGGATGCCGCCGCCGTGGTCGCGCACGGCGATCCGCACCATCCCGCCCCGGTTGAACGGCACGCACCTCGACGGGCGGGGCGCCGTGGCGCAGGCCGTTGTCGATGAGGTTGCGCACCCCCTGCTCCAGTCGAAGCGCGTCGGCCCGGACCCGCAGGCCGGACGGGGCAACGCGGACGTCCCCGCTGCCGCGGGCGGCGCGCGTCAGGACGTCGTCCAGCTCGACGTCGCCGGGGCGCAGGGCCAGGCCGTCGGCGTCGGCGCGGGCGAGCACCAGCAGGTCGTCGGCGAGTCGGCTCAGGCGGTCCACCTCCTCCTCCGCCGAGCGCAGCCCGGCGCGGAGGGCGTCGGCGTCGCCGCCCTCCATCCGGGTCACCTCCAGCTCGGCCTTCAGCACGGCGAGGGGCGTCCGGAGCTCGTGGCTGGCGTCGGCCACGAAGCGGCGCTCGCGATCGAGCGCCGCGCGGACCGGCCGCACCACCGCCCCGGCGAGCAGCCAGGCGCCGAGGGCGCCGGCGAGCAGGGCGGCCCCCAGGCCGAGCGCCTCGACCCGCACCAGGGTGGCGTTGGCCTCGCGCACCTCGTCCGCCGACGCGCCGACCACCGCGACGGCCGGCCCGCCCCCGGATCGGGCCGGGACCGCGACGAGCCGGAGCGCCTCGTCGATGCGGCCGTCGCCGGGGCGGTCGGCCACGAGCGGTCCCCGGCGTGCCGCGTCGAGCTGGGCCGCGGTGAGGAGGGGCACGCCCGCCCCCGGGCTGGCGGCGATGACGGTCCCGTCGGGGCGGACGACCTGGGCCACGTCCTCGTCCGGCTGCGTGCCGGCCGCGCCGGGCAGCCGCTCCCCCGGCCCGCCGCCCTCGGCCGCCGCAACGAGCCGCGCCGCCTCCGACCGCAGCCCCTGGTCCTGCGAGCGCTGGAGGTCGGACGCGAAGCGCAGGTGCACCACCGCCCCGGCCGCCGCCAGCACGACCGCGAGCAGGGCGGTGAACGCGAGGGTCACGCGGAGGCGGCGACTCACGGCACGAGCCGGTACCCGACGCCGCGCACCGTCTCGATCGTCGTCGTCCCGAAGGGGCGGTCGATCTTGTCGCGCAGGTAGCCGACGTAGACGTCGATCACGTTGGAGCGGTGCTCGTAGGCCTCATCCCACACCCGCTCCAGCAGGTCGAAGCGGGAGACGGCCTCTCCCGGGCGCTCCATCAGGGCCTCGAGCAACGCGAACTCGCGCGGGGTGAGGGCGATCGGGGCGCCGCCGCGGCGCACCGTGCGGGCCGCCGGGTCGAGCGCGAGCCCTCCCGCCTCGATCAGCGGCGGCCGGACGTCCGCCGGCCGCCGCGCGAGGGCCCGGAGGCGCGCGAGCAGCTCCTCGAACGCGAACGGCTTGACCATGTAGTCGTCGGCGCCGCAGTCGAGCCCCGCCACCCGGTCGGCGACGCCGTCGCGGGCGGTGAGCATCAACACGGGCGTGCGGATGCCGCGGGCGCGCAGGCGCCGGCACGCCTCGACGCCGTCGATGCCCGGCAGCATCACGTCGAGCACGATCGCGGAGTAGCCGGTGGCGGCGGCCATCCAGAGGGCGTCCTCGCCGCGGCCGGCCACGTCGGCGGCGTGCCCGGCGGCCCGCAGGCCGCGCCGCACGATGCCGGCGAGCTTCGCCTCGTCCTCGACGATCAGCACCCGCACGCCGCCCCCTCAGCGCACCCTGCCCACGCGGACGAGCTCCTCCCGCCCCGAGCCCCCGGAGATGTCCACCGCCAGGACCTGGCCGACCCCGCGGGCGTAGAACTTGAACTCGAGCGCCCGCGGCTCCAGCGCGTTGACCTCCCGGGTCATGACGACGTGGCCGAAGTGCCCGGCGGGCGCATCCGCCTGCTCCCCCACGGCCACGACCGACCCGCGATCCTCCGCGTGGCCGGCGAAGTACTCCTGGCGGTACCGCTGCCCGGGGCGGGGGTGTCCGGGCATCACGACCCCCGCCTGGGCGCCGTCAACGCCGGCCTCCCAGGATCCCTCGGTGGAGACGACGCGGCCATCCCGGTACTCGGCGGTCCGCTCGCCCAGGTACCAGACCGTCCCGGCGCGGTCCTGCGCGTAGAGGTCGCGCGTGTCCTCGAGCAGCGCGCCCTCCTCCGTGACGGTGTCCCGAACCACGCGGGCGCGGATCCCGGCCGCCGTCATCACGGTGCGCCGGGTCACGGTGACCACCACGCGGCTGCGCGTGCCGTCCGGCTCGGTCTCGCGGTACACCCACCGGGTCCCCGGCCGCATCGGCAGCCACGGGTTGGTGATCCGCGTCGTGAACGCGCCGGGGTCCAGGACGACCGGCTCGGACCCCTGGGGGAGCGCTCCGCCCGTGCTCGCGGCCGCGACCCCTCCAACGCCCAGCGCGATCGCAACTCCCGCCCCCACCAGCCAGGCCGTCCTCGCGCACATCATCCGCCTCCTCGTCCCGCCGGGCCACCCCGGTCAACGCCAGGTGTACGGGGGGCGCGATGAGAGGACGGTGAGCCGGTCCTCACCCTCCTCTCACGAGCTCGGAGGTAGACCCCGAGGGCATGGGGCGCGGACGAGGAGGCGGACGATGACGCGCGCACGCAGGATCGCGGTCGCGGGTGCGGCGGCGGTGGCACTGGCGGGGATCGGCCTCGGCGTCGCCGGGGGCGTGGACGACGACGCGGGCGAGCAGGCGACCGGCCCGGCGGCCGAGCGGGCGCGGGCGGCGGCGGCCGCGGTCGTGCCCGGCGGGACCGTCACCGGGCTGGAGCGGGACGAGGACGGCGGCGCGGCCTGGGAGGCCGAGGTGCGCCGCCCCGACGGCACCGTCGTGGAGGTGCACCTGCGCGACGACCTACGGCCCGCGGGCCCGGCCGTCGCCGAGGAGGGCGACGACTGAGCCGCGCCGGCGTCAGCCGGCGCCGATCGCCTTCATCAGGTTGGACATGTCCGTGAACATGCGGCCCGTCAGGGAGTTGGTGAGGGCGATGAAGGCGGGCACCAGGATCGCGCTGCCGCCCAGGGCGATGATGATCTTGAGCGGCATGCCGACCATGAAGACGTTCATCTGCGGCACCGACCGGGAGATGACGCCGAGCGTGATGTCGGTCACCAGCAGCGCCGCGATGATGGGCGCGCCGATCTGGACCGTCATCAGCAGGATGTCGTCCGCGTGGGCCAGGACCCCCTGACACGAGGAGCCCGATGTCGGGGTCGGCGAGCGGGGGCGCGAGGGTGAACGAGCTGACGACGCCCTGCACCAGCAGCTGGTGCCCGCCGAGCGCCAGGAACGCGGCGACGGCGACGAGGTTGTACCAGCGCCCCAGCACCGAGGTGCTCTGGTTGGACGTCGGGTCGAGCGTCTGCGCGATCGCGAAGCCGGCGGACATGTCGATGAACGCCCCCGCCGTCTGGACGGCGGCGAACAGGAACTGCGCCATCAGGCCCAGGGCGAACCCGATCAGCGCCTCCTTCATCGCGATGATCGCGAAGCCGATGATCCCGTCCGGCACCGTGCCGCCCTCGGCCGCGACGACCGGCAGGGCGATGTAGCTGATCAGGATCACGAGGCCCGCCTTCAGGCGGACCGGGATCATCCGCGAGCTGAAGACCGGGGCCACCGCGAGCATCGCCGACAGGCGCGTCGCGATGAGCATGAAGAGGGCGGCCTGCGGCGCGAGGTCGGCGAGGAGCTGCTGCACCGGCCTAGTTGTTCGGGCCGATCGAGGGGATGCCGCTCCACAGGTCGATCGTGAAGCCGAGCATCGTGTTCAGCATCCACGGGCCCGCGACCACGATCACCACGACCACGGCCAGGACCTTCGGGATGAACGTGAGCGTCGGCTCCTGGAGCTGGGTGACGGCCTGGAAGATCGACACGAGCAGGCCCACCACCAGGCGTGACGCCGAGGATCGGCATCGACACCTGGAGCGTGACCCACATCGCCTTCGAGGCGACCTCCATGACCTGGCTCTGGTCCATCAGTGCCCCCGACCGTCGGCGCGCGAAGGCTCTCCCGAGCGAATCGCAAGCGAGGCAAGGACGCAGGTGAGGCCGATGGCGGTGTTCCCATCGGCCGATCCGAGGACGCCGCATCGCGCCGCGATGCAGCCGGGAGAGACCCGTGTGGCGGCGGTCGGGGGCACTAGCTCACGAAGCCGCGGACGAGGGACTCCGACACCAGGTGCCAGCCGTCGACCAGCACGAACAGCAGGATCTTGAACGGGAGCGAGATGACCACAGGGGGCAGCATCACCATGCCCATGCTCATCACGGTCAACGCCACCACCATGTCGATCACCAGGAACGGGATCAGGATCAGGAACCCGATCTCGAACGCGGTCTTCAGCTCCGAGAGCACGAACGCGGGGATGAGCACGCGGGTGGGCACGTCGGCGCGGGTCGCGGGCCGCTCGCTCTTCGAGAGCTCGGTGAACAGCGCCAGGTCCTTCTGGTCAACCTGCTTGAACATGAAGTCGCGGATCGGCGCCTCGGCCCGCTTCAGCGCCGTCTCCTCGTTGATCTTGTGGTCCAGGAGCGGCTGGAGGGCCTGGTTGTTGATCTGCGTGAAGGTCGGCCCCATCACGAAGAGGCTCAGGAACAGGGCGATGCCCACCAGCACCTGGTTGGGCGGCATCGACGGGGTGCCGAGCGCGTTCCGGACGAAGCCCAGCACGATGATGATCCGCGTGAAGCTGGTCATCATGATCAGGATCGACGGCGCCAGGCTCAGCACCGTGATGAGCGCCAGGATCTGGAGCGAGGTGGAGACCTCGCCGTCGCCCGAGTCGAGGTTCAGGTTGATGCCGGGCGGGGCGGCCGCGGCGATCGCCGGCCACACCACGCAGAGCAGCGCCATGAGCACCGGCGACAGCAGGAACCCCCGCCGCAGCCACCTGCGGCGCCGCGTCCGCGCGGGCGGCGGCATGGCGGCCACGATGCGCTCGCGCAGGGTCGGGAGCCGCGTCGGGACCTCGGCGGCGGGGAGGGGGTGGAGCCGGCGCATCAGCGGCGGGCAGTCATCGCGCGCAGGCGGTCCACGACCGAGGCGTCGGCCGCCGACTTCTGCGCGCGGGTGCGGGCCGCCGCGCCCGGGTCCCCCCGGAAGGACGTCGGCTGCGGCCCGCCGGCGCCGGCGAGGCTCGCCGCGTCCTCCGCGCCGATCCGCGTGATCGGCGCGACCGTGTGGTCGGTGGAGCCGACGAGGACGATCTCCTCCCCCACCTTCACCAGGTGGAGGGAGCGGTTCGGGCCGAGCGAGGTGGTGGCCATGACGTCGATCAGCCCGGCCGTGTTGCGGTCGTCCATCGCGGGGTAGCGCGAGCGCTGGACGCGCTTCATCACGTACCACACCGCCCCGATCAGGCCGACGACCACGCCGAGGCCCAGGACCAGGCGGATGAGGGTCCCGCCGGCGCCCCCGGACATCGCGACGGGGTTGTCGGAGCCCTCGGGGATCGGCAGCTTCTCGTTCGGGTCGGCGGGGACGCCCTTCGCGGGCTTCGCGGGCGCCTTCGCCGTCGTCGACGTGGTGGCCGTGGTGGTGGCGGCCGTGGTCGTCTGCGCCACCGCGGGGGCCGCGGTGAGCGCCAGGGCGAGGGCCACGAGGGCGAGCGCGGTCAGGCGCCCGACGGCGGAGCCGAGGCGGGCTGCGGGGCGCGTCCTGCGCCGGGTGTCTGGCGATCCGTGCCTGGTCGGGGTGAGGGTGACCATGGCGGGGGTGCGCCGGCGATGCCGGCGCGGTGGTGCGGGGTGCGGGGTGCGCCGTTAGGCGAGCGCCTTCTGGACGGCCTCGAGCACCCGGTCCGGCTGGAACGGCTTCACGATGAAGTCCTTCGCCCCCGCCTGGATCGACTCGATCACCATCGACTGCTGACCCATCGCCGAGCACATCACCACCCGCGCCGACGGATCACCGGCACGGATCTCCTTCAACGCCGCCAGCCCATCCATCTCCGGCATCGTGATGTCCATCGTCGTCAGATCCGGGCTCAGCTCGCGGTACTTGCTGACCGCGACCGCCCCGTTCTCCGCCTCGCCCACCACCTCATAGCCGGCCTCGGTGAGGACGTTCTTCAGCATCATCCGCATGAAGGCGGCGTCGTCGGCGATCAGGACACTCGGCATCGGGGACCTCGGCTGGGGTCGTGGGTCGGTGCTGCCTCCGCTATCGGCATCCGGAGGCGGCGGCTTGACGCCACCGGCCGGGGTCCGGGGACGGGTCAGCCTTCCTCCGCGGCGAGGCCGCGGAGGCGCTTGGCGTGGCTGGCGACGTCCGTGATGCGGACGCCGAACTCCTCGTCGATCACGACGACCTCGCCGCGCGCGATCGGCTTGCCGTTGACGAGCACGTTGACCGGCTCCCCGGCGAGCTTGTCGAGCTCGATGATCGAGCCGGGGACGAGCTCCAGGACGTTGCGGATCTTCAGCTGGGTGCGGCCCAGCTCGACGGTCACCTGGAGCGGCACGTCGAGCAGCAGGCTGATGTCGCTGCCCCCGGGGCGCGCGGGGACGTCGTCGAGCGACGGGAAGGTGACCGGCTGCGCCACGGGCGGCGCCGGCAGCGCGTGGAGGTGCCGGTCGTCGTCCTCGTCGGCGGGCGCCGGCCCGTCGGCGGGCGCGGGCGCTGCGGCCGGGACCGCGGGGGCGGCGGGCTGCATGAGCCCGTCCACCAGCGCGCGGGCGAACTCGATCGGCATGAGCTGCATCAGGGTGGTGTCGAGCAGGTCGCCGACGCGCAGCTGGAACGAGGTGCGCACCATCGCGTGGGTCAGCCCGAGCTCGTCGAGCGTCTCGGACGCCAGGTCGAGCACCTGGATCTGCGGCGCGGAGATGTCCACGCGCCGGCCGGCCATCTCGGCCATCGCCGTCGAGGCGCTGCCCATCATCTGGTTCATCGCCTCGGCGATCGCCGAGGTGTGCAGCTCCGACAGCAGGTCCGTCGGCGTGCCCTCGCCGCCCATCATCAGGTCCGCCACCACGGAGGCGTCGGGGATGGTGAGCAGGAACACGTTGCGGCCGTCGAGGCCCTCCGTGTAGTCGATCGAGACGATCACGGCGGGCGCGTTGAAGAGGGCGCGCACCTCCTCCTCGCTCACGATCTCCACGAGCGGGGTGGTGATCTGGACGGGCCGCGACAGCAGCAGGCTGAGCGTCGTGGCGGCGCTCGACATGCAGATGTTGCCGACCTCGCCGATCGTGTCGCGCTCGGCGTCGTCCAGGTCGGCGGACGGGTCCTCCGCGTCCGCGACGGGCTCCGCCTCCACGACGGGCTCCTCGACGACCTCGGCCTCCTCGGCGGGGGGCGCGTCGGCGGCGGCGGGCTCGTCGGCCCCGCCGGCCTTCAGGAGGGCGTCGATCTCCTCCTGGCTGAGGCTGCCACCGCTCATGCGTAGGTCCTTTCGGGGTCATCGATCGTGCCGGTGATCTGCACCGCGGCACGGCGGCCGCGGACGCCCGGCTGGGCGGAGAAGGCGTGCCGCCGGCCGACGCGCACGGTGGCGTCCGTGCCGGGCGGGACGGCCAGGGGGATCACGTCGCCGGGGGCGAGCGACAGCAGGTCGCCGACGTTCAGCCGGGCGTCGCCCAGCTCCACGACGACGGGGATCCTGACGGCGCCGAGCTCGTCCGCCATCCCCTGGCGGCTCTCGGGCGACGAGGTGTCGGCCAGGCTCGAGTAGTAGCTCTGGGTGGTGAGCCGGTTCATCGCCGGCTCGAGCACCAGGGCGGGGATGCAGAGGGAGAACATCCCCGTCTGCGCGCCGACGCGCAGCTCGAAGGTGATCAGCACCACCATGTCGGAGGGGGCGGTGATCTGCGCGAACTGGGGGTTCATCTCGGTGCCGACGCGCTTGAAGCGGACCGGCGTGACCTCGCTCCACGCCTCGGAGAAGGCGCGCATCATCGTCTCGACGACGTTGGCGGAGAGGGCGAGCTCGATCTCGGTCAGCTCGCGGGTGCGGGGGCGCTGGGTGCCGGGGCCGCCGACCAGCCGGTCGATGATGGAGAAGACGATCGGCAGGTTGATCTCGAGGACCGCGTTCCCCTCGAGCGGCTCCATCGTGACGATGTTGATGAGGCTCGGGGTGGGGATCGAGTTGACGTACTCGCCGTAGCTCACCTGGTCGGCGGTGAGCACGTCGACCTCCACCATCGCGCGCAGCGCGCCCGACAGGTGGTTCTGGGCGGAGCGGCAGAAGGTCTCGTGGAGCAGCTCGATGGTGCGGAGCTGGTCCTTCGAGAACTTGCTGGGGCGCAGGAAGTCGAAGGGCCGGACGACGGCCTCGGCCGCCTCCTCCTGCACCTGGGCAGCGTCGAGGTCCCCGCTGGACATGGCGTTGAGCAGGGCATCGATCTCGCTCTGTGAGAGCACCTCCGACACGCCCTCACCATCGGCCCTCCCCCCGGATAGTTGAGCCGCCGTCCCCGACCTCAGGGGGGTGCACCGGAGGGGGTCCGGGGCGTTAGCCTGCAGATCTCGCCACGATCCGAACGGAGGCGGCGACGCGGGAGTACGGGGTGGACGGCAGGATCGAGAGGAGCGAGCGCTATCACGCCGCGCTCGGGCGCGACCCGGCGGAGATCGTCGCGGTGCGCTCGGCCATGCGCGACCTCGCAGAACGCCACGGCTTCGGCGACCGCGCCGGCGACCTGGTGCTGGCGCTGGACGAGGTGGTCGCCAACGCCCAGGAGCACGGCACCCCGCCGATCCTGATCGACGCCTGGGTGGACGGCCGCGTGGTGGTGGAGGTGCGCGACACCGGCACCGGCTTCGAGCCGCACCACGTCTGGGCCCGCCACCCCCCGCCGCGCTACGGCACCAGGGGGCGCGGCCTCTGGATCACCCGCCAGCTCACCGACCACCTCCAGGTGGCGTGCGGCGAGGGCGGCACCGTCGTGAGGATCGAGCTCTCGCCCGAGCCCCACATCGGGGCGTAACGCCAGCGGGGCCCGGGTCGGCGGGCCCGGGCGAAGCGCGGTGTTCCGCCGGTCCATCGCAGCCGGCGGCCCGCCTTCAGGGGCGCCGCCTGGCGCTCCGCCGACCGGGCCCCGCGAGTGGCCCGGGCCTGCCTCGTCGCCTTACTGGACGGCGAACTCCGTGTAGTAGACGTCCACGATCTTGTAGTCCGTCTGCTTGTTCACCCGCGCCACGATCGACTTCTTCACGGAGTCGCGGCCCTCGACGCTGCCGAGCTCGGAGCTCGTCTTGCTCTGGAGGGTGGAGATGACGATGTCGCGGAGCTCGGAGGCCTCCTCGACGCTGTCGGGCGTCTCGCCCTCGCCCTTGGTGACCTCGCCCTCGGAGAGCTTGGAGAACCGCAGGGCGACGCCGACCTTCGCGAAGTGCGGGGTGCCGCCGCCGTCGGCGAGGTTCACCACGAACGGGTCCTTGATCGTGTAGGTGATCCCCGGCTCCTGGGCCAGCTTCTTCTCGTCCGGCGGCGGGGGCTTCAGCACCACCATCTTCACCGCCACCAGCGCCAGCAGGAGCACCACGGGACCGATGATCATCAGCTTCTTCTTCACGTACCGCTCCTGAGGGTCAGCCGCCGAGGGCTGTCGCGGGGGACTGGGACGGGGCGCCCTGCATCCGCAGGACGAGGATCTCGACGCGCCGGTTCATCGCGCGGCCCGCGGCGCTGCCGTTGTCGCCGACGGGCTTGGTGTCGGCGAAGCCGGTGGCCTGGAGGCGGCCGGCGGGGACGCCCGCGCGCGATCATGCTGCGGACCACCGCCGACGCGCGGTCGCCCGACAGCTCCCAGTTGGACGGGAACTCCGCGGTGGAGATCGGGGTGGAGTCGGTGTGGCCCTCGACGCGCACCGGGTTGGGGAGCGCCTTCAGGGACCGGGCGATCGGCAGGATGATCCTCGCGCCCGCCGCACTGGAGGGACGCGGAGCCGGGCGTGAACAGCACGCCGTCGGTCTCGAGGCGGATGGAGAGGCCCCGCTCGTTGACGGAGGTGGAGACCTTGCCGCCGACGCCGGCGTCGTCGAGCGTTCGACTCGATCTCCTTCTGGGCCGCCCCGAGCTGGGAGCTCTCGAGCACCTGCTCCGGCGAGGCGTCCGTCACGGAGAGGCCCTGGATCGTCGGGACCTCGGGCGCGATCTGCGCCGGCCTGGGTCGTGACCGCGGGCGCGGGGGTGCCGGGGTTGGTCTCCAGCACGCTGGTGCCGCCCGCCGCCAGGCCGCTGTTGAAGGCGTCCTGGAGGGTCTGCTTGAGCATGTCGAACTTGGCCGTGTTCACGACCGAGATCGAGAAGAGGACCATGAAGAGCACGAACATGAGCGTCAGCACGTCGGCGTACGTGATGAGCCAGCGCTCGTCCGGGTGCTCCTCGTGCCGCTGCTTCCGCTTCGCCATCCCCGGGGTGGCCTACGCGGCCTGGGCGGCGGGCTCGGCGGCGCCGGAGCCGGACGCGGCGCCCGCGCCCTCGGCGTCGTCTTCGGTCTCGCGCTGGTCGGGCGGCAGGAAGCTCCACAGCTTCTCGGCCAGGATGCGCGGGTTGTCGCCGCTCTGGATGGAGAGGACGCCCTCGATCATCAGCAGGCGCTCGCCCGACTCGATCGCGGTCATCTTCTTCAGGGCGTTCGCGATCGGCAGGAAGATCACGTTGGCGGCCGCCACGCCGTAGAACGTCGCGAGGAACGCGGCGGAGATGGCGGGGCCGAGGGTGTCCGGGTGGTCCAGGTGCTGGAGCACCGACACCAGCGAGAGCACGGTGGCGAGGATGCCGACCGTCGGGGCGAAGGCGCCGCCCTGCTTGAACATGTCCTGGTTCTTGTGGTGCCGCTCCTCCATCGCGTCGAGCTCGGTCTCGAGGATGTCCTTCACGAGCTCGGGGTCGGTGCCGTCCACCACCAGGCGGACGCCCTTCCCGAGGAACGGGTCGTCGACCTGCTTCGCGTCCTCCTCGAGCACCAGGAGCCCCTCGCGGCGCGCCTTCTCGGAGAAGCCGACGAGGGTCTTGATGATCTCCGGCCGGTTGTCCGCGCGCTCCTTGAGCGACAGGGTCGTCAGCTTGATCATCGAGAGCCACTCCTTCATCCCGAACGAGGCGATCAGGATGCAGGCGGTGCCGCCCCCCACCATGAAGAGGGCGGGGATGGAGATGATCCCGGCGATCGTGCCGCCCTTCAGGATCATCCCGATGATGATGAAGACCCAGGCGCCGACCAGGCCGATGAGCGGGGACATGCGGGGAGGCTCCGGGGGCCTAGGCGGTCAGGGCTGCGGTGAGGTGGCCGCCCACGTGGACGAGCCGGCGGTACTCCACGACCGCGGACACGACGTCCTCGACGCTCTCGAGCACCAGGAACTGGCGGCGGTCGAGCGTCTGGATGTGCGTGTCCGGGGTGGCCTCGACGGTCAGGATGAGCTCGGCGTTGAGCGTCATCTCGTCGCCGTTGAGGCGGTGAAGGGTGATCACGATGATCCTCCGTGACGTGCGGGCCGCAACCGGGGGGCTGCGCGCCCCCCGGTTATCGGTCAGCGGGCCCGCGATCTGAGCGTCAGGCCTGGTCGCCTAGCGCTTGAGGTTCACCAGCTCCTGGAGCATGTCGTCGGAGGTGGTGATCGCCCGGCTGTTCGCCTGGAAGCCGCGCTGGGCGATGATCATGTTGGTGAACTCGAGGGCCAGGTCCACGTTGGACATCTCGAGGGCGCCGGGGACGATGTTCCCGTGGCCGGCGGCGCCGCCGGGGGCGCCGTTGACGGCCGGCCCGGAGTTGTTCGAGACCCGCCACATGTTGTCGCCCGCCCGCTCGAGGCCCGGGGCGTTCGCGAACTTCGCGAGGCTCAGGGTGCCGATCGGGGTGGAGACGCCCGCGGTGCTGACGGCGGTGACGCCGCCGGCCGCGTCCACGTTGATGGCGGCGGTGGTGGCCGGGTTGACCTGGAGGCGGCCGATGTTCCCGGTGGCGGCGACGGTGCCGAGGACGTACTGGCCCTTCGTCGTCACCAGGTAGCCCTGGCTGTCGAACGAGAAGTTGCCGGCGCGGGTGTAGAGCTCACCACCCGCCGTCTGGTCGTTGCCGCCGACGCCGCCGAAGGTGGAGCCGGCCGCCGCGACGCGGAAGAAGCCGTCGCCCTGGATCATCATGTCCGTGACGACGCCGGTGCTCTGGGCGTTGCCCTGCGTCATCAGGGTGTCGATCGAGTTGAGCGCCATGCCCAGGCCGACCTGGCGCGGGTTGGTGCCGCCCACGCTGGGGGGCACGGGCGCGCCGGCGCCGGCGAGGTTCTGGTAGAGCGAGTCCTTGAAGGACATGCGCTGCGCCTTATAGCCGAAGGTGTTGACGTTCGAGATGTTCGACGCCAGCACGTCCATCATGGTCTGGTGGTTCCGCAGGCCCGACACGGCCGCGAACATGGAGCGCATCATCGGTGAGGGTTTCCTTTCCCTGGGTGCTTCGTGGCGGCGGGACCCCCTCCGATGAGGTCCAGCCCCGTCCGCCGGTATCCGTACGTGTGTGGCGCCTAGGTGATGGCGGCGCTGTCGATGTTCGTGAACACCTGGTCCTTCATGCCGTCCTGATCGACGGCGGTGATCACGGTGCGGTTGGTCACCGAGACCACGACGGCGAGCTTGTCCATCATCACGATGGCCTCGCGGCCGCCCTTGGCCGCCAGCTTGTTGACCGCGCCCTCGAGCCGCTGCTGCATCTCGGGGGTGACGGCGAGCTGGCGCTGGCCCAGCCGCTGCACGGCGTGGGCGCTCCAGCGGACCGGCGAGGGCGCATCGGCGAGCTTGCTGCCGAGGAGCGCGTCGAAGCCGGGTGCCGCGGCGTTGCGTCCCGCCCGCGCGGCCTGCGCGGGCGCGGCGGCCGGGGCGACCCGGCCGACGTTGGTGCGGGGGTCGCTCACGCGCCCACCTGCGTGATGAGCTTCGCGTTGACGGACACGCCGTTGACGATGAGGCTCATCGAGCGGCCGTCGGTCCCCATGGAGACGGACGAGACGGTGCCGGCGATCGGCGTCGTCTGGCCCTCCGGCAGGTAGCTCACGGTCTTGCCGACCAGCGAGGCGCCCTGCGCGAGGCGGCTGCTCAGGTTCATCGCCTTGGTGTCCTTGGCGAGGTTGGTGATCTGCTCGAGCTGCGAGAACTGCGCCATCTGCGCGACGAACTCGGTGTCCTTCATCGGCTCGAGCGGGTTCTGGCCCTTGATCTGGCTGGCCAGGAGCTTGAGGAACCCGTCCGACGAGAACATGTCGGTCTGCTCGACCTTCGTGGTGGCCGACGGGTCCTGCGGGTTGTACGCGCCCGTGACGGGCGGGATGGTGGTGTCCGCCATCGTGCCCTCCTAGGCGAGCAGGTCGAGGCCGGGGGTGTCCCCCGTGCCGTTGGTGGTGGTGAGCGCGGCCGGTGCGATCGCGTCGTCGGCGGCGTCGCCGGCATCCGCGGCGTCACCGCGCGCGGCACCGGTGGAGCCCTGGGACGACGCCTGCGCGTCGCGGCCATCCCGGTAGGCGACGTCCAGGTTGCCCATCGCGTAGCCGAGGTCGCCGAGGGCGGAGTCGAGGTTGCCCAGCGACTGCTGGAGCAGCTTCGCGGCCTCCGGCCGGTCGGCGGTGATCTGCGCCTGCAGCACGCCCTCGGTCATGGTCACGCGGATGGTGAGGTGACCGAGGTCCGGCGGCCGGAGGTTCACGAGCAGCTCCTTGCCGCCCTCCCGGATCGCCATGTGCACCCGCTGGCCGAGCTCCTTCGCGAGCTCGTGGGGGGTGGTGGTGCCGCCGCCGTGGACGACCGTGCCCGACAGCGCGTCGAGGCGGGTCTGCTGGGCGGGCGGCGCCGCGATCGCCACGCCGGCGGGCAGGTCGGTCCGCGCGGGGGCGGGCGCCTGCTCGGAGGCCGCGGCGGCCGGGGCCGGCGTGTCCTTCGCGGCGTGCTGGCGGCGGGGCGACGGCCGTGGCGGCCCCCTGCGGGGTGCCGGCGGCCGGCCCGTCGGTGACGGGGGTGAGCGTCAGGGAGACCGTGGCGGCGGGTGCCGCCGCGGTCGTCCCCGACGTCGCGGGCGGAGTGACGGCCTGGGCCGTCGCGGCGCCATCCGTGGCGCCCTCCGTCGCGCTCGCGGCCGGCGGCGTGGCGCCGGCCGTGATCTGGGTGGTGGCCGGCGGGGTCGTGCCCTGTGCGGGCGCGGGCGCCGGGACGCTGCCGGCCGTCGCGGGCGCCGCCGTGACGGCGGTCGCGGTGGCGGTGGTGGTGGTGACGGTTGGGAGCCGTCACGCCCGTACGCCCGCGGCGGGCGCGGCGGCGGGGATGGCGATCGTCGCCGCGGCTGCCGTGCCGTCGGCGGGGACCGGGGTGGCGGGAGCCACGGCGGTCGCGACGACGACGGTCGCCGGCGCGGCGGTCGCGGCGACCTGACCGGCGGCGGTCGCGATCGCCGAGGCGATCGCCGTCGTCACCGTGTCTGCGGCGGCCGTGGTCGGCTCCTGCGAGGCGCCGGCGTCGGCGGCGTCCTCTCCCTGCAGCTCCCCTGTCCGGGGTCCGGCTGCGTCCCTGTTGTGCGTGCCTCTGCCGGCGTCGTCCGAGGCCCGGTGTGTCGAGCGGCGCCCGAGTGCGGCGCTGAAGCTCTCCGGGTGGCCGTTCGACGTGCTCCGGGGCGTCCTCGCCTCCGGATGTGCCCGTCTGGGCCGGTCCTCGGCTCGCTGCCACCGGCGGCGGCGCGAGCTTTGCGTCGATCATCCTGTTCTCAACACCGTCCTTCCGTGTCGGTGGTCGTGCATGTCCCGCGCGCCGGCGGACCGGGTCGGCGGGCTCCGCTCCCTCTATCGGCAGGTGGCCCCGCCGAGTGGAGCGTCAGGGTCGGCCCCGCCCTGCGGCTAGGCCGCGCCGCGGCGGGCGCGGACAGCGCGCCGCAGCGCCAGCTCGTCCATCGCGATCGCGTCCCGGCGCAGCTCCTCGGCGCGGTGGCGCTCGAGCGCCCGCGCCTTCAGCTGGCCGATCGCCTCCTTGTCCTGGCTCGCGCGCACCAGCTCGGCGCGGCGCTCGTCGGCGACCTCCCCCAGCCGCTCCACCGTGGCCTCCTGGAAGGCGGCCCGGGCCCGCAGCACGGCGAGGTCGGCGTGGGCGGCCCGCAGCGCGGCGAGCTCCGTGGGGGTCCCCATCAGCGCCCGCAGCTGCGCGAGCCCGGCGTCGACCTGCGCCTGCGCGGCGACCGCCTGCTCCTGCTGCGCGGCGACGGCGGCCATCGCCTGTGCGAGCTCCTGGCGGACCACGTCCTCGCGCTGGGCGCGGTGGTCGAGCACCTGCTCGAGCCGGAACTTGAACTGGCGGCTCACGACGGACGCATCGGCACGACCGGCCGCGGGCTTGATGGTGGTGGGCACGAGCGTCCACCCGGCCGCGTTGCGATGTATCGCGCGTGCGACACTTCGGGGTGGGTATGCCGTGATGATGGCCGCGAGGATGCCGACGCGCACGACCCACCCGCCGGCGGCGCGCGGCGGGCTCGTCCTGCTCGCCGTCGCGCTCGGCGTCGCGACGCTCCTGTGGGCGCTCCGGCCCCTCCCCGGCGTCAGCGGCTACAACCTCGCGGTCGAGACGTGCGCCGTGCTGCTCGTGGTGTGGGCCGCGTGGGCCGCCCGGCCCGCGCTGCTGCGCCGGCCGGCGGCGCTGGCGGCCGTCGCGGCGGCGGGTGTCGCGGGGGCGGCGGTGCGGGGGATCGGGCTCGACCCGCACGCCGAGGTGGTCCGGACCTACGGCTCCCTCTTCACCGCCATCGCCGACGGGCGCAACCCGTACACCTGCGACTGCATCGTCCACCTCACCCCCGCCGGCCCCCGCCTCGGCGACTTCAACTACCCGCCCGCCGAGATCTGGCCCTACCAGGCGGTGCACGACCTCCTCGGCAGCTGGGGGCCGGGTGTGCTCGCCGCCACCGTCGTCGCCCTGAACCTCGCCGCCGCCGGCGTCCTGCTGCTGGCCATGCCGCGGACGTGGCGCGTCCGCGCCCTCGCGTTCCTCCCGCTGCTGGTGACCTGGGAGCTCGGGGCGACCATCGGGATGACGATGCTCGTGACCGCCGGCGTCGTCGCCGTCGTGCTCGACGGGATGCGGCGCGAGCGCCCGTGGCACCGGCCCGTCCTGTGGGCCCTGTTCGGCGTCGGTCTGCTCACCAAGTTCGCCGCGCTCCCGCTGTTCGCCGCGTGGTGGGTGACGTCCGCCGCCCGCGGCGGCACCGCGCCCGGCCGCCGGCTCCGCACGGCCGCCGACCTCCTCGTCCCCGCCGCCGTGGCCCTCGCCCTGTGCCTGCCGTTCGGGCCCGGCAGCGTCGTCCGCAGCACCGTGCTGTTCAACGCCGACCTGGGGGACCGCGGGACGCTCACGACCTTCTACCCCAACGTCCTCTCCGGCCTCGCGACGTGGGCCGGCGCCGAGCGGCTCTACCCCCTCGTCGCCACCGCCGTGCTCGTCGCCGCCATCGCCGCGTCGCGCCGACTGCGTCCCGTCGCGGCGATGCTGCTCGCCACCACCGCGTTCCTGCTCGTCGCCCCCACGCCGGAGCCGCAGTACGTCCCGATGGTGGTGCTGCTGCTGCTCGGCGCGCTCGTGGAGCGCGAACGCGTGACCGGCCAGGGCGCCGGGACGGACGCGCGCGCGGCGGCCGCCGGCGGGGCGACGCCCACGCCGGCGGCCGCCTGAGCCTCAGTCAGCCCCTGGCGCCCCCGGTCGCGGCGGCCGCCTCGGCCACCGGCGCCAGGCCGCCCACCCGGACCACGTCGCGCATCGAGAGGATGCCCGTCAACTCCGAGCCGTCGAAGACCAGCACGTGGCGCACGCCGTGCTTCACCATCACCGCGGCGGCGTCGACGATCGGCCACTCGGGCGCCGCCGTCACCACCTCGCCGGTCATGTGGTCCTCCACGAACGCCGCGTGGGGATCGAGGCCACTGGCGACGGCTCGCAGCAGGTCGCGCTCCGTGACCACGGCCGGGCCCGGGAGCGTCCCGTCGAGTACCACTGCGGCACCCGTGGCGTGCTGCACCATCCGGGTCGCCGCCTGCTGGAGGGTGTGCTGGGGGCCGACGATCGCCGAGATCGGGCTCATCGCGTCCTTGACCCTCATCGCCTCTCCTCGTGCCGTTTGTATCGAAGTCCGAGGAGGTTCGCACGGCTCGGGCGCGTTATCAACCGACGGACGGGCAGGTGAGCGTGTGTATCCCCTCACCCACACGAGGGATGATCGCGGCGCCGCGGGTACGGGGGAGTGCGCGCCGGTCGACCCTGCGCGGACCCGGCCGCCGCGACGCCCCCGGCGGCCGATCGGTACCGTCGGGCGCGGATGAACCCGCCGTCACCGCCCGCCGCGCCGGCGCCACCCCGCGCCATCGCCGACGGGCGCCTCGTGCTGGTGGTGGTGTTCGTCGTCGGCGCCGCGAGCCTCGGCACCGAGATCGCGGCCGCCCGGCTCCTCGCGCCGTGGTTCGGCGCGTCCACCGTCATCTGGGCCAACACGATCGCGACGGTGCTGGTGGCGCTGAGCGCGGGCTACTGGCTCGGCGGACGCCTCGCCGACCGCGGCCCCAGCCTGCGCGGCCTGTCGCTCCTGACGCTGGCCGCGGGCGTGCTGCTGGCCGTGGTCCCGTTCGTGTCCGGGCCGTTCCTGCGGGAGTCGGTGGAGGCGTTCGACCAGATCAGCGTCGGCGCGTTCCTCGGATCGCTGGTGGCCGTGTCCGCGCTGGTGGCGGTGCCTGTGGTGCTGCTCGGGACCGTCTCGCCCTACGCCATCCGCCTGTCCGTGGCGTCGGTCGAGGAGGCGGGCCGGGTGAGCGGGCGGCTGTACGCCGTCTCGACCCTCGGGAGCCTCGTCGGCGTGTTCCTCGCCGCCCTCCTGCTCATCCCGTTCGTCGGCACCCGCCGCACGTTCCTGGTCTTCGCCGTCCTGCTCGGGCTCGTGTCGCTCATCGGCCTCCCGCGTCGCGCCGCCGTCGTCCCCCTCGCCTGCGCCGGCCTGCTGCTGCTGCCCGTCGGCGTGCTGAAGTCGACCGGCAACGGGCGGGTGATCTGGGAGAAGGAGACCCAGTACGGCTACGCCCGGGTGCTCGAGCGGGCCGACGGCTCCCGGCGACTCGAGCTGAACGAGGGCCAGGCGACCCACTCCGTGTACCACCCCGGCACGTACCTGACCGGCAACTACTGGGACGAGTTCCTGGTGCTGCCGTTCGCCACCGGCCGCGCCCCGCGGTCCATCGCGATCCTCGGGGACGCCGCCGGAACCACCGCCCGCGCGTACGGCCACTACTACCCCACGGCGCGCGTGGACGGGGTGGAGATCGACGGGGCGCTCACCGACGTGGGGCGCCGCCTGTTCGACCTGCGCGGCCCCGACCTGCACCTCCACACGGCCGACGCGCGCCCCTTCCTGCGGACCACCGACCGCCGCTGGGACGCGATCGCGGTGGACGCCTACCGCCAGCCCTACATCCCCTTCTACCTGGTCACCCGCGAGTTCTTCCAGGAGGTCCACGACCACCTGGAGCCCGGCGGCACGGTGATGGTCAACGTCGGCCACCCGGAGGGCTCCGAGCGCCTGGAGAAGGTGCTGGCCGCGACGATGGGGACGGCCTTCGCCCACGTGATGCGCGACCCGAGCGAGGACATCAACACGATCCTCGTCGCCAGCGACGCGCCCCTGTCGGCGGCGACCCTCGCGGCGACCGCCCCGCCGGCCGGCCTGGAGCCCGTGGCGCGCGCGGCGGCCGGGCGGCTCGCGCCCGCCCTGCGGGGCGGCGACGTCTACACCGACGACCGCGCGCCGGTGGAGTGGCTCATCGACGCGTCGATCGTGGAGGTGGCGGCCGGCTCGGATTAGCATCCGTTCAGACGGCCGTCCGCCTCTCCCCAGCCGGGGGACCCCGATGACGCGAGCCACGACCTCCCCGCTGCGCCTGTGGGCGTTGCGCGTCGCGGCCGTCGCCGGCCCGGCCGCGATGGCGCTGGCCGCGTCCTGGGCGGCCTTCGACACGCACCGCGCGACGTCGTGGCACTTCTTCCGCGACGCCGCGCGCCTGGTCTTCGCCGGCGCCCCCGCCCACGGCGGCGGGCTCGACGTCTTCCTGAGCCACCCCGAGTTCCAGTTCGGACCGCTCAGCATCGTCGCCGGCGCGCCGTTCGCGCTGGCGCCGCAGTCGCTCGCCGTGCCGGCCGTGATCGCGCTCGGCACCCTGCTGGGAGTGGTCGTGGCGCTCTCGGTCGAGGCGGCGGCCACGCCCGGGCGCCCGGCGCCCGGCGGCGCGCTCGCCCCGGTGGCGCCCCTCGCGGGGGCGGTCGCGCTCGCGGTCGTCTGGGCCGACGTCGGCGTCCGTACGGCGCACATCGACGACGCGATCGCACTGGCCGCGACGGCGCTCGCGTGCGCGGGGGTCGCCCGCGGCCGGGGCGCGACCGCCACCGCGGCGCTCGCCGTCGCCGCGGCCGCCAAGCCGTGGGCCCTGGCATTCGCCCCGCTCGCCGCCGCGGCCCCGGGCCGGCGGCGGTGGCTGCGGCCGGTCGTCGCGCTGGCGGCCGCGGGGGCGACGTGGCTGCCGTTCGTGCTCGACGAGCCGGGCTCGGTGGTCGCCGCGGGGAGCTTCCGGCTCGAGAACGCGCCGGCGTCGGCCCTTCGCGCGCTCGGCGTGCACGACCCTGCGACGCCCCTCTGGGTGCGCCCCACCCAGTTCGCCGTCGGCCTCGCGGTGGCCGGAGTGCTCGTGCGGCGCGGGCGCTGGCCCGGGGTCGTGATGGCCGCGCTGGCCGTGCGCGTGGCGCTCGATCCGGCGGCCCACCACTACTACTCGGCCGCGCTCGTGGCCGGGACCCTCCTGTGGGAGCGCATCACGCTGCCCCGCCGGTTGCCCCTCGCCACGATCGCGGTGGCCGTCGTCATGGAGCTCACGGCCGGCGACCTCCACCCGAGCGCTCTCGCCGGCGCCCTCCGGCTGGCGTTGGCGGCGGGCCTGCTGCTCGCAGCCCTCGCGGTCCCGGGGCCGGGAGGCCCGGCCTACGCCGGGACCACCTCGACGCCCGGGGGGAGCGGGTCGAACGCACCGGTCATGCCGGCCGCCGGGACCACCGGGACCACCATCGGGTCGGGGGCGACCGGGGCGGACGACCCGGCGAGGGCCAGGAGCCGGCCGAGCGCCTCGTCGCGCGAGTACGGGTCGTGGGTGCCCTGGGTCAGGAAGCCCTCGATGTCGGCGAGCTTCGCGCGCGCCTCGTCCACGCGCGGGTCCGAGCCGGGGATGTACGCGCCGATCGCGATCAGGTCCTCCGCCCGCGCGTGCGCCGCCAGCAGGCTCCGCAGCCGGCCGCCCGCGTCGAGGTGCTCCGGCGCCAGCAGTTGCGGGGCGAGGCGCGACACGGACCCGAGCACGTCGATCGCCGGGTAGTGGTGGCGGTGCGCCAGCTCCCGGGACAGCACGATGTGGCCGTCCAGGATCGAGCGGACCGCGTCGGCCACCGGCTCGTTCATGTCGTCGCCGTCCACCAGCACGGTGTAGAGCCCGGTGATGCTGCCCACGGGCGCGGTGCCCGCGCGCTCGAGCACCCGCGGCAGCATCGCGAACACCGACGGCGTGTAGCCGCGGGTGGCGGGCGGCTCGCCGATCGCCAGGCCCACCTCGCGCTGGGCGGTGGCGAGGCGGGTGACCGAGTCCATCATCAGCAGCACGTCGGCGCCCTGGTCGCGGAAGAACTCCGCGATCGTCGTCGCCACGAACGCCGCCTTGATCCGCACCAGCGCCGGCTGGTCGGACGTGGCGACCACCACCACGCTGCGCGCGAGGCCCTCCGGGCCGAGGTCGTGCTCGATGAACTCGCGCACCTCACGGCCGCGCTCGCCGACGAGGGCGATGACGTTGACGTCGGCGCTGGTGCCGCGGGCCATCATCCCCATCGTCGTGCTCTTCCCCACCCCCGATCCGGCGAAGATGCCGAGCCGCTGGCCGCGCCCGCACGGCATGAGCGCGTCGATGGCCCGGACGCCGAGGGCCATGGGCTCGCGGATCGTGGGACGGCGCAGCACGTCGGGCGGGGGCGCGTCGATGGGCCGCCGCGCCTCGATCGCCGGGGCGGGCAGGCCGTCGATCGGACGGCCCAGGCCGTCCAGCACGCGGCCGAGCAGCCCGGCGCCGACGTCCACCTTCACGGCGCCGCCGCTCGCCACCACCGTCTGGCCCGGTCCGACGCCGGAGGCGTCGCCCAGCGGCATCAGCAGCGTCTTGCCCTCGCGGAAGCCCACCACCTCGGCCTGCAGCGGCGGGGCGCCGGTGCGCGTGCCGGGCACGTGGATCTCGCAGCGCTCGCCGACGCTCGCCTCCGGGCCGCGGCTCTCCACCACCAGGCCGATCAGCTCCGACACCCGTCCGTTCATGCGGTACGGGTCGAGCACGCGCAGGCGGGTACGGGCGGGACCGAGGTCCACCAGGCTCACGACGGGCCCTGGACCAGCGTCTCGTCGGGCGGCGCGGCGAGCGCCTCGAGGATCCGGGCGAGCTGGCTCTCGACGGTGGCGTCCACGTCGCCGGCGTTCGTCTCGAGCAGGCAGGAGCCGGGCGAGACGCGCGGGTCGTCGATCACCTCCAGGCGGGAGATGCCGCCCATCTCCTCCATGATCCCGGGGATCGCCGCGCGGCAGGCGGCCAGGTCCTGCGGGCTCACCCGCGCCACCAGCGCGGAGCGGTCGGCGGCGCGCCGGATGGCGCCGCGCACCACGTCGGCCACGCGCTCCGGCCGGGCGGCCAGCTCGGCGCGCAGCACCCGGGCGGCGACCTCCACGGCCAGGGCCGTCGCCTCGCGCACCGCGTCGTCGCGGAGCTGCTCGGCCACCAGCTCCAGCCCGCGACCCGCCTCGATGAAGGCGGCCGCCGCGGAGCCCGCCTGGGCGACGCCCTGGGCGACGCCGTCGCGGTAGCCCTCCTCGCGGGCGGCCGCCATCGCGGCGTCCATCTGCGCCTGCGCGCCGGCCAGCATCGCGTCGGCCTCCGCGCGGGCGGCGTCGAGCACCGCCTGCGGCGAGTCCGGCGGCGGCGGGACGGCCGGGACCGGGGGCCGCAGCCTCAGGGCGACGGGGGCGTCCGCGAGCTCCGCGCCGCGGAGAAGGGGGGAGCCCGCCCTAGACAAGCTGGTCCTCGCCACCGCGGACGATGACGATCTGACCGGCGTCCTCCAGGCGGCGGATGACCGCCACGATCTTCTGCTGGGCCTCCTCGACCGTCTTCACCCGGACGGGACCCATGAACTCCAGGTCCTCCTTGATGATCGCGGCGGCCCGCTCGCTCATGTTCGCGTAGATCTTCTCCTGGACCTCGTCGCCGGTCCCCTTCAGCGCGACCGCCAGCTCCTTGGTGTCCACCTCGCGCAGGACCTGCTGGATGCTGCGGTCGTCGAGGACGACGATGTCCTCGAACAGGAACATCATCCGGCGGACCTCGTCGGCCAGCTCCGGGTTCTGCTCCTCGAGGGTCTCCAGGATGGTGCGCTCCGTGGCGCGGTCGACCTGGTTCAGCAGGTCGACCAGCGAGCGCAGGCCGCCCGCCGACGTGAAGTCCTGGTTGATGACGCTGGAGAGCTTGCGCTCCAGCACCCGCTCGATCTCGCGGATCACCTCGGGCGCGGTGCGGTCCATCAGCGCGATCCGCATCGCGACCTCGGACTGGAGGTCGTCGGGCAGGGAGCTCACGACCTGGGCCGCCGTCTCGGGCGGCAGGTAGGCCATGACCAGGGCGACCGTCTGCGGGTGCTCGTTGGCGATCACGTTGAGGATCTGGCCGGCGTCGGTGCGCCGTAGGAACTCGAACGGGCTCACCTGGATCGAGCCGGACAGCCGCGTCATCACGTCGTTGGCCCGGTCGGAGCCGAGGGCCTTCTCCAGGATCGCGCGGGCGTACTCCAGGCCGCCCTCCGCGATGTAGTCCTGGGCGAGGGCCGTCTCGTAGAACTCCTCGACCACCGCCTGCTTGCGCTCCTGCGGGACGTGGCCGATGCCGGCGATCTCGAGCGTCAGCTCGTCGATCTCGTCCTGTCGGAGGTGCTTGAAGACCTCGGCGGACGCCTCGGCGCCAAGGCTCACGAGGAGGATGGCGGCCTTCTGGCGCCCGGTCGTCGTCGCGGATGACATGGGGCTAGCGCCGTTCCAGGAGCCAACCGCGCAGCAGCTGGGCCACGTCGTCGGGCTTGCGCAGCGCGAGGTCTTCCATCTGGGCCTCGATCGGCGTCTTCTTCTGGCCCTCGAGCTGGCGCAGCGGGGCGGCCGCGCCGCCCGGCGACAGCTCGGAGACCGGCACCGGACCGCGCTTCAGCAGCTCGGGCAGGGCCTTCTCGAGGTCGGACTGGCGGCGACGCAGCGACTTGCGCGCCAGGAGGATCAGGAGCAGCAGGCCCACGCCGGCCGCGCCGGTCTTGGCGATGCCCATCAGGTCGGGCCCGCCGCCGGAGCCGGCGCCGCCGCCCGACTCGGCCGCCTTCTTCGCCGCCGCCGCCGCGGTCACCGCGGTGCCGTCGGCCGCGAAGGGCACGGCCTGGACGCTCACCGTGTCGCGGGACTGCTCGAAGCCGACCGCGGCCTTGATCGTGTCCTCGAGGGACGCGACCGTCGCGGCGGGGACGTCGTCGCTCACCTGCACGGCGATGGACTGGGCGGTGACGGTGCCCGGCGTCTTCTCCACCTGGGAGCGGACGCGGTTGACGCCGTTGCGCGTGCTCTCCGTGCTCTTGGAGTAGTCGGTGCCGTTGCCGTTGGCGCCGGCCGCCGCCGCGGGGAAGGTCGTGTTGGCCCCCGTCGGGGTGTTGGCCGACGCGCCGGCGACGGAGCCGTTGGCGCCCGTCCCGTTCTTGAGGGTCTCCTTGCTCGTCTCCTGCTCGAGGGGCGTGGAGGACGCCTTGTCGAACGTCTCGCTGTCGGTGGTGACCTTGTCGAGGTCGAGGACGGCGTTGACCTGCGTGACCGCCTTGCCCGGGCCGAGGGTGGCCGCGAGCATCGCGTCGAGGCGGGTCTGGAGGGCCGTCTCGTAGCGCGACTCCAGCGCCATGCGCTGCGACGCGGCGGTCGAGCCGGACGCCTCGATGTCGTCGGCGTTCAGGATGTTGCCCTGCGAGTCGGTGATCGTGATGCCGGCGGCCTTCAGGCCCGGCACCGCGCCCGACACGAGCTTGGTGATGCCCTTCACCTGGCCGGAGTCCAGCGTCATGCCCGGCTTCATCTGGAGCACGACCGACGCGGTGGTCGGGTCCTGCTGGTCGGTGAACAGCTGCTCCTGCGGCATGGCGATCTTGACCGTCGCCGAGGAGACCGGGTCGAGGCGGCCGATGGTGCGCGACAGCTCGCCCTCGGTGGCGCGGACCAGGTTCACCCGGTTGGTGAAGTCCGTGGCGCCGAGGTTGCTCTTGTCGAAGATCTCGTTCCCCACGACGCCGCCGCCGTCGAGCACGTTGGAGCCCGCCAGGTCCAGGCGCGCCTTGTCCAGGTCGCCCGCGGGGACCTGGATGGTGGTGCCGCCGTCGGCCAGCTTGTAGCGGATGCCGAGCTCGTCGAGCTGCTTCGTGACCGCCGCGGCGTCGCTCGCGCTCGCCGAGGTGGTGAGCGTCGAGTACGAGGTCGCGCCGGCGAAGCGCATCAGCACGAACACGCCGACCGCGAAGATCAGCACGGCGCCGACGAGGAGCCGCCGGGCGGGACCGGTGAGTCCCTCCCAGAAGCCCGTGACCTTGGTGAGTGCTCCCATCGTTCAGCCGGTCCCTAGACCTGCATCCGGCTGATCTCCTGCCAGCCCTCCACAAGCTTGTTGCGGACCTGCACCGCGGTGTTGAACGCCAGGTCGGCCTTCTCCACCGCGACGAGCGCGACCGAGGGGTCGGCGAGCTGGCCGGTGGCGGCCTGCTCGGAGAGGTGCTCGGACCCGACCATCTGGGTGTTGAGGCCCTTGACGGCGCTGGAGAGCGCCCCGGCGAAGCCGGTGTCGCCCGCGGCGGCGGCCTGCGTGGCCGGGCTCGCGCCGTCGGCGGCCCCGATCGGGCCGGACGGCATGAACGGCATGGACGCGAGGCCGGAGATGGGAGGCAGCGGGCTCAATTGATGATCCTCAGGGCGTCCTTGGCCATGGACTTGGTGGCCTCGAACGCCGTCACGTTGGCCTGGAAGGCGCGCGTCGCGGCGACCATGTCGGTCATCTCGACGACGGCGTCGACGTTCGGGCGGGTGACGTAGCCCTTCGCGTCGGCGTCGGGGTGGCCGGGCTCGTAGACCTTCCGCAGCGGCGAGGGGTCCTCGACGATGCCGGTCACGGCGACGCCGTTCAGGTCGGCGGTGCCGTCGCCGGTGGAGCTGACGCCGGCCGGGCGGGGCAGCGAGAACTGCGCCCCCGAGCCCGACGACTCGGCCATCACGACGGCCTTGCGGTGGTAGGCGTCGCCGACGCCGTTGGTGCTGTCGGCGTTGGCCAGGTTGCTGGCGATCACATCCATGCGGAGGCGCTCGGCGGTGAGACCGGAGGCGCTGATTCCGAGTGCGGCGTACATGCCCATCGGTGGAGCTCCTGAGGGGTTCGGGGTCAGCGGCCGGTGATGGCCGTGCGGAACTGCTGGAAGCGCTTGTCGAGCA
The DNA here is from genome assembly GCA_963749475.1 of Miltoncostaeaceae bacterium. Lineage (GTDB taxonomy): Bacteria > Actinomycetota > Thermoleophilia > Miltoncostaeales > Miltoncostaeaceae > Miltoncostaea. Next base: position 175,441 of record CAVVMP010000006.1, read on the forward strand.
GGGACACGACGGTGCTCGACGCGAGCTGGTTCGCCGACAGGCGCGCCATCTCGTCGTCGGGGTCCACGTTGCTGCCGTCCACCCGCATCGTCGTGGTGTCGGTGGACATGACGTTCGGGGCCACCTCGTCCACGTGGCGGGTCACGTCGGACCCGTCGATCGCGGAGATGGAGCTGCCGGCGTCCATCTTCAGGCGCTCGCGGTCGGCGTCGACCGCGTCGGCGAGCGCCGACTCGAACGAGACGTCGACCCGCTTGTAGCCCGGGGTGTCGGCGTTGGCGATGTTGTTGGCGATCGCCGTGTTACGGGCGCTGTAGCCGGCCATCGCCTGCGTCAGGACCGCGGTGGTCAGGTCGTCGGGGAACATCAGGCGGCCAGCGCGTCGCCGGTCATGAGGGGCGCGACGTCCTCCATGAGGCCCTGCAGGCGGTCGCCGTCCACGCCGAGGATGGCCATGGAGTCCGGGTCGATCGCGTACATCATCCCGTCCACGCCGAGGCCGACGCCGAGCATCATGCAGGCGGCGTCCGCGAGGTGGACGCAGTGCGCGAGGGCGGGCTTGAGGCGCGCCTCGTGCGGCGAGTGGTGGTAGCGGATGGCCTCCTCCAGCTCCGGCGGGAAGCTCCACGCCGCGGCGACCTGGGCGCCCAGCTCCGCGTGGTCGAACCCGAGCAGCTCGGTCTCGACCTCGTGGAACGGCATGCGCCGCTCCTGGGCGATCCGGGTGACCTCGTCGAAGGCGTTCTCCATGTAGCCGGAGAGGATCGTCTTGCCGATGTCGTGCAGCAGGCCGGCGACGAACGCCTCCTCCACCGGCGCGAGCTTGATCTCGACGGCGAGCCGCCGGGCGGTGAACGCCACGGCGATCGAGTGCCGCCACAGCTCGCCCTGCTGCAGCCCGTAGCCCGGCAGGGCCCCGTTGAGCAGGCGCGAGGTGTGGGACGAGATCGCGAGGCTCTTGATGGCCGAGAAGCCGAGCAGCACCACCGCCTCGGTCGCGGTCGTCACCCGTCGGGCGTGACCGTAGAACGCCGAGTTGGCGAGCTTGAGCAGGTTGGCCGTGAGGCTCTGGTCGCGCAGGATCACCTGCGAGAGCTGCCCCACGGTCATGTCCTGGTCGTCGCACGCGGCGATGACCTCCGAGATGCTCGCCGGCATCGGCGGCAGCTCGGCCACGGCCGAGGCGACCTCGGTCGCGGTGAGTCGGGTGATGGTGCTCATGTGCCCTCGTCGTCCGGTGTGTCGTGCGGTGGCTAGGCCAGCGCGGGGCTGGTGGCCTGCGAGCTCCTCGAGACGGCGCTCGGCGACGAGCGCGGTCCAGGCCTCGCAGAGCACCTGGAGGTCGGCGATCACCTCGCCGAGGGTGGTCGCGTCGATGGTGTCCGGCTCGAGCCGGCGCAGGACGTACTCGTAGATGGCGCTGAGGTGGCGCGTGATGGAGCCGGCGGCCGGGTTGAGGCTGCGGTCGAGCTCCTCGACGATCGCGCGGACGCGGCCGACGAGGCCGGCGCCGGTGGCGCGGTCGCCGTCGTTCAGCGCCTCGCTGCGCCTGGTGGCCGAAGCGGACGGCGCCCTCGAAGAGCATGAGGACGAGGTCCTCGGGCGACGCGTTCTGGACCTGCTCGGGGGACGGAGTGCTGTGCATCCTGGAGGACCTTTCGGTCGAGATGGATGATTCACCGGGGTTCCGTCCCCTCTGCGCCGGCGACCACCCGTGCCGGCACCATCCTTCTCGACCCGGCCGCGCGGATCCTTGAGCGCTAGGTCGGTCGGCGAGGCGCCCCTGCGAGCGGAGCTGTCGAGCACGAGCGTGCGGCCCGGGCGTCCAGCGCGTCGTGCCGCGGCGCCACGGGCGGTGGATCGCCGGGCGGAAGCCCCGTCCCCCAGCAGGGGGAGCGGGCGACTCGTCAGTCCCGGTCCTCCCACGCGATCAGGAAGTCCGGCTCCGCTCCGCCGTCGGGACGCTGCGGCACGACGCGCGCCGCGACCGCCAGGCGGCCGCTCTCCTCGGCGGGCACGACGGCCAGGAAGCGCTGCTCCGGCCCCGTCGCGCCCTCGTGGATCCCGGTCGACGACCCGACGCGGCACGATGCCGCCCTGGCCGTCGGGCGTCCCGGCCACCACCTCGACGCACACGTCGTCGATGGTGAGCGGCCCGAGCGTGGCGACCACCTCGACGGCCAGCTCCGAGCCGACCGCGACGGAGCCGTTGGCGCGGATCTCGCTGCGCACGCTCACGTCCGGCCACGCGGCCACCATCCGGTCGCGCCAGCGGGCGAGCTGCTCCGCGGCCTCGCCCCTGCCGGCGGCGAGCCGGATCGCCTTGCGGTGGGCGGGCAGGTAGGCGCGCTCGGCGTACTCGCGCACCATCCGCCCGGTGCTGAAGCGGCCGCCGGCGTTGCGGATCGCGGCGGTCATCATCGTGGTCCACTCGCGCGGGACGGCCGGAGCTGTCGCGCGAGTAGAACGCCGGGATCACCTCGCGCTCCAGCAGCGTGTAGAGGGCCTCGGCCTCGACGGCGTCGTTCTCCTCCGGGTCCTCGTACTGCTCGCCGCTGCCGATCGGCCCAGCCGGTCTCGGGCGTGTAGCCCTCGGCCCACCACCCGTCGAGCACCGACAGGTTGAGCCCGCCGTTGACCGCGGCCTTCATGCCGCTGGTGCCGGAGGCCTCGAGCGGCCGGCGCGGCATGTTGAGCCACACGTCGGCGCCCTGCACCAGGTAGCGGGCGACGTGCATGTCGTAGTCCTCGAGGAACACGATCCGCTCGCGCAGGCGCGGGCGCTGCGACTCCTGGACCACGGTCGCGCAGCAGCTCCTTGCCGGGCACGTCCAGCGGGTGCGCCTTGCCGGCGATGATGATCTGCACCGGGCGGCGCTCGTCGTCGAGCAGGCGGGCGAGCCGGTCGGGGTCGCGGAACAGCAGCGCCGCCCGCTTGTAGGTGGCGAAGCGGCGGGCGAAGCAGATGGTGAGGGCATCGGGGCGCAGCGCGTCGCCGGCGGCGCGGCTCGCGACCCGGCGGGACCCCTGGCGCAGCAGCTGGGCGCGCAGGCGCTCGCGGGCGAACAGCACCAGGCGCTCCCGGCGCAGCTCGTGGACGCGCCACAGCTCGCCGGCGGGGATGCGCGTCGGCGCGGTCCCACACGCGTCGGGTCCTCCGGGCTGCTCGTGCAGGCCGGGACCGATGTAGCGCTCCAGCAGCTCGTGCATCTCGCGGCTGAGCCAGCTCGGGGTGTGGATGCCGTTGGTGACCGACGGTGATCGGCACCTCGTCGAGCGGCAGCGACGGCCACAGCCCCTGCCACATGCGCCGCGACGTGTCGCCGTGCAGCGCGGCGACGCCGTTCGCGAACGCCGGAGGTCCGCAGGGCGAGCGGGGTCATGCCGAAGTCGGTCTCGTCCTCGTCGGGGTGCTCGGCGAGGGCGGCCAGCTCGTCCCAGGTCATGCCGATCGCCGTCGCCATCGGCTCCAGGTAGCTGGCGCGCCAGCGCGGGGTCGAACGTCTCGTTGCCGGCGGGGACGGGGGTGTGGGTGGTGAACACCGTCGAGGCGATCACCTGCTCCCGCGCGCGGCGGCGGCGCTGAGGCCGCCGTCCTCGATCAGCGCGCGGATCCGCTCCAGCGCCAGCAGCGCGGAGTGCCCCTCGTTCATGTGGAAGACGGTCGGCGCCATCCCGGCCGCGGCGAGCGCGCGGACGCCGCCGACGCCGAGCAGGATCTCCTGCCGCATGCGCCGCTCGCGGTCGCCGCCGTAGAGGGTGCTGGTGATCTCCCGCGACCTCGTCGGCGAGTTCGCCGGGATGTCGGCGTCGAGCAGCAGCAGCGGCACGCGGCCCACCTGGATGCCGGCCGGACCGCCGCCTTCACCAGGTCGTCGCCCACCTGCACCTCGACGATCACGGGCGCGCCGTCCGCGCCGGTCTGGTCGGAGAGCGGGAGGTCCGACCAGTTCGTGGCGGGGTAGCGCTCGCGCTGGCCGCCGTCGGGGCCGAGCTGCTGGCGGAAGTAGCCGCTGCGGTACAGCAGGCCCACGCCGACGAGCGGCACGCCGATGTCGCGACGCCGACTTCAGGTGGTCGCCGGCCAGGATGCCGAGGCCGCCGGAGTAGAGCGGGATGCCCGCGTCGAGGCCGAACTCGAGCGAGAAGTAGGCGACGAGCATGTCCTTCGCGTCGTCGTCGGTGGCGAGCGAGCCAGCCCGGCTCGTTGACGTAGGCGTCGAGGCGCCGCGCGACGCGGGCCACCATCGCCACGAAGCTCTCGTCGGCGGCGGCGGCGTCGAGCGTGTCCTGCGGCAGGGTGCGCAGCAGCGCCACGGGGTTGTGCTCGAGGCGCTCCCACGCCTCGGGGTCGAGCCGGGCGAACAGGTCGCCTGCCTCGGGACTCCACGCGGACCAGACGTTGCGGGCGATCTCGCCGAGCCAGGCGATGCGCTCGGGAAGCGCCGGATTGACGTTGACCTCGTGGACCTTCATGCGGGTCTCCTCCCGTCGGCGGCCCGGGACCGGCGGATCATAGCCACGCCCCCGAGGGATTCATCACCCGGTCCGGGGCCGTGGGCCCCGGTTGTGTCAGCGGGCGCTGTCGAGGTAGAGCGAGCTGCCGGCGGCGGCGGGGCGGTACCCCGCCAGCGCGTGGCGGCCGGAGCGCAGGGAGCCGAGCTCGGCGCGCAGCGCGTCGCGCGCGGCGCCGGCCCGCTCCACCAGCTCGCGCTGGTCGCGCTCGAGCAGCTCGACCAGGGCCCGGGCCTCGGCGGCGTCGGCCGGCGAGAGGGCGGGCGTGTCGGTCGGCACGATCCGCGCCTGCACCCGCAGCCGCTCGCCGTTGAGCACGGTGAGCCGCTCGAGGTCGGCCGCGGCGAGCGCCTCGGCCTGCTCCAGCTGGATCTCGCGCAGGCGGCGGAGCTCAGCCAGCAAGGTTGACGCCGACGACCGGGCCGCGCCGCTCCGTGGCGGGACGCTGCGTGCCGGCGATCTGGACCCACGCGGTGCGCAGGTCGGACATGCACGCGGACGGCCTCCTCGATCTCGGCCATGTCCTTCTTGAGGCGGCCGGCGGTGAGCTTCTCGCCGACGTACTCGTAGAGGCTCGCGAGGTTGGTCGCGATCTCGCCCTGGGTCATGTCGAGCGTGACGCGCAGCTCCGTGACGATGTCCTGCGCCCGGGTGAAGCGGTTGCCCGAGATGCCGACGTCGCCCGCCTCGAAGGCCGCCCGCCCCTGCGCGCAGAAGCGCAGGAAGCCGTCGTAGAGCATCACCACGAGCTGGCCGGGGGTGGCGGTCTGCGCGGTGTGGGCGGTGTACTGGCGGAGCTCGGTCAGCGGCACGTCGATGGCCCCTTCGGTCAGTCGGGTTCGGAGGGTCCGGGTCAGCGCCCGGTCGCGCTCATCACAGGGCGGCGAGCTGGGAGGACAGGTTCGCCCCCTGGCTCTGGAACTGCGTCACGGCCTTCTCCATCGCCGCGAACTGCGCCTTCAGCGTCTGCTCCTTGAGATCCATGATGGTCTCGAGGCTCGCGATGCGGTCGTCCATCCGCTTGGCGGAGTTCGTGTACCCGGTGAGCCGGGCGGAGATGATGTCCGTCGAGAAGGTGTCCGAGAACGCCTGGATCTGGCGGGCGATCCCGTCGGCGGGTCCGGAGGCGGTGTCGCCGTCGTCCTTGCCGAACACGTTCTGGACGGCGGCCGGGTCGGCGGTGATCGCCGCGGTGAACTTGGCCTGGTCGAGCGTCAGCGTGCCGTCGCGCGAGCCGGTGATCCCGATCTGGGCGAGCGAGTTGTACTCGCCGGTCATGCCCTGCACGGCGGAGCCGGCGATGCCGCGCAGCTGACCCATGAGCGAGCTCATGGTCTGGTCGCCCTGGAGCGTCCCCGCCGTCTTGGTGGCGGCGTCGTAGGCGGTCGCCCGCTTGATGTTGGAGACGACGCCGTTGTAGGCGTCCACGAACGCCTGCGCCTTCTTCAGGTTCGCGGCGGAGTCCGCCCCGACGGTGACCGTCGTGGAGCCGATCTTGGTGAGGCTCAGCGACACGCCGTTGATGGCGCCCTCGATCACGTTGCCCGAGCTGGTGACGGGGAGGCCGTTGACCGTCGCGGCCGCGTCGGTGCCCGGCTGCGTCGTGGCCAGGCCGAGGCCGGCCGCCGCGGTGCCGCCCACCGTGATGGCGCTGGCGCTGCCGCTCTGCTTCGAGATCAGCACGAGGCGGTCGTTGATGACGCTGGCGGCCACGCCGACGTCGGTGGTGCCGTTGATCCGGTCGGCGAACTTCTGGAGGTCGTCGCCGGCCTGAACCGCCACGTTCACGGTGGTGCCGCCGACGCCGATGCTCAGGTTCTGCCCGGCGGTGAGCGCCGGCGCGGCGCCCGACGCCATCGTGTGCGCCTGCGCGAGGCTGGTGACCACGACGTTGTAGGTGCCGGCCGCGGCGGCGTTGGTGGCGCTGGCGCCGACGACGGACGGGTCGGCGGCGGTCGCCGTCTTCGCCGCGAGGGCGTCCGGCTTGTACATCTCCGCCGCCGCGTCGCGCAGCTTGCCCAGGAGGCTGTTGATCTCCTGGACGACGCCCTTCTTCGTGTTGAGCGTCGCCTTGTCGGCGTTGATCCGGTCGATCGGGGCGCGCTCCAGCTTCATCAGCTGGCTCACGATCGACGCCGTGTCGATGCCGGAGCCCAGGCCGCTGAAGCTGATCGCCGGGCCGGATGTGGTGCTGTTGGTGCTCATCGCTCCCTGACTACGAGGTCGCGTCCACGTTCATGCCGGTCGCCGCCGCCAGGGCGGTGATCTGCTCGAGCACGCGCCGGTCGGGCACCTCGCGGAGGACCTCTCCGGTGTTCCTGTCGAGCATCGTCACGGTCACCCTGCTGGTCGGCTGATGGATCTCGAACCTCGCGGTCACATCGGCGGCGTGGAGGTCCAACTTGAGCGTGCTGGGCGGGGTCCAGCGCTCGCTCGGCTTGGCCAGCTGGGGTGCCTCCTTGGGAGGCTCGGGGTCCGTCCCGGGCGGCGGCCGCAGGAACCGTGGGGCACGGGTCGCGGGCTCGCTCGCATCGGGGCGAAGGGGGGTGACGTCCATGTCAACTCCGTTCGCGGGATCTGCCGGCGCCCCGGGACGGGCGCCCTCTGTACCTCGGAGATCGGCAGGTGCGGGCATTTCCTGTACGCCCACCCGGACCCCGCGCGGTCAGACCCCGGCGCCCGCCAGCAGCGACATCGACTGGCGCAGCTCCCGCAGCACGCTCGAGTGCGGGTACACCATCAGCCCCTCGCGGAGCACCGCGTCGGCGTCGGCGTAGCGGCCGGCGCCGGCGAGCAGGCCCGCCAGGTCGATGTGCCGCGACATGTTCTGGTCGTCGCTGCTCCAGGGCGGCCCGCAGGAACGCCTCGGCGTCCTCGTCGAGCTGCTTCGACTGGCAGATGCGCCCGAGCGCGGCGAGGGCGTCGGGGGTGGCGTCCCCCGCCTCGACGGCGGCGATGAGCCGGTCGGCGGCCGGGTCCGGGAAGTCGTTGACGTAGAGGAGGTACCCAAGGCGGCCGTCCACGTCGCGCCGCGACTCGGCGACGCCGTAGAGCAGCGGCACCATCGCGTTGAAGGTGGCGAGCTCGCCCGAGGCCGAGCAGCGTGGCGGCGAGCTCCATCACCGCGTCGAGCGCGGCGGCGCGGTCGGCGCCGGCGGGCAGCTCCGGGACGGCGCCGGCGGGGTCGGTCGCCGCGGCGAGGGCCAGCTCGTAGGCGGTGGCGTACAGGCCGTCGGCGACGGGGCGCAGCTCGTCGATCGCGGCGCGCACCGCGTCGGGGTCGTCGGCGATGAGCCCCACCAGCACGCGCTTGGCGTGGGCGAGCTGGTGGCTGGACGTGCCGGGGGCGATCCCGTCGAGCTGGGCCCGGGCGCCGTCGAGGTCGCCGAGCCGGATGAGCGCGTCGGCCATCGTGAGGGCGATCGCCCCGTCGTCCGGCCTCAGCTCGCGGGCCTCGACGAGGACGGCGAGAGCGTGCTCGGCGTGGTCCTCGTGCAGCAGCACGTCGGCGACGGCGCGCAGCGACTCCTCGCGCCGGGCGGGGGCGATGATCGACGACATGTACTCCCGAACGGTGAGCGGCGGGTCGGTCTGGAGCAGCAGCCGCGTGAGCCGCACGACGGGCGCGCCGTAGTGGCCGCGGGCCTCGCGGATGGCGTTGCGCTGGCAGCGGACGGCCTCGGCGACGTCGCCCATCATCTCGTGGAGCACGCCGAGGGCGTGCCACGAGTAGAACGAGCCCATGCCGGCCTGCGCCAGGTAGCGGTCGCCGCCGTGGTCGCCGAGCTCGATGGCGCGGCGGAAGCTCTTGGTGGCCGCGCGGTACTCGCGCCGGGCCGTGTGGACCTGCCCCTGGAGGTAGTGGAGGTCGGTGAAGTCCGGGTACGCCTGGAGGGCGTCCGCCAGGACGTCCAGCGCCTCGTCCCACCGCTCCAGCGAGTGGAGGGTGGCCACGATGTTCCGGAGCAGCAGGGAGGCGTAGTAGGCCTTGAGCGAGTTGAGCTCGCGGAAGGAGCGCGTGAAGTAGTCGAGCGCCTCCTCCATCCGGCCGACCCGCTGGAACTCGACGCCGGCGTTGAAGAGCGTGAAGGAGTCGAGCGGCTTGCGCGCGACCTCCTCCATCACGATCGCCATGTTGCGGTCGGTCTTCTCCTTCGCCCGGCTGGTCGGCTCGAGGTAGCCGTAGTGGTGGATCTCGATGCCCGACGAAGCTCGTGCAGCTGCCGCCCTCGGCGTCGACGGTGCCCATGATCTGCTCGTGCAGGGCCCCGCTGTACCGGTAGGCCGGCCGGTTGCGGAAGAGCCGGAACGCCGAGTTGACGACGCTCTCGATCCCCCGCTCCTCGCCGATGAAGTTGACCTCGCGGAGGCAGTAGCCCTCCATCGACTCGTCGTGGAGCAGGTCGCGCAGGCCTTGGCCCCGTCGACCAGCTCCTCGTCGGCGTCGAGGATCAGGATCCAGTCGCCGGTCGCCGCGTCGATGCCGGTGTTGCGCGGGGCGGCGAAGTCGCCCTTCCACTCCTCGTGCAGGACGCGCGCCCCGAACGACTCGGCGATCTCCACCGAGCGGTCAACCGAACCGGTGTCCACGATCACGATCTCGTCCGCGACGCCCTGGACGCTCTCGAGGCACCGGGCGAGGTGCTCCTCCTCGTCGCGCATGATCATGCAGAGGGACAGGCGCTGCGGCGTCCGCTCCTTCGGCGTCGAGAGGCTCGCGATCTTGAGTCCCATCCCGGTCCTTCCGGTTCGTCGATCCAGGGTCGTCGGGGCCCCTATCGGCAGGCATGGGCCCGGCTTGAGGCGCGACGCCCGGCCGCCGGTCACCCCGCCCGCCCGCCGGCCCGCCTCCGCCTGAGGGCGCGCCGGACGAGCGCCGCGCCGCCCAGCACCACCCCGAGGACGACGGCGACGGTCAGGACGTCGGCGGTGATCTGGCCGGCCCGGTATCCGAGGTCGTAGGCGGCGTCCTCCGCCCGTCCCCCGGCGACGGCGTGGGGCGCGGCGAGCAGGAGCGCCGTGAGGGTCAGTCCGGTCGTGAGCAGCGGGTCGTACGGTCCCATGGGCCCTCCGGGGGACGGGATGGATTCCGTCCCGAGGGTCCCGCGGGCGGGGCGCGCGGATCAGCGCCCGGATGTGCCGGGCGGCGCGCGGCGGTGCGACGAGGGGGGCGCCCGCGCCGGCCCTCAGCTCGTCAGCAGGCCGGCGCCTCCTCGGCGGTGGCGGCCTCGGCGCAGTCGGGGAGCCGGTCGCCGCTGGCGCGGAGCAGCAGGTCGTGGAGCGTGCCGCGCTCGTCGGCGCTGAGGCCGCCGAGCAGGGCGTCCTCGACGGCGGCCAGGCCGGCCTCGGCGCGGTCGAGGGCGCCGACCCCGCCCTCCGAGAGCGCGACGATGTGGCGGCGCCGGTCCTCCGGGTCGCGGCGGCGCGTGACCCAGGCGCGGGCCTCCAGGTCGTTGAGCAGCGCGACCACGTTGGAGGGGTCCAGGCGGAGCCCCTCGCCGAGCGCCGCCTGCGCCATGGGGCCGTGGTCGCGCAGCAGGGTCAGCGCGATCAGGTGCCGGGGGCGCATGCCGTCGACGTCCGCGAGCGCCTGGTCGGCGTCGCGGCGCACCACCTGCGCGAGGTGGGAGACGAGGGCGAGTGAGCCCCGGGTCGGCTGGCGGGTGCGTGCACGGGTGGCCATGGGTGGATGGTACCGCGCCTGGGGTTCGACAGTGCGACAATCGTTTGTGCTATACCAATCATCTATGAGCAACCATCTTCTCCACATCGACACCTCGCTGCGCACCGCCGGCTCCCGCAGCCGGCGCCTGTCCGCCCGCTTCGTCGAGGCCTGGCGGCACGCGCACCCCGACGGCGTCGTCACATACCGCGACCTGGCCGCCCACCCGCTCCCCCACCTGGACGAGGCGACGTTCTCGGCCAACGTCACCCCCGAGCAGGACCGCACCCCCGAGCAGCGCGCCGCCCGCGCGCTCACCGACGAGGTCGTCGGGCGAGGTCATCGCCGCCGACACGATCGTGATCGGCATGCCCCTCTACAACTTCGGCCCGCCCAGCGTCCTGAAGGCGTGGGTCGACCGCATCGTCGTCCCCGGCGTCACCGTCGGCGAGTTCGGCGGCACCCTCGGCGGCCGGCGCGTCGTGTTCGCCACGTCGCGCGGCGGCGGCTATGGCCCCGGCACGCCCCGGGAGGGCTGGGACCACGGCGAGCCGTGGCTGCGCCACGCGCTCTCGACCGTCGGCCTGGACGACCTCGCGTTCGTCACCGCCGAGCTGACGCTGGCGCGCGAGAGCCCGCGGATGATCCCCCTGGACCTCGGGGCGGCGGAGGACCGCAGCATGGACGACGCGTTGTCGGCCATCGCGTCGCTGGCCGCGTGAGGGCCGCGGCGCCGGCGGTCCCGTACCCTCGGAGTGTGCCCGCTCCGGACCGCTGGCCGCCGCTGCCCTACGAGGACTGGCGGCCCACCAAGCAGACCGTCCACCGGTACACCCAGATCGTCGGGAAGGTCCGGATGGCCCTCGTGCCGTTCCGGAACCACTGGTGGCACGTGACGCTGTACGTCACCGCACGGGGCCTCTCGACGGGGCCGATGCCCGCCGGCGACCGCGAGGCCGAGATCGCGTTCGACTTCGTCGAGCACCGCCTGGTGGTGACGACGAGCGACGGCGGGCACCGCGCGATCGACCTGACGCACCGCCCCGCCTGCGCCGACGTCTACACGGACCTGTTCGCGGCGCTCGACGACCTGGGCGTCCAGGTGGAGATCCGCGCCGGTGCCGTTCGACCTGGGCGACAGCCCGCCCTTCGGCGAGGACCGGGAGCACCGCCACTACGACCCGGACGCCGTCCACCGGTACTGGCGCGTGCTGGCCATGACGCAGCGGGTGCTCGACCGGTTTCGCAGCCGGTTCGCCGGCAAGGCGAGCCCCGTCCAGCTGTTCTGGCACTCCTTCGACCTCGCCCACGCCCGCTACTCCGGGCGCCCGGCGCCCGTCCCCGAGGGCGCCGACCCGGTCAGCGCCGAGGCCTACTCCCACGAGGTCGTCGCGTTCGGCTTCTGGCCCGGCGACGAACGCCGCACCCCCTACCCCGCCTTCTACAGCTACACCGCCCCCGAGCCGGACGGCCTGCGCGACCATGCGCTGCCGGAGGGCGCGGAGTGGCAGGACACGGGCAACGGATCGCTCGCGGTGCTGCCGTACGACGCCGTCCGCGCGAGCGGCGACCCGGACGGCCTGCTGCTCGCGTTCTACGAGGCGGCGTGGCAGGCGGGCGCCACCGCCGCCGGCTGGGACCTCTCGGCCGCGGCCCCCCACACGCCGGCCGCCTGACGCTCAGGCCGGGAGCGGGATCCGGTCGGTCGCGGGGTCGAAGCCGCGACCCGGCAGGACGCCGCGCGGATCGCCGTGCATGGGGAGGTCCCACTTGGCGGCGTAGCGCATCGCGTTGACCTCGAGCAGCGCGTCGTAGTCCTCGTCCACCAGGTCGAACGTCTTGTGGCCGAAGTGGTGGACGAAGCTGTCGTCCGCGACGCGGAGGCGGAACCCGGCGAGGCGGGCTCGCAGCGCGAAGTCCTCGTCCTCCATGTTCCCCACCTCGAACCGGACGTCGAAGCCGCCGATCGCGTCGAGCACCGGCCGGGTGATCGCCATGCACAGTCCGGAGATGCGCGCCACCTCGCGGCCCTGGCCGGCGTGGTCGCGGTGGCGGGCGGCGGCGAACGCGTCGAGCGCGTCCGACGGGGCCTCCGTGTAGGTGACGGCCAGGATCTGGTCGTCCGACACCCAGTTGGACCGGGGGCCCGCGATCCCGGTGCCGTCGCCGCGGTCCACGGCGCCGAGCAGGCCGGCGAGCCACCCCGGGGTGGCGAGGGCGTCGTTGTTGAGGAGCACGGCGACGTCGCCGGCGGCGGCGGCCAGGCCCAGGTTCACCCCGCCGGCGAAGCCCAGGTTCAGGCGGGAGCGCACCACCCGGGCGCCGTGGGCCTCCGCCCACTCGGCCGTGGCGTCGGTGCAGCCGTTGTCCACCACGATCACCTCGTGCGCCTGCGGCGTGTGCCGCGCGATGCTGTCCAGGCACAGCGCGGTGTAGAGCAGGTTGTCGTGGCAGGGCACGACGATGCTCGCGAGTGCGCTCACGCGGCCAGCGCCCGCAGCCGCTCCGCCGCGACGGCGGCGGTGCGGTCCCACGTGTGCCCCGAGCGGATGTGCGCCGCGGCGGCCGCGCCGATCGCGCGGGCGCCCGCCGGGTCCTCCACCACCGACCGCATCGCGGCGACCAGGTCGGCGACCTCCACCTCCACCACCTCGGGCCGCCCGGCGACCAGCATCCCGCCGATGGTGGCGCTCGCCACCGGCAGCGGCCGCGACGGCACCAGGATCGCGGTGCCCGGTCCGCAGAAGTCCCGCGCCGCGCCCCGGTCCGGGACGATCGCGGGGAGCCCGCAGGCCATCGCCTCGGCGATCGGCAGGCCGTAGCCCTCGCCGCGGAACGGCTGCACCAGCGCGTCGCACGCGGCGTACAGCCGGGGCATGTCGCCGTCGGCGAGCGGGTCGGTGAGGTGCAGGATCCGCGGCGCCCGCGGGTCGTCCTGCAGCGCGCGCACCTGCGCGTCGGCGTCCTGGGGCACGTAGGGGCCGCGCGCCCCGAAGCTCTTGAGGACCAGGGTCACGTCGTCGCGGGCGGTGAACGCGCGGGTGTAGGCGGCCAGGAGCAGGTCGATGCCCTTGCGCCAGATCAGGCCGCCGACGAACAGCAGGCGCACGCCCGGCGCGCGGTCGCCCAGGTCCAGGGGCTCGGCGCCCGGCCGGAAGCGCTCCGGGTCAACGCCGAGCGGCACCAGCGCCACGCGCTCCGGGTCCATGCCGCCGGCGAGCATCCCGTCGCGGACGTGCCGCGACGCCACCCACACCTCGTCCAGGTGCTCCCGCTGCGCCTGGACCCAGCCGAGCGGCGGGGCCCCGTACTCCCAGTGCAGGAACTGCGCGACGCGGCCCTCGTGGACCGGCCCCAGCGCGGGCGGGTAGGCGTGGCGGACGGTCACGTCGGCGCGCGGCAGGAGCCCCGAGAGGGACGGCTCCAGCGCGGCGTACGCCGGGTCGGACGGCTCGAGGCGGGCGCCGTCCACGTCCACCAGCCCCAGCTCCACCTCGTCGCGGCGCAGGAGCGCGCGGGCCAGGTCGCGGTTGACCCCGGCGAGCGAGTGGACGCCGAAGACGCTGCCGCGCAGCAGCACCCCCGGCCGGTCGCCGGCGACCCGGCGGACGGCCCGCGGCCGCGGCCGCAGCGCGGCGATCCGCGCCAGGACGGCCCGCGCGACGGCGCGGTGCTCGTGCGCGGCGGCGGCCCCCCGTGCGGCGCGGCCGGCGGCGGCGCGCCCCGCCGGGTGGTCGTGGGCCGCCCGCAGCGCCGCCGCGTCGGGCGGCAGCGCGGGACGCCCCATCGCGGCGGCCTCCAGCGCGACCCGGCTGCGGAGGCCCGCGGGCGTGGCCGCCACCACGGCGTCGGCGGCGGCGTACAGCGCGGGCATCCGCCCGGCGGGCAGCAGGTCGTCCAGGATCACGACGTCCGCCATCGCCGCCGGGTCGTGGCCGGCGGCGGCGACCGCCGCGGCCGCGCACGCCTCGATCCCCGCGAGGTCGAGCCCGTCGTCGGACCACGTCTTCAGCACGAGGGTCACGTCCTCGTGGCCGCGGAACGCCGCGCACCACGCGCGCAGCAGGCGCTCGGTCCCCGCGCCCCACGGTGCGACCGCCAGGAACACGGTGCCGTGGGCGTCGGGCAGCGCCAGCGGCGGCGTGGCGGGGTCGAGGACGTCGAGCTCGACCGCCTCCGGGATCACGGCGACCCGCTCCCGTTCGACGCCGGCGGCGACCAGCGCCTCGGCCTCCGTCCAATTGGACACCCAGGTCTCGTCCAATTGGTTCAGGCGGACGACCCAGTCGCGCGGCACGTCGAGTTCCGCCAGGGCGGTGCGCCCGATCCGCAGCGTCCCGTGGGCGTAGGGGTCGAGCAGGCGGCCGGGGGCGTGCTCGACCGAGGCCGCCACCCGGGGCGGCTCGGGGCCCATCAGGTCGGCGAGGGCCTCGCGCTCGGCGGGGGTGACGGCCTCCCGGTAGTGCCACACCCGGTGGTCGGCGACCAGGTCGGCGCCCTCCTCGCGCAGCCCGCGCACCAGCGCGCGCCCCTCCGCCGCCCACCCCGAGGGGTCGGTCAGCGGCCCGCGCCAGACGACGGTCACGCCGTCAGCGCGGCGGCGCGGCCGGTGAGGACGCCCAGGCGCTCCAGGATCACCCCGGCCGTGCGGTCCCACGTGTGCCCGGTCCGGATCGCGTGGGCGGCGCGGGCGCCGACGGCGGCGGCGGCGGCGCGGTCCTCGTAGACGGCGCGCATCGCCAGGGCCAGGTCGGCGGGGTCGACCTCGTGGACGACGGGGTCGCGGTCCATCTCCCACTGGCCGATGTGGGTCGCCGGCAGCGTCACCGGGCGGGCGGGCACCAGGATCGCGGTGTCGGCGTCGGTGAAGTCGCGGGCCGCGCCCTTGTCGGGCACCACCACCGGCAGGCCGCACGCCATCGCCTCCGCGATCGTCAGCCCGTACGCCTCGCCGCGGAACGGGTGCACCAGGCAGTCGCACGCCGCGTAGAGGCCGGGGATCCACTCCTCGGGCACCGGCCGCGACATGTGCAGCACCCGCGGGCCCCGCGGGTCGGCCGCCATGCGGCGCACGCGCTCGTCCAGGCGCCCCGGCGGGTACGGCCCGCGCGGCCCGAAGTCCTTGACGACCAGGGTGACGTCGTCGTCGCGGCGGAAGGCCCGCTCGTACGCGTCGAGCAGCAGGTCGACGCCCTTGCGCGCGTGGAGGCCGCCGACGAACAGGAAGCGCAGCCCGGGCGCGTCGTCGCCGAGGTCGACCGGCGCCACCGCCGGGTGGAAACGATCGGGATCCACGCCCAGCGGCAGCACCTGGACCACCTCCGGGTCGACCCCGGAGGAGATCATCCAGTCGCGGACGTACGTGGAGGCCGCCCACACCTCGTCGGTGGTCGCCTCGATCAGCTCCACCCACCGCGGCGGCAGCGGCCCGAACTCCCAGTGGAGGATCTGGACCAGGCGCCCGCGGGCCGGCCGGGCGAAGCTCGGCGGCTGCACCTGGCGGATCACCACCTCCGGGCCGCCCGGCAGCACGCGCTCGGCGGCGCGCACCACGGCGTCCATCCCGGGGGCGGCGGCGTCCATCGGCATGCCGTCGGTGTCGACCAGGGAGAGGTCCACGCCGCCGGCGCGCAGCAGCGCCCGGGCCATCTCGCGGTTGACGCCCGCGAGCGACGACACGCCCGACAGGCAGCCCTCGATGACCAGCGCGCGGCGGCCCGTCGCCCACCGGCACCGACCGCGACGGGCGGCGGGCCAGGTCCTCGAGCCGTGCGAGCGCCCCGCGGGCGACGGCGCGGTGGTCGTAGCGCTCCGCGCGCCGGGCGGCCGCGGCGCCGCGGGCGCGGGCCTCGGCGGGACGGTCGTGCACCTCGCGCATCGCGGCGGCCAGGGCGGACGCGTCGGGCTCGGCCCAGCGGTGGCCCGCGAACGCGGGGACCTCGGCGGCGGCCGCGTCGGACACGGGGACCATGGTGTACGGCAGCGGCCATCCGACCTCGGCGTCGACGAACGCCGCCGGCCCGGACCAGTCCGTCGCGATGACCGGCCGGCCCATCGCCATCGCCTCCAGCAGCGGCCGGCCCCAGCCCTCGCCGCGGGTCGGCGCCACCACCGCGTCGGCGGCGGCGTAGAGGCGGGCCATGTCGGCGCCGGGGAGCAGGTCCTCCACGATCACCAGGTCGGCGATCGCCCCGGGGTCGCGGCCCAGCGCGGCGAGGGCGTGGATCACGTCGGCCTGGATCTCCGGTGTCCCGATCCCCCGCGTCGTGGCCCACACCTTCAGCACCAGGGTGACATCGTCGCCGGCCTCGAACGCGTCGCACCACGCCCGCAGCAGCACGTCCCAGCCCTTGCGGAGCGTCCAGTCGAACGCCGCGAGGAACACGGTGCCGTGGGCGTCCTCCAGCGGGAGGGGCGTCGCCGCGCGGTCCAGGCGGTCGAGCTCGAACGGCTCCGGCACGATCGCGAGCCGGCCACGGTCGACGCCGGCGGCGGCGAAGGCCTCGACGGCGTGCGCGCTCGGCACCCACACCTCGTCCATCGCGTTGCACCGCCCGACCCAGTCGGCGGGGATGCGGTCGGTCTCGAACATCGTGCGGCCCACGCGCGCCCGGCCGGGGGCGTACGGGTCGAACAGGCGGCCGAACGTGTGCTGCACGGAGGCATCGACGTCGCGGCAGCTCGCGCTCGGACATCGCGACCAGGCGGCGGCGCTCGGCCGCGTCGATCGCCTCGCGGGCGTTCCACATGTGCGGCTCCAGGCGCACCGCGGCGCCCTCCTCCTCGAACCCGCGCAGGAACGCGCGCCCGCCCGCGGAGTAGCCGGAGGGGTCGGTCACGGGGCCGCGCCACACGATGTTCACCGGGCCACCGCCACCGGCTCGCACGAGCAGGGCCCGGGCGCGTGCGTCGAGCGCCGCCGCCGCCGCGGCGATCGAGTAGCGCTCCTCCACCAGGGCGCGGCCGCGCAGGCCGCGGGCGGCGGCGCCGGCCGGGTCGGCCGACACGGCGCGCATCGCGGCGCGCAGCGACGCGACCGACGGCTCGGCCAGCAGCAGCCCCCGGTAGAGCGCGTTGTCGACGAGCATCGCGGCGGGCGCCTCGACCATCCGCTCCACCGCCACCGGGAACGCGGTCCCCGGCTCCATCAGCTCCTCGTGGCCGCCCCAGGCGGTCGCGATCACGGGGACGCCGCAGGCGGCGGCCTCCAGCACCGGCATCCCGGCGCCCTCGCCGCGGGTGGGCAGCACGAAGGCGTCGGCCGACGCGTAGAGCCCCGGCATGGCGTCGTGCGGGACGGGGTCCAGCACCAGCTCGATGTCGGCGATGTCGTCGGGGCCGGCGCCGAGGGCCGCGAGGTGCGCGAGCGCCTGCTGCTCCACGCGTGCCCTCCCCCGCCGCGCCGGCGCCGCGGTAGGTGACGACGACCAGGCGCACCGGATCACCGGACGCGAACTCCTCGGCCCACGCGTGGAGGAGCACGTCCCAGCCCTTGCGCCACGTCCACTCGAAGATCGACAGGAACGTGACCGGGGCACCGGGATCGCGCTCGCGCCCGGCGGGACGCAGGCGGTCGGTGTCGACCGGGTACGGCACCACGTGGATGCGCTCGGGGTCGACGCCGGCGTCGGCGAAGGTGCGGGCGTTGAAGCCGCTCGGCACCCAGACCTCGCGGGCCCGGTTGCACGGCTCCACCCACGACGGCGGCATGAGCTCGGTCTCGAAGCAGGTGGCGCCCACGATCGGCAGGCCCAGCTCGGCGGTGGCGTGGTCGTAGAAGGGGAAGCCGCTCGGCATGACCGGCAGCCCGTGGACCACCACCACGCCGGGGGCGAAGTCCTGCGGGCGGCAGCGGCAGCTCGGGCGGCGCCATCCCGTCGGGCAGCGCGTCGTTGACCAGCGCCAGCACCGGCAGCCCGGCCCGGCTCGCCGCCTGGACGATGCCGCGGCCGGCGGCCGCGTAGCCGCTGCGGCCCAGCAGCGGGCCGAGCCAGCCGATCCCCTCGCGCCCGGCGGGCCGCAGGGCGGCGGCGGGCACCGCGCCGCGGAGGGTCTCGGCGCCGGGGGCGCCGAGCCGGTGGCGGTTGAGCGCGGTCAGGATCGCCTCGTCGCACCAGCCTGCGGCGTCGGGGGCGAGGGGCGTGCCCTCGGGCTCGCGCGCCAGGGGGCGCCGTCCCGCCGCGGCGAGGGCGCGGACGGCGTCGCGGCCGGCGGCGGCCTCCGGCGAGTCGTCGAGGAGGGGGCCCTCCCACACGCAGTCCGCCCAGCCGGGGTCGGCGACGCCGTCCTCGGCCAGCAGCCCGTCCCGGTCCGGCGGCGCGGCGTGCCAACGGCGCCGGAACGCCTTCTCGTCGCCGGGCTCCGGCACGGGATCCTCGCCGTGGAGGACCGCGACGCTGCCGGCCGCCAGGGCGTTCTCGCGCCCCGCGTCCCACATCCGCATGCACAGGTCGGCCTCGGCGACGCCGCCCGCGAAGGTCAGGTCCAGGGCGCCCACGTCGAGCAGCACGTCGCGGGCGACCGCCATGAGCGCCCCGGACACGAGGCGCAGCGGCCGGCTGCGCACCACCGGGTGGTCGCCGGGCACGCCGCGGTGGAGGTCGACCACGCGGCCGCGGCCCACCATCGCCATGCCCGCGTGGCGCACGCGGCCGTCGGCGCCCAGCAGGACGGCGCCGGCCACGCCGGCGCCCGGCGCGGCGGCCGCGGAGGCCAGGGGCGCGAGCCAGCCGGGGCGGACCTCCGCCCGCGGGTCGACCCACACCACCACGGGGCTGCGGGCGGCGCGGGCGCCCTGGTTGCGGGCGGCCACCCGGCCGGCGTCCACCGGGTTGCGCAGCACGGTGGCGCGGTCGGCCCACGCCTCCAGCAGCGCCGGCGTGCGGGGGTCGCGCGAGCCGTTGTCGACCAGCACCACCTCGACGTCGTCCAGGCCCTCGCGGGCCAGCGCGTGGAGGCAGCGCCGCAGGTCCGCGGGCTGCTGGTGGAACGTGATGACGACCGACGCGCGCGGCATGTGGCCGCACCATCGGCCGCCGGCGCACGCACCTGAGGACCGCGCCGTCGACGAGGACGGGGCCCCGGAGGGCCCCGTCCCTACTGCGTCCTGCTGTGGATCGACTAGCGGAGGAGCGAGAGGACGCTCTGCGGGCTCTGGTTGGCCTGCGCGAGCATCGCCATGCCCGACTGCTGGAGGATCTGGTGCTTGGTGAAGTCGATCATCTCCGAGGCCATGTCGGCGTCACGGATCCGGGACTCGGCGGCCTGGAGGTTCTCCGAGGTCATGCCGAGGCGGTTGATCGTGTGCTCCAGGCGGTTCTGGATGGCGCCCAGGTTCGCCCGGCTCGTGGTGACGGTGCTGATCGCGGCGTCCAGGGAGGCGATGGCGGCGGTCGCCGAAGCGGCCGTCGACACGGCGATGCCCGAGATGCCGAGGTCGGAGGTGGACACGGTGCCGATGGTGAACGCGATGTTCTGGCTGGCGTTGGCGCCGACCTGCAGCGTCACGGCGGACGCGGCGGTCGCAACGGAGCCGGCGAGGATCTTCAGACCGTTGAACTCGGTGTCCGTACCGGTCTTGCCGATCTCGGTGAGGACCTGCTGGACCTCGGTGTCGAGGTTCTTGCGCTGGGCGTCGGTCAGCGTGCCGTTCGAGGCCTGGACGGCCAGGTCACGGACGCGCTGCAGCATGTCGCCCACGTTCCCCAGGGCGCCGTCGGCGACCTGGACCATCGAGACGCCGTCCTGCGCGTTGCGCGAGGCGACGTTCATGCCGCGGATCTGGGAGCGCATGCCCTCAGAAACGGCGAGACCGGCGGCGTCATCGGCGGCGCGGTTGATCCGCAGACCGGACGACAGACGCTCCATCGACTTGTTCAGGGCGCTGCCGGTGTTGGCGAGGAGGCGGTGCGCGTTCTGCGCCTCGACGTTGTTGTAGACACTGAGACCCATGATTCCTCCTTGAATCCAGGTCGTCTGGACGGAACACCGCGCCGGGTCCGCATCCGTGCGGAGACTGGTGCGATGTCGCGTGGGACCGTCCTGGTCCTACGCGCTCGGCTTCCTCATCGGCGTCCGCGAGGCCCCGCTTGAGCCCCGGGTAGAGATTCCTCCCGGTCCTGCGCCCTACCGGCCGTCGTCGGCGTCGCCCATCATGCCCAGCGCCTGGTCGAGCGCCTCCTTGCTGGACTCCGCGGCCTCGAGGTTCTGGGCCTGGATCTCCAGGAAGACCTCCTTGCGGAAGACCGGGACGTCGCGCGGCGCCTGGATCCCCAGGCGGACCTTCTCGCCGAGCACGGAGAGCACCGACACCTCGATGGTGTCGCCGATCATGATGCTCTGGTTGGCCTTACGGGTGAGCACCAGCATCCAGGAGGCCTCCTTGCGCCGTTACGCGGGTCGGGTGAGAGCACATCCGCGTTGGCGCTAGTATGTCCGGTCGCGCTGTTGCTTGCCATGAACCGCCGGGGAGGTCGGATGCTGTACGGACGTCGCTTGGACCAGTCGCTCCAGCACGTGGATGGATCGCGGTACGCGCTGGTCCACGCCGTCGCAAAGCGTGCACGCCAGATCACGCTGTGGCTCACCGCCGATCCGGCGGAGCTGCGTGCCGAGGCTGCGCCGCCCCCCGCGCCGGGTGAGCTCACCTCGCGCGACCCCGTCGCGCTCGCCGAGGCCGAGATCCTCGACGGCGAGGTGAAGGTCCGCTGGGACCCGGAGGGGACCGCAGACGAGACCCAGCTCATCGAGCTGGACGAGATCGAGACCGACCCGCTCCTGATCGAGACCCTCGGGGACGACGACGACGTCGTCGGCGAGGGCGACGACGACGGCGCCAGCCTCACGCCGGCGCTGGCGCAGGTGCTCGAGGGCGAGGCCGCCGAGCCGGAGGCCGTCGTCGAGGAGGACGAGGAGGACGAGACCGAGCCGGAGGAGGAGGTCGTGGTGGCCACCGCCGCGATCGCCGAGGACGACGTCGAGGAGATCTCCCTCGAGGATGTCGAGGAGCCCGACGAGGACGACGACGAGGACGACGAGGTCTGACCGCACGGGCGGTCCCGGCCGCCGAACCACCGATCCACACGGAGACGCCGATGACCAACGCCGCCTACGACCCGCTCGAGACCGTCAGGTGGATGCTCGACGAGGCGCGTCGTGAGCTGCTGCTCGACACCTACATCACGGACGAGGGCAAGGCGAGGAAGAAGACCAAGGCGATGCGCAACGACGACCGCGTGCGCTTCGACACCCTCTGCACGGTGCTCTGGAACGTCAGCGGCCGGTCGGAGCCGCTGGAGGCCCTCGCCGAGCGGGCGCTGACCGCCGCGTAGGCGCTACCGGACGGGCGCCGGGACCACCTCGGCGCCCTCCACCCGGCCGCGGCACAGCCACGTGGCCATCCCGAGCTGACGGGCGCCGCCGTCCTCGAGCCACTCGAGGAGGCGGTCCGCGTCGGGGCCCGGCACGGCCGGGAACGCGTCGCGCACGCCGGGCTCGGTGAGCCAGGCGGACGCCCCCATCACCGACAGGGCGCCCCAGTCGGCCGGGTCGCCGGCGGGCGAGGTGAGCCAGTCGAGGAACGCCGCCTCGCCGTCCGCGTCGAACGGGTTGGGCGGCAGCGCCGCCCCCGCCTTCTCGCAGGCCACGAGGGTGCGCCGGTAGACCGCGCGGACGCGGGCGTCCAGGGGCATCCCGGACGGCAGCGTCGCGTAGCCGTAGCCCGAGCGGCGCAGCCCGGAGTGGCCGCGCTCCTCCAGGCGGGCGGCGTACATGTCGCAGATCGCCTTCAGGGCCGGGTGCTCGTCCAGCTTGATCCGCGGATCGGCCCCCTGGTACTTGCTCAGCAGGTGGGGCTTCGCGGCGTCGTAGCCGCTGAAGTGGAAGAACACGAGCGGCCGGCCGTCGACGAACCACTCGCCGCCGCGCTGCTCCAGCGTCCGCACCGGCAGGTTCCAGTACGCGACGTTCACCTCGGGGTCGCGCAGCACGAAGTGGCGGAAGTAGCAGGGCACCAGGTCGATCCACTTCTGGTCGACGAACAGGTGCTGCTGGGTGGCCACCAGGCAGCGGCGCGACAGCCGGTCGGCCCACCAGTCCAGGAACGGCACGGCGCCCGCGCCGACGGCGACGAAGCCGAGGTTGAACACGCCGGCCTCCAGGAACGCCACCTCGCCGGGCGGGAAGCCGTCGTCCGGCAGCGGCACGGACGTGTGGGGCGTCAGCACGATGTCGTGCTCGCGCGCCAGGCGCTCGATCCCGTCGAGCGGCAGGAACACCAGGATGTCGGGGTCGAGGTAGGCCACGGGCTCCCCGCCCTCGACCAGCAGGTGGCGCACCAGCGTCGGCTTCACGGCCGTCGCGAGCTCCACCACGTCGTAGATCGCGGCCATCCGGTTGAACTCGTCGCGCGCGAAGCCCGCCCCCTCCGGTCCCACGACGCGCACGCGCGGGTCGTCCGACTCGATGCGCTCGTCGCCGAGGTCGATCGCGAAGATCGTGAACACCCCCTCGGGGTTCGCCTCCACGAAGGAGTCCGCCAGGGCGGACGCCTGGGCCAGGTAGTTGCGGGCCACGATCGTGCAGGCGTTCATCATGCGACGGCCTCCATGGATCCGGCGGGCGCCGCGCGCACCGCCGACTCGGGGACGGACAGGGCGACCACGGCGGCGCCGGCGCGGGCCGACGCGACCGAGGTCAGCACGCACACCTCGCGGCCGGTGCCGCGCAGGACCGCGGGCGCGGCACCGCTGACGCCGGGGCGGGCGAGCGCGTCGGCCAGCGGGTCGAGCCAGCCGGGCAGCAGCACCACGTCGCTGGTCATGAGCAGGGCGGCCTGGCCCCCGGCGAGCTCCAGGGCGGCGGCGAACGACGCCTGCGGCCCCAGCGGCGCCGGGTTGCGCACCACGCGCACATCGCCCCGCAGCCCGTCGATCGCGGCCGCGGCGGCGGGGCCGGAGGCGTCGTCGATCACGATCGCCTCGACGTCGTCCAGATCCGCGCACGTCTCGACCGCCGAACCGAGCGCGCGCATCAGGCCGTCGGCGTCGTCGCGGCAGTGGACGACCACCGACAGCCCGCGGCGCGGGTCGCACGGGAAGGCGTCGCCGTTGCGCAGCAGCGCGCCGGCGGGGGTGAGCGTGAGGCCCGACGCGGCGTGGAGGGCGTCCAGGAACGCGTCCTCGTGCGCGGTGTCCGCGTCGGTGACCGGGTCGGCGCCCGCGAGGGGGCCCTCCGCGGCGCATTCGCGGGCGCGGTCGTAGGCGGCCTCCAGGTCGCCGCGCCAGCGGCCGCGGTCGTGCATCGCCGCGGCGGCGGCCGCGGTGCGGGCGCCCAGGTCGGCGCGGGCATCGGGGTCGGCGGCCAGGCCGCGGAGCGCCTCCAGGTACGCGTCACGGGTGCGGGCCACCACGTGGACGCCGGCCAGGGCGGGCTCGTCGATGTCGTAGGTCGCCGCCTGGGGGCGGGGCGGGGCGTACGAGACCACCGGGATCCCCAGGGCGGCGGCCTCCAGGGCGGCCGTGAGCGACGAGCAGGGGTAGGCGTCCAGGAACACGTCGGCGGCGGCCAGGACGCCGGAGGGGTCGTCCAGGCGCCCCAGGGCGCGCAGGCGGCCGCCGGTGCGGGCGCGGGCCTCGGCCCACGGGCCGTCGTCGTCGGGGCCGACCACCAGCACGACTGCGTCGGGGATCGCGTCCAGCGCGGGCTCCACCAGCTCGGCGAAGCCGATGTCGTCGATCGCCGCGAGCTTGTAGGCGGACGCCATCGCGACCATCGCGACGGCGCCGTCCGGCAGGCCCAGGACCCGGCGCGCCGCGTCGCGGGGCGGCGGGGCGGCGGCCGGCTCGGCCGGGACCGGCAGCAGGGCGGAGCGCGCGGGGTGGACGCCGCGGCGGGCGACGCACAGCCGGGCGGCGGCGGGGCGGCTGCTCAGCACCAGGTCCGGCACGCGCGGCGCCAGCCAGAAGCAGTGGTCGGCGTGGTTCACGAACAGCACCGGCGGGCGGCC
Source organism: Miltoncostaeaceae bacterium (assembly GCA_963749475.1). Lineage (GTDB taxonomy): Bacteria > Actinomycetota > Thermoleophilia > Miltoncostaeales > Miltoncostaeaceae > Miltoncostaea. The sequence continues at coordinate 199,623 of CAVVMP010000006.1, forward strand.
GTCGCGGTCGGCCAGCGCGAGGGACGCGGCCACCTCCATCGGGTGGATGTGCAGCACCACCAGGTCGTGGGCGTCAACCAGGCCGCCCAGGGCGCGGGCGCGGTCGATCAGGTCGTGGCCCAGCACGGGGACGGCCCGGCCCGCGCGCCTGGCGAGGGCCCGGGCCAACGGCGCGGGCACGTCGGCGCGGTGGCGCGTGAGCGCCAGCGTGGGCAGCCGGTCCTCGTCGCGCTCGATCCAGCGCCACGCCATCCGCGAGTGGCCGCCGACGGCCGCGCACTCGGTGATGACGTGCAGCACCCGCTCGGGCCCGTCGCGCCGGGGGACGCGGGGGCCGCGCGGGCACCTGCCGCAGGCCGATCGCCTCGAGGGCGTCGTCGATCGCCGGGCTCGCGAGCACCCCCGGCGGGGTGTTCCAGGCGAAGTCCGACGCCACCTGCGCCCAGGCGGCGGCCATGGCGTCGTCGCCGGCGGCGGCGAGGTCCGTGATCCGGCGCTCCAGGTCGGCGAGCACCGCCCCGGCGGCGGCCACCCGCGACGCGTCCGTCATGCCGGCGCGACCGCCCGGATGCCGATGTTGGCGCACATCTGCGCCGGCAGCTCCGGGCTGATCTCCGTCAGCGCGTCGAGCAGGGCCGGCGGCCAGTCGAGCATCATCGAGTTCGGGACCGTCTTGAGGGTGAAGCCGAAGCGGGTCTCCACCCGGAACCCGGCGCCCTCGAGGTCGGCCTGGAGCGTGTCGAGGCCGTAGACGCGCAGGTGCCCCACCAGGTGGTCGCGGGGCGAGAGGTCGTCGAGCCGCTCCTGGATGCCCATCCGCACCGCCAGGCGCCGGTGCAGCGACTCGCGGTTCGGCACCACCACGACCACGGCGCCGCCGGGGCGCAGCCAGCCGCGGACGTGGGCCATCAGGTCGCGGGGGCGGTCGACGTGCTCCATCACGTGGAGGGCCAGCACCGCGTCGTAGACCGGGCCGGGGGCGAACGACTCGAACATCGCCTCGTGGACCGCCAGGCCGGGGTGCCGCTCGCGCGCCTGGGCGGCGAGCAGGGGCGAGCCCTCCACCACCTCGGCGGCGATGCCGCGGCCCAGCAGCTCGCGGGCCATCTCCCCCGTGCCGTAGCCCATGTCGATCACGCGGCGCGCGTCGCGGACGTGGGCCGCCACCGTCGGGGCGCTGAGCCGCTGGGCGCGCTCCTCGATGTCGATGTCGGCGACCTCGTCGCTCAGGTAGTAGTCCCGCGCGTAGCGGTCGAGCGCCTCGGGGGTGAGGGTCATCGGGTGGCCTCCTCGGCCCGCAGGCCCTGGATCACCTGCTCGTTGAACGAGTCGGCGCCGAACGCGGCGGCGCCGCCCACCACCTCGGCATCGAGGGCGGCGTCCTGAAGCCGCGCGCGCGCCGCCTCGAACGCCGCCTGCGCGGCGGGTCCGGGGTCGGGCATCGCGGGGCCCGCCAGGTGGTGGATCACGTCCACCGTCGCGCCCTCGCGGACGAGGCCGGTCCGCACCACGGCGCGCCGCACGGCGTCGGCCACCCGCTCGGCGGGCAGGTCGTGGCGCAGCTCCAGCGTCAGGGCGCGGCGGCCGGGGGCCGGCGGGTCGCCGGGGCTGATGCGGAAGGCGTCGATGTCGGGGTCCGGCACGTGGACCAGGCCGGGCAGCGCCAGGACGTCGCGCTCGTCCACCTCCGCCCACGCGATCGACATGGGCAGGCGGGGCGCGTCGTAGCCGGCGCCCACCGCGGCGAACAGCTCGGGCGCGCCGGTGCCGAGGACGGGTCGCCGGGCGTCCCAATTGAGACCGTCGTCCAGTCTCAATTGGACACGGCCGCCGGGCGCGGCCTCCGCGTGCACCAGGCGGCCGGTCTCGATCACCCGGGCGCGGGGGGCGGCGTGGATCCGGGCGAGCAGGGCCGTCACGAGCGCCCCGACGCCGCCGGGCTCGACGGTGTGGAAGGGGCGGCGCGGCCGGTAGCCGGTGGGGCGCCCGGCGGCGGCGGCCTCGAGCGTGCGCGGGTGGAACAGCGGCATCCACACCTTGCGGCGCAGGGCGGCCGGCACCGCGGCCGCGCCACCGGGGTGGATCTTGCGGCACATGGCGGCGATGAAGCGCTCGTGGAAGGCGGCGCCGTGGTTGCGGCGCGACGCGTCGTCCAGGGTCAGCGCGCCCAGGTCGTGGCCGGCGCCCAGCACCCCGGCGTCGCCGTCCAGGCGGCGGGCGTCGGCGGCCTCGGCGGCGGTGCGGTCGGCCTCCGCGGCGGGCAGCGCCGCGCGCAGGCCGTCGAGGTCGACGGTGAAGTAGATGTCGTCCACCAGGCGGCCGCCGGTGACCATCGCCAGGCCGTCGGCCTCGCGCAGGCCGTCGCCGGCCAGCTCGCGGGTCCACTCGGCGACGGTGCGCACGAACGGGACGTGGCCGGACGGGCCGGCGACGTAGTCCGCCAGCGGCGGCGGCGTCCCCGCGTCCTCGCGGTCGATCTCCAGCAGGCGCACGCCCAGGCCCAGGCGGCGGCCCTTCACCTCCAGCGGCGCGAAGCCCCCCGCCACGCCGCGGCGCGGCAGCAGCAGGTCGACGGCGCCGCCGCGGCGCAGGCGCGCGTCGGCGGCGACGAGCGCGGCGACGGACCCGCCGACCACGGTGAGCGGAGCGTCAGCCACGGTCAGCCACGGGCCAGGACGAGCAGGTTCATCGCGCAGTGGGCGGGCAGGTGGCGCGCGGCGCCCTCGAACCCGTCCAGCACCTCCGGCGGCAGCTCGGCCATCATCCCGTTGGGCAGCGGCTTCAGCATCACGCCCTCCCGCGCCACCACGCCGAGCCCGGCGTCGCGTGCGAGCCGCGCCAGGTCGTCGGCGCCCCACAGCCCGAGGGTGCCGAAGCGGTCGCCGCGGGCGGACACCTCGCGGACGTCGTCGATCAGCCCCATCTCGAGCGCCACCAGGCGGTGGATCGAGTCGGGGTTCTGGAGGGAGAGGTGCACCAGGCCGTCGGGCGCCAGCACGGTGGCGGCGCGGCGGAGCAGGCCCACCGGGTCGGGCAGCTCGTGGATGAGGTTGCACAGGAGCACGTGGTCGAACCCGCCGCCGGTCAGGTCCTCCCAGCCGGGCTCCGCCAGGCCCGCGCGGATGAAGCCGGCGCGATCGCCGAGGCGCGCGCGTGCGCGGTCGAGGTAGGCATCGGAGCGGTCGACGCCGGTCACGCGGGCGCCCTGGCCGGCCAGGTGGGCGGTCATCAGGCCGGTGGCGCAGCCCAGCTCCAGCACGCGGTCGCCGGGGGCCACGCGCTCGGCGATCCGGCGGACCGTCGCCATCGTGTAGCGGGCGTCGAAGTCGGTGTCGGGGTCGTAGATCGCCGAGTAGTCGGCGCCGGCGGCGCTGCTCACGCCGCCTCCCGCACCAGGTCGAGGCGCAGGCTCTCGCGGGCGCCGACGCTGCGCTTGAACTGGATGAGCCCCTGGTCGGGCACGCCGGCCACGCTCGACGGGCCGATGTCGAGGCTCCGGACGCCCTCGTCGAGCGCCCGCGCCACCATGGCGTGGGCCAGCACGTTCATCGGGGAGCGCGGCAGGTCGTGGCCGGCGTCGCCCCAGTAGACGACCAGCTCGCGGCCCGGCAGCACCCGGTACGTGAGGGCCGCGGCGCACGGCCGGCCGGCGTGCTCCAGCACCGCCATGCGGATCCGGCCGGGGAACGCGTCGCGGGCGGCGCGGACGTAGCCGGCGTCGAGCGCCAGGCGGCGGCCCTTGGCGGCGCGGTTCGCGGCGAGCAGGTCGTAGCCGGCGTCCCACGGGTCGCCGTCCCCGGCCTCCAGGAGGGCGAACGGCTCGGCCAGGCCGTGGCGCAGGGCGCGCCGGGCGGGCGAGCGCAGGCCGGCGACGTACGCGTCGATGCCGTCGAGCGCCTCCAGGTCGATGTGGAAGCTCAGCTCGCACGACTCCACGCGGAAGCCCAGGTTGAGCAGCGCGAACTGCACCGCCGTCTCGGAGCCCGAGTAGAAGGCGGGCCGGGCCTTCAGCCGGATCGTGCGGACGCCGTCGGCCTCGAGCTCCCGCACCGCGCGGTCGAGCAGCGCGACGACGTTGGCGGCCGTCTCGGCGTCGCGGACCAGGTCCGGGCCGCCGAACGGGGCGCTGTGGCCGCACGTCACGACGTCGCCGTCGCGGACCCCCACCAGCGAGCCCACCAGGCGCCCATCGTCGTGGTGGTCGACCCGCACGACGCGCTGACCGGGCAGCAGGTTGAGTGCGTGGAAGGCGTCCCGGTTGAAGAGCAGCAGGTGATCCGCCGTCGCGGACGCCGTCGCGTCGGCGGCGCGGGCGGCCGCCTCAGCCACGGTCGGCGACGAAACCGCGGACGGCCGCGACGACCCGGTCGGCGTCGTCGGCGCGCAGGTGCGGCCCCATGGGGAGCGACAGCGTCTCGCGGGCGAGCCGCTCGGCGATCGGCAGGTCGCCCTCCCGCCGGCCAAGGTCCCGGTACGCCTCCTGGAGGTGCGGCGGGATCGGGTAGTGCACGAGCGTGCCCACACCCTCCTCGGCGAGGTGCGCGGCGAGCGCGTCGCGGTCGGGCGTGTGGACGGCGAAGACGTGCCAGACGTGGCCGGGGTCGTCGGCGGGCAGCGCCAGCGGCAGGCCGGCGAGGCCGTCGAGGTAGCGGGCGGCGATCGCGCGGCGGCGCGCGTTCCAGGCGTCCAGCACGGCGAGCTTCTCGCTGAGCAGGGCGGCCTGGAGCTCGTCCAGGCGGCTGTTGAAGCCCCGCTCGCGGTTGACGTACTTGGCCGTGGACCCGTAGTTGCGCAGCGTGCGCAGGCGCGCCGCGACGGCCGGGTCGTCGGTGGTGACGGCGCCGCCGTCACCGAACGCCCCGAGGTTCTTGCTGGGGTAGAAGCTCCAGGCCGCGGCGTGGCCGAGGCTCCCGGCGGGGGCGCCGCGGTGGCGGGCGCCGTGCGCCTGGGCGGCGTCCTCCAGCACCAGCAGGCAGTGGCGCTCGGCGATGTCGCGGACCGCGTCCATCTCGGCCGCCAGGCCGTAGAGGTGGACGGGCAGGATCGCCCGGGTGCGCAGCGTCACCGCCGCCTCGATCCGGTCCGGGTCGATGTTGGAGGTCCGCGGGTCGGGCTCGACCGGCACGGGGACGGCGCCGGCGCGGGTCACCGCCAGCCAGGTGGCGATGTAGGTGTTGGACGGGACGATCACCTCGTCCCCCCTCCCGACGCCCATCGCGACGAGCGACAGGTGCAGGGCGTCCAGCCCGGAGGCGACGCCGACGCAGTGGGCGGTGCCGGTGTACGCGGCCCACGCCTCCTCGAAGCGCGCGACCTCCGCGCCCAGCACGTACCAGCCGCCGCCGAGCACGCGGGCGGCCGCGGCGTCGAGCTCGGCGCGCAGCTCGGTGTAGGTGGCGAGCAGGTCCAGGAACGGGACCCGCGGCGGCGCCCCGACGGTCACGCGGCCCCGCGCACGACCGCCGCCCACTCGTCGTAGTCCCGGTAGTAGTCGGCCTCCTCGTAGTGCTCGGAGGCGAGCACCAGGGCGACCGACCCGGACGAGAAGTTGGTGAGCTGCCCCCACACCATCGGGGGCATGTAGAGCCCCGCGTAGGAGCGGTTGAGCTGGTAGGTGCGGCGGGCGCCGCCGTCGTCCACCGTCACGTCGAAGCTGCCGGACGCGGCGATCACCAGCTGCTGGAGCTTGCGGTGGGCGTGGCCGCCGCGGTCCTCGCCGCCGGGGACGTCGTACAGGTAGAAGACCCGCCGGCACTCGAACGGGACGTGACGCCCCGACTCGATGAAGGTCAGGTTCCCCCGGGGGTCGTGGACCCGGGGCAGCGCGATCAGCCGGACCGGCCCGTGGGGGCCGCCGCCGACGGTGACCTCCGGCGCGGCCCCGCGAGGACCGCCGCCGATGAGCTGGAGACCCATGTGGCCTCCATCGGCACGGGGCCCCGGCGGTTTAGCTCGCCCGCCGGGACCCGGTGCCTGTGCCCGCGGCTACTCGAAGGTCTGCGCCCGCTCCCAGAGCGCCCGCGCCAGCTCGCCCTGATACGCACCGGTCACCGCGGTGACGGGACCGCTGCTGACCACGGAGAAGACGGAGCCGCCGGTCCCGTCGTCCGGAGGGCCCAGGAGCAACGGCCCACCGCTCGATCCCGGGGTCAGGTCGCAGCCGACGCGGTACCCGGACGGCTCGGACGGCTCGGCCGCGGTGGAGGAGCCGTCGTCGGCCGGACCGTTGATGTACGGAGGCTCGTCGCGCTCCGCGACCTGGCCGGTGCACTGCTCGAGGTCGCTGCCGTCGAACGGCGCCCGCCCGGGGTACCCGAGGATCCGGACGGGCTGCCCGGATTCCGGCATCTGGTCGAACACGATGGGCAGCGCGCCGACCCGGTCCGCGACGCCCTCGTCGCCGTTGGTCGCCACGACGACGGCGGCGAGGTCGTACCGCCCGTCCCGCTCGTCGACCCAGCGCGAGGGGCTGATGCTCGACCCGCCGGGGCGCGGGACCCACCGGCCGTACGGCGCTGCGCCGTCCCGGTACCCGGGCACGAAGATCCAGTTCGCGAAGAACTTCCCGCGCTCGGCCACGCAATGCCCGGCGGTCCAGACCACGCTCCGGTTCACGGCCTCGACGACCGAGCCACTGCACGTGTAGGGCCGCCCGGAGATCGTGAAGAACAGCTTCCCGACCATCCTCCCGGGGACGGTGCTCGGGTCTCCGGGCCCCCGGACATAGGCGTACGCCCCCTCGCCGTTGGTGCAGGCGTCGGCGTCGAGCACGCACGCGGCGTGGTCGTCCGGGTACTCGGCCCCGTCCTCGGTCGCGCGGCCGGCGCCGGTGACCTGGTACGGCACGGCGGCGCGCATGCGCTCCGGACTCCAGAAGTCGGCGACTCGGGCCTGCGACTTGTCCGGGATCGTGAACGGCGCCTGCGCGGCCACGAGCTCGTCGTCGCCGGCGGCCGAATCCGCCTCGGCTTCGTCGCCGCAGCCGGTCGCCGCGATCATCGTCATGAGGGTTGCGGCGAGGGCCGCTGCGGCGATGTGCCGACGGGTCATCGGGTGGTCCCCTTTCCTATGAAAACCTCCAACTGGCGGGCGACCTAACCACGCGCCTCTCGGGCGGCACAACTCCCCGTTCGGCGGGCTCCGGCCACCCGCGCACGGCAGCGCTCGAGCGCACGGGCGTCCGGTTCCCCTCCTCCCCGCCAGCGCCGGAGGCCCAGCTCGATGACGGCGGCGTCGAGCCGGCGGCGACGCCGGTACCCCGCCACGTCGCCGTCGGCGAGCAGGCGCGCGTACCGGCCCCAGCGGCGCCGGAGGGCGGGGATCGCCTCCGCCTCCTCCGCGCTGATCGTCCCGAGGGCGGCCTCCGCGGCGAGGTGGTGCCGGAGCGCCCGGCGCTCGAGCCCGAGCCACACGGCCGCGGCCCCGACGCACGCCGCCACGAGGCCCACCTCGACGGCGGAGAGCACGCCCGAGAGGGCCGCCTCGTCCTCCGTCAGGCGGTCGGCGACCGCCTGCGGCACGGCGCCGGTCGTGCGCCAGGTCGCGACGTCCTCCCAGCCGTGGCGGAGGACCAGCAGCGCTTCGACGCCGCCGTTGTGGAGCGCGTGCAGCCCGGTCGCCACGAGGAGGCCGCCGAACACCACGGCCAGCTTGGCGGCCGGCCGCCTCACCCAGGCCGCCGCGCCGAGCGCGGCACCGAACGCCGCCGCGTAGAGCGCGTGGCCGAGCGCCCCGAGCCCCAGGACGCCGACGCGTTCCGCCACGATCTCGGCCGCCCGCTGCTCGCCGACGAGCCCGCCCAGCTCCGCGAGGTAGTACACGTTCTCGCCCAGCGCGAAGCCGAGGCCGACGGCCGCGCCGTAGACGATCCCGTCGGTCACCCCCTGGAACTCGTACCAGCCGCGCCGACGGCCGACGACGGCCGAGGCGAGCAGGACGATGCCCAGTGCGAGGCCCTTGGCCGCCTCCTCCACCGGCGGCGCCGAGAGCGTCGGGCCGAAGACGGCGTCAACGCGCGCCGACAGGCGATCGACGATCAGGGCGTCGAGGACGACCGCGATCGCGAGCGCCCCCGTCGCACCCCAGGCGCAGAGGAGGGCCACCACGGCGAGCGGCTCGTTCTCGTTCAGGTCGGCGAACCGGACGAGGCCGACGAGGACGAGCGTCTGAAGCGCCATCAGGGCGATCAACCCGGCGGCGTCCATTGGCGATCCACCCCCTCGCAATCGACGGAGGCGCTTCGCGCGGCGCCCTACGGCGGTGCGCGAGGCTGGGAGCGCGGGCGATGATCGCTGGGGCCACGCCGTCGCGCGCCCCCCGATGGGGGAGGCCGAAATGGCCGATCGCCCACTTCCGGCGGGTTCGGCCCTGTCGTATGGTGCCGCCGATGACCGCCTCCCGTTTGGCGATTCTGGCGACATGCCTCCTCGTCACGTTGTTCCCGGCCGCGCTCGCGGCGGCCTCCCCGGCGAACGGCCCGGGGGGTGCGCCGGCGGGACCGGCGCGGGAGCAGGCGGTGGCCGGCGCGGGGTGCGCGCCGCTCGCCGCCGCCGCCGAGCGCCGCTGCCGACGGGCCGCCGCCCTGCGCTCGTGCGCGCGTCTGCGGACCGGCGCGCGGCGTGCTGCGTGCCGCTCGCGGGTCCGCGCGCGCTTCGCCCCCGTCGGCGTCGCGGCGCCCCCCGATCCCGTGATCGCCGACCCGCCCGCGCTCACGGCGTCGGTGCGCGGCTTCACGACCCAGGCGAACGCCACGACCGCGACGAGCCCGCTCGTCCCGCCGGGCGGCGAGCTCACCGCCTGTGACGGCCCGGACGCGCAGCGGCTCAGCGCGATCGTCGACGTCCGCCGCGTCCGGTTCGGCACCGGCGTGCGGTTCGCGTGGCTCCTGGACGGCACGGAGGTGCTGACCTCGGCCGTGAAGTACCCGCCCGCGGGCGCCGGCGAGGCGGCGGAGGGCTTCACGCTCCCGTATCCGCTGCCCGGCGGCACGTGGACGTTCGTCGTCCGGACACGCGACGGCGCCGAGCTGACGCGCGCCAGCGTCTCGCGTCCGTGCGACCCGATCGCGGTGCTCGGGTTCGCCAGCTTCCCGCTGGGCCCCTACCCGGAGACGCCCCCGGCAGGCCTCACACCGCCCGGCGGGACGGTCACCGGCTGCTCGGGGGACCGGCTGCTCGTGGCCTACTGGCGCGAGCGGGTCATGCCCGGCCTGACGTACCTCTTCGTCGCCCTCGACCCCTCCGGCGAGCTCGCGGCCGGGGGCGCACCGGACTCCCTGTCCCCGGCGGGTGCGGTCCGCAACGCATACGCGTACACGGCCGACTCCGGCGGCAACCCGGTCCAGCTCGCCGACGGCGTCTGGGCGTGGGGCTGGCGTATCGCGGAGGACGCACCCATCATCCCCGCAGCCGTGAGGGTGTCGTGCTGACCCCCCTGCGGATGCTGGTCCTGGCGGCCTTCCTCGCCGCCCTGCTGCCGTCGGCGCTGTCGGCGGCCCCGGACGGCGCGACCGCGTCCGGCGTCGCCTCCGAGTCGGGGAGGGCGCCGGCCGGCCCGGCGGGCCGCCCCGTGCTGCCCCTCGTCTACCGGGCGCGCGGCGTCGCGGCCGCCTGCCGCAACCCGGGGGAGCTGCACACCGAGGTGGCCGACCGCGCCGTGATCCACTACGCGCGCACGGGCCCCGATGCGGTGCCGGCCGCGGACCGGGACCGCAGCGGGGTGCCCGACTACGTCGAGTGCACCGCGGCCGCCGTGTCGCGCGCCCTGGCGATCCACGAGGCGCTCGGCTTCCGGATGCCCTCCCCGGACCGCGCCGGCGGCGACGGGCGCCCCGACGTCTACCTGGTCCGCAGGCCGCTGCCGGGCGGGAGGGCGCTCGGCAGGGTCCTTGCGGACCGTGCGGGCGCCCACTACATGCGCCTCTCGACGCGGCTGGGCCCGAGCCGCCCGCCCGTCAAGCGTGACGCGCTGGACGCGAGCCGGCTCCAGGGCCTCTGGTGGGTGGCGTCGCACGAGGCGTTCCACCTCGTCCAGTCCGCGTACCTGCCGGTCGCGCGGATCCCGCGCTGGATCGCCGAGGGGACCGCCGACGTGGGCATGCTCAGCGCCCTCTACGACCGCAAGCCGACCGACGAGTACTTCGGGCTGGCGGACACCTGGGCCTCCCAGTCGTGGCGCTCCCTCACCTCGACCGCCGACTGCCGGACGGTCCGCTGCTACGGCGGGTTCGTCTTCTGGGTCGCGGTCGAGGAGTTCCTCTACACCGGACCGGGTTCGCCGACGAAGGCGCTGCTCGAGGCGCTCGCGGAGGCGCGGCGCGCGGGGCGCCCGATCGGCAGCGGCGCCGCCCTGCTCGACCAGGTGCTGCGCGAGCGGTTCAGCTCGTCGCTCGACCTCGTCATGGTCCGCCTGTTCGTGAACAAGGGGATCCTCCCCCGCGTGACGCCGTATCCGGAGGCCGACCGGCTCGGCGCCGCCGCGGCGGCACCCGTCGCGACCACGTTCGCGGCGCAGCCCCTCTCCGCCACGCGGCTCCCGGTGGCCGTGCCGGCCGCGGCGGCCGGCGCGACGGTGGTGATCACCGTCCGGTCCGAGCTGCGGGCCCTCTACCCCCTGCTGCACCTCGGCCGCCCCGAGGAGTACGTGACCCTGGCGGACCACGACGAGGCGGCGGGCACGTGGACGTACCGCGTGCCGCCCACGTACGACCCGTCGCGCTGCGGCGGCGGCGCCTGCGCACGGGGCGCCCTGGACCTGGTGGTGCTCAACACCTTCAACCGCCCGGCGTCCTACACGGTCACCGTGGGGCTCGAGGGGCCCTCGTGATCCGCGCCGTCCTCGCCGCCGCGGCGGTCGCCGCCACGCTCATCGGGACCGCGGCCACGGCCGTGGCCGCGAGCTCGCCCGCCGACCGCCTCCCGGCGACGCGGCAGGCGCGCGACACGCCGCCATCGCGCGAGTGCCGTCCCGGCTCCTGCACGGTCCCGGCCCGCTACCGCGACTACGACGGCTTCCTCGCCTGGACGCGCGACGACCTGCGCGCCACGTGGACGGCGCTCTTCCGCCGCGCCCACCTCCCGCTGACGGCGCCGAAGGTCGTCATCGTGTCGGGCGAGGGGACCGTCGCGAGCGCCTGCTCGCGGGAGCCGATCGGACGCGACGCGGCGGTCGGCCCGATCTACTGCGCGGGCGACGGGCCGGGGACGGTGTACCTGCCGACCACGAGCCTGCAGCGGATCGTGTTCGAGGGCGTCCCCGACTTCCGGCTCCGGAACTACGCGACGCGCGACTTCGCGTTCTCGGTCGTCGTCGCGCACGAATGGGCCCATCACCTCCAGGCGGCCCTCGGCCGGCGCGATCCCGTCTTCCGCCTCCGCGGGCCGCACATCCGCGTCGAGCTGCAGGCGGACTGCCTCGCGGGCGTCTGGGCGCGGAGCGCGTGGCGGCGCGCGCTGCTCGACGGGACCGACATCCCGGAGGCGGTGCGCGTCGCCTCCAACGCGGGCGACCGGCCCGGCGTGGCGCCCGGCGACCCCCGGGCGCACGGCACCGGCGCCCAGCGCCGCACCTGGTTCTCGCGCGGCTTCGACCGGGGGACGGTCTCGTCGTGCGACACGCGCCGCGTGCCGCTGGCGTAGGCCCGGCATGGTCGACGAGGCGCTGATCCGGCAGCTCGCGCCGCAGGGGCTCGAGCCCCGGGGCGAGCCGGTCGTCGGCTGGGGCTGGACGGACTGGCCCGTGCGCGACGCGCGCGGCCGTGACCTGCTCGTCCGCGTCGTCGGCGGCATCCGCCCCCCCGATCTCGGGCGGGCCCTCCGCGGCGAGGCGACCTCGGCGATCCGGGACGCGGGGCTTGCCGAGGGGGTCGTGACCGGCGTCGCCGGGACGTTCGACGGCGGCGCGTACGAGGTGATCGACCCGCCCGGCATGTCGCTGGCCGAGGAGGCGATCCGGCTCTGCGACGAGCGCGAGGCGTGGCTCGCGCGGTTCGCGGCCGCCGCGGAGCGTCTCGCCGGCCTCCACGCCGTCGGGGTCGTTCACGGCGCGCTGCGGCCGGAGACGATCTTCGCCGGCGGCGCGGGCGTCGTGGTGCTCGGGCCGCTCGCGCCGCTCGCGGTACTCGAGGGCCTCCCGTCCGGACCTCCGGAGGCGGCCGGCACGGTGGCGCCCGAGGTGCGGGCGGGAGCGTGCGCGACGGCGGCGTCCGACGTCTGGGCCCTCGCGCAGGCGTTCCTCGCCTGCGCGCCCCGCGGTGCCGGCGACCTCGTCCGGTCCGCGGTGGACGACGACCCCTCCTCCCGGCCGGATGCGGCGAGCCTGGCGCGCACGTTGATCCAGGCGAGCCTGCCGATGGTGGCCGACGGGGACGTCCAGTTCACCGTCATGCGACCGCGGGCGCTCGCGCCCGGGAAGTGGCACGACCTCCTCGCGTTCGCGCACAAGACGGACCCGGTCGTCGACGAGGACGGCCACGAGCTCGATCCGCTCGCGGAGGTGCGGCGGCAGGCGGCCGAGGTCCTCGGACCGGAGGCCGCCTCGTATCGGACGGTCGCCCAGACCAGCGCGCAGAGCGTCGTGCGGGGGACGGAGCTGCGATTCGTCCCGAGCGTCCCCGGCGCGGAGTTCAACCCTCCGGAGGTGGCGTTCCGCTGGCAGGAGCCGGTGCACCGGTCGGCGTTCCGGGTCCGGGCCGACGCGGCCGCCGACGGGGTCGTGCTCGAGGGGCGGATGGCCGTCTTCTGCGGGATCGTCGCGCTCGCGGAGATCCCGCTGCGACTGGCGGTGGACGCCACGGCCGCGGCGCGCCGGCCGGAGCCCGAGCAGGTCACGGCGCGCCCCTACGAGCGGATCTTCCCCTCCTACTCGCACCTGGACGCGGACGTCGTGACCGAGGTCGAGGCCGTCTCGATCTATCTCCGCAACCAGTTCATGCGGGATTGCCGGATGCTGCGGGCGGGGGAGGTCTGGAGCGCGCGGTTGCGGGAGGCGATCGACGAGGCCACCGTCTTCCAGCTCTTCTGGTCGCGCAACGCGATGGCCTCGCAGCACGTGCGCGACGAGTGGGAGTACGCGCTGTCGCTCGGGCGCGACGACTTCATCCGCCCGGTGTACTGGGAGTGGCCCATCCCGCGCGATGACGCCGCCGGCCTCCCGCCGCCGGCGCTGGAGCGGCTCCACTTCCACCCCCTGCGCCAGCCGCCGCCACCGCCCGCCGCGGCGCCGGCGACCGCGCGACGCCGGCGCTGGTTGCGCCGCAGCGTGGGCGGCGGCGCCGCCGCGCTCGCGGCGTGCGCGTTGGTGCTCGGAGTGGCGCTGGGGCCGCTCGGGGGCTCCGGGGACCGCCCCTCGCCGTCCAGCGTCCCGGCGGAGATCGGGGCGTTCGTCGCCGAGCGCGTCCCCGGTGAGTGCACGCCGATGCCGGCGATCACGGCGCGGGAGGAGGGGGCCCTCACGGGGACGAGCTGCAGCCCCGCGGGGCTCGACGCGACCCTGTTCGTGTTCCCGACGCCGGCGGCGGCGGAGCGGTATCTCGCCCGCCTCGAGGCCACGCTGGAGGCCGCCGGGGGCCGCGAGGTGGACTGCGGGTCGGCGTCGGCCGCGCTCGCGCGGCAGCGGTGCTTCGTCACGCCCGATGGCGACCGCTACGCGCTGTACGCGGGCGCCGGCCGCCCGATCGCCGGCGTCGTCCGGGGCCCTCAGAACAGTCCCGCCTGGCGCTTGCGGGTCCCGTCGCCGGTGCCTGCGCCATGAGCTCCCGCTGGATCCGGGCGCGCAGATGGTGGCGGGCCCTGGAGGCATGGCCCTACTGGTGGGTGCCCGCCCTGGCGCTCTCGATCGTGGCGGTCGTCCTCGGCTTCATCGGCTTCCGCCAGTCCGGGCCGCCCGGCGGGGGGCAGTACTCCACGCTCGAGGCCGCGTACCACACCCTCCGCCTCTTCGTGCTGGGCTGGCCGGACCCGAATCCCGTGCCCCCGTCCCTGGACGCGGCGCGATTCCTCGCCGCGGTCTCGACGGTCGTCGTCGCGGTGCGCGCGGGCCTCGCGCTCTATGCGGGGCGCATCGAGCAGGTCCGCGCGCACCGCTCTCGCGACCACACGATCGTGTGCGGGCTCGGGCGGAGGGGGACGAGGACCGTCGAGTCGCTGCTGGCGAAGGGCCACCGCGTCGTGGCGGTCGAGGCCCACGCGGATGCGGATGGCGTCCGGGCGGCACGCGCGCTGGGTGCGACGATCGTCGTGGGCGACGCCACGTCGCCCGCCGTGCTGCGCAGCGGCGGGCTGCGGCGCGCGCGACGGCTCATCGTCACGTCGGGGGGCGACGAGACGAGCGTCGAGATCGCCACCGCGGCGGCCGCGGCCCTGCCGCGCGTCCCGGGCGGTCTGTCGGCGGTCGTCCAGCTCGAGGATCCCGACCTGGCGGCCGCCCTCAACGAGCGTATGGCGGTTGCGGGCGGCGCCGACGCGGCGCTGCGCTTCACGAGCCTCCTCCACGACGGCGCGACCGCCCTCGTCCGGCGCCATCCGCCGCCCGCCGAGGGCGCGATCCTCGTCGTCGGGCTGAGCCGGTTCGCCGAGGCGTTCCTCGCGGCCGCCGTCCGCTACGTCCGCATGACGGACGACCGGTCCGCCCCGTTGCACGTCGTGGTCGCCGACCCGGATGGCGTCCGGCGGATGGACCGCTTCCGGGTGCTGCACCCGTCGGTGGCGGCCCGCCTCGAGGTGGAGGTCGTCGAGGGCGACGCCGACTCGCCGGAGCTCGACGCATGGCTGGCACGCCCCCGCGCATCGCACGAGCCGCCGATCGCGCAGGTGTACGTGTGCCCCGACGAGGAACGGAGGGCGCTCTCCGACGCGATCCACCTCGCCCGCCGCCTGCCGGGCTGCCCCGTGATCGTCCAGACCGCCTCGTCGGGCGAGTCCGCCGGGCGCTTCCTCGGGCCGGGGCGCAGCCCGGCCTCGGCGTCCCGGATCCACGTCTTCGGCCTCGTCGAGGAGACGTGCTCCATGGAGCTGCTGCTCGACCCGCGGAACGAGGTCATCGCCCGCGCCCTGCACGAGGAGTACCTGCGTCACCGGGCGACGACGCCCGAGCGGCCGGGCGCGGACGCCACCGACCTGCCGTGGTCCGAGCTGGACGACGAGTGGCGCGAGGCGAACCGCAGCCACGTCCGCCACCTGCTCTCGGCGCTCGGATCGGTCGGCGTCGAGGTGCTGCCCAACGACGACGGGACCGAGGGGCTGCTGGTGCTGACCGACGACGAGGTCGAGGCGCTCGCCCAGGCGGAGCACGAGCGCTGGACCGCCGACCGGCGCCGGCGCGGATGGACGCTCGGCCCCCGCGACGACCGCCGTCGGACCCACCCCGACCTGGTCCCGTGGGAGGACCTGACGCCGGGCAGCCGCGACATCGACCGCGCGCTCGTGCGGGCGCGCCCACGGCTGCTCGCGCGCGCCGGGTTCGCGCTGCGGCGGGTCCCCGCGGACGGGACCCGGGGGCGCTAGCCGGAGAGCATCCCCTTCGCCGGGTCGCCAGCGGGCACCGGCTGCGCGATCACGATGGTGCTCGGCTCCGCCGCCAGCTCAGCCGCGTCGCGGCGGAACGCCGTGACGTGGGAGGAGGACAGGTGGGCGTCGAGCGCGTCCTTCGACGCCCACCGCTCCACGAGCGCGACGACGTCGTGGTCGTCGAGCCCGCGGTGGAGCGTGAAGGCGATGCAGCCCTCCTCCGCGTGGGTCGCGGTGGCCAGCTCGCCGTACATGTCCAGCAGCTCCGCGCCGCGCCCGGGCTTGGCCCGGGCGCTCACCAGCACCGTGATCTCCGACATCGCGCCCCCTCCGGACTCGCTGCCTGTCAACGGGCACGCTACCGCCGCGGCGCGGCCGGCAGCAGCCGGACGCGGCGGACGACGGTCCGCGTCGTGCCGGACGGGTCGGTCACCCGGGCCCGCAGGCGCAGGACGCGCGGGTGGCGCGAGCCGAGCCGCAGCCGGACGGTCACGGCCCGGTGCGATGCCACCCGGAACCGCCGGGGCGTCCCGGCCCCGGTGAGGCGACCGGTCACCGCGAAGCCGTTGGCGTTGCGGATCCGCACCCGGACGGGGCGGCCCCGCAGCAGCGCGACCGTCACCCCGGTGCGCCGGCCGAACGTCGCGCGGCCGGCGGGGCCGCCGCCCGGGCCGTCACCGCCGCCGGCGCGCGGCTCGGGACGGACGGCGAGGGTCAGGGCGACGTTGTCGGCCATCGCCGACGAGAGCGAGTTGTCCGCGTCGACCGTCTGGACGGTGACCCGGACGAAGCGGGCGCCGCGCGGCACGGCGACGGTGTCCGCGCGCGGAAGGAGCGTCGTCACGTTGTGGCGGTCGGCCGGCCCGACGGGCCCGATCTTGACGGTCGCGAGCGCGTCCTCGCCGCCCCGGACCTTCGTGAACTCGGCGGTCACGTAGGCGTGGTCGAGGTAGGTGCGGGCCCCGCCCAGGTGGGCGGAGAGCGTCGCGCTGGCGCGGCCGGCCTCGATGGCCGCCGCCGACCGGGAGAGGTCGATGTCCTGGAAGACGCTCGGCGCGTTGCCCTGGGCGCTGCTGCCGCCCCACAGCAGCTTCTCGCCGCCGGTTCCGAAGCGCGGGGCATCCCGGCGCGACGGGTAGAAGAGCGGGGAGCGGAACCCGTACGGGATCAGCGTGACCAGGCCGCGCTGCTGCCAGCCCTGGACGACCGGGAACGTTCCGTTGACGGACGTGACGCCGGCTTCGAAGTCGCCGTTCACCACCAGGTTCCCCGGACGCGCCGGGCCGCCGGTGCCGCGCAGGACACGGACCGCGCCGTCGCCGGACACCGCGATGTCGTCGGCGCCGTCGCCGTCGAAGTCCGCGACGGCGAGGTCCGTGACGGCCCCCGTGGCGGGCGCCGTGCGGGACGCGAACGCGAGGTCGCCGCGCGACAGGTGCACGCGCACGGTCCCCTCGGCGCTCCCCACGACGATGTCGTCGCGGCCATCGTCGTCCAGGTCGGCGACCGCCAGCGCGGCGGGCTCGCCCTGCACCGGGAGCGTCGTGGCGAGCGGGAGCGTGCCCGTCGCCGTCCCGCGACGCACCACGACGCCGGCGGTGGTCAGGGCGGCCAGGTCGGCGTCGCCGTCGCCGTCGAAGTCGCCGGTGGCGAGGCCCCGCGAGGCGCCCCGGGGGTCCCCGGGCAGCGTGAAGGTCACGCCGCCGGTGAACGTCGACGCCCCCGCGCCCAGCAGCACGCGGCATCCTGCAGCGGCGGTCTGGCCGCAGAGGACCAGGTCGCCGAGGCCGTCGCGGTTCAGGTCGACGACGGCCACCGCCCCGGAGATGCCCGGCACGGTGCTGCCCGGCACGAACACGGGCGCGCCCTGTGCGTTGGGCACGCCGCGGCTGACGTACACCTTGCCGGTCGTTCCGGCACCGGCGGCCGAGACCAGGTCGGGGCGGTCGTCGGCGTCGAAGTCCCCGGCGGCCACCGCGAACGGCGCGCCCGCGAGGGAGAGATTGCCCGGCGTCGCGCTGAACTCGCCGGCCCCGTTGCCGGTGCGCATGCTCAGGTCGTCGTCGAGCGTGTTCGCCACGACCAGGTCGTCGGTGCCGTCGACGTTCATGTCCGTCACCGTCACGGCCCGCGGCCCCCTGCCGACGAGGACGTCGGCGGCGGCGGCGAACCCGGTGCCGGTGCCGAGCAGGATGTGCACCCTGGCGGTGAGGTTGTCGGTGACCGCCAGGTCGGCGCGGCTGTCGCGGTCGAAGTCGCCGACCGCCATCAGGGTCGGGTTGGCGACGGAGGTCCGGGGACCGGCGACGAACCCGCCGTCGGCGGCGTGCGCGGCGTTCGCCCCGATCATGACGCCGCCGGTGGCGACGAAGGCGGCCGCGGCGGCGCGCGTGGCGCGGCCCAGGCCTCGTGGTGTGCGGATGGTGCCCATGGCATGTCGCTCCTCGTCTGGTTGACGAGGGCGACGCTAGGTCCCGGCCCCGTTTCCGGGCATCCGCCGTACCGCCGTATCCCGGCGCCCGGTATGCCGTATCTCGGTTCTCGCTGTACGGGATGTCGCGGCGCCGCGCGAGGCGCCGGAGCGTCAGGCGGTGGCCTCGGTCCGGGCCGCGGCGCTCAGCACCGACTCGAGCAGGCCGGGGAAGCGCTGCTCCATCTCGGTCTTGCGGAGCCAGGTGAACTTGCGGGTGCCCTCCTCGCGCTCGGCCAGGATGCCGGCGCAGCGGAGGGTCTTCAGGTGGTGGCTCGCGGTCGACTTCGACACGTCGAGCTCGATCTGGCCGCACGTCTTGGCGGCGTCGGCGGTACAGCCGGCGAGCTGGCGGACGATCTCGAGCCGCACGGGGTCCGAGAGCGCCTGCAGCACGGTGATCAGGTCCATCTCGGCCGGCTCGGCGGTGGTGGTCGGCGTCACACGACCTCGCATAATGTTTGACGTGGATCGAACAACGAAGTAGCGTGCTGGTCGTTCGGTACCCATCGAACCTTAGAGGACGGGACCGGCGGCCGCCACCCCCTCTCCCACGGAACCCCCTTCCCCACGGGAGCACCGACACCATGACCACCGCTCCACCACCGGCCTCTGCGAGGCTCGACCGGCGCGCCTGGGGCGCGCTGCTCGTGCTCTGCAGCGCCCTGTTCCTCGACGCGCTCGACGTGTCGATGGTCGGGGTGGCGCTGCCGTCCATCTCGTCCGACCTGTCCATGTCCACCGACACCCTGCAGTGGGTCGTCAGCGCCTACGTGCTGGGCTACGGCGGCTTCCTGCTGCTCGGCGGCCGCGCCGCCGACCTGCTCGGGCGCCGCCGCGTCTTCCTCATCTCGCTCGGCGTCTTCGCCGTCGCCTCGCTGCTCGGCGGCCTCGTCGACGACGGATCCCTGCTGATCGCCACACGCTTCATCAAGGGCGTGTCCGCGGCCTTCACGGCCCCGGCCGGCCTGTCCATCATCACCACGAGCTTCGCCGAGGGCCCCGCCCGCAACAAGGCGATCGCCGTGTACACCGCCACCGGCGCAACCGGCTTCTCGCTGGGCCTCGTCATCGGCGGCCTGCTCACGGAGATCGGCTGGCGCTGGGTGTTCCTGCTGCCCGTGCCCGTCGCCCTCGTCACCCTGGTGGCGGCGATCCGGCTCGTGCCCGACCCGGGCCGCGTCCCGGCCGGCGCGCGGCGCGGCTTCGACATCCCGGGCGCGGCGACGATCACCGCCGCGATGCTCCTCCTCGTCTACACCGTGGTGGAGGCGCCCGATGCGGGCTGGGCGTCCGCCCAGACGCTGCTGTCGCTGGTGGGCGTCGTCGCCCTGATGTCCGCGTTCGTCGCGATCGAGCACCGCACCGCCCAGCCGCTCGTGCGGCTCGGCATCCTGCGCTCGTCCGCGCTCGTGCGGGCGAACCTCGGTGCGATGGCGTTGTTCGGCAGCTGGGTGGGCTTCCAGTTCATCGCGACGCTGTACATGCAGCAGGCGCGCGGGTGGTCGCCGCTCGAGACCGGCCTGGCGATCTTCCCCGGCGGCCTGATGGTGATGCTGCTGGCGCCGCGCCTCGGCCCGATGATCGGGCGGCTGGGCACCACGCGCCTGATCGCCCTGGGCCTCGGCTCGGCCGCGGCCGGCTACGCGCTGTTCCTGCCCATCGGGATCGACTCCCCCTACTGGATCTCCATCCTGCCGACGATGCTGCTGGCCGGCCTGGGCTTCGCCCTGGCCTACGGCCCGCTCAACATCGCGGCGACCAACGGCATCGCACCGCAGGAGCAGGGCCTGGCCGGAGGGCTGGTGAACACCTCGTTCCAGTTCGGCGGCGCGCTGGCCCTGGCGGTGGTGACGGCGGTCAACGCCGCCTACACCGACCCCACGACGGGCGCCGAGGGCCTGCTCGACGGCTTCAAGCCGGCGATCCTGGTCTCGCTGGTGGTGGCGCTGCTCGGCGTCGCGGCGGTGACCCTCCGGGTCCGCCCCCGGCCGGTCGGAGAGCTCGTGCGGGACACCTGATCCACCCCGTGCCGGCGGAGCCCCTCCGCTCCGCCGGCCGCCGGGGGTTCCGGCGCCAGGGCACGGCGCCGTCGAGCCCCATCCCGTCCCGGTGGCGGTCGGGCGACCGCCACCGGGGACGCGGCCTCAGACGGGCTTGCGGGCCCGCAGGGAGTACATGAGCGGGATCCCCCGCATCCCCTCGGGGAAGCGGTGGTCCCCCGCCCCGTCCCGGACGAGGAACGGGAACCGCTGGTACACCGCGTGCGGGTGCTCGACGAAGGTCTCGAGCACCAGGCCCCGGTCCAGCAGGGCGGTGAGCACCTGGGAGAGGGGGTGGATCCACTCGACGGTGCGGTTCGCCGACGTGACGGCGTCGCGGTCGGCGTAGGTGCCCGCCCTCCTCCCAGTGGACGGGCTCCTCGCCGAAGTAGGTGAAGGCGGGCACGAGGGCGTCGTCGGCCATGATCTCCGAGACGGGGTGGAACTCGGAGAGGTGCAGGAACCCCCCGGGGCGCAGCAGCGCCGCCACCACGCCCGCCCACCGGTCGATGTCCGGCAGCCAGCACAGCGCCCCCAGGCCGGTGTGGACGACGTCGTAGGTGGCGGCGAGGACCGCGGGCGCGTCGTACACGTCGCCCACCTCGAACCGCGCCTCCAGGCCCAGCTCGGCCGCCAGGCCGCGGGCGGCGGCGATCGCGGCGGAGGAGAAGTCGAGGCCGGTGACGCGCGCGCCGCGGCGCGCCCAGTCGAGCGTCGCGAGGCCGAAGTGGCACTGCAGGTGGACCAGGTCGAGGCCCTCGACGGGCCCCACCTGCTCCAGCTCGAAGTCGTGGAGCCGGGTCGCCCCGGCCCGGAAGCCGTCCACGTCGTAGAACGCGCTGCCGACGTGGATCGGGACCCGCTCGTCCCAGAACGCGCGGTTCAGGGCGAGCGGGTCCTCGGGCGTCATGCCCGGGTCAGTTCGTGGTGCTGTCGCCCGCCGCGGCGCCGCCGGCGGCGGCGGTGCCGTCGCTCGCCGCGGCGTCGCTCGCTGCGGCGCCCTGGGTGCCGCCGAGGACGACGATGACGTCGGCCGCCGGCTCGGCGTTGGCCGCCGTGTCCTGCGCGGCCGGCAGCGGCGCGGGGAGGCCCAGGTCGGTGGCCACGAGGCGGGCCTCGGCCTCGGCGCCCTGGCGGTACAGCACCCGGTCGGCGGTCGCCGGCTCGGGGGAGTTGCCCTCCGTCACGTCGGCGTAGCCGAGCGTGCGCGCCTGCTCGGCGGTCGCGCCCGCCAGCCCGGACTCGCCGGAGCCGTTCAGGATCGCGAGCGCCACGGAGGCGCGCGAGGCGGCGGTCGCGCCGCTGGCGGCGCCCGTCTCGTCGGCCGCGGCGCCCGCGGCGGCGGTGACCGTCTTGGTGGCGGTCACGGTCTCGGTGACGGTCCCGCCACCGCCCGAGTTGGCCAGGTAGCCCACGAGCAGGCCGCCGGCGAGCGCGAGGCCCACGATCGGCATGCCCACCTTGCGGATCTGGCGCTGCGGGGGCCGGCGGCCGCCGCGCGGCCGCGCGGGCTCCTCGTCGTAGTGGTCGCGGTCGTCGTACCGCTCGTCGTACTCGGTCTCCCAGACCGGCGGCCGGGTGCGGCTGCTCACGGTCTCGCCCCCCTCTCGGTGGTCTCGTTCCCCCAAGGGGCTTGGACGGAGGGGGCGGAACTCCTGCGCGACCCGTCGTCAGGGACGGGCGCGCCGGGGGCTAGGCGACCTTCTCCCTCCACTTGCGCTCGAACGGCAGGCGCCACGTGCGCGGGGCGATCAGGCCGTGGATCTGCCTCGGACCCCACGAGCCGGAGAAGTAGGGGATCACGTCGGGCGGCTCGCGCAGCAGCGGCTCGGAGATCTCCCACAGGCGCTCGATGCCCGCCGCGTCGGCGAACAGGGTGCGGTCGCCCGACATCGCGTCGTAGATGAGGCGCTCGTACGCCTCGAGCACGTCGACGTGGTCGGAGTCCTCCGACAGGGAGAACTGGAGGCTCTGCTTGTTGAGGCGCATGCCGGGGCCGGGCCGCTTGCCGTAGAACGACAGCGACAGCCGCGACGCCTCCGCCAGGTCGAAGGTGAGGTGGTCCGGCCCGAAGCGCCCGACGCCCGAGTCCATCGGGAACATGCTCCGCGGCGGCTCCTTGAACGCGATCGAGATGATCCGGGCGCCCTCCGCCAGCCGCTTGCCGGTGCGCAGGAAGAACGGCACCCCGGACCAGCGCCAGTTGTCGATCTCGCAGCGAAGGGCGACGAACGTCTCGGTCTCGGACTCGGCGTCGACCCCCTTCTCGGCGCGGTAGCCCTCGTACTGGCCGCGGACGACCTGCTCGGGGTCGATCGGCTGGAGGCACCGGAAGACCTTGGTCTTCTCCTCCCCGATCGCCTGCGGCGCCAGGGCGGTGGGCGGCTCCATCGCGGTGAACGCGAGGACCTGGAAGAGGTGGGTCACGACCATGTCGCGGTAGGCGCCGGTGGCCTCGTAGAAGCCGGCGCGCGACCCCACCGCGAGCGTCTCGGGCACGTCGATCTGGATGTGGTCGATGTGGTGCCGGTTCCAGATCGGCTCGAACAGGCCGTTCGCGAATCGGAGGGCCAGGATGTTCTGCGCCGCCTCCTTCCCCAGGAAGTGGTCGATCCGGTAGACCTGCTCTTCGGGGAACACGGCCTGCACGCGCGCGTTGAGCTCCTTCGCGCTGGCGAGGTCGGTGCCGAACGGCTTCTCCATGATCACGCGGGCCCGCTCGGTCAGGCCGGCGTCGCGGATCGTCTCGATCACGGTGATCGCCGCCGCCGGCGGCACGCTCAGGTAGTGGAGCCGGCGGGGGTGCCCGCCGAGCTCGGACTCGGCGGCGTGGACCTTCTGCGCCAGCGCGTCCGCGCCGTCGTTGAGGTCGATGTAGGTCAGCCGGCTGCAGAACTGCTGCCAGTCCTCGCTGTCCTCGGGGCTGTCGGTGCGGCCGAACTCGTCCCACGCCTCGCGGGCGAACGCCCGGAACTCGTCGTCGGTCATCGCCCCGAGCGCCGTCCCGACCAGCCGGAACTCCGGCATCAGGCCGGCGTGGGTGAGGTGCAGCAGCCCCGGGACCAGCTTGCGGCGCGAGAGGTCCCCGGTGGCGCCGAACAGCACGATGACGTGCGGATCGAGCGGGACGACCTTGCTCGCGGCGACGTCGCCGGGCTCGTACTCGTGGGCCACGAAGGACAGTTTCGCATGTCGAGGCGTTTCACCTCGTCATACGGCTACGTCGGGTCCGCGTTCTCCGGATCCTCCGCCTTGCCCTTCCGGGCGCGGCCGGCGAGGCACACGAGGCGGTCGCCGGGCTCGAGCTGCCCTGCGCGCGGGTCGTCGAACCGGATGAGCTCGCCGTCGCGGACCACCGCCACGAGCAGCTCGCCACTCTGGGTCGGCACCTCCGCGGCCTCCACCTCGCCGCGCTCGATGGGCCGCTCGATGATGTCGAGGCCCTCGCCCGCCGACAGCAGGTCCTCCAGGACGTTCACGACCCGCGGGCTGTGGGTCGCGAGGCCCAGCAGGCGGCCGGCCGCGTCGGAGGAGGAGATCACCGAGTCGGCGCCGCCCTGGCGGAGCAGGTGGGCGTTCTCGGCCTCGCGGGCGGCCGCGGCGATGAACACCCGCGGCGCCAGCTCGCGGGCGGTCAGGGTGATGAGCACGGCGGTGTCGTCACGGGTGGGGGCGACCACCACGGCGCGGGCCTCCCCGATGTCCGCCTCGCGCAGCGTCGCGGCGTGGGTGGCGTCGCCGAGGACGCCGGCGTAGCCGTCGGCGTTGGCGCGGGCGATCGCGCCGGGGGCCTCGTCGATGACCAGGATCCCGTCCGCCGCGACCCCCTGCCCGCGGATCTGCTCGATCGCGGCGCGGCCCTTCACCCCGTAGCCGCACACGATGACGTGGTCCCGCACGGACGACCTCCAGCGTCGCAGGCGGTACGTCGCCCGGTAGCGCTCCGCCAGGAGCTCGAGCGTCGTCCCGACCAGGATGATCAGGAACAGGATCCGCGCCGGCGTCACGACCACGGTGGTCACGAGCCGGGCCTCGTCGCTCACGGGGACGATGTCCCCGTACCCGGTCGTGGTGATCGAGACGGTCGCGTAGTAGA
The DNA here is from genome assembly GCA_963749475.1 of Miltoncostaeaceae bacterium. Classification (GTDB taxonomy): domain Bacteria; phylum Actinomycetota; class Thermoleophilia; order Miltoncostaeales; family Miltoncostaeaceae; genus Miltoncostaea. The sequence goes on from CAVVMP010000006.1 coordinate 223,734, forward strand.
TCGCGTCGAGGAGCCCCACCCCTCCGCCGGCCGAGTCGCGGTAGCCGTCGCGCCCGAGGTACGCGACGAGCGCCACCAGGAAGAGCAGCGCCAGCGCGATGAGCACCCGCACGCCGATCGCCCGCAGCGGGCGCTGTGCGGGCATCGGGAGCTGGACCGGCACGCGACGACGATACCCGCCACCCCCGGGCGGCAGGCCTCGCGCGGCCTTGAATCGAACGTATGTTCGACTATCCTGCCCGGCCCGTGGACGCGTCAGCCGACGACATCGTCACCTTCTGCCGCGACGCGATCGGCGACGCCGACGTGGAGCGCCTGGTGGGCTGGCTCGCGTGGCGCACGGGCCGCAACCAGGCGATGGCCGGCGCGGGACCGCCGATGGACCGCCTCCGGCACGCCGCCGAGCACTGGCTCGACGACGAGCGGCGCGGCCGCCTGCTGCGGTGGCTCGCCACCGCGTGGCCCACGGCCTGCCCCCCGTCCCGGGCTGAACCCGCCAGCCCACGCGGCTGGGGTCAGCTCCCCTCGGAGCGGTGCATCGGGTGCCTGGTGCTGTACTGGTCGTTCAGCACCACCACCTGCTTCGCGAGCCGCTGCGCCACGTTGACCACCACCGGCGCGCGCAGGTTGATCGTGATCTCGCTGGGGTTGCGCGGGACGGTGAGGATCCCGAAGACGCGGGCGTCCTCGAAGCTCGTCAGGCCGAGCTGCTGCGGCGTCGGCGTCGGAGATCTCGGGGGCGTACTCGGGGTGCACGCCCCAGGGATCGGTGACGACGAACGCGTGGAACGGACGCTCCACCGCCTGGAGCCAGAAGACCGACCCGGCGGCCGCGCCACCCTCGCGGGTGTGCTCGATGAGCGCGTACTGCGTGGTGTCGGCGAAGCCGGCGACCGGCTCCGCCATGGTGATGACCGACTCCGGCCGCACCTCGATCGCGCCGAGCGCCTGCGAGGGCACCGAGATCGGGGACTGGCTGGTGGTGGCGGCCGTGGTCATCGATTGCTCTCCCTGGGGTTCGGCGCCAACCGTCAGCCCTGCAGGAGCTGCAGGATGCTCTGCGGCGCCTGGTTGGCCTGCGCGAGCATGGCCGTCCCGGACTGCTGCAGGATCTGGTTGCGCGTGAAGTCGATCATCTCCGAGGCCATGTCGGCGTCGCGGATGCGCGACTCGGCGGCCTGGAGGTTCTCGGAGGTCAGCTCGAGCCGGTTGATCGTCTGCTCGAGACGGTTCTGGATCGCGCCCATGCTCGCCCGCTGGCTGTTGACGCTGCGGATGGCGGAGTCGATCGATGCGATGGCGGCGGTGGCGGAGGCGGCGGTGGAGACCGCGATGCCGGAGATGCCGAGGTCCGAGGCCGTCATGGTGGCGACGGTGAACGCGATCACCTGCGAGCCGTTGGCGCCCACCTGGAGGGTGATCGCCGAGGCCGCGGTGGCGACCGAGCCGGACAGGATCTTCACGCCGTTGAACTCGGTGTCCGAGGCGACGCGCGCCATCTCGGCGACGATCGACTGGACCTCCTGGTCCAGGTTGCCGCGCTGAAGGTCGGTGAGCGTGCCGTTGGCCGCCTGCACCGCGAGGTCGCGGATGCGCTGGAGCATGTCGTTGACGCCGGAGAGGGCGCCGTCGGCGACCTGCACGAGGGAGACGCCGTCCAGGGCGTTGCGCGAGGCCACCTTCATGCCGCGGATCTGGGTCCGCATCTCCTCGCTGACGGCCAGCCCGGCCGCGTCGTCGGCGGCTCGGTTGATGCGAAGGCCGGACGAGAGCCGCTCCATCGTGCTGCTGAGCTTGTCGTTCGTGGCCTGGAGCTGCCGATGGGCGTTCTGCGCCTCGACGTTGTTGTAGATCCGCAGACCCATTTTCAGAAGTCCTTTCTCGCCTGTCGGTCCGCCGGTCCGGCGGGTTCGGGCATCTGCCCGGGGCTGACGTGCGACGGGACTTCCGTGTCCTTCGTCATCGGATGGGGGTTGTCGTGGTGCCGCCCGACCGTCCCGGTCGGAATGGCGCCGGTGCGTCCCCGTGGGTCGGGGAACGCATCTGCCTCATCGGATCCGGGTGTCGGGACTTGAGGAACGTGCCGCGTCAGCGCAGGAAATCCACCAGCGTGGGCTGGATCACCCGCGCCCCGGTGGCGAGCGCGGCCTTGTAGACCGACTCGCGCATCGTGAGGTTCGTGATGGCCTCGGCCATGTCCACGTCCTCGAGCTTCGACCGCTGGTCGCCCATGGCGATCGTCTGCGCCTGGAAGCGGCTCTGCGTCAGTTCGAGGCGGTTGACCTTCGCCGCCCCCTCGCCGCGGAGGGCGCTGATGTTGTCCTGGTGGGCGTCCAGGCGGTCCAGGGCCGTGCTGATGCCGGCCGTGTCGTTGGTCTGGAGCGCGTCCGACAGGTCCTGGAGCGTCTGGAAGATGTCGGGCGCGCCGGCCGGCGGCGCCTGGAGCCGGTCGGCGGTGATGTTCACCGACAGGACGGCGCCCGGGGCCACCTCGCGGTTGACCAGGCCCGTGTTGATGGGCGTCCCGGCCGCCGCGGTGGCCGGGTCGAAGGGCTGCGCGTCGGTGGCGGTGCCGCCGAAGACGAAGCGCCCGCCGAGGCTGCTGTTGCCGACCTCCACGAACTGGCCGCGCAGGCCGGCGACCTCGGAGGCGATGAGCTTGCGCGAGGCGTCCGAGAGGGTGCCGTTGCCGCCCTGCACCGCCAGCTCGCGGGCCCGCTGGACGATCTCGAGGGCCTGGCCGAGGGCGCTGTCGGTGGTGTTGAGCCACGTCAGCGAGTCGTCGACGTTGCGGTTCCAGGTGTCCGTGGCGCTCATGTCGCGCCGCAGCCCCAGGCCGATCGAGACGCCGACCGGGTCGTCCGACGGCGTGAGGATCCGCTTGCCGGTCGAGACCTGCCGCTGCGACTCCGCGAGGCTGCTGTAGTTGCCCCGCAGGTCGCTCAGGAAGTTCCTGACCGCCTGCTCCGTGGCCATGCGTCCGATCATCGGATTCCCTTCCCTGGACCTATCGGCCGACCACGCCCATGCCGGTGATGATCGTCTCGAGCATCTGGTCGAGGGTGGTGATCATCCGCGCGGCGGCGTTGTAGGACTTCTGGAAGCGGACCATGTCCGTCATCTCCTCGTCCATGTTCACGCCGCTCACGCCGTCGCGGCGCGCCTGAGCGGCGTCGAGGACGCCTGACTGGACCTGGTGGAGGCGCGACGCCTGGTCGGTGTCGACGCCGATCTTCGCGACGAACTGGCCGTAGAAGCCGTCCAGCGTCGTCGTCGCGGTCCCGATGGTCTGGACCACGTACTGCAGCTGGGCCATCCCGATCGCCGCGTCGGCGCCGCCCGGCAGGCCCGCGGCGGTGGAGCTGGCCGCGATCTTGTCGGTGGAGCCGGTGATCGCGCCGTCCAGCGCGATGGTGGCGGCGGTGGTCCCCTGGAAGAACGCGTTGCCGGTGCTGCCGTCCAGGCCGAAGCCGGCGGCGTGGCGGGTGTTGACCGACGTGACGAGCGCGGCGGCCATCGTGTCGAGCTGGGCGATGTAGCCGTTCGCCCCGCCGATGGCGGTGTCGCGCAGGTCCACCAGCCCGCGGAGCTTGCCGCTGGTGATGGTGGTGGCGTTGCCGCCCACCGTCGCGGCGCCGCCGGCGCCGATCGCGAGGGCGTTGACCGTGTCGGTGGAGGGGTCCAGCAGGATCTGGTTGCCGATCGTGACGGTGACCTTGCCGTTGGGCCCGGTCTCCGACACGCCGACGTCGGTGTAGGTCGCGAGCTCGTCGAGGAGCAGGTCGCGCTGGTCGCGCAGGTCGTTCGGCTCCTGGCCGACGGCCACCACCATCGCGATCTGCTGGTTCAGGTTGTTCACCTGGCCGGCGATCTCGTTGACGCGCTGCACGCCGAGGCCCACGCGGGTGCCGGCCTCCGTCTGGGCCGCGGTGAGCTGGCGGCTCATGTCGTTGAAGCCGGCGGCGAGGGTCTGGCCGGCGCTGCGGACGGCCTCGCGGGCCGCGGCCGAGTCGGGCTGCAGCGACAGCGCGTGCCACGCGCTCCAGTACTTGGACATCAGCGACGTGATGCCGGTGTCGCCGGGCTCGTCGATCACGGTGTCGAGCGTCGTCATCGCGTCCGCCCGGGCCTCCCACTGCCCCACGTCCGAGGAGGTGGAGCGGTAGTTGAGGTCCACGAACTGGTCGCGGAGGCGCAGGTGCTGGGTGGCGACGACGCCGGTGCCGACCTGCCCGGGGGCCACGGCGTTGTTGAGCGCCGGGTGCGTGTACGGGATCTGGGCGGCGGTCTCGACCCGCTGGCGCGTGTAGCCGGGCGTCGTGGCGTTGGTCAGGTTGTGCGAGACGGTGTTGAGCGCCCGCTGGTTGGTGACCACGCCCGAGAGGGCGACGTTCAGGCCGAAGAAGGTGGAGCTCATGTCAGGCCGCCGTGTTCAGGAGGACGGGGGCGACCGGCGGGGCGGCCACGCGCCCGCCGGCGGCCGTGTAGGCGTTCGGCGCGGTGCGCGGGTCGGGCTGGGCGAGGCTGCGGACCGAGAGGTCCACCAGCTCCAGCTCGCGGCGCACCAGCTGGGCGTTGATCGCGTTCGCCAGCTCCAGGTCGCGGACGACCCGCTCGATGCGGTCCACCCGCGGCCCGAGGGCGGCGAGCTCGTCGGCGGCCAGCGCGCCCTGGAGCGACGACCAGCGGGTCGCGGCCAGGCCGCGCTCGTCGGCGAGGGCCTGGGCGGCCGCGGTACGGGCCTTCTCGATGGCGGCGAGGCGCCGGACCTCGGTCTCGATCTGGGCCGCGAGGGCGTCAACCGTCTCGTGGTCGGCGCCGACGATCGCGGGCCGCTGGCGGGTGACCAGGTCGAGGAGCCGCGCCTGCGAGGCGTGGGCCTCGTCGAGGTGGGCGGCGAGCTCGGCGACGGTGGCGGGGATCATCGCGCCCGGCTCCGCATGCCGAGGTTCGTGCGGGCGGGAGCGGCGGCGGGCGGCCGGGGATCCGTCCCCTGCGCGCCCGCCGGTGCCGCCAGCTGCGCGCGGATGCGCGCCTTGACGTCCTCGTCGTGGTCGATGCCCTCGAGCTGCCCGGCGTCCGGTCCGGCGTACTGGAGGCGCCCCTCGCGGATCCATCCGACGATGAGGCCCTCCTCCACGCCCGTCCCGGTCGCGGTCTCGAGGATGGACGCGCCGCGGTTGTCGGCGAGGTAGTCCTTGACGGCCTGGAAGCGCTGCTCGCGCAGGTCCTGGCAGTCAACGCACACGCCGCGCGGCAGGAAGCCGAACAGGCGGCCGCACTCGCGGCAGGTCTCGACGTTGCTCATCGCGCACCTCCGAGCTGCTTCTCGAGGACGTCGGCCAGGCCGATCCCGCCGGAGCGGGCGAGCTCGTCGCCGAGCTTCTCGGTCATCAGGCCGGTGTAGATGGCGTTGCCGCCCTCCGTCTCGGTGCCCTTGAACATCTCGGCCGTGAGCATGCTCATGAAGACGCCCTCGAACTGCTCGGCGGCCTCGCGGATCTTGGGGTCCACCGGGGTGGCGGCCGCGGGGGCGGCGCCGGTCACGGCGGTGTTCACGCCCTGGATCGGCTGGCTCATCGGCGCAGGCCGTTCGCCATGCCCATCATCTCGTCGCTCGCCGCGACCACCTTGCTGGAGGCCTCGAAGGCGCGCTGCGTGACGATGAGGGAGATCATCTCCTGGCCGACGTTCACGTTGGACGACTCCAGGACGCCCTGCGACAGCTGGCCGCGGCTGCCGGTGCCGGGCACGCCGACGTCGGCGGCTCCGGAGTTGGCGCTGGCGGTGAACTCGCTGTCCCCGACGGCCTGCAGCCCCGAGGGGTTCGCGAAGGACGCCGTCTGGATCTGGCCGAACTTGGTGACCGTGCCGTTGACCGTGGCGCTCACCGTGCCGTTGGGGGCGATGGTGACGTCGGTCGCGTTGGCGGGGACGGTGATGCGCGGCTGGAGCAGGTCGCCGCCGGGGGTGCCGAGGCGCCCGCCGGCGTCCACCTGCAGGTTGCCGGCGCGGGTGTAGGCGAGCGTGCCGTCCGGGCGCGTCACCTGCAGGAAGCCCTCACCCTGGATCGCGACGTCCAGCGGGCGGCCCGTGTTCTGGAGGGCGCCCTGCTCGTGCTCCTTGCCGAGGGCGCCGGGCGCGGCGCCGAGGCCCACCTGGCCGTCCTTGCCGGTGGGCAGGCGGAAGGGCTGGTAGGCCAGGTCGACCATGTCCATCCGGTCGCGCTTGTAGCCCGTGGTGGTGGCGTTCGCCAGGTTGTTGGCGACGACGTCCATGCTCGTCTGCTGGGCCATCATGCCCGTGGCAGCCGAGTACAGCGCATCCATCATCTGCCCTCATGCCTCCGTGTCGTCGTGCTGACGGCGGGGCCGGGCGGAGCGTCGTTGGCGAGCGGGTGGTGCGGGGGTGGAGGCCGTCGATCCGTCGGGCCTCCTGAGCTTCCGCCACGTCGGGGCGGTCCGGCTCTGGGGTTGCTCGCTGTCAGGCGTCTCCGCTAGACCGCACCGACCTTCTGGATCGAGGCCTGGAGGGCCTCGTCGTGCGATTGGACGGACTTCTGGTTGGACTCGAACGCGCGCATGACGCGGATGAGGTCCACCATCTCCGAGACCACGTTGACCGTGCTGCTCTCGAGGTGGTTCTGACGCACCGACGCCGTCGACGTCCCCGTCGCGGTCCCGGTGTAGAGACTTCCGCCCTCCGTGGCGATCGAGGCCGGGTCGAGGTCGGTGAGCAACAGCGTGCCCTTGACCTGCCCGCCCTGCGAGATCGTTCCGTCCGCGGCGATCTTCACCTCGCCACGGTCCAGCGTGATCGGCCCGGCCACCCCGAGGACGGGGTTCCCTTCCTTGGTCACCAGGCGCCCGTTGTCGTCGAGGCCGAACGACCCGTCCCGGGTGTATCGGCGCCCGCTGGGCGTGTCGATCGTGAAGTGGCCCTTGCCCACCAGGGCGAGGTCCAGGTTGTTGCCGGTGAAGCGCAGGGCCCCCTGGGAGTCGATGCGGTCGATGCCGTCGACCTCCGCGCCCATGGCCATCGTCCCGATGGCTGGTGCGCCGGCCTGGCCCATGTTGTGCAGGAGCATGGAGCTGAACGGGTGCGCGGTGCTCTCGCTCCGCTTGAAGCCGGTGGTCGTCGCGTTCGCCAGGTTGTTGGCGATGACGTCCTGTCTCGCGCTCTCGGCGAGCAGACCGCTCGCCGCGATGTAGATCCCTCTGAGCAAACCCCGGCCTTCCGTGGGTGAGTCCGTTCCCCGCTGTCATCGGCAGCCCCGGGATGCCACTTGACCTGGCGGGTGACCCGCGGGCTCACGTCCTCGCGTGCGCGCGACGACAAGGAGTGGGATGTCGAGCAACGTCACCGCCGCGGCCGTCCCAGCGCCGCCGGCGCCCGCCGCACCGGCCGCACCCGCGGCGCCCGGAGGCGCGATCGCCGTCGCCCCCGCCCAGGTGCTCGGCGTGACCCAGGGGCAGGTGCTGGCAGCCCGGGTGATCGCGGCCGGCGCGGGGCAGGTCGAGCTCGCCCTGGCCGGAGGGGTCCTCACCGCGGCGAGCGACCTCCCGATGGAGCCGGGCTCGACGGTGCGGCTCCAGGTGGCCGAGACCGGCGCCGACCGCGTGACGCTGCGGGTGATGCCGGAGCCGGCGCCCGGCGCCGCCGCCGGCCAAGGCGCGGGCGCGGGCGCCGGCGCCGGCGCGAGCGCGGTCCCCGCCTCCCCCGCCGCCGCGCTCGCGCAGGCCGGCGTGCCCTCGGGAGCGGCCGGATCGCTCCTCGCGGCGCTGGCCGATGCCGGCGTGGAGGTGCCGCCGGGAGCGCCGGCCGCCGCCCTGGCGACCCGCGCCGCCGCAGCGGGCGTCGCGACCCCCGCCCAGGCCGCGGCCTTCGCCCGCCTCGAGGCGGCCGGCCTGCCGGCCACCCCCGCCGCCGTCGCCGGCCTGGCCCAGCTCCTGGAGGGCGCCCCGATCGGACGGACCCTCGCCGCCCTGGCCGACGCCCTCGCCGCCCGAACCACCCCGTCCCCGCCCGCGGCCCCCGCACCCACCGCCGATGTTGAGGCCGCGTTACGAAGTGAACGCGCCCCCGGCCCGAATCCGCCGGCCACGCCGGATCCGGGGACGGCGTCCGTTCGATCGAGCACGGTGCGTTCAATCGAACAACCCCCCGGGACCGTCCCGGCCGCCGCCGCGCAGGCAGCCTCGGCCGCCTCGGCCGCCGCGGCCGGCGCGGACGGCCCGGAGCCGTCGCTCAAGGCCCTGGCGACGGCGCTGGCGAGCGTGACCGGGGACGTGGCGTCCGACGCGACGGGGGGTTCGGGGCAGGCGCTCCGGCGGGCGCTGGCGGACCTCGGGGTGAACCTGGAGCACCGGCTCCACTCGGGGGAGGCACCGGACCGGGCGCCGCTGCGGGCGCTGCTGCACGCCCTGGCGGATCACCCGGCGGTGGACGCCGCCGTCGCGCGGGCCGCGTCCGGGGCGGCGGATGGGATCGCGGCCCAGGCCCTCGCGGGGGCGAGCCTGCCGCCTCCTCCCGGCGCGGCGCAGGCCGCGGCCGACCCCTCCGCCCAGAACGGCGCGTACCTCCAGCTCCCCCTCCCGGGCGGCGGGACCGCGGAGGTCCGCGTGCACCCCGACGGCGGGGCCGACGGGCGCGACGGAGGGGACCGGCCGCGCAAGGTGGCGTTCCTGCTCCACCTCTCCGCCCTCGGCACCGTGATGATCGAGGCGACGGCCGGCCCGGGAGGCGTGGACGCGACCGTCCGCACCACCGGCGAGGCCGCCCGGGCGTTCCTCGGCGAGCGGGCGGGGGAGCTCAGCGAGTCGCTGCGGCGCACGTCGCGCTCGGCGAGCGTCAGCGTCGAGCGGATGACGGGTCCGCCGCCCGAGCGGCTGCTGGAGCCGCCCCCCGCCTCCGGCCTGGACATCTCGGCGTGAGCGCCGCAGCGTGAGCGACCTCCCCGCGCCCAGGGAGCGCCGCCCCCGCGCCGTCGCGCTCCGCTACCGCCGCGACGAGGGCGGCGCCCCGCGCGTCACGGCGTCCGGCGCCGGCCCCGTCGCCGAGCGGATCGTCGAGCTGGCGCGCGAGCACGGCCTGCCGATGCGCGAGGACCCGGACCTGGTCGAGGCGCTCGCCGTCCTCGACCTCGGCGCGATGATCCCCGCCGAGCTGTACGACGTCATCGCCGAGGTCCTGGCCTGGGCGTACCGCGCCAACTCCGCCTTCGCCTCGACCACCCGGGGGCTCGCGAGCTAGCCGCGCGGGCCGGGACGGGCCACCATCCCGGCGATGAGCAGCATCGACCTCTACTGGCTGCCGCTGGGCGCCGGCGGCCGGTCCGTGCGCCTGAACGGCATCGCGTTCGAGGCGCTCGCCGCCCTGGCGCAGCGGCGGCCGCGCCGCGACCTCTACCACTCCGCGCTCGAGGTCTCCGTCCCCGAGGGCCGGTTCGTGGTCGAGCAGGCGCCCGCGTGGGCCGGCCCGCCCGAGCGCGGCGTCGTGGCGGAGGGCCCGGTGGGCGCCCGGGCGCTCGGGCGCCTGCGGCTGTTCCGGTACGAGGTCCGGCGGTGGCGCGACGGCGTCATCCCGGACGTCGCGGAGGCCGTCGCGAGCCCGATCCGGCTCAGCGACGACCCGGACCGCGCCCGGAGCCTGCTGGCGGAGGTGCCGCGGGTGCCGACGCCCGTCTGGGGCCGCGACGAGCTCCGCGCCGGCGAGATGTGGAACTCGAACTCCACGATCTCGTGGCTGATCGCGCGGAGCGGCCTCGAACCCGGGCTCGTCCCGCTGCCGCCGGGGGGCCGGGCGCCGGGATGGGACGCCGGGGTGGCCGTGGCCCACCGCGCTACGCTCGGACCATGGCGACCACCGTGACGAGCAGCGATCTTCTGCGTCATCCCGGTGAGGTCGCGCGAGGGCTCTGGGCGTGGCAGCGCGGCGACCACGACGAGGCCGTCCTGAAGACGCTCGACGCGTCCGGCAGGGCCATCCACAACCGCCCGCCGACCGTCTGGATCTGGGCCGGCCGCACCCCGCACGGCGACCCCGCCTGGCTCCTGCCCCTCGACCCCGGGCAGGCCCGGGCGTTCGCGCCGCGGCCCGCCGCACGGATCCTCACGCGGGCGATCGCGATCGCCGTCAACGAGATCGACGCCGACCCGGGCGCGGTGGAGCTCCGCGACTGGCACGGCCACGTCGCCCTGGTGCTCCCCGGCCTGGAGGAGATCCTCGCGGAGTACGCCCTGGCGACGCTTCCCGCCCTCCTGGCGCTGCTGCCCGACGACGTCGCCGTCGACGGGCCCCTGATCCCCCTCGCTCCGGCGGACGCCGGCGGCGGGGACACCGGGCTCGCGCGGATGGCGCGCGAGCTGCACCGTCACCCCGTCGATGTGGCCCTGGCGCTCACCGCCCAGGGGTACGACGTCCACGCCGAGACCCACCAGCCCGACCTGGTGCGGGTGCTCCGCGCCCAGGGCCTCGGCACGGCGCCGCCGCCTCAACCCGAGGCGCCCCCGAGCCTGCGGATCGAGGACGACCCGTGCCCGCGCCGCCGGCACGCGCGCGTGGTGCTGCAGCGGATGCTCCGGATGGGCAAGGTGGGCCCCGGCTACCACACCGAGTTCGACCACTTCGCGCGCGGGGCCGCCGCCCACGACCGGCGCCAGGCGCTCGAGGTGGGCGAGGCGCTGATCCGGGCGGGGATGCTCCTCGAGAAGCCGAGCGTCGGCCAGCGGCACATCTCCCTGAACGTCCGCGCCCTGCCGCAGATCCACGCCCTGATCGAGCGCGGCGAGACGGATGACCCGCAGCTCGCCGAGATGTGGACGGCCCCGGCCCCGGGGGCGGCGGGCCGCCCGCGCGCCGGCGCGGACCCTTAAGGCGCGGTGACGGTCGCCGGGACGGTGACCGTCACCACCGGCACGGTCCGCGAGTCGGTGACCGCCGCCCCCGGCGGCGAGTCGCCACGGGCGGCGTAGCCGATCACGATGCCGCCGGCGAGGGCGATCACCATCAGCACCAGCGCGAGGGCCAGGCGGATCTTGCGCTTCGGGGGGCGCCGCGGGTTGCGGGGACGCGGCGACCCCGGGTTGCTCGTGCTCACAGCCGCGCGTCCGACGCCTGGCGGGCGTAGGTGCCGAACGCGCCGTCGAGGGCCGCCGCCGGCTCCCATGCCTCCGGCTCGCGCGGAGCGACCCGCGCGGCGAGGTCCAGGTACCACCCGGAGGCGCCGTCGTAGACCTCCACGAGCTGCGCCGTCGTGAACGTGAGCCCCACCCGCCGCCGGAGCTCGTCGTGCACGGCCTGCACGATCCGCCGCCGCGCGCGGGCCACCGCCGCCGGCGCGGGCTCCGCCAGCCGCGCGAGGCCGTCCTCCCACTGGAAGCGGGCGGCCGCGATCGCCGCCTCGCGCGGCCGGGGGCTCATCCGGCCACCCGCTCGACGCAGCACACGTCCGGCCAGCGCAGGTCGGACCGCGCGGCGATCCAGTCGCCCACCGGCGAGCCCCCCTCGTCCATGGCGAACGCCAGGTGCGCGTGGAGGCATTTCACGTGCGCGGGATCCCCGAGGCCGGCGACCCGGTGCCCGTCGTGCAGCGCGCCGTGGCGGGCGTGCGCCTCGGCCAGCGGCCCCGCCATCTCGGGGTCGTCCTCCATCCTCCGCACGCCGCCCTGCGCCTCCAGCCGGCTGACGGCCTCCACCAGCGCCCGGCAGGTCAGCCAGTCGCGCGTCGGGAAGGGCCGGCCGCGCAGATCCCGCGGAGGGTTGCGCAGCACCGCCGGGCCGCCGTGGGGGCAGCGCACGACCACGCGGAAGTCGGTGAACGGGGTGCGTCCCAGGAGCGCCGCGACGGCGGCGCGGTCAGAAGAGCCCGGTGAGCCACCCGAGCCGGCCGCCGTCATCCTTCGGCTCCGGCGGCGGCTTCGGATCGATGTCCCCGCGCACCACGAACGCCCGCTCGCCCGGCTCGACGAGTCCCAGCTCCCGCGCGCGCGCCTCGAGCACGGCAGGCTGGCCGAGGTCGGCGATCTGGGTGCGCAGCGCGTCGCGCGTGCGCTCCAGGTCGTGCAGCCGCGCCTGCTCCTGGCGCAGCGTCGCCCGCTGGTCGAGGTATCCCGACACCGGTCCGATGTAGCCGAGCAGGAGCGCGGTCAGCACCCCGGCCACGATGATTCGCCTGACTCGGATCGCAGCGGTCCCGGGAGGTCGGATCGGGCCCACGGGCCCCGGTCACCTCGGGATTGGCCCTGCCGCGGCGCGTTCCTGCCTCCCGGACCCTCACGCGCGGAAGGCCGACCGCCCCGGGTAGGACGAGGCGGGACCGAGCCCCTCCTCGATCCGGATGAGCTGGTTGTACTTGGCGACCCGCTCGCTGCGCGACGGCGCCCCCGTCTTGATCTGGCCGGCCCCGGTCGCGACCGCCAGGTCGGCGATGAACGTGTCCTCCGTCTCGCCGGAGCGGTGGGACACCATCGACGCGTAGCCCGACCGGCTGGCGAGGTCCATCGCCGCGAGCGTCTCCGAGAGCGTGCCGATCTGGTTGACCTTGATCAGGATCGCGTTGCCGGCCCCGAGCTCGATCCCCTTCGCCAGCCGCTGGCTGTTGGTCACGAAGAGGTCGTCGCCCACCAGCTGCACGCGGTCGCCGAGGGCCTCGGTGAGGGCCACCCAGCCGTCCCAGTCCTCCTCGGCCATGCCGTCCTCGATGGAGATGATCGGGTAGCGCGCGCACAGCTCCTCCCAGTACCCCACCATCTCGCCGGTGCTCAGGGTGCGGCCCTCGCCCTCCAGGTGGTAGGCGCCGTCGCGGTACAGCTCGGTGGTCGCGGGGTCGAGCGCCAGCGCGATCTCCTCGCCGGGCGTGTAGCCGGCCGCGCCGATCGCCTCCATGATCACGTCGAGCGCGTCCTGGTTGCTGGCGAGGTCGGGTGCGAAGCCGCCCTCGTCGCCCACGCCGGTGCCCAGGCCGCGGCCGCGCAGCACCGTCTTGAGCGAGGCGTACACCTCGGCGCCCATCCGGAGCGCGTCGGCGAAGGTGCGGGCGCCGACGGGGGCGACCATGAACTCCTGGAGGTCCACCGAGTTGTCGGCGTGGGCGCCCCCGTTGAGGATGTTCATCATCGGCACGGGCAGGCGGTGCGCCCGCGCCCCGCCGAGGTAGCGGTAGAGCGGCAGGCCGGCGTCGGCGGCGGCGGCCTGCGCGACCGCCAGCGAGCAGCCGAGGATGGCGTTGGCGCCCAGGCGCTCCTTGTTCGCCGTGCCGTCGAACTCGATCATCGTCCGGTCGATCACCGCCTGCTGGGCGGCGTCGCGGCCCACCAGCACGCCGGCGAGCTCGTCCTCGACGTTGGCGACGGCCTTCATCACGCCCTTGCCGCCGTACACCGACGAGTCGCCGTCGCGCAGCTCCAGCGCCTCGAACGCCCCCGTGCTGGCTCCCGAGGGGACCGCCGCCCGACCGACCGCGCCCGACACGAGCCGCACTTCGACCTCGACGGTCGGCTGTCCCCGCGAGTCGAGGATCTGGCGGGCGTGGACGCTGGCGATCTGGGACATCGGCGCTCCGGGAGTCGGTTCGGTTCGGCCGCCGAGTCTACCCGCCGGGCATGGGGCTCCCGTCGCGACGGGGGGTCGTGAGAGGGTGAGCCGCATGCCCTCCGTCGAGGTCGTCTACCGGCGCATCACCTCACCCGCCGGCCCTCTCCTCGCGGCGGCGAGCAGCCGTGGGCTGATGATGCTGGCCTACCGCGACCACGACGAGGAACCGCCCGGCGACGGCGATCCCATGGTGCTCGACCCGGTCCGTCGCCAGCTCGAGGAGTACTTCGCCGGGGCGCGGCGCGAGTTCGACCTGCCCCTGGACTGGACGCTGGTCCGCGGCTTCGCGCGGGCGGTGCTCGAGGCGACGGCGCGCATCCCCTACGGCGAGACCCGCACCTACGCGCAGATCGCGGCCGAGGCCGGCAGCCCGCGGGCGTTCCGCGCCGCGGGGAACGCGCTCGGCAGCAACCCGATCGCCATCGTCATCCCGTGCCACCGGGTCGTCGCCAGCGGCGGCCGGCTCGGCGGCTACGGCGGCGGCCTGGACCGCAAGCGCCTGCTGCTGGACCTGGAGGGCGGCGCCTCCGGCTGAGGCCGCCGAGCGTTGCAGTACCGTCACACACGTGACGGGGCCTCGCTGACAGGGTAGGTCCGGTCATCGCCCATGTGCCCAGGGAGGTCCGATGAGACGTGAGTCACGCACACGCGCGGTGGGCCTCGGCGCCGTCGCGCTCGCCACAGCGGTGGCCGGGATCGGCGCGGGGGCCGCTGCCGCCGCGCCGAAGGCGCCGGCGACGACGGTGCCCCTCCAGCTCCTGTCGTTCAACGACTACCACGGCCACCTGCAGCCGCCGGCGGGCAGCGACGGCAACCTGCTCACGGCCGCCGGCACCACGATCCAGGCGGGCGGCGTCGAGTACCTCACCACCCACCTGAAGCAGCTCCGCGATGGGCACCCGAACACGCTGACCGTCGCCGCCGGGCGACCTCATCGGCGGGTCGCCGTTCCTCTCCGGGCTCTTCAAGGACGAGCCGAGCGTCGAGACGCTCAACACCCTCGGCCTGGACGTCTCGAGCGTCGGCAATCACGAGTTCGACGAGGGCGTCCCCGAGCTGCTGCGGATGAAGTACGGCGGCTGCCACCCCACCGAGGGCTGCTTCGACGCGGACGGCTACGGCGGCACGAAGTTCCAGTACCTGGCCGCCAACGTCACCTACAAGGACGGGGTCACGCCGCCCACGCCGGCGGGCGCGCCCCGCTACGGCAGCTGGTTCACGGCGCCGACCGGCCGCACCGTGCTGCCGCCCACCACGATCAGGACCGTGAAGGGCATCAAGGTCGGCTTCATCGGGATGACCCTGGAGGGCACGCCGGAGCTGGTCGCGCAGGCCGGTATCCGCGACGTCGACTTCCACGACGAGGTGGAGACCGCGAACACGGCCGCGAACTTCCTCGCCAAGCGCGGCGTGAAGGCGATCGTGGTGCTCCTCCACGAGGGCGGCCTACCGCCCACGGGCGCCCCGTACGACTACAGCTGCACCGACGGCGCGGCCGGCCTGTCGGGGCCGATCGTCCAGATCGCGCAGGGCCTGTCCCCGAAGATCGACATGGTCGTCACCGGCCACACGCACCAGCCGTACACGTGCGTGATCGACGACCCCGCCGGCAAGCCGCGGTGGGTCACGAGCGCCTCGTCGTTCGGCCGCGTGATCACCGACACCGAGCTGAAGCTCAACACCAGGACAAAGGACGTGGTGCGCGCGTCGGTCACCAGCGTGAACCACGCCGTGACGCGGGACGTCACGCCCGACGCGACGCAGACGGCGACGATCGCCAAGTGGGACGGCCTGTCCGCGCCGATCGCCAACAAGCCGGTCGGGAACGATCACCGCGGCGATCACCCGCAGCACCACCCGCGACTCGGAGAGCGCGCTCGGCGACCTGATCGCCGACGCGCAGCTCCAAGCCACGGCCGTGGCCGAGGAGGGCGGCGCGCAGATGGCGTTCATGAACCCGGGCGGCGTCCGCGCCGACCTGACGTTCCCGTCCAGCCCGGCGGGCGAGGGCGACGGCGTGGTGACCTACGGCGAGGCCTTCACGGTCCAGCCGTTCGGGAACCTGCTGGTGTCGATGACGCTCACCGGCGCCCAGATCGAGACGATGCTCGAGCAGCAGTGGACCACCCAGACCGACGGGTCCGTCCGCTTCCTGCACCTCGGCGTCTCGGACGGGTTCGCCTACTCCTGGTCGGCCTCCGCGCCGGTCGGGCAGAAGGTCGACCCGGCGTCGATCACCCTGAACGGCCTCCCCGTCGACCCGGCGAAGTCCTACCGGGTGACCGTCAACTCGTTCCTCGCCGACGGCGGCGACGGGTTCACGGTCCTCCGCGACGGCACCGACCGCGTCGGCGGCGGCGTGGACCTGGACGCGTTCAACGCCTACCTGACCTCCCGGTCGCCGGTCACCGCGCCCACCCCGAACCGGGTGACGCGCCTGCCGTAGGACCCAGCGGGACCCGGCCGGCTCCGGTCGGCCGGGTCCCCGGTTGCCTTGCATGTGCCGCACATGCAACCATCGACGGCCCATGGCGAAGATGATCCAGATCCGCCACGTCCCGGACGAGGTGCACCGGGCGCTCGTGGCGAAGGCCGACGAGCAAGGCCTGTCGCTGTCGGACTACCTGCGCGCCGAGGTCACGAAGGTCGCGGAGCGACCCTCCATGGACGAGGTCCTCGCCCGGATCCGTGAGTTGCCACCCGTGGAGGTCAGCGAGTCCTCGGCGGACGTCATCCGCCGTGGCGCGACCTCGGGTGATCGTCCTCGACGCGTCGGCGGCCGTTGACCTGCTGTTGGACATCGGCGAGCAGGCCGAGTGGGTCCGGGAGCGACTGAGCGCGATCGAGGAGATGCACGCCCCGCACCTCCTCGACATCGAGGTGGGCTCGGCGATGAGGCGACGTCTGTTGCTCGGCGAGATCGATGGCGAGCGCGGAACGCTCGCGCTGGGCGCTCTCACGGCCCTCCCGATCATCCGGTACGCACACGCCCCGCTCACACAGCGGATGTGGGACCTCCGCGGGCGGATCACCTTCCATGACGCCGCCTACATCGCCCTCGCCGAGGCCCTCGATGCCGCGGTGGTCACTACGGACCAGCGCCTGGGGAGAGCCGGCTTCGGCGACCGGGTGCTCGCGTTCCCGGACCGCCTCTTCTGAGTCAGCCGGCCGGGGCCCCCTCCTGCTGGATCACCTCGAACGACCAGAGCTCGCTCTGGCTCGACACCGGCCCCTGGGTGTTGTGGGCCTTGTGACCGCGCGTGAACGCCGAGCTCGACACCCAGGCGTCGAACGCCTCCTGGCTCTCCCAGCGGGTGTAGACGAGGTAGACGCCCCGGTCGTCGCTGGGACGCAGCAGCTCGAACGCCTCGAAGCCCGGGGACTTCGAGACCTCGCCGGCGCGGGCGGCGAAGCGGGCCTCGAACTCCTCCGCCCGCTCCTCCGGGACGGTGATG
The DNA here is from genome assembly GCA_963749475.1 of Miltoncostaeaceae bacterium. Classification (GTDB taxonomy): domain Bacteria; phylum Actinomycetota; class Thermoleophilia; order Miltoncostaeales; family Miltoncostaeaceae; genus Miltoncostaea. The sequence goes on from CAVVMP010000006.1 coordinate 240,782, forward strand.
GCGTTGATGCGGACGACGCTCATGAGCGTCTTCTCGTCGTGGCCGCCGAACTGCTTGCGCATCGCCGAGAGCAGCTTGTCGGCGTAGTCGGCCTCGCCCCGCGAGCTGAAGCGCTCGAAGAGGGCGGCGGTCAGGACGTGCGCGGGGACGCCCTCGTTGACGGCGGCGGCGACGGTCCAGCGGCCCTCGCCCGAGTCGGACACGCGGCCGCTGAAGTCCTGCAGCGTCCGGGTCCTCCATCAGGGCGATCGCCGTCAGGTCGAGCAGCCACGACGAGATGACCGATGCCGCGGCGCCACACCTCGGCGACGGCGGCCGTGTCGATGTCGTACCGGTACATCTCCGGGTCGCGCAGCGGGGTCGTCTCGGCGTCGTGGACCTGCTCGGCGGTCCCCACGTTCGCCTTCTTCAGGATCGCCAGGCCCTCGGCGTAGGCGGCCATGATCCCGTACTCGATCCCGTTGTGGACCATCTTCACGAAGTGGCCGGCGCCGGGCGGCCCGCAGTGGAGGTAGCCCATCTCCGGCTGGACCGGGTCGCCCGTGCGGCCGGGGGTGCGCTCCGCGGCCTCCACGCCGGGGGCGAGCGTGCGGAAGATCGGGTCGAGGCGCTGCACGGCCTCGGTGTCGCCGCCGATCATCATGCAGTAGCCGCGCTCCAGGCCGAACACGCCGCCGCTGGTGCCGACGTCGAGGTAGTGGATGCCGCGCTCGCGCGAACGCCGTCGGCCCGCGGCGATGTCGTCGTGGTAGTAGCGAGTTGCCGCCGTCGATGATCGTGTCGCCCGCCTCCAGGTGCTGGCCCGATCTCCTCGGCCGTCGTGCCGGCGTAGGCGGCGGGCACCATGATCCAGGCGGCCCGCGGCGCCTGGAGCTTCTGCGCGCGATCTCCTCGAGCGAGCGCGCGCCGGTGGCGCCCTCGCCCTCGAGCTCCGCGATCGCGTCGGCGTTGACGTCGTAGACCACGCACTCGTGCCCGTCGCGCATCAGGCGGCGCACGATGTTGGCCCCCATCCGGCCGAGTCCGATCATCCCGAGCTGCATCGTCAAGCCTCTCTTCCCCGGGCGGCCCGGTAGTGGCGGATCAGGGCGTTGGTGGAGCTGTCGTGGCGCAGGTCCGGCGCCTCCGGCGAGGTCAGCTCCGGGGCGATGCGCGGCGGCGAGCACCTTGCCGAGCTCGACCCCCCACTGGTCGAAGGAGTTGATCCCCCAGATCGACCCCCTGCGTGAAGACCTTGTGCTCGTAGAGCGCGATCAGCTGGCCGAGCACCGACGGCGTCAGCCGCGGCGCCAGGATCACGTTGGTCGGCCGGTTCCCCGGGAAGGTCCGGTGCGGCACGAGCGGCGGCGCCACGCCCTCGGCCGCGACCTCCTCCGCCGTCTTGCCGAACGCGAGCGCCTCGGCCTGCGCGAACAGGTTGGCCATGAGCAGGTCGTGGTGGTCGCCGACCTCCTCGGCGGGCGGCGCAGACGCCGATCAGGTCGCTCGGCACGAGCCGCGTCCCCTGGTGGATGAGCTGGTAGAAGGCGTGCTGGCCGTTGGTCCCCGGCTCGCCCCACACGATGGGGCCGGTGCCGGCGCCGACCGGGCGCCCGTGCGAGGTCGACCGACTTGCCGTTGCTCTCCATGTCGAGCTGCTGGAGGTACGCGGGGAAGCGGCCCAGGCGCTCGCTGTAGGGCAGCACCGCGTGGGTGTCGGCGCCGAGGAAGTCGCGCGTTCCAGACGCCCGAGCAGGCCCATCAGCAGGGGCATGTTCTCGGCCGGCGGCGCGTGCAGGAAGTGCTCGTCGATCGCCCGGAAGCCGGCGAGGAACTCGCGGAAGCGCGTCGGCCCCGATCGCGATCGCCAGCGACAGGCCCACGGCCGAGTCGACCGAGTAGCGGCCGCCGACCCAGTCCCAGAAGCCGACCATGTTGGCGCGTGTCGATGCCGAACGCCGGCGACCTCCTCGGCGTTGGTCGAGACGGCGACGAAGTGGCTGCGGCACCGCGGCCTCGCCGAGGGCGTTGACGAGCCAGCGCCGCGCGCCGCGCGCGTTGGCCAGGGTCTCGAGCGTCGTGAAGGTCTTGGACGACGACGATGACCAGCGTGGAGGCGGGATCGCGCGCCGGCGAGGGCGTCGCGGATGTCGTCCCCGTCGACGTTCGAGACGAAGCGGAACGCGATGTCCGGCGTGGCGTGGTCGGCGAGCGCGCGCACGGCCATCGCCGGGCCCGAGGTCCGAGCCGCCGATCCCGATGTTCACGACGGTGCGGATGCGCTCGCCCGGTCGCGCCGGTCCAGGCGCCCGAGCGCACACGGCCTCGGCGATCTCGCCCATCCGGTCGAGCACCTCGTGGACGTCCGGCACCACGTTGTGGCCGTCCACCTCGATCACCGCGTCGCGCGGCGCGCGCAGCGCGGTGTGGAGCACCGGCGCGGCCCTCGGTCACGTTGATCCGCTCGCCGCGCGAACATCGCCTCGGCCCGGCGGTGGCACGCCCGCCCGCTCGGCCAGCGCCGACGAGCAGGTCGAGCGTCTCGCGGGTGACCCGGTTCTTGGAGTAGTCGAGGTGCAGGTCGCCCGCCGTCGACGACGAGCTCGTCGCCGCGGGCCGGGGTCGTCCGCGAACAGGTCGCGCAGGTGCGCGCCGCCCACCCGCCGCGGCGTGCTCGCCGCAGCGCCTCCCATTCCGTGGTCTGCGCGATCATCCGCGCGCCCTCCTCGTACCAGCGCATCTGCACCTCCGGCGCGAGCCGCTCGAAGTCCTCGCCGGCCGCGGCGGCAAGCGCCACGGCCCGCTCCACCCTCCCCCGGAAGCGCTGGGCCGAGGCCCGCAGGGCCAGCTCGGGGTCGGCGCCCGACCGCCCGGGCCGCGCCGACCGCCGCGAACAGCACGTCGCCGAGCTCCCGGGCGCCCGGGTCCTCGCGCAGCTCGGCCGCCTCCTCGTCGAGCTTCGCCAGGGCGGCGTCGACGTCCGGGAAGTCGAACCCGGCGGCCGCGGCCCGCTTCTGGGTCTTGGTGGCGTAGGCGAGCGCCGGCAGGCCGGCCGGCAGGTCGTGGAAGAGGCCCTGGTCGGCGCGCTCCTCGCGCTTGCGTCGCTCCCACAGGTCCACCACGCCGCCGGGCCGACTCGGCCACCGCGTCGCCGTAGACGTGGGGGTGGCGCGAGATGAGCTTGTCGGCCTGGCCGCGCGCGACGCTGGCGAGGTCCGCGGAGCCGTCCTCCTCCAGGAGCTGGGAGAGGAACACCGACTGGAAGAGCAGGTCGCCGAGCTCGTCGGCCAGGTGGGCCCCGTCGCCGGCGGCGACGGCGTCGGCCACCTCGAACGCCTCCTCGATCGTGTGCGGCACGATCGTCGCGGCCGTCTGCTCCCGGTCCCAGGGGCAGTCGCGCCGCAGCCGCAGCCCCACCTCGGCGAGCGCGGCGACCTCGGCGCCGATCGCGCGGGCCCGCAGCGCCTCGCGGGCGCGGCAGCGTCTCCGCGTCCGGCAGCGCCGGCGGCGATGCGGTGGGCCGCGGCGTCCGGGCGCGACGATCGTGGCGCCGTCGGGCACGGCGTCGAGCGGGGGCCAGCGGGTCCGGGTCGGCGCCGATGACGGCGGCGAGCGCGGGCTCGAGGGCGGGGCGCCAGCAGCGGCGCCGCGCCGGCGGCGGCGTCGATCGCCGACGCCGGTACCGCCTCGGGTGCGCCCGGCCCGAGCGCCGACGACCCTGATCATGGCGGGAACACTAGCCGTCCCCGGGACGGCACCGCCGACGGCGTTACGGCGCGGTCGCTGCGGGGGCGGCGGCGGTGGTGGCCGCGGCGGTGGTCGTCGCGGGCTCCAGGTCGCTGTAGGCGTAGACGGTGCGGTCCGCCCACTCCTTCAGGACGTTCTCGCTCCAGCTGGTGAACTCGGTCTGGCGCTTCTGGGCGAGCTGGCTGGAGATGATCTGCTGCCTTCGCCTCGGCGAACGACGTCGTCTTCGCGGGCGTGATGTCCACCATGATGATGTGCCAGCCGAACTGGGTCTTCACCGGCTGGGAGATCTCGCCGTCCTTGAGCGCGAAGGCGACCTTCTCGAACTCGGGCACGAGCTGGCCCTTCTGGATGGGCCCGAGGTTGCCGCCCTGCTGGGCCGAGCCGGTGTCGGTCGAGTTCTCCTTGGCGAGCTGGGCGAAGTTCTCCGGGCGTGACCTCGGCGCGGATGCGGTCGGCCTCGGCCTTCGTCGGCACCAGGATGTGGCTGGCGGTGCGGCCGGCCGGGACCTTGAACTGCGAGGCGTTGTCGTCGTAGTACTTCTTCGCCTCGGCGTCGGTGAAGCGCACGCCGCGGGTGACGTGGTCGAAGAGGGCCTGCTGCTGGAGCTGGCTCTTCACGATCTGCGTTCGCGTCGGCCTGCGTGATCTTCCGCTCCTTCAGGAACGCGTCGAACTTCTTCTGCGAGTTCTCGAAGTTGCTCTTGCGGATGCGGGCGAGCTCGGCCGTGATGTCGGCTTCCGGTGACCTCGCACGGCTTGCCGCAGTCCTTGGCCTCGAAGTCGACGACCTTCTGCTGCACCAGGGACTGGAGCGCCTGGCGGCGGATGTCGTCGTAACCCTCCTCGCCCTCCTTCGGGAGGGTCTGGCCGGAGGCGGTCGCCTCGGCGCGGCTCTGCTCGATCGTCGTGTCGAGCTGCGCCTCGGTGATCGTGCGCGTCGCCCACCTGCGCGACCACGCCGGCGGGCAGGCTGTCCCCGCTGTCACCGCACCCGGCGGCGACCAGGAGGGCCGACGCGCCCAGGACGGCGATCCCGACGAGGACCCCCGCGCGGAGCGGCGATCTGCGGCTGGTCTTCGTCACGACGCGGGGAATGTAGCACCTGCCATTCCGCCGCCCCGTTAGGCCTGGGCTAAGGGCGGATGGGAGGACGGTGAGGCCGGCTCATGCGGCGACCGCAGCGGCTCCCGCGAGGGCGTCGAGCGCCGCCTCGGCGGCCTCGAGGCGCTCGGAGGGGCAGGCTCGGCGCCGGCAGCGACACGAGCCGCTCGCTGCCCGAGTAGGCTGGCGCGCGGCTCCTGCTCGCGCAGGGCGCGCAGCGCCGCGCTGGTGAGGCTCACCGGGCCCACGACGACCCGGCCGGAGCGCACGGCGATCTGGGTGGCGCCGGCCGCGCGCAGCTTGACCCGCACCCGCTGCACCGACAGCAGCGCCTCCACCGGCGGCGGGACCGGCCCGAAGCGGTCCTCGATCTCGTCGCGCAGCGCGCCGACGTCCTCGAGGCTCGACGGCCATCGCGATGCGCCGGTGCAGGTCGATCTTGGCGGCCTCGAGCGGCACGTACTCGCTCGGGATGTACGCCGAGACGGCGATCTCCACGCGCGTCTCCTGCTCGGGCGGCTCCACGCCCCTGCCCCTGCATGACGGCGTCGTTGAGCATCTCCAGGTAGAGCTCGAAGCCGATCGCGGCGACGTGGCCGCTCTGCTCGTCGCCCAGCAGGTTGCCGGCGCCGCGGATCTCGAGGTCGCGCATCGCGATCCGCAGGCCGCTGCCGAGCTCGGTGTAGTCGGCCAGCGCGCGCAGGCGCGAGGCCGCCTCCCGCGACTGAGCGTGGCCGCGTCGGGGTAGAGCAGGTAGGCGTGGGCGGTCACGTCCGAGCGGCCCACCCGCCCGCGGATCTGGTAGAGCTGGCACAGCCCGAGCTGGTCGGCGCGCTCCACCACCAGGGTGTTCGCCTGGGGGATGTCGAGGCCCGACTCGATGATGCTCGTGGCCACCAGCACGTCGGCCTCGCCGCGCACGAACGCGAGCATCACCTCCTCGAGCTCGTGCTCGTGCATCTGCCCGTGGGCGGTCAGGATCCGCAGCTCCGGCACCAGGCGCCCGCAGCCCCTCGGCCGCCTCGTCGATGGTCTCGACACGGTTGTGGAGGTAGAAGCTCTGGCCGCCGCGCTCGTGCTCGCGGCGCAGGGCCTCGGCGACCAGGGCGTCGTCGTGCTCGCCCACGTGGGTGGCGATCGGCCGACGGCCCGGCGGGGGCGTCTCGATGGTGCTGATGTCGCGCAGCCCCGACAGCGAGATCTGCAGCGTCCGCGGGATGGGGGTGGCGCTCATCGCCAGCACGTCCACCTTCAGGCGCAGCTGGCGCAGGCTCTCCTTCTGGGCCACGCCGAAGCGCTGCTCCTCGTCGACGATCACCAGGCCCAGGTCCTTCGGCTGCACGTCCATCGACAGCAGGCGGTGGGTGCCGATCAGGACGTCGAGCCGCCCGTCGCGGAAGCGGGCGAGCACGTCGCGCGTCTCGGCCGGGCTGCGGAAGCGGTTGACCATGTCCACGCTCACGGGCAGCTCGCCGAAGCGCTCGCGGAAGGTGGACAGGTGCTGCTGGGCCAGGATGGTGGTCGGCACCAGCATCAGCACCTGCTTGCCGGCGGCCGCCGCCTTGAACGCCGCGCGCATGGCGATCTCGGTCTTGCCGAAGCCCACGTCGCCGCAGATCAGGCGGTCCATCGGGCGGGCGCGCTCCATGTCGTCGTACGACGGCGTCGATGGCGCGCTGCTGGTCGGGCGTCTCGCGGTGGCGGAAGGTGCGCTCCAGCTCCCGGGTCAGCTCGTCGTCGGCCGGGAACGCGAACCCGACGGCGGCGGCGCGCGCCTCGTAGAGCGAGATGAGCTCGCCGGCCATCTCCCGGACCGCCGCGCGGGCGCGCGACTTCATCCGGTCCCACGCCTTGCCGCCGAGCTTGCTGAGCGCCGGGGCGGACCCGTCGGCGCCGACGTAGCGGGTCACGCGGTCGAGCTGGTCGTGCGGGACGTAGAGGCGGTCGCCGTCGGCGAACGCCAGCGCCAGGTAGTCGCGCGTCAGGCCCGCGACGGTGCGGGTCTCGAACCCGGTGAGGCGGCCGATGCCGTGGTCCTCGTGGACGACGTGGTCGCCCACCTTCAGGTCGAGGAACGACTGGAGGCGCCGGCCCACCACCGGGCCGCGCTGCGGCGACGGGCGCCGGCGGCGCAGGATGCGCTCCTCCGGGACGACGGCGATGCCGAGCTCGCGGGAGATCATCCCGGTGCGGACCGGGGTCACGCTCATGCCGATCGCGCGCGGCTCCGGGATCTCGCCGGGGTCGAGCTCGGTGGCGCGCAGGCGCTCCATCCGGGCGAGCGCCCGGGCCAGGTCGCCGCGGCGGCCGAACGTGACGAGGGCGCGGAGCCCCGCGCGGGTCGAGGCGCTGCAGCTCGCCCTCCGACTCGGACGCGGAGCGGGCGGTGAACCGCGGCTCGGCGGCGTCGAACGCGGCCGGGCCGGCGCCGCGCGGGCGGGGCCAGGTCGAGGCACCGCCAGCGCGGCGAGCCCGGCCTGCACGGCGGCGGGGTCGGCCATCGCGCCGGCGGCGGCCTCGTCCTCGAGGCGCTCGAGCGCCTCGGCCAGGGCGCCGGCGTGCTCGCCCGGCGCCAGGCGCACCACCGACGTGGCGGCCAGGCCCGCCGGCCCGACCGTGCGAAGCGCGGTCGCAGCGCCCGGGTGAGAGGTGCTGCTTCGGCCGGCGGGTTGTCCGCCCGCGGCCGCGAGCGGGTCGGCCATGTCGCCCGTCGCCCTCGGCCGCGGGCCACGCGACGAGCTTCGTGATCGGCCGGATGGTGCGCTGCGTGAACGCCGAGAAGGCGCGCATGCTCTCGACCTCGTCGCCGAAGAGCTCGATGCGCGCGGGCAGCTCGGCGGTGGACGGGTAGACGTCGAGGATGCCGCCGCGCACGGACATGTCGCCCCGCTCCTCGACCTGGTCGACGCGCTCGTAGCCCATCGCGGCGAGCCGGTCAACGAGGGCGTCGAGCGACACCACCTCGCCCACCGACACCTCGAACGGCTCGGCGGGCTGGTCGGCCGGGGACGCGCTCGGACAGGGCGGCGGCGCTCGCGACGATGACGTTGCCGGCGCGGCCCGAGGCTCGCGAGCGCCCGCGCGCGCAGGCCCACCAGGTGGGGGGACGCGCCCACGGCGCCGCCGGCCGGGACGCCGCGGGTGGGCCACAGCGCGACGGCGCCGCGGCCGATCAGGGCGGTGAGCTCCTGGGCCAGGTCGCGCGCCTCGTCGTCGCCCGGCGTGACGACCAGCAGCGCGCGGCCGCCCGACCGCGCCATGGCGGCGAGCACGAACGGCCAGCCGGGGCGGGCGAGGGCCAGCTCGCCGCCGGGCGGTGCCGGCCGGCGACCGCCTCGGCCGCCGCGGCCACGGGCGCCGGCGACAGGACGAGCCGGTCGAGCGGCGGTGGCGTCGCTCACGCGTCCGGCTCCCCGGCCCCGGGCGCCTCGGCGTCCTGGGCCTCCTCGCGCGCGAGGCGGGCGGCCTCGCGGCGCTCGGCGCGGGCGGCCGCGCGGGCCCCCGGCTCGGAGGCGTGGAAGCGCTCGACGGCGGCGGGCATCCCGTCGGCGAGGACCGCCTCGACCATGTCGGCGCCGCGCAGGACCATCGCCTCGACCTCCTCCCGCGGCTCGGTGAAGCGCATCAGCACCCAGTCGGCGCCGTCGCCCCGGAAGTCGGCGGGCGGCTTGCCGACCCCGAGACGGATCCTGGCGAACCCGGGGCCGCCGAGGCCCCGGGTGACCGACCGCAGACCGTTGTGGCCGCCGGCGCCGCCGCCGACCTTGCCGCGGACGGCGCCGAAGGGCAGGTCCAGGTCGTCGTGCACCACCAGCACCTGCCCCGGGGCGGCGTGCAGGGAACCGGCGGCGGGGCCGACGGCGTCGCCGGAGTCGTTCATGTACGTGAGCGGGACGAGCAGCGCGATCGGGCCGGACGGCCCGCGGGCCTCCCTGAGGCGGCCGCCGTAGCGCGTGACCGCCCTCCCGGCCCCGAGCCGGCGGGCGACCTCGTCCACGACCAGCTCGCCCGCGTTGTGGCGGGTGCCGGCGTAGCGGGGCCCCGGGTTCCCGAGGCCCACGACAAGGCGGATGGGATCCGGCGTGTCCTCCACGCCGAGGTCACTACTCCTCGTCGGACCCGCCGTCCTCGCCCTCGCCGGCGGCGGTGGGCTCGGCGCCCTCCTCGCCCTCGACCTCGATCTCCTCCGGCGCGGCCTCGACGGTCGGGGCCACGACGGACGCGACCACGGTCTCCGGGTCGGTCACGATCGTCACGCCCGCGGGGGCGGTGAGGTCGCCGACGGTCACGGAGTCGCCGATCTGGAGCGCGCTCACGTCCAGCTCGATGTGGTCGGGCAGGGTGTCCGGCAGCGCGCTGACGACGACCTCGCGCAGCGGCTGGTCCATGACGCCGCCGTCGCGGACGCCGACCGCGTCGCCGTGCAGCGTGATCGCCACGGGCGCCTCGATCTCCTGGGTGAGGTCAACCTCCACGAAGTCCACGTGCATCACGTCGAGCCGCACCGGGTGGAGCTGCCAGTCCTTCAGCAGCACCGGCCGCGCCGGGGCGTCGCCCACGGCCAGGTCGATGACGCCGGTCCGCCCCTCGGCGATCGCGCGCCGGAGGTCGCGGTCGGACAGGGACAGGGCGAGCGAGGGGCCGCCCGGCTGGTAGACGACGCCGGGGACGTACCCGGCCTTGCGCAGCCGTCGCGTCGGGCCGTTGCCGAACTCGGTGCGCTCGCGTGCGGTCGAGGGAGACGTGTGCCATCGGAGATCTGATCCTTCTCGGGGCCGACGCGGGAGTGTACCCGACTCCCCCGCGACGGGCGAAGGCGCCCGCGCGGGCGCTCTGCCACGGTGGACCGGCGGGGCGACCTGGCGCACCTCCGCGGGCCGGCCGCCGCCGAGGTCGACGCGCTGGCCGGCTCCCCTCGAGCGCCGCTTACGTCCCGCATACGGGCCGGGCCCGGCGCCTTGCGAGCGACGGGGCGGTGGCGGGAGGATCGGCACATGCCCAGACGACGCATCGGCCGGTCGCTCCTCGCCGCGGGCCTGCTCGCGACGGTCCCCGAGGCCTTCGCGCTGCCCGAGGCGTGGCCACGTCCCGCAGTGCGCCCCGGCGACCCACCGGTCACCGCGGACCCCGTGCCGATGCCGCAGCCGCGGGTCGGGCCGCCGCCGCCGTCGGCGCGGGGCGTCCGGGTCACGATGCGCTGAGCCCCCCGCGGGGCGTCCGCGGCGGCGGCGGGGCGCGGGATCGGCGACAATGGGCGGGTGACGACGTCCGCGAACGATCGTGGCTCCCTCGTGTCGAGGGAATGGGTCAACGAGGCGATCCGCAGGATCGACGCCGACACCAACCGCTCGGCCGACACGCACCTGCACGTCTTCACCCTGCCGCCCGAGTGGGGGATCGACCTGTACCTGAAGGACGAGTCGGTGCACCCGACGGGGTCGCTGAAGCACCGGCTCGCCCGCTCGCTGTTCCTCTACGGGCTGTGCAACGGCCGGATCACCGAGGGCACGACGATCGTGGACGCCTCCAGCGGCTCCACGGCGGTCTCGGAGGCCTACTTCGCCCGCCTGCTCGAGCTCACGTTCGTCGCGGTCATGCCGGCCTCCACCAGCCCGGAGAAGATCGCGCTGATCGAGTCGCAGGGCGGCACGTGCCACCTGGTGGACGACCCCAGGACGATCGTCGACGAGGCGCAGCGGCTCGCGGCCGCGCGCGAGGGCCTCTTCCTGGACCAGTTCACCTTCGCCGAGCGCGCGATGGACTGGCGCGGCAACAACAACATCGCGGAGTCGATATTCACCCAGATGGCGCTCGAGCGGCACCCCGTGCCGGCCTGGGTGGTCATGGGGGCCGGGACCGGCGGGACCAGCGCGACCATCGGCCGGTTCGTGCGCTTCGGGCGGCACGCGACGCGCATCTGCGTCGTCAACCCGGAGGACTCGATCTTCTACCCGAGCTGGATGGGCGAGCCGTGGGCCTTCAGCGGCCGTCCGTCGCGCATCGAGGGCATCGGCCGCCAGCAGATGGAGCCGTCATTCCTGCCGGAGGTCGTCAACCGGATGATCCAGGTCCCCGACGCGGCGTCGATCGCGACGATGCGGCTCGTCACCGAGCGCACCGGGCGCAGCGTGGGCGGCTCGACGGGGACGAACGTGTGGGGGTCGCTGCAGCTCGTGGCCGAGATGCTCGCGCGCGGCGAGCGCGGCAGCGTCGTGACCCTGATCTGCGACGGCGGTGACCGGTACGCCGGCACGTACTACGACGACGCGTGGGTCAGCGGCCAGGGCCTCGATCTGGCGCCCTGCCACCAGGCCCTCGAGACGTTCCTCGAGGACGGGGCGTTCCCGGCCTAGACGTCGGTGATGACGTCCCGGATGAGGTCCACGACCTCCGGCGGAACCTCGTCCATCCCGTGAACGTCGTGCGCGTGCGCGGTGATCTCCACGAAGAGGTCGTCCTCGCCCTCGCGGCGCGCAACCCACGTGCAGCCGGGCACCACGTCATCGCACCGGAACTGCTTCATCCCACCCCCCTGGCTCTGGAGCGCCGATCCTAGAGCCCGCCGCGGCCCGCCGCCCGCGGATCCGGTGGCCCGCCGCGGGTAGAGTCGGCGCATGTGCCGGGTCCTGGCCTACCTCGGCGAGCCGCTCCCCGTTCGGAGCCTGCTGTTCGATCCCGAGTACAGCCTGGTCCGGCAGTCGTACAGCCCGCGGATGATGAACACGTTCCTGAACCTCGCGGGGTTCGGGATGCAGGCGTGGGACCCGGCGTCCCTCGAGCCCGAGGACCCGTTCACCTACCACGCCACCACGCTGCCGCCGTTCGACCGCAACCTCCGGTTCCTCGCGTCGAAGCTGGCGCCGACGTGTCTGGTGGCCCACGTCCGCGGCGTCACGTACTCGAACGAGGCGGTGGTCACCGAGACGAACCTGCACCCCTTCCGGTTCGACGGCGCCCGCGTGGTGCTCGCGCACAACGGCCACCTGCGGCAGTTCCCGCGCATGCGCTACGCCCTGGTCGAGCACGTGCGGCCGGAGCTGGCGCGGTGCATCGAGGGGACGACGGACTCGGAGTGGATCTACGCGCTGATCCTGTCGCAGCTCGACGACCCCTACGGGCTGCCCGGGACCGGCGAGCTCGCCGACGCCACCGCCGCCGCCCTGCGCATCCTGCGTGACGTCCGCGCCGCCCACGGCATCGACACCTCATCCCCCGTGAACCTGTGCGTCAGCACCGGGCGCTCGGTCGTCGCCACCCGCTTCTCGTTCGACTACGGCTGGTACCCGCCGGAGGACGAGATGCTGGAGACCGACCTCCCCTTCGTCAGCCTCTGGTACGCGATCGGCGGCGAGTACGCCCAGCGCGACGACGGCTGGGAGATGACCGCCGCCGACCCGCCCCGCTCGGTGATCATCGCGTCGGAGCCCCTCACGACCGACCACGCGACCTGGATCGAGGTGCCGGAGTACTCGCTGATGACGGCCGAGCTCACCGGCGACGGGCTCGAGTTCGAGGTGAGCGACCTGGATGTCTGACCGCGAGGCCGCCGACTTCCTCGGCACGGTCCCGCTCTTCGCGGACCGGGAGGAGGCGGACCTCGTGGAGCTGGCGGGGATGATGCGCCGCCGGACGCTCCGGGAGGGCGAGTTCCTGTGGCGCCAGGAGGACGAGCCGCGGGAGATGGTGTTCGTCGTCAACGGCGCGGTCTCGGCGTCGCTGCGCGTGGCCGGCGGCCGGATGGTCGAGATCGGCAGGGCCGGTCCGGGGGACATGGTCGGGGAGCTCGCCCTGCTGGACGGCGGCCCGCGGACGATGGGCGCCCGGGCGGCCGAGGCCACCACCGTGCTCGCGCTGTCGCGGTCCGACCTCGCGGGCCTGCTCGCGCGCCAGCATCCGTGGGCGTTCAGCCTGAAGCGCCGGCTCCTGCTGCACTCCGCCGCGCGCCTGCGCGGCCAGCTCGAGCGGCTGGCCGGCCAGGGCGAGCCGCCGGCGGCGGCGCCGGATGCGGAGCTCGAGTACTGCAGCCCGCCCGACAGCCGCTACCTGCGCCGCATGGCCACGTTCCACGGCTTCGACCCGCTCGCCGTCTGGGGGTTCCTGACGTCGGGGAGGTACGCGAGGTGCCCGCCGGGGCGCACGCTGCTCGCCGAGGGGGCGCCGTCGTCCGCCTGCTACCTCACGATCAACGGCGCCGTGGAGAAGGTGATGGTGCGCGGCGGCCGGCGCGTCCGCGTCGGGCTGGCGGGGCCGGGGAAGCTCTTCGGCTACGAGGCCCTCATCGACGGCCGGCCGTCGCCCGTCACCGCGATCGCGCGGGAGCGGTCGCTGCTGCTGGTGCTGCCCCGCGACCCGTTCGAGCGGCTCTTCTCCGCGGAGGACGGCATCGCCCGCGTGTTCCTCGACGTGATCCAGCGGGACATCCTGGCCACGCTGCGCCAGACCCTGCCGGCGCTGGCCCGCCCGGCTAGCGCTTGAAGATGTTGTGGACCTCGAAGTGCGCCGGGGGGTCCTGGGCCGTGATGCCCACGTCGGCGAGCACGGGGGTGAGGAGCGCTCCGAACGCCGCGAACTGCTCCTCCGAGTCCCAGATCTCGCTCACCCGGAGGTCGCCGTCCGAGCCGAAGCAGACGTGGTAGTCGAGACCCTCGGGAGGGAAGGCCCCCTGGTCCTCGAGCATGCGCACGGCCCTGCCGTACTGCTCGGCGGTCAGACCCGCGGGGGTGAAGCGGACGACGATGCTCATGAGAGGCGCTCCAAGCTCGGAATCCGGGAACCCTTATTGGCACCACACCTCGCCCGGGACCGCAAGGCTCACCGAGGGCGGGGACGCTGCCCTAGGATCGCGCCGTGCCGTTCACGCTCAGGAACATCAAGGGCGATCTGGAGGACCTCGGCTCGATGTTCGACGGCGCCCCGGACCTGGAGTTCCGCGCCGCGACGAAGGCCCTCGAGCTGGAGGAGTCCGGGCTGAGCTACCAGCGCGTCCCGCCCGGCTACCGCTTCCCGTACGGCCACACGCACAAGACGCAGGAGGAGGTGTACGTGGTCCTGCGCGGGGGCGGGCGGATGAAGCTCGACGACGAGATCGTCGAGCTCAGGGAATGGGACGCGGTGCGCGTCCCGCCCGGCACGTGGCGGGGCTACGAGGCCGGGCCGGAGGGCCTCGAGATCCTCGTCATCGGCGCGCCCAATCTCGGCGAGGCCCCGCGCGACGACGTCGAGGGCCGCCGCGACTGGTGGAGCTGACGAGGGGCGCCAGCAGCTAGGGGCGCAGGTAGAACGCGAGGGGCTCGCCATGTCGCCGAGGCTTGTCGGCAGGCTCGCCCTCGACCTCCACGAACGGTCCGACCCGCTCCACGAAGAAGTCCGCGATCGCCGCCGGCGTCTCCCAGACGTTGACGCCGGTGACCCTTCCGTCGCCCGAGTCCCAGGCGACCGCGGCGATCAGTCCCTCGGGTGGATCGGCCGAGAGGCGCAGACCTTCATGCCACCGCTCCCACTCCCGGCGTGGCAGGACGATCGTCTCGACGAACATCCCGGGATCCTACTGCGGACCACGTGGGTTCTCAGGTCAAGCCGCCCAGACACTCCTTACGCCCTCCCGGCACTCGCTGCCCCGCAACGCGCGCCCGGATTGCCGCAAACCCGCAACCGGGATCCGCAGACCTTCCGATGGCTCGGGAGGAAGGCCGGGATTGACTGGTCCGGGCCAGGGGAGGGGCGGGACGTCCCCCGGCCGCTTCTCGGGCTTTCGCCGACCGCGTCGGAGGAGTCGAGACAGATGCCCCACTACATCGCCTTCTTTACCTACGCCAAGAGTGCCTGGCATGGCATGGTTGAGCACCCCGAGGATCGCGAGGAGGCCGCCCGCAAGGTGATCGAAGCGGCCGGAGGTCGCCTGCTGACCTTCTACTGGATGCTCTCTGACCACGATGGGTTCTCCATCTTCGAGGCGGCTGACGCCGTTGCTGCGGCGGCCGTCTCGGCGGCGGTCTCCGCGAGCGGTCGCATCTCGGACGTGAAGACCGTCCGACTGCTCGATAAGGGCGAGGTCCGCCGCTCCCTCGAGGCCGCCAAGGTCATCGCCACCGTGTACGAGCCCCCGGGCGGGTTCATGAAGGAGTGGCGTGCCGAGTACGACGTTCTGGGTGAGGCGTGGGGCACCTGAGACGGGGTTTACGGGAGTGCGACCCCTGAAGGCGGGCTGAGCGCCACGACCTCCGCGGCGGGCGAAGGCTCGGGCGTGGGCGTCCAAGGCGGCCGCCCGTCGCGGCTGTCCCGATCGGTGCCGCGGAGCGTGCCGACGCGGCTCAACGCGCCGTGTGGCGACTCTCCGGGTAGCGCGGCAGGCCGTCGTCGGGGATCGGCTCCCAGCAGGCGGCATAGGCCACGAACTGGCGGACGCTCGGCCGGATCATCGGATCGCGGTCGAACGCCCCCATCCGGATTCCGATGGGATCGGCATGACCGGGATTGCGGCCGAAGAGGGACGAGCCGCAGTCGCCGCAGAACCACTTCTCGCCGCCGTCAGCGGGCTTCCACACGCGGAGCCGGTCCTCGCCCGCGACGATCCTGAACGCACCCGGTGCGGGGTGAGCATTCGCGGACGCCGCCGCACCACTGCGACGCTGGCAGCGCGTGCAGTGGCAGTAGCTCGCGAGGACGAGCGGCTCGGTCACCTCGAACCGGACGGCCCCGCAGTTGCAGCCTCCCTTGAGCGGGAGATCGTTCGCCCCCATCGACGAGCCCTCCTCTGCAGTCCATCTCGCACGGCCACCTGGACCCCGCCTCCCCCCTAGCCGTCGACCGAGCCTCCGTCGTCGCGCCATCGCTCGACGTCGGCCTCGTCCTGCGATGCCAACTCGGCGAAGATCGCCGGCGCCACTGATTCGAGTTCGTCGAGGGCCTCGAAGAGGTGCTGCCGGGCAACGGCCTTCAGGTCCTCCGACGCGTTGTGGCGCTCGACGAGGCGAAGGTTGAAGGCTGCGACGGCGACACCGACGTGGGCGGCGCGGACCGGCTCGGTCCAGTCATCGTCGGTCATGGGGGTCACGCTAGCCGCGGTCGCCCTTCCGGTCCACGCAATCGTCAGGCGGCGAGGGGTGACGCGACCCTGAGCACGAACGGCTCGCCCGGGAGGCACGTCGGCGTGGCGGTGTAGCCGCTCGCCCGCACCAGGCCATCGCCGTCGATCACCGCGTAGCGGCGGGGCACGCACCGCCCCTTCGCCCGAAGCTCATGCGGAACGCCCCAGCCCTGGAAGGGGACGCGCCACAACTCGAACCCGAGCTCCAGCCCATCGGGGGCATGAAGGTCCCCGGTGACCATCAGGACCGGCTCGAGGAGAGGTCGGGTGAGGTGGGTGACCACGGGCGCGGTAGACAACGGGCAGACGGGTCCGAGAACCCTCTCACCATGCGGGTTCTCAGGTCACGTCAGAAGAGCTGGTTCTCGCCCGCGAAGATCGCGGAGACCGACTCGTCGCAGAAGACGTTGTGCACCGAGTCGGCGAGGATCCGGTCGACCGACAGGACCTTGAAGAGGTCGTGGCCCATGGCGTCCTCGGGCAGCGGGACGGTGTCGGTGAGGAGCACCTCCTCGATCACCGACTCGCGCAGGCGCTCCACCGCGCGGCCCGACAGCAGGCCGTGGGTGGCGGCCGCCAGGATGCGCTCGGCGCCCGCGTCCTTCACCACCTGCGCGCCGGCGCAGAGGGTGCCGGCGGTGTCGATCATGTCGTCGATCAGGATGGCGGTGCAGCCGGCGACGTCACCGATCAGGAACGTGATCTCCGCCTCGTTGTGGTCGGGGCGCTGCTTGGTGAGGACGGCCAGGGTGGCGCCGAGGCTCTCGGCGAAGTGGTTGGCCAGCTTCGCGCGGCCCGCGTCCGGGGACACGACGACGAGGCGGCCGAAGTCGCCGGTGCGGACCCGCTCGCGCAGGTGGTCGGCGAACATCGGCAGCGCCGTCATGTGGTCGACGGGGACGGTGAAGAAGCCCTGGACCTGGCCCGCGTGGAGGTCCATCGTCAGCACGCGGTCGACGCCGGCGGCCTGGAGCAGGTCGGCGATCAGCTTCGCGGTGATCGGCTCGCGGGGGGCCGACTTCTTGTCCTGGCGCGAGTAGCCGTACCACGGGATCACGGCGGTGATGCGGTGGGCCGAGGCCAGCTTCGCCGCGTTGATCATGATGAGCAGTTCCATGAGGCTGTCGTTCACGGGGCGGCACGTGGACTGCACCAGGAAGACGTCGGCGCCGCGCACGCTCTCCTCGAAGCGGACGTAGATCTCGCCGTTGGCGAAGGTCTTCAGCGTCACGGCACCCAGGTCGATCCCGAGGCGCTGCGCGATGCGCTGGCCCAGGTCCTGGCTGGACCGCCCCGCGAACACCATCAGGCGCTTCGAGTCATCACGGTCGATGCTCGTGCTCATGTGCCGGTGGCCTCCTTCGCCGCGGCCGCCGCGGCGGCCGCGCGGGCCGTCGCCTTCGCCGTGAACCCCTCGATGTTGGACTGGCGGGCCCGGGCGATGCCGAGCGCCCCCGCCGGGATCTCCTCGGTGATGATGGAGCCGGCCCCGGTCATCGCGTCGTCGCCGACGGTGACGGGGGCGACGAACACGCAGTCCGAGCCGGTCTTCACGCGCGCGCCGATCGTGGTCCGGTGCTTGCGGAAACCGTCGTAGTTGGCCGTGATGTTGCCGGCGCCGATGTTGGTGCCCTCCCCCACCGTGGCGTCGCCGACGTACGACAGGTGGGGCACCTTCGCCCTCGGGCCGAGCGTGGTGTTCTTCAGCTCGACGTAGGTGCCGGCGCGGGCGCCCGCCTCCAGGCGGGTGTCCGGGCCGCAGGTACGCGAACGGCCCGGCGCCCGCGCCGTCGGCGAGCTGCGAGCTGATGACGTGGGCGCTGACGACCGTGCAGCCGTCGCCGATCACCGAGTCGGTGATGACGGCGCCGGGGCCGATGGTGCAGCCCTCGCCGACGCGGGTGGCGCCGCGCAGGTGGGTGCCGGGGAGCACGACGGTGTCGCGGCCCACCTCGACGCCCGCGTCCACGTAGACGGCGGCGGGGTCGGGCATGGTGACCCCGGCGCGCATCAGGTCCTCGCGCAGGCGGCGCTGGATCGCGGCCTCGCAGGCGGCCAGGTCAACGCGGTCGTTGACGCCCGCGGCCGCCTCGGGGTCGTCGGCCACGATCGCCGCGACCCTCCCGGGCACCGCCTCGAGGGCGTCGGTCAGGTACAGCTCCCCCTGGGCGTTGGAGGTGCCGAGGCCGGTCGAGGGCCGCCTCGAGCGCCGCCCGGCCGAAGACGTAGAGGCCGGCGTTGTACTCGCCGATCGCGAGCTCCTCGGGGGAGGCGTCGCGCGCCTCGACCACCTTCGCCACCGCGCCGTCGCCGCCGCGCACCACGCGCCCGTACGACACCGGCGTCGTCCACCACCGCCGACAGCATCGTGACGTCGCGCGGCTCGGAGCCGTGCTCCTGGACCATCCGCGCGATCAGGCGCCGACGGCAGCAGCGGCGTGTCGCCGCACGCCATCACGACGGTGTCGCACGAGCCGTCCAGCCCGGAGAGCCCCACCCGGGCGGCGTCCCCCGTGCCGAGCTGGCGCTCCTGCACCACCACGGCCACGTCGGCGGGCAGCGCGTCGCGGACGGCGTCCGCGCCGTGCCCCACCACCACCACCACGTGCCCCACGCCCGCGTCCCGGAGGGCGTCGATGACCCAGTTGACCATCGCGCGCCCGGCGATCGGGTGGACCACCTTGGGCAGGGACGACTTCATCCGGGTCCCCTGTCCGGCCGCGAGGACGACAGCGCCGATGGTCATGGCTGGGAGGTCACGTCCGAGTCGGAGTCATGGCTGCCTGGTTGGGGCGGGAGGATTCGAACCCCCGATCGCGGGACCAAAACCCGCTGCCTTACCGCTTGGCTACGCCCCAGCACGCGGTTCGATCCGGCGCGGATTATAGAACGACGGGCCGGACGATCCGCCCGGCGTGACGCGCGCCTCAGGCGTCGAGGACCACCACGTCGACGACGACCGGCACGTCCTCGTCGGAGGTCTCGCCCGTCTCGACGTTCACCACCTCGATCGTCTCCGCCCGGCAGTGGACGCGGACGCGCATCCCCTCCTCCAGCACCCCGTCCTTCAGGCGCGCCGCGAGGTCGCCGGAGATCTCGAACGTGTTCATGCGCAGCGGCTCGTCGGTGTCGAGGCTCATCAGGATCACGTCGCCCTGGTACGGGTCGACGTCCTGCCACAGCAGGCTGATCTCGCCGTCGATGGACTGCTCCGCCACGGGGCGGCAGTCTAGTGCTCCGTCCCAGGAGGTCCCGTGGCGCTTCCCGGCTGCATCGCATCGCGAGGCTGCGTCCTCGACCTCGGCGATAGGACACCGCTATCGCCGAGGATCTGCGTCCTTGCCTCGCGGGCGATTCGCTCGGGAAGCCCATACGACACCCCCGGGGCGGAGCACTGACCGGGGTGCCGTCCCACCCCGCGCCCGCGCCGCCGAGCTACATGCTGGTGGGGCCTCCCGACCTGCTGCACGACCTGAGCCTCGATTTCGCCGAGATCGGCTGGCAGGTGTCGGTGGCCGGGTGGAGGGCGGTGGTCACGGCCGCCCCCGAGGACGCCGCCGCCCCCGCGCCCGAGTGGCCGACGGAGCTGACGCTCAGCGGGGTGGGACGGGACGGGCACCCCGCGGCGTGCCGCGTCCATCTCGGAGCGCCCGCAGGCGCCCCGTGACCTGCGCCCACGCCAGCAGCAGGGCCGGCGCCAGCGCCAGCGCGGAGATGTCGAAGAACACGTAGCCGCTCGCCGCCCCGCTCGGCGGATTGCCGTCCGGCACGCCCAGGCCGGGGATCTCCTCCGCCCAGCGCCACGTCCCGATCGCGGTCCCGTAGATCTCGAGGAAGGCGACGGCGAAGAAGACGCCGGCGTAGACCGCGGGCGCCCGGCCGCGCCAGAGGAACAGGAGCAGCACCGCCGCACCCACCGCCCCGGCCGCGTCGGTCCGGTCCAGGGCGGTCACCCCCAGCAGCGCCCAGGCGCCGACGCAGGCCATCGCCGCGGCCACCAGCAGCCGGCCCCGCTCGCGGAACCACGGGGTCTGGCTCAGCCGCAGCCCCGTGAGGTACACGAGCCCGTGCCCGGGCGGCACGAACAGCGGCAGGTTGCCGAGGCGGTACATGTAGACGCCCCAGATCACCGAGCCGATGATCTCCGCGCACGTCGCCACCACCACGACGACCGACGTCTGTGCCCGCTCCATCGGCGTCAGGTACACGAAGGCGATCGCCAGGAAGCCCCACGTGCAGAGCGCCAGCAGCATCTGCACGCCGAGGTTCGGCGAAATGGTCGAGCGCCAGGCCGGTGGCGGTGATCGTCAGCGTCGCCAGGCAGAACAGCGCCGGGGTGCGGACGATCCGCGCGACGGCGCCCTCCGTCGCGACCCCGACCGGGGAGGGGAGGGCGAGCGGGCCGGCGGTGGACACGCCGTGACCCTAGCGAGTAGGTTGGCGCCGCTTCACGGGATCGGGCGCGTGGGAAGCCGGTGCGAGTCCGGCGCGGTCGCGCCACTGTGACCCGGGAGCGGCGCCCGCATGACGCAAGTCGGCCACTGGGGAGACCTGGGAAGGCTGCGGGGGCCGCGACGATCGGGGAGCCAGGAGACCCGCTCCGATCCCGCCACGGACAACCGCCCTCCGCGAACAGAGGAGCCACAGTTGCGCTTCACCCTCCGGGCCTCCCTGGCCGCCGCCTGCGCGGCCGGTCTGGTCGCCGCCCCCGCGGCCCTCCCGCTCGACACCGTCATCCGCGTCGAGGGGTCGTCGGCCAACCTGATCCCCGAGAGCGCCATCCCCATCGAGGGCCAGGGCACCGCCACGGTCTTCGACAGCCAGTTCCAGTCGGTCGACGTGAGCCGGGCCTCGGCCTTCTGGCAGCTCTACCGGGCCACCGCCTCCACCGGCCTCGGCCTCTCGTTCACCTACTTCCCGGCCTTCACGTCCGTGCTGGTCGACAAGGTCGGGGCCGACGCCAACGCCGGGACCGCCGGCTGGCAGTTCCGCGTGAACCACGTCGGGCCGAGCGTCGGCGCCGACGCCACGCCGCTGAAGCAGGGCGACGTCGTGCTCTGGTACTACGGCGCCGCCGACGGGGCCCGCGAGCTGGACGCGACGCCGTCCGCCGACCGCGTCGGCTCCGGCACCTCCTTCACCGTGAAGGTCACGAGCTACGGCGCCGACGGGGCCGCCGCCCCCGGCACCGGCGCGGTGGTGCGCTACGGCCAGGCGACCGCGACCGCCGGCGCGGACGGCCAGGTGTCGTTCATCGCCCAGGGCGCCGGGACCCAGACCGTGTCGGCCACGCGGGCGGGCGACATCCGCAGCGCCGCCCGCGGCGTCTGCGCCTTCGCGGGCGACCCGTCCGTCTGCAACCTGCCGGCCCAGCCGGCGCCCGCCGGCGGCGCCGCCGCCACGGGCGACACGGTGGCGCCCGGCAGCCGCGTCACGTTCCCCCGGCTCGGCGGACGCGCCGTCGCGGTCCGGGGCATCAGCGGCGTCGCCGGCCCCGACCGCTCCGACGTCGCGACGGTCGAGGTGGCGCTGGCCCGCCGCGTCGGCACCCAGTGCCGCTTCCGCACCAGGTCGGGGAGCCTGACCGCCGCCCGCGCCTGCACCGCCCGCCTGTACCTCAAGGCGAAGTCGTCGGGCGGCAACTGGACGCTGCCGCTGCGCAAGGGCCTGGCCCCCGGGGCGTGGCGGGTGTGGGTCCGCGCGACCGACGGCGCGGGCAACGTGCAGAAGGTCGGCATCGCCCGCGTCAACACCGGCACGTTCACGGTCGGGAGGGCCGCCCGGTGAGCCGCCGCGCCCTCCCCGGGGGCGCCGCAGCCGTCGCCGTCGCCGCCGTGCTCGCCGCCGCGCCCCACGCGGGCGCGGCGTCGGCCGACGGCGCCGCGGCGGCGCGCGCCGCCACGTGGCTCGCGTCCAACTCGGCCGGGGCGCCGGCGGGCCAGCAGGCCGACGCGATCGTGGCCCTCCGCGCGGCCGGGCGCTCCCGGACCGCCCTCCGGCCGCGGGCGGCCGCGCTCGCCCGGGTGGCCCCCGCGTACGCCACCACCGCCGGCGGCGCCGGGAAGGTGGCGATGGCGGCGGTGGCCGCGGGCCGCGACCCGGCGTCGTTCGGCGGCGTCGACTACCTGCGCCGCGTCACCAACCGGTACGCCGCCGGGCGCTACGGCGCCTCGGCATGGGACCAGGCGCTGTCCCTCCTGGCCCTCCGCGCCGCCGGGCGGAACGTTCCGTCCACGGCGATCCGCGCGACGTTCGCGGCCCGCGGCGCGGGCGGGTGGAGCTTCGACCTGACCCCCCGCGGCCGCGACTCGGTGGATGCCACCGCCATCGTGCTGGAGGCGCTGTCGGCGTCGGGCGTCCGGGGCTCCGACGCCCGGGTGGCGGCGGCCGTCCGGTGGATGCTGGCCCAGCGCAACGGCGAGGGCGGTCTCGGCTCCGCCGGCGGCGGGGCGGCAACCGACGCCAACAGCACGGCGGGCGCGATCCGGGCGCTGCGGGCCACGGGGCGCACGCCCCCGGCGTCGCTGCGCGCGGCCCTGCGGGGGCTGCAGGACCGCGACGGATCCATCCGTTACACGCGCGCCAGCGGCGGCAGCCGCCTGCTCGCCACCAACGATGCGGTCGTCGCGCTCACCGGGAGGACGCTGCCGGTGCGGTGATCGGCGACCCCTCCGCGGGTAGGATCGACCAGATGTCGACGCGCCTGCATTTCCAGAACGAGATCGAGGGGTTCAGGACCGGGCTCGTCGAGATGGCGAGCCTGGCCCTCTCCCAGGTGGAGCGGGGCGTGCTGGCGTGGGAGGAGGTCGACCTGGGCGCCGCCCTCGAGGTGGTGGCGGCCGACGACCAGGTCGACGTCCGCTGCGCCGAGCTCGACCAGAAGATCTACAGCCTCCAGCTGCTGGAGGCGCCCGTCGCCGGCGACCAGCGGCTGCTGCACGTGGGGCTGATCGCGGTGATCGCGCTGGAGCGGGTCGGCGACCTGGCGGTGGCGATCGCGGACGCGGCGATGAGCGTCCGCCCGGAGGGGGCGGTGCCGGAGATCCAGGCGCTGATCTCGCGGATGAGCGCCCGGGCGGTGGACACCCTGGCCCGCGCCGTCCAGGCGATCGCCCGGGGCGACGCCGACCTGGGCGAGGAGGCGGGCCTCGAGGCCGCGAAGGTGCGGGAGATGCTCGCCGAGGTGGTCGGCGCCGCCGCCGCAGCGCCTGACGAGCCGGACACGCGGATCTGGTCGGCGGCGGCCGTCCTCGTCGCGCGGCACCTCGAGCGCGTCGCCAACAACGGCGCCGAGCTGGGCGGCCGGGTGCGTTTCCTGGTGAGCGGGGAGGCCTTCAGCCGGGAGGGCCGAGGCAGCAGGACCTAGTCGGTGTCGCGCTCGCCGGTCCGGGTGGCCGGCGACCCGTTCGCGGCGGCGGTCTCCTCCTCGCGCTCGTCAGCGGACTGGGCGCGTTCGGCCCGCTCGAGCGACTCGAGTGCGTCGAGCGCGTCGAGAGCCGATGTATCGGCGCCCATGGTCCTGATGCTGTTGCGCCGCTGCCGCTTTGCCTTCGCCATGGGCCACCTCCCGAGAGTGAGCTCAGCCGACCGATTGTAACGCCTCCGCCAAATCCCCCTTGCCCGAGGGGATCCGTCACACCCGCCCCGCCACGATCGCGCCGATCAGGTCCCGGTCGGCGGGCGGGAAGCTCAGATCGGCGAGGTCCTCGCGGCGCACCCAGCGGAACTGGACGCTGCCGATCGCCCGGGGCCGCTGCGCCGGGAGCCAGACGCAGCGGAAGAAGCGCAGCACCAGGGGCCCGGCCTTCGTGCTCCACACCATCGGCCCGATCTCCACCTCCACGTCGAGCTCCTCGCGCAGCTCCCGGGCGAGGGCGTTCGACGTCGCGCTCGCCCGGCTCGCGCTTGCCGCCCGGGAACTCCCAGCGGCCGGGGTGCCCCACGCCGGGGCCGCGCTGGCTCACCAGCACGCGCCCGCCGCGCTCGATGATCGCGGCCACCACGATCTGCCGGGACCCCATCAGGCGCCCATCCGCACCAGGCGACCGCCGCGCTCGGCGGCCAGGCCCTCGGCGACGAGGCTCGCCGCCGCCTCCGGGTCGCGGCGCCGGGTCGGCCCAGCCGTCGGAGGCCAGCGCGCCGAGCAGCACGCCGCGGCGCTGGCGCATCGAGCCCTCGTAGCGGCCCTGCGGCCGCCGGACGGGCGTCAGCTCGGCGACGCGCCCCTCGTCGGCCGCCGCGCAGCCCTCGCGCAGCGGGCACCCCTGGTCGCAGCGCGGCGCGCGGGCGGTGCACCACAGCCGGCCGAGGTCCATCACCGCCTGGCCGGCCTCCCACCCGCGGCCGGATGCGCCGGGCCAGGCGCCGGCGAAGCGGCGGGCGACCACCCGCTCGGCGTTGGTGTCGCGCGGCAGCACGTCCTCCCCGTCGGCGAAGCACCGGATCGCCGCCGCCGTGTACCCGCCCACGCCCGGCAGGTCCGTCAGGTCGCCCGGCCAGCCGCGCTCCGCCACGACCGCCGCGGCGGCGTGCAGGTTCCGCGCGCGCCGGGGGTAGCCGAGCCCCTGCCACTCGGCCAGCACCTCGCCGAGCGGCGCCCGCGCCATGTCCGCGGGCGCGGGCCAGCGCGCCATGAAGCGCTCGTAGTAGGGGACGACGCGGGCGACCTGGGTCGCCTGGAGCATGCGCCTCGGACACCAGCACCGGCCAGCGGTCGCGCACGCGCCGCCACGGGAGGTCCGCTCCCTCGCGCGTGAACCATCCGATGAGACGCTCGACGACCTCGTCCGCGTGTACGGCGCCCGAGGTGCTCGTCACGGCGGGAGTCTGTCACGACGGCGGGACGGCGGGGCGCCACGCCACGCGCCGGACGGGGCCCCCGGCGGCGGGCTCCCAGCGGACGATGGCGGGGGCGTGGGCGATCTGGCGGCCATCGGCGTCGACGGCGAACGGACCGAGCGGCGTCGCGGCGCGCATCCCGCGCGCCGCGTCCCACAGGGCGTCGGCACCGCCGCCGCCGGCCAGCTCCAGCGCGCGCACCGCCAGGATGCCGGCGGCGGCGGCCTGGGCGGCGGGGTAGTCGGCGCCCTCCGGCAGCGGGAACGGCCAGCCGGCGCGGTCGCCGTCCCACCCGACCGGCCCGACGCACCCGGCGACGGCGTCCCCGAGCGCCTCCGCGGCGGCGGCGACGCCCATCACCACGAGGGCGCAGCGCAGGCCGGCGGCCACGGCCGCCTCGGCAAGGGCCAGGTCGTCCTCCATCCGCCCGCCGCCCGCCACCCATCGCGCCCCGGCGGCGACGGCTCTCTCCGACCGCGTCCCCCGGCCGCGCCGGGTCGAGGTCGAGGACCGCGGCGGGCGGCGTCCCGGCGGCCGCCAGGGCGGCGGCCGCGCCGGCCGCGACCTCGGCGCCGAAGCCGCCGGGGGCGCGCACGAGCGCGACCGGCCCCTCGCCCGGCGAGCACGTCCGGCAGGCCGCGCCAGTACGCGCGCGCCGGCCCGAGCACGTCCACCAGGCGCGCGCGGCCGCGCGGCTCCACGGCGGCGGCGCCGTGGTTCCAGACCGGCTCGGGGCGCCCGGCCATCGCCGCGGCCACCGCCCGCCCGGGCCCGGAGCCGTAGGGGCCGAACAGCAGGTCGGCCGACCCGGCCATGGCGACGGTGAGGGCGGCGCTCCGCTCCGGGTCGCTGCGGTCGTCCTCCACGCGGAGGTCGCAGCCCGCGCTGCGGGCCCAGGCCTCGAGGCCCTCCGCCGCCTGCCGCCCCATGGCGGCGTACCGGCCGCTCAGCGCCAGGGCGGCGGCCGCCCGGACCACTCAGCCCTCGGGCAGGTCGTCGTCCGGTGCGTCCGGCTCGGCCACGGGGACGGCGACCGCGAGCGCCGCGACCGCCTCGCCGATCCGCGCGAGGGCGTCGGCGGTCCGCCAGCCGGCCCCGAGCTCGACGGCGGCGCCGCTGCCGCGCAGCGCCTCCAGGCGGTCGCCGACGATCGCGGCCTCGTCGAGGGCGTCCGGCGCGAGCGGCCCGGCGCCCGAGCGTGCGCGCGAGAACCTGCGGAGCACGGCGAGGCCCTCCTTGGCCTCGTCGGCCCACTCCTCGGCGCTGACCGCGGCCTGGTGGCGCACGACGCCGCCGCCGACGAAGAAGACGTCCGCCCCGCCGAGCGTGCCGCGCGGCTCCACCAGCACCGCCGTGCGGCGCGGCGCGTTGCGCGAGCGAGAGAGGGCGGCCAGCACGCCGAGCACCGCCCGGGGGCCGTCCGTCCGCTCCCCGCGGTCGACCTGCACCGTCCCGGCGGCGACCGCCGTCGACAGCCGCGCGCCCAGGTCGGCCAGGGCGCGGGGCTCGCCCGACAGGGCCGCGCGCAGCGCGACGACCGCCGCGTCGCGGGTGTCGGCGTGGTCGTGCTCCAGGGGGTAGAGGGCGCCGAGGCAGGCGACGGCGTCGCGCGCCATGCGGGTGGAGCGGACGGGGCCGAAGTAGTCGCCGCCGTCCGGCCGCGGCCGGGGCGACAGCAGCAGCCGGGCGCCCCTTGGGCCCGGCGGCGAGCTTCAGGAACTGGCCGGCCATGCCGTTGCCCCGCTTGTTGCAGGGCGGCCGCAGCTCCTTGATGAGCCGGTTCTCCAGCAGCAGGGCGGCGAACTCCGACCCGCATGGCTCGTGGTGGATCGACTCGAGCTCCTCCAGCGCCCGGCCGATGAGCCGGCCGTGGCGCCCCCCGGGGCC
The DNA here is from genome assembly GCA_963749475.1 of Miltoncostaeaceae bacterium. Taxonomy (GTDB): domain Bacteria; phylum Actinomycetota; class Thermoleophilia; order Miltoncostaeales; family Miltoncostaeaceae; genus Miltoncostaea. The sequence continues at coordinate 267,423 of CAVVMP010000006.1, forward strand.
GAAGTAGGACCGCACCCGCCGGCGCAGGTTGGCGGCCTTGCCGACGTAGAGCGTCCGCCCGGCGGCGTCACGCATGAGGTACACGCCCGGCGTGGACGGCAGGTCCTCGGCCAGCGCCAGCTTGTACGCGTGCCGCGCGCCGCCGATGCCCGCGAAGGCCACGGCGCGCTCCAGGGTGTCGATGCCGCGGTCGGCGAGCAGCGCCACGAGCCGCACGAGCACCTCCGCGGTCGCCTCGGCGTCGGGGAGGGCCCGGTGGATCGGGCGGACGCTGGTGTCGGCCCACGCCGAGAGCGTCGCCAGGTCGTGGCGGCCGGCCCGCCCGTTGAGCAGGCGCCGCGCCAGCACCAGCGTGTCGAGCCACGGCTGGGTGAAGTACCTGCCCGCCAGCCGGCGCCGCTCGTAGTTGAGGAACCGGAGGTCGAAGGGCGCGTTGTGCGCGACGAGCACGTCCTGGCCGGCGAACGCGGTGAAGCCCTCGAGCGCCTCGGCGATGTCGGGACCCCCCTGCACCATGCCGTCGTCGATGCCGGTGAGCTCGGTCACGACCGCCGGGATCGGCCGGCCCGGGTCGACCAGCGTCTCGAAGCGCTCGACCACCTCGAGGCCCCGCACCCGCACGGCGCCGATCTCGGTGACCTTCGAGTGGCCGGGCGAGCCGCCGGTGGTCTCCAGGTTGACGACGCAGAACGCCGCGTCGGCCAGGTCCGTGTCCGACCAGTCCGGCGGGGCGAGGCCCACCAGGTCGCGGCCCAGCCAGGCGAGGCGCGCGTCGCCCTCCACGATCTCGGCCACCAGCTTGCGCTGGAGCCGCTCGGGGCACCGCCGCAGCCGCAGGAGCTGCGCGGCGACGTGGCCCACCTCGAGGGGCCGGCCGCGGCGCACGAGCAGCGCGCACAGGCGGTCGGGCATGGAGTCGCCCCCCTCGGCCCCGGGTTGGGGGGCGGGCAGCGGCAACCGGAGTTGTGCGGCGACGGAGACGGGCACCGGAGAGCGATGCTAACGGCGCGCTCAGCCGTCATCGCCGGGCCGGGGAACCGCCGGATCCTCCATCGCGCGGGCGCCGTCCCGGGCGCGCGCCCGAATGCCTGCCAAGACCTTTACAAGTCCATCGCACCCGGCCCTTCCCGGCGGTCCGCAGCGGGTCATATAGTGGCGCCGCGATAGGGAGGCGGCAGTGCGCCCCTCCACAGGACAAGGCGGGAATTCGACTGGCATGAGGCGCAGGGGTTCGAAGCTCGGGAGGACGCTGTCGGTGCTGCTCGCGAGCGGCACCGTCGGGCTGTTCCTGATGCTGGCCCTGCCCGGCCTGGCGACGGCCGATCCGGCCGTGGCCGAGCAGCCCGTCGTGCCCGCCGCGCCCACCTCGGAGGCGACCCCGGTTGACACGACCGGCCAGGCCACGCCCGCGACGGAGGCGGAGGCGCCTCCCGCCGAGGAGCAACCGGCCGAGCCCGTCCCGTCCGGCGAGGGCACCACGCCCGTCACGGACGACGGCGCCGGCGCGGCCCCCGCGCCGCCGCCCTCCGAGAGCGCCCCGGTCACCGAGCCCACGTCCGACGGCTCCACGCCGGCCCCGCAGCCGGTCGAGGCCGCGCCGGCCCCGTCCACGGGCTCGGCGCTGCCGGTGCAGCCCGACGCGCCGGTCACCCCGGCGGACCAGCGTCCGGTCGCCGCCATCGCGGCGACCACGTGGGACGCGGCCGCCACGCCGCCGCAGACCGTGACGCTGCCGGACGGCCCCGAGGCCCAGGTGGCGCCCGCCGTCGCGGCGACGCAGCCCGACCCGGCGCCCGCCGCCCAGCGCCCCGAGGCGCCCGGGCCGCCGGCGGCCCGGGACCACAGCGACTTCACGTTCGACGCGAGCGGCCAGACGGTCCAGCGGATCACCGCGCCGCAGCAGCAGAACCCGGTGGCCTTCACCCACGAGGTCAAGCCGCCGGACAACATGACCGTCGAGCTCGTCGCGCCGCAGAACGCGGCGCCGGCCGGCTCCAGCCTGCTGGCGGTGCTGGCGAGCTACATCCTGCCGGGCTCCGGCCCGGCCCCGCCGTCCACGCTCATGATGCTCGTGCTCCTCGGCCTGGTCCTGGCGGCGGTGTTCGCGCCGCGGCCGGCCGGCTCGGAGCGGATCTGGCTGTCGGGCCTCCTGGCCCCCAGCCTCGGCCACGGCCTGGCGGTGCGCCGACCCGGCTAGTCCCGCCCCTGCCCTGGGCGAGGTGCGTCCTCGTCCGGGCTCGCGTCCCGCGCCGGCCACGCCCGGCGCACCACCATCGTTCGCGAAAGCAGGGGTAGGACGAAAATGCAGCCGATGCAGATCCTGGTTCTGGGACCCGAGGGACTCGGGCGCGCAGCGCTCGAGGAGACCCTCACCCGTCTCGGGTACGTGGTCATGGCCGCCGACGCGCGGCCCGGCGGGAACGCCCCGTCATCCGGCGACATCGTGATGCTCGACCTCCGCGGCGACGCCGCCGAGTCGGCCGCCCGCGGCCTGGCCGAGGGGCTCCGCGACGACGAGCGCCCGGTCATGGTCCTCTCGGAGGTCCCGCGGCGCGGCGTCATGCGCGCGCTGTCCCACCGCCCGGCCGGCACCATGGTCATGACGGGCTCCGAGTCGGAGGCCGGCTACCGGGTGGCGCTGAACATCTGCGCCGGGCTCCGGCGCAACCAGCTCGACCGCGCCGCGTTCAGCGGCCTCACGGTGGCCGTGTGACCGTCACCACAGCTCACAATGGTCGCTGTTCCCGATCGGCATCGGGGACGAGCGGCATGGATGCCGCGGTCCGCCCCCCGAGGAGTGGCGGGTTCGATGCCGATCGGGACATTGTCCGCACCCGTCTGAGAGGCTGTGCGCATGAGCCTCTTCGACGGCGTTGACGTGGTCTTCTACCAGGTGTGCTCCATGGACAAGGCCGTGGAGTTCTACAACGGGATCCTCGGTCTCGAGGTCCTGCGACGCGAGGGCAACGACTGGACCGAGCTGCGCGCCGGCGAGACGGTCCTGGCCCTCTCCGGGGAGCTGGCGACGCGCCCCCACCAGGGGGGCGCGACGGTGATCCTCAAGACGTCGGACATCGGCGCGGTGGAGCGCACGCTCGGCGAGAGCGGCGTCCAGCGCGGCCGCGTGCAGGACATGGGCGGGGCGCGCATGCTCACGTTCCACGACCCCGACGGGAACGAGATCATCGCGATGGAGCCGCCCGCCGGTTAGGCCCCGGGGGCCTCCGGAGGCTCCTCCGCACCAGGGCGGCCCGCACCGGCGGCCGCCTCGCGCTCGGCGGCGACGGCCGTGATGAAGCCGTTGACGTCCTCCACGCCCACGCCGATCGACCGGGCCCTCCACGAGAGCGGCGCCCGGACCGGCGTCGGCTCGGTCAGCCCGAGCACCACCACGGCCCCGGACGCGCCGAGGAAGGCGACCATCCCCCGGGCGATGCGCGCGCCGACCCCGCCCCACCAGGGCCACATCATCGTCCCGATCGAGGCGATCCGCTCCACCGGGACGTCGGCGCGGCCGAGCAGGCCCATCCGCAGGCGGACCTCTCCGCCGCCCACCTCGGCGTAGGGGTGCCCGAAGGAGAGGGGCAGCAGGAACGGCAGCGCCCAGCGGCTGCGTCGGAGCGGGAAGCGGCGCACGTCTCCGGGCAGGGTACGCGCCGAACGGGGCTACCATGGGGTCATGGCACGACGCTGGTACGGACGCGACAGCGGGCTCACGGCGCGCATGACGCTGACGCTGTTCGGCCTGGGCCTCATCTACGTCGTCTTCATCGCCGCGCTGATCGCGGCGGGCGTGGGCGCGGTGGTGGTGCTGGTGATCGCCGCGGCGTTCGCGATCGTGCAGCTGCTGTTCGGCGACAAGCTGGCGCTGCGGTCCATGCGCGCCCGGGTCACCGAGCCGCACGAGGCGCCGGAGCTGCACGCGATGATCGAGCGCCTCTGCCAGCTCGCCGACCTGCCGAAGCCGAAGATCGCGGTCGCCCGGACGGAGCTGCCGAACGCGTTCGCGGCGGGGCACAACCGAAGAGCGCGACGGTCTGCGTCACCACGGGGCTGATGGAGCGGCTCGACGGCCCCCAGCTGGAGGGCGTGATCGCCCACGAGCTCTCCCACATCGCGAACCGCGACGTGGTGGTGATGACCGTCGCCGGGTTCCTCGCCACGGTCGCGGGCCTGCTGGTGCGGATGGGCATCTACAGCGGGTTCGGCGGCCGCGGGAACAAGAACGGCGTCGCGGTCTTCGCGGTGGTCGTCGTGGTCGTCGGTGGCCGTCTACGTGCTGTCGTTCCTGCTGCTGCGGGCGCTGTCGCGCTACCGCGAGTTCGCGGCCGACCGGGGCGCGGCGATCATCACCGGCGCCCCCGCGCAGCTCGCGTCGGCCCTCGCGGAGATCAGCGGGACCATCCAGCGGGTCCCCACCCGGGACCTGCGCGCCGCCGAGGGCATGAACGCGTTCTTCATCATCCCCGCCGTGTCACGGGGCTTCTCGCTCTCGAGCCTCGTGTCCACCCACCCCCCGGTGGAGAAGCGGATCGAGCGCCTCATGGCGATGCAGGCGGCGATGGACGCGAGGCCCACCTCCGCCTCCCTCTCGCCCTAGGGCGTGGGGCTCTTCGACGTCCTGCGCGGGCAGCGGACGCCCCGCGAGCGCCGACCTGGACGCGCTGTTCGGCATCGGCTCCGCGGCGGTGACGCTCCAGGCGAGCATGGGCCTGGTCACCACCGGCCGCGCCGGCGTGTGCTTCAAAGCGGTGGAGGCGGGCCTGTTCGACGAGCTGGTGCGCGAGACGGAGGAGCTGCTCCAGGCCACGAGCGCCGAGGCCGGCACCACCATCTCCCGCGCCGCCGACGAGTTCGGCTTCAGCTGGATCGTGATCCACGACCCCGACGTGGAGGACCAGGCCACCACCAGCCACGTGATCAGCCGCTCCCTCGAGGACCGCGGCTTCTCGGAGCGCCTCCTGTGCGCGGTGTTCGGCTTCGACGGCCCGCCCGGCCGGCTGGAGCTCGTCTACGCCTACAAGCGCGGCCGGTTCTACCCGTTCGCCCCCCGGGAGGGGCGCGCCCGCGACACGACGCTGGAGCTGCGGATCAAGGGACTGCTGGAGCGCGAGCTGGCCGTGGAGCCGGAGCTCGAGCGCTGGTACCCCGTCTGGGAGGCCCCCGTCAGCCGGGGATGAGGCCCTCGGCCGAGAGCAGCTCGCGCGCCTCGGCGAGGGTGGTGCCGTGCCCCGGGACGATCGCGTCGGAGGGGTGCAGCTCGTCGGCCGGCAGGGGCTGCCCGCGGTCGGTGACCACGTCGAGCAGCTCGCCGAGCGCCTGGCGGAACGCCGCGTCGTCGTCGGCGTCGGCTGCCGCCTGGACCCGGTCGTCGATCGCGTGAACCGCCTCGAAGGCCTGCTCGTCGAGCCGGAACTGGCCTTCGCCGAGGATCCGGACGATCACTTCTGCTCGCCGTCGCCGATCCGGCCGGCCGGCTGGTCGCCCGGGCCGATCTCGGCCTTGAGGCGCGCGAGCTCGTCGTCGACGCCGGTCGACAGCGACAGCTTCTCGAGCTCGCGGTCGATGGAGTCGCGGCCGTCGCTCACGTCGGTCAGCGCGCCGGACTCGAGCAGCTCGTCGATGGCGCCGGCGCGGGCCCGCATGGTCTCCACCTTGCCCTCGGCGCGCTCCATCGCCATGCCGACGTCGGCCATCTCCTCCGACACGCCGGAGAACGCCTCGCCGATCTTGGCCTGGGCCTCCGCAGCCGTGTACTGGGCCTTGATCGTCTCCTTGCGCGTCCGGAACGCCTCCACCTTGGTGGTGAGGCGCTGCTCGGCGAGCACGAGCTTGTCCTGCTCGGCCTGGAGCTGGGCGCGCTGCTCGTCGAGCCCCTGGAGCTGGAGCTGGACGCCCTTCTTGCGCTCGAGGGCGACGCGGGCCAGGTCCTCGCGGTTCTGCTGCAGCGCCATCCGCGCCTGGCCGTCGAGCTTCTCGACGCTCTGCTCGAGCTTCGCCGACTGGAGCTCCAGCCGCTTCTTGCTGGTGGCGACGTCGGCGACGCCGCGGCGGACCTTCTGGAGCAGCTCGAGCTGCTTCTCGTACGAGTAGTCGAGGGTCTCGCGCGGGTCCTCGGCCTTGTCCAGGGCCTTGTTGGCCTTGGCCTTGACGATCATCGTGAAGCGCCCCATCATGCCCATTCGCGGCTCCTCGCGCGCGTCGTGCGAACCCGCCGAGGATAGCATCGGGCCGTGAGCCCACCCCCGCTCACCGGCCTGCGGGTCCTGGACCTGTCGCACAACCTGGCCGGCCCGCTCACGACCATGCACCTCGGCGATCTGGGCGCCGACGTGGTCAAGGTGGAGCGCCCGTCGGGGGACGAGTGGCGGCGCCACGAGCGCATGCCGGGGCAGCCCGACCGCAGCCGCCACCACATGCAGGCGAACCGCAACAAGCGCGCGGTCTGCCTGGACCTGACGAAGCCCGCGGCCCGCGACGTGCTCCACGCCCTGATCGCCCGGGCCGACGTCCTCGTGACCAACATGCGCCCGGGCGTGCCGGAGAAGCTCGGCTTCGGCTGGGAGGACGCCCAGCGGCTCAACCCCGGGCTGGTCTACTGCGCGCTGTCGGCGTTCGGCACGGAGGGGCCGCGCGGCGGGCGCCCCGGCTACGACCTGCTCGGCGAGGCCCTCGGCGGCTTCATGCCGCCCGGCGCCGCCACCCCCGAGCGCCCGCCGGCCGGCTCACCGATCCCGATCAACGACACCGCGCTCCCGCTGCTGGCGTGCACGGCCATCCTCGCGGCCCTGATCGACCGCGGCCGCACGAGGCGGGGCCAGCGGGTGGACGCGTCGATCATGGGCAGCGCCGTGGCCCTGAACGCCCACTCGCTGGTGCGCGTCGAGTCGCTGCCGCGCCACGGCACCCCCACCTTCTCGCGGGCCTTCTACCGGGCGTACCGGACCGCCGACGGGTGGATCGCCGTGGCCGCCTACGCCGAGCGGCTCGCCGCCCGCTTCTGCGAGGCCGTCGGCATGCCGGGGCTGCTGGAGCGCCCGCCGTGGGACGACCGCGCCGCCCGCGTGACCCGGGAGGCGGAGCTCGTGGAGCTGTTCGCCCCCGCCTTCGCCGGCCGCACCACCGCCGAGTGGGACGACGCCCTGGCCGCGGCGGGCGTCCCCGCCGCCCCCGTCCGCGAGCGCGACGACCTGTTCGACGACGAGCAGGCCTGGGCCGAGGGCCTCCTGGAGCGCGTGACCGACGACGAGGTGGGCGACATGGTCATGACCGCCCCCGTCGTCCGGCTCTCCGACAGCCCGGGCGCGATCCGCTTCGCCGGCCGCCACCTGGGCGCCGACACCCGCGAGGTGCTGCTGGAGCTGGGCCTCGCCGACGGCGACATCGACGCCCTCGTGGCGGACGGCGCCGCGCACTGCACCCCGTGAGGACGATCCGGCGGCGGGTCGTGGTCCACGGGAAGGTCCAGGGCGTCTTCTTCCGCGACAGCACCCGCCTGCTCGCGGACGCCCACGGCGTCGCCGGATGGGCCGTCAACCGCGACGACGGCACCGTGGAGGCCGTCTTCGAGGGGCCTGCCCCGTCCGTCGCCGCACTGGTCGCATTCGCCGCCGAGGGACCGCCCGACGCGGTCGTCGAGCGCATCGAGGCCCAGGCCGAGGACCCGGAGGGTCTGCGGGGGTTCCGGATCGGCTGAGGCTCACGCTCTGCGAGGCGCGATCCGATGCAGTGAGGGATGTCCGTGGATGCCCGACGTTCCCGGTGGGCCGGGCTCGCCCTCGGCGCCTTGGCCGCGCTCGTGGTCGCGCTGCCGGCCGCCGCGCTCGAGGCGCCGGTCGACCCGCCGGCGCTGAACGGGACCGGCGACCCGCTCGAGGCGGACGCCTGCGCGATCCGGTTCCCCGCCGCCCAATCGATCGCCGCGGGCCTGCAGGCGCTCCCCGTCCGCGCGCGCCTCTACGAGGCGAAGCTCACGGAGGCCCCCGGCCCGGCGCCCGAGGTCGTCGCCCAGCTGGGGCTGGGCCCCGCCGGCTCGGATCCCCGGATGGAACCCGGCTGGGAGTTCGTCGATGCCGCCTACGGCCTCCAGGCCGCCGACGAGGACGAGTACGAGGCTGCGCTCACGGCGCCCGGCACCCCCGGCGAGTACGCCTACGCGTACCGCTTCAGCCTCGACGGCGGCGAGAGCTTCACCTACTGCGACACCGACGGCGCCGGGAGCGGCGAGGGACTCGCCTTCGAGCCGGAGCGGCTCGGGCTCCTGACCGTGACGGACGAGGCCGACACCACCCCGCCGGTGCTCGACCTCCCGGTCGAGGTGGTCGCCGAGGCGACCGGCGCCGATGGCGCCGAGGTCGCCTACGACGCGTCGGCCGCCGACGCGGTTGACGGCGCGACCCCCGTGGGCTGCACCCCCGCGCAGGGAGCCGCCTTCCCGCTCGGGACCACGATCGTGGAGTGCTCGGGGTCCGACGCCGCAGGGAACGTCGCCGCCGGCTCCTTCCCCGTGCACGTGCGCGACACCACCGCGCCGGCGCTCGACCTGCCGGCGGCGCTGACGCGCGAGGCGACGGGACCGGATGGGGCGGTCGTGACCTACGGAGCGTCCGCCACGGACCTCGTCGACGGCCCCGTCGCCGTCCGCTGCACGCCCGAGAGCGGCAGGGTGCTCCCCCTCGGCCGCACCACGGTGGACTGCTCGGCCCGCGACCGGGCCGGCAACGGCGCAGAGGGCTCCTTCGACATCGAGGTCGCCGACAGGACGCCGCCGTCGATCACCACCCCCGGCGACCTGACCGTCGCGGCCACCTCGGACTCGGGCGCCGACCTCACCTTCGACGCCTCCGCCTCCGACGCCGTCGACGGGACCGTCGCGGTCGCGTGCACCCCGGCCTCGGGCACGACCCTCCCGGTGGGCGCGACGACCGTGTCGTGCCGCGCGACCGACGCGAGGGGGAACGAGGGCTCCGCCGACTTCACGGCGACCGTGACGCCCTTCGAGCCGCTGCCGGCCGTGTCGCTCCTCGACGGGCGGAGCCTCGAGGGCTCGGACGGGGGGACGACGGCGCTCGAGATTCACCTCCGTCTCTCTGCGCCCGCGGATCCCGCCGGCGTGACGGTTCGCCTCGCGACGGCCGACGGCACCGCCGTCGTCGGGGACGACTACGTCGCGACCGAGGCCGAGGTCCACATCCCCGGGGGAGCGGACTCCGCGACGGTGGCGGTCCCGGTCGTCGCCGATCGGGACGCCGAGCCCGACGAGACGTTCGCCGTCGCGATCACCGGCGCGGAGGGCGCGCGGGTCGAACGCGCGGAGGCGGTCGCGACCATCCTGGACGACGACCGGCCGCCGCCGACCGTCTCGGTGGACGACGCGGCCGTCCTCGAGGGCGACGCTGGGACCACCGGGCTGGTGTTCCCGGTGCGGCTGTCGGCCACGTCGCCGCAGGACGTGGTGGTCGGCTGGAGCACGCGCCCGGGCACGGCGATCTACGGCAGCGAGAACGACCTGCTCCCCGCCGGCGGCACGGTGACGATCCCGGCGGGGCGGACGAGCGCGGAGATCGCCGTCCCGATCGCGGGCGAGGCGCTTCCCGGAGCTCGACGAGACGCTCTCCGTCGATCTCGCGGAGCCGTCCGGGGCCTCGATCGGGCAGGGGACGGCGACGGGGACCATCGTGAACGACGACGCGGGCGCGGCCTGCGTCGACGCCGAGGGCGACGGCGGCGACCACCCGTACGCGCTCGCGGCCGGCGGCGCGCGGTGGGTCAGGTCGACCGGGCACACGCTGTGCGCCGCCGGTGATCGGGACTTCCTGCGGCCGGAGGATCTCGCCACCCCGCCGGCCGGGGCCGCCCACATGTGGGTGGAGGTGACGATCCGCGGGACGGCGCGGCGCGCGAGGACGCGCGTGGCGCTGCCCGGCGCCGCCGCGGTCATCCGCGGCGACGGCACCGTCTACGTCGAGACACGGACGGCGGACGCGCCGTTCCTGGTCGTCGTCGAGGGCGCCGGCGGCACCTACGACGTCACGGCCGGCCTGCTGTAGCCCGGATCAGCGGAGGTCGAGCACTTCCCGGGAGCGGAGGTGGGTGAGCACCTTGCGCTTCACGCGCTGGAGCGCGTTGTTCAACCGTCTTCGGGGTGCAGTCCATGCGGGCGGCGATCTCCTCGTAGGAGCGCCCCTCCAGGTACATGGTGAGCACGCCGCTCTCGAGGTCCGACAGCGACTCGCCCAGGCAGGCGACGAGGCTCTTCAGCTCCTCGGAGGAGATGACCTGGACGACCGGGTCGACGACCGGGTCGCCCGGGAGCACCTCGGCCAGGGACATCTCCTGGTCGCCGCTGGCGCCGGCCCGGGAGTGGCTGAACGAGACGTAGGTGTTGAGCGGCGAGTGCTTGTTGCGTGCGGCGGTCTTGATCGCCGTGATGATCTGGCGCGTGACGCACAGCTCGGCGAACGACCGGAACGAGGCCTCGCGATCGACGCGGTAGTCGCGCACGGCCTTGAAGAAGCCGATGAGGCCCTCCTGCACCAGGTCCTCGCTCTCGCCCCCGGCGAGGAAGTACGCGGAGGCCTTCATCCGCACGAATCCGCGATATCGCTCGATCAGGCGGTCCATGGCCGCCGCGTCACCGGCCCTGGCCCGGGTGATCAGGGCCCGATCCTGGACCTCTATCCAAGGTTGAGGGTGACCGGTCTCGGAGCGATCACCGCGCCCTCGTGAAGCGGCCTGTGCTCGTGAAAGCGCGATGCTCATGCGGTTTCCTCTCGGCCCATCCTGAAGTCTCAGGTTGAACTCAAGCGTTGAAGGGAGCGAATGGCGGCATTTCTACTTGCTCCCAGCACCAACGTCAACGCGACATGTACGCAAATTGCGTCAATTCGTTGTGCGATATGTCTCGAAGAGCAGGATCGCCGCGGCCACGGAGATGTTCAGCGACGCCACCCGGCCGGCCATCGGGATGCGCACCAGGTGGTCGCAGACCGCCGCCACCGAGGGGCGCAGGCCGGCGCCCTCGGCGCCCATCACCAGCACCGCGTCCGCCCGCCACGGCACCGCCCGGTAGTCCTCCCCGCCCTCCGGCTCGGCCCCGATCGCGGGGCGCTCGCCGCCCGCCCGCGCGTCGTGCACGAACGCCGCCATGCTGCCGACCTGCGCGACCGCCAGATGCTCCACCGCGCCGGCCGACGCCTTGACCACCACCGGCGTGACGCCCGGGCTGCCCCGGCGGGGGATCGCGATGCCCGCGGCGCCGACCGCCTCGGCCGTCCGCGCGATCGCGCCGAGGTTGCGCGGGTCCTGCGCGCCGTCCAGGCACACCAGGGGGCCGGGGAGCTCCAGCAGGTCGCGCGGCTCCACGTACGGGTACGGGCCGGCGAGCGCCACGACGCCCTGGTGGTCGCCGGTGCCGGCAAGCCGCGCCAGGCGGTCGCGCGTCGCCTCGCGCACCACGACGCCCGCCAGCCAGGGCTCCCCCGCCAGCCCGGGCAGGGCGTGGACCTCGTGGACCTCCCGCCGTCCCGCCGCGAGCAGCTCGCGCACCGGGTTGCGGCCGTAGACCGCCTCGCGCCCGTCGTCCGGGGCGGACCCCCGGGCGGACCGGCTCATCCCCGCGCGACCCGCGGGCCCCCGGCGGTGTCGGTGACCTCCCAGCCGAGGCCGCGGATGCGGTCCCGGAGCTCGTCGGCGCGGGCGAAGTCGCGCGCCTCGCGCGCCTGCTGCCGCTGCTGGACGAGCGCCATCACCTCGTCGGGCGCCGCGTCGCCGGCCGCCGCGACCCCGATCCGGCCGAGGCCCAGCAGGTCGAGCAGCTCGGACAGCTCGTGGCGCGCCTCGCGCAGCTGGGCGGCCCCCGCCGTCCCCGCCGCCGCGGCGCGGTTGGTGCCGCGCACCATCTCGAAGAGGGCGGCGAAGGCCTCGGGGGTGCCGAAGTCGTCGTCGAGGGCCCGGAAGAACTGGTCGCGCCCCTCGACGATCGTCCGCGACAGGTCGGGGTCGTGGCCCTCCTCCGGCCGGGAGCCGACCGCCTCGTCCAGCGTCCGCAGCGCGTTGGCCAGCCGGTCCACGACCGCCTGGGCCTGGGCCATCCGCTCCTCCGTGAACGGCAGCTTCGACCGGTAGTGGCTGGTCAGGAAGAACGCGATGACCGTCTCGGCGGGCCAGCGGTCGAGCACCTCGGAGAGCGGCGCGATGTTGCCGAGGCTCTTGCTCATCTTCTCGTCGCCGAGCTCGAGCATCTCGTTGTGCATCCAGATGCGGGCCATCTCGCCGCCGCGGGCGCCCTCGGACTGGGCGATCTCGTTCTCGTGGTGCGGGAAGACCAGGTCGATGCCGCCGCCGTGGACCGCGAAGCCGTGGCCGAGGGCCTTCTCCGCCATCGCCGAGCACTCGATGTGCCAGCCCGGGCGCCCCGGCCCCCACGGGGAGTCCCACGAGGTGTCCTCCCCCTCCTTCGTGCCCTTCCACAGGGCGAAGTCGAGGGGCGACTCCTTTCCGGTGCCCGGGTCGGTGGAGATCATCTCGTCCAGGCGCCGGCCGGACAGGCGGCCGTAGCCGGGGAAGCGCTCCACCCGGTAGTAGACGTCGCCGTCGGCGGCGTAGGCGAGCCCGGCGTCCACCAGGTCGGCGATCAGGGCGATGATCTCGGGGATCGTCTCCGTGACCAGGGGCTCGGCGTCCGGCCGCCCCAGCCCCAGCCGGTCGGTGTCGGCGATGTAGGCGTCGCCGTAGCGCTTCGCGAGCTCCGCGCTCGTCACGCCCTCGGCCGTCGCGGCGTCGTAGATCTTGTCGTTGACGTCCGTCAGGTTCGAGACCAGGCGCACGCGGGTGCCGCGCCGCTCCAGGTAGCGCTTCAGGACCATGAACACGACGAACGGCCGCGCGTTGCCGATGTGGATGCGGCCGTAGACCGTGGGGCCGCAGACGTAGATGCCGACCGTGCCGTCGGGGCCGGGCGCGAGCGGCTCCCTGCGCTTGGTGAGCGTGGAGTGCAGGCGGACGCCCGTGTCGTCGCTCATGCGGTCTCCAGCAGCGCGGTCGCGTGGCAGGCGATCCCCTCGCCCCGGCCGAGCGCGCCGAGCCCGTCCGTGGTGGTGGCGTGGACCGTGGCGGGCGCGCCGAGGATGCCCGTGAGCGCAGCCTCCATGGCGGCGCGGTGGGGCGACACGCGCGGGCGCTCGCACAGGACGACGGCGTGGGCGTTGACCGGGGCGAACCCGGCGGCGCGGACGCGGTCGCGGACCACCTCGAGCATCCGGGCGCCGGACACGCCCTCCCACTCGGCCGCGCCGGACGGGAACAGGGCGCCGATGTCCGGCTCCCCCGCCGCCGCCAGGAGCGCGTCGCAGACCGCGTGCGCCACGACGTCGCCGTCCGAGTGGCCGACCAGCCCCTCGGGGTGGTCCACCTCGATCGTCCCGAGCATCAGCGGACGGCCGGGCCCGAAGCGGTGGGCGTCGATGCCGGAGCCCACCCTCAGTCCCATCGGAGGGACACCTGGGACGGCTCGCGCCGCGAGAAGCGCGTGATGGTCTCGTAGCCCGCCCCGCGCAGCGCGGCGACGGCCGTGGCGAAGTCGCGCGCCACGTCCTGCGGCGCGTGGGCGTCGCTCGACAGCGTGACCGGCACCCCGGCCCGCCGGAAGCGCGCCAGCAGCCCCGGCTCGGGGTAGAGCTCGGCCACCGGCTTGCGGAGCCCCGCCGACGAGCACTCCACGGCCACGCCGGCGTCGGCGATCGCGGCGACCGCGTCGTCGAGCAGCCGGTCGAGGTGCGCCGGGATGCGGCGGCCGAACACCTTCGGCAGGTCGGGGTGGGACATCACGTCGTAGAGCCCGGAGCCGGCGGCGGCGGTGAGCTGCTCGAGGTAGCGCGGTCCACAGCTCCTCCACGGGGAGCCAGTCGCGGTCGTCGGCGGTGGGGTCGTCGATCGCCCGGCCGTCGATGAAGTGGACCGAGCCCAGCACGACGTCGAAGGGCCGCCCGTCGAGGAACGCGGCGATCTCCGCGGTGCGGTCGGCCAGCCAGTCCATCTCGACGCCCACCAGCACCGGCAGGCCCGCCTCCTCGCGCGCCGCGACGATCGCGTCGCAGTACGCATCGGCGTCCTCGGTGGACTCCTCCCGCCAGAACGGGTCGTCGAGCCACGCGTGCGCCTCGGCGAAGCGGTACACGTGCTCGGTGATCGCGATCTCCCCGACCGCCCGGGCCCGGGCCCGGGCCACGTAGCGGCCGATCCATCCGCTGGAGAGGTGCCCGCCCTCGGCCTCCCACCCCTCCGCCTGGCGCTCCCGCGGCTCCACGCCGTCGGGCTGGAGGTGCATGTGGTAGTCCGTCAGCACGACGGCGGATCCTAGTGTCCCGCGCCGGGGAATGCGTGGCGATTCCCGGCTGCATCCCATCGCCGGGCGGCGTCCTCGACCGGCGCAATATGACCGATATTGCGCCGGATCTTCGTCCTTGCCCGGCGGGGGATTCGCTCGGGAATCCCATACGAATCCCCCGGAGCGGGACACTTAGCGGGAGGTGAGAAGGGCCTCGGCGAGGATCGCGTCCGCGGGGGTGGTGACCTTCAGGTTGGGGGCGCGCGACTCCACCAGGCGCACGTGCCGGCCCCGCGCCTCGACCAGCGACGCGCAGTCGGTCGCCGCGCCGAGCCTGCCGTCCTCCTCGGCCGCCTCGACCGCGTCGAGGAGGGTCGAACAGGTGGAATGCCTGCGGGGTCTGGGCGGCCCACAGGCCCTGCCGGGGGACGGTGCCCTCGATCAGGCCGCCCTCGCCGGCGCGCTTCAACGTGTCGGCGGCGGGGGTGGCGGCGATCGCGCCGTCGGCGCCGTGGACCCCGTCCAGCACCGCCTGGATCAGCTCGGGGGTCACGAGCGGGCGGGCGGCGTCGTGCACCAGCACCAGCCCCGCGCCCGCCGGCGCGGCGCGCAGGCCCTCGCGCACCGACTCGGCGCGGCTGTCGCCGCCGGGCACGACCGCCGCGCCCGCGCCGGCCACCTCGGCCACCTGCGCCTCGAGCCCCGGGGGCGCGACCACCACGATCGCCCGGACGTCGTCGCACGACCGGAGCGCCTCGAGGCTCCACGCCAGCATCGGCCGTCCGGCGAGGGGCATCAGCGCCTTCGGCACCGGCGTGCCCATGCGGACGCCGGCGCCCGCGGCCACGACGATCGCTACCGTTGGCGTGGGCATTTCCTCTCCCATCAGCGCGCGTTCCGACCGAATCCCGGCGCGCGGCCGAATCATGTCAGGAGTGATGACCACCACCCCCACGCCGCCGACGCCGCCGACCAGGGAGCAGATCCTGCTGCGCGACCGCTGGCTGCGCACCCTGGCGCCGGAGGAGCGCGACCTGCTCGACGAGCTGCCGCTGCGCGAGGTGGACCGGCGGTTCGACGCGTGGCGCGCGGGCCGCGCCGCGGGCGGGGACGGCCGGCGGGGGTGAGCCTGTACGTCGGCACCTCCGGGTGGGCGTACCCGGAGTGGCGCCCCGGCTTCTACCCGGCGGGCATGCCGCAGTCGCGCTTCCTGGCGCACTACGCCTCGGTGCTCGGCGCGTGCGAGATCAACGCGACCCACTACAAGGTCCAGTCGCCCGAGGCGGTGGCCCGCTGGGCGGCGGACGTCCCGGACGGGTTCCGCTTCGCGGCGAAGGCCCACCGCCGCCTGACCCACGTGCGGTCGCTGCCGCCCCACGCGGGCGGGGCGGCGTTCCTGGAGGGGTTCCTCGCGTCGCTCGCCCCGCTCGGCGACCGCCTCGGCGCGGTGCTGTTCCAGTTCCCGCCGGCGCGGGAGCGCGACGACGGCGCGCTGGGCGAGTTCCTGGCCTGCCTGCCACCGGACCTGCCGTTCGCCGTCGAGTTCCGCCACGAGTCGTGGCTCGACACCGTCGTGGAGGCCCGCATCGCCGAGGCCGGCGGCACGGTGTGCGTCGGCGAGACGACCGGGGCGGTGCTGCCCCGCCTGCCGGAGGGCCGGCTCGCCTACGTCCGCATGCGCGCGGAGCACTACGAGCCCGAGGCCCGCGCCGCGTGGCGCGACCTGCTGGAGCACGAGGCGGCCGACCGCCCCGTCTACGCCTTCACGAAGCACGAGGGGGTGCCCGCCGGGGACCCCTTCGCCGGGGTGGGGCTCGCGGAGTGGCTGGTGGGCGCCCGGGACTGACCCGGGCCGGACCTACGCCTGGCCGGCGGGCATCTTGGTGAAGATCATCTTCCCCGAGGGGCTCTGCAGGACGCTGGTGACCTCCACCGTCACCTCCTGCCCCACCGAGCCGCGGCCGCCCTCGACGACGATCATCGTGCCGTCCTGGAGGTAGGCGACGCCCTGGTCGTACTCGCGGCCCTCGCGGATGATCTTCACGGTGAGCGGCTCCCCGGGCAGCACGGCCGGCTTGAGGGCGTTGGCCAGCTCGTTGACGTTCAGCACCTCGACGCCCTGGATCTGGGCGACCTTGTTGAGGTTGTAGTCGGTGGTGACGATCGAGCCGCCCACCTCCTGCGCCATCCGCACCAGCTTGGCGTCGACGCCCTCCACGCCCTCCATGTCGCCGCCGGGCCGCACCGAGAACCCGCCGTTGGCGGCCGACTTCAGCTCCTCCACGATCTCCAGGCCGCGGCGGCCGCGGGCCCGCTTGAGGGCGTCGGCCGAGTCGGCGACCTTCTGGAGCTCCTCCAGCACGAAGTCGGGGATCACGATCGAACCCGAGAGGAAGCGGGTGCGGAGCACGTCCACCAGCCGGCCGTCGATGATCGCGCTGGTGTCGATCAGGCGGGTGGCGGAGCGGTCGCCGGCGCCGCGGGAGCGGATGCCCACGAGCCGGAGGATGTCCACGTGCTTGCGCGCCGCGACGCGGCTGAACACGTAGGCGACCACCAGGACGACCGGCAGGAGCAGGTACGGCCCGATGATCGGGAGCTGCGCGACGGCGACGCCGGCGAGGGCGGCGGCGACGAGCCCCACCACCAGGCCGAGCGCGCCGACGATGAGCTCCGCGGCGGACCGCCGGTCGGCCGCCCGGTCGATCGCCCGCATGCGGTCGCGGAGGAGACGGCCCAGGAGCCCGCCGAGCAGGAGCCCGACGAGCACCCCGGCGACGACGATCGCCGCCCACGCGCCGTACCGCCAAGGGGTCGAGAACCAGTCGTCCAGGGGCAGGGCGGCGGCGGCCTGGTAGGCGCTGAGCCCGCCGATGACGGCCAGGACGATCCGGCTCACCACGATCAGCACGGCGGCAGCGCTCCCCGCGGCCGGTGACCTGGCGTGACCTCGCTCATCCCCCCTGGATCCCTTTCCCTGTGGCCCCTCGTTCGCCCCCTTGCGTAACGGTAGCCGGACGCCCGGCTAGTCGACCAATGCCTCCGCCTCGCGAGCGCCCGACTTCGCGCCATCGCGGCTCGAGCCGATGTCCTCGAGGAGCTGCTCCAGGAAGTCGATCGCCTCCTGCTCCTCCATGTCGCGGGCGTACATCAGCTCGCTGGCGAGGATCTTCTTGGCCCGGCCGAACATCTGCTTCTCACCGGTGGAGAGGCCCTTGTCGAGGTCGCGGATCGACAGGTTCCGGACCACCTCGGCCAGCTCGAAGATGTCACCGGTCTTGATCTTGTCGCGGTTGTGCTTGAAGCGGCGGTTCCAGTTCTTGGGCATCTGGGTGCCGTCGTCCTTCAGGACGGCCAGGACCTCGTTGACGACCTCTTCGTCGATCACCTTGCGCAGGCCCGCGGCCTCGGCGTTCTCACAGGGGACCATGACCGTCATGTCGTTGTAGAGGATCTGGATCGTGAGGTACTCGCGGCGAGATCCGAGGATCTCCTTCAGTTCCTTCTTGATGATCTTCCCCGCACCGTGGTGCGGATAGACGACCTTGTCGCCGACCTCGTACAACAACCGCTCCCCCTCACTCGTCATTTGCAGGGCCCCGTCCGCTCATGTCAGAACGCCGCCTCCAGGGCCTCCCGGACCCCGGGGACGCGGTGGCGGGCGCGCGGCGCCGGGGAACCCGGCTCGGCGTCGACCTCCGCGGGAGGCGTGATCGCGGCGTCCATGCCGTGGGCGGCGGCGGCGGCGAGCCGCCGGGCCCCGTGACCCGCCGGGCGCACCGCGCCCGTCAGACCGAGCTCCCCGAACGCCACGGTGCCCGCGGCGAGGGGGACCCCCCGGTGGGCGCTCGTGACGGCGAGCGCCATCGCGAGGTCCGCGGCGGGGTCGAGCGCGCGGGCTCCGCCCGCCACGCTGACGAACACGTCCTGGTCGCCGAGGCGCACCCCGGCGTGACGCGACAGGACGGCGATGACCTGGGCGAGCCGCGTCCGGTCGACCCCGATCGCGACGCGGCGCGGCGGGACCACCTCGGTGTGGCCGACGAGGGCCTGCACCTCGACCAGCAGGGCGCGGCTGCCCTCGATCGCCGGGAAGACGCACGAGCCCACCCGCTCCCCGGCCTCGGCCAGGTAGAGGCGGGTGGGGTCCTCGACCGACACCAGGCCGGCCTGGCGCATCTCGAACAGGCCGGTCTCGTTGGTGGAGCCGAAGCGGTTCTTGGTGGCGCGCAGGACGCGCTGCGCGCGGAGGTCGTCGCCCTCGAAGGAGAGGACGCAGTCGACCAGGTGCTCGAGGGTGCGCGGGCCGGCGAGGCCGCCGTCCTTCGTCACCTGCCCCACGAGCAGGACGGTGACGCCGCGCTCCTTGGCGAGGCGCATGAGCTCGACGGTGACGGCGCGCACCTGGTTCGGCGCGCCCGGCGCGCCCTCCACGGCGTCGGAGTACAGCGTCTGCACCGAGTCGATCGCGCACACGGCGGGGCGATGGGCCTCCACCGCGGCGAGCACCGACTCGAGGCGCGTCTCGGCCAGCACCTGGATGGGGCCGCAGTCGGCGTCGAGGCGCTCGGCGCGGCCGCGCACCTGCACCGGCGACTCCTCGCCGGTCACGAGCATGGCGGGGACGCCGGCGGCGGCGAGGCCCGCGAGGGCCTGCAGCACCAGCGTGCTCTTGCCGATCCCCGGCTCGCCGCCGAGCAGCACGAGCGACCCGGGGACCATGCCGCCGCCGAGGACGCGGTCGAGCTCGGCGATGTCCGTCGCCAGCCGGGCGGGCGCGTCGTCGGTGAGCTCGGAGAGGCGGGTGACCACGGGCACCGGGCCGAGCGGCGCGCGGGCCCGGGCCGGGGACGGCGCGGCCTGCTCGGCCACGGTCCCCCACTCACCGCAGGTCGGACATCGCCCGACCCACCGTGGGGCCTGCGCTCCGCAGGCCCCACACGAATAGACCATCCTGGCGCGCGAGGGCGCCACGCGAGTCCCCTGGGGAGGGATTACGACTCGCTCGATCCGGAGCCGGGCTCCTCGGTGGACGCACCGGCGGCGGCGCCGACGGTCTCGGGCTGGGGCTCGGCCTCGTGGACGA
This sequence comes from Miltoncostaeaceae bacterium, assembly GCA_963749475.1. Taxonomy (GTDB): domain Bacteria; phylum Actinomycetota; class Thermoleophilia; order Miltoncostaeales; family Miltoncostaeaceae; genus Miltoncostaea. The sequence continues at coordinate 286,835 of CAVVMP010000006.1, forward strand.
TGAGCTTCATGTCCTCCCCGTCGCGGTCCACCACGACCGAGCCGCCCTCCGGGAAGCCGCCCGAGAGCAGGCGGTCCGACAGCGGGTCCTCGATCAGGCGCTGGATGGCGCGGCGGAGCGGACGGGCGCCCATCGTGGGGTCGTAGCCCTGCTCCACGAGCAGGTCCTTCGCCTCGTCCGTGAGGCGCAGGGCCAGGCCGTGCTCCTTCATCTGCGTCTGCAGGCGCACCAGGAGCAGATCGACGATCTCGGTGATCTCCTCCTTGGTGAGCTTGTGGAACACGATGATCTCGTCGATGCGGTTGATCAGCTCGGGACGGAACACCCGCTTCAGCTCGCCCATGATCCGCGACTTCATGTCGTCGTAGGACAGGCCGGTCTCGTCCGTGACGGAGAAACCGAGCGGCGTGTTGCGCGAGATGGTGGCCGCGCCGATGTTCGAGGTCATGATCAGGATCGCGTTGCGGAAGTCCACCGAGCGCCCCTGGGCGTCGGTGAGCCGGCCGTCCTCCAGGATCTGGAGGAGGATGTTGAAGACCTCCGGGTGCGCCTTCTCGACCTCGTCGAGCAGGATCACCGAGTACGGCTTGCGGCGGACCTGCTCGGTGAGCTGGCCGCCCTCGTCGTACCCGATGTAGCCGGGGGGCGAGCCCACCAGCCGCGACACCGCGTGCTTCTCCATGTACTCGGACATGTTGACCTGGATGAGGGCGCTCTCGTCGCCGAACAGGAACTCGGCCAGGGTCCGCGCGAGCTCGGTCTTCCCGACGCCCGAGGGGCCGAGGAAGATGAACGAGCCCGAGGGCCGCTTGGGGTCCTTGATGCCGGCGCGCGCACGGCGGATCGCGCGGGAGACGGCCGTGATCGCCTGCTGCTGCCCGATGACGCGCTTGTGGAGCTCCTCCTCCATCCGCAGCAGCTTCTGCGTCTCGGCCTCGGTGAGCTTGAACACCGGGATGCCGGTCCACATCGAGACGATGTCGGCGATCTCCTCCTCGCCGATGGAGGCCCGCGGGCCGCCCTCGTCGCTCTTCCACTGCTCCTCGAGCTCGCGCTTCTTGTTCGTGAGGCGCCGCTCCTTGTCGCGGAGGTTGGCCGCCTTCTCGAACTCCTGCGCCTCGATGGCCGCTTCCTTCTCCTTCCGGACCTGGTCGATCTCCTCCTCGAGCTCCCGGTAGGTGGGCGGCGCGGTCATGGTGCGGATGCGCATCCGCGACGACGCCTCGTCGATGAGGTCGATGGCCTTGTCCGGCAGGAAGCGGTCGGCGATGTAGCGGTCGGCCAGGTTGGCGGCCGCGGCGAGCGCCTCGTCGGTGATCGTGACCCGGTGGTGCGCCTCGTAGCGGTCGCGGAGGCCGCGCAGGATCTGCTCGGTCTCCTCCTGCGAGGGCTCGTCCACCTGGATCTTCTGGAAGCGCCGCTCCAGCGCGGAGTCGCGCTCGAGGTACTTGCGGTACTCGTCGAGCGTCGTCGCGCCCACCGTCTGCAGCTCCCCGCGGGCGAGGGCCGGCTTGAGGATGGAGGCGGCGTCGATCGCGCCCTCCGCGGCACCCGCGCCGACGAGATTGTGGAGCTCGTCGATGAACAGGATGATGTCGCCGCGCTGGGTGATCTCCTTCATCACCTTCTTCAGGCGCTCCTCGAACTCGCCGCGGTACTTGGAGCCGGCGACGAGGGCCGCGAGGTCGAGGGTGTAGATCTGCTTGTTGCGCAGCAGCTCGGGGACCTCGTTGGAGGCGATGCGCTGGGCCAGGCCCTCGATGACGGCGGTCTTGCCCACGCCGGGCTCGCCGATCAGGACCGGGTTGTTCTTGGTGCGGCGCGAGAGGATCTGCATGACCCGCTCGATCTCGGTCTGGCGGCCGACGACCGGGTCCAGCTTGCCCTCCGCGGCGAGCTTGGTGAGGTTGCGGCCGAACTGGTCGAGCAGCTTGCTCGACTTCTTGTCGCCGCTCTGCCCGCCGGAGGCCTGGCCCTGCTGACGGCGGCCGGGGCCGGAGAGCATCCGGATGATCTCGTTGCGGATCTTCTCCGAGTCGGCGTCGAAGTCGGCCAGGATGCGGGCGGCCACGCCCTCGTTCTCGCGCACGAGGCCGAGCAGGATGTGCTCCGTGCCGATGTAGTTGTGGCCGAGGGAGAGCGCCTCACGCAGCGCCAGCTCCAGCACCTTCTTGGCCCGCGGCGTGAACGGGATCTGGCCGGAGGTGACCTCCTCGCCGGACCCGACGATGCGGATCACCTGGGCGCGGACCTCCTCCACCGTGATCTCGAGGCCCTCGAGCACGCGCGCCGCCAGGCCCTCCTCCTCGCGGAGGAGCCCCAGGAGGATGTGCTCCGTCCCGATGTAGTTGTGCTTGAGGGTGCGCGCCTCTTCCTGAGCAAGCACGACGACCTGCCGCGCGCGCTCGGTGAACCTTTCGAACATCGGGATTCCCCTTCCTGCTCACCCGGACCCGGAGACGCGACGAACTGCGCCGGCGGTGGACCACGGGCGTTGGAGAGTGCGGGACGTCGAGGGCCAGGAACCGCCGGCGACGCCCTTCCAGGGCCTGCCGACGGGGAGAACGGACTGACGCGCCGGTCACCCGGCGTCCCCAGATGCTAGCACGGGGCCCGTCTCCGGCCCCCGCCCCCGGCGGGTGGTCGGGGGTCCAGGAAACGGCGTCCGTTCCCCCCGTCCGACGGGGTTGAACTCGCGGGATCGCGGCCCTCATCCCCTCGGATGATGGACGCTCCGTCGGACGCCCGCCCGGCGGGCGTCCGCGGGTCGGGCGAGGCGGCGGAACCGGCCGAATTCCGGCCGGGCCGCCGAGTGCCGCTAGTGCCGGACCTTGCGGTCCTGGTCCGGGTAGATCAGCAGGCCCATCGTGCGGGCCCGCTTCACCGCCTTCGCGACGAGCGACTGCTGGCGGCGGGAGAGGCCGGTGATGCGGCGCGACCGGATCTTGCCCCGCTCGCTGACGAAACGCCGCAGCGACGGGTAGTTCTTCCAGTCGATCTCCTCGGACGAGAGCTGGGGACGCCGCTTGCGCTGGGCGGGTGCCCCGCCCTTGCGTCCCTTCGTCTTCGATCGCGCCCGGCCTCTGGGCTTCGCCATGCTCTCCCTCGTCGTGTCGCCCTGCGGAACGACGGGGGACAGTAGCAGAGGCCACCGGGCCGGTGGTCAGCCCGGAAGCAGCCTCTGGGCGCGCCTGCGCACCTGCCGCTTCGCGATCCGCCAGGTGATCATCCCGAGCGCTGCGTACAAGGTCTTGCGCATCCGTTTCCTCCCGCTCTCCGTGGGTTGCCCCTGCGGAGGGGGTGCCCCGGGGCGGCGGCGCCCAAACGGCGGCTCGTCCAGGAGCGCATGGCCGGGAAGAGCACGACCTCGCGGATGCTGTGCCGGTCGGTCAGGAGCATCACCAGGCGGTCGATCCCCATCCCCAGGCCGCCCGTGGGCGGCATCCCGTACTCGAGCGACGCGAGGAAGTCCTCGTCCATCGGCTGCGCCTCGTCGTCGCCGGCCTCCTGTCGGCGGCGGCCATGCGGAAGCGCTCGCGCTGGTCGTCCGGGTCGTTGAGCTCCGTGAAGGCGTTCGCGATCTCCATGCCGCCGGCGAAGGCCTCGAAGCGCTCCACGATCCCCGGGTCGTCGGGGCGCCGCTTCGCGAACGGGCGACAGCTCGAGGGGGTAGTCGTGGAGGATCGTCGGCTGGATCAGGGTCGGCTCGAGGCTCTGGGTCAGCAGGCCGTCCACGAGCTTCGCCCACGGCTGGCCGTCGGGGGCGTCGAGGCCCTTCTCGCGCATCGCGGCGCGCAGGCCGGCCTCGTCGGCGTGGACGCGGACGTCGATGCCGCTCGCCTCGCTCCAGGCCGTCGCGGAAGTCGAGCCGCCGCCACGGCGGCGCGAAGTCGATCTCGCCGTCCTTCCAGGGCACCGTCGTGCCGCCGGTCGCCTCCCGGGCGACCGCCGCGACCATCTGCTCGAGCATCTCCATGACGTCCCGGTAGTCCGCGTAGGCCTCGTAGGTCTCGACCATCGTGAACTCGGGGTTGTGCTTGTGGCTGACGCCCTCGTTGCGGAAGTCCTTGCCCAGCTCGTAGACCTTCTCGAGCCCGCCGACGATGCACCGCTTGAGGTACAGCTCGGTGGCGATCCGCAGGAAGAGGTCGCGGTCGAGCGGTTGTGGTGCGTCACGAACGGGCGCGCCGCGGCGCCGCCGTAGATCGGCTGCAGCGTCGGGGTCTCGACCTCGACGAACCCGCGGTCGTCCAGGAAGCGGCGCACCGCCGCGATCGCCTTCGACCGGGTGATGAACACGGCCCGGGCGTCCGGGTCGGACATCAGGTCGAGGTAGCGCTGGCGGAACCGGATCTCGGGGTCGCGGACGCCGGCGTGCTTGTCCGGCGGCGGGCGCAGCGCCTTCGCCAGGAGCGTCACCCCGGTGGCCGCCACGGAGAGCTCGCCGCGGCGGGTGCGCGTGACGGGGCCGTCGGCGCCGACGATGTCCCCCAGGTCGAGGTCGAGGGTCGCGGCCATGCCGTCCTCGCCGAGGCGGTCGACCGACGCCCACATCTGGATCCGGCCGCTGCGGTCCTCCAGGTCCAGGAACGCGACCCTCCCCTGGCCGCGGCGCGCGAGCCAGGCGGCCCGCGACGCGCACCGGCCGCGCCGGACTCCTCGCCCGCCGCCAGCGCCCTCGTTCGCCGCGCGCACGTCCGCGATCTCGACGCGCCCCGGGAACCGGGGCGGGAACGGGTCGACGCCGGCGTCCCGGAGGGCGTCCGCCTTCGCCCGGCGCTCCGCGATCAGCGCCGGGAGGCCGCCCTCCGGCGGGGCCGCGTCAGCCGTTGTGCTCACCAGCCTGGATGTCCACGATCTGGTAGTGGATCGCGCCGCGCGGTGCGGGGATCGTGACCTTCTCGCCCTTCTTCTTGCCGAGCAGCGCCTTGCCCACCGGGCTCTCGTTGGAGAGGCGGTGGTTGCGCGGGTCGGCCTCCGCGGAGCCCACGATCGAGTACTCGCGGGTGGCCTTGCTCTTGGTGTCCTTGAGCGTCACCCGGGCCCCGATGGAGACCGTCTCGGTGGAGACGTGCTCGGTGTCGACGACGCGCGCGTTGCGCAGCTTCTGCTCGAGCGTCTGGATGCGGTACTCGAGCTGCGCCTGCTCGTTCTTGGCGTCGTCGTACTCGGAGTTCTCGGAGATGTCGCCGAACTCGCGCGCCTCCTTGATCCGCTCCGCGACCTCGCGACGCTTGGTCGTCGACAGGTACTCGATCTCGTCCGTGAGCTTCGCGTACCCCTCTTCGGTCAGGATGACTTCGCGGTCCATGTGCAGGTCCTTCGTTTCGGCGCGTGGCGGCCCGGCAGGGTAGCGACGCGCTGTCCGGTGATCAAGCCGCGGCAGGAGCCGCGGCGAGGTCGCGGAGCCGGGCGATCGCCGCCTCCGCCGTCGGGAGGGTGAGCAGCGCCGAGAGCTCGGACGCGGTGACCGGGTACCCGGCGAGGTACCAGGGATAGAACTTGCGGAGATACCCGGTCGCGCGCTGGTCGCCCAGGGCGAGGCGGGCGTCGGCGGCGAACGCGGCGAGCTCGTCCACCACCTCGCGCCAGCGACGGCCGCGGCCGGTCGGCGCCGCGGAGGATGTCGCCGAACACCCACGGGTTGCCGAGCGCGGCGCGGCCGACGGCGACCGCGGCGCAGCCCGTCTCGTCCAGCACGCGGCGGGCGTCGTCGGCGCCGTGGACGTCGCCGCTGGCGATGACCGGCACCGAGACCGCCGCGACCACCTCGGCGGTGATGCGGTGGTCGGCGGTGCCGCCGTACTCCTCGGCCGCGGCGCGCGGGTGGACGCAGAGCGCGGCGGCGCCCGCCTGCTCGAAGCGCTTCGCGAACTCGACGGGGCGCGCCTCGGACGGGGTCACCCCGCGGCGCATCTTCACCGTCACGGGGATGTCCACCGCCCGGACCATCGCCTCGACGATCGCGGCGGCGTGCTCCGGGTCGCGCAGCAGCGCGGCGCCCGCGCCCGTCTTGCAGATCTTCGGGACGGGGCAGCCCATGTTGACGTCGACCATGTCGGCGCCCGCCTCCTCGACCGCGCGGGCGGCCTCGGCCATCGCGTCGGCGTCGGCGCCGAAGACCTGCACCGAGACGGGGTGCTCGCCGGTGGCGATGGTCAGCATCCCGAGCGTCTTGCGGTTGGCGTAGCGGATGCCGAAGCTCGCGATCATCTCCGACACCGTCAGCCCGGCCCCGTGGCGGCGGGACTGGCTCCGGAACGCCCAGTTGGCGATGCCCGCGAGGGGCGCCTGCACCAGGCGGTTCTCCACGCGGAGCCCGCCGACCTCCCACGACTCGGCCACGGGGGTGGGCCGCGGGGGCGCGGCCTCCGCCGCGACGGGCCGGCCGCGGCCCGCCAGCACGGCCTGCATGCGCTTCTTCACCGCGCCTCCCCGGTGGAGGCGGGCTTGCGGACGTTGAGCTCGTGCACCAGGCGCAGGCCCTCCAGCGTGAGCAGCGGGTCGACCTCGTCGATCTGCTCCGAGTGGGGGAACACGAGCGACGAGAGGCCGCCGGTGGCGACGACCACGGTGTCCGCGCCGAGCTCGTCCTTCATGCGGGCGCACACGCCGTCGACCATCGCGACCGTCCCGTAGACGATGCCCGACCGCATGCTCTCGACGGTCAACTTGCCGATCGCGCGGTCCGGGGCGACCAGGTCGACCTTCACCAGGCGGGCGGCCCGGCTGGTGAGGGCGTCGAGGGACGTCTCGATGCCCGGGGCGATCGCGCCCGCCCAGGTACTCGCCGGCGCCGGAGACCGCGTCGAACGTCGTGGCGGTGCCGAAGTCCACGACGATGCACGGGCCGCCGTGGCGGCGGAAGGCCGCGACCGCGTTGACGATGCGGTCGGCGCCCAGCTCGCGCGGGTTGTCGATGAGCCAGCGGCACGCCGGTGCGGACGCCCGGGCCGATCAGCAGGGCCTCCCGGCGCAGGTACTTGAGCGACAGCGACGCGTACGCCGCCGACAGGGTCGGGACGACGGACGCCACCACCATCTCGTCGAGCTCCCCGAGGCTGCCGCCGCGCAGGCGCAGGATCTGGTCGTGGTCGGCGGCGAGCTCGTCCGCGGTCGCCATGCGCTCGGTGCGCAGGCGCCACTCGTGGAGCAGCTCCTCTCCGCTGTAGACCCCTGCCTGGGTCTGGGTGTTGCCGACGTCGATCGCCAGGAGCACTGCGAACGCCTCCGGGCGTCTAGCGGCGGGTCGCCCCGGCGGGCCCCGACGCGTCGTCGCTCTTCAGGATCTCCACCGTGACGTCCTGGGTGGTGTAGATCTCGACCTTCGGGATGATCCGCGTGGGGCGGTTCTTGTCCCACACCCAGACGTCCTCCATCGTGATGTGGAAGAACGGGTAGGACGCCTGCGGCATGAAGTCCCGCTCGAAGCGGTTGCAGAGGTACGTCGCCTCCTGCGTCAGCACGCAGTAGCGGAACAGCGGGAAGACGTCCGCGTACTCGCGCTTGAGCCTCAGCTCGAGCTCGGCGTCGTACTCCTCGAGCTCATCGGTGTGGGACATGCTGCCGCGTCTCCTGACGCCCTTGACGGCGGACGATCATAGCTCAGAGACCGGCTCCGCCCGCTGCTCGACACGGTCGAGCAGGGCCTCCAGGTCGGCGAGTCGCCGGCCGTCCGGCAGGGCCAGGTCCGGGTCGAGGTCCAGCAGCGGCAGCAGGGCGAAGCGGCGCTCGTGCAGGCGCGGGTGCGGGATCACCAGGCGGTCGTCGGCGTAGGCGCCGCCGTCCCACAGGAGCAGGTCGCAGTCGATGACCCGCGGGCCGAACCGCACGCCCCCCGGCTCCCGCCCCAGCTCGGCCTCCAGGCGCTTCGCCTCGTCGAGCATCTCGCGCGGCGCCAGGTCCGACCGCACCCGCGCCGCGGCGTTGCGGAAGGGGGGCTGGTCCTCCAGGTCGCGCGGCGACGTGTCCCACAGACCGGCTGACGGCCTCCACCTCGTGGCGGGCGCCCAGCCAGTCGACGGCCGCCCGGATCGTCGCCGCCGGGTCCCCGAGGTTCCCCCCGAGGCCCACCCAGTACACGCTCACGCGTGGCGGGTGAGCGTCACCGCCGTCTCGGTCACCACCTGCGGCAGGGCCACGTGCGGCTTGCGGACGGTGACCTCGACGTAGCGCGCCCGGGGCTCGGCCAGCACCCGGTCGGCGATGAGGCTCGCCAGGCGCTCCAGCAGATGCACGGGCTCGCCGCCCACGATCTCCGCGACCGCCGCCGCAAGCGTCCCATAGTCGACGGTGAGGGCCAGGTCGTCGGTGTCGGCCGAGCGGGCGTCCGAGAGGCGGATGTCCAGGTCGACGACGAACCGCTGGCCCAGCTCCTGCTCGGGCGCGTAGACGCCGTGGCGGCCGTAGGCCTCGAGCCCGCGGATGCGGACCGTGAGCTCGTCGTCGGCCATCACGCCCCCGCCCCCTCCACCGCGCGCCACACCGTCAGGGCGTCGGCCGTCTCGCGCACGTCGTGGACACGCAGCACCGCCGCCCCGCGGGCCACGGCGGCCAGGCCGGCGCCGAGCGAGCCGGCCATCCGCTCCGGCACCTCGCGGCCGGTGAGCGCGCCGATCATCCCCTTGCGCGACGCCCCCACCAGCACGGGCGCCCCCAGCGCGGCGAACGCGGGCACGGCCGCCAGCAGCGCCAGGTTGTGCCGCAGCGTCTTCCCGAAGCCGATCCCGGGGTCCAGGATCACGCGCCGGCGCGGCACGCCGGCCTCCTCCGCCGCGCCCATGCGCTCCTCCAGGTGGTGGCGGACCTCGGCCACCACGTCACCGTACCGGGGGTCGGCCTGCATCGTGCGGGGGGTGCCGCGCATGTGGACCAGGCAGACGGCGGCGCCGCGCTCCGCCACCAGCGGCAGCAGGTCCGGGTCGCCGCGCCCGGCGGTGACGTCGTTGACCAGGACGGCCCCCGCGTCGAGGGCCGCCGCCGCCACCCGCGCCGACGAGGTGTCGACCGACACCGGCACCCCCGCCGCGGGGCCGCGCATCGCGCGGAGCACGCCCGCGAGCCGCCGCAGCTGCTCCTCCGGCGGGACCGGGTCGGAGCCGGGCCGGGTGCTCTCGGCGCCCACGTCGCAGATGGCGGCGCCGTCGTCGCGCATCGCCAGCAGCCGCGCCGCCGCCTCCCCCTCCCCGATCGGCCCCGCACCCGCCCAGAGGGAGTCGGGGGTGACGTTGAGGATCCCCATGACGCACGGCGCGTCGAGCCATTCCAGCGGGTCGGGCACGCGTGAAAGGCTACGCGCGTGAAGGTCCCGCTCACGCTGCTCGACTTCCTGGACCGCTCCGCCCTCCACGGCGACCGGCCCGCGGTGGTGGACGAGCCGGACGGGCCTGCGTCGCTCGGCACGCTGACGCATGCGGAGCTCCGCCGGCGGGCCGCCGGCATGGCGCGCGAGCTGCACCGGATGGGCGTCGGCCACGGCGAGCGGGTGGCGATCGTGAGCCCCAACTCCGCGCGCTTCGTGGTGGCGCTGTTCGGCGTGAGCGCGTTCGGCCGCGTGCTGGTGCCGGTCAACTTCCGCCTGAACGCCGACGAGGTCGGCTACATCGTCGGGCACTCGGGGGCGCGCGTCGTCCTGATCGACCCCGAGCTGGACGCGGCCCTCGGGCCGGTCCGGGCCGACCACCGGATCCTGCTCGACGGCGACCAGGACGCGGCGCTGATGGCCGGCGCCGACGACCCCCTGGAGAGCTGGGATCCCGACGAGGACGCGGTCGGGACCATCAACTACACGTCGGGCACCACCGCCCGGCCGAAGGGCGTGGCCCTGACGCACCGCACCCTGACGCTGCACGCGATGAGCATCGGCTGGCACCTGGGGGTGGCTCCGCGGGACGTGTACCTCCACACGCTGCCGATGTTCCACGCCAACGGGTGGGGGCTGCCGTACGCCGTCGCGGGGATGGGCGGCCTCCAGGTGGTGCTCCGGCGCCTCGACGGCGCCGAGGTCCTGCGGCGCGTCGCCGCGCACGGGGTGACGCTCGCGTGCGGCGCCCCGGCGGTCGCCGACGCGGTCGTGGGCGCCGCGGGCGCCGCGGACGACGTGCCCGGGCGCGGTCGCATGCGGATGTTCGTGGGCGGCGCGGCGCCGCCGTCGTCGACGGTCCGGGCCGTCGAGGAGCGGCTCGGCTGGGAGTTCATGCACGGCTACGGCCTGACGGAGACCGCCCCGCTGCTGGCGCTCAACCGCCGGCCGCAGGAGGACGACGCCCTGGCGCCCGAGGAGGCCGCCCGCCGGATGGCCCGCCAGGGGCTCCCGGCCATCGGCGTGCGCCTGCGGGTCGACGCCGACGGGGAGCTGCTGGCGCGGTCGAACCACGTGCTCGAGGGCTACTGGGACGACCCCGGCGCCAGCGCCGACGCCCTCCGCGACGGGTGGCTGTACACGGGCGACGGGGCGCGCATCGACGACGAGCACCACGTCACGATCACCGACCGCAGGAAGGACGTGATCGTGAGCGGCGGGGAGAACGTCTCGTCGATCGAGGTCGAGGACCACCTGCGCGCCCACCCCGACGTGGCCGACTGCGCGGTCATCGGCGTCCCCGACGAGCGCTGGGGCGAGACGGTGACGGCGATCGTCGTGCTCCGCGAGGGCGGCTCCGCCGACGAGGAGGGCCTCGTCGACCACTGCCGCGAGCGGATGGCCGGGTTCAAGGTCCCGAGGTCGGTCGAGATCCGCGACACGCTGCCGCGGACCGCGACCGGCAAGGTGCAGAAGTTCCTCCTCAGGCGCGACGGCTCGGCGGGACGTTCTGGTTGAGGCGGAAGACGTTCTCCGGGTCCCAGCGGTCCTTGAGCGCCACCAGCCGGCGCCACGCCACCGGGGTGTAGGCGGCCCGGACGCGCTCGGGCCGCTCGTCGTCCAGGGCGTTCACGTACACGGCGCCCGAGCGGTACGGGGCGACCGCCTCCGACAGCTCCCGCACCCAGGCCACGTGGGGCGCCGGGTCGCCGCCGTCCCACAGGTTCGCGATCCACAGCAGGCGCTGCGCCCGGCGGTGGCCGTAGGCGGTGGCGTCGTCGGCGACGCGGGCGATGGCGCCGCCCATCCGCGCGGTGATGACCTGGGCGAACGGCGACGTGACCCGTGAGAACTGGTCGAGGAGGACGTCGATGACGTCGTCGTCCAGCTCGCGGAGGAACTCGGAGCGGCCGCGGTGGTGCCGCCCGTGCGGGACGCCGGCGTCGAGCATCGTCTGGAGCGCGAGGTACGGCATCGGACCCACCAGGTCGAGGGTCGGGCCCAGCTCGCGGAAGAGGGCGGCCTCCTGCAGGCCCTCCTCCACCGGCCCGCGGTACGCCATCCCGACCGCCAGGGCGGGGCGGCCCCACAGATCCTGCGGGAACGGCGGCTCCGGCGGGACGGTGATCAGCACCTCGTAGACGCTCATCTCGTCCGGCGCCGACGCCATCAGGTCGCGGGTCGCGCGGAGGACGTCCCGGGCGCGGTCGATCGGGTGCAGCATCATCCCCGCGACGAGCGGCCCCTCCAGGGGGTGGGTGCGGAACTCGAAGCGGGTGACCACCCCGAAGTTGCCGCCGCCGCCGCGCAGCCCCCAGAACAGCTCGGGGTGCTCGTCGGCGCTCGCGAGCACCACCTCGCCGCCCGCGGTGACCATCTCGGCGGCGACCAGGCTGTCGATCGTGAGCCCGAGGGCGCGGGCGAGCCAGCCGATCCCGCCGCCGAGCGTGAGCCCCGCGACGCCGGTGTGCGACACGTGCCCCGCCGGCACCACCATCCCGTGCGCCTGGGTCGCCCGGTCCAGGTCGCCGAGCAGGGCGCCCCCGCCGACCACGACGCGGCGGGCGCCCGGGTCGACGTGGACGTCGCGCATCGAGGAGAGGTCGATCACGAGCCCGTCGTCGCAGGTGGAGTGCCCGGCCATGCTGTGGCCGCCGCCGCGGACCGCGAGCGGCAGGCCCTGGGCCCGGGCGGCGGCGATCGCCTGCGCCACGTCCTCGGCGTCGCGCGGCCGGACGATCAGGGCGGGGTGGCGGTCGGCGGCGCCGTTCCAGATGCGGCGGGCCGCGTCGTAGGCGGGGTCGCCGGGTGCGATCCGCTCGCCGCGGAAGCCGGGGACGGACGGCGTGGGCCGGACGGTGGTGGTCATCGGGAGCCTCCCGTGTGGTTGACGGGGTCCAGCGTCCCGGACGGCCCCGCCCCGTCGCGTCGGGAGGCTCCCCCATCGGCGCCCCTACGCCTCCCCGATGCCCTCCCGGACGGCGTGGGCGGCGGCCTCCGCGCGCGAGCGCAGGCCGAGCTTGCCGAGGACCCGCCCCACGTGGTGCTCGGCGGTCTTGCGGCTGATGACCAGGCGGTCGGCGATCTCGGCGTTCGACAGCCCCGCGCCGAGCAGGGCCAGCACCTCCGCCTCCCGGGGGGTCAGGCCCTCCGCGCCGCGGCCGGCGGCCCGGCCGGACACCCCGAGGCGGCGCAGCAGGGCGGCCGCCCGGTCGGCGTCGGGCGCCGCCCCCAGGCGGGTGAGCGCGTCGCGCGCGGCCCGCGCCTCCAGGACCGCCCGCGCGGGAGCCGCGTCCGCCACCGCCTCGGCCAGCGCCAGTCGCGCCCGCGCCTCCTCGTGGGGCATGCCGAGGACGGCGAAGCGGTCGGCGGCCGCGGCGAACAGGTCGGGGGCCCCCGGATCGCCGGCCAGGGCGGCGGCGCGTGCGTCGGCGTCGCCGGCGGCCGCCACCAGGGCCTCGCGGCCCCCGGCCGCCGCGAGGTCGCGCAGCCGGCCGGCGGCGGCGTGGACGGCCGCGGGGTCGCCCCCGGCCAGCGCCACCCGCAGGCCGGCGAGCGCGATCGCGGGCGCCTCGTCGGCGTCGCCGGCGTCGCCGCGGCGCTCGACCGCCGCGGCGGCCAGGTCGCGCTCGCCGCGCGCCAGCCAGACGTCCACCGCCGGGCCGAGCATCGCCGGCCGGTCCTCGCGGCCGGCGACCAGGCGCTCGGCCTCCTCCAGCCGCCCCTGGCGCAGCCGCAGGTCGGCGAGCCGGGCGAGGGCCAGGTCGCGGCCGGGCTTGCTCGATGTGTCCGCGGCCGCGAGGGCGGCGTGCAGGTGCTCCTCGGCCCGCGGCCAGTCGCCCATCGTCACGAGCACCCCGGCGTAGATCGCCCGGCACCAGCCGGCGAGCGGGGTGAACCGGCGCCGGCCGGCGAAGTCCACGACCACGCGGCACCAGCCGGCGGCACGGTCGAGGTCGTCGAGGCGCGCGCAGGCGACCAGCGTGGTGCAGCACGTGTCGCCCACGGCGAGCGGGTCCTCCACCTCGCCGCCGGTGGCGGCGGCCATCGCCTCGTCGAGCAGCCGCATGCCCTCCTCCGCGCGCCCCTCGCCGACGAGCGCCAGGCCGAGCTGGCTGAGGCCCATCACCTCCACGTCCGCGTCGCCCGCCCGGCGGCCGATGTCGACGGCCCGCTCGGCGTGCGCCCGGCGGTCGGCCGGGTCCGGGGCGCGCTTGGCCAGCTCGATGGCGTGCCAGCCGTGGGCCGCGCCCTCGGGCAGGTCGGCCAGGAGCCGCTCCCCGCGGGCGAGCCAGCCGCCGGCCTCGGCGCGGTTTCCGTCGATGCGCGCCTCGCCCGCCAGGTACACGGCCAGGACGGCCGCCCGCTCCAGAGCGCCGGCGCGGCGGTACAGCGCGTAGGCGCGCCGCCGGTCCGCGATCCCCTCCTCCCGGCGCGCCAGCCACCACCGCGCCTGGCCGCGGCCGTCGAGCGCCTCGGCGTCCTCGCCGCCGGCGAGCGCCCGGTCGTAGAGCTCCTCCGCCCCCGCCCAGTCGGCCCGGTCGAAGGCGTCGCGCGCGGCGGCGAGCGCGTCCGGCGCGCCGCCCGTCACGGGGTCAGAGCTCCAGCATCGCGATGTACGGCAGGTTCCTCCACCGCTCGGAGTAGTCGAGGCCGTAGCCGATCACGAACGCGTCCGGCAGGTCGAAGCCGATGTAGCGGATCGGGATGTTCAGCCGCCGGTGGCCGGGCTTGGTGAGCAGCGTGCAGATCTCGAGCGACGCGGGCTCGCGCGACGCGAGGTTCTTCAGGAGGTACGAGAGCGTCAGCCCCGAGTCGATCACGTCCTCCACCACCAGCACGTGGCGGCCGGCGATCGGGATGTCCAGGTCCTTCAGGATCCGCACGACGCCGGACGAGTGCGTGGAGGACCCGTACGACGACACGGCCATGAAGTCGAGCTCGCACGGGACGGTGAGGTGCCGGAGCAGGTCGGCGATGAAGAAGACGGCGCCCTTCAGCACGCCGATCACGAGCATCTCGCGGCCCTCGTAGTCGGCGGAGACCTGCGCCGCGAGCTCCCGGATCCGCACCTGGAGGGCCTCCTCGGTGACGAGGGTCTCGCCGACGGTTCCGTACTCGCTCATGCGCGCTCCAGTTCGAGGACGATCCCGTGACCCGGCCCGGCGGTGACGAGGTCGGCGGCGGCGCGGTGGCCGGCGACCCACACCACGCGGTCCCCCGACGCGACCACGGGGACCAGGGGGCGCAGCCGCACCGGCACGCCCGCCTCGGCCAGGAGCCGCCCCACCGCCACCCGGCCGCCGCCGCGGACCGCCAGGCGGTCGCCGTCGCGCGGCGGGCGCACGTGGAGCGGGCCGGCGTCGCGGACCGCCACCCGGTCGGGGCCGGGGGCGACCGCCTCGCCCTCGCGCGCCAGGACGGCGACGGCGCCGAACGACACCCTGCCGGGCACCTCGAGCGGCGCGGCGCCGGGCGTGGCGGGCGGCGGGGCGTCGACCCGCAGCAGCCCGCGCACCACCTCGGCGCGCCCGTCGCCCGGCAGCGCGGCTGCCCCGCCGCCGTCCAGGAGGGCCAGCACCCGCGCGACCGGCTCGGCGCCCAGGGCGTCACCGGGGAGACCGGCGTCCGCGACGAGACGGCGGACGAGCAGGCGGCGCATCGACTCCGGCTCGGCGCGCAGCGCGGCCGGGTCGAGCCCGCCGCCGCGCGCGGCCCGCGCCCACGCCGCGTCAACCAGGGGGGCGATGAGCGCCGCCTCGTCGCGGAGGATGTCGGCGAACGCGGCCACGTGCCGGCCCGCGGCGGGGTGCACCTCCGCCAGGGCGGGCAGCAGGTCGTGCCGCACCCGCGAGCGGGCGTGGCGCGGGTCGTCGTTCGACGGGTCGCGGACCGGGTCGAGGCCGTGGGCGGCGCACCACGCCCGCGTCTCGCGGGCCTCGAGCACCAGGAGGGGGCGGACCAGGTCGCCGCTGCGCGGCGCCATCCCCAGCGCGCCGGTGCGGCCGGTGCCCCGGGCCATGCGGAACAGGACGGTCTCGGCCTGGTCGGATGCGGTGTGGCCGGTCGCGATCCGGGCGTAGCCCTCCCGGGCGGCCACCGCGCGCGCCACCGCGAGCCGCGCCTCGCGGGCCCTCGCCTGCACGCCCGGGCCGGCGGGCAGCCCCAGCGAGGCCACGTGCGCCGTGAGCCCCAGCCCGCGCGCGGCCCCCGCGACCCCCTCCGCCTCGCCCGCCGACCCCGGGCGCAGGCCGTGATCGACCGACAGGACGCCGACCGGCCCGTCGTGCAGCCGGAGGAGCAGGTGCATCAGGCAGAGGGAGTCCGCGCCGCCCGAGACCATCGCCAGCACCGGCGCGCCCGCCGGCAGCAGCGCGTGGCGGCGGCAGTGGGCCGCGACCCGCGCCTCGATGGACGCCGGGAGGTCAGCCACCGAGCTGCTTCGCGAACGACTCGAGCTGCGCCTCGGAGAGCTCGCCGATGTAGGTCAACGCGAGGTTCCCGTCGGCGTCGACGATCACGGTGACCGGCAGCCCGCTCACGCCGAACTCGCCGGCCGCGTCGGCGTCGCGGTCCAGGCCGAGCTGGTAGGGCACCCCCTCCTTGCGCGCGAACCCGCGGGCGTCGCCGGGGAGGTCGTTGACCGCGAGGCCCACGACGTCGATCTTCGGGTGGCGCTTCGAGAAGGCGATGAGCTCGGGCGTCTCGCGCTGGCACGGCTCGCACCAGGAGGCCCAGAAGTTGAGGACGACGGGCCTGCCGCGGTGCGACGCGAGCGTCACCCGGCCGTCCCCGTCCAGGGCGGGGACGTCGAACCTTCGGCGCGGCCTTGCGGTCGGGCGGCGGCACGAGCTGCTGGTCGGTGTTCTCACCCAGGCCCCCACCGCTGCAGCCCGCCACGACCACCACGACCGCGAGCGCGACGAGGAGGGCGAGCGCGCGACGCATCGCCTCGAATGTAGCAGCGGGCTGCGCGCCGGTAGCCTCCGCCGGATGCGCCGCCTCCTCCAGCTCGACCGTCGCCTCGGGGGCGCGGTCCGCCGCGTGGTCGCGGCGCTGCCGGGCGGCACCTCGGCGGCGCGGGTGACCGCCCGGGTGATGAGCCCCGCGTTCCGGGTGGTCGTCGCCGTGATGATCCTCCGCCGGCGCACCCGGGCGACCGGGCTGCGGTGCCTGGGCGCCGGCGTGGCGGCGGGCATGGCGGCGCGGGTGCTCCGCGACCGGCTCGGCCGGCGGCGGCCCGGCGAGCGGGCGGACGGCGGCCTGCCCAGCCGCCACGCCGCCGCGTCGACCGCGATCGCCCGCACCGCCGCGGCCGGTGCGCCGCGGCTGGGCCGCGCGATGGCGGTGGGCGCCGTGGTGGGCATGGCGGCGCGGGTCGCCGCCGCCGAGCACGACCCGGCCGACATCGCGGCCGGCGCCGCCCTGGGCCTGGCCAGCGCGCGGGCGGTGGCCGTGCTCGCGGGCGGGCAGCGCGGCCGCGCCGGGGACTGATACAAGGGAGCCGGGATGATCACCGAGCCGCCCAAGGCCACCGGCACCCGGCGCGAGCGCTCGATGATCGGCGCCGCCCGCATCGTCGGCTGCGTCGTGGGCTTCGCCGGGCTCATCGGGCTGCTGCGCACCGGCAGCACCGGCGAGACGAAGGACGTCGCCACGCTCCTCGTGGCCCCGGCGACGGCGGTGGTCTGGTTCGTGCTCGGGCTGGTGGGCATCGCGCTGAGCGTCGAGGCCACGCGGGCGCGGGCCTTCCTGATCGGCGCGGGTGCGCTCCTGACCCTGTGGGGCCTCGTGGGTCTGGTCACGCAGGGCGCCAGCGACGTGCTCACGAACGACCCGTCGACGGTCGCCCTGCTGCTGGTGCTCGGCGTCGGCGCCCTGGGCGTCGCATTCGGCCCGACGCCCGACTTCGTGGAGAAGGCGCTGGCGCTGCCGGCCGCCGACGCGGATGGGACGGAGCCCGGCCCGGAGGGCGCCCCGCCGAGCTAGCGGCCTAGGAGGCTGTGGCCCAGCGGTGCTCGGGCGCGAACAGGCTCACCCGGTCACGGCCGGACGCCTTCGAGTGGTAGAGCGCCTTGTCGGCCTGGTCGAGCATCCGGTCGCCCCGGTCGCCCTCGCCGTTCTGGAAGTCGGCCACGCCGGCGGAGATCGTGGTGCCGGCCGCCTCGCCGCCGGCCACGAGCACCTCCACCTGCGCGACCGCCGCGCGGATCCGCTCCGCCGCCTCCATCGCCTCCTCCGCCGGGCCGGGGACGATGAGCGCGAACTCCTCCCCGCCGAAGCGCGCGGCGATGTCCGACGCCCGCGAGTTCGCCCGGATCGCGTCCCCCACGGCGGTGAGCAGGCGGTTGCCGGCGTCGTGGCCGTGGCGGTCGTTGAACGCCTTGAAGCGGTCGAGGTCGAACAGGATCAGCGACAGCGGCAGGCCGTACCGCTCGGCGCGGCGGCACTCCCGCGGCAGGGCGTCCGCGAAGAACGCGTAGTTGTGGACGCCGGTGAGCCGGTCGACCAGCGACTGGTCGGCGATGCGGGCGGCGGCCCGCTCCTGGGCCCGGTGGCCGGCGCCGACGGCGATGCCGGCGGCGGCGAAGGCCGCGAGCCCGAGGGTCATGGCGAGGCCGTCCGTCCCGTCGCGCCCCGAGGCCAGGGCGCACATGAGGGCCGCGACGACCGTCGCGGCGGCCAGCCCCTGCGGACCGCCGAGCGGCACCGCCAGCGCGATGGGGAGCGCGAACAGCGTCCACGCCGGCGTGACGCCGAGCAGCACCAGGGCCGACGGGACGGCGATGGCGACGGCGAGGAGGACGGCCCGCCGCCGCGCCGGCGCGGCGACATCGGACGCCTCGTGATCGCGTACCGCATGGGAGGTGCGCATGTGCCCCGGAGTTTCGACGGGCGGAACCGTAGTCCCGCGTCCGGACGGAACCGTGACCACGGGCGCCGGGGTTATGCTCCGCGACCCGTGCCGGACCCCGCCTTCACGCCCGATCCGTCCCTGCGCGGGCGGTCGCTCCTGACGTTGCGCCACCACGAGCCGGGGGCCGTGGCGGCGATCCTGGAGTACGCCTCCCACCTGCGGGCCACCGTCCGCGACGGCTGGCCGCCGCTCCTCGAGGGGAAGGTCGTGGCGCTCGTCTTCGAGCGGCCGTCCACCCGGACCCGCGTGTCGTTCGCCAGCGGCATCGCGCGCCTGGGAGGCACCGAGATGGTGCTCTCGTCGGGCGACCTCCAGCTGGGCCGCGGGGAGACGATCGAGGACACGGCGAAGGTCCTCGGGCGGATGGTCGACGCGATCATGCTGCGAACCGGCCCGCACGCGGCCCTGGAGGAGCTGGACCGCCACGCGGGCGTCCCGGTCATCAACGGGCTCACGTACGAGCACCACCCCTGCCAGGCGCTCGCCGACGCGCAGACCCTGAAGGAGCGCTTCGGCGACCTCTCCGGCCTGCGGGTCGCCTACCTGGGCGACGGGAACAACGTCTGCGTGTCGCTGATGATCGTCGGCGCGCTCACCGGGATGGACGTGGTCGCGGCGTGCCCGCCCGGCTACGGGCCCGACCCGGAGGTCGTGGCGTGGGCCGACGCGGCCGGCCGTGAGCGCGGCGGCGGGGCCCGCGTGACCGCCGATCCCCTCGAGGCGGTGGCCGGCGCCCGCGCCCTCTACACCGACACGTGGGTGTCGATGGGCGACGAGGACACCCGCGAGCAGCGGATCCGCGATCTCGAGCCGTACCGCATCGACGGCGGCCTGATGGACCGCGCCGCCGGCGACGCCGTCGCGCTCCACTGCCTCCCCGCCCATGCCGGCGAGGAGATCACCTACGAGGTGCTCCACGGGCCGCGCTCGGCCGTGTGGGACCAGGCCGAGAACCGGATGCACGCCCAGGCCTCGCTGCTCGCCCACGTGCTCGCCGGGACCTAGCAGCACGCCGTGATCCCGCTCAAGGACGTCAACCCGACCCGGCGTCCCGCGGTGCTCACGATCGCCCTCATCGCCGTCTGCGTGCTGGTGTTCGGCTATCAGCAGACGAAGGCCGACGACCTGAGCCTGGACAGCCGCCAGGGATTCATCTGCGAGTACGGCCTCGTCGCCGACAACGTGGTCCACGGCCCGGGTCGCGAGGTGGACGGCTGCGACCACCTCAACCAGGAGCACCCGCGCCTGCTCGCGCTGCTCACCAGCCTCTTCCTGCACGCGGACTGGCTGCACCTGGGCTTCAACATGCTGTTCCTGTGGGTGTTCGGCAACAACATCGAGGACCGGCTGGGCCGCATCCGCTTCGTGCCGTTCTTCCTCCTGTGCGGCGTCGTGGCGAGCCTGGCCCAGGTGCTGGTTGACCCCGACAGCCAGGTGCCGCTGATCGGCGCGTCCGGCGCCATCTCGGGAATCCTCGGCGCCTACCTGGTCCTGTACCCCAAGGTGCGGGTGTGGACGGTGGTCCTGCCGCTCGTGTTCCTCCCGTTCAAGCTTCCCGCGTGGATCTGGCTGCTGATCTACTTCGCACTGCAGCTCCTCTACCTGGGCGACGACGCGACGGCGGGCGGCGGCGGGGTGGCATACATGGCGCACATCGGCGGGTTCATCGCGGGGGCGGCCCTCATCCGGCCGTTCCTGGTGGGCCGCGGCGACGGCCATCCCCCGTCGCCGGCCGTGGGGCGGGCCTGGTGAGCCCGTTCCGCCGCCGCCGCGGCCGCGACCCGCGCCCGCCGGCGCCCGAGTGGGTGCGCGTGGCGACCGCCATGCACCAGCCGGAGGCGGAGATGCTGGCCGCCCTGCTCGGCCAGCTGGACATCCCGGTGCTGGTGCGGCGCACCGTGATGGACGTGCCCGACATGCTCGCCGGCGGACCGCGGGAGCTCCTGGTCCCGGCCGACCGGGCGCTGGAGGCGCGGGCCCTGCTCGACCCCATGGATGAGCCGGGGGAGGCGGACGAGGCCCCACCTGCGCGATGATCGCGCCGTGAGCGACCCCCAGCGTTTCGGCGTGGGCCTGTCCCAGGCGGCGGATCCGCGCGATGCGGCCCGCGAGGCCTGCGCCGCCGTGCGCGCGTCGCTGGGCGGCACGCCGCCCACCCTCGCCGTGATGTTCGCCTCGCCCGACCTGTGCGAGGACGCCCCGGCGCTCCTGGCCGCCGTGCACGACGAGCTGGCGCCCGAGAACCTGATCGGCTCGATGGGCGAGGCGGTGGTCGGCGCGGGCCGCGAGATCGAGGACGGCCCCGCCCTGGCGGTGTGGGCCGCCGTGCTGCCCGGCACGGAGGTCCTCCCGTTCCGCCTCGTCGCCCGGCCGCTCGGCGAGGGGCTCGGCGTGCTGGGCTGGCCCGACGCCGTGGCCGACGCCCCGGCGGGGAACATCGGCCCGATCATCATGATCGCCGACCCGTTCACCTTCCCGGCCGACGGGCTCCTGGCGGAGCTCAACGACGAGCCGGGAGCGCCCGTGGTGGTGGGGGGCCTCGCCTCGGGCGGCCGCCGCCCGGGCGTGCACCGCCTGTTCGCCGGGCGGGACGTGCTGGAGGAGGGCGCCGCCGCGGTGGCGCTGCGCGGCGCGACGATGCGCACCGTCGTCTCCCAGGGCTGCATGCCGGTCGGGCCCGAGATGGTCATCACCGACGGCGAGGGCTCCACCGTCCGGTCGCTGGCGGGCAAGCCGGCGCTCGAGAAGCTCGAGGAGGTGGTGGCGGGGCTCGAGCCGGCGGAGCGGGCGCTGGCGGTGGAGGGTCTCCTGGCGGGCCTCGTGATCGACGAGAACGTCCCGGACTACACGCGCGGCGACTTCCTGGTGCGGTCCATCCACGGCGGCGACCGCGAGAGCGGCAGCCTGATCGTGGGCGAGCAGGTGCGCGTGGGCCAGACGATGCGCTTCCAGGTGCGCGACGCCTCCTCCGCCGACGAGGACCTGCGCGAGGCGCTGCGCGCCGCGCGCGCCGCGCTGGGCGGCGACGCCCCCGCGGGGGCCCTCGTGTTCAGCTGCAACGGCCGCGGCACCCGCATGTTCGCGGCGCCCGACCACGACGCCGCGGCCATCCGCGACGAGCTGGGCGACGTGCCCGCGGCGGGCCTCTTCTGCAATGGCGAGATCGGCCCGGTGGGCGGCCGCAGCTTCCTGCACGGGTTCACCGCGACCATGGTGCTGTTCGGCGCCGGCGGCCCAAGCGGTGGAGAAACGTAGATTTCACGTCTGTGGGACCGATGCGTCATCACGTGAAATCGTTCGCATAACAGCTCGCCGCCTCTATGATCATCCTCCGGTGTAATCAATCGTAGTTTCACTCCGGAGGGTGACATGGAAGACCAGTCGTCGGAGACGACGTCCGCGCCGCGTGGAAGCGTGGGCAACGAGATCTTCGACCAGGTGGAGCAGCTGATGGCCGAGGAGGGCCTCAGCCGCACGAACGCATTCCAGCGCCTGTCCGAGATGACGGGCCGGCGCGCGGGGACGGTCGCGGCCAACTACTACCGCGTGGCCCGCCAGCGGGGCGCCGAGCTCCAGCCGCGGGCGCCGCGCGGATCGCGCTCCGGCGGCGGTGGGGGCACCCGGCGCGCGCCCAGGCGGCGGGCGGCGGCCCCCTCCGGGGACCTCGAGGCCGCGCTGCAGCGGGCGATGGATTCCATCCAGGAGCTCGCCGGTCTTGTGCGGAGTCAACAACGTGAGATGGATGAGCTCCGCGCCCAGTCGGAGATCGTCGACAAGATGCGAACCCTCGTGGGTGAGAAAGGTTGAATCAAACGGGTGTCACGGGGTGCTTCTCGCCCCGTGACACCCGCAGCACATCGGGCACGTCGTCGAGCCCGATCGGTTCACGCAACACGTCCGACAGGTCGAACGGCGGATCGCGCAACACGCGCAGCGCGTCCGCGAACGCGTCCGGCGTGTGGTGATACGCGCCGCGGAGCGTGACCTCGCGATAGTGGATGTCGTGCGCGGGGATCGCGACCTCCGCGCCGGAGGGCACGCCGCCGTGCACGAGCACCACGCCCCCCGAGCGGGCCAGGAGGGGCGCGAGCGCCCACGTCCCGGGGCGGCCGACGGCCTCCACCACCAGGTCGGCGCCCGCGCCGCCGGGCAGCGCGGCGGCGAGGGACCGGGCCGCGCCGGGGTCACGCGGCGCGTCGTGCACGGCGGCGGCGCCCGCGCGCAGGGCGGCGTCGCGGCGTTCCGCGTGCGGATCGGCCAGGTGCACCAGGCCGCCGCGCCGCGCGAGCAGGCCGGCCAGCGCGCGCCCCTGGAACCCGCCGCCCAGCACCACGACGACGCGGCCGGCAACGTCCCCCGCCCGCCCCGCCGAGTGGATCGCGCAGGCCAGGGGCTCCGC
This sequence comes from Miltoncostaeaceae bacterium, assembly GCA_963749475.1. GTDB lineage: Bacteria > Actinomycetota > Thermoleophilia > Miltoncostaeales > Miltoncostaeaceae > Miltoncostaea. Next base: position 309,452 of record CAVVMP010000006.1, read on the forward strand.
GACGGCCGCCACGGCCGGGTCCATCCCGCCGGGCAGCGGGTGCACGTTGCGGGCCACGATCCGCGCCGGCACGCGCAGGCGCTCGGCGAAGGCCCCGGTCAGATACGTCATGTCCGCGCAGAGATTCGGCCGGCCCTCGCGGCAGGCGCGGCACGCGCCGCACGGCGCCGAGTTGGCCACCACCACGGCGTCGCCCGGGCCGGGCCACGCCACCCCGTCGCCCGCCCGCTCCACCACACCGGCCACCTCGTGGCCCAGACCCGCGGGCAGGGGCCCGAGCGCCGGATGGGCGCCGGCCGCCGCCATCTTCGCGTCGGTGGCGCACGTGACGGCGGCCAGCACCCGCACCACCACCTCCCCGGGTCCGGGCGCGGGGTCGGGCACCTCCTCCACCCTGAGGTCCCCGGGCCCGTGGAGCATCACGGCGCGCATGGGGGTTAGCATGCCGCGTCGTCCCGGGACGGAGGTCCCCACGCCCTACCCCGATCACCTGCGCGACCTCGTCGAGGCGTACCTCGAGGAGCTGGACTTCGCCGCGACCGACCCGGTCGAGCGCCAGGAGATGGCCGGCACCGAGGGCCTGGTGGAGGCGATGCGCCACTCCCTCCTGGCCGGCGGCAAGCGGATGCGTCCCGTGCTGGCCCTCGCGACGGCGGAGGCGCTGGGGCGACAGGCCGAGGAGCTGCTGCCCGCCGCCGCGGCGATCGAGCTGGTGCACACCTACTCGCTGATCCACGACGACCTGCCGGCGATGGACGACGACGACCTCCGCCGCGGCCGGCCGACGTGCCACGTGCTGTTCGGCGAGGACACCGCCATCCTGGCCGGCGACGCGCTGTTCGCCGAGGCGGTGCGCCTGGTGGCCGAGCGCCAGCCGGGCGGCCCGGACGTGAGGGTCGGGATGCTGCTGGAGATCAGCCGCGCGACCGGCGTGGGCGGCATGGTCGGCGGCCAGTACCTGGACCTGAAGGACGCGGGCCGTGAGTCGGCGTCGGCCCTGCGCCGCGTCCACGCGCTCAAGACCGGCCGCCTGATGTCGTGCGCCGTCCACTGCGCGCTGGTGCTCGCGCGGCCGCCCGAGGAGGTCGACCGGGCGCTGCGGCGCTTCGCCCGGGAGCTGGGCCTGCTGTTCCAGATCGTCGACGACATCCTCGACGTGGAGGGCTCGGAGGAGGACCTCGGCAAGGCGGTCGGTGCGGACGAGCGGATGGGCAAGATCACGTACGTCAGCACCCACGGCCTGGAGGGCGCGCGCCGCCGCGCGGGCGAGGCGCACGCCCGGGCGCTGGAGGCCCTGGCGGACGTGCCCGGGCCCACCGAGGACCTCGTGGGCATCACCGACCTCACCTTCGTCCGCACGAGCTGACCGGACCCCTCCGGAACGCCCTGGAATCGGGCGGGACCTGCAGCGGGACGCTGGAGTAGAGTCGCGTCACCCTCACTGCCGGACCGTCGCAAGGAGCGGACCCAAAGTGCCCAATCGACCCCGCGCACTCGAGCTCGGCATGGCCACGTACCTCATCAAGAAGCGCCTCATCAAGCGTGAGGAGCGCTTCCCGGTGACGCTCATGCTCGAGCCCCTCGAGATCTGCAACCTCGCGTGTCACGGGTGTGGTCGGATCCGCGAGTACGAGCACGTGTTCCACAAGCGGATGGAGGTCGAGGAGTGCCTGCGGGTGGCCGAGGAGGCCGGCGCCCCGATCGTCAACATCCCGGGCGGCGAGCCCATGATCCACAAGCAGATCGACGAGATCGTCAACGGGATCATCGACCAGGGCCGCTTCGTCTACATGTGCACCAACGGGCTGTTGATGAACCGGGCCTTCGGGCGCATCCCGCCGTCGAATCACTTCGCCTTCGTCGTCCACCTGGACGGCATGCGCGAGGTGCACGACAAGGCGGTCGACCGCGACGGCGTGTTCGACAAGGCCACGGCCTACATGCGCGAGGCCATCCAGCTCGGCTATCGCGTGTGCACCAACACCACCATCTACCGCGGCGTGGACCCCGAGGAGTACGTGGAGCTGTTCGCGTTCCTCAAGGACATGGGCGTGGAGGGGTGCATCACCGCGCCGGGTTTCGACTACGAGTCGGTCACGCACGACCGCGAGCAGTTCCTGGCGCGCGTGGAGTCGCAGCAGCTGTATTCGAAGGTGCACGAGCTGTGCGACCACATGGACATCCCCTTCTACAACAACCCCCTCTTCCACGAGTTCCTGCAGGGGAAGCGGCAGTACCGCTGCACGGCGTGGGCGATGCCGACGTACACGGTCGAGGGCTGGCGGAGCCCCTGCTACCTGCTCGCCGACAAGCACGTCGGCAGCCTCAGGGAGCTCTACGACGACACCGACTGGGACGCGTACGGCACCGACCGCGACCCGCGGTGCGCCAACTGCCTGATGCACTGCGGGTACGAGGCGAGCACCATCCTGGAGGCGTTCTCCCGTCCCCGCGATCTGGTGACGCTCGCCCGCGCGTGATCGCGGTGGTGTGCGCCGTCCCCGCCGAGCGCCGCGCGCTCGCGGGCGTGGCGGATGAGCGCCTGCGCGTGCACGTGTCCGGTATCGGCGCGGCCAACGCCGCACGGACCGCCGCAGCGGTGGCCGGGGACCGCCCCGAGGCGCTGATCTCCGCGGGTTTCTGCGGCGCGCTGGCCGAGGACCTGCTGGTGGGGGACCTGGTGGCCGCCGACGTCGTGGTGGACGAGCGCACCGGGGACCGCTTCGCCGCCGACCCGCAGCTGCTGGCCGCCGCCCCGGGCCGCCGCGGCGCGATGGTCAGCGCCGAGCGCATCGCGCGCACGCCGGCGGAGCGCGCCCGGCTGGACGGGCTGGCGGTGGACATGGAGAGCGCTGCGCTGGCGCGCGCCGCCGGGGAGGCCGGGATCCCGTTCCTGGCCCTCCGCGCCGTGACGGACGAGCGCCACCACAGGCTCCCGGACTTCGACAAGGTCATGAACGCCGCCGGGCGGCTGACCCCCGGCGCCGGGCTGGTCCACTTCGTCCTGCACCCGCGGGAGGTGCCGGCGCTGGTCCGGCTGGGGCCCGCCGCCCGCCGCGCCGGCCAGGCGCTGCGCGAGGGCATGGCCACGCTCGTGGACGGGCTTGGATGAGCGTCGCCCTGGTCACCGGCGCGACCGGGTTCGTGGGGGGCCACGTCGCCGCCGACCTGCTCGCCCACGGCTGGACGGTCCGCGCGCTGGTGCGGCCGCAGAGCATGGGGTCGGGCCGCCTGCCGGCCGGCTGCGCGCCCGTGCCCGGCGACCTGCTCGACGCGTCCGCCGTGCGGGCCGCCGCGGGCGGCGTGGACGCCGTGTTCCACGTCGCGGCGCGCTACTCGCTGGCCCGGGCGCGGGCGGACGAGGTGTACCGCACCAACACCGAGGGCACCGCGAACGTCCTGCGCGCGGCCGCGGAGGCGGGCGCGCCGGTGGTGCACTGCTCGTCGGTCGCCACGATCGGCCTGCCCGCCGACGGCTCACCCGGCACCGAGGACACGCCGCTGCCGCCGGCCCAGGTGATCGGCGCGTACAAGCGGTCGAAGGTGGCGTCGGAGCGGCTCGCCCTGGAGGCGGCCGCGCGCGGGCAGCACGTGGTGGTGGTCAACCCGACCGCGCCGGTGGGGCCCGGCGACCACGTGCCCACCCCGACGGGCCGGATCGTCACCGACTTCCTGGCCGGCCGGATGCCCGCCTACGTCAACACGGGGCTGAACCTGGTGGACGTGCGCGACGTGGCCGCCGGCCACCGGCTCGCGCTCGAGCGGGGTACGTCCGGCCGGCGCTACATCCTGGGCAACCAGAACATGACGCTGCGCCAGATCCTCCACACGCTCGCCGCGCTGAGCGGCCGGCGCGCCCCGCGCGTGCGCATCCCCCACGCCCTGGCGATCGCCGCCGCGGCGGTGGACGAGGCCGTGGAGGGGCGGCTGCTGGGTCGCGAGCCCCTGGCGCCGCTCGACGGGGCGCTGATGGCCCGCAAGCGGATGTGGGTGGACGGCTCCCGGGCCGTCCGCGAGCTGGGGCTCCCCCAGTCGCCGGTGCGCGACGCGCTGGCCGACGCCATCGCCTGGGCCCGCGGGAGGGCGGCCGCGTGAGCATCGACGCCCTCCGCGACGCCGGCGTCCGCGACGAGGCCCACGCGGCCCTGGCCCGCGGCGTCGCCCACCTGCGGTCCCTCCAGCACGCCGACGGCTACTGGTGGGGCGAGCTGGAGTCCAACAGCACGATCGTCTCGGAGCACGTCTTCATGCTCCACCTGTTCGGCCTGGCGACCGACGACCTGCGCCGGCGCCTCGGCAACGAGCTGCTGGCCACCCAGCGCGACGACGGATCGTGGGCCAACTGGTGGAACGGCCCGGCCGACCTCTCGACCACGGTCGAGTCGTACTACGCGCTGCGCCTCTGCGGCATCCCCGCCGACGACCCGCGGCTGCTGCGGGCGAAGGAGGTGGTCCACTCCCTCGGCGGCGCGGAGCGGGCGCGCTTCTTCACCAAGCTGTGGCTGGCGGTCATGGGCCGCTACCCCTGGGACCGGATCCCCGTGCTGCCGCCCGAGATGATCCTGCTCCCCGCGCGGGCTCCGCTGTCGCCGTACCGCTTCGCCTGCTGGGCGCGCGGGACGTTCGTGGCGCTGATGATCGTGATGTCGCGCAAGCCGGTGTACCCCCAGCCGGTCGGCCTGGACGAGCTGTTCACCGACCCGCCGGGGTCCGGCCCGCTGCCGGTGTCGAAGACGCCGGGCGGGTGGACGCGGCTCCTCACCTGGGCGATGAAGATCGCCGCCGCCTACAACCGGCGCCCGATCCCCTGGCTGCGCGGAATGTCCGAGCGGCGGGTGAAGAAGTGGATCATGGAGCGCCAGGAGGCCGACGGGTCGTGGGGCGGCATCCAGCCGCCGTGGATCTATTCGATCATCGCCCTCCACACGCTCGGCCTGCCGCTGGACCACCCGGTGCTGAAGGCGGCGATCGACGGCTTCGACGACACGTTCGCCCTCCACCCCGACGGCGGCGAGCGCCTGCGCATCCAGGCGTGCCTCTCGCCCATCTGGGACACGTGCCTGGCGGCGGTCGCGCTGGCCGACGCGGGCGCCGCCGGCGACGACCCGGCACTGCAGGCGGCGTGCGACTGGATGCTCGCGAAGGAGGTCACCCGGATCGGCGACTGGCGCTTCGTGCCGCGCCGCGGCCGGGCGGGCGGCTGGTCGTTCGAGTTCGAGAACGAGTGGTACCCCGACACCGACGACACCGCCGAAGTGCTCATCGCCCTGCGCCGCGCCGGCCACCCCCCGTCGCACCCGGCGATCCGCCGCGGCGTCAACTGGCTGCTGGCCATGCAGAGCGCGAACGGCGGCTGGGGCGCGTTCGACGTCAACAACGACCGCCGGATCATGACCCAGCTGCCGCTGTGCGACTTCGGCGAGGTCATCGACCCCCCGACCGAGGACGTCACGGGCCACGTGGTGGAGGCGCTGGTGGAGTGCGGCGTGCCGCGGAGCCACCCGGCGGTGCGGCGGGGCGTCGCGTACCTGTGGCGCACGCAGCGCCCCGACGGGTCGTGGTGGGGCCGCTGGGGGGTCAACCACGTCTACGGCACGGGCGCCGCCCTGCCCGCGCTGGCGGCGGCGGGAGAGGACATGCGCTGCCCGGCGGCGCGCCGCGCGGTCGGGTTCCTGGCCGAGCACCAGAACGCCGACGGCGGGTGGGGCGAGGACATCCGGAGCTACGCCGACCCGGCGTGGATCGGCCGCGGCGAGTCCACCGCCTCGCAGACCGCCTGGGCGCTGCTGGCGCTCAACGCCGCCGACCCCACCCACCCGTCGGTGGACGGGGGCCTCGCGTTCCTGGCGCGCACCCAGAACCCGGACGGGTCGTGGGACGAGGAGGCGTTCACCGGCACGGGCTTCCCCCTCGACTTCATGATCCGGTACCACCTCTACCGCCAGGTGTTCCCGGTCAGCGCCCTGGGGCGCATCCTCCGGTGAAGGCGACCAATCCCGCCGGTCAGCGACCCCTCTTGTCGGGGGTCGCGGCCGCGCTTCGCGCGTCATTGGACCGGCGGGAATTCACGTCGCGGGAGTCCGAGTTCGTCACCAGTGCGCCCGGGCGGGAGGCCGTCCGCGCCCACGACGAGAACTTCCCCGTCGCGTTCCTGCTCGCGCCCCGCGACGTGCGGGCCGACATGGCGACGGTCTACTGGTTCTGCCGCACCACCGACGACCTCGGCGACGAGGGGCCGGGCGGCCCGGACGAGCGGCTCGCGGACCTCGACGCGTTCGAGGCGGAGCTGCTCCGCGCCGTCGAGGGCGGCGACGCCGCGCCGGGGCTCGTGGCGACCGCCGGCGTCATCCGCCGCCGCCGGCTCACCACCGACCCCTTCCTGCGGCTGATCGAGGCGAACCGCATGGACCAGCGCCGCAGGCGGTGGGACACGCACGAGGAGCTCGTCCACTACTGCCGCCACTCGGCCACCACGGTCGGCGAGATGGTGCTCGGCGTGCTCGGCTACCGCGACCCGTGGCGCCTCGGGATGAGCGACGCCACCTGCATCGGCCTCCAGCTCGTGAACTTCTGGCAGGACATCGCCCGCGACCTGCGCGACCGCGACCGGATCTACCTGCCCCGCGAGTCGATGGCGCGCTTCGGCGTGACCGAGGACGACCTGCGCGCGCCGGCGGCCTCGCCCGACGTGCGCGCCCTGGTGGCCGCCGAGGTGGCGCTGGCGCGCGGGTACCTGCTGCGGGGCGAGCCGCTCCACCGGTTCGTGCCGCGCCGGGTGGGCCTGGACCTGCGGATGTTCAGCGCCGGCGGCCTCGCCCTGTGCGACGCGATCGCCGCCCAGGACCACGACACGCTGCGACGACGCCCCGCCCCCGGGCGGCTGGGGCGCGCCCGGATCGCGGCCTCGGCGCTGCGGCGCGCGCTGCGCGGGCGGGGATGACCCTCGAGGAGGCGCACCGCCACTGTCGCGAGGTGGCCCGCCGGGAGGCCCGCAACTTCTACTACGGCTTCGTCCTGCTGCCGCCGCACAAGCGGGCCGGGATCTACGCCGCCTACGCGTTCAGCCGACGGGCCGACGACAGCGTCAACGACGACGGCCCCGCCGCCGGCCGCGAGGCCGCCGTCGCGGCGCTGCGCGGGCAGCTCGATGCGGCGGTGTCGGGAGCGGCGCCCCCGGACGACCCCGTGCTGGTGGCCCTGGCCGACACGATCCGGCGCTTCGCGATCCCCCGGGAGCACCTGGACGCCCTGATCGACGGGGTGGAGATGGACCTGACCGTCACCCGCTACGCGGACGAGGAGGCCCTGCGCGTCTATTGCGACCGGGTCGCCGGCGCCGTCGGCCTGGTGAGCCTGCACATCTTCGGCTTCGACGACCCCGCCGCCCCGCTCCACGCCGAGGAGCTCGGCGTGGGCCTCCAGATCGTGAACATCATGCGCGACGTCGCCGAGGACGCCGGCCGCGACCGCATCTACCTGCCCGCCGACGCGATGGCCGCGCACGGCGTGACCGAGGAGCAGATCAAGGCGGGGGCGGCGACGCCGGGCTTCAAGGCGCTCATGGCGGAGCAGGGCGGGCGCGCCCACGCGTTCATCGCCCGCGGCGAGCGCCTGCTGCCGCTGCTCGATCGGCGCTCCCGGATGTGCGTGGCGATGCTGTCGGGCCTCTACCGGCAGATCCTCACCGAGATCGAAGCCCGCGACTACGACGTGATGGACGGCCGCATCTCCCTCTCGGGGAGCCAGAAGCTGACGCTCATGGCGCGCCGCACCGCCGGGGCCCTGCGCTGACCCGGCCGCACGTCGTGGTGTGCGGCGGCGGGCTGGCCGGCGTGGCGGCGGCGTGCGAGGCGGCGGGCCTGGGCGCGCGGGTGACGCTGGTGGAGCGCCGCCCGTTCCTGGGCGGCCGTGCCTTCAGCTTCACCGACGCCGCCAGCGGGCGCGAGATCGACAACGGCCAGCACGTGTTCCTGGGCTGCTGCACCGCCTACACCGGGCTGCTGCGCCTGCTCGGCACGCTCGGCACCACCACCCTCCAGCGGCGCCTCGACGTCCTGGTCCGCGACCGCGCCGGCCGGACGGGCCGCCTGCGGGCGGGGCCGGTGCCGGCCCCGTTCCACCTGAGCGCGTCCTTCGCCACCTATCCCCACCTGACGGTGGCGGAGCGGGCGGCGGCGCTGCGGGCGCTCCTGGCGCTGGTGGCCCTGCGGCCCGCGGCCCGGGCCGGGTTGGACGACCGCACCTTCGCCGACTGGCTCCACGACCACGGGCAGTCGGAGCGCGCGGTGGCGCGGTTCTGGGACCTCATCGTGCTCCCCACCTGCAACGACCGTTCCGACCGGGTGTCGGCCGCGCTGGCGGCGTTCGTGTTCCAGGAGGGCTTCCTGCGCACGAGCACCGGCTCGGCGATCGGATGGCCGCGGGTGGGGCTCACGCGGGTGGTCGACCCGGCGACCCGCAACTTCCTGGAGGCGCGCGGCGGCACCGTCCTGAGCGGCCGCGGGGTCGCGGCGGTGGGAGAGCGCCGCGTGGAGCTGCGCGGCGGCGAGCGCCTGGAGGCCGACGGCATCGTCCTGGCGGTCCCGCCCCGGATGGCGCACGAGGTGGCGCCGGACGCCCTGCCCGACGAGCCCGGGCTGAACGCCTCGCCGATCGTGAACGTGCACCTCTGGTACGACCGGCCCGTCATGGACGAGCCGTTCGAGGCCGTCATCGACAGCCCCGCCCAGTGGGTGTTCAACCGCTCGGCGATGGACCACGGCGGCGCCGGACGCGACGGCGAGCACCATCTGGCGGTGTCGATCTCCGGCGCCCGCGCCGAGGTGGAGGTGCCGCGCGACGAGCTCGCGGCGGCGATCCGCACCGAGGTGGAGGCCCTGTACCCCCGCGCCCGGGACGCCGGGCTGGTGGCGAGCGCGGTGGTCAAGGAGCCGCGCGCGACGTTCGCGGCAGCCCCCGGGCAGGCGTCCCGCCGGCCCGGCACGGCGACCCCGGTCCCGGGGGTCGCGCTGGCCGGCGCGTGGACCGACACGGGGTGGCCGGCCACCATGGAGGGCGCCGTCCGCAGCGGAATCCGCGCCGCCCGGCAGGTACTCGGCACCCGCTGACGTAGGTCAACACATGCCGCTCCCGCGCCGCCTCACCGTCGCCCTCATGTGCACTGCGCTGCTGAGCTCGGCCGCGCCGGCCCTGGCCGCCCGGATCCTGCCGCCCGGCGACCGGTACGGCAGCGCCGGGGTGGACCTGAGCACGAACGGCCGTGCCGCCGTGGCGTACGAGCGCAGCCTGCCCGGGCCGGACCTGATCCGGGTCGCGATCCGGCGGGCCGACCGGCTCAACCGGCCGACGGTGGGCCGCGACCTCGGGCGCGGCAGCCTGGAGCTGGTGCGCGTCGGCGGCGTCGCGGGCGGCCCGCACCTCGTCGCGTGGAGGCGGCGCGGCGAGCTGCTGGTGTCGGTGCTGTCGCAGGGCGCCTGGCGCATCGAGCGCCTCCCGAAGGAGGTGCGGTCGTTCCACGCGCTCACGGCCGCGATCGCCGGATCGCGGGTGGTCCTGGTGGCGGGCGACTCGGCGAACGCGGTCGCCGTGGTCCGGACCGGCCCGAAGAAGTGGGTCACGCGCCCCCTCCCCGCCGGCCCTCCGCGCTCGGCGCTGGTGGCGCGCGCGTCGGAGCCCTCCGGCCGCGTCGTGGCGGCGTGGAGCGAGACCGGCGTGACCGGCCCCTCGGTGGCCGCCTCCTCGTTCGACCCCGGCACGCTCCAGTGGGCGCCGCCCACCACGCTCACGGTGGGCGCCATCCCGTCGCCCGTGGCGGACGACGTGTACCTGAACGGCCGGGGCGACGCGATCGTCTCGCTCGTGACGTCCTCGAGCTTCATCGGGGCGCGACCCACGGTCGCCCTGGTGCGGTTCCTGCCCGCCCTCTCGAGCACGTGGCTCGCGCTGCCGGACGTGCCGGTCCCGTCGTCGGAGCCCGGCGTCCTGGAGGTCGCCGTGACCCCCGCGGGCGGGTCGGTCTACGCCCGGCTGGGGAGCGGCGTCCGCGCCGCGTTCCTCAACGGGGGCGTCTGGGGCACCGAGGAGCTCGCGTGGACCGGCCCCTCCGACCCGGACGCGGGCTTCCTGTTCGAGGTCGACGACCTCGCGGTCGCGCAGGGCGGGCGCGTGGTGGCGTCCGTCGCGATCGACCCCGGCCCGGGCCCGGACGACCACGTCTTCCTGGTCCGCTCGCCCGTCGGCGGCTCGTGGAGCGCGCCGAAGCGGTTCGCGTCGCTGTACGGGCCGCCCGAGCTGATCGTCGGCGGGCGGCGGGTCGCCGCGTCGTGGGTCGAGGACGCCTCCGGGAGCGGGCTGCCCGAGGCCGTGCTCGCGCCCTGAGCAGGTAAAACGCCGCCCGCGTCGGCGCCCGACCGGGCCGTCCGAACGACCAGGCTTCGAAGACGTGCCCGATGTTACGATCGCCGGCACCGCACCATCCGTAACCGGCGGTCGCCGTGGCCAGGACCCCACACGAGAGGCTCCACCTCCGCACCGCGGACGCCGCGCACCCGCGCTGGGAGGCGGCCCGCGGGACGGCCCTCGAGGTGGGCCGGGACTGGTGGGCGTCCCTCGCGGCGGCGTGGGCACGGCTCCTCGCCGCCCTGCGCGCCGCCCGCCGCAGGGCGGCCACCACCGGGACCGGCGTCCGGGAGATGGTCATCGCCCTGTCGGCCTACGGCGTCTACAACCTGGTGCGCGGCCTGTTCGGCGGGTCGATCGCTGAGGGCCGAGAGAACGCCGCCGACCTGGTGAGCCTGGAGAAGGCGCTCGGCATCTACATCGAGCCCGACGCGCAGCACACGTTCGTGCACCACTCGCTCGCCATGCCGTTCTGGAACAGCCTGTACGTGGTGAGCCAGGTGGTGGTGCTGCCGCTCACCCTGGTCCTGGTCTACCGCTACCGCCGCCCGGCATACGCCTTCGTCCGCAACATGGCGATCATCTCGTGGTCGGCCGGCCTGGTGGTCTACGCGCTGCTGCCGGTCGCGCCGCCGCGCCTGCTCGCCTCGGGCTTCACCGACACGGTGAGCCAGCAGACGTTCTTCGACCTCGACTCGGAGTTCATCCGCGCCTTCTACAACCCGGTGGCGGCGATGCCGAGCCTGCACGTGGGCATGGCGCCGGTGGTGGCGTGGGCGCTGATCAAGCTGACGCCGTGGGTGTGGACCCGCGCCCTCGGCTGGGCCTACCCGGTGCTGATCGCCGTGTGCATCGTGGTCACGGGCAACCACTACGTCCTCGACATCGCCGGCGGGCTCGCGGTCGTGCTGCCCGCGGCGGCGCTCGCGGCGTGGATCGTGCGGGCGCGGCCGGAGGTCGCGGCGGCCGACGACGTCGCCCCCGTACGGCGGGAGCCGGCCCGGACGTGACATCCGGCCCGCCGACCGCGGAGGTCGCCGGGACCACGATGGGGTAACTGGACACCGACCGGCCGGCCGGCCCCTGGAGGCGCGCCCCGTGATCGACCCCGTCGCGCATCTCGCGGGCCTGGCACTCCAGGCCGGGGGAGCCCTGGGCGCGCCGGCGGAGCAGGACCACCTCTACCAGGCCCGCCAGATGCAGGCGCTGTCCCTGGGCTGGCACATCGTGATCGTGTGCTTCGGCGTCGCGTTCCCGGCGATCGTCCTGTTCGTCGAGGCGCTGTACCTGCGCACCGGCGACCCGGTCTACCGCACGCTCGCCAAGCGGTGGTCCAAGGCGATGCTGGTGCTCTTCGCCGTCGGGGTCGTGTCGGGGACGATCCTCTCCTTCGAGCTCGGGATCCTGTGGCCCGAGTTCATGGCGCGGTTCGGGGACGTCTTCGGGCTGGGCTTCGCGCTCGAGGGCTTCTCGTTCTTCACCGAGGCGATCTTCATCGCGATCTACGTGTACGGCTGGGACAAGCTCTCGCCGAAGGTCCACTTCCTGACCGGCATCCCCGTCGCGATCGCCGGGATCACCGGGTCGCTGTTCGTGCTGGCGGTGAACGGGTGGATGAACAACCCGGGCGGCTTCCGGCTGGAGGACGGCCGCGCGGTCGACGTGGAGCCGTGGCGGGCGCTGTTCGGCGGCAACGTCTGGCACGAGCTGGTGCACATGCTGATCGCGGCCTACATGGTCGCCGGGTTCAGCGTCGCGGCCGTCTACGCGTGGGCGTGGCTGCGGGGCCGGCGCGACCGTTACCACCGCATCGGCCTGGTGGTGCCGTTCACGATCGCGGCGCTCGCGGCCCCCGTGCAGCTCGTGGTGGGCGACTGGGCGGCCCGCGCGGTGGCCGACTCGCAGCCCACCAAGCTCGCGGCGTTCGAGGGGCTCGCCGAGACGACGACGGGGGCGCCGATCCACGTGCTGGGGTGGTACTCGGACGGCGAGGTGAAGTACGGGGTCGAGATCCCCCGGATGCTGTCGCTGCTGAGCGAGCACGACCCCGACGCGACGGTGGAGGGGCTCGACGCCGTGCCGCCGGACGAGCGGCCGCCGGTGAACGTGGTGCGCGTCACGTTCCAGACGATGGTCGCGATCGGGACGGGGCTCGCGCTGCTGGCGGCGGTGTACCTGATCACGTGGTGGCGCCGGCGGCGCCTACCGCGCTCGAAGTGGTTCTACCGGGCCGCGGTCCTGGCCGGACCGGCGTCCGTGGTGGCGCTGATGTGCGGCTGGATCACCACCGAGGTGGGGCGCCAGCCGTGGATCGTCTACCGGGTGATGCGGGTGGAGGCGGCCGTGACCGGCGCGTCGGGGATCCCGCTCGGCTACGCGACCGTGGCCGTCGTGTACGCGGCGCTCACCGTCATCGCGATCGTGCTGCTGCGCCGCCTTGCGCGGACGCCGCTGGACCACGAGGTGACGGGCGCCGAGACGCTCCCGCGGCAGGAGGCGCGCGCATGAGCCTGGCCGACTGGTGCGGCGCCCTGATCGTCCTGGGGCTCACCGCCTACGCCGTCCTCGGCGGCGCCGACTTCGGCACCGGCGTGTGGGACGTGACCGCCGGCGACGACGCGTGGGGCCGGCGCATCCACTTCAGCATCGAGCGCTCGATGGGGCCGGTGTGGGAGGCCAACCACGTCTGGCTGATCTTCGTGCTCGTCGTGTTCTGGACGGCGTTCCCCGTCCCGTTCGGGTCGGTCGCCTCCACGCTCTACGTCCCGCTGTTCCTGGCGGCCATCGGGATCATCCTGCGTGGCACCGCCTTCGCCACACGCGGCGTCCACGGCGGGAGCCGGGCCGGCGAGCGCGGCTACCGGGGGCTCTTCGCGCTGTCGTCGGTGCTGACGCCGTTCTTCCTCGGCGCCGTCGTCGGGGCCGTCGCGTCCGGCCGGGTGCCGGTGGGCAACGCGTCGGGCGACGCGATCACGAGCTGGTGGAACCCGACCTCCATCCTCACCGGCGCGCTGGCCGTGGTGACGGGCGCCTACCTCGCGGCCGTCTACCTGGCCGCCGACGCGCGGCGCGTCGACGAGGACGACGTGTCCGACGCGATGCGCCGGCGGGCGCTGGGCGCGGGCGTCGTGGCCGGCGCGATGGCGCTCGGCGGCCTGTTCGTGCTCCGCGACGACGCCCGGCCCCTGTACGACGGGCTCCTCGATGACGGCCTGCCGCTCGTGATCCTGACCGGCGGTCGCCGGACTCGCGACCCTCGGCCTCGTCTGGACCCGGCGCTACGGGCCCGCCCGGCTCACGGCCGCCGTCGCGGTCGGCGCGATCCTGTGGGGCTGGGTCGTGGCGCAGCACCCGGCGTTCCTCCCCCCGGGGCTCACGATCGACGAGGCGGCGGCCGGGCGGCCGACGCTCGTCGCCGTGCTCATCGCGACGGGCCTCGGCGCGATCGTGCTGGTGCCGTCGCTGGCCCTCCTGTTCCGGCTGTTCCTGGCGGGCCGGCTCGACAAGGACGCACCGCCCGTGGAGCCCGGGAGCGGGGCCCCGGTGCCGTGAGCAGCCGCCGCGCCGCGCCCATCGCCGTGGCCTGCGCCATCGCCGGGACGGCGCTGATGGTGCTGGTGGACTCCCCGTGGGCGCTCGGCGCCGGGGTGGCGCTGATGATCGCGTTCATCGCGATCGGCGCGGCGGCGATCGCCACGCCCGAGTACCTCGGGCGCGACGACGACCGGGGTGAGGGTCCCGGAGGCTCCTCGGCGCCCGGCGCCTAGGCGGCCTGCGCCGGCGGGATCGCCACCATCGGGCGCTCCGGGTCGGCGTCGGCGCGACGGGCCACCTTCACGATCGCGTGCAGCAGCTCGCGGTAGTCGGCGGGCTTGCCGACGCCGGGGACGTCCAGCTCGGCGGCGAGCCGGTTCGCCCACGCCACCACGCTCGCCTGCGGCTCCGCCGTCGAGTCCAGCAGGGCCTGCTCCACCACGAAGCCGCCGAGGCCCTTCAGCTCGGACCGGACCACGATGCGCCGGCGCGGCGGCTTCGGCTTGGCGCGGCTGCGGCGGCGGGTGGTCGGCGCGGGCTGGGCGGCAGGGGCGGCGAGAGGGGCCACGGGGTCTCCTGGAAGGCGGGGCGACCCGCGTCGTGCGGGTCTTCTGGCGATACCCACCCTTCGGCCGGAACCTCCGATCGCAACGTCCCCCGATCGGGGGATCAGCCCGGCGGAGCCGCGCGTCGGCGGGTCAGAGGCCCGTCTGGGGGTGCGCCGTCTCCCGTGAGTGCTGCGCCACGATGTGGACGAGCCGCTGGGGGTCCGCGATGCCCGCGTACCGGAACCCCGCATCGCCCTGGTCGGATGCCCGCGGTGTCGAACTCGACCGCCCCGACCTTCATGAGCCGGTCCATCAGGCTCTGCGACACCTCGACGTTCTGCACCCGCTCGAACCTGGCGCTCTGCTCGTGGCGGGACAGGATCCCCCGACGGACGCGCAGGCGCTGGTCGGTGACCACGTAGAGCGTCGAGTAGCGCTGCAGCGCGTCGAAGACCACGACGACCACGATCAGCAGCAGCGAGATGAGGAACCACTGCCAGACCGGCAGCCCGGTGTCCTGGTCGTTGGCCGACAGCAGCCCGGCGATGATGGCGGGCAGCAGGGCGAGCGGGATCCAGACCACGAAGAACGACATGTGGGCCCGCCACGACGGGCGCCCCTGCCAGAGGATGCGCTCGCCGTCCACCAGCTCCATGCCCTGGAATGTACCCGTCGCGTTCGGACGCGGCAGCGGATCGCCCCGCCGGCCGCACCGCAGGTACGATCGCGGGGTCCCGGTGCAGGGCGAGAAGAGGAGCGACGGATGAGCAGCGACGGCCCGACGATCACGTCCCTCGAGCTCGAGGACCGGCGCTTCCCGCCGCCCGCGGAGTTCGCGGCCCAGGCGAACGCCACGCGAGGAGCTGTACGAGCGGGCGGGCGGCGACCCCGAGGCCTTCTGGCTCGGCGCAGACGAAGGAGCTGCTCACCTGGGAGACGGAGCCCACCCAGGGCGTCGACCGCTCCAACCCGCCGTTCTTCACGTGGTTCGCCGACGGCACGCTCAACGCGAGCGTGCAGTGCCTCGACCGCCACCTGGAGTCGAGGGCGACCAGGTCGCCTTCTTCTGGGAGGGCGAGCCGGCGGACGAGCGGATGGAGGTCACGTACCGCGACCTCCACGAGCGCGTCTGCCGGCTGTCGAACGGCCTGCGCGAGCGCGGCGTCGGCAAGGGCGACCGGGTGGCGATCTACCTCGGGATGATCCCGGAGATCGTCGTCGCGATGCTCGCCTGCGCCCGCGTCGGCGCGCCGCACACGGTGATCTTCGGCGGCTTCTCCCCCGACTCGGTGCGCGACCGCGTGCTGGACTGCGGCGTCACCGCGATGATCACCGGCGACGGGGCCTGGCGCGGCGGCAAGCTGGTGCCGCTGAAGGCGAACGTGGACGCCGCGCTCGAGGGCGCCCCGGACGTGCACACCTGCGTCGTGGTGCGCCGCACCGAGAACGAGATCGGCTGGGTCGAAGGGCGGGACGTCTGGTACCACGAGCTCGTCGAGGGCCAGTCCGCCGAGGCCGAGCCGGAGATCGTGGACGCGGAGCACCCGCTCTACATCCTCTACACGTCCGGGTCGACCGGGAAGCCGAAGGGCATCCTCCACACCACCGCCGGCTACCTCACCGGCGTGGCGGCCACCCACCGGTGGGTGTTCGACCTGAAGGACGACGACGTCTACTGGTGCGCCGCCGACGTCGGCTGGGTGACCGGCCACAGCTACATCGCCTACGGGCCGCTCGCGAACGGCGCGACGAGCGTGCTCTACGAGGGCGCCCCCGGCACCCCGGACAAGGACCGCTGGTGGGAGATCATCGCCCGCTACAAGGTCTCGATCCTCTACTGCGCCCCGACGGCGATCCGGACGTTCATGAAGTGGGGCGTGGAGTACCCGCAGCGCCACGACCTGACGTCGCTGCGCCTCCTCGGCTCGGTGGGCGAGCCGATCAACCCGGAGGCGTGGATCTGGTACCGCGAGAACATCGGCGGCGGCCGATGCCCGGTCGTGGACACGTGGTGGCAGACGGAGACCGGCGCGATCATGATCTCGCCGCTCCCCGGCGTGACCACCCTGAAGCCGGGCTCCGCGACGCGGCCGCTGCCCGGCATCACCGCCGACGTCGTCGACTCCAACGGCGAGAGCGTCCCGCTCGGCTCCGGCGGCTACCTGGTGCTCACCGAGCCGTGGCCGTCGATGCTCCGGACCCTGTACGGCGACGACGAGCGGTTCGTCGCGACCTACTGGAGCGAGTACGAGGGCAAGTACCTCGCCGGCGACGGCTGCCGCCGCGACCAGGACGGCGACTACTGGCTGCTGGGCCGCATCGACGACGTCATGAACGTCTCCGGGCACCGCCTCTCGACGATCGAGATCGAGTCGGCGCTGGTGGACCACCCGAAGGTCGCCGAGGCGGCGGTGGTGGGCCGCACCGACGACACCACCGGTCAGGCGATCGCGGCCTTCGTGACGCTGAAGGGCGACGCGGTCGGCGACGAGGAACTGATCGCCGAGCTGCGCCAGCACGTGGCCACCAAGATCGGCGGCGATCGCCCGGCCGAAGTCGATCGTGCTCACCGACGACCTCCCGAAGACGCGCTCGGGCAAGATCATGCGCCGCCTGCTGCGCGACATCTCGGAGAACCGCCAGCTCGGCGACGTCACCACCCTCGCCAACGAGGACGTGGTCTCCGACATCGCGGACCAGGCGGAGGCGGCCCGGGCCGCCAACAAGGAGGAGTAGCACCGAGGCGCGGCCGGCGCGGCGTGCGCGTCCTCATGGCCACCCGGGGCAGCTCGGGACACGTGGGGCCGCTCGCGCCGTTCGGCCGCGCGTGCGTGCGCGCGGGCCATGAGGTGCTGGTCGTCGCGCAGGCGCAGCACCGGTCCAACGTCGAGCGGACCGGCCTCCCGTTCGCGCCCGTCGGCGATCCTCCGCCGGAGGAGTGGATGCCGCTCCTCGGCGAGTTCGCGCGCGCGGCGCACGAGCCCGCGCACGCCCGCATGGTCGGGGAGTTCTTCGCCGGCGTCGACCTGCGGGCGGCGCTGCCCGGCCAGCTGGCGGTGGTCCAGGAGTGGCGTCCCGACGTGATCGTCCGGGAGTCGTGGGAGTTCGCCTCCGCCCTGGTCGCCGAGCTCCACGGAATCCCGCTCGTGCGCGTCGGTCTCGGGCTCGCCGCGATGGAGGAGCTCACGATCCGCCACGCGGCGGCGCGGGTTGACGCCGCCCGCGCCGGCGTCGGCCTGCCCGCCGACCCGGACGGCGACCGCATGCGCGAGACCCCCTACCTCACCGTCGTGCCGGAGCCCCTGGAGGATCCCGCGATGCCCGCGGCCGGGCCGGGTGACCCGGTTCGCCCACGGGCTGGGATCCGTGGGGCCGCCGGAGCCCTGGGACGACGGCGGCGACCCGCTCGTCCACGTCACGTTCGGCAGCGTCACGGCCGGCGCCCACCTGCCCTACTACCCCGGCCTCTACCGCGCCGCGATCGACGCGCTCGCCCCCCTGCGCGCCCGCATCATCCTCGCGATCGGGGACGACCGGGACCCGGCCGAGCTCGGGACGCTGCCGCCGAACGTGCGCGTCGAGCGGTGGGTCTCGCACGCCGCGGTCATGCCGCGCGCGGCGGCCGTGGTGGGCCACGGCGGATACGGGACCACGCTCGACGCCCTGGGGTACGGCACCCCGCTCGTGGTCGTCCCGCTGTTCAGCCTGGACCAGTGGGCGAACGCCGACGCGGTCGCGCGGGTGGGCGCCGGCATCGCGCTGGTCGCCGAGCGCGGGAGGCGGGCGGTCCTCGACCCCCCGGGGCCGGCGACGCTCGACCGGCTCGGCCCCGCCGTCCAGGAGCTGCTGGACGATCCGTCGTACCGGCGCGGAGCCGAGGCCGTCGCCGCCGCCCGGCGCGCGCTGCCGCCGGTCGGGTCCGCGGTCGGCCGGCTCGCCCGGCTGGCCGGGACCCGGCCCTGACGCGTCAGCGGTCGGCGGCCGACCTCGCGTCGCCGCCCATGAGCGCGGCCGCCGGCAGGTAGGGGGCGCGCAGGAGGGGGCTCGACAGGATGAAGTCGGCGGTCGCGCGATTGCACGCGATCGGGACGTCGTGGACCACGGCGATCCGCAGGAGCGCCTTCACGTCCACGTCGTGGGGCTGGGGCTCGAGCGGGTCCCAGAAGAAGATGACGATGTCGAGCCGTCCCTCCGCGACCCCCGCGCCCACCTGCTGGTCGCCGCCCATGGGGCCGCTCAGGAACCGGCGGACCTCCAGGTCGAGCTCGGACGCGATCAGGCCGCCGGTGGTGCCGGTGGCGTACAGCTCGTGCTCGGCGAGGGTGCCGCGGTTGAAGGCGGCCCAGTCGAGCAGGTCGAGCTTGCGGTTGTCGTGCGCGATCAGCGCGATGCGCTTGCGGTGATCCACGTCCCACCCCGTCGTTCGGACAGCGGTTGACGAGGCACCGTAGCGCGCCTCCGGGCGGTCAGCCGGTGGGCAGGCCCGGGCGCCCCGCCTGTTTCAGCCGCTCGTCGGCGTGGGCGAGCGCGAAGGCGAGGGCGTTGCGCGGCGCGGCACGCCGGTCGGATTCCCGGAACCAGGCGATCACGCCCTCCGCGCCGAGCGCGAGCGGCAGGCGGTCCTCCTCCCGGTCGACCGCCAGCGCGATCATCAGCGCCAGCGCCGCGACCTCCGCGAACGGGCCGCTCTCCTGCGGGCGGTCGGCCAGCCGCGGCACCGGGCCCGCGTGCGACTCGAGCAGCTGCACCTCCACGCGCGCCCGCCCCGGGCCCTCCCACGGGACCACCGCCAGCCCGCCCGGTGCCCCGAGGGGCCGCAGGTCGACCAGGTCGCCCGCCAGCGGCCCGGGCTCCGCCGTCGCGAGGCGCGCGGCGAGCACGGCGAGCGCGTCGCGGAACGGCAGCCAGCGCGCGTCCGAGCTCGTCCCGGCGGCCAGGGCGGCCAGCCCCACGCCCAGGCCCAGCCGGTCGGCGGGCTCGTGCGCGGGCCAGCGTCCCGGCGCCGGGTGGAGCATCACCGCGGCGCGTGTCGGCCCGTGGATCGCCACCTCGGCGGCGGCGGCCGGCGTGCGTCTGAAGAGCGGGGTCACGGCCTCCGTGTTAGCCGCGGCTAGCCCGGAGGGCACACGGCGGTCGACGACTTGACTTAGCAACAGGCTAAATCACTAGCGTCCCCCGCCGTGGACACGAACGCACGCCGCAACCGGGCCGCCGCGCTGCTGTCGCTGGCGTCCAACGCCACCCTCGCCGTGGTCAAGCTCGTGGTCGGCGTCGTGACCGGCTCGGTGGCCGTCCTGTCCGACGCGGCCAACTCCGCCGGCGACCTCGTCGCCAGCGGCATCGCGTTCGCCGGGGTGCGCGCCGCCGCCCGCCCCGCCGACGAGGACCACCCCTACGGGCACGAGCGCTCCGAGAACCTCGCCGCACTCGTCGAGGGGCTCCTGGTGCTGGCCGCCGGTGGTGCGGTGGCCGTCGAGGCGATCCGGCGCCTCATCGCCGGGTCCGACGGGCTCGTCTCCCTCGACGTCGCCGTCGGCGTGATGGTCGTCTCCGCCCTCGCGAACCTGGCGGTGTCCGCCCGGCTGCGCCACGTGGCGCGCGCCACCGGCTCGCCGGCGATCGCCGCCGACGCCGCCCACATCGCCTCGGACGTCTGGACGTCGGCCGGCGCCGCCGCCGGTCTCGTCATCGTCTGGGCCACCGGGTGGACGCGCGTGGACGCCGCCGTCGGCGTCGCCATCGCCCTGTACGTCGTGGTCGTCGGCGCCCGCATCGCCTGGCGCGCCGGCCAGATCCTGATCGACCAGGCGCTGCCCGACGAGGAGATGCACCTGATCTCCGCCACCCTCGACGAGTTCGCCGAGCGCGAGGGCGTCGGCTTCCACGCCCTGCGGGCGCGGCGGTCGGGCACCAAGCGGCACGTGGACATGCACATGGTGGTCGACCCCGACACCACGGTGCGGGAGGGGCACGCCCTGACCGGGCGGGTGAAGCGGGCGGTGCAGCGGGCGCTGCCCGACAGCGAGGTGCTGATCCACCTGGAGGATCACGACTAGCGAGCTCGCTCCCTCGCGCGCGCGGGCGGGAAGGAGGGGCGGCCCCGGCGGCGAAGTCGTCGCGCATGACCACCCATGCCCTCACCCTCCCCAACGACGAGGACACCCAGCGGGTCGCCCGCCCGCTCGCGGCCGAGGAGCCGCTCGCGCCGCGGCGCCTCGCCGAGATGGACCTCGACCCGCCGTCCGGTCCCGTCCCCGCCGACGTGCTCGCCTACTTCGAGCGCGCCGTGGACGGCGAGCGGCGGCGCAGCGCCGCCTAGCACCACCTCGACGCATGCGGCCCCGGTGTGGTGTGGTCGACGCAGGACCACACGCACCGGAGGGCCCATGAGCGACCTCGTCACGCGCGGGCACATCGCCCGCCGCCTGCACCTCTCGCGGGCCCGCACCCAGGCCGCCGTGACCTCCGACGGCTTCCCCGAGCCGGTCGGCCACCTGGACGGCTCACCCATCTGGCGGTGGAGCGACGTCCACGCCTGGGCGGAGCGCGCCGCCGGCAGCCCGGCCGGACCCTCGGAGGAGGGGCTGCGGCTCGCGGGGATCCGCGACCGCTTCCGCGCGGCCGGCTTCCGCCTGAAGATCGCGCCGGAGGCGGACGGCGACGGATGGACGGCCGTCCGGGTGGCGCCGGGCCGCCGCTCGGCGCTCGGCGACGCCTTCCACGGGAGCACCGCCGTGGAGGCCGCCGAGCGGGCCCTCCAATGGCTCGAGACGCACCACTAGGCGCGCGCCTCACCCTCGACTTCAGCCTGAGGCCTGCCCTTACCCCTCCTCGAGGCGGAGGCCCGCGGCGTCCTCCAGGCCGGTGAGCACGAGCACCCGGTGCACCGGGCCCCCGGTGGGCGCCCGCACCGTCAGCGTCGCGCCGCCGCGGGCCTGGCGGGCGGCCAGCTCCACCAGCAGGCGGACGCCCGAGCTGTCGAGGTAGGCGACCGCCCCCAGGTCGAGCCGCAGGTGCGAGTCCGCGGCGCATTCGCGCCGGATGCCGTCACCCACCGCGGCGGCGCCCGCGGCGTCGATGTCCCCGGTCACCACCGCGATCGGCCGCTGGGGATCCGCGACGTCGATCGCGACGGACGCCGTGCCCTCGGCGCCCGGCGGGTGACGGCGCGCGGGCGCGGGGGGCACGCGGGGGTGCCGCACCATCCGGATGGTGGTGCCCGCGTCGCCCCGGTCGATCTCCACCTCGTCCATGACGGCCCGCATGATCCGGATGCCCTGGCCGCGCAGCCCCGGGTCGGCCGCGGGCGGGCGCCACCCGCCCTCGTCGGCGACCACGACGCCGATCTCCCGGCCCGGCCCCAGGCGCATCTCCAGGCGCATCCGCTGCGAGCCGTCGTCCGCCGAGCCGTGCTCGACGGCGTTCGCCAGCGCCTCGCCGGTGGCGAGCACCACGTCCTGGACGCCGTCGGCGCCGACGTGGGCGGCGGCGAGCCAGTCGCGCACGGCGGCGCGCGCGACGGCCAGGTTGTCCGGCGTGGCGGCCAGCACCAGCTTGAGCGGCGGCGGGGGGAGGTCACGGCGCGCGACGAGCAGGGCCACGTCGTCGCTGGACACCGCCCCGGCGAGGTGGGCCACCACACGGTCCGCCATGACGCCGGCCGGCTCGGCGCGCTCGGCGGCCGCCGCGGCGCCGAGGCGCTCCAGCCCCACCTCGAGCGGCTCGGCGCGCCGCTCGACGAGGCCGTCGGTGAACAGCAGCAGGCTCGCGCCCGGCGGGATCTCGGCCTGCGCCTCGGTGTAGCCGCGGTCGGTCACGCCCAGCGCGGGCCCCCGTCCGTCGCGGAGGATGCGGACGCCACCGTCCCCGTCCACCACGACGGGGTGGGGGTGCCCCGCGCAGGCATACGTGACCCGGTCGGACCGCGGGTCGATCTCCACGCACGCGGCCGTCGAGACCTCGGCCCCGGGGATCCCGGCGGCGAAGCGGCTCAGGTGCTCCAGCACCGCGCGGGGACGGAAGCCCGCGAGTGCGTACGCCCGCATCGCGCTGCGCAGCTGGCCCATCACGCTGGCCGCGACCGTCCCGCGGCCCACGACGTCCCCCACCGCCAGGAACACGCGGCCGCCCGGCATCTCCACCGCCTCGTACCAGTCGCCCCCCGCCTCGGTGTGGGCGGTGGCGGTCTGGTAGCGGGCTGCCAGCTCGAGCCCCGCGACATCGGCGAGCCGCGCCGGGAGCAGGCTGCGCTGGAGGGTGGTGGCCACGTCGACCTGCGCCTCGTACAGGCGGGCGTTCTCCAGGGCGGTGCCCACGCGGCGGCCGATCTCCTCCGCCGGGAGCAGCTCGGAGAGCAGCCGGCCGGGGTGCTCGTTGAAGACGAGTGCGATCGCCCCGGCCGCGCGGCCGTGCGTCGCGATGGGCGCCACGAAGAGCCCGGAGGCGACGGCGCCGAGCTCGCCCGCCGTGCCCGGGTCGATCACGCCGGCGGCCACGAGCGACGCGAACGGCCCGCCCTCGTCGTCGTCGCAGCCCAGCAGCGCGCCCTCGTCCGGGTCGACGGTCCACGGACCGCCGCGGCGCAGGACCCCCTCCACCGCCGGCTCGGTCGCGCCGATCGCGGTGCGCATGCCGCCGTCCGCGCCGGGCGCGCTGATCACGCACCCGTCCGCCCAGCGCGGCACCAGGAGCTTCCGCAGCCGGTCGATCCGCCCGGCGAGGCCCAGCTCGGCGTCGAGGGTCGCGCTGACGTCGGCCAGGAGGTCGGCGTGCGCCCGGCGGCGGGCCTCGCTCTCGTGCAGGCCGGCGCGCACCAGCGACATCGCGGCCATGCGCGCGAACGCGCGGAGCGTGTTGCGCTCCTCCGGCCCGAACGCCCGCGCCCCCTGGAAGCGGAGCCCCAGGACGCCGACGATCCGCTGGTCCAGCTGCAGCGGCAGCGCCGCAAGCGCGCCGAGCCCCGGCCACGCCCGCGGCAGGTCGGCGGCGGCGGGGTGGCGCAGGGCCACCTCGGCCTCGTCCTCGGCGAAGAGCGCCGTGCCGGCGAGCGCAGCGACCGTCGGCACGCCCTCGTCCAGCGCGCTGGCGCCGGCGGGTCGCGCCAGGGCGTCGTCGAACCCGCCGACCGCGACGGTGCGCAGCGTGGCGCCGTCCGGCGCCAGGAGGCGCACCCCCGCCGCGGCGGCGCCGAACGTGCGGATGGCCTCGCGGACGATCGTCTCGGCCACGTCCTGCCTGCCGCCGGCGGCGGCGAGGGCCTCGGTGGCGGCCTGGAGGGCCTCCACCTCCTGCCGGGCGGTGCGCTCCGCGTCGTGCAGGCGCGCGCGCTCGAGGGCCTGGGCGCACTGGGCGGCGAACGCCGCCAGGAACCCGGCGTCCACCTCCTCGCCCGCGCCGGTGTCGTCGCGGGGGCGCGAGAGGGCCAGCACGGTGCCGTCGCCGCCGAGCGGCATCGCCACCCAGGGCACCCCGCCCGCCGACCCGTGCTGCGCGCGCCCCGCCGCCCGCGCGGCGCCCACGAGCGTGTCGGCCGGCGACGCCAGCCCGGGCGCGGCGCCCGGGTCGAGCAGCGCGGCGTCCGCGACGCCCGGCAGCGCGCGCGCCTGGCGGACGACCTCCGTCACCACCTCCGCACGGGTGAGGGCCGTCGCGAGCCGCTCGCCGGTGGCGTTGAGCCGGCGCAGCTCCTCCTCGGCGCGGTGGCGTTCCGTGACGTCCATCGCGATGCCGATGAACCGCTCCGGCTCGCCGTCGCCGTCGCGGTACACGCGCCCGCGGGCGCTCAGCCATCGCGGGCCGCGGCCGGGGTGGACGACGCGGAACTCCTCCTCCCACGTCCCTGCGGTGCGGACGGCGTCGGCGATGCGCGACTCCACGCGGTCGCGGTCGCGCGGGTCGACCGTGGCCAGCCACTCACGAGGGTCGCCGCCCGCGGTGGCCGGGAGGCCCACCAGGTCGGCGTACTCCCCCGACCAGCGGACCCGGTCGGACGGCAGGTGCCAGTCCCAGACGCCGGAGAGGCCGGCGCGCTGCGCCAGCGCCAGGCTCTCATCCATCCCCCGCCGGGTCGCCTCCCGCTGCAGCCGCGCGTTGAGCTCGAACAGCTCGACGAACAGCGTGACCTTGGACCGCAGGATCACGGGGTTGACCGGCTTCAGCAGGTAGTCGACGGCCCCGGCGGCGTACCCGTCGAACATGTGGCTCGTCGCGCTGGTGATCGCGGTGACGAAGATGATCGGGATCCGGCGCGTGCGCAGGCGGCCGCGGATGAGGCGGGCCGTCTCGAACCCGTCCATGCCCGGCATCTGGACGTCCAGCAGGATCAGCGCGAAGCGCTCTGCCAGGAGGATGCGCAGCGCCTCCTCGCCCGACTCGGCCAGCACGATCCGGCGGCCGAGCGGCGCGAGCAGCGCCTCCATGGCGACCAGGTTGGCGCGGCGGTCGTCGACGACCAGGATGCTGGCGCGATCCGGGGTCGGCGGGTCGGCCGGCGCCAGATCCGGCGGGTCGGGGGCGTCCACCGGCGGGACGCGGGAGGGGTCCAGGCCCACCTAGCCGTCGAGGGCGAACGCGCCCGGCGGCTCGGTGGCCGGATACAGCCAGATGCCCATCAGGGCGAGCAGCTGGTCGGTGTCGACCGGCTTGGTGATGTAGTCGGAGGCGCCGCAGGAGATGGCGCGCTCCCGGTCGCCCGGCATCGCCTTGGCCGTGACGACGATGATCGGCAGGCCGCCCACGTCGGGCATCTCGCGGATCGCCCGTGTGGCCTCGTAGCCGTCCATGCCCGGCATCATCAGGTCGAGCAGCACGATGTCGATCTCGCGCTCCCGCGTGAGCAGCGCGATCCCGTCGGCCCCGTTCTCGGCGAAGACCACCTCCATCCCGCGCGACTCGAGCGCCGACGCGAGGGCGAAGACGTTGCGCACGTCGTCGTCGACGATCAGCGCGCGCCTGCCGGAGAGGACCTCGTCGTCCGGCCCCGAGAGCCCCGCCCGCCGCGCGCCGGAGGGCGGCGTGTCACGGAGCGCCGCGGTGAGCCGCTCCGGCGACACCGGCTTCATCGACACCGTCGTCGCGCCCGGCCTCGAGCGCCGCCTCGGCCTGCCCGACGCCGGTGACCACGTGGACGGGCACGTCCCGGGTGGCCGGGTGGCGCCGCAGGTGGGACAGGACCGTCCACCCGTCGAGGACCGGCAGCCCGAGGTCCAGCACCACCGCGTCCGGGTGCACCTCGTGGGCCAGGCGCAGCCCCGTGTCGCCCCGGGTGGCCGCCACGCAGGCGAAGCCGGCGGCCCGCCCGACGTGCACCAGGCCCTGCGCCAGCGAGGGGTCGTCCTCGATGATCAGGAGCACCCGCTCCGCGCCGTCGAGGGCGTCGCGGTCGTCGGTGATCGCCGGGGCGGCGGAGCTCGCCGGCGGGGCCGCGGACGCCGGCGCGCGGCCGTCCGCGCCGTCCCCGGCACGCTCGGGGATCGCGTGCGGCAGGTAGAGCGTGAACGTGCTCCCCACCTCGACCGTCGACTCGATCGCGATCTCGCCGCCCAGCAGGTGCGCGATCTCGCGGCTGATCGAGAGGCCCAGGCCGGTACCGCCGAAGCGCCGGCTGGTGGTGCCGTCGGCCTGCTGGAACGCCTCGAAGATGAGGCCCAGACGGTCGGCGGGGATCCCGATCCCGGTGTCCGTGACGGAGAAGGCGATCACCCGGTCGGCCTCGTTGAGCGCCGGCGACGAGTAGCCCATCCCCTCCGGCGCCTCGCCGATCCGCAGCCGCACCTCGCCGTGCTCCGTGAACTTCACGGCGTTCGAGAGCAGGTTGCGCAGGATCTGCTGCAGGCGCTGCTCGTCGGTGACGAGCGCCGCGGCGGCGTCGGTCTCCAGCTCGACCCCGAAGGCGAGGCCCTTCTCCTCCACCAGCAGCCGGAACGAGCGCTCGACGTAGTCCACGACCTCGTCCAGCCCGACGCGGCCGGGGTTCACGTCCATCTTCCCCGCCTCGACCTTCGAGAGGTCGAGGATGTCGTCGATCAGGTCCAGCAGCTCGTTGCCGGACGCGAAGATCGTGCGTGCGAAGTCGACCTGCTTGTCGCTGAGGTTGCGGTCCCCGTTGTCCGCGAGCAGCCGGGCCAGGATGAGCAGCGAGTTGAGCGGCGTCCGCAGCTCGTGGGACATGTTCGCCAGGAACTCGGACTTGTACTTCGAGGAGAGCGCGAGCTGCTCGGCCTTCTCCTCGATCGCCAGGCGGGCCATCTCGATCTCGCGGTTCTTGACCTCGATGCGCTCGTTCTGGTCGGCCAGCAGCGCCATCTTCTCGGCGAGCTCGGCGTTGGTGCCCTGCAGCTCCTCCTGCCGGCTCTGCAGCTCCTGGGTGAGCGACTGCGACTGCTCCAGCAGCTCCTCCGTCCGCATGTTGGCGAC
Organism: Miltoncostaeaceae bacterium; assembly: GCA_963749475.1. Classification (GTDB taxonomy): domain Bacteria; phylum Actinomycetota; class Thermoleophilia; order Miltoncostaeales; family Miltoncostaeaceae; genus Miltoncostaea. Next base: position 336,346 of record CAVVMP010000006.1, read on the forward strand.
GATGGCGTTGATGACGATGCCGATCGTCTCGGCGAGCTGCTCCAGGAACGTGCGGTGCACCTCGTCGAACGGCGCGAACGAGGCCAGCTCGATCACGCCGAGCACCTGGTCCTCGAAGAGCACCGGCTGGATCAGGATGCTGCTCGGCGCCGCGCGGCCCAGGCCGGAGCTGATCTCGATGTAGTCCGGCGGCGGCGACTCGATGAGGACCGGGCTCAGGTCGAGGGCCGCCTGGCCCACCAGGCCTTCGCCGAGACGCAGCGCGCGCACCTCGTCCTGGGGCCGGTAGCCGTAGCTCGCGGCCAGGGTGATCGCCGGCTCGTCGGTCGGCGTGCCCTCCACCAGGAAGAACGCCCCGAAGCGCGCGCCGACGAGCGGGGTCAGCTCGGACATGATCAGGTCCGACACCACCGCCAGGTCGCGCTGGCCCTGCATCATCCCGCCGAACCGGGCCAGGTTGGAGTTGAGCCAGCTCTGGTCGGCGTTGCGGCCGGTGGTCTCGCGGAGGTTCACGATCATCTGGTTGATCGTGTCCTTCAGCTCGGCCACCTCACCCTGGGCCTCGACGCCGATCGAGCGGGTCAGGTCGCCCTGGGTCACGGCCACCGACACGGCGGCGATCGCGCGGACCTGGTCGGTCAGGTTCGCCGCCATCGAGTTCACGGAGTCGGTCAGGCCGCGCCACGTGCCGGCCACGCCCTCCACGTTGGCCTGGCCGCCCAGCTTGCCCTCGGTGCCCACCTCGCGGGCCACGCGGGTCACCTCCGCCGCGAAGGAGGACAGCTGGTCAACCATCGTGTTGATGGTGTCCTTCAGCTGCAGCACCTCACCCTTCACGTCCACGGTGATCTTGCGGCCCAGGTCGCCGCGGGCCACGGCCGTCGCCACGTGGGCGATGTTGCGCACCTGGTCGGTGAGGTTGGACGCCATCGAGTTCACCGAGTCGGTCAGGTCGCGCCACGTGCCCGAGACGCCCTCCACGTTCGCCTGACCGCCGAGCTTGCCCTCGGTGCCCACCTCACGGGCCACACGGGTCACCTCCGCCGCGAACGAGCGCAGCTGGTCCACCATCGTGTTGACGGTGTCCTTCAGCTCCAGCACCTCGCCGCGGGCGTCCACCGTGATCTTCTGCGACAGGTCGCCGCGCGCCACGGCGGTGGTGACCTCGGCGATGTTGCGCACCTGGGTGGTCAGCGACGACGCCATGAAGTTCACGCTGTCGGTCAGGTCACGCCACGTCCCCGACACGCCACGCACGTTCGCCTGGCCACCCAGCTTGCCCTCGGTGCCCACCTCACGCGCCACACGCGTCACCTCGTCCGCGAACGAGGACAGCTGATCCACCATCGTGTTGATGGTGTCCTTCAGCTGCAGCACCTCACCCTTCACGTCCACCGTGATCTTCTGCGACAGGTCGCCCTTGGCCACCGCCGTCGTCACCTCGGCGATGTTGCGCACCTGGTCGGTCAGGTTCGACGCCATGAAGTTCACCGAGTCCGTCAGGTCCCGCCAGGTCCCCGAGACGTCCTCCACACGCGCCTGACCACCCAGCTTGCCCTCGGTGCCCACCTCACGCGCGACCCGCGTCACCTCCGCCGCGAACGAACGCAGCTGATCCACCATCGTGTTGATGGTGTCCTTCAGCTGGAGCACCTCGCCGCGGGCGTCCACCGTGATCTTCTGCGACAGGTCGCCGTCGGCCACCGCCGTGGTGACCTCGGCGATGTTGCGCACCTGGTCGGTCAGGTTCGACGCCATGGAGTTCACCGAGTGGGTCAGGCCGCGCCACGTGCCCGACACGCCCTCCACGTTGGCCTGACCGCCCAGCTTGCCCTCGGTGCCCACCTCGCGGGCCACGCGGGTCACCTCCGCCGCGAACGACGAGAGCTGGTCCACCATCGTGTTGATGGTGTCCTTCAGCTGGAGCACCTCGCCGCGCACGTCCACCGTGATCTTGCGCGACAGGTCGCCCTGCGCCACCGCCGTCGTCACCTCGGCGATGTTGCGCACCTGGTCGGTCAGGTTCGACGCCATCGAGTTCACGGAGTCGGTCAGGTCGCGCCAGGTGCCGGAGACGCCGCGCACGTTCGCCTGGCCGCCGAGCTTGCCCTCGGTGCCCACCTCGCGGGCCACGCGGGTCACCTCGTCGGCGAACGAGGACAGCTGGTCCACCATCGTGTTGATGGTCGTGGCCAGCTCCAGGATCTCCCCGCGGGCGTCGACGGTGATCTTCTGTGAGAGGTCGCCCTGCGCCACCGCCGTGGACACGTGGGCGATGTTGCGCACCTGGGTGGTCAGCGACGACGCCATGAAGTTCACGGAGTCGGTGAGGTCGCGCCACGTGCCGGACACGCCCTCCACGTTCGCCTGACCGCCGAGCTTGCCCTCGGTGCCCACCTCACGGGCCACACGGGTCACCTCCGCCGCGAACGAGCGCAGCTGGTCCACCATCGTGTTGACGGTGTCCTTCAGCTCCAGCACCTCGCCCTTCACGTCCACGGTGATCTTCTGGGAGAGGTCGCCCTTCGCCACCGCCGTCGTCACCTGCGCGATGTTGCGCACCTGGGTGGTCAGCGACGACGCCATGAAGTTCACGCTGTCGGTCAGGTCACGCCACGTCCCCGACACGCCACGCACGTTCGCCTGGCCACCCAGCTTGCCCTCGGTGCCCACCTCACGCGCCACACGCGTCACCTCGTCCGCGAACGAGGACAGCTGATCCACCATCGTGTTGATGGTGTCCTTCAGCTGCAGCACCTCACCCTTCACGTCCACCGTGATCTTCTGCGACAGGTCGCCCTTGGCCACCGCCGTCGTCACCTCGGCGATGTTGCGCACCTGGTCGGTCAGGTTCGACGCCATGAAGTTCACCGAGTCCGTCAGGTCCCGCCAGGTCCCCGAGACGTCCTCCACACGCGCCTGACCACCCAGCTTGCCCTCGGTGCCCACCTCACGCGCGACCCGCGTCACCTCCGCCGCGAACGAACGCAGCTGATCCACCATCGTGTTGATGGTGTCCTTCAGCTCCAGCACCTCGCCGCGGGCGTCCACCGTGATCTTCTGCGACAGGTCGCCGCGCGCCACGGCCGTCGTCACCTGGGCGATGTTGCGCACCTGGCTCGTGAGGTTGCCGGCGAGCGTGTTGACGTTGTCGGTCAGGTCCTTCCAGACGCCGGACACGCCGCTCATCTGCGCCTGGCCGCCCAGCTTGCCCTCGGTGCCCACCTCGCGGGCCACGCGGGTGACCTCGTCGGCGAACGAGCGCAGCTGGTCCACCATCGTGTTGATGGTGTCCTTCAGCTGGAGCACCTCGCCGCGCACGTCCACCGTGATCTTGCGCGACAGGTCGCCGTCGGCCACCGCCGTCGTCACCTCGGCGATGTTGCGCACCTGGTCGGTCAGGTTCGACGCCATCGAGTTCACGGAGTCGGTCAGGTCCCGCCACGTCCCGGACACGCCCTTCACCCGGGCCTGGCCGCCGAGCTTGCCCTCGGTGCCCACCTCGCGGGCCACGCGGGTCACCTCTCCGGCGAACGACGAGAGCCGCTCGACCATCTGGTTCACGGTGGCCCGGATGCGGGAGAACTCGCCGCGGACCGGGTGCCCCTCGATGCGGGCGGGCATCCGCTCCGACAGGTCGCCCTTCGCGACCGCCTCGATCACGCGGGCGAACTCGGTGGTGGGCCGCACGAGGTCGTCGATGAGGCTGTTCAGCGAGTCGACCGAGCGCTGCCACGCCCCGGACGCCACCGGCGGGGTGGCGCGCTCGCTGATCAGCCCGTCGCGCCCGACGGTGCGCCGGACGCGCGCGAGCTCGCGCTCCATCCCGGCGTTCGACTCGACGAGGCGGTTGAACGCGAGGGCCAACTCCCGCCCGATCCCCTCGACCGGGGGCGCGACCCGCGCCGTGAAGTCACCGCCGGCGGCGGCCTCGAGCCCCGCGAGGAGCGCGAGGAGCTCCGGATCCCCCGCCTGCCCGTTGGAGGCCGCGGCGGGCCGCGACGGCCGCCGCCGTCCGGTCCGTCCGCTGTTGACGTCAACTGCTGCCACGGTCCACCCCGATCCGAAGCGACGACAATGAGGTCAAACGTTCAGTGATCCCCGAGCAGTATTCATGCCAAACAGGTCACCGCGTTTCATCCGTCACGCGGATCACCAGCAGCGCCCGGTCGTCGGTGGCGTCGGTCCCGCCGAAGCGGGCGATCGCCGACTCGAGCGCCTCGGCCACGTCCTCCGCGGTGCCCGACGCGGCCCCGGCGGCGACGGCCGTGAGGCGGTCCATCCCGAACAGTTCCCCGTCGGGTGAGCGCGCCTCGATCACGCCGTCGCTGAACAGCACGAGCATGTCGCCGGGGTCCAGCGCGAACCCGCTCTCGGCGAAGCGGATGTCGTCCATGATCCCCAGCAGCGGCCCGGCCGGGCACAGCGTCTCCACCGACCCGTCGGCCCGCACGAGGAGCGCCGGCGGGTGGCCTCCGCGGGCCAGGCGGACGTCCACCGCCCCGTTCTCGCGGCGCAGCCACGCGTAGGTGGCGGTCAGGAACCGCGAGTCGGTGCCCTCGCGCAGGATCGCCCGGTTGAGGCGCCCGAGCACCTCGGCGGGCGAGACCTCCTCCGACTCGGCGCGGAGCGTGTGGCGCGCAAGCGCGGTCAGCGCCGCCGCCTCGGTGCCCTTGCCGCACACATCGCCCAGCACCGCCGCCCACCCGCGGCCGCCGTCGACGGGGAACAGGTCGTAGAAGTCGCCGCCCACCTCGACGCCCTCGCCGCCGGCGACGTAGCGGGCGGCGACGTCGAGGCCCTCCACGTCCGGCAGGCTCGCGGGCAGCAGGCTGTCCTGGAGTGTGCGCGCGATCTCGCGGGAGCGGTCGAGCAGCATCGCGTTGTCGATCGCGAGCCCGGCGCGGGCGCCGAGGTCCTCGGCGAACGCGAGGTCGTCGGTCGTGAACCGGCGGCCCGACTCGGCCGAGACGAGGCTCAGCGCGCCCAGGATCCGCCCGCGCGCGGTCAGCGGGACGGTCATGCCGGCGACGATGCCGAGCACGTCGATCGCCTGGCGCTGCTCGCCGGGCGGCACGAGCTCCTCGATCAGCTCGGGGGTCAGCGCCGGGACGAACTCCGGCCGGCCGGTCCGGAGCACCGCCCCGACGCCCCCGGGGTCGTCGGGCCGGGCGGGGAAGCGGCGGATGAGCTCGTGCGCCATCGCGACCTTCGCCGGGTCGGAGTGGGCGACGGCGACGACCTCGATGCCCTCGTCAGTCGGGATGCTCACGCTGCACCAGTCGGCGAGCCGGGGCACCGACAGGTTCGCGAGTGCGGTGAGCGTGGCCCGCGCACCGAGTGGCGCGTCGAGCAGCGTCCCCGCCTCGGCGAGCAACTGCTGGCGCTCCGTCTTGCGCTGCTCCAGCTCGTACAGCCGGGCGCGGTCGAGCGCCTGGGCGGCGAGCTCCGCGATGGACGTCAGGAACGCCCGCTCCTCCTCGTCGAAGGCGCGCCGGTCGGGGAACGACAGCGCCATGCCGCCGATCGGCTCGCCCTCCACGACGAGCGGCATCGCGGCGACCGCCTCGTGGGACATGGACTCGTGGAACCGGCGCAGGTGCGGGTAGGTCGAGCGCACCGCGTCGCCGTCGCGGAGCCACACCGGCCCCTCCCGGATGCTGTGGGGCGTCGGAAGCTCGGCGGTGATCGCGTACGACGGGAACTCGCGGCCGACCGCGTCGCTGTAGCCCACGAGCATGAGCGTGGTGATGGTGGTGCCGTCCTCGTCGATGAGGGCCACGGATCCGGCGGCCGCGCCCGTCGCGTCCCGGCCGCGCTCCAGCACGACCCGGGCGACGTCGGCGGGCGTGGAGGCGGCGGACACGCCGGCGGTGATCTCCTGGAGCCGCCGGACGCGTTCCTCCGCGTCGCGCGCGTCGGAGTACTGGCGGGTCAGGCGGCGGCCGAGGACGAGGGCGCCGGCGATCCCGAGGGCCACGAGCAGGCCGAGGACGCCGAGCTCGATGGCGAGGGTCCGGCGGGCGTCGGCGAAGACCGACGACTCGGAGTCGTCGATGATGAACGTCCACCCGGAGGTGGTGGGCTCGGTGGCGAAGCCGAGGACACGGTCGGCCTGACCGATCGGGTTCCGCACGCCCGTGAGGTTCCCGACGACCGCCTCCGCGACGGGGCGCGTCGGCGAGGTCCGGATCCGGCGGATGACGGGGTCGCCCCCGAGCGCCCGCGACGCCCCGAGCCCGGGGGCCACGAAGAGGTGCCCGGTCCGGTCGAGGATGAAGACGTTGCCGCCGCGGAACTCCCGCCGCTCCGCGGCGCGCCGGTTGAGGAACGCGACGGAGACGCCGCCGACGAGGGCGCCGTTGGCGCGCCCGGCCGCGTCGGTGGTGGGGACGACGATCGCGATGATCGGCTCGCGGTAGGGGGATCGCTCGATGGTGCCGCTGACCTGCGGCATCCCGCCGGCCGCCGCGGCGGCGAGCAGGCGGGCGAGCTCCCCGTCCGCCCGGCTCCCCATGGGGACCTGCGCGCCGACGGACGCCCGCGCGACCCCGTCGGCGCCGAACCAGGTGATCCCCTCCCCGAGCGTCAGCTCCTCGGGATCGATCCGCTCGAGCCGCCGCTGGATGCCGTCGGCGTCGCCCGCGACGATGGTGTCGCTGGTGGCGATCGCCTGGAGCACGTACCTCCGCCCGAGCAGGAACTGGGAGTAGTCGCCGGCGGCGACGGCGGCGGAGTTCTCGAGCCGGGCGACCTCGTCGTCCTTCGCGCTCTCGTACGCCCGGACGGCCAGGACGAAGCCGAGGACGCCGAGGAGCACCGCGGCGCCGACGGCCAGGGCGACGAGTGCGCGGATGCGGCGCAGCCCGTCCTCCCGGGTGCGCCTGGGCGCCGCGTGCGCCATCTCACCGTCGTCCGGCCATGCGGCGAGCTTATCCCGGCGTGACGCGACGGAGGGGCCGCCGCGCCCCGGTCCGCCCGGGGCGCCGCCCGCGTCGGCTAGGCCTTGAGCAGGGCGAGCAGCACCGTGGCCACGGCCGCCCCGAGGAGCAGCAGCAGCAGCGGGAGCGCCTCGCCCAGCTCGCCGCGCGCGGCCCGCGTGTCCTCCAGCACCGAACGCAGGCGATCGCGGCCGCCGGCGTGTGCGAGGGCCACCAGCCCCGCCAGCGCCAGCAGGCCGAGGCCGGCGAGCGCGGCGAACCACACCGTGTCGATGCCGAGGGGGCCGCCCCCGCCACCGGCCGCCTGCGCGGAGCCGAGCCCGCCGATCCACCCGAACCACGCGGCCAGGGCCGGCGAGGCGGCCGCGGGCGCCGACCTCGCGTCCCGGTCGACGGGCCCTCGCCGGACCGCCGCGCCGGCGAGGTCGGCTCGAGCCGTCCGGCGCACGCCGGATCGAGCGGCCGCCGCCGCCGTCGCCGCGGTCCGGGTCCCGGTGACAGCCCCGGTGCCCACCTGCCGGGCCAGCGCGCGGCACACTCCCCCGACCGTGGAGACGGTGCCCACGATCCAGCGCGCGCGTGCGGCCGGCGTCGCGGATCCCCCGGCGCCCGGTGCCGCCGGCGCGCCGCCCGACGACAGCGCGACCGCCGGTGACCCGCCGCCCGTCGCGGCGGGACCGGATGACGACCCGCCGGTGGTCGCGCCCGACCCGCCCCCGCCGGACGGCGTCGAGGCGGACGGCACCGGACTCACCGGCGCGGGCGTGGCGCCCGAGGGCGACGGGGACGAGGGCGACGGTGATGCCGGCGCCGGGGACGACGGTACGGGTGCCGGGGATGTCGGCGCCGGCGACGACGGCACCGGCGCGGGGGACGACGGCTGCGGGACGGGGTTCTCAGGCACCGGCAGCGGGACCGGGTTCTCGGGCACGGGCAGCGGCACCGGGTTCTCGGGCACGGGCAGCGGTGGCACGGGGAGCGAGGGCGCCGGGAGGGGCGGGACGGGCACCGTCGGCACCGTGATGGCGCCGGCCGGGGCGCCCACGGCGAGCACCCAGGCGACCGCCACGCCGAGCAGCACGCGTGCTCGCATCCTGACCATGCAGGGGGCTACCCCCGGCTCTGCAGTTTTATGCAACTTCCGTCGCATCCCGGGTCTGCCGCGTCCGCTGGGCCCCGGCTCGGTCGCTGCACCCGCGGCACCCAGCCGGTAGCGTCGGCGACGATGGACGCCGAGGAGTACAGGCGGGCCAGCCGCGACGTGTGGTCGGCCGTGGCGCCCGGCTGGGACCGGCGCTCGCCCTTCTTCGAGCAGATCGCGCGGTCGGTCACCGAGCGGATGCTCGCGCACCTCGCGCCCCGGGCGGGTGGGACGTTCCTCGATCTGGCCGCCGGCTCGGGCGCCGTGGGCTTGGCCGCGGCCGCCCTCGTCGGGCGGGGCGGCCGCGTGATCGTGAGCGACTTCTCCGAGGCGATGGTCGAGGCGGCCCGGCGCAACGCCGCCCGGTTGGGCCTGTCGAACGTCGAGTGCCGGGTGCTCGACGCCGAGCGCATCGCCCTCGACGACGACGCCGTCAACGGCGTGCTCTGTCGCTGGGGGTACATGCTCGTGGCCGATCCGGCTGCCGCGCTGGCCGAGACCCGCCGCGTGCTGCGCACCGGCGGGCGCCTCGCATGCGCGGTCTTCTCCGGTCCCGACGAGAACCCCTGGGCCGCGCTGCCGGCCCGCGTCCTCGAGGAGCTCGGCCACATGCCGGCGCCGGAGCGGGGCGGCCCGGGCATCTTCGCCCTCGGCGACCCCGAGCGCCTGCGCGGCCTGCTCGCCGACGCCGCCTTCTCGGACCCGCGCATCGACCGGGTCCCGTTGACCTGGCGCTTCGCCGATGCCGGGGACTACTGGGCCTACCTCACCGAGGTGGCCGGCGCGATCGCGATGGTGCTGGCCCGCCTCGACGATGCCGAGCGGGCGCGCGTGCGGGCCCTCATCACCGAGTGCGCGGCCCCGTTCGCGGGCGACGAAGGGCTCGCCCTGCCCGGTGTTTCCCTGGTGGTCTCGGCGTCCTGACGCCGCTCAGCCGTCGAGCGTCCCCCAGCTCTGGATGAGGGTGAAGGTCGTGCCCCATCTGCCCGGCTCGGCCAGCTCGTCCTCGGCCTCGCGCCGTAGCGACGCGAGCTCGTCCTCGCTCAGGACCTCACGCAGCGGCGACTCGAGCGCCGCGCTGAACTGCAGGGGCAGACGCAGATAGGGGTGCCCGGGTTCGAGGGCGATCACGTGTGCATCGATCCCCGGCTCATCGACACCGATCTTGCGCAGCAGTCCGGGGAGTCCGCGGCCCGCCTCGCCGCCCCGGCGGGCGAAGATCTCCGCGAGCAACTCGATCAGTCGCGCTGCGGCGGGGGCGGGGGGATTGAAGTGCCATGAGCCCAGGTCCCACTCCTCGAGGACCAGCGAGCCACCCGGCCTGACCAACCGCCGGTGCGAGGCGACCTGCTCGGGGCCCCGCCCGAGCGGAGCGATCAGGTAGCGGGCATGGACGAGATCGAACGATCGCGGCTCGAGCGCGCTGTCGAACAGATCGTCGACCACCAGCTCGACGTTGGAGATCCCCTCGGCGTCGAGGAATGAACGGGCGGCACCGAGCAGGCTCTCGTCGAGATCCCCGCCGACGACCTGCCCGGAGGGGCCGACCCACTCGCTCAGGATCCGAAGCCAGCCCATGGCCCCGCAGCCGACGTCCAGGGCCCGTCCGCCCGAGCCGCTGCCGATCGTCGTGAGGAGCTGCCGCCCGGTGGGCTCCCACACGCGGGATTGGAGCTGGAGCCGCTCCAACTCCGAGGGCTGGGACGCCAGCGGATACTCCTCCAGCGACACGCCGCCAGTATCCCTCCGCCCCGACTGCGGCCGCAAACCCCGAGCCGATCGTGCACCACCGGGGTCCGCCGGGCGCCGCCGCGAGCCGGAACGGGCAATCTGTGCGCGTCAGCGCTGCTCGTGATGGCTGGAGGGGGTCGGCTCGTGGGCCTGGTCAACGTCGAGGCTGTCCGGCGCGCGCTCTCGTCGGTGGAGGCGGCAGCGCTCGCGGGCCTCGGCGCGGCGGTGCTGCTGACGCTGTCGGTCTACCTGCTCGGACGACAGCCCGGTGTCGGAGGGTCCGCCGAGGACCTGGAGTGGTACGGGGATTCCGGCAACCGGTTCACGGTGTTCCTCGGACTGAACCTCGCCCCGTTCGGCGTCGTCGCGTTCCTCTGGTTCATGGCCGTCATCCGCCGCCGCCTCGGCGAGCGGGAGGACCAGTTCTTCGCGACGGTGTTCTTCGGCAGCGGCATCGCGTTCGGCCTCCTGGCCATCACCGCCGCCGTGTGCGCGGCCGCGCCGACGTTCGTCGTGCAGTTCAGTGGCGAGCCTCGATGGGTCCACCGTCGCGCTCGCGCACGGCCTGTGGTTCGGCCTGTGGGGCGTGAGCGCGTCGCGGCTGGCCGGCGTGTTCATGTCGGTGACCTCGACCATCGGGATGCGCTTCGACGCGCTCCCGAAGTGGCTCGCGCGGCTCGGATTCGCGCTCGGCGCGCTCCTCGGCCTGACGGCGCGTTCGCCGGACCGCTCGACTTCCTCTTCACCGCGTGGCTGGCAGTGGTCAGCCTCACGCTGCTGTTCACCCGGCGGAGGCGGGACCGCGCCTCGTCCCACGTGGCGCGACCGTCAGCGTCGGACCCTTGACCGCGCGCGCGGCCGAGGGCTACTGAGGACCCGATGCGGAGCGCACCCCTCGCCGCCGTCGCGGCACTGGCCCTCGTCGCCTCGGGCACCGCCGTCGCCCACGCGCCGGCCCCACATCGCACGCCCTTCGACAGGGAGGGTGATGCGCTTCTTGCGCGCAGCCTCGGCGCAGCGCTCGGGACCCGCTCGGTCCGGGTCGTCGCCTCGTCATCCACGGCCAGCATCTCCTCGGTCATGACCCGCGATCACCGCGCGGACATGCGCGTGCGACAGGGAGCGGGCCGGGCTCGGATCATCAGGATCAGGGCCGTCAGCTACACCCGCGCCAACGCCGCCTTCCTCCGCAATCAGGGAATCGACCCGGCCACCGTGGCGCGCTACTCCGGCGTCTGGATCAAGGACGCCGTGGCCCCGAAGGACCTGAAGGTGTTCCTGGACAAGCGGGTGCTGCTCAGGCTGATCCTGCGGGCGTCCGGAACGGCGCGCATCGCCGGATCCGGGCACATCGACGGTCAGCCGGTCGTCTTCCTGCGCGACTCGGCGGAGAACGGGACTCTCGCGGTGAGGGCGACGCGGGCTCCCTATCCGGTGAGGCTCGACTTCGATGCGAGCGCCCAGGGGGCCTGGCGCTTCAGCGGTTGGGACGAGGACGTCGTGATCCGCGCCCCGAAGACCTTCATCGACGTGTCCTGAGTGCCGGAGCCGGGATTCGAACCCGGACGCCCCGAGGGCCGAGGATTTTAAGTGCCGCCAGGCGAATGCGGCTGAGTACCGACAGGTCGGGAAGCCCTGGCGACGGACCTACTTCTCGGTCCGTGCCGCCAGCGGCGAGTTCCGCTGAGGACGGTGGGGTCCTGTGACCCCGGCGTGACCCCCTCGGACTCTGCCCCGGGCTGGCGAAATTCTCATTGGAACCGGTCGGATTTCTTGCGGCCGCACCACACGCAGCCCGCCCAACCGGTCGTCCTCGCGGGACGGAGCTCCCGAGCAATCGGTTCAGGCCGAACCCCCGGGCCGAGGTGCGCGCCGATCGATCCGGCGGGGGATCTCCCTCACGCGCTCACGCCTGGCCATCGCTCCAGGTCGCGATGCTCCGGGGGCAGGCCGTACGTCTCGACGCGGCGCGCAGCGCGTCCAGCTGGTGGTACTGGACGTTCGTCGTCGCAGGCGTGGTCCGGCGCCCGTCACGTCCCCTCGCCACGGGCCGCGTCGGCCCTCGCTCGCGCCCGCTCCTCGGGGGCCCACCCCCTCCACGCTTCCCGGGCACGCCCGGCGCAAGTGCGGCCCGACTCCCGGGGGCCTGCGCCGGCGGATGACCGAGGCGGTCGTATCAGCCTGACGCCCGGCCCGGGCCCGATCCGGAGACGGAGCGGATCATCCCGGCGAGGAGAACGATCTGGGCCTTCAGGACCTCGGCCCCGGGAACGATCAGCGCGGGCACCACCCCCCTTGCGATCCCGTCCTCGATCGCCCGCGCCTGGCTCTCGAGGGCTGCCTCGGTGAGGCGGAGCGGCAGGCGTCCGGCCTCGATCACGGAAGACGCCAGCCCGGTCACCAGCGCCGCATTGCCGGACGGGCCGACCGCTGGATCGGCGGTCGTGTCGTGCTGCGGCACTGCGGCCGCCCCGGGACGCACGACGTCGGGCAGGTCCTCCGCCCTGACCTCGCTGGCCAGGATCTCCCGCGGCGGGGGCGCCGGTCGCCGGCCCCGGCCCGATGATCGTCGTTCAGACACCGCTTCCTCCCTTGGTCTGCTGCGCCGCCCACTCCTCCACCTCGCCGGCGAGCGCCCGGAAGTCCTCGCCGGCACGGCTTCGCGGGCCGGCCAGCACAGGACGGCCTGCCCGGGCCGCGTGGCGGACCGCGATGTCGGAACGCACGACGCTGCGCATGATGGCCGGCCCGAACTGCGCCTCCGACTGGGCGAGCACCGCCCGGGCGTCCAACGTGCGGTCCTCCCAGCGGCTGCGAAGCACGCGGGGACCCTCAAGCGCCGGATTGAGGGCTGGGCGGACGCTCCGGATGGCCGCGTCCATGGCGACCAGCCCGAGGTAGGCCAGCGTCTCCGGGATCAGCGGCACCAGCGCCCCGTCGGCGGCCACGAGCGCGTTGGTGCTCAGCAGATCGACGGACCTCGGGCCGTCGAGCAGGGCGTAGTCGTACCGCTCACGCACCGCGGTCAGGCGCTCGCGCAGCAGCGCCTGGGGGAGCTCCGCCCAGCCGACGTGTGCGGCGAGGTTGCCGAGGCGGCGGGAGGCGGGCAGCACATCGACCCCCTCCAACTCCGGCGCCGGTCGGATGGCCTCGTCGATCGGACGCTCGCCCAGCAACACCTCGAGCAGGGCCTGCCCATCGTCCTCGACCCCGAGCCACAGGCTCGCGTTCGCCTGCGCGTCGAGGTCAACGACCAGCACCCGGCGGTTCCGCTCCGCGAGCGCGGCCGCCAGGTTCACGGCCGTGGTGGTCTTCGCGCTGCCGCCCTTCTCGTTGACGATGGCGAGGACCCACACCCGGCATACGCTAGCCCCTGGCTCGTTCGTTCGCTCGTCCGCCGATGCCGGAGCCGGGACTCGAACTCGGACGCCCGAGGCAGCTGCTCCCGGATGAACGGAGCCCCAAGGACTTCGCGGCGGCAGCGCGCATCACGGTCGAGCTTCTGGCGGCACACCGGGCGGCCGAGGCGACGGCCGACATTCCCGGTGGCGACGACTTCTTCGTCCGGTTGATCGAGACCCGCGCGAGCCTCGAAGGGCCGCAATCGCCGATGCCGGAGCCGGGATTCGAACCCGGACGCCCGAGGGCCGGGGAGTTTAAGTCCCCCGCGTCTGCCAGTTCCGCCACTCCGGCCTGGGGCGAGGCTACCCCAGCGGCGGCGGGGTCAGCGCCCGAAGGTGGCGGTGCCGGGGGTGCGGTCAACCGCGGAGAGGCGGGCGGACTCGACTGCGCGGGCCCAGCCCTCCGGGAGGATCGGCCAGCGGTCGAGGATCTCCGCGTGCCGGATGTGCCGCATGTTCGCGCCCGTCGCCAGGATGGTGCGGCGGCCGTCCATGACGTCGCTTGTGGCGCCGTTCGCCGGGGTCGGGATCCCGTTCGCAGCGGTGCTCATCGGCGGGGATTCTACGGATACTTCGTGACGTTCGGAACCAGCCTCACGGATGGGGGAGGTGCGCCATCGCCACCCCGTCGAGGAGGTCGCGCTCGCTCACCCGCATCGCGTCGAGGCCGGAGCGCTCCAGGACCGCCCGCACGATCAGGCAGGCGCCGTGGATGATCGGCGCCCGCGCCGGCTCCAGACCGGGGACGTCCGCGCGCTCCGCGACCGTCATCGCGCACAGCCGGTCGCCCATCGCCGTGACCGCCTCCGTGGTGAGGACGTGCCCGTGCACCACGTCGGGGTCGTAGCTCCCGATCTCGATCGCCGCGAGGGACGTCACCGTCCCCGCCACCCCCACCGCCGGCGCCGGTCCGCCGATCGTCGCGAGGCCCCCGTCCACCAGGGTCCCCGCGTCCTCCAGGAGGGCGTCGACCTCCTCCGGAAGGGGGGGGTCGTGGTGGAGGTGGCGCTCCGTCTGCCGGGTGCCGCCGAGCTGCAGGCTCACCGCGCCGTCCGGCCCGCCGGGGCCGCCGCGCACCAGCTCGGTGCTGGCCCCGCCGACGTCCACCACCATCACCTCCCCGGCGTCCTCGGGCACGCCCAGGCGGGCGCCCGCGAACGACGCCCGCGCCTCCTCGTCGCCGGTCAGCACCTGCGTCGGCACGCCCAGACGGGCGCGGACGAGCGCCGCCACCTCGTCCCGGTTCGGCGCGTCGCGCGCCGCGCTCGTCGCCACCGCCACGACCACCACCGGCGCGAAGACGGCGACCCGGCCGGCATAGCCCTCCAGGCACGCGTCCAGCCGGGCGAGCGCCTCCCGCGCGATCGACCCGTCCGCGGCCGCTCCGCGGCGCAGCGACGTGATCGTGGTGCGCCGCTCCCCCGCCGGCCCGTCCGGCCCCCACCCGGTGCACAGGAACAGGCGCGTGGAGTTGGAGCCGATGTCAACCACCGCGACGCGGTGACCGGCGGAGGTCACCGCCCGATGTAGCGCAGCGGCGCGCGGAGGGTGTCCGCCGCCTCGCCGGCCGCCGCGACGAGCACGCCCAGCACCCGCACGCGCGCGCCGAGGTCGGCCACGGCGTCCTGCACCTCCGCCTGCCGGTCGGGGAGCGCCGCCATCGCGGCGGACAGCCGATCGGCCTCCGCGCTCAGCGACGCGGCGGCCGCGCCGGCCCGCTTCTGCGTCGCCTTCAGCACCCGGAACAGCCGCAGGCCGCTCAGCCCGAGGATCAGCAGGGCCACCAGCACGAGTGCCAGGAGCAACAGCGCCGAGAGCCACACGGCGTTGTCGACGATGAAGTCCACGCCCGGAGTATCGCAGCCGGGCTATCGTCCGCCGCGACATGGCGGCCACCGACGACGCGGCGCGCGGCCTGCCCCGCGTGGCGGAGGGGGCCGTCCTGGTGCCCCAGGAGGAGCTCTCGGGCGCCCCGAACGTCGTGGTGGACGGGCCCCGGCTCCCGGGCACCGTCCTGTCGCTGTCCCACTGGCGCGGCAGCGGCACGCCCGACGCCCTCCGCGACGACACCAGCGCCCTCATCGTGCTGCGCTACCTCGCGGCGGGCGCGGACGGTCCCGAGGTCCACGCCGTCACCAACAACCACTACGACGAGGACGGACTCTTCGCGATCTGGCTGCTGCTGGAGCGGCCGCCGGAGGGCTCGCCCGAGCGGGCCCTGGCGGTCGCGGCGTCGGAAGCGGGCGACTTCGGGACGTGGACCGACCCGTGGGCCCCGCGCGTCGCGATCGCGTCGATGTCGATGGCCGAGCGCGGCGCCACCCCATTCCCCGACGTCGGGCGCATCCTCGCCACCGCGGGCGCCGTGGACCCCGCCGGGCGCCTCTACCGGGCGATCCTGCCGCGCGTCGCGGGGCTCCTCGCCGACCCCGCCCGCTACCGGATGCTGTGGCGCCCGCGGTGGGCGCGGATCGAGGCCGACATCGCCCTGCTCGACGCCGGCGAGGCGACGGTGGAGGACGTCCCGGCCGCCGACCTCGCCGTCGTCCGCACGCCGCGCCGCCTGGACCCCATGGCGCTCCATCCGCGGACCCCGCGCATGCGTATCCTCACTGCGCTCCCCGACGGGACCGTGACCGTGACGTACCGATACGAGACCTGGGTCAACTACGCCTCGCGGCCGCTGTCGCCGCGGGTCGACCTCGGCCCGGTCGCGGCGCGCCTCCAGGCGCAGGAGCGGAACCCCGTCCGCTGGTTGTTCGAGGGCGTCCAGGTCATCACGCCGCGCCTCATGGCCGCCGGCCCGGGAGGGCGCCCCGCGCCCACCTCGCTCGCGCCGGAGCGGGTCGTGGACGAGCTGGCGGCGGCATGAGCCGGCTGGCCTGGGTCAACGTGTTCGCGGCCGCCGGCGCGATGAGCGGCAACCCGCTCGCCGTGGTCCTCGACGCCGGCGGCTGGACGGAGGCGCGGATGCAGGCGTTCGCCGCCGAGGTCGGGCTGTCCGAGACGACCTTCGTGATGGCGTCGCGCTCCGGCGCCGACCACAGGGTCCGGATCTTCACGCCCGTCCGCGAGCTGCCCATGGCCGGGCACCCCGTCGTGGGCACCGCCTGGGTGCTCCACGCCGCGGGGCGCATCGGCGAACGGGCCGTGCTCGAGACCGGCGCCGGCGACCTGCCGGTGCGGGTGCAGGGGCAGGTGGCGACGATGGACCAGGCGACACCGGAGGCGGGCCCCGTCGTCGACGCCGCCGAGGTGGGCGCGGCGCTCGGCACCGACCCGCTCCCCGACCCGCCCGCCCAGGTCTGGAGCACCGGCGTGAGCCAGCTGATGGTGCGCGTCGCCTCCCACGGCGCGCTGGAGGCGCTGCGCCCCGACCACGACGCCCTGGCCCACCTGGGCGGGCGCGACGGCTGGATCGGCGTGAGCGCCTACGTGCTGCCCGAGGCGGCCGACGGGCGCCTGCGCGTCAACGTGCGTCACTTCGCCCCGCTGGTCGGCGTGCCCGAGGACCCCGTCACCGGCTCGGCCGCCGGCGCCCTCGGCGCCTGCCTGGCCGCGGCGGGGGTCGGCACCGCCGGCGACCTGGAGATGGTGGTGTGCCAGGGGGCGTCCCTCGGTCGCCCCGGCGAGGTGGCGGTGCGGGTGGCGTCGGAGGACGGGACGCCGCGGCGGGTCCGCGTCGGGGGACGCGTGGTGCCGGTCCTGGAGGGACGGGTACTTGAGGAGGGTCCCCCCGCCGCACCCGGCGGCGGGCGCTAGGCTGGACCGAGTCGAACGCGGAGGGTCCCGGATGAGCGAAGACGAAGACGCCCGGGCGCGCGTGAGGCGCCTGCTGCTCTCGGGCGACAACACCCTCAAGAACCGCGACGACGCGAAGAGCCGCGAGCGCGCCCGCGGCCGGTTCGAGGAGGCCCTGACGCTCGCCCGCGCGTCGGGCCTGGACGACGCCGTGACCATCATCGAGCGCCGGCTCTCCCTGATGGAGCCCCCCGCGACTGCCTCCTGACGGGGGCAACGGGGGCGTCGTGGGGCCGCCGCTGTGGGAGCGGCGGCTGCGCTTCGTGCTCGGCAAGGGCGGCGCCGGCAAGAGCACCGTGTCCGCCGCGCTCGGCCTGGCCGAGGCGCGCGCCGGCAAGCGCGTGCTGCTGTGCGAGGTGGCGGGCCAGCACCGCATCGCGCGGATGTTCGGCGCCGCGGAGGTCGGCGAGGAGCGGGCCGTCGAGCTGGCGCCCGGCCTCTCGGTCATCTCCATCGAACCGGAGCACGCCACCGAGGAGTACCTGGCCGGCCAGCTGAAGGTGCGCCCGGTGGTGGAGATGCTCACGCGCAGCAAGGCCTTCCACACGTTCGCGGCGGCGGCGCCCGGGCTGCCCGAGCTGGTGACGGTCGGCAAGGTCTGGAGCCTGGCGATCGCGCTCGACGACGACGGCGCCCCCGTCTGGGACGTGCTGATCGTCGACTGCCCCGCCACCGGTCACGGGGTGGCGCTGCTCGAGACGGCGGGCAACGTCGAGGAGATGGTCGGCGCGGGCCCGATCAGCGACCAGGCCGCCCGCATCCACGAGGTGGTGTCGCACCCGTCGGCCACCGGCATCGTGGTGGTGGCGCGGCCGGAGGAGCTGGCCGTGAGCGAGGCGGTCGAGGCGGTCGGCATCCTCCGGGCGGACGGCCTCCCCGTGGCCGCGACGGTGCTGAACGGCGTCCGCGACGCCCGCTTCGCGCTCGAGGAGCGCGACGCACTGGCCGCCGCGGCCGCCACCGGCCCCACCGCGGTGCGCGCCGCCGCCGAGGCGGCCCTGCGCCACCTGGGGCACGAGGAGGACGACGCCGCGTACCGCGAGCGCCTGGCCGAGGCCGGCGTCCCGGTGCTGACGCTGCCCGAGGTCGTGCTGCGGCGGTTCGACGTCGAGGCCCTCGAGATCCTCTCCGGCCACCTGGCCGCCGGCGCGGGCGCACCCGCGCCCGCCACGTGATCTCCGACCTCAACGACCGCCGCCTCGTCGTCTGCGCCGGGGCCGGGGGCGTCGGCAAGACGACCGTCTCCGCCGCGGTCGCCCTCCGGCTCGCCGGCGCGGGCGCGCGCACGGTGGTCGTCACCATCGACCCGGCCCGCCGCCTCGCGACGGCCCTGGGCATGACGGGGCTCGCGGACACGCCCCAGCGCGTCCCCGCAGGCCACGTGCTCGGCGCGGACGCCGGCGAGCTGTGGGCGCTCCAGCTCGACGCGCGCGCCACCTTCGACCGCCTGGTGGGCCGCTACGCCCCCGACGAGGAGGCCCGCGAGCGGATCCTCGAGAACCGCATCTACCGCCACCTCTCCGGCACCGTGGCCGGCGCCCAGGAGTACATGGCGGTCGAGCGGCTGCACGAGCTGATCGACGAGGGCCGCTTCGAGCGGATCGTGCTCGACACCCCGCCGGCCGCGAACGCGCTCGACTTCCTCGACGCCCCGGCCCGCATCACCCGGTTCATCGAGGGCCGCGCGCTGCGGCTGCTGCTGCGCCCGGCCAACGCCGCGGGCGGGCTCGGCTGGAGGATCCTGCACGCCGGCAGCAGCACCGTCATCTCGGTGCTGGAGCGGCTCACCGGCGCCCAGCTCCTGCGCGACGTGGCCGACTTCCTCGCCGGCTTCGAGGGCATGCACCAGGGCTTCGCCGACCGGGCGAAGGCGGTGCGGGCCCTGCTCATGTCCGACGACTCCGCCTTCGTGGTGGTCGCGGCGCCGGAGGCCGACCCGCTGGCCCAGGCGCTCGGGCTGGCGGCCCGGCTGCGCGCCGACGGCTTCCCGTTCCTGGGGGTGGTGCTGAACCGCGTCCACCCCCTGCCGCCCGGCGGCCTGCCGAAGGCGGAGGCGATGCGCGACGCCCTGGCCGCGGCGGGGGCGGGCGACCCCGACGACCTGGCCGCACGGGCGATCGCCACGCTCGCCGAGGACCAGGTGCTGGGCCTCCGCGACCTCGACGCGCGCGAGTTCCTGCGCACCGCCCTCCACGGCGGGCAGGTGGTGGAGGTGCCGGCCTTCACGCACGAGCCGGTGGAGCTGTCCGGCATCGCGGAGGTCGCCGCCGCGCTCGGCGCGTGAGCGCACGCGCCGTCGTCCTCGGCGCGGGCGTGGTGGGCGCGTCGTGCGCCCGGGAGCTGGCGCGGGCGGGGTGCGACGTGCGGGTCATCGACCCGGGTGCGGGCCGGGCGGCGGCGTCCTGGGCGGCGGCCGGGATCCTCTCGGCGTCGGTGCCCCAGGAGCTCCCCGAGCCGGTCCACGCCCTGGCCGCCCGGTCGCTGGCACTGTGGCACGGGATCGCCCGGGAGCAGCCGGAGGTGGAGCTGCGCCGCACCGGGGCCCTGCTCATCGGGGTGGACGAGGCGTGGTGGTCGTGGCGGGCCAGCCGCGGCCTGCTGACCGACCCGGCGACCATCGCCGCGGCCGACGGGACGACGGAGGAGGGGCTGCGGCTGCCCGAGGTGGAGGTGGTCCGCACCCCGCGGGCCACGAGGGCGCTGCTGGCCGGCGTCACGGTCGAGGCCCGCGAGGCGCCGCCGCTCGCCGCGCTGCGCCGCGAGTGCGACCTGCTGGTGGTCGCCACCGGGGCGTGGGCGTCGCCGCACCTCGAGGAACTCGGGATCGCGCTGCGCGTCGCGCCCCGGCGCGGCCAGATGATGGTGTTCGAGCGCGGCGACCTGGACGTGGTGCTGATGGAGAAGTCCGCCGAGGGCGTCGCCGTTCCGCGGGCGGACGGCAGGGTGGTGGCGGGGACCACGCTGGAGGACGTGGGCTTCGACGCCCGCACCGTGCCGGAGGACCTCGACCGGCTGGAGGCGTGGGCGCGGCGCTGGATCCCGGGCCTGGGGCGGCGCGAGGACGCGTGGGCCGGGTTCCGTCCGTGGTCGCCCGACCCGGTCCCCACGGTCGCGCTGGCCGCCCCCGGCGTGGCGGTGGCGGTGGGCCACCACCGCAACGGCATCCTGCTGGCGCCCGCGACCGGCGAGCTCGTGGCCGACCTGCTGCTCGGGCGGCCCACCCGCGTGCCCGCGGCGGACTACGCGGCCGTTACGATCGGTCTCTGATGCCGGACGCCGCCGCCGCAACGCCGCCGCCCGCGCCCCCGAAGGGCCCGCGGGAGGTGCTGGACGAGATCCGCGCCGAGGTCGCCGCCGGCACGCCGCTGACCGGGGACCTGCTGACGCGCTTCCACCGCGCGGTCCACGCGATCGACCCGACGGCCACGGAGGACTCCCTGGCCGTCCTGCCCGGCAACCGCGGCGTCCACATCTACGACACGCTCGTGACCTGGGCGCCCATGGTGGGGGGCGAGCAGGTCATCGACATCGGCTGCGGCTCGGGCGGGGCCACGCGCGCGGCGGCGCGGGCGGTGGGCCCGGAGGGCATGGTCGTCGGCATCGACCTCAGCAACGAGGCGCTCGCCGAGGCGCAGGCCCGCACCCCGGACGACCTCTCGATCCTCTACCGCCGCGGCGACGCCCGGAACATGTCCACGGTGCCGGACCGCACGTTCGACTGCGCGGTGGCGAGCATGAGCCTTGAGCAGAACGAGGACCTGCGCCCGCTGCTGGCGGAGGTGTTCCGGGTGCTGCGGCCCGGGGGGCGCTTCGTGGCGAGCGTCACGGCGTTCGACCGGCTGCGGCCGATGGACGCGTCGTTCATGGGAGCGGTCCTCGCGGTGGTGGGCCGTCACGCCCCCGGTGCCCTGGCCGGCCGGGCGAGCCGCGCGAGCATCCCCCACGAGCCGCTCGACGCCCTCGCCTTCAAGGAGGCGGGCCTCGCGACGGTGGAGGAGCAGGACGTCCAGCTCGCCGTGGTGATGGAGGACCTCGACGACGCCTGGCGGGTCTTCTCCCGCACCTACATCGCCCACGTCCTCGACGAGGCGGGGCAGGAGGAGCTGCGGCGGATCCTGAAGCGCCGCATGCCGCACACGCTGTACCTGCCGCTGCGCTTCCTGCGCACGCGGCGACCGGGCTAGGCGATCAGGAGCCCGGGACCGCCTTCAGGAAGTCCGCGGACGCCTCGTCGCAGGTGTCGGCGGCGCCGAGCCATTCGCGCCCGTACTCGCGCATCGCGTCAACGATCGGCGCGAGCGCCCGCCCCTTCTCGGTGAGGCGGTACTCCACGCGGGGCGGCATCTCGGCGAACTCGCGCCGCGCGATGATCCCCTCCTCCTCGAGCGCCCGCAGGCGCACGGAGAGGGTGCGTGGGCTGATGCCGCGCAGCGACCGCTGGAGCTCGCTGAAGCGGCGCGGGCCCTCGGCGAGGTCCCGGAGCATCAGGAGCGTCCACTTGCCGGCGACCACCTGGGCCGTCGCGAGGACGGGACAGACGGAGCCGGGCGGGGTCTGCACGGGAGCGGTTGTCCCCATGATCGTCACAAATCGTACCACCGTGCGACGGGGTTCCCGAAGGACCCGTCACACACCCGCGTCAGGCGTACTGGGTCGAGTCCCGCCGGGCGGCGCCGGCGTCCAGCATCAGCTTGAAGTCGTGCGGGCTCGAGGCCGCCTCCATCGCGGCGCTCAGCGGCACGCGTCCGGCGGTGACGTGGTCGAACAGGCTCTGGTCGAACGTCTGCATCCCGTAGAACTCGCCGTCCCGGATCACCTCGCTGAGGCGCCCGGTCTCGTCGGCGTTCAGGATCATGTCCCGCGCGCGGCCGGTGGTGATCATCACCTCGCAGGCCGGCACGCGGCCCTGGCCGTCGGCGGTCCGCACGAGCCGCTGGGAGATCACCCCGCGCAGCGTGCCCGCGAGCATCGCCCGCACCTGCTGCTGCTGGTGGAGCGGGAAGAAGCCGATCGCGCGGTTCACCGTCTCGGTGGCGTCCAGCGTGTGCATGGTGGACAGCACCAGGTGGCCGGTCTCCGCGGCGCTCAGGGCCGTCTCCATCGTGATCAGGTCGCGGATCTCGCCGATCATGATCACGTCGGGGTCCTGCCGCAGCACGCGGCGCAGCGCGGTGGCGAACGACTCGGTGTCCAGGCCCACCTCGCGCTGGTTGACCAGCGATCCCCGGTCCACGTGGAGCATCTCGATCGGGTCCTCGATCGTGACCACGTGCTTGTGGGACGTCCGGTTGATCCGGTCGATCATCGCCGCGAGCGTCGTGCTCTTGCCGGAGCCGGTCGTGCCGGTCACCAGCACGATCCCGCGCTCCTCGTCGGCCAGCGTCGCGACGGCCGGCGGCAGCTGGAGGTCCTCGACGCTCATCACCTTGAAGGGCACGACGCGGAGGACGATCGAGACCGAGCCGCGCTGGCGGAAGATGTTCACGCGGAAGCGGCCGAGGCCCTCGCGGGCGTGGGACAGGTCGGTCTCCCCCGTCGCCTCGAACTCCTCGCGCTTGGCGTCCTGGCCCTCGAGCAGCTCCCGCGCGAAGCGGAGCGTGTCGTCGCCCGCGAGGGGCGCGGTGCCGGGCACCTGCTCGAGCTCGCCGTTCACGCGCACGATGGGGCGGGACGGCACCTTCAGGTGCAGGTCGCTCGCCCCGCGCTCGACGGCGTGGGTCAGGAGCGCCCCGAGGTCGGGCGGCGCGGTGGGTCGGGCGGAGGCGTCGGCTGCCACGACCTGTGTTTCGGCACGGGCGGCCCGTCTCATGAGCCCCCGCGGACGACCGTCACCCCGCGAGGGGACGCCGGGCGCTGGCGCGGGCCGCGGCGCCCTGCGAACGTCCACGGTGGTGTCCGCCGCCCGATCACCACGGTTGCGCCCCGTCCTGGTCGTCCTCGGCGTCTGGGTCGTGGTGACGGGCATCGCGATCGCGTGGGCGGCCGCGCTCGACGATCCGGTGGGCGCCGGATCGCGCGACTCGGCCCAGCCGGCCGCCGTCGGCCAGGTCGCCGACCCCGGCGCCACCACCGGGGCCGGCGACGTCTCCGCGCCCGAGGGCCTGCCGCCCCTCGCGCTCGTGATCGACACGCCGATCCCCGCCGACCTGGCGGGGCTCGACGCGCGCGAGGCGGCCGTGCGGCTGCGCGACCGCGTCCTGGCGGGTGGGACCGCCGACGAGTGGGTGCTGCTCGGATCCCTCCTGCAGCAGCTCGACCGCGGCCCGATGGCGGACGGCGCCTACCGCGCAGCACTCGACCTGCGGCCCGGCGACCTGGGGGCGCAGGTGGGCCTGGCGCTCGTGCAGGGGGCGACGGGGGCCGACGGTGCGGAGCGGGCGGCGGCGGACCTGCAGCGGCTCGCGACGGAGAACCCGCGGAGCCAGCTCGTCGCGTTCAACCAGGGCTGGCTGGCCGCATACCGGCGGCAGGCCGAGGCGGCGCGAGCGGCGTGGCGGCGGACCGTCGCGCTCGATCCGGGGTCCCGTCTGGGGCAGAGCGCCTCGACCCTCTTGGACGCTCTCGGAAACGGTCTCGCCGGCCGAAACCCATAGAGGATCGTGCGTGAGAACTTCACCGGCCGGGCACGCGTGCTTAACCCTCGCGTAATGCGGCGCTGGGATCATGCCCGCGGCCCGACGGCAGGAAGCCGCTCGCAGGCCGAGAACGCGCAGGTGTACCGACCCGGGAAATTTTTTTCGCGCAAGGGCTAAAGGTCAGGGGCATTCGTGCCGATAGGGGTGAGCCCACCCCGCCGGAGGCCCCTTGACTTCACGAAATGAAGCGGTACTTTATCGAACGGTTGTTCGTCCAGGGCCACCGTTCGTGGGTTGCGTGCTCGGGTACACGCACCTCGTTCGCGCCCAGCCGGAGGTGAAGCAGCATGACGGTGAGTGAGATGGTCGAGCTGGAGGAGGTCCAGGCGCTTCTGACGCGAGGTCAGGAGCACGGGTTCCTCAGCATCGACGAGGTCGCGAAGTCGGTCGAGGGCGTCACCCTCGACGAGGGCGCCGCGGAGGAGCTCTACAAGCACCTCGACGAGGTGGGCGTCGAGCTGGTCGAGGACTCGGAGGCGCGTGACCGCATGGCCGCGATCGCCGAGGCGGCCGACCGTCCCCCGCGCAAGCTCAACCTCAAGGCCGACACCAGCACGGACGCGCTCCAGCTGTTCCTCAAGGACGTGGGCCGTGTCCCGCTGCTCACCGCCCGTGAAGAGGTCGAGCTGGCGAAGCTGATCGAGCTGGGCGACCTCCAGGCCAAGAAGAAGATGGTCGAGGCCAACCTGCGCCTCGTCGTCTCCATCGCGAAGAATTACCGCAACCAGGGCCTCGCCTTCCTCGACCTGATCCAGGAGGGGACGCTCGGCCTGGTGCGCGCGGCGGAGAAGTTCGACTACCGCAAGGGCTTCAAGTTCTCGACGTACGCGACCTGGTGGATCCGCCAGGCGGTGGCCCGTGCCATCGCCGACAAGGGCCGGACCATCCGGATGCCCGTGCACGTCGTCGAGAAGCTCAACAAGATCAACCGCGCCGAGCGCAAGCTGGTCAGCGAGCTGGGCCGCGAGCCGTCGATCGCCGAGATCGCCGACTCGGTGAAGCTGCCCGAGTCCGAGGTGGAGTCGATCAAGCGCAGCGCCCAGACGCCGGTGTCGCTCGAGAAGCCGGTCGGCGACGACGAGGAGTCGGAGTTCGGCCAGTTCCTGGCGGACGACAAGGCCATCGCCCCGGAGGCCGCGGCGGAGACCGTGCTCCGCAACGAGGCCCTGCGTGACGTCCTGAACTCCCTGAGCTACCGCGAGCGCCGCGTCCTCGAGCTCCGCTACGGGCTCGGCGGCGAGCACCCGCGCACCCTGGACGAGGTCGGGCGCACGTTCAACGTCACCCGCGAGCGCATCCGCCAGATCGAGAACCAGTCGCTGCAGAAGCTGGCCAGCCTCGCCGAGGCGCAGCGGCTGCGGGACGTCGCCTAGCCACGACCCGCCGCGCACGCTCCGGCGCATCACGCGAAGGGCCCCCCAGTCGGGGCCCTTCGTCGTTCCGGGGGTGCGCCGCGGGGCCCAGACCGGCATAGATTCGCCGCACGATGCGCGGGTCCCGGATCGCTCGTCGGGGCGCTCGTCGCCCTCGCACTCGCGGCCGCGGCGCCGGCCGGAGGGACCGGCGCGCCCGAGCCGCCCAGCGTCGTGCTGGTGACGAGGGACTGCGCCTCCCTCGATGTCGTCTGCCCCGCGTACGCGCGCGCCGCGCGCCGCACCGGGACCCGGGCCCGGATCGTCTCGCCGGACCCCCGGGAGGACATCACCGCGACGTTCGCCCTGCTCGCCCGGCAGGGTCACGACCTGGTCATCGGCGACCCGGCCCTGGCCCCGCAGCTCGCCGACGCGGCGGCGCAGAACCCGCAGGCGCGGTTCGCGGTCATCGACATGCCCGCTCGCCCTCGGGAGCCCGCGGCCGCCGAACGTCGCGATCATCGAGATCCGCCCGCGCGATGCGGCCTACCTGGCCGGGTGGCTGGCGGGCCGGATGGAGCGCCTGCGCCGCGGGCCGGATGCGGTCGGCGCGGTCGGCGGCTACCCGATCCCGCCGGTGGACGAGTTCATCGTGCGCGTTCCGCGCGGGCGCGCTGCGCGCCACGCCGGGCGCCCGCGTCCTGACCGGCTACTCGCGCAGCTTCACCGACCCGACGGCGTGCGAGGTCGCTCGCCGAGCGACAGATCGCGCAGGGCGCCGGGGTGCGTCTTCGACGTCGCCGGCGGCTGCGGCCCCGGCACGCTCGACGGCCGCGCCGGCGGCCGGGATCTGGGCGGTCGGGGTGGACCGCGACCGCTCGGGACTCGGGCCCCACATCCTGACGAGCGTGGTGAAGCGCTACGACCGCGCATTCGCCCTGCTGATGCGTCAGGCGCGGAATGACAAGCTGCCGCGGGACGGGGCATGGTCGTCGGCCTGCGGCAGGGCGGCGTCGAGCTCGGGCGGATCTCGCCGCGCGTCCCGGGGCCGGTCCTGCGTGAGCTGGCAGCCGTGCGGCGCGACGATCGTCGCCGGCCGGATCAAGGTGCCCGGGGCGCCCCCCGGATAGGCTCGCGACCCGTGCGGACACCGGTGGGGATCGCGCTCGTCGTGCTCGTGGCCACCGCCGCGGCCTAGCGCACGACCGCGCCGCGCGACGCGCGGCGGCACCACCTCCGGACGAACCGCGAAGGGCCCAGTCGGGGCCCTTCGTCGTCTCGGGGTGCGCCGGAGAGCCCAACCGGCATACATTCGCCGCATGCGCGGCTCCCGGATCGCCGTCGGGGCGCTCGTCGCCCTCGCACTCGCGGCCGCCGCGCCGGCCGGAGGGACCGGCGCGCACGAGCCGCCCAGCGTCGTCCTGGTCACCTACGACTGCGCGCTGCGCGAGTTCATCTGCCCGCCGTTCGCGCAGGCCGCGCGCCGCACCGGGACGCGGGCGCGCATCGTGTCGCTCGACGCCCGGCAGGACGTCGTCGGCGACGTTCGCGCTGCTGGCGCAGCAGGGCCACGACCTCGTGATCGGCGATCCCGAGATGGCGTCGGAGCTCGCCGATGTCGCCGAGCGCTACCCGCGGACGCGCTTCGCGCACGATCGACATGCCCGGTCGCGGACGCCCGCGACCGCCCCCCGAACGTCGCGGTGGTCGAGATCCGGCCGCGCGAGGCGGCGTACCTGGCCGGGTGGCTCGCGGGCCGCATGGAACGGCTTCGCCGGGGGCCGGACGCGGTCGGGGTCGTCGGCGGCTTCCCGATCCCGCCGGTCGATGCGTTCGTCGTGCCCTTCCGCGCGGGCGCGCTGCGCGCCGCCCCGGGCGCGCGCGTCGTGACCGGCTACGCGCGCAGCTTCACCGATCCCGACCGCGTGCGCGGCGGTCGCCGAACGGGAGGTCGCGCAGGGCGCCGGGGTGCTCTTCGACGTCGCCGGCGGCTGCGGGCCGGGAACGCTGGACGTCGCCCGCGACGCCGGGGTGTGGGCGATCGGCGTGGACCGCGACCGCGCCGGCCTGGGGCCGCACATCCTGACCAGCGTGCTGAAGCGCTACGACCGCGCGTTCGCCATGCTCATGCGTCAGGCGCGCGACGACCGCGTCCCGCCGGGGCGGACGATCGTCCTCGGCCTGCGGCGCGGGGGGACGGAGCTGGGTCGCATCTCACCGCGCGTGCCGCCGTCGGTGCTCCGCGAGCTGGGTGCGGTCCGGCGCTCGATCGTGCGCGGACGCATCCGGGTCCCCGGCCCCTCATGAGGGCGCGGGCGGCGCTCGCGGGAGCGCTCGCCGCCCTGGCGCTCGCGGTGGGCGCGACCGCCGCCGGGGGGGAGGCGGCGGACCCGCCGAGCGTCGTGCTCGTCACCCGCGACTGCTCCATGACCGCGCACATCTGCCCCGGCTTCGTGCAGGCCGCGCGGCGCACCGGCACCCGCGCACGCGTGGTGTCGCCCGACCGCCGCGAGGACATCGACGTGACGTTCGCCGTGCTCGCGGATCAGGGATACGACCTGATCATCAGCGACCCCGAATATGCCCTCGGCGTCCACGCGGTGGGCCCGCGCTACCCCGACCAGCGCTTCGCGGTCATCGACTTCCCCGCCGCTGCCGCGCCGCCGCGGCCCCCGAACGTGGCGCTGCTCGAGATCCGCCCGCGGGAGGCGGCGTACCTGGCCGGCTGGCTGGCGGCGCGCATGGAGCGCCTCCGACGCGGGCCGGACGTCGTCGGCGTCGTGGGGGGTTACCCATCGCCGCCCGTCGACGACTTCATCGTCGGTTACCGGGCCGGCGCCCGCCACGCCGACCCGGGAGTTCGGGTGCTCACGGGCTACGCCCAGAGCTTCGACGACCCGACCGCCTGCGCCGTCGTCGCCCAGCGCCAGATCGCCCAGGGCGCCGGCGTGGTCTTCGACGTCGCCGGGCAATGCGGGATGGGGACCCTGCGGGAGGCGCGCGCGGCGGGCGTCTGGGGGATCGGCGTGGACCGCGACCGCTCCTACGCTGGGACCCCACATCCTCACCAGCGTGGTGAAGCGCTACGACCGCGCCTTCGCGCTGCTCATGCGACAGGCGGGCGACGACCGCGTTCCGCCCGGCCGTACGATCGTGATGGGCCTCCGGCAGGGCGGAGCCGAGCTGGGGCGGATCTCACCCCGGGTGCCGCAGCCGGTCCTGCGCGAGCTCGCCGCCGTGCGGCGTGACCTCGTCGCCGGCCGGATCCGGGTGCCCCGGGCACCCGCCGGGTAGGGCTCGCGCCCCCGGCCGGACCCGTCGTAGGCTCGCGCCATGTGGGGGCCGGGGAGGATCGCGCTCGTGGTGCTCGCGGCCGTCGCCGCGGCGCTGGCGTGCGCCGCCGCGGCGGCTCCGGGCCCGCGGGCGGCGCAGGCCGACCCGCCCGACGTGGTGCTGGTCACGGGGGACTGCGACAGCGGCAACATCGTCTGCGGCCCGTTCGTCCGCGCCGCGAAGCGCACGGGGGCGCGGGCGAGGATCGTCTCCCCCGACGCCCGCGAGGACATCGTCGGCACCCTGTCACTCCTCGCGCGCCAGAGGCACGACCTGGTCGTGACCGACATCTTCCTGTCCCGCGAGCTCGCCGAGGTCGCCCCGAAGTTCCCCCGCACCCACTTCGCGCTCTTCGACGGGCCGCTGGTCATCGTGGACGGGACGCCGTCGAACGTGGCGGCCGTCCTGATCCGGCCGAACGAGGCGGCCTACCTCGCCGGCTGGCTCGCCGCACGGCTCGAGCGGTCGCGGCCCGGCCCGGACATCGTCGGGGTGGTCGGCGGCGAGCCCATCCCGCCGGTGCAGGACTTCGTCCTGGGGTTCAGGGCGGGCGCCAAGGCGGCGTCGCCCCGCGTGACGGTGCTGACCGGCTACTCGCTGGACTTCACCGACCCCACGAAGTGCGCGACGGTCGCGCGGCGGCAGATCGCGCAGGGCGCGGGCACCGTCTTCGACGTCGCCGGCGGCTGCGGGCCGGGGACGCTCGCGGCGGCGAAGGCCGCGGGGGTGTGGGCGATCGGCGTGGACGAGGACCGCGCCGGGCTCGGCCCCCACATCCTGACGAGCGTGGTGAAGCGCTACGACCGCGCGATGGCGATCCTGATGCGCGGCGCGAAGTCGGGGCACCTCGGCTTCGGCCGGACGACGACCATCGGCCTGCGGGCCGGCGGCGCGGAGCTGGGGCGCATCAGCCGCCGCGTCCCGGCCGGGGTGCTGGCGGAGCTCGCCGCGGTGCGGGCGCGCGTCGTCGCGGGGAAGGTCCGCGTCCCCGGGATCACGATCCCGGGTCCGTAGCGGTCACGTCGCCCTCCTGATCGGGCGCCTCCGGCACGGCCACCCAGACCAGCCCGGCGCCCACCGCGATGTCGGCCGGCTGGCCGCCGACGGGGATCACGGCACGGACCTCGCCCGTGTCGGGATCCACCCGCTGGACGGTCCCGTCGGGCCATGACGCCACCCACACCGAGCCGGCGCTGATCGCGATGCCGTTCGACCCGCGGCCCGCCCGCGCCGTGAGCTGCGTCGCGCCGGTCTCGGCGTCGATCTTCCAGAGCCGGCCCTCGTCGCCGTCACCCACCCACGCCGACCGCTCACCGTCGAGGGCGACCGGCACCACGAACGTGCCCGCGTAGAACTCGGCGGTGACACGGCCCGACGCCTTCTCGACGCGCTTCGCCCGGCGCCGGATGGTCGTCGCCCACACCGTCTCCCCCGCCACGGCGATCTGGAGCGCCGACGCGTCGCCCAGGTCGGTGGTGGCGCCGGGCTCGCCGGTGTCGGGATCGATCCGCACGATGCCGCCCCGGGCGCCCGCCCAGACCGTGTCGTCGTCGGCGGCGACGGACGAGACGGTCGTCGATTCGATCGCACCGGGCGCGCCGAGCGGGATGCGCCGCGTCACGGCGGCGAGCCCCGGGTCGATCTGCACGACGTCGCCGAACCCGCCGGTCGCGGCCCACAGCGACCCGGCGCCGAACGCCAGGTCGATGGCGGGCTCGCCGATGCCCGTGGTGCGCGTCACCCGGCGGGTGGTCCCGTCGACGAGCGAGATCGTGCCGTCGCGGGCGTCCCCCACCCACGCGCCCCGGTCGTCGGCGACGACGGAGGTCGGCTTCGAGCCGGTTGCGACGGAGGCGACCACCTCGTTCGTGGCCGGATCGATCACCACCACGCCGGGCAGCGTCACCGCGACGCCGCCGCCGCCGGAGTCCCGCGTGAGGGCCAGGGCCGCCACGGCGGCCACGACGAGCGCCACGGCGACCGCGGCCAGCGCGAGCGTGCGGCGGCGGCGGACCCGCGGGTCGCGGATGGGCGGCGGCACGTGGGGTGGCGCGGCGGGGGCCTCGCGCGCGGGGCCGCCGAGCGCCGGGTCCTGATTGAGGATCGCCCGGTGGGCCCGCGCGAGCTCGGGGCCCGGGTCAACGCCGAGCTCGGCGGCGAGGGTCCGCCGGCCCCGCTCGTAGAGGTCGAGGGCGTCGGCCTGGCGGCCGTCGCGGTACATGGCGAGCATCGCGAGTGCGCGGAGCCGCTCCCGCAGCGGGTGGGCGGCGACGAGCCCGTCGAGCTCGCCGGCCAGGCCGGCGGTGCGGCCGGTCCGCAGGAAGGCCTCGGCGCGGTCCTCGGTCGCCGCCAGCCGCGCCTCCTCGAGGCGGCGGACCTCGTCCTGGGCGAACTCGTCGTACGCCACGTCGGCCAGGGCCGGGCCGCGCCACAGGGCGAGGGCCTCGTCGAGGACGTCCGCGGCGCCGGCGGGGTCGTCGTCGTCCAGGCGGTGGCGGCCGTCGGCGGCGAGGCGGGTGAAGCGGGCGGTGTCAACGGCGTCATCGGGCACCTCCAGCGCGTAGCCGGGGGCGCGCGTGACGATGGCGCCGGGGACCAGCCGGCGGAGGTGCGAGACGTACCCCTGAACCGCCTTGCCGGCGGTGTCGGGCGGTGCGGCGCCCCACAGCGCGTTGACGATCCGGTCAACGGGGACCACGCGTCCGCGCTCCACCAGCAGCAGCGCGAGCAGCGACCGCTCCCTCCCGGCGGGGATGCGCACGTCGGCGCCGTCCTCGTCGAGAACCCGCATGGCACCAAGGATCTGGAAGTCCACGCCCGCGCCCCCTTACCGGCGCCTGACCGGTCCTGACCGACCCCCGACCGGCGGCGCGCAGCCTACGCCGCGACCGGAGCCGAATGGGCCCCGGCAGACGAGGAGGACGGCACGATGGGCATCAACGCGACACGCATGATGACGGGGCTCGCGGGAGTGGTGGTCGCCGCTGCACTGGGCGTCGGCATCGCCGCCGGCCAGTCCGGCACGACGGCGGCGACGCAGCCGCTGGAGCTCGACCCGAGCTGCGTGCTGGGGATCACGTCGGTGGACATCCCCCCGGGCGCGGAGCCCTGGGAGCTGGGGCTGATCGCGCGCAGCGACGCGTCTCAACCGGCAGTACGGCCTCGGGCGCTACGCGCCGGGTGGCGAGTGCGCGGACATCCCGGACTGGTTCCGGGCGCTCGTCCTCCGCAGCGACGAGATGAACCGCGCCGGCGGCCTCGGCCCGTACGCGCCGTGACCCGTCTCGCGGGCCACGCCACGGGGTACTCTCGTGGCGTGGCCTACGACGACGACGACTGGCCCGAGCCCGAACGGGACCCGGCGAAGCTGGAGGCGGCACGGAAGAGCATCGCTGCGGACACCCGGGCGATGCGTCAGAAGGTGCTGCGGTACGTGTACGCCGGCCTGGCGATCCTGCTGATCGTCGTGATCCTGCTGGCCGTCCTGCGCTGACCGCCGCGGGCGAGGGCGGGGCCCCGCCCCTGGGGATCGTCTCGGACCTCTGGCGGTTCCCGGTGAAGTCGTTCGGCGGGGAGCGGGTGCGGAAGGCGTTCGTCGGCCCGTTCGGCCTGATCGGCGACCGCCGCCACGCCGTCGAGGACGGGGACGGCACGCCGCTCAGCGCGCGCCGCGCCCACGCCCTCCTCGGCTTCACCGCCCGGTACGCCGACCACGAGGCCGCGGAGGACGCCGGCGTCACCACCCCATCCGGCTTCGAGGTCGACCCGGACGACCCCGCCCTGGCCCGGGAGCTGTCGGAGCTGGTCGGGCGCCCCGTCCGGGTGGTGCGGAGCGCGGTGGGCGTCCACGACGCCGCCCCCGTCCACCTGCTCAGCACCTCGTCGCTCGCCGCGGTGGGCGACTGGCTCGCCGGCGAGGAGGTGGACACCCGCCGCTTCCGCGCGAACGTGGTCCTGGAGCTGGAGCGGCCGGAGCCGTTCGCGGAGATGGGGTGGATCGGCGCCCTGCTGGAGTTCGGCGACGGGGGTCCCGTGCTGGAGGTCGTGTCCCCCACGGAGCGCTGCGCGGTCACCACGTTCGACCCCGACACCCTCGAGCGCGACAACCGGGTCCTCGCCGGCCTGGCCCGCGAGCGGGAGAACCTGTTCGGGGTCTACGCACGGGTCCGGCGTCCCGGCTGGGCGGAGGTCGGCGCGACGGTCCGGGCGGCCGTCCCGGCCCGCCGGTCCGCTTGACCTGTCGCGGTATCGTCCTACAATGAACACTCCGCCGCGGGGTGGAGCAGTCTGGTAGCTCGTCGGGCTCATAACCCGAAGGTCGCAGGTTCGAATCCTGCCCCCGCTACTCGCGAAAGCCCGGTCCTCGACCGGGCTTTCGCACGTTCTGGGCCGGTTCGCGCCGCAGTCCGTCGATGAGCAGCGCGACCATGCGGTGCCCGTAGTTGACGCCCTCGTCCGCGATCGGCAGGCACAGCACGGCGACGGCGAGCAGGAGGTCCTTCGCGCTCACGTCGGCACGCACCTCGCCGCTGGCCGTCGCCCCGTCGAGCAGCGCGGCCAGGGCGGGTTCGAACCGCTCGAAGAAGTGGTCGCGCAACTCCTCCAATGCCGGATCGTTCGATTGCAGCGCCGGCGCGAGGCCGTGCTTGGTGGCGAGGAGCTCGACGTAGCGGTGCAGCCACTCGTCAAGCGCCGCTCCGGGCCCGTTCGCGGCGGCCAGCGCGGCTGCGGCGTCCGCGCAGGCATCGATCTCATGCTCGAGGACGGCGATGACCAGGTCCGAGCGCCGCGGGAAGTGCCGGTAGAGCGTCCCGACCCCGACCCCCGCCCGGTCGGCGATCTCCTTCGCAGGGGCGTCCACGCTCGACGAGCCGAAGACGACCTTCGCCGCCTGGAGCAGGGAGTCGATGTTGCGCTGGGCGTCGGCGCGCAGGCGCCGGGGTGCGCGGGAATCGCCGGGTGTCGTCGTGTCGCTCAACGGCCTCGCTTTCCGGAAAGGCGTTCCGGTATACTCGGAAAGGCATTCCGCTTATGTGCAGCGTACGCCATCACGCGGGCGCTGCGTGACCACCCCGCCGCCAGGAGAACGTCATGCAGTACCGCACCCTCGGCCGGACCGGCATCAAGGTCAGCCCGTACGCGCTCGGCACCCTGATGTTCGCCTCGTCGGTCGGCAACCCCGATCCCGGCGACTCGGTCCGAGTCATCCACAAGGCCCTTGACGCGGGCATCAACCTCATCGACACCGCCGATGCCTACGGCGACTCCGAAGAGGTCGTCGGAACGGCGCTCAAGGGGCGGCGCGACGAGGTCGTCCTCGCGACCAAGTTCAGTCGCCCGATGGGTGACGATCCCAATCGGCAGGGCGCCTCCCGGCGCTGGATCGTGACCGCCGTCGAGAACTCGCTGCGTCGCCTGCAGACCGACTACATCGATCTCTACCAGCTCCAGCGCCCGGACCCGAGCACCGACATCGAGGAGACGCTGTCGGCGCTGTCCGACCTGATCCACAGCGGGAAGGTCCGCGCCATCGGGTCGTCCACGACGCCCGCCTCGGACATCATCGAGGCCCAGTGGGTCGCCGCGCGACGTGGTCTGGAGCGGTTCCGCACCGAGCAGCCGCCCTACTCGCTGCTCAACCGCGGCATCGAGTCCGAGGTCCTCCCCGCCGTGCAGCGGTACGGGATGGGCGCGCTGGTGTGGGGGCCCTTCGCGCAGGGATTGCTCACGGGCCGGGTCCGCAAAGGCGGCCGGAACGAGCTGCGCCGCGCGGGCGTGTTCCGGCATCTGAACGATGAGCGACGGCTCGATGTCGTCGAGCAGTTCATCGCGCTCGCCGACGGGGCCGGGCTGGCGATGACCCACCTCGCGATGGCCTTCGCGATCGCGCATCCCGGCGTGACCAGCGCGATCGTCGGCCCGCGCACGATGGAGCATCTCGACGATCTGCTCGCCGGCCTCGACGTGGCGCTCACCGATGAGATCCTCGACCGGATCGACGAAATCGTGCCCGCGGGGACCGACGTCGGCACGCTCGACCAGGCCTATCGTCCGCCCGCCATCCAGCACGCGGGCCTGCGCCGCCGCCCGGCCGCGGAACGCGCCGCCGCCTGACCGCTCGTTCACGGCGGCGCGCCGGCGCCGGTGAGCGGGTGCACCGCGATCCTGATGAAGGCGGTGCCGTCGTCGTTGACCCGCACGACCCCGCCCCACGTCGCCCCGTCCTCGAACGTGACGGTGCAGTCGTAGAGGGTGAGGCCCCGGCGGCGATCGCCGCGCCGGCATCCGGACGAGACGGCCGGCGATCCGTCGGCGTCCACCAGGGTGCCGTCCCTGACGAGGTCCTTCGTCGCCAGGCGCAGGTGCCGGTTCCAGGCCTCGTTCGCGGCGTCCTGCGGCGAGCCCGGGGTGCAGCCCACCAGCGGGAGGAGGATGGCGATGAGGATCGCCGCGCCACAGCATCGACCGGCGACTGCCATGCACGGAATCTCGTGCGGCACTACCTCCCCACGACGAGGCGCAGCACCCTCACCACCGGACGCCGGCCGGACTCGAGCACCTGGACCCGGACGAGGAACGTCCCCCGGCGGTTGAATCCGATCGCGACCGGGATCCGGCGGCCCGAGACCCGCCCCTGCGCGATCGTCGCGTAGGACACGCCGCGCCGCAGCTGCACCCGCAGCAGCGCCCCGCGCACCGGGCGGTTCAACACGACCCGGATCAGCGTGCGCTCTCCCGCCCTCAGCGTCTTCGGGACCGTCACGGCGAGCTTGAGCGGCGTCTTCGACACCGTCCCGGAGGCCTTCGCCGGCGCCGTGGCGGCCGCCGCGCCGGGGATGCCGACGCTGACGCCGGAGGTCGTCCCGGTAGTCCCCGGCGCGCCGCCCGGGCCCGTGAGGGTTGGGGGCCCGGGCTCCGCGTCGACGGTGATCTGCCGGCTGACCGTGGCCGCGTTGCCGGCGGCGTCCACGACCCTGACGGTCACGGGGTAGGCGCCCGGCGCGCCGTAGGCGTGGGTGACGGCCAGGCCGCTGCCGGTGCCCCCGTCCCCGAAGTCCCAGGTGACGGGCCCGATCGCCGACCAGCGATCGGACGGCGCCGTCATCGACATCGCCACCGCCCGCTTCGCCACGGCCGTCCCCGGGACGGTCACCGCCCCCGGCGTCGGAGGGGTCACGTCGTTGGACCGTGTAGGCGACGCTCCGGTTGGCGCCGTCGTCGCGGACCCAGACGACGAGCGCGTCGCCGGAGGGGGTGAAGGCGACCGCCGGCTGCGACCCGCTGCTCGGCGTCAGGTTGAGCTGATGGGCGGGCGTCCAGTCCCCGCCCTGCGCCCGGATCGGACGCCTCGGCGAGCGCCGCGCCGCCGATGTACCGGGACCACGCAGCGACCGCGTCGCCCGTCGCGTCGAGGGTCACGACCGGGATCCGAGGCCCCGTCCCCGCTCAGCGTCTTCGGAGGCGACCATGTGCCGCCCACCGGCTTCACCGCGGCGGTCGCCCGGTCGTACTCGACCCACACGACGATCGGCTTGCCGCCACGGTCAACCGCGAGGTCGAACATGTCGTTCGATCCGCCGCCACCGCCGCCGGCGACCGTCGAGAGCGGGGTCCTGCGCCGGCCAGGACGTGCTTCCCCAGCGCGGCCTGGGCCGCGTAGATGTCGTCGCCCGCCCGCCATGCGACGGTCGCCGTGCCGTTGGCGTCGATGCCGACCTTGACGCGACCGATCGTGCCGATGTCGCTGACGAGCACCGGGGCGCTCCATGGCCCCCCGGCCGGCCGCCAGGACGCGTACGACCTGGCTCTTCCCGTCGAAGCTCTGGTTCCAGACGACCACGGCGCGTCCCGAGGGATCGAGCGCCACGTCCGCGGCGTCGACGCGCGGCTCGTCGGGGGAGTGAGCGGCGACACCAGCGGGCTCCGTCGCCCCCCAGGCGGACGCCCGCCGGACGGACGCGGGCGAACGCGCTCCCCGGTCCCGTCCCAGTCGTTCTGCGGCCAGGCCGCGATCGCCTTGCCGTCCGGGTCCATCGCGAGTCCGTACGAGCCCGACCCAGCCGGTCCGGAGAGCCATTGCGCCTGCGACCAGCTGCCGTTCGCCGGCCGCGAGGAGGCGAGCACGCCGGACCCGGACATGGTGCCGTAGTTCCAGGTCGTGACGGCGTTGCCGCGAGCGTCGATGACGAGGTGGGTGTCGAAGAGCCGCCAGTCGTCGAACCCGGGGACC
Source organism: Miltoncostaeaceae bacterium (assembly GCA_963749475.1). Lineage (GTDB taxonomy): Bacteria > Actinomycetota > Thermoleophilia > Miltoncostaeales > Miltoncostaeaceae > Miltoncostaea. The sequence continues at coordinate 372,911 of CAVVMP010000006.1, forward strand.
GTCTGGACGGGACGCCAGGACGTCGCGCCGGGATCGAGGGTCGCCGACTGCATCACGCCGCTGTTGATGTAGGGCCGGGCCCAGATCGCGAGGGCGGAGCCGTCGCCGGCGAACGCGATCTGCGGCCCGCTCAGGCCGGGCACCGCCGGCGGGAAGATGTCGCGAGGCGGCGTCCAGTCGGCGGCGAGGCTCTGGGCGGGGACGGCGAGGACGGCCGCGACGGCGAGGCCGACGGCGACGCGGGATGGGGACATCGTGTGCGGCTCCCGGGATCGATCGAGGTCGGCAGGCTACGCCCCGCCCCCGCCCGGGTGCACCTCCCCGGACGAGGGGGATTGTGACCCGGGGCCGTAGTGGAAAGCGAGCGGCGGCCGCTAGGACCCCTTGGGCTTCGCCCACACGTGGGCCCCGCCCCAGTCGACGACGACCGCGGTCTCGTCGCCGATCGTCCAGCCGTCGTGGCCGGGCTCCAGCACCACCACCTCGCCGGGCCCGGCCTCCATCTCCGTGCCGTCCGCCATCCGGACGCCCACGCGGCCGGAGATGATGTATTGGAAGTGCGGCGCCTCGCACAGCTCCGTGCCGGCGATGGGCTTGATGTGCTCCGACCAGCGCCAGCCGGGCTCGATGAACAGCCGGCCGACCTCGCCGCCACCGATCTTCACGATCTCAGCTCGTCCGTGAGGGAACTCTCGCACCTCATCCGGGGTGTCGAAGCTCTTCTGCTCCGAACCGGCCATCGTCGTCTCTCCTCTCGGGAAGGACCGTGCGGCGCGATGGTCAGCCCGCCGCGACGGCGCAGTCAACGACCGTCTCGGCTCGTGAACCCGCCGCGCGGCTAGGGTGCGCCGGTGCCCGAGCCCTTCGAGGAGATGTACGCCCAGGCCGGCCGCGACCTCGCCCGGCTGCCGTGGGCGAACCTCGCGCCCGACGCCCATATGGCCGCGTGGCTCGCGTCGGCCGCGGCGCCCCCGCCCGGGCGGGCGATCGTGGTGGGCTGCGGCCTCGGCGACGACGCCGAGGAGGCCGCCCGGCGCGGCCACCGGGTCACGGCGTTCGACGTGTCGCCCACCGCCATCGACCGCTGCCGCGAGCGCTTCCCCGGCTCGACGGTGGAGTACCTCGTCGCCGACGTCCTCGACCTGCCCGTCGCGTGGACGGGCGCCTGGGACGTCGTGATCGACAACCGCACCGTCCAGTCCCTCGAGCCCGTGCACTGGCCCCACGCCATCGCCGCGATCGCCTCGCTCGCCGCGCCCGGCGGCGTCGCGTTCGTCCGGTGCTTCGGGCGCGACGACGACACGCCCCGCGGCAGCACCCGCCCCTGGCCCCTCAGCCGCCGCGACCTGGCGGGCTTCGCCGACGCCGGGCTGGTGGAGGAGGCGTTCGCCGACCAGGCGGACCCCGCCATGCGGGGCCGCTCCTTCACCGTCCGCTACCGGCGCCCCGCCGAACGGCCGCCGGCCTAGCGGTCGCGCCTGCGCCGCACCGGCGCCCGGCCCGGTGGCTGGCGCGGCGCGGGGCGCTCCGGCGCCGGCGGGATCGGGAGCGCCACCGGCTCGCCCTCGGCGACCACGACGTCCTCCCCGTGGTGCGCGATGTCGAGCGGCGCGCCGCCCGTGACCCAGTAGGTCGCCTCCTCCTTCGTCACCTCCACGCGCAGCGTGCGGCCGCGGACCTGCATGCCGAAGGTCATGCGCCGCAGCCGCGGCGGCAGGCGCGGGGCGAAGGTGATCTCGCCGTCGTGGTCGCGCATGCCGCCGAACCCGCCCACCAGCGCCAGCCAGGTCCCGGCGAGCGACGCGATGTGCAGCCCGTCGTGGGTGTTGCTCGCCAGGTCCCGGAGGTCGATCAGCGCCGCCTCGACCGTGTAGTCGTAGGCGAGATCCAGGTGCCCCACCTCGGCCGCCACGATCGCCTGGATGCACGCCGAGAGCGACGAGTCGCGCACCGTCAGCGGCTCGTAGTAGTCGAAGTCGGCCGCCTTCTCCTCCGGCGTGAAGGCGTCGCCGCGCAGGTACAGCGCCATCACCAGGTCGGCCTGCTTCACCACCTGCGTGCGGTAGAGCTGGAAGTACGGGAAGTGCAGGAGCAGCGGGTACTGGTCCGGGCCGGTGCCCTCGAAGTCCCAGCGGGCGTGGCGCGTGAACCCCTCCGACTGCTGATGGACGCCGAGGTCGGGATCCCACGGGACCACCATCCAGTCGGCGGCCCGCCGCCACGCCGCCACCTCCGCCGGCCCCGCCTCGAGCTGGGCGCCGCGCTCCGGCCACCGCTCCACGGCGGCCGCCGCGGCACGCAGGTTCCGCTGCGCCATCAGGTTCGTGTAGACGTTGTTGTCCACGATCGCCGTGTACTCGTCGGGGCCCGTCACCCCGTCGATGCGGAACGACCCGTCGGCGTCGTGGTGTCCGAGCGACGTCCACAGGCGCGCCGTCTCCACCAGCAGCTCCACGCCCACGTCGCGTGCGAAGCCCTCGTCGGCGCTCACCGCCTGGTACCGGGCCACCGCCGCAGCGATGTCGGCGCCCACGTGGAACGCGGCCGTCCCGGCCGGCCAGTAGCCGGAGCACTCGTGGCCCCGGATCGTGCGCCACGGGAACGCCGCGCCGTCCAGCCCGAGGGTGCGCGCCCGGTCGCGCGCCAGGTCCAGGGTGGAGTGGCGCCAGCGCAGCTCGTCGGCGGCGGCGTCGGGGTGGGTGTAGGTGAGCGGGGGCAGCACGTACGTCTCGGTGTCCCAGAACGCGTGGCCGTCGTAGCCCGGCCCGGTGAGGCCCTTCGCCGGGATCGCCCGGGTCTCGGCGCGGGCCCCCGCCTGGAGGACGTGGAACAGGGCGAAGCGCACCGCCTGCTGCAGCTCGTCGTCGCCCTCCACCTCGACGTCGGCGCACTTCCAGTACGCGTCGAGGTACTCGCGCTGGCTCTCCACCAGGCCGTCCCAGCCGGTGAGGAACGCCTCCTGGAGGGCGCCCTCCACCTGCGCGCGGATCGCGGGGGCGGAGCGCCGCGCCGACCACCCGTACGCCAGGAACTTCACCAGCCGCAGTCGCTCGCCGTGCTCGAGCTTGGCCGCCACGGTGACGCGGGCGAGGTCGTCGGAGCTCTCGCTGGTCAGCCGGTGGCGCTCGGGGGCCTCGACGTGGTGGTCCATGCCGGCCGCCATCCGCAGCCCGCTGTGGGTGGTGGTGTGCAACAGCACGGCGCGGCAGCCGTCGTGCGCGTGGTACTCGCCCACCAGCGAGTTGCCGAGCTCCGCGGCCGCGCGGGGGTCGTGGGCGGCGGCCCCGGGCAGCGGCTCGTTGGCCACCAGCTCCGACTGGACCACCACCGTCGTGGGCCCGTCGACCGGCTCCACGGTCCACTCGATCGCCGCGACCGCGCGCTGCACGAACGACACCAGCCGCGTCGAGGTCACGCGCACCCGCGCGCCCGCCGGCGAGGTCCAATCGGCGGTGCGCCGCAGCACCCCGTCGCGCATGTCGAGCGTCCGCTCGTGGCCGTGGAGCACGCCGTAGCGGAGGTCGAACGGCTCGTCCTCCACGAGCAGGCGGATGATCTTGCCGTCGGTCACGTTGATCACCGACTGGCCCGACTCCGGGTAGCCGAAGCCGCCCTCCGGGTACGGCAGCGGCCGGATCTCGTAGAAGCCGTTCAGGTACGTCCCGGGGAGGCCGTGCGGCTCGCCCTCGTCGAGCGTGGCCCGCAGGCCGATGTGGCCGTTCGACAGCGCCAGCACCGACTCGCTCTGGGCCAGCACGTCCAGGTCCAGGGCGCGCTCGCGCACGGTCCACGGCTCGACCGCGTAGAGGTGGTCGATGATCACGCGGCGTCGAGCAGGTCCGCCAGGTCCTGCACCACCACGTCGGCGCCGTGGGCGGCGAGCGCCTGCGCCTGCCCCACACGGTCCACCCCGACCACCAGCGCGAAGTGGCCGGCGTGCCCGGCCTCGACGCCGGCGAGGGCGTCCTCGAACACCGCCGCCTCCGACGGCGCGACGCCGACCGCGCGGGCGCCCTCCAGGAACGTGTCGGGGGCCGGCTTGCCGCGCAGCCCCCGCCGCTCCGCCACCATCCCGTCGATCCGCTCGTCGAACAGGTCGGCGATCCCCGCCGACAGCAGGACGTCGCGGCAGTTGGTGCTGGAGGAGACCACCGCCGTCCGGATGCCCGCCTCGCGGACGGCGTGGAGGTAGCGCACCGACCCCGGGTAGGTGGCGACGCCGCGCTCGCGGATGAGCTTCAGGACGCGCCGGTTCTTCCGCGCCCCGAGCGCCGCGACCGTCTCGGCGGTGGGCGGGTCGCCCGGGGAGCCCTCCGGGAGCGTGATCCCGCGGGAGGCGAGGAAGTCGCGCACGCCGTCCGCGCGGGGCTTGCCGTCGACGTACGCGTCGTAGTCGTGCCCGGCGTCGAACGGGACGAACGGCTCGCCGGTGCGCCGCGCGCGCTCCAGCAGGTAGCCGTCGAACATCGCCTTCCACGCCGCCGCGTGGACCACCGCCGTCCGCGTCAGGACGCCGTCCAGGTCGAAGAGGCAGGCGCGGGTGCCGTCGGGCAGTCCCAGCACGTGACGAGCGTACCCCGGATGGCCGGTGCCGCGCCTCCTAGGCGGCGGCGGCCCGGTCCTCCAGTCCCCGCCGCAGCAGGGCGAGCACCGCGAGCTCCTCCGCGCTGTGCCCCCCGGCCGAGCTGGTCATCCGGGACTCGACCTCCCCGACGATCGAGGCGATCGTCGTCCCGTCCAGGAAGTGGTCGATCACCCGCGGGTCGATGTAGCTGGCGCGGCACACCGCCGGCGTGTTGCCCAGCAACTCGGCGGCGATCTTGCAGACCCGCGCGACGGCCCGCTGGCGCGCCGTGGCGCCCTCGATCGGCCCGACCTCGCTCAGCGCGACCGCCGCGGCCACCGTCCCCGCCCACGTGCGGAAGTCCTTCGCCGAGAAGTCCTCCCCCATCTGCTCCTTGATGTAGGCGTTGACGTCGCCGGAGCGGACGTCCACGACCTCCCCGTCGTCGTCGAGGTACTTGAAGACCTCATAGCCCGGCAGCTCGTCCATCTGCGCGACGACGGTCGCCAGGCGGGCGTCGGTGACCTCGGCATGGTGGTCGATGCCGCCCTTCCCGGTGAAGTCGAGGACGAGCGTGTCGCCCTCCACGCTGAGGTGCTTCGACCGGAGCGTCGCCAGGCCGTACGTCTTGTGCTCCTTCGCGTACGCCTCGCCGCCCAGGCGGATGTTGGTGCGGTCGAGCAGCCGCACGGCCGCCGCCATCGCCTTCTCGCGGTCCAGCCGCTTGCGCCGCAGGTGGCCCGCCGTGACGCGCCGCAGGTCGGGCAGCCCGTCGGCGAACCGCAGGATGCGCTCGTACTTCTCGAGCTGGCGCTGCTCGTGCCATTTCGGGTGGTACAGGTACTGGCGCCGGCCGGCGGCGTCCGTGCCGGTGGCCTGGAGGTGTCCGCGCGAGCTCTTGCAGATCCACACGTCGGTCCACGCCGGCGGGATCACGAGGTCCTCGAAGCGGGCCCGCAGGCGCGGGTCGCGGACCGTCCGTCCGTCGGTGTCGAGGTAGCGCCACCCCTTGCCCTGCCTGCGCCGGGTGTAGCCGGGCTCGCGGTCGGAGCTGTGTCGGAGGCTGGGTACGCGCCCCGCCCTAGGCCACCCTGACGTCCAGCGTCAGGTGGAGGAGGGTCAGCTCCAGCATGCGGCGCACGGGCCCGTCCTCCTTGATCAGGAGGCGCGCACGCCGGCCGATCTCGGCCTCCGAGCGCCGGTTGGCCTCGATGATCGCGCTCAGGCCGGTGGAGTCCACGTACTCGAGGTCGCGGAGGTCCAGCTCGAGCAGGTCGGCGTCGAGGGACGCCTCCACCTCGGCAAGGAAGCGGTCGCGCGTCGCCAGGTCGAGGGCGCCCTCGACCCGCACGCGCGCGCGCCGGTTGGAGACGTGGGATCGGATGGACGTGTCCGTGGTCAGGCCCGCCCCTCCGCCTCGTACTCGCGCAGGAAGCCCTCGAACAGCCGCCGGTGCTTCTGCTCGTCGTGGAGGACGGCGATCACCATGTCGTTGGTGACCGGGTCCACGCCGTCGGTGAACTCGACGATCTTCTCGTAGTGCTCGATGGCGCCCGTCTCCGCGTCGATGACGCCGCGGATGACGTGCACGATGTCCGTCTGGCGCTCGGGCGGCTGCAGGCTGTGCTGCGACGGTGCGAAGTCGTCGGAGCCCGGCACCACGCCGTAGAGCTCCTTGATGCGCGTCGCGAACAGCTGCGCGTGCCCGAGCTCCTCGGTGATGTCCTCCTTGAGGGACTCGATGATCTCCTGGGCGCGGACGCCGTCCGGGTTGACCGAGTTGGCGATGTAGTTCATCACCGTCTCGATCTCCATCCAGTACGCGGTCGTCAGGAGCTCGATCACCTGCTCCCGCGTCTCGGCCCGCTCGTCCGCCAGGATCCCGGTCGCCGTCGTCGCCATCGTGGCCCTCCTCTATCGCGTGTCCGGGGCGAGGGTGCCCCCGCCCGGACGGGTGGAAACCGGGTCCGGCGGCCCGCCCCGGTCCGGGGGGCGGGCCCGGCGGCGTCAGCGCCGGTCGGTCTCCTGCTCCGCCTCGCGGGTCTCGGGCGTGGGGCCCTCGGTGGTGTCGTGGTCGCGGTCCGGCTCGCCGTCGGCGCGGCGCGAGTCGGGGGTCGGGCCCTTGCTCAGGTCCTCTTCGCCGTGACGCGGCTTGTCCGTGGACATCCGGGACTCCTTCGGTCGATGTTCGACTGGCGTTCGGCACTTCCCCGACCGCGGGGGGACGTAACGGGATCAGGCGGCTCGCGGGTGCAGCAGCACCTCGGTGCAGCCGTGCGCGCTACCGGGGTCCGGCCACGCGCGTCACGAGCCGACCGAGCGCCTCGCGCGCCAGGGCGGTGACGCTGAAGCGCTCCGCGCGGCGGTCGAACCGCCCGTGGGCGCCGCGGTCCCCGGGCAGGGGGCCGTCGAAGTTGTCGCGATCGGCCGGATCCTTCGGCTCACCGGTCTGCTGCGCGTCGTAGCCGGCCCGCGCCAGGTGGCGGTCGAGGAGGGCCGGGAACAGCTTCTCTGCGAGGATCGTCCCGATGGTGGCGCGCCCCACCCAGCGCTCGCGCCCGCCGCGGTCGGCGGCGTCGACGATCGCGCGGGCGGCCACCTCCGGCTGGTAGATCGGCGCGACCGGCTGGGGCCGGTTCGGGAGCTTGTTGCGGACCACCTCGAACTGCGGGGTGTTGACGGCGGGCAGGTGCACCGTCGTCACCCGCACCCGGCTGCCGTCGTGGAGCAGCTCGCAGCGCAGCGCGTCGGTGAATCCCCGGGCGGCGAACTTGGCGCCGCAGTACGCGGCCTGCAGGGGGATGGCGCGGTGGCCGAGCGCCGAGCCCACCTGCACGATCGCACCCGCGTCCCGCGGGAGCATGCGCCGCAGCGCCGCGAGCGTCCCGTACACGTGCCCGAGGTAGGTCACCTCGGTGACGCGGCGCACCTCGTCGGCGCGCAGCTCCCTCACCGGCCCGAAGACGGAGAGCATCGCGACGTTCACCCACACGTCGATGGGGCCGAGCTCCCGCTCGATCCGGTCGGCGGCGGCCTCGACCGCGTCGGCGTCGGCCAGGTCGGCGGGCGCCGCCACCGCCGTGGTCAGCAGCCGCGCCTCGGCGAGCGCCGCGTCGATGCCGTCGCCCTCGCGGGAGATCAGCCCGACGTGGTCGCCCCGCTCCGCGAACGCCCGGGCGGTCGCGCGGCCGACGCCCGACGAGGCACCGGCCACCACCACGACGCGGGGGCGCCGGCTCAGGCCCGCTTCTCCGCCGCCTTGTATGCGAGGTGCAGGAAGTCGGCGGCGGCCACCATCGTGAACATCCCGGCCAGCAGCCGGGTGACGCGCGGCGCGGCGACGATCCCGACGGTGAAGCCGGCGGCCACCCACTGGGCGATGCAGTACGGGCACACCAACAGCTGGCCGATTGCGCGCCGCATGCCGCGCCCGCGGGCGTGCTCCTCCAGCTCGCCGTGGCCGGCCGGCTCCTCGTACCGCGTGAACGGGGCGCGAGCGAACGACGTGACGCGGTCCTTGGTGATCAGGCGGCTGAGCTTGTGCGTGGCGATCGACAGCAGCACCACGTCGCCGGCCGTGAGGCGCGCCGGGATCGGCCGCCCCGACCGCTCGGCGACGGCCAGGCCGCCCGCCAGCGCGACGTTGAACAGCGCCACCAGCCCGGCGTACTCCCTGAGCGGGATCGGCTCGTCGGTGTACCGGGTCTCGTCGCGGCCCGTCCGTTCGGCGCTCTGCTCCACGGGGCGGTGACTACCCGGCGCGGCGGGGGCGAAACGCGCACGGGACCGGGGCGGATCGGGTGTCGGCGCACCCCGCCGCGGGAACGACCCACCGCGATGACGAGCCCGGACACCTGGCGGCCGATCGCCGACTACGCCCTGATCAGCGACTGCCGGGGCGCCGCGCTGGTGGCCCGCGACGGCGCGATCGAGTGGTGGTGCGCGCCGCGGTTCGACTCGCGGGCGTCGTTCGCCCGCATCCTCGACCCGCGGGCCGGCCACTGGACGCTGGGGCCGGAGGAGCCGGGCGAGGCGAGCCGCGCGTACCTGCCGGACACGATGGTGCTCCGCACGGAGCACGACTGCCCCGGCGGCCGCCTGCGGGTGACGGAGGCGCTGGCGTTCGAGGACGGCGCCCGCGGCCACGACATCGGCCTGCGCTCGCCGTCGCTGATCCTGCGCGAGGCCGAGTGCCTGGAGGGCGAGGTGCGGGTGCGCTCCGAGTTCGCGCCGCGGCTCGAGTACGGGCTCACCGTCCCCACGCTGGAGGAGCGCGACGGGGCGGTGGTCACCGCCGACGGCCCCGACGGCCTGGTGCTGCGCGCCGGCCGGCCCTTCGCCGTGGACGGCGACCGCGCCGTGCTGGAGACGACCCTGCGCCGGGGCGAGCGGGTGGGGATGACGCTGGCGTGGCGCGGCGCCTACGACCCCGACCCGCCGCCGCGTGATCCGCGCGAGGCGCTGGCCGACACGTTCATGGGCTGGCGCTCGTGGGCCGGGCTGCACACGCCGTACGAGGGCGCCTACCAGGACCTGGTGCGCCACAGCGCGCTGGTGATCCAGGCGCTGACGTACGGGCCGAGCGGCGCGATCGTGGCCGCCCCCACCACCTCGCTGCCGGAGGAGGTGGGCGGCGACAAGAACTGGGACTACCGCTTCGCCTGGCTCCGGGACGCCAGCCTCACGATGCACGCCCTGTGGGTGGCGGCGTGCCCGGACGAGGCCGAGCGCCACTTCACGTGGATGACGCACGCGGCGGAGGGGGTGGGCGACCTGCAGATCGTCCTCGGGCTGGAGGGCGAGCGCGACCTGACCGAGCACGAGCTCGGCCATCTGCGGGGGTGGCGCGGCAGTCGCCCCGTCCGGATCGGCAACGCCGCGTGGCGCCAGCGCCAGCTGGACGTGCCCGGGGAGGTGCTGGCCTCCGCGCTGGTCCTGCGCGACCAGATCGGCGACATGGAGCCGCGCACCCGCGAGTTCCTCTGCTCCCTGGCCGACCTGGCGGCCGACGACTGGCGCGAGCCCGACTCGGGGATCTGGGAGGGCCGCGAGGGCGATCGCCACTACGTCAGCTCCAAGGCGCTGTGCTGGGTGGCGCTCGACCGGGCGCTGGAGCTGGCCGACGACCTCGGGGCGGGCGACGCGCAGCGCGAGCGGTGGGAGCGGGAACGCGAGGCCGTGTGCCAGGCGATCCTCGAGCGCGGGTGGTGCGCGTCGGCGGAGGCCTATACGGGCGCGTTCGGCTCGGACCACCTGGACGCGAGCGTCCTGCTGCTGCCGATCGTGGGCTTCCTGCCCGCGGACGACCCGAGGATGACCGCGACGATCGCGGCGATCGAGCGCGACCTGACCGAGGACGGGCTGGTGCGGCGCTGGACCGGCGCGGAGGACGGCGGGTTCGTCATCTGCTCGTTCTGGCTCGCCGACTGCCACGCCCGCGCCGGGCGGGTCGCCCGCGCGCGGGAGGTGTTCGAGGCCGCCGCCGGCCACGCGAACGACGTCGGGTTGCTCTCGGAGGAGATCGACCCCGCGAGCGGCGAGCTGATCGGGAACTTCCCCCAGACCATCTCCCACGTCGGCCTGATCTCGGCCGCGTGGAGCATCGACCAGGCCGCCGACCGCGCGCGCCGTGAGGAGAGGAGCACCGCATGAGCGTGATCGAGTCCATCCGCGGCGTCCTGTGGGCGCGCCGGCACCAACCCGACCAGATGGCGGTCGTGATGGGGGCGTCGCACGAGCGCTTCGGGCCCCAGGAGCTGCTCCGCCAGGCCGTGCTGGCCGAGGAGGCCGGTTTCGACGGGATCGCCTGCTCGGACCACCTCACGCCGTGGTGGGTCCCCGGCGGCCTCGCCCCCGCCCACTGCGGCAACGCGTGGGTGTGGCTGGGCGCGGCGTCGCAGGCCACGTCGAGCATCGCCCTCGGAACCGGCGTCACCGGCGTGGTGCACCGCTACAACCCGGTGGTGTTGGCGCAGCAGGTCGCCACGCTCGAGGCGCTGGCGCCGGGCCGGGCCTTCCTCGGGGTCGGCTCCAGCGAGGCGATGAACGAGGTGCCGGCGGGCATGGCGTGGCCCGACACCGCCGAGCAGCTGCAGCGCACCGCGGAGGCGCTGGAGATCATCGTGCGCCTACTCGACGGGGAGACGCTCGACTTCCGCGGCGTCTACTTCACGACGCAGGGCGCGCGGCTCTACGACCGCCCCGCCCGCCGGCCGCCGGTGATCGTGTCGGCGTTCCACGAGCAGATCGCCGAGGTGGCGGGGCAGCTCGCCGACGGGCTGTGGACGCTCGGCAGCCCCACCATCGCGCCGAAGGTGATCGCCGCGTACCGGCGCGGCGCCGAGAAGGCCGGCCGCGAGCCCGGGGAGATCTGGCTGCAGGCCCTGGCGGCGACGGGGCAGGACGACGACGCGGCCCTGGCGGGCAGCCGCGAGTGGAAGCCCGCGCTCGTGCAGGAGCTCTACACGGACGACATCCACGCGACCGACGCCATCCAGGCGAAGGGCGAGGACGTCTCGGACGGGCAGTTCACCCGCGCCAACCTCGTGTCCGCCGACCCCGACAGCCACGTCACCAAGCTCAAGCTGCTCGGCGAGCTCGGCGCGACGGGCGTCGTGGTGGTCAACGCCTCCGGGGCGGACCCGGAGGGGCTGATCCGCCTCTACGGCAGCCAGGTCCTCCCCCGCCTGCGGGAGGGCTGAGCCGGGACGTCCGCTCTGCCCTGACCCCCGCCGTGCCGAGCCCGGGGCCGACCCCTCCGGTCGGGGTCGTCCCCGACCGCTACGTCTTCCGCAGGGCCTCCGCCGTGTGGGCGGCCTGGGCGCCGGTCGTGTCGCTCTCCACCAGCCAGCGCGGGTCGTCCTTCGTGGCGTGGATCTCCGTGCCCCCGACCTTCGTGCGGGAGGTGAGGCGCTTCACCACCTTCCCGTGGGTGCGACCCTGCGACGTGTTCCAGCTCACCGGGTCACCGACCTTGATGTCCGCCATCTGCTCCTCCTCTCGGGACACCGGCTGGCTACCCGCTCCGGGGAGACGCAAGGGGGGATCAGGTGGCGGGGCGGTTCTCCTCGGGCTGCCCGCCCTGGCCGCCGCCGTCCCCGTCGCGGTCGTCCAGGCGCAGGAAGGAGATGGACCCGTCCTCCTCCAGGGTCGCCACGCGGACGTCGTCGAGGCGCGAGATGCCCTGCTTGCGGGCCTCCGCGACGAGCTCGTCGTACCGGATCCGCTCGAAGCGCATCGTCCGCTCCACCGGCCGGCCGTTCTCGAGGACCGGCACCGGCTCGCCCTCGAACACCCGGGCGAAGCGCCTGGACCGCAGCGACAGCCACGAGGTGAAGACGGTGAGGAGGGCGAGCGTGGACATGATGATGCCGGCGCCCACCAGCGAGTGGTCCTCGAGCGTCACGGCCTGCTGGATCAGGTCGCCGGTCACGATCAGCAGCACCAGTTCGAACGGGTTGAGCTGCGCCAGCTCCCGCTTGCCCACGCCGCGCAGGATGAGCCAGAGGAACGCGTAGATGACCGCGGCGCGGATGACGACGTCCATCAGCGCCTCACGGGAGCACCGTCGTCGTGATGTGGGTCCGCAGGACCTCGTCGTCGCCCACGGCGACGCGGACCGGCGAGTTCGCCCGCAGGCCCGGGTGCTGCTGGTCGATGCTGAAGGCGAACACCGCCCGCAGCCGCTCGCCGGGGCCGACCGCGGTGAACGTCCACCGGATCTGGTCGTCCGCGATCCCGCGCGCCTCGGCGGGGTCGGGCGTCACCGTCGCGAGCTGCAGGGCCTCGACGTAGCTGCTCGCCAGATCGACGCTCACCTCACGGGCAACCCGGGCCCGGTTCTCGACCGTCACGACCAGGGTCGGCTTGAGGCCCTGGCGCGTCACCTCCGGGTAGTCGACCTCGGCGGCGCCGGACGTTGAACTCGGCGCGGGCGCGGCCGTCCTGCTCCAGCACACCCAGCAGCGCCAGCGCCACCAGGGCGATCATGATCGCGTAGGAGACGTACCGGATGACCGCGCTGCGGACCGTCACGGGTCCGCTTTCGGCCCCGGGGCGGGCGGTCCTCCGCTCGGGCGGGGCGGGGGGCGCGCCGGACCCGCCGGCGCGCCCCGTGCCGCTAGTTGTTGGACACCTCGCCGCGCCAGGCGCCGGTCTCGCGGCCGCGCGACTCGATCATCTCCTTGAAGCGCTCCAGGTCCTTGCGCACCTGGCGCCGGGCGAGGCCGACGGCGTCGGCGGCCTTCTCGGCCAGGCTGTCCGCCTCCGTGTCCATGACGACCATGATCTGGGTCGTGTCGTCGGACAGCTTGTGGAAGTCCACGGCGCCCGCGTGCTTCGGGCCGTCGGTGGTCGTCCACGCGACGCGGGTGTCGGGGATCTGCTCGGTGATCACCGCGTCGAACTCCTCCTTGTGCCCGGCCGCGGAGACCTCCCAGTGGAGGTGCGTGTCGTCGACCTGGGTGATGCGATCGACCGTCTCCATGAACGAGGGGAACTCCTCGAACTGCGTCCACTGGTTGTAGGCGGTTGAGACGGGGACCTGGACTTCGATGGACTCCTCGATCTGCGACATCTGGGAGCACCTCCCGGCATTCGTTGACGTTGCTGTGGAGGCCGTACCCGGGTCCGATCGGCGGTAACGGGGAGCGGGAGGCGACACCCGGGCGCGTTGGTCCCCCGGCCCGTGCGGGTACGCCGGGGCGTGGGCTCCGACCGGATCGTGATCGTCGGCGGCGGGCCGGCCGGCCTGTCCGCCGCGCGGGGCTACCGCGCCGCGGGCGGGCGCGCGCCCGTCGTCATCCTGGCCGCCGAGCCGCACCCGCCGTACCGGCGGCCGCCGCTCACCAAGGAGTTCCTGCGCGGGCGGATCCCGCCGGAGGAGCTGCCCATCGAGGACGACGCCTGGTTCCGGCGGCACGACGTGGAGCTGCGCACGGCCACCCCGGTCGCGGCCCTGCGCCCGGGCGACCACGAGGTGGACCTGGAGGACGGCGGGACGCTGGCGTACGGCGAGTGCGTGCTCTGCACCGGATCGGAGCCGGTGCGGCCGCCGCTCGACGGCGCGGACCTCCCCGGCGTCCACGTGATCCGCACGCGCGACGACTCGGCCGCGATCGGCGCCGCCGTCCGGGCCGGCGTGCGCGTCGCGGTGATCGGATCGGGCTTCGTGGGCTGCGAGGCGGCCGCGTCGCTGGCGATGCGCGGTGCCGGTGTGACCGTGCTCACCCCCGAGCCCGCCCCGCAGGCGGAGCGGCTGGGAGGGCACGTGGGCCGGCTGATCCGCGCGTGGCTGGAGGAGGCCGGCGCCGACGTCCGCTGCGACGTCGCCGTCTCGGCGATCCGGCCCGAGGGCGCCGCGCTGCACGTGGTCCTCGAGGACGGCGACGAGGTGCCGTGCGACCGCGTGGTCCTCGGCACGGGCGTGCGTCCGCGGGTGGCGCTGGCCGAGGACGCGGGCCTGACGGTGGAGGACGGCGCCGTGCCCGTCGACGCCGCGATGCGCTCGTCGGCCGACGGCGTGCGCTGCGCGGGCGACATCGCCCTGGCACACAACCCCACCGCCGGCCGGCGCCTGCGCGTGGAGCACTGGGGCGAGGCCCTCGCCCAGGGCGAGGTGGCGGGCCGCGCGATCGCCGGCGAGGACGCGCGCTGGGACGCCGTCCCCGGGTTCTGGTTGACGATCGGCCTGCGGACGCTGAAGCAGCACGCGTGGGGCGACGGCTGGGACGACGTGCGCGTCGACGCCGGCGCCGACGGCTTCACCGCCTGGTACGGCCGCGACGGGCGCCTGGTGGGCGTGCTGACCCACGAGCGCGACCGCGACTACGAGCGGGGGAACGACCTCATCGCCGCCGGCGCCCCCTTCCCGCCGCCGGCCTAGTCCGCCGGCAGGCGGACCTCCGTCGTGGACGTGGCGTCGGGGGTGTCGCGCTTCATCCGCGCCTCGTGGCGGTGGCGCACCCCGCCGGCGAGCTCGTCGCGGACCCGCTGGTCCACCCGGCGCACCGGGTCCAGCAGGTGGCTGCGGAACTCGTCGACGACCTGGTACGTCCACCGCCCCTCGGCGGCGTCCCTGCCGGCGGCGTCCGAGCGCACCAGCGCGGCCAGCTCGCGGTGGCCCGCCTCGTCGAGCAGGTCGGCCGCCTCCAGCAGCATCTCCTGGCCGTGACCGGCGGCGTGGTGGGCGTCGAGCAGCGCGCCGAACGCGCGCTCGATCCACTCGGCCGCCACCTCCAGCCGGTGGACGGCGCGCAGCGTGGCGTCGTCGATCGCGTCGACGCCGTCCGCCGGGTCCACCGCCCTCCTGCGCCCCTCACTCATCGCGGGTCCCGTGCCCGGCGCGGAAGGGCGTGAAACGGGGCGCCCCGCCCGTTTCCTCGCCCGCCGCCGGGGTACCGGATCCCCGTCACCGACGACGATCGAAGGAGGACGGCATGAGCGAGGAGATCCAGGGAAAGCGCATCGCGTTCCTGGCTGCCGACGGGGTCGAGCGGGTGGAGCTCGTCGAGCCGTGGAAGGCCGTCGAGGCGGCCGGGGGGACGCCGTCGCTGATCTCGCTGGAGGGCGGCTCGATCCGGTCGTTCGACCACCTCGACCCGTCCGAGGAGTTCACGGTCGACATCCCGGTCGGCGACGCCGACGCCGCCGACTTCGACGGGCTCGTGCTGCCGGGCGGCGTCGCGAACCCCGACTTCCTGCGCACCGACGGGGACGTCCAGCGCTTCGTGCGCGGCTTCTTCGACGAGGGGAAGCCGGTCGCCGTGATCTGCCACGGCCCGTGGACGCTCATCGACGCGGGCGTCGTGGACGGCCGCACCATCACGTCGTGGCCGACGCTGCGGACCGACCTGACGAACGCCGGCGCGAACTGGGTGGACGAGGAGGTCCACGTCGAGGGCGGGCTGGTGTCGAGCCGCAAGCCGGACGACCTGCCGGCGTTCTGCGCGAAGATGATCGAGGAGTTCGCCGAGGGCCGTCACGCCGAGCAGGCGGCCTGACCCTCCAGGCGGAGCCGCTCGGCGAGCGGAGGGCGCTCGTCGAGCGGCACGTCGCGCACCACGGTTCCGCCGCCGGGCGCGGGTGAGCGCATCCGTCCGGCGGCGAAGCCCTCCCACACCTCCGCGGGCAGCCCCCGCCGCAGCCCGGCGCCCATGACCGCCATCGCCATCGCGCCCAGCTCGCGCAGGGGCTGGTGCCGGTTCTGGCGCGTCCCCAGGTCGACCTGGACGATCGCGTCGAGGCCGCGCAGCGCCAGCGCGTCGAGCAGCATCGACGTCTCGATGCCGTAGCCGACCGGGAAGGGGATCGCCTCCAGCAGGTCGCGGCGGGCGGCCTGCTCCCCCGCGAGCGGCTGCAGCAGCCCGCCCAGCTCGGGCGCGAGGATCGCCAGCAGGGGCCGGGCGACCAGTTCGGTCACGCGGCCGCCCTCGTCCGGCAGCACCGCCTGGCCCGCGCGCAGCGGCCGGCGGAACGCCCCCTTCACCAGCGCCACCGCGGGGTCGTCGACCAGCGGGCCCAGCAGGCCCGTGACGAACGACGCGTCGAAGTCGGCGGTGTCCGCGTTAACGTAGGCCACCACGTCGCCCTCCGTGGCCGCCAGGCCACGCCACATCGCGTCGCCCTTCCCGCGGCACGGCCCCGCGTCGGGCAGCACCGCCGACTCCTGCACCACCCGCGCGCCGTGCGCCCGCGCCACGTCGGCGGTGCCGTCGCGCGACGCCGCATCGACCACCAGCAGCTCGTCCACCAACCCCAGGCGCTCCAGCGGGGCGATGGCGTCGATGATCGGGCCGATCGTGCCCGCCACCTCGCGCGCCGGGAGGATCACCGACACCGTCCCGCGCTTGCGCGCCGCCAGCTCCTCCGGGTCCCAGTCGGCGGCACGGTACGTGCGCCGGGCGGCCCAGTCGTCGAGCCGCAGGTCCGCCGCCAGGCCGTGGCGGGCGCGGCCGTCGGTGCGGCCGGAGGTGAGCACGCGCACCTCGCGCGAGCGCACGATCGGCACGCCGCGCTCCGCCAGGCTCCGCTCGAGCGCCTGGTCCTCGAGCGCCGCCAGGGGGCGGAGGCCGCCCGCGGCACGGTAGGCGCCCACCGTCAGGCCCAGCGACGCGCCGCTGAAGAAGGGGTGGGCGTCCGCCCCCGCGCCGGCCGCGCGGGCCCGCGCCTCGAGCCGCGCGGCCCGGCGGCGCATCACCTCGTCGCCCGCCTCGCCCGCGTCCACCTCGATCAGGCCGCCGACGGCCTCGGCCCCCGCCGCCACCAGCTCCAGCTGCCGCGCCAGCCAGTCGGGCCGCGGGCGGGTGTCGGCGTCGGTCGAGGCGATCAGGCCACGGGGGCGGCCCACCGCCTCCAGGCGCTCGGCCGCGACGTCCATCCCCAGCCGGCGCGCGGCGCCCGGCCCCGGGTCCCCCGCCGCCAGCATGCGCAGCCGCAGGCCGGCATGGCACCGGGCCGCCCGGAGCGCCCGGTCGGCGGTCGCGTCGGCGCAGCGGTCGAGCACCAGGATCACCTCGAATTCCGCCCGCCGCACGCGCTCCTGCGCGGCGAGCGCGTCGATGCACCTGCCGATGCGGTCCTGCTCGTCGCGCGCCGGCACCACCACGCAGGCGCGCAGCGACCGGTCCGGCGGCGGCAGCGGACCGGTCACGGACCCCGTCACGGGCGGTCCCAGCGGTCGAGGCGGTAGTCGTCCGTCCGCTCGGACACGGCGTGGACCAGCCCGCCGGCGTCGGCGCCGATCGCCTGGTGCACCGCGTCGCCGCCCTGCGGGTAGTGCCGCACGGGCCCCCGCCAGTGCACGGCCAGCAGGCTCCCGCCGGGCGCGAGCGCGTCGCGAAGCGCGCGCCAGCCGCGCCCCAGGAGGGCGGCGTCCCAGTAGTAGAGGACCTCGGAGGCCACGATCAGGTCGAAGTGGCCCTCCGGCATCTCCTCCGGCAGGCTCCGCCGCTCCACGGTCACGCCCGGCGCCGCCGCCAGCCGCTCGCGGGCGCGGGCGACGGCGGTCGCCGCCACGTCGACCGCCAGCAGCCGGTCGCACCGCTCCGCCAGCCGGGCGGTGAGCACGCCGATGGAGCAGCCCACCTCCAGCCCGCGGGCGAAGCGCCGGCCGCCGAGCGCCGCCAGCGTGCGGTCGTACTTGGCCCGCTCGTAGGGGCTGGTGGCGAAGCCCCACGGATCCTGTTCGGCGGCGTAGAGCGCCTCGAAGTACGCGGCGCCCATGCGCGTCCTCACGAACGGCGCTCCAGCTCGGCGCGGCCGAGGCGCGCCACCATCGGGTCCAGGCGGTGCTGCAGCAGGAACAGGTCGAGGTCGCGGCGGCAGCGGTCCAGGTGACCGCCGGCCACCAGCGGCCGCGACCCGGCGGCGCGGGTGGCCTCGTCGACGATCGCCCGGCACGCGTCGGCCACCGCCGCGCGCAGCTGCACCGAGGTGGCGCGCAGGTCGGCCTCCGGATCGGCGGCCTCGCGCGTCGCCGCGTCCAGCCAGCGGTCGATGGTCGCGACGGCGCCCAGGATCCGGCCCGCCGCGAGGGCCTCCAGGTCGCCCACCGCAGGTCGCTCCGCCAGCGCCGCCAGCGCCGCGTCGGCGGCCCGGTCGGCGATGCCCGCCCAGCAGGCGGCGGTGCGGATCGCGTCGCGGGAGAACCACGGCTCGCGCACCAGCTCCCCAGGCGCGCCGAGCACCGCGAGCACGCGGGCGCCGTCGAACCGGACCCGGTGGCTCTCCGCCGTCCGCAGCCCCGACCCCCGGTACCAGGCGCGGTCGATCGCGACGCCGGCCGACACGTCCACCAGCGCCAGCAGCGGCCGGCCGGCGCGGTCCCGCGCGGTCACCAGCGCGCGGTCGATGCCGCCCGCGCCGGAGCAGAACACCTTCTCGCCCGAGATCCGGCGGTCGCCGGGCGGGCCGCCGATCGACGCGGGCACGCCCTCGGCCGGCAGCGGGTCGGCGCCCCACACCCCCATCCGCCGCTCCCCGGCGGCGACGGCCTCCAGCTCCTCGCCGCGCAGCGGCTCCGGCGCCAGCAGGGCGACCCGCTCCACGCCGTTGAGATGGCCGTCCAGGATCCGCGCGACCGACCCGTCGGCCCGCGCGACCCGCCGCACCAGCGCCCACTCCTCCCCCGGCGGCGGCGCGGGCCGCCCGGCCGGCACGGTGGCCGCCAGCACGCCGGCGCGCTCCAGCAGGCGCATCGCGCCCTCGGGGAAGGCGGGCGGCGCCGCGTCGCGGGCGGCCGCGCCGGCGGCGACCACCGTCAGCACGTCGCCGATCGGCGCCGCCCCGGTGTCCCAGCCACGCGCGCGGATCGCGTCGCAGAGCGGCCCGACGAGCCGTACCGTCTCGCGGCAGTCGGCCCGCAGGGCGCCGGGGCCGAGGCCGTCGTGCATCAGCACCATCCCGCCCGGCCCGAGCTCCGGGACCAGGGCGGCGAGCATCGCCTCGGCCGGGTCGCCGCGCCAGTCGTGCGAGTCGGCGGTCCATCCGGTCACGTCCAGGCCGCGGGCGGCGGCCACGGCGTCGGTCCACGCGGCCACGTCGCCCCACGGCGTCCGCCACCGGCGCGGCCGCACGCCCAGCTCCCCCAGGGCCGCCAGGGCGCGGTCGGTGTCGCGCTCCAGGTCGGCGCGGGTGCGCTCGCCGTGCCGCACGTGGTCCCAGGCGTGCAGCCCGATCTCGTGCCCGTCGGCGGCGATCCGCGCGACCACCTCGCGGTGCTCCAGCGCCCGCGGGCCCAGGACGAAGAACGTGGCCTGCGCGCCCTCGGCCGCCAGCACGTCGAGCACGGCGGGCGTCCAGACCGGGTCGGGCCCGTCGTCGAAGCTCAGCTCGACCGGGACCCGCGTCATGCGAGCAGGTCTCCCTCCACGATGCCGTCGGCGGCCTCCGCCGGCGTGTCGAAGACGGCCGCCGCCCCGGCCTCCAGCAGCTCCTCGCGGCAGTAGCCACCGGTGAGCACCGCCACGGTGGGCACGCCGGCGCGCGCGGCCGCGCGGCAGTCCCACGTCGAGTCGCCGATCATCAGCGCCGGGCCGCCGCCCGCCCGCTCCAGCCCCGCGTGGATCAGGTCGGGGGCCGGCTTCGTGGCCTCCACGTCCTCCGACGTGGTCCAGCCGTCCACCAGCCCGCGCGCGTCCATCAGGTCGACGTAGTGCTCGGCATCGTCCGGCTTCGCGGAGCTCGAGAGCACCACCGCCCGGGCGCGCTCGGCCAGCGTCTCCAGCAGCCGCCGGGCGCCGGGCAGCACGGTCACCTCGTCGATCATCTCGCGGAAGATCGCCGCCTCGGCCTCGCGGAGGGCGTCGCCGTGGCGGCGCTCCACGTCCTCGCCGGCCGCGGCCGTGACGAGCTGGTCTCCGCCCATGCCCACCAGGTGGTGCAGCACCCGGATCTCGCAGGTGATGCCGTGGCGCCGCATCGCACGGAACCACGCCAGCGCGTGCTGGTAGTTGGAATCGACGAGCGTGCCGTCGATGTCGACGAGCGCCGCCCTGGTGGCTCGGCCGGATCCGGACACGACCGGCCTCTACCCGGCGGTGCCCCCCGTCAGTCCCGGTCCGCCTCCACGAGTGCCCGGTTCCCGGACGGATCCACGATCTCCAGGCCCCCGTCGCGCGGCTCGGCGGCCACGCCGGCCGCGTCCAGGCGCGCCGCGACGGCGCGCAGGTCGTCGGCCGTCGGCACGACCACCCGGTAGCGCACCAGGCCGCGCGCGCCGGGCGGGGGCGGCGGCGCGCCGCGGGTGCCCCACGTGTTGAGCCCCAGGTGGTGGTGGTAGCCCCCGGCCGACACGAACAGCGCCCCCGGGTAGCCCCGGACGGTCACGTCGAAGCCGAGGCCGGCGGCGTAGTGGCGCTCGGCCTCCGGGACGTCGGCCACCTGCAGGTGGACGTGCCCCATGACGGTGCCGTCGGGCATCCCCTCGTCCGGCGTCCCGTCCGACGCCGAGCCGATCACGCCCTCCACGTCCATCGGCAGCGTCGCCATCTCCAGGGCGCCGGACGCGTCGCGACGCCACTCGTCGCGCGGCCGGTCCCGGTAGATCTCGATGCCGTTGCCCTCGGGGTCGTCGAGGTAGAGCGCCTCGCTCACCAGGTGGTCCGAAGCGCCGGTGAACTGCCAGCCGGCGTCGATCACCCGGCGCAGCGCCACGGCCAGGTCGGCGCGGGACGGCACCAGGATCGCCTGGTGGAACAGACCGGTCGAGCGCCCGGGCCGCGGCGGGGCCGACGGGTCGCCCTCCAGCTCGACCAGGACGGTTCCGTCGCCCGTCCCGAGCAGGACCTCGGAGCCCGAGCGCCCGAGCTCACGGAGCCCGATGGCGCGGCCGTAGAACATCGCCATGCGGTCGAGATCGCCCGCCCGGAGGCGCACGGGACCGAGGGTGGTGTCGTCGGGGAGATGTTGCATCGTGTCGGTCATATCGTTGCGTGCTCAAACATAGCAGGCCTGACCGAGATCGTGGTGAGGACTGGACGATCGGGGGGCTGCACCCGGCGCGCGCGGCGGTAGGGTTCCCTCCGTGCCAGAGGACCGTTTCAGGCGGATCACGGAGATCGCGGACCCGCCGGTGGACGACTGGGAGCGCCAGGGCGCCCTCCGCGAGCTCACCCGGGTCGCCCGGGATCTCGAGCGCGAGGACTCCGACGCCGTCATCTCCCGGCTCGGCCGCCTGACCCAGAGCCAGCGCGATGCCGTCGCCGAGGCGATGGAACGCATCCTGGAGCTCGGCGAGTAGCTCCGCGCCGGGCGGTGGGGCCGGGGAGATCGTGATGATCCCCATAAGGGGCGATCGCCCGTGCACACGTCCCGGCGGACCAACGCTCGCTGGCGGATCGCGATAGATTAAGTCGTCGGCGTGGCAACCACCTCCTCCCAGACAGTCAAGGTCCTCCTCCCCGAGCTCGGTGAATCGGTCACCGAGGGCGTCGTGGTCGAGTGGAGGGTCAAGGAGGGCGACGCGGTCGCTGCCGGCGACACGCTGCTGGACGTCACCACCGACAAGGTGGACGTCGAGGTGCCGGCCCCCACCGCGGGGACCGTCGCCAGGATCGTGGCCGCCCCCGGGGAGACCGTGGAGGTCGGCGCGCTCCTCGCCGAGCTGAGCACCGGCAACGGCGCCGCCCCGTCCGGCGGCAACGGCGGCGCGCCCGCCACGGCCGCCGAGCCCGAGGCGCCCGCAGCCGAGCCGGAGGCGCCGGCGGAGCCGCAGGCGCGGCGGCCGCAGGCCGCGGCGGAGCCCGAGGCCGCGCCGGCCCCGCCCGCCGAGGACGCGGAGCCCGGCCAGCTGGTTCCGATCGTCCTCCCCGACATGGAGTCGGTGACCGAGGGCACCGTCGTCGAGTGGCGCGTGGCCGTGGGCGACGCCGTCGCGTCGGAGCAGATCCTGCTGGAGGTCTCGACCGACAAGGTGGACCTCGAGGTGCCGGCGCCCGCCGCGGGCCGCCTGGCCTCCATCGAGGTGGAGGCGGGGGCGACGTTCACGGTCGGCCAGCCGCTGGGGCACGTCGAGGCCGGCGCCGCCGGCGCGGCGTCCGCACCGCCGCCCGCCGCGGCGCCGCCCGAGCAGGCCCGCCCCGAGCCCGCCGCCCCGGCCGGCAACGGCCAGGCCCCCGCCGGCGCCGAGCTGGAGTGGCCGAAGATCTCCCCCGTCGCACGCCGCCTGGCCCTGGAGCACGGGGTCGACCCCGGCACGCTCACGGGCACCGGTGCGGGCGGGATGATCCGCAAGGAGGACGTCGTCGCCGCGGCGTCCGGCGCCGCGCGCCCCGCCGCCGAGGCCACGCCGACCCCGGCCGCACCCGCCGCCGCGCCCGCCGCAGGCGAGGAGGCCGTGCCGCTGCGCGGCCCCGCCGCCGCGCTCGCGGGCTACATGGACGCGAGCCTGTCGATCCCGACGGCCACCAGCTTCCGCACGCTCACCGTGGGCGTGCTCGACGCGCAGCGCCGGAAGATCAACGGCGACCTGAAGGCCGCCGGCCGCAGCGAGAAGCTGTCGTTCACCCACCTCATCGCGTGGGCGATCGTGAAGGCCGTCCAGGCGTACCCCGTCATGGGCACCGGCTTCACCGTCGTGGACGGCAAGCCCAACAAGCTCGTGCGCGGGGGCGTGAACCTGGGCCTCGCCGTCGACGTGGAGCGCAAGGACGGCAGCCGCTCGCTGCTGGTCCCCGTGGTGCGCGACGCGGGCGCCGCCGGCTTCGACGGGTTCCGCCAGGCCTACGACGACCTGGTGGGGCGCACGCGCGCCGGACAGGTGAAGCCCGACGAGCTGCGCGGGGCGTCCGTGACGCTCACCAACCCGGGCGGCCTCGGCACCGTCGCGTCCGTGCCGCGCCTGATGGAGGGCCAGGGCACGATCGTCGCCACCGGCTCGATCGCGTACCCGCCGGGCCTCGGCAGCGCGCACCCGGACACGCTCGGGGCCCTCGGCGTCGAGAAGGTCATGACGATGACCTCGACGTACGACCACCGCGTGATCCAGGGGGCGGAGAGCGGCGCCTTCCTCGGCGAGATCGACCGCCTGCTGGCGGGCGACGCCGGCTTCTACGAGGACGTCCGCGAGAGCCTCGGCCTGTCGCGCGCCGCCGACATCCCGTCCGCGCCCGCCCCCGGCCCGATCGCGCTCACCGGCGCCCCGGCGGCCGCGCCGGGCGGCATCCCGGCCGTCGGCGACGCCGAGCTGCTGGCGGGCGTCGCCGCCGCGATGTCGCTGGTGAAGGCCCACCGCAGCCACGGCCACCTGGCCGCGCAGCTCGACCCGCTGGGGGCCCCGCCGCCCGGCGACCCCGCGCTGACCCCGGACCAGGTGAACCTGAGCCCCGAGGTGATGGCGCGGATCCCGAGCTCGATCCTGCGCATCAAGGTGCCGGGCGAGACGTTCGCCGCCGCGCTGCCGGAGCTGCGGAAGGCGTACTGCGGCACGATCGCCTACGAGATCGAGCACCTCTCCGACCACCAGAAGCGCCTGTGGCTGCGCGGGGTGATCGAGTCGGGCCGCTTCCGGGAGCCCATCACGGACGAGCGCCGCATCGCGACGCTCGAGCGCCTGGTGGCCGTCGACGCGTTCGAGCGCTTCCTGCGCCGCACCTACCTCGGCCAGAAGACCTTCTCCATCGAGGGCGTCGACGCGCTCGTGCCGATCACCGACCACGTCATCGAGCTGTCGGCCGCCGAGGGCACCGGCGAGGTCGTGATGGGCATGGCCCACCGCGGCCGCCTCGCCTTCATCACCCACGTGGTGGGCCGGCCGCCCGAGTCGATCCTGGCCGAGTTCGAGGGTCACATGGCGTTCGAGTCCGGCGAGGAGGACGCGCGCGAGACGGCCGGCGACGTGAAGTACCACCTCGGCGCCGAGGGCACGTACATCACGCGCAGCGGCCGCCCCATCACCGTCAAGCTCGCCGCCAACCCGAGCCACCTGGAGCAGGTCAACGCCGTCGCGGAGGGCCACACCCGCGCGCTGCAGACGTCCCGCACGTCGCGCGAGGCGCGCCACGACCCCACGCGCGCCGTGCCGGTGCTCATCCACGGCGACGCCGCCTTCACCGGGCAGGGCGTCGTGGCCGAGACGCTGAACCTGCAGGCGCTGCGCGGCTACACGACCGGCGGCACCGTGCACGTCATCGCGAACAACCAGATCGGCTTCACGACCGACCCGTACGACTCGCGCTCCACGTACCACGTGAGCGACCTGGCGCGCGGCTTCGACATCCCGGTCATCCACGTGAACGCCGACGACATCGACGCGTGCATCTCGGCCGCCCAGATCGCGGTGGCCTACCGCGAGCGCTACCAGCGCGACGTCCTGATCAACCTGATCGGCTACCGCCGCCTGGGCCACAACGAGCTGGACGAGCCCGCCTACACGCAGCCGGTGATGAGCCGCACGATCAAGGCCCACCCCCCGGTCAGCAAGATCTACGCGCAGAAGCTCGTCGCCGAGGGCCTCCTCACCGGCGAGCAGGTGGACGAGATGATCGCCGGCGCCGAACGCCGGATGCGCGAGGCCCACGAGGCCGTGACCACCCGCGGCGAGCTGGGCACCGACCCGCTGGCCGACGGCGTCCGCCCGCCGGCGGCGCGATCCTCGATGAGCACCGCCGTCTCCGCCGACGTGCTGCGCTCGCTCAACGAGCAGCTGCTGACGGTGCCCGACGGGTTCACCATCCACCCGAAGCTGGTGCCCCAGCTCGAGCGCCGCCGCGAGGCGCTCGGCGAGGACGGCGGCATCACGTGGGGCCACGCCGAGGTGCTCGCGTACGCGTCGCTGCTCACCGAGGGGGTGCCGATCCGCCTGACCGGCCAGGACTCGGCCCGCGGCACGTTCAGCCAGCGCCACCTGGAGCTCCACGACGTGGGCGAGGGCGAGACCTGGACGCCGCACACCGGGCGCGTCTACACGCCGATGGCCAACCTCCTGCGCGCGTCGGCGTCGTTCGAGCTGCACAACAGCCCGCTGTCGGAGGCCGCAGCCGTCGGCTTCGAGTACGGCTACAGCACCCAGGCGCCCGAGGCGCTCGTGCTCTGGGAGGCCCAGTACGGCGACTTCGCCAACGGCGCCCAGATCATGATCGACCAGTTCATCGTGTCGGGGCGCGCCAAGTGGGGCGAGACGTCGCGGCTCACGATGCTGCTGCCGCACGGCTACGAGGGCAACGGCCCCGAGCACTCCTCGGCCCGCATCGAGCGCTTCCTGCAGGCGGCCGCCGAGGACAACATCCGCGTGGCCAACTGCTCGACGGCGTCCAACTACTTCCACCTGCTCCGCAAGCAGGCACTCACCGACCGGCAGCGGCCGCTCATCATCTTCACGCCGAAGAGCCTGCTGCGCGCCAAGGGCGCGTCGTCAACGCTGAAGGACCTGTCCGAGGGCCGCTTCAAGCCCGTGATCGACGATCCGCGCGCGGGCGACCGCGACGCGATCACCCGCCTGATCCTCTGCACCGGCAAGGTGTTCCACGACCTCGACTCGCACGCCGACCGGGAGAGCCGCTCGCAGCTCGCCATCGCGCGCGTCGAGCTGCTCTACCCGTTCCCGGACGAGGAGATCCGGGAGCTGATGGCCTCCTACCCGAACCTCCGGACCGTCACGTGGGTCCAGGAGGAGCCGCGGAACATGGGGGCGTGGGAGTTCATCCGGCTCCAGATCGAGGCGGCCTTGCCCGACGGCGTACAGTTGAAGTACGTCGGTCGTGCGCGCCGCGCGAGCCCCAGTGAGGGCTATCCGCAGGCCCACCAGGCCGAGCAGGAGCGGCTTCTCGCAGCCGCGTTGGACCCGGATCAGGAGACGGAATGACCGATGGGACCCGGGTCGTCGTGCTGGGCGGTGGCCCGGCCGGCGACGTCGCCGCCCTGCGCGCGGCTCAGCTCGGCGCGCAGGTGACCATGATCGAGCGCGCAGAGCTGGGTGGCACCTGCCTGAACTGGGGCTGCATCCCCACGAAGGCCCTCCTGGCGACCGCTGACCTGCTGCGCCGGGTGCGCCGCGCCGACGAGTACGGGCTCGTGGTGCCCGAGGTCTCGTTCGACTTCCCGAAGATGATGAGCCGCAAGGAGGACGTGGTCCTCCAGATGCGCAAGGGCGTCGAGGGGGCGGCCAAGCGCAAGGGCGTGACCGTGGTGCGCGGCGAGGGCCGCGTGGAGGGCGACGAGGTCGTCGTGGGCGACGAGCGCATCCCCTACGACCACCTGGTCGTCTGCGTCGGGACGGAGCCGGACGGGCTCCCCGGCTACGACATGGACCACCCGGCGGTGCTGACCTCCAACGAGATCCTCCGGCTGGAGAGCGTGCCGGAGAGCATGGTCGTGGTGGGCGGCGGCGTCATCGGCTGCGAGTTCGCAAGCCTCTTCGCCGCCCTCGGCACCCGGATCACGATCGTCGAGATCCTGCCCCGCCTGCTCGCCGGCATCGACGAGCGCACCGCGAAGCAGTTCCAGAAGCTGATGGAGAAGGAGGGCGTGGTCGTCCACCTCGGCCGCCAGGCCGAGATCACGGACTACCGCGACGACGGCGTGACCGTGACCCTCGACGACGGCACCGAGATCTCCGCCGAGAAGCTGCTCGTCTCCGTCGGCCGCAAGTCGCAGGCGGCGGGCATCGGCCTGGAGGAGATCGGCGTCGAGATCACCGAGCGCGGCCACGTGGTCGTGGACGAGTACCTCCGCACCGCGAACCCCAAGGTCTGGGCGGTCGGCGACTGCATCGGCGGCCTCCAGCTGGCGCACCTCGCGTCGGCCGAGGGCGGCCGCGCGGTCGAGAACGCGCTGACGGAGCACATGCTCCCGATGGACCGCACCGTGGTCCCGAGCTGCATCTACACCCACCCGGAGATCGCCACCGTCGGCCTCAACGCGGATGCCGCGAAGGAGGCCGGCCACAACGTGAAGCTCGGCCAGGCCCGGTTCCTCGGGTCCGGCAAGGCGCTCGGCGAGGGCGAGCCGGACGGCTACGCGCAGCTGGTGATGGACGCCGACACCCAGCTGCTGCTGGGCGCGACGATCATGGGCGTCCACGCGGTCGAGATGATCCACGAGATCGGCGTCGCCATCTCGGACGGCCTCACGGTGCCGGAGCTGGGCGAGATCATCCACGCCCACCCGACCGTCTCGGAGATGGTGATGGACGCCGCGCAGCAGGCGGTCGGCGTCGCCCCCTACCTCTCCTAGGGTTCCCCGCGAGACCTGGGCGCGGCTCGGCCCGGCGGCGCTGCCGCCGGCCGAGGCCGTCGCCCTGCCGGTGCGCCTGCTGGACGGGATGGGCCCGGACGGCCCGCCCGTGCTGTCGTGGTCGACGGTCACCGCACCCGGGCTGGTGCTGGGCCGCCACGCCGTCGACCCGGACGTGGACCAGGACGCCGTCGCCGCCGAGGGCGTGGAGGTCCTGAAGCGCTCCTCCGGCGGCGGACCGGTGCTCTGGGACCGTGACCTGCTGGCGCTGGACGTCGTCCTGCCGCGCGGGCACCGGCTGGCCCCCGACGATGTCGTCGCGGCCTACCGCTGGCTCGGCGAGGCGCTGGCCGACGCGCTCCGGGCGGTCGGCGTGCCGGACGTCGAGGTCGTCGCCCTCGAGCGGGCGCGCGGCGGCGGCGCCGGGCCCGGCGGCCGACGCCTGCTTCGGTGGCCTCTCCCCCTGGGAGGTCCTCGCGGGCGGGCGCAAGGTGGTGGGGCTCTCCCAGACCCGCCGCCGGCCGGGCGCCCTGCTCCAGGCCGGGGTGCCGCTGCGGCTGGACGCCGCCCGCCTCGCCCGGCTGCTGGGGCGCGACGACGCCTGGGCGGAGGGCCTGGCGGCCACGGCCGCCGGGGTCCGCGAGCTCGCGCCGGACGTCACCGCGGACGACGTGGTGGCGGCGACCGAGGCGGCGGTGGCCGCCCGCGAGGGCGTCGCCACTTACAGCGCCCGTTCGGCCAGTCCGGGGTAGTCGACCACGAACCCGTCGGGCGCATAGACCAGCTCGCAGAACGTGTCGAAGCGCGGGGCGCCGTACGCGTAGCGCTCCCCGCCCCCCGCCGCGTCGGGCAGGCGCTCGTAGCGCTGCTCCAGGGGCTCGACCGCCAGATCGAGCGCGCGGACGTACGCGGCGGGAGCATCCGCCACCGCACCCACCTCCAGGCGCATGCGCCGCACGGGGAACGCGTTGGTCATCGCCGAGGCCTCCAGGTCGACGTCCAGCAGGCCGGCGAGCGCCGGGGCGTCGGCGCCGTCGACCCGCCAGCCGCCCCGGCCGTCGGCCTCCAGGCGCCGCTCGTACGTGCCGCCCGCCGAGCGGCCCCACAGGTGGGCGGTGACGGTGCGCCACGCGTGGTCCAGGTGGATCGCGTAGCGCACCGCGAAGGGCTCCCCCTCCTCCACGGCGGCGGTGTGGCCGTCGATCCGCAGACCCGACGGCGAAGGGGTGAGGAAGGCGACCTCGAAGGCCTCACGCGCGTCGATGTGCCGCCACGCCGCCATCCCTGGGACCCGCCCCACCGCGCCTCCTCCCGGCCGCCGGCCACCCGGCCCGGCGCGGGCCGGGCGCGGGGCGACGTAGGATCGCCGCCGTGACGATGGACCGTCAAACCCGCAGGGCCGCCCAGCGGCGCCGCACCCGGCGCCAGCAGCGCGCGCTCGTGGCGCTGGTGGGCGTGATGATCCTGGCGGTGGCGCTGGCCGTCGCGTTCCGCGACGGCGGCGACGGCAGCCGCCCCGCCACCGCGCAGACGCCCGCGGCGGACGGCTCCGGCGGCGGACAGGAGGCCGACGCCGCGGCCCCGCCCGCGCCGCCGGCGCAGGACGCGCAGCCGATCGACGTCACGTACGTCGGCGACACGGTCATGGGGAGCCTCCCGTACGGCCTCCCGGCCGACGGCGGCGCCTCGTTCTTCTCCCAGGTGGACGACCTCCTGGCGGGCGACATCGTGCTGGGCAACCTGGAGGGGACGCTCACCACCCGCGGCAGCTCGAAGTGCGGCGCCGGCAGCTCCAACTGCTACGCGTTCCGCACGCCCCCGTCGTACGCGCGGTGGCTGAAGGACGCGGGGTTCACGGTGATGAACCTGGCCAACAACCACGCCAACGACTACGGCGCCGGTGGGGCTGAGCGACACCGTCGCCGCCCTCCGCCGCGTCGGCATCCGCAACACGGGCCGGCCGGGGACGCAGGCGACGGTGACCGCGGGCGGCCAGAAGGTGGCGATCCTGGGGTTCGCGTCGTACACGTGGTCCGACCCGCTGACGGACATCGCGCAGGCGCAGCGCCGGGTGCGGCAGGCGGCGCGCACGGCCCCGATCGTGATCGTCACGTTCCACGGCGGCGCCGAGGGGAGCGACAAGACCCACGTCCCGCAGGGCACCGAGACGTTCCTGGGCGAGAACCGCGGCGACCTGCGCCGCTTCACCCACGCGGTGATCGACGCCGGCGCCGACCTGGTCGTCGGCAGCGGACCCCACGTGATGCGCGGGATGGAGCTCTACAAGGGCCGCCTCGTCGCGTACTCGATGGGCAACTTCGCCGGCTACGCCGTCTTCTCGCTCGGGGGCGTGCTCTCCACGAGCGGCGTGCTCCAGGTGACGCTGAACCCGGACGGCACGTTCCGCAGCGGCCGCCTGCGGCCCACGCAGCTGGTGGGCGAGGGCACCCCCGCGCCGGGCGGCGACGGCGTCGCCCTGGTCCGGTCGCTCTCGAGGCCAGGACTTCGGGTCGCGCGCGCCGCGCATCGACGCGAACGGCGTCATCCGCG
The DNA here is from genome assembly GCA_963749475.1 of Miltoncostaeaceae bacterium. Taxonomy (GTDB): domain Bacteria; phylum Actinomycetota; class Thermoleophilia; order Miltoncostaeales; family Miltoncostaeaceae; genus Miltoncostaea. The sequence continues at coordinate 402,693 of CAVVMP010000006.1, forward strand.
CCCGGAGCTAGGCGCCTGCCGTGAGGATCCGCGGGCTCGACCACCTGGTGCTGACGGTCCGGGACCCGACCGGACGGTCGCCTTCTACGCCGCCCTCGGGGCGCGCGAGGTGCGGTTCGGGGAGGGTCGCCGCGCCGTCGAGATCGGCGGCCAGCGGATCAACCTCCACACCGCCGGGAGCGAGATCGCGCCGCACGCCCGCGTGCCCCGGCGCCCGGGTCGGGCGACCTCTGCCTCCTCCTCGACGGGCACCATCGACGAGGCGCTCGCCGTCCTCGTCGAGCCGCGGGATCCCGGTGGAGCTCGGGCCCGGTCGCGCGCACCGGCGCCGCGGGGCCGCTCCTCTCCGTCTACGTCCGTGACCCCGACGGCAACCTCGTCGAGCTCGCCGAGGTCGGCCCGGGATGAGGGGACCTCCAACCGGGCGCACGGCTCCGGCGGCAGCCGGCCGGCTCTCAATCGGGCGTGCGGCGCGTAGGGGCCGAGCCCGTTCTGCCGGTTCATCGCGTCGCTGCGGATCTGAGCGCCGGAACTGGGGGGGACCGCACCGGCCCCGGACGGAGGGGGCCGGGGCCGGGGGCCTGGGCGGGCGCCGTGCCGGGCGCCCGCGCTCGGGGCGCGTTATGCAGGGGCCGCCCTCAGCGGCCGAGGGCCGCGGGCGCCGGGACGACCAGGTGGTGCAGCTCGTAGCCCGTCGTGACGCGGCGGGCGCGCCTCGGCCTGCCGCTCCGGCGACAGCGCGGACGAGGACCTCCTCGACCGCGGGCATCAGCCGCTCCGATGCGGAAGGCCTCGTACGCCTCGCGGGTCTCCCAGACGTCGCTGATGCGGAAGTCGCCGTCGGGGTGGCCCCGGCCGAGTGGACGATGAGGCCCGGCGGGCGGGTCGTCCTCGACGTCCATCCGGCGGGTGACCTCGTCGTAGTTGCGGGTGTCGCGGCCCCCTCCGGCCCACTCCGCGATGACTGCGTACGGCATGGCGCCTCCTCCTGACGTGTGGGTGGGGTGCGTCCGCCCGGTCGTCGGCGGGCCCGCAGGTGCGCGCAGAGCGCCCCGCGCGCGGCGCCGACCGCGGAGCGCGCGGTGAAGCAGGGGAAGAGCATCGGCGGGCCCAGGGGGTTCCACGAGGGGCCTCCGGATCGGGTGGTGGACGCAGGTCCACTCAACCCCGCGGCACGCCCGCCGCGTCACCCTCGACGACGATCTTCGGCGCGCGGCCTCCCCCGTGCGGGTGACCGTGGCGGGACGGCGCCCGCGATTCGGCCGGGGGTCATCCGGGCGAGGAGCTGACGCGCTGCCCGGCCGTCACGTCGGCGGGAGGTCGTCCGGGTGATCGCGATAACACGGTAGCGGCTCGTGACCCGGAAGCCCCCGGGGTCCTCGTTGCCGGCCCGGAGCACCTCCAGCGCTCGCTCCCGCACCTCCGCGGCGGTGCCGGCCCGCTCGAGTAGGGCGCGTCCGGCGACGCTCATCGGGTGCTCGTCGGCCTCGGCGAGGTACGCATCCGGCGACGCCGCGGTGAAGGCGATCGCCTCGTCCCAGGCGCGCACGCTCCCCGCGCCGGCCCCGGCGAGCCCCGCCACCGCCTCGGGATCGGACCAGGGGAACGGCGGGGAGCCACCGCGGCCCGCTGCCGCCGCGACCGCCCGGCCGAAGGTGCTGACCATGTCGTGGATCGCGCCCTCGGGCACCCAGGCCGAGAGCACCAGCCGGCCGCCCGGGCGCAACACCCGCATGACCTCGCCGGCCGCCCGTGCGGGTTCGCGCGCGAAGACGATCCCGAACACGGACACGACGAGATCGAACGCTCCGCCCGGGAAGGGCAGCGCCTCGGCGTCGCCCACGACGAAGGCGACGTCGCGGCCCTCGGCGCGCGCACGCTCCGCGGCGACCTCAACCAGGCGCGGCGCCAGGTCGATCCCAGTGACGCGCGCGCCGGCCGCGGCGGCGAGGAGGGCCGCGTTCCCCGTCCCGCAGGCGAGGTCGAGCACGTCCTGGCCGTGCGCCGGCGCCGCGATCTCCACCACGCGGCGCGCCGCGGGCATCAGCCCGTCGGCGGTGCGCTCGTACCGTCCCGCACCCCAGTCGATCACTCGCCGCCTCCAGCGCGTCCGGGGCCGTGGACCGAAGCCTACCGCGCGGGCGCCCCGGGGCGCACGCGGGTTCCGGGAGGGGTGGGGACCGCGACGGCACCCGGGATATGGGGGTGCCGCCGCAGGTCGCCGCTGGGCCCGCGCCGGCCCCGGACGGAAGGGGTCCGGGGCCGGGGGCCGGGGCGGGCGCTGTGCCGAGCGCCCGCGCTGGGGCGCGTTACGCGCCCATGCGGATCTGGTGGTTCGCCCGCGCCGTGCCGCTCGCGTCGTAGCGGGCCTTGACGTCCTGGAGGCGCGCGTACGTCTCCGTGGAGAACGCCGTCCGCGTGTCCGTGGGGCTCTCGGCGAAGTTCAGGTAGCTGCGGCCGCGGCTCCACGGCCCGAGGGCCTCGACGATCCGCGCGACGTCCACCGCGAGCTGGGTCATCACCTCGGGCGTGAACGGGATGCCGACCGCGAACATCGCGTAGCTCGCGTCGATGTGCGACAGCGCGCCGTTCTCCGGCAGCGGCCGCGCGAGCGCCCCGCCGAGGTGCCGGATCTCGGCCGACAGGACCGTCTGGTTCGAGCCGGGGCCGGCGGTGGCGACGAACGCCCGCACGGTCTCCGGGGTGAGGCTGTCGAGCAGCGTGTGCGCGCCGTGGCCGGGGGTGCGGCCCTCCGGGTCCTGGTGCAGGCGCACGAGGCCCTCCGGCGGCACCTGCGCGAACGTGTCGGCGATCGGGCCGAGCGCGCGCAGCGGCGCCATCAGGGCGACGCCGTCGCCCTCGGAGCCCGCGAACGCGGCCTCCACCACCACGATCTTCGCGCCGCGGAACTGCGGCGGGATCGGCTCCATGTCGGGGAGCTGCAGGATGCGGCCGACGGAGGTGACCTCGTCGGGGACCGTCCGCGTCCAGGCGGACCAGGCGTTCAGGACCTCCTCCGAGCGCTCCCACGGGAAGATCAGCCAGCCCGCGTACGCGCTCTCCAGCGGGTACATGCGGAACTCGAGGGCGGTCACCACACCGAAGTTGCCGCCGCCGCCGCGGAGGGCCCAGAACAGGTCGGGGTGCGTGTCGGCGTCGGCGCGGATGACCTCGCCGTCCATCGTCACCAGCTCGACGGCGGTGAGCGAGTTGGTCGCAAGGCCGTGGAGCCGGGCCAGCCAGCCCATGCCGCCGCCGAGCGAGTAGCCGGCCACGCCGACGTCGGGCGACGAGCCGTGCAGCACCGCCATGCCGTGCGGCGCGGCGGCGTCGACCACCTGCTCCCACAGCACGCCGCCGCCGGCGCGGGCCACACCGCGCTCCAGGTCGATCGAGACCTCGGTCAGTCCGCCGGTCTTGAGGAGCATCGAGTCGGAGAGGTCGCCCATCGCGGCGGCGTTGTGACCGGTGCTCTGGGGGGCGACGCGCAGGCCGTACGCGCGGGCCCAGCTGATCGCCTCGACCACGTCCTCGACGGTCGTGGGCAGGGCGACGGCGGCCGGCGTCTGATCGACCGCGGCGTTCCAGGCCTCACGAGCCTCGTCCCAGCCGTCGTCGCCGGGCAGCACGACGGTCGCGGGGACGGTGCGGATGGACATGGTGGTCATCGGGGCTCCTTCGGCGTCAGGACGGCGGGCGGGGGCGTGTCCCCGGCCTCGGGGGAGGGTGTGAGCAGGTCGTCGATGGCCCCGATCAGGCCGAGCCGCCCCGTGAACTCGCGGCGGAGGCCGGACTCCGCGGTCACCGAGCCGTGCAGGCAGTCACGGTCGAGCCGGAGCCGGAGGACCAGGGTGTGCGACGTGTGCTCGTTCATGGCGGCCAGATTCGCCGCTCGCCCGCGCCCGGCCATCGTGGGACCCCCCCGAACACGACCCCAGTGTTGGGGCCGAGGGGTCCCTAGGGGGTGCCGGTTCCCACCCCCGGAGCCCCGCCGTGAGCGGGTATCCGACCGGGAGCGGTGCGCCCCGCGACCCCCACCACCAGCACCGCCGGGCCGTCCGCCGCCCGGGCCCACAGGTCGTCGAGGGCCCCCGGGAGCTGCTCCGGGTGGTCGACGCGGGCGGTGTCCGCGCCGAAGCCGGCGCAGATCCCGGCCACGTCCAGGCGGGGGGCGTCGAGCCGGAGCCCCGGCCAGTCGCCCTCGGGCCGGCCCGTCATGCCCTCCAGCCCGGCGCGGAGGATCTCGTAGCCGCCGTTGTCGGCCACCACCAGGGCCAGCGGCAGCCGCTCGTGGGCCGCCGTCCACAGCGCGTGGACGCCGAACAGCAGGCTCCCGTCGCCCTGCAGCGCCATCACGCGGCGCCCCCGGTCGGCCAGCGCCGCGCCCACGGCGGCGGGGAGCCCCCACCCGAGGGCGCTGCCGCGGTGGGCGAGCCACGTGCCGGTCCGCCGCGGCGGCGCCACCGCGCGCAGGCCCCTGCCGGAGGTGAGCGCCTCGTCGACGACCAGGTCGTCGGGCCCCAGGGCGCCGGCGACGGCCATCGCGAACGACGAGGGCGACACCGCCGGGCCCCCGCCGGCGCCGGCGGCGACCCGGGCGCGGCCGGCCTCCCGGGCGTCCAGGGTCGCCCGCTCGGCCGCCTCCCGCCGCGCGGCCCACTCCGGCCCGGGCGACCCGAGCCGGGCGAGGAGCCCGTCGAGGGCGGCGGCGACGTCGCCGGGCACCCCCACGGCGGGCGGGTGGATCCTCCCGATCTCGCCGGGGTCGGCCTCCAGGTGGACGAGCCGGGTGCCCGCGGGGACCATCGCCCCCTCGCTGTGCCCGAACAGCCTGAACACCGGCCCGCCGGCCACCACCACCACGTCGAACGGCGCCAGGGCGGGGCCGATGTCGCGGGCGAACGGCGGCAGGGGGCCGCGCCACAGGGGGTGGTCGGTGGGGAGCGTCGCGAGGGCCCCCATCGGCTCGCCCAGCACCGGCGCGCCCAGCCGCTCCGCCAGCGCGGCGACCCCGGGGACGGCGCCCATCTGCGCGGCGGCGTCGCCCGCGACCAGCGCGGGCGCCCGGGCGGCCCGCAGCAGGGCGGCGGCCGCGTCGAGCGCGGCGGGGTCCGGCGCGGGCGGGGCGGGCGGCGCCTGCGGGACGTGGGGCGCGGGGGCGGCGGCCACCTGCACGTCGAGCGGGATGCTCAGCACCACGGGCCCGCGCGGGTGGGTCATCGCCGCCTGCACGGCCCGGGCGAACGCCTCCGGGAGCTCCTGCGCCGAGCGCACCTCCCATGCGCCTTTGGCCACGGGCGCCGCCATCCCCACCAGCTCTCCGCCCAGGAACGGGCCGCCCGGCAGCATCGACTGCCACTGCTGCCCCACCGTCACCAGCACCGGCACGCGCCCGCGCGCGGCGTTCAGGATCCCCGACATGGCGTTCGCCAGCCCGGGCTGGACGTGGACGTTCGCCACGGCCAGGCCGCCCGTGGCCTGCGCCCACCCGTCGGCCATCCCGACGACGGCCGCCTCGTGGAGCCCCAGGACGTAGCGGACGGCGTCCTGCCGCCCCAGGGCGTCGGTGATCGGCAGCTCGGTGGAGCCCGGGTTGCCGAACAGCACCGGGACGCCCTCGGCGGCCACCGCCGCCAGGAGCCAGTCGCCCCCGTCGCGCTCAGGCAAGCGGAGCCATGGTGAGCCCCGCGTCGCGGAGCTGCTCCCAGTAGAGCTCGGCCTGCTCGCGGGGGCCGCTCCACACGCGCGCCTGTCCCGAGCGGTGGATCTTGTCCGCCAGCGCCATGCCGGCGTCGTAATTCACCCCCGGGATGAAGCGGGCGAGCGTCCGGGCGACGTGCTCGAACGTGTTGTGGTCGTCGTTCAGGACGATCACGTGGCACGGCTCGCCATGGCCGGAGCCGGGGCCCGAGCGTTCCGTGATCGGCCGGACGGGCGTCTGGGTTCCCACGGCGGCAGGATAGCCCCGGCGCGCGCCGGGTCCCAGCGCCTCCTACGTCAGCCGGACGAGGCCGGCGTAGCCGCCCGGGCCGTAGCTGCGGGCGTTCACCTTGTCGCTCGAGTTGCCCTCGACCGTGTCGATGCCGCCGTCAGGCCGGACGCCGGTGACCACGCCGATGTGGTCCAGCACCCCGTCGCCGCCGCGGTCGAACACCACCAGGTCGCCCACCTGGGGCGCGCCGCTGCCGGCCGGGATGTAGCGGCCCTGGCTCTCCGCCCACGCCTTGACCGTCGGGACGTAGCCGATGCCCTGGCCGTTCGGCCCCACCGGGACGCCGGCCTGCTGCGCCACCCAGGAGGTGAAGTACGAGCACCAGGGGCCCACGCCGGAGCCCGATGTGGCGGTCCGGTACTGGGCGATGCGGGGGGCGTCGTTGGAGCCCGGCGGCTGCTCCGCCACACCCAGCTCGGCGGTGGCGATGGCGGCGATCTTCTGGCCGGTCCCGGCGTTTCCGGCGAGGGCCGCCGGGTCGATCGACGACGCCTGCTGCGTGCCGGCCGCCGGCGTCAGCGCCGAGCCGAGCTGCGTGGCGAAGTCGCCCGCGGGCGCCGCGGTCTGGGCGGGCTGCAGCGGCGCCGTGATCTCCCGCACGCGCGCGACGGCCTGCTGGTATCCCGCGAGGGGCGTCGAGTCGATTGTCACGGGGCGATCCCCGACCCATCGGCGCCGCGTGCGAGCCGCTTGAGCCCCGCGCCGGGCGGCCCCGCCCGCGCGGCGTCACCCGGGTGATCTCAGCCGCGATTGTGACCACGCAGTGAAACCCGCTGTTGACTCTTGAAACCAACGTGACACGGAGGTTCCCTACCGCCGATGGCCGAGGACCTGATCCTGATCGTCGTCGTGCTGACGGCGCTCGCGTTCGACTTCACCAACGGGTTCCACGACACCGGCAACGCCACCGCCTCGTCCATCGCCACCGGGGCCCTGCGGCCCAGGGTGGCCGTCGGCCTCGCCGCCCTGCTGAACGTGGTGGGCGCCTTCCTCTCCCTCGAGGTGGCGAAGACCATCGCGAGCGGGATCGTTGATGCCGGCGCGATCACGCTGACCGTCGTCTTCGCCGGCCTGCTCGGCGCGATCGCGTGGAACGTGGTCACGTGGCTCATGGGGCTGCCGTCCAGCTCGTCGCACGCGCTGATCGGCGGCGTCGTCGGCGCCACGCTCGCCGCTGCCGGGACCGGCGCCGTCAACGGCACCGCGGTCGTGCAGAAGGTGATCGTCCCCGCCGTGCTCGCGCCGGTCATCGCCGGCGGCGTCGCGATCATGGCGGTGCACTTCGCCCGCCGGCTCCACGCCAAGGGGTCGGCCGCCCAGACCGAGCGCGGCTTCCGGCGGGGCCAGATCGCGTCGGCGTCGCTGATCTCCCTGGCGCACGGCACCAACGACGCGCAGAAGACCATGGGCATCATCACGCTCGCCCTCGTCGCCCACGGGACGATCGGCGCGGACGCCGGCGTACCGCCGTGGGTGGTGATCTGCGCCGCGATCGCGATCGGCGCCGGGACCTACTGCGGGGGCTGGCGCATCATCCGCACCATGGGCGCCAGGCTGACCGACATCACGCCGCACCAGGGCTTCTCGTCCGACTCGTCGGCGGCCGCCGTGATCCTGACCTCGTCGCACTTCGGCTTCCCGCTCTCGACGACGCACGTCGCGACGGGCGCGATCCTCGGCGCCGGGGTCGGCGCCCGGCAGCGGGTACGGTGGTCCGTCGCCGGCCGGATGGTCGTCGCGTGGATCGTCACCCTCCCCGCCGCAGCGCTCGTGGGCGCCGCGATGTACGGCGTCGCCGAGGGCATCGGCGGGAACGCGGGTGTCGTGGCCGTCGCGATCCTGGCGATCGTGAGCGGCGTCGCCGCCTGGCGCGTCTCCCGCCGCGACCCGGTCACCGCGGGCAACGTCACCGACGTCCCGCCGGTCGCGCTCGTGGCGCCGGAGCCCGCCCCGATCGGCGAGCCCGGGCCGGTCGCCGGCGCCGGCGCCGGGGCGGGCGCGTGAGCGACTACATCGACCTCGACGCCCTCTGGCGGGTCGCGGTGCTGAGCGCCGCGTTCGGGGTCGGCGTCGTGGGCCTCTACGCGCTCGGGTTGCGCGCGCTCGCCACCGGCCAGGAGGGCGCGGACGCCGGCCGCGTGCGCCGGGTGGTCGCGTGGGGGTGCTTCGTCCTCTGCGCGGTGGCCGTCGTGTTCGGCATCCGGGTGATGCTCGACAAGTAGGTTCCGGCGGTTCCGGCGGGCTGCGCGTTTGTGGCCGCCGCGCGCCGGGGCAGTTCGTGGGCACCCCGACCGGACCCGGAGGCGCCATGACCGACGAGAGCCGCGACGCGCGGCTGGACCGCGAGCTGCATGAGCTGATCGAGGAGCTGCGGGCGCTCATCCCCGGAGCCGAGGTGCTCTTCGGCTTCCTGCTCGCCATCCGCTTCACCGGCCAGTTCAAGGAGCTCGGCGAGGTGCTGGAGGCCGTCTACTACGGCTGCCTGGTCGCGACCGCCACAGCGCTGGTGCTGCTGCTGGCCCCCTCCACGTTCCACCGCATCCGGTTCCGCGAGGGCGACAAGGAGGCCCTGCTGCGCAAGGGTAACCGGGAGGCCATCGCGGGCAGCTTCGCGCTGGCGCTGGCCCTGACCGGCGCGCTGTTCATCATCACCGAGCTGCTGTTCGCCCGGGAGGTCGCGATCGTGGTTGCGGCCGCCTTCTTCGCCTTCGCGGCGTGGCGCTGGTGGGCAGTGGCCCTCATGCGCAAGGCCGGCGACGACGGAGGGCCGCGGGCGGCGTGAACCGTCAGGAGGCGCGCCGCTCCCGGCGCGCCTCCTGCACCCCGAGCATCGCGGCGACCACCGTCGCGAGGGCCGCCAGCGCCAGGCCCACCCAGCCGGCGGCGCGCTCCCACGCGCGGTCGCCGGACAGCTCGTAGCCGCCGGTGGTGGCGAAGCGGATCGCCGCACCGGTGATCACCGCGGCCGGCAGGAGCGCCCCGCGCGTGCCGGCCATGAGCGCCGCCACCAGCAGCGCCCCCGCCGAGAGCAGCAGCTCGGTGCCGAGGGCTGCCGATGTGCCGCCGGGCGGCGACGTGAGCATCACGACCGCGATGGTCGTCCAGGTGCCGGCCAGGATCGCCATCGCGGTCGCCGGGACCACCTCGCCGAGCTGGAACCCCATGAGCGATGCGGTGAGCTGGAGGGGTGCGACGAACGCCAAGAGCGCCACCGCCACGTCGTGCCCGTCGGCGGGCTCCAGCCAGCCCAGGTTGAGCGTGGCGAGCAGGAGGGTGCCGACGGCCAGGGCCAGGAACCCGAGCGGCAGCGGCGGCGCCGGCCGGGGCGTCACCGCACGACCACGAGCGCCTGGGGCGCGGCCTGCTTCATCCGGGTCCGGAGCCACGCGACCTGCCGGTGCGTGTCCCCCTCGCAGGCCTCCACCGTCGCGACCAGGTCCTCGTCGCGCAGGCCCTGGGCGGCCTGCCCGATCAGCGTCCACGCGATGTCGCACTCGTTGGCCATCAGGTAGAGGTCCTGGAGGTCGCGCAGCAGCGCGAGCGGCCCCTCGCGCGTCCCCCCGAACAGCTCGGAGTGGAGGCGGTCCGGCTCGTCCTCGGCCGCCTCGCCGTAGCGCTCGACGAAGGGCAGGAGGGCCGCCGCCTGGCGGTCGGCCAGCACGGCGAGGTAGCGGCAGGTGTCCTCGACGTCCGGCTCGTCGCCGTGCGCGTCGGCCACCCGGCGGAACGCGTCCGCCGTCGCGTCGAGGCTGCGGTGCAGCATCCCCAGGTAGTGCGCGACGAGCACGTCAGGGCTCCCCGGCCCGCGTGACGCGCACGGCGCCGATCTTGAAGAGCGGCTGCTTCGACACGGGGTCCCAGTGGGTGCGCACCAGCTCGTTCGCCGCGCGGCCGGGGCCGCCGTCCGGGCCGGCGGCGTCCCGGTCCCAGTAGCCGTAGTGGAACGGCACGAAGACGTGGCCGGCGCGGATCCCGCCGATCCGCACGGGGGCCTCGATCGACCCTCGTCGCGAGGCGATCCGGACCCGGTCGCCCTCGGCGACGCCCAGCGCGGCGGCGTCCTCCTCGGAGAGCTCCGCCCACACGTCCGGCGCGGCGGCCTGCAGCTCGGGCGCGCGGGCCGTCTTCGTGCGGGTGTGGAAGTGGTAGACGGTGCGGCCCGTCGTGAGCAGCAGCGGGTGCTCGGGGTCGGGCGCCTCGTCGGGAGGCCGGTACGCCGTGGCGTGCAGGAAGGCCCGGCCGTCGGGGCGCTTCGCGCGGTGCTCGGTCGCCGTGTGGGTGGCCCCGGTGTCGAGGTCCTGGCCGTAGGTCTCCGCGTAGCCGGAGTCGGTGTTGAAGCGCCCGTCGGTGTAGAGCCGCTCCGTCCCGTCCGGCGCGTCCTCCGTGCACGGCCACTGGACGCCGCCCTCGCGCAGCCGGGCGTACGTCAGCCCCGAGTAGTCGCAGGGGCGCCCGCGGGAGCACGCCTTCCAGGCCTCGAACGCCGCCTCCGGCGCGCTCCACCTGATCAGCGGGGCCCCGTCCCGGTCGCGGAAGTCCATGCGGTGGGCGTAGTCGAGCCAGATGTCCAGGTCGCTGCGCGCCTCGCCGGGTGGCGCGACGGCCCGGTCGGAGATGTGGACGGTGCGGTCGACGTTGGTGAAGGTCCCGGTCTTCTCGCCCCACCCGGCGGCGGGGAGCACCACGTCGGCCAGGCGGGCGGTCTCGGTGAGGAACAGGTCCTGGACGACCACGAACAGCCCGGGCCGGCCGAGGATGTCGCGCACGCGCCCGAGGTCGGGCAGCGACACGGCGGGGTTCGTCGCCGAGATCCACAGCATCTCGATGGACCCCTGCTCGGCGTAGCGCCAGATCGACATGGCGTGGGTGGGCGGCGCCCAGTGGGGGATCCTGGCCGGATCGACCCGCCACAGCTCCGCCAGCTCGCGGATGTGCTCCGGGTTGTCCCAGTTGCGGAAGGCGGGCAGGTCGCCGTCGGCGCCGGTCTCGCGGGTGTTCTGCGCCGTCGGCTGCCCGTTCATCTGGTAGATGCCGGCGCCGGGGCGCCCGATCATGCCCCGCAGCAGGTGGATGTCGTTCACCGCGCACGCCGCCGCCGTCGCCTGGTGCGACTGGTAGAAGCCCTGCAGGACGGTGGACAGCAGCCGCTCCGCCCCGCCGAGGAGGTCGGCCGCGCGGCGCAGGTCGTCCTCGGGGACGCCGCACACCTCCGCGGCATGGGCCAGGGTGCACGGCTCCACCGTCGCCCGGAGCTCGTCGAAGCCGAGGGTGTGGGCGTCGACCCACGCCCGGTCGATCCGCCCGCGCGCGATCAGCTCGCGGAGCAGCGCGTTGACCAGCATCAGGTTGGTGCCGATGCGCGGCGCCAGGTGGACGTCGGCCTCGCGCGCGACCGGCGTGTCGCGCGGGTCGACGGCCAGCATCCGCGGCGGGTCGGGCCCGCGGCGCCGATCGAGCATCCGCGACCAGAGGACCGTCTGGGTCTCGGCCACGTTGTGGCCCCACAGCGCGATCGCGTCGCAGTGGTCCACGTCCGTGTAGGAGCCCGGCTGTCCGTCGGTGCCGAAGCTCGCCTTCAGCGCGGCGGCGGCGGTCGCCGTGCACAGGCGGGTGTTGCCGTCCATGTGCGGCGTCCCGATGCCCGCCTTCCCGATCACGGCGAGCGTGTAGTACTCCTCCAGGAAGAGCTGGCCGCTGGTGTAGAAGCCGAACCGCCCCCAGCCGCCGGGCTCGTCGAGCAGCGCCCGCGAGCGCTCCACCACCAGGCCCATCGCCTCGTCCCAGGTCGCCGGCACGAGCTCCCCGCCGCGGCGGACCAGCGGGCGGGTGAGGCGGTCGGGGGACGCCATCGCCCTCCACGCGAACAGGTCCTTGGGGCCGAGCCGCCCGCGGTTGACCCGGTCGCCGGCGCGCCCGCGGACGCCCACGATCCTCCCGCCGGCGACGGCGATGTCCATCGCGTCGCCGTTGCTGCTCAGCACGGAGGCCGAGGGGACCCACGCCTCGACGTCCCCCTCCGAGACGCCGTCGTCCAGATGGACGTCGACGCGCTCGGGCCAGGACGCACCGGCGCCGTACGGCGTGCGCGCCCCCCAGGGCTCGGCGATGCGATCCGGCGCGCGGACGGTCACGGCGGCCATGTTCCCGGAGTGATGATGAGCGGAAACTCATGATGGCGCGGCGCACCCGCGGACCGGGGCTCGTCGGCCGCAGGCGGGGGTACCATCGATCGGTGACCCTCTCCGCGCCGCCCGCGGGGCAGAGCCCGGCGCTCGCCCCCTTCCACCCGCTGGTGCGCGACTGGTTCACGCGCGCGTTCGCCGAGCCCACCCGCGCCCAGCGGGACGGCTGGCCGCCCATCGCGCGGGGCGACCACACGCTGATCCTGGCGCCCACCGGCTCGGGGAAGACGCTCGCCGCGTTCCTCTGGGCGCTCAACGGCATCGTGGCCGACAAGCTCGCCGGGCGGGAGCCCGCGCGCCTGCTCTACCTCTCCCCGCTGAAGGCCCTGAACTACGACGTGGAGCGCAACCTGCGCGGGCCGCTGGCGGGCATCGCCGCCAACGCGGAGCTCGCGGGGCTGGAGGCGCCGGACGTGAGCGTCGCCGTCCGCACCGGCGACACGCCGCAGAAGGAGCGCCAGCGGATGCTCCGGACGCCGCCGGACATCCTCATCACCACCCCGGAGAGCCTGTACCTGCTGCTCACCTCGCGGGGGCGGGAGATGCTCGCCGGCATCCGGTCGGTGATCGTGGACGAGATCCACGCGGTGGCGGCCACCAAGCGCGGCGCGCACCTGGCGCTGTCGCTGGAGCGCCTGGAGCAGGTGGTCGCCGACGACGGCGGCGCCCTCCAGCGCATCGGGCTGTCGGCCACGCAGCGCCCGCTCGGCGAGGTGGCGCGCTTCCTGGGCGGCCAGGACGCGGAGGGCCGGCCGCGCCCGGTGGAGATCGTGGACGCCGGCTCCGCCAAGGAGCTCGACCTGGAGGTGATCGTCCCGGTCGAGGACATGCGGGAGCTGGGCCAGCCCCTGGAGCCGGGGACCGAGGACCCGATCGCCGTCCCGGGATCGGAGGGGCGCCGCCGCTCGATCTGGCCGGCGATGTACCCCGCCCTGCTGGAGCTGGTGAAGGCCCACCGCTCCACGCTCGTGTTCGTCAACAACCGCCGCCTGGCGGAGCGGCTGGCGCTGCGCCTCAACGAGCTGGCCGAGGAGGAGGTGGCGCGCGCCCACCACGGGTCGCTGGCCCGCGAGCAGCGCATCCTGATCGAGGAGGAGCTCAAGGCGGGCCGCCTGCCGTGCCTCGTCGCCACCAGCAGCCTGGAGCTCGGCATCGACATGGGCGCGGTCGACCTGGTGGTGCAGGTCGAGAGCCCGCGGAGCGTGGCCCGCGGCATGCAGCGGATCGGCCGCGCCGGGCACCAGGTGGGCGCGCCGAGCCGCGGCCGCGTGTTCCCGAAGTACCGGGGCGACCTGCTCGAGTGCGCCGCCGTGGTGGAGCGGATGCGCCGCGGCGCGATCGAGGAGACCCGCGTGCCCCGCCTGCCGCTGGACGTGCTGGCCCAGCAGCTCGTGGCGATCAGCGCCGACGGCAGCTGGACGGTGGACGGGCTGGAGGCGCTCGTGAAGGGCGCGTACCCGTTCGCGGAGCTGTCCCGCGAGCAGCTGGAGGGCGTGCTGGACATGCTCGCCGGCCGCTACCCCTCCGACGAGTTCGCCGAGTTGCGGCCCCGCGTGGTGTGGGACCGCACCGCCGGCACCGTCCGCGGCCGCGACGGCGCCCGCTCGCTGGCGGTCCAGAACGCGGGGACGATCCCCGACCGCGGCCTCTACGCCGTGGTGCTGCCAGACGGCGCGCGGGTGGGCGAGCTGGACGAGGAGATGGTCTACGAGGCGCGCTCGGGCCAGACGTTCATGCTCGGCGCCTCCACGTGGCGCATCGAGGAGATCACCCGCGACCGCGTGATCGTGACACCCGCGCCCGGCGCCCCGGGGGCGGTGCCGTTCTGGAAGGGCGAGGGCATGGGGCGCCCGTTCGAGCTGGGCGAGGCCGTGGGGCGCCTGGCGCGCGAGCTGGTCGCCGCCGGCCCCGACCGCGCGTCCGCCCGCCTCCGCGACGAGAGCGCCTTCGACCGGCGCGCCGCGTCGAACCTGGTCGCGTACCTGGAGGACCAGGCCGCCGCGACCGGCACCGTCCCCAGCGACCGCGCGATCGTGGTCGAGCGCTTCCGCGACGAGATCGGCGACTGGCGCCTGTGCGTGCTCACCCCCTTCGGCGCCCGTGTCCACGCGCCGTGGGCGCTCGCGGTGGGCGCACGGATCCGCGCCGAGACCGGCCAGGAGGCGCACACGATCTGGGGCGACGACGGCATCGCCCTCCACCTGCCCGACGCCGACCTGGCCCCCTCGTCCGACATCGCGCTGATCCCGCCGGACGAGCTGGAGGACCTGGTGCTGGGCGAGCTCGGCGGCACGGCGCTGTTCGGCGCCCGCTTCCGCGAGAACGCCGGCCGCGCGCTGCTCATCCCCCGCCGCCGCCCCGGCCAGCGGACCCCCCTGTGGCAGCAGCGGCTGAAGGCGTCGTCGCTGCTCCAGGTGGCCCGGAACTACGGCAGCTTCCCGGTGATCCTGGAGACGTACCGGGAGTGCCTCAACGACTGGTTCGACCTGCCGGCCCTGCGCGGCGTGCTGACCCGCATCGGCTCGCGCGAGCTGGCGGTGGTGGAGGTCGAGACGCAGACGGCGTCGCCGTTCGCGGGGTCGCTGCTCTTCGAGTACGTCGCGTCCTACATGTACGAGGACGACACGCCCGCGGCGGAGCGGCGGGCGCAGGCGCTGTCGCTCAACCGGGACCTGCTGCGCGAGCTGCTCGGCCAGGAGGAGCTGCGCGACCTGATCGACCCGGACGCCCTCGCGCAGATCGAGGCCGACCTCCAGGGCCTGTCCGAGCGGGCCCGGGCCCGCAGCGCGGACGGCCTGCACGACCTGCTGCGCCGGGTCGGCGACCTGACCCCGGACGAGATGGCCCTGCGGGTGGAGGCACCGGCGCAGGCGCCGGCGATGGTCGACGCCCTCATCGCCGAGCGGCGCGCGGTGCGGGTGCGGGTGGGGGGCGAGGCGCGCGTGATCGCCGCCGAGGACGCCGGCCGCTACCGCGACGCCCTCGGTGTGATGACGCCCGCCGGTCTGCCCGACGCGTTCCTGGAGCCGGTGCCGGACGCCCTCCGGAGCCTCCTCGCGCGCTACGCGCGCACCCGCGGGCCGTTCCACACCGCCGAGCCTGCGGCGCGCTACGACCTGCCGGCGGGGGCGCTGGACCCCGTGCTGGGCGCGCTCGAGACCGACGGCACGCTGGTGCGCGGGGAGCTTCGCCCCGGCGGGTCGGGCCGGGAGTGGTGCGACGCCGAGGTGGTCCGGCGCCTGCGCCGCGCCAGCCTGGCGGCGCTGCGGAAGGAGATCGAGCCGGCCGACCCACGGGCTCTGGGACGTTTCCTTCCCGACTGGCAGCGCATCGACCGCCCCGGTGGCGCGCGCGGCACGGACGCGCTGCGCGAGGTGCTCGCAGGCCTCCAGGGCCTGGCGCTGCCGCCGGCCCAGTGGGAGGCCGAGGTGCTGCCCCGCCGGCTGGCCGACTACGGCCCGGCGCGCCTGGACGAGCTGGCCGCGCGCGGCGAGATCGTGTGGGTGGGCGCGGGCGCCGGGGGCGTCGGCGGCGGCCGGGTCGCGATCCTCTTCCGCGAGGACGCGCCCCTCATCGGCCCGCCGCCCGCCGACCCGCCGCCCGAGGGTCCGGTGGCCGGCGCCCTGCGGGAGGCGCTCGCCGGCGGCGCGAGCTTCTGGGACGACCTGCTGGTCGCCGCCGACGCGCCGCGCGAGGACGTGTTCACCGCGCTGTGGGCGCTCGTGTGGGCCGGGGAGGTCACCAACGACCTGTGGCTGCCGCTGCGCGCGCCGCGGCGCCTGCCGGCCCTGACGCGGCCGAGCGCCGGCGGTCTGCGCCGCCGCCGGGCGGGCGGCGCCCGCGGCGCCCCCTCGGCCGTCGCAGGACGCTGGTCGCTGGCCGAGCGCCTGTTCCGCGACGCCCCCGCCGCCGACGAGCGGCGCCGGATCCTCGCCGAGCTGCTGGTGGAGCGCCACGGCGTCCTCACCCGCTCCGCCGTGCTGTCGGAGGGGGTCCCCGGGGGCTACGCCGCCGTCTACCCGGCGCTGACCGACCTGGAGACGCTCGGCACGGTGCGCCGCGGCTACTTCGTCGCGGGCCTCGGCGGGGCCCAGTTCGCGATGCCGGGCGCGGTGGAGCGCCTTCGGGACCTGCGCGACGCCCCCATCGACGGCGACCCCCACGTGCTGGTGCTCGGCGCCGCCGACCCCGCCCAGCCCTACGGCGCCTCCGCCCCGTGGCCCAAGCGGGAGGGCGCCGCCCGCTCGCCGTCGCGCGCGTTCGGGGCCCAGGTGGTCCTGGTGGACGGCGCGCCCGCCCTGTACCTGGAGCGCGGCGGCCGCGGCCTCCTGACCTTCGACGGCCTGGAGGACGGGCGGCTGGAGCTCGCGGTGCGGGCCCTGGCGGAATGGGTCCTGGGCGACCGCCGGCGCAAGGCGGGTATCGAGCGGGTCGACGGCGAGCCGGTGTTCGGGTCGCCCCTCGAGCCGCTTCTCGCCGCCGCCGGCTTCCGCACCGACCTGCGCGGGATGGTCCTCCGGGCCTGAGCCGATAGCGTGCCGCGGATGACCAGGATCGTCCGCGCCGTCCTCCTCGCCATCGCCCTCGCCGCCGTCTGCGCGGCGCCCGCCCAGGCCGCCCACTGGACGACCGTCTCCGGGCTGATCCCGGGATCGGCGACGGACGCGGCGCTCGACGGCCCGCGGGTGCTGGTGACGTCGGTGTCCGGCCGCCACCTGGTGGTCACGACGGTCGCGGGCAACCGCGTCGCCCGGCGGCAGACGATCACGACTGCGGGCCGGCTGGGCATCGTCCGCCGCCTCCAGGTGGTCCGCCTCACCGGCGGGCGCGCGCTGGCCGTCTGGCAGGAGGGTTCGGCGATCCGCGCGTCGCTGCGACCGTCGACCGGCGCGCGGTTCAGCCCCGCCCGCGCCGTGTCGCCCTTCACCGATCCGAACGCGGGCTTCGCACTCCACCCGGACGTCGGCGTGACCTCGGCGGGCGAGCCGCTGGTGGCGTGGTGGGGCGGCCCGGCCGCCGGACGGCTGGGGATCTACGCGGCGGGCATGGCCGGCGACGGCTCGTGGACGACGCCGGTGGAGATCTCCGCCGGCGCGTATCCCGCCCTGCCGCCACCCGCGGGCCCGCAACTCGGGATCGTGGTCGCGGCCGACCAGGCGGGCGGGCTCGGCGTCGCGTGGCGGCAGCCGGGCGGCCCGGCCGAGGAGGTCGTGATGGGCGTGCTCCGCGCGCCCGACGGGACGTGGGGAGCACCCCTCCGCCTGGGGGCCGGGCAGATCTCGTCCATCTCGGCCACGGCGCCGGCGGCGGGCGAGCTGCTGGCGGTCTGGGGGCGGATCGGCGGGCCGTCGCGGTGGTGCGTCGACGCCGCGACCCTGCGCGGCGCGGCCGCGGACCGTGTGGAGGTCGGCTGCCGTGACGGCGTCGGGTTCCTCCGGCCGCGGGTCGTCCGCGCGCCGCAGGGCGGGGCGGTCGTGGCCGAAGAGGTGACCCCGTACCCGTTCACCCCCACCGGGACCACCGTCGAGGTCACCGCCCGCGACGCGGCCGGCGCGTGGAGCCCCCCGCAGCTCGCGATCGCCCTGGTCGGCGACACGGCGGACCCCGCCGAGTCGACCGGCGGGCGCACCGCCGTCCCGGCGGTGGTCTCGCGCGGCGGCGTCCAGTTCACCCGCCTCAGCGTCGCCGTCGTCGGTGCGGACGGCAGGGTCCTGCGGCGGATCGGCGGCCCGGCGCGGCCGACGCCGCCGCCGAACACCAGCGTCCGCGTGCTGCCCCTCGGCCCGGGCGCGCGGGTGGCGCTGCTGCTGACGCCCGCGCCCACCCTCAGGTCCTCGCGGCCGAGCATCCTGACGCTCGGCTAGAGGTACCTCGCCAGGGCACGCCGGGCCTGCCCGGCGTAGCCGCCGCCGAACAGGACGACATGGACGAGCAGCGGGTAGAGCTGCCAGAGGTCCACGCGATCCTCGTGGCCTGCGGCGAGCGGGAACGCCTCGTCGTAGGCGGCGAAGGCGGCGGCGGGGAAGCCGCCGAACAGGCGCATCATCGCCAGGTCGACCTCCCGGTGCCCGCCGTACACCGCCGGGTCGAACGCCGCCGGGCCGCCCGCGGCGCTGAGGATCGCGTTGCCGCCCCAGAGGTCGCCGTGCAGGCGGGCGGGCGGCTCCGGCGGGCCGGCCAGGTCGGAGAGGCGGGCGCGCAGGCGGTCCAGGTCCGCGAGGAACCGGGGGTCGAGCGTCCCGGCGGCGACGGCCTGCTCGGCCATGGGGCGCAGGCGGCGCTCGGCGTAGAACTCCGGCCAGCCTCCCGGGACGGGATCGTTGCGCTGCGGCAGGGGGCCGATGAAGTTGTCGCGGTCCCACCCGAACGCCGGGGCGCCCGCCCGGTGCAGCCCCGCCAGGCCACGGCCGAACGCCTCCGGATCGGGTGGCCCGGGGGCGATCCACTCGAGCGCGAGGAAGCGCGGGCCGCCGGCGGCGGCGTCGGCGACGGCGAGCACCCCGGGCGTCCGCAGCGCGCCCGCATCGGCGAGCCAGGCGAGGCCGTCGGCCTCGGCGCGGAACACGCCGGGCGGCGCGTCGGGGTGGTGCTTCACGAACGCCGCGCGGCCGTCGGCGAGGGTCAGCCGCAGCGCCCGGTTGATCGAGCCGCCGTGCACCGCCTGCGCCGCCGCGACCTCCGCGCCGAGCGCGGCGCCGACCGCGGCCGCCAGGGCGTCGGCGCTCACGCGCCCGCGAGCGGCCCCGCGCGCAGCTCCGCGACGAGCCCGGCGCAGGCGCGCTCCACCATGTCCAGCACCGTCGCGAAGCCGTCCGGCCCGCCGTAGTACGGGTCGGGCACGGAGCGGTCGCCGTCGCGCGCCTCCGGGTCCCAGTCGCGGAGCAGCCGCACCTTGGCGGCGGCGGCCTCGTCCGGCGCGAGCGCGCGGAGGTCGGCGGCGTTCTGGACGTCCATCGCCACCACCAGGTCGACGCGGTCGAAGTCGCCGGCGCGGAACTGGCGCGCCCGGCCCTCCATGACGATGCCGCGGGTCCGCGCCTCCGCCGTCGCCCGGCGGTCGGGCGGGTCGCCGACGTGCCACGACCCGGTCCCCGCGCTCTCCACCTCGACCCGCCCGTCGAGCCCCTCCTGCGACAGGAGGTGCCGCATCACCGCCTCGGCCGTCGGCGACCGGCAGATGTTGCCCAGGCAGACGAAGCAGATGCGGTACGGGGTCGCGGCTACTGGGGCGCCTCGTCGGAGGAGGCGGCGGCGCGGGCGCGGTCGGCCTCGTCGCGGCTGCGCAGCTCGTCGCGCAGGGTCCGCTCGCGCTGCCGGTGCCGCCGGCGCGAGTACCAGAGCGAGCGGACGCCGACGACCGCGAGCACGCCGAGCACGGCGCCGGCGAGGGTGGCGGCGCGGAAGTACGGCCCCTCCACGTCGAGGGTCCGCTCGCCCGCGTGGGCGGCGCTGCCGGTGCCGAGCACGATCCCCAGCGTGAAGAGGTTCGGCAGCGCCAGCAGGACCGCGCCGGCCAGGAGCCACGCCCGCAGGCGCCAGGAGCGGCGCCGCACCAGCGCGAAGCTCAGCACCAGCAGCGGCAGGAAGGTGAAGACGAAGCCGTAGAACAGGCCCAGGCCGATGCCGGCGGTGCCGCTGCCGTCGACCTGGTCGCCGATCCGGTGCGCCCACCAGCGCGGGATGGTGGCGGCGGCGATGAAGTAGATGACGACCGCCGCCACGAGGATCCCGCCGAGCAGCAGCAGGCGGTGGCCGATCGGCTTCTGCGGCGGTGCCGCGGGCGGCGCCGGGGCCTGGGGGGTCTCCTCGCTCACGCGCCGGATCATCCCGCGCGGGACCGGCCGGTGCCAGGTGTGGCGATCAGGCCGTCACAACCGCCCGTGCGCGCGCAGGATCCGCACCGCGCGGACGGTGGCCCACCCGCGCCACTCGAGCCCGCCGGCCGGCGACCAGTGGGCCCAGTCCACGTCCCAGCCGCCGTCGTCGCGCTGCTCGCCCTCCAGGCGGTCGAGGTCGGCCTCGATGACGGCGGGATCGATGTGCCCGCGGATCGGCCGTCCCGGCTGGGGCGCGAGGTCGAGGGGTCGCATCGCCTCGTCCGCGGCGCCCCCGGCGACCGGCAGCGTCGCGTCCTCCGGCACGAACGCCCAGAGCCGGGCGAGGTCGTCCTCGGCGCCGAGGGCGTCGAGCAGGCCGAGCACGTAGCGCAGCTCGATCGCGTGCCCCGGCTCGTCCATGGCCGCGATGCGGCCGGTGGCCCACGCGGTCGCGCGGGCGAGCCAGGGGTGCGCCGCGACGACGTGGTCGTGGCGGGCCACCCGGTGGGCGATGCCGAGCACGACGGCGGTCATGTGCAGCGACGGCGACGTCGTGTCCGCCGTCGCCCACATCGGGGCCGAGCCGGCGGTGGCGCCGCCGGGGAGCGCGAACGGGATCGCGCCGCCGGGCAGGGCGATCGCGTCGAGCCAGTCGAGCAGCCCCGCCGCCATGGGGCTGGTCGCGGGCGCGACCTCCTCGAACACCTCGAAGGCGTGGAGGACGGCGACGGGCTGGCTCGCGGCGCCGCGGGCGTCGGGCTCGAGGCCCCAGCCGAACCCGCCGTCGGCGTTGCGGTACCCGGCCAGGACGGCCAGCGCGGTCACGGCGTCGCCGGCTCCGACGGCGAGCCGGAGGCGGTGGCGGTCGAGCAGCCGGGCGTGGGCGTCCACGAAGTCGGTGATGCGGTCGATGTCGGTCATGTGCCCATCCTCCCCGGCCGGGCGCCCCCGGTCTTGGATGGAACGGCCATGCCTCGCGCCTAGACATGTGACTTATTGGTCACATATAGTCAGCGGGTGAGCGACGACGACCTGGTGTTCAAGGCCCTGGCCGACCCGACGCGGCGGCACCTGCTCGACCGCCTGCACGAGCGCGACGGCCGCACGCTCAACGAGCTCGAGTCGGAGCTGGACATGACCAGGTTCGGGGTGATGAAGCACCTGCGGGTGCTCGAGGGCGCCGGCCTGCTTGTCGCCCGCCGCTCGGGCCGGGAGAAGCATCACTTCCTGAACCCGGTGCCCATCCGGCTGATCCACGACCGCTGGATCGACAAGTACACGGAGCGCCGGGTGTCCGCGCTGGCGGACCTCAAGGCTGCGCTGGAGGAGGAGAGCGCATGACGACGGCCGCGACGACCCAGATCTATCAGTTGTTCATCAGGGCGGCGCCCGAGGCGGTCTGGGAGGCGATCACCACCCCGGAGTTCACGCGGCGGTACTTCCACGGCGCGCGCATCACCAACACCGCCGAGCGCCATCTGGCACTCGCTCCGAACGGCGACACGTGGGGCGACTCGGCCGTGCTGGAGTTCGACCCGCCGCGGCGCCTCGTCCACGGATGGCGCTCGCTGTACGACCCGGCGATGGCCGGAGAGCCGGAGAGCCGGGTGACGTGGGAGATCGCGCCGCAGGACGGCGGCCACTGCCTGCTGACCGTCACCCACGACCACCTGGAGGGCTCGCCCCGCACCGCCGCGAGCGTCGGCGGCGTCGGCTGGAGCTTCGTGCTCTCCGGCCTGAAGACCCTGCTCGAGACCGGCCGGCCGCTGGTCGGCTGACCCCGGACCCCCATCGACTGGAGCCCGAGATGCCCCATTTCGTCTACAAGCTGATTCCTCCCCGCCCGAGCTTCGCTCAGGACATGACCCCGGAGGAGGGTGCCCTGATGGCCGCCCACAGCGACCACTGGCGCGAGCTCATGAACCGCGGCCGCGTCCTGGTGTTCGGCCCTGTCGCCGACCCCTGCGGCGTCTGGGGCATGGCGGTCGTGGAGGCCGCCGACGCGGACGAGGTCCGCGGGATGGGCGACGCCGATCCCGCCGTCGCCTCGGGTGCGATGACGTTCGCGGTCCTCCCGATGCTGAGCGCGGTCGTACCGACGGCGGCGTGACGGCTCCCGGAACTACCCTTGGGGGGTGCCCGAGGGCCAGGTCAGCCACAAGAACGCGATCCGCTTCGGCGCGGCGCTCACCGGCCGTCCCCTCGTGCGGGTCGAGGCGCCCGAGCCGCGGCTCCGCGACCTGGGCGTCGAGCGCCTGCTGGGCGACACGGTCACGGCGGCGGAGGCCGTCGGCAAGCACCACATCCTGCGCTTCGCGAGCGGGCGGGTGCTCTGGTCGCACCTGATGATGAACGGGGTGTGGCGGCTGCTGCCGGCGTCGCGGACGCCCCGGCCCGGCGGGCTGTTCCTGGCCCTCTGGACCGAGGGGCACGTCGCCGCGCTCTACCGCTGCCCCGCCGTGCGGCTGCTGGAGCCGGGCGAGCCCCTCCCCCGGGCCGTCCTCGCGACCGGCCCCGACCTGCTCGGCGAGGGGGTCAACCCGGGACGGGCGGCCGCGGAGCGGATCGCGCGGGTGGAGCCGACCCGGCAGGTGGGCGAGGTGCTCATGGACCAGCGCGTCGTGTCCGGGATCGGCAACGTCTACAAGTGCGAGACCTGCTTCCTCACGGGCATCGACCCGTGGCGGCCGGTCGGGAGCCTCACCGACGACGAGGCCGCCGCCATCGGCGCGGAGGCCGCCCGACTGCTCGACCTGGGCGTCCGGGACGGCGGTCCCATCCGCACATGGCGGCCGCCCGACGCGCCGCCGTGGAGCAGGGAGCGCACCTGGGTCTACGGCCGCCGCGGCCGACCGTGCCGGCGGTGCGGCACCCCGATCCGCTCGCGCGGCCAGGGGGACGCCAACCGCACCACCTACTGGTGCCCCACCTGCCAGCGCTGAGGGCCCTCGGTCAGGCCACCAGCGTCGGGTCGTCGTCGCGGCGGCGGGCGCGGCGCATCCCGTGGATCTGCTCGTTGACCTCCGCGCCGATCAGGAGCGACACGCAGGTGAGGAACAGGAAGATCAGGTAGATGGCGGCGCCGGCGAGGGCGCCGTAGACCGTCTGGTAGTCGTCGAAGTTCTCGATGTAGAGCGCGAAGAGCCGGGAGAAGCCGAGCCAGAGCGCCACGCCCACCAGCGCCCCGGGGGCCGAGGCGAGCAGCCGCCGGCGCGGCGCGTTCGGGCCCACGTGGTACACCGCGAGCGTGAAGAGCAGCAGGCTCGCGGTGCCGATCAGGTAGAGGAAGCGGCCGGCGACGTTCGGCGCGCCCTTGCCGAAGACCTCCTCGGCCAGGCTGTCCACCAGCCGGGAGCCCCCGATCAGCGCCAGGGTGGTCGCCACCACCAGGATGCTGGTGGCGAGGGCGATGACCAGCGCGGCGAGCTTCCCGCGCACCCAGGGCCGGTGCGGCACGCCGCGGACCCGGTCGAGGCCCCCCACCAGCGCGCCCATCACGTTCGCCGACACGTAGAGGGACAGGAGCAGACCGATGACCAGGAAGAGGGCGGCCTGCCCGGTGTTGTTCGTCGCCGACCGGAGGGCCGAGCGGAGCGTCCCGCGCAGCTCCACCGGGATCGCGTTGTCGGCGTCGGGCGCCAGGAACTCGTCGAACGTGTCCGGCTCGGCGACGAGGCCGATGATCGACACGAGCACGAACATGAACGGCACCGTGGCCAGGAACGCGTTGTAGGCGAACTGGCTCGCCACCCCGGTGATGTCGTCGGCCACCGACCGCCGCGTCGTGCCGGCCGCGACGCGCACGAACCACCCCGCCACCTGCCGCACCGGCGCGAGCGGGGAACGCCGCTCGGTTCCCCGGGTCGGGACCGTCGGCGCGTCGGCTGGTGAGCGGTCGGGGACCATGGGTGACGACCTCAGGTACCGGGGGTCGAGGGCATATCCTCCCCGTTCGGGTTGCCCGCCGGGTTGCTGACCATCCCTGCGGGGGGCGAAACACGCATGTTCCGGGTGCATTCTTCGCCACGAGGGTCGTCCCCACTGCCCCCGCGCGGCAGTTCGGAGACCCGAGGCACTCGGGCACAGTGTTTCGGGTCTCCTGGGCACCGCTCCCGCCCCATGGGTGGTCGAGCGTCGGGACGGCCCTCACTCTGTTCCCGGCCCGCCCACCCCAGGGCGGGTAGGGTCCGCGGGGTGCGCGTCGGCTTCGTCGGATCCGGGCTGATGGGCGCCGGCATGGTGCGCAACCTGGCCGGCGCGGGCCACGACGTGCGCCTGTACGCGCGGACGCCGGAGCGGGCCCGGGACCTCCCCGCCACCCTGGTCGGCAGCCCCGCCGAGGCCGCCGACGGCGCCGACCTCTTCGCCTCCTGCGTCACCGACTCGCCCGACGTGCGGGAGGTGGTCCTGGCGATGCTCGAGGCGGAGCGGCCGGCCCCCATCGTGGTCGAGATGAGCACGATCGCCCCCGCCGTCGCGCGCGACCTGGCCGAGCGGTGCGCAGCCCGCGGGATCGCGTACCTCGACTGCCCCGTCAGCGGCGGCCCCGGCGGGGCGGCCACCGGCACGCTGTCGTTCATGTGCGGCGGGGACGCCGACGCGCTGGCCCGCGCCACCCCCGCCCTCGACGCGATGGGCGACCCCGAGAAGCGGGTCCACTGCGGCCCCGTCGGCCAGGGGCTCGTGGCGAAGCTCGTCAACAACATGCTCATCGCGTCGATCGTCGCGGCCACCGCCGAGGCCCTCGGCGTCGGACAGCGCGCCGGGCTCGACCCGGCCGTCGCCCGCGAGGTGGTCATGCGGTCGTCCGGCGACTCATGGCAGCTGCGCAACCTGTTCCCTCGCGTGCTCGACGGCGACCATGCCCCAGGCTTCACCGTCCGGAACCTGCTGAAGGACCTGGGCCACGCCCGCGACCTCGAGGACCGGGAGCAGCGGTTGGCGGAGGAGGCCCGCGCGCTGCTGGAGCGCACCGACCCCGACGTCAACTTCGGCGCGCTCTCGCGCCACCTCATGGACCTGCCGTCGTCCCCCGGGGCGCCGACGCCCTAGCCCCGCGAGGCTACTTGGATTGCGAGAGCAGCACCGCGAGGTCGGCGTAGGAGAGGCCCTCCGGCGTCTCGGGGAGCCCGAGATCGTGGTCGATCGCGGCGGCGAGCGCGCGCGCCCGCTCCAGGACCGACTTGTGGACCGCCTGCCCGGGGGCCGACTCGGCGATGCGCTTGGTCTCGTTGCGAAGCTGGTTGAGGTCCGCCGCGGGCGAGTTGAAGCTGGGCTTGGCCGGCGGGGACCAGGTGGGGACGTCCTCGGTGCTCACTCAGCAGCACGATAACGCACGGACCCGGTCGAGGCCGGGCCGGTCTCACGCACCGGGCGCGCGGGCCTGCCTGCTGACGTACTCCATGAGCTGCTCCTGGGAGTTGACCGGCTCCGCCCCCTCCGGGGGCGTGACCCGGCTCCACGACCCGTCGGAACCGAGCTCCCACGCGAGCGCCGTGTCGGCGAGCTGGAGATCCAGGACCGTCTGGATCTCGGCCGTCGCCAGCGGGTCGTCAACCGGCGCCACCAGCTCCACGCGGTTGTCGAGGTTGCGGGCCATCATGTCCGCCGACCCGATCCAGTAGTTCGTCCGGCCGCCGACGGTGAACGCGAACGCGCGGGCGTGCTCCAGGAACCGGCCCACGATCGAGACGACGCGGACGTTCTCGCTCACGCCGGGCACGCCGGGACGCAGGCCGGTGATGCCGCGGATGATCAGCTCGACCGGGACCCCCGCCTGCGACGCGCGGTAGATGGCCGCGATGATCGGCCCGTCGATGATGGAGTTCATCTTCATGACCACGCGCGAGGGGCTCTCGGGCGTGTGCCCCGCGACGGCGCGCTCGATCTCCGCGATGATCCCGTCGCGCAGGTGGGCGGGCGCCACCAGGGCCCGCCGGTAGCGCGGCGGCCGGGCGAACCCGGTGAGGTGGTTGAAGAGGTCCGCGACGTCCTCGCCCAGGTCCTCGCGGCAGGTGAAGATCCCGACGTCGGTGTAGAGGCGCGCGGTGGACGGGTTGTAGTTGCCCGTCCCGATGTGCACGTAGCGGCGCACCAGGTCGCCCTCGCGGCGCACCACCAGGCACAGCTTGGCGTGGGTCTTCAGCCCGGTGAGGCCGTAGACGACGTGGACGCCGGCGCGCTCCAGGGCGCGGGCCCACTGGATGTTGCGCTCCTCGTCGAAGCGGGCCTGCACCTCCACCAGGCAGACCGTCTGCTTGCCCTGCTCGGCGGCGCGCATCAGCGCCGGCACGATCGGCGAGTCGCCGCTGGTGCGGTACACCGTCTGCTTGATGGCCAGGACGTGCTCGTCCTCGACGGCCTGCTCCACGAAGCGCTCGACACTGGTGTCGAAGTCGTCGTAGGGGTGGTGCACCAGGACGTCGCCGTCGCGGATCACGGAGAACATGTCCAGCCGCTCGCCCTCCTCGGGGCGCAGGCGCACGCGGGTGCGCGGCTCCCACCGCGGGTCGCGCAGGGCGGGGGCGTCCATCGTCGCGAGCATCCACAGCGACGTGAGGTCGATCGGCCCGTCGAGGCGGTACGTCTCGCGCTCCTCGACCTCCAGGGCGGTCATCAGGTCGCGCACCAGCCCGTCGGGGGCGTCGGCGGCCACCTCGAGGCGCACCACGTGGCCGAAGCGCCGGCGGCGCAGCTGCGCCTCGACCGCGCCGAGCAGGTCGTCCGACTCGTCCGAGATCGAGAAGTCCGCGTCCCGGGTGACCCGGAAGCGCGTGAGGTCGACGATCTCCATGCCGGGGAAGAGCCGCTCGACGTGGCCCTCCATGACGTCCTCGAGCGGCACCAGCCGGTCGTCGGCCCGGAGGAACCGCGGCAGCCGCGGCGGCACCTTGATCCGCGCGAAGCGCGTCTCGCCGGTCACCGGGTCGCGCACGCGCAGCCCGAGGTTGAGCGACAGCCCGGAGATGTAGGGGAACGGCAGCCCCGGGCCGACGGCCAGCGGGGTCAGCACCGGGTACACCTCGCGGTCGAACTGCGCGTCGACCTCCAGGCGCTCCGCCGTCCGCAGGTCGCGGAACGCGGCGATCTCGATGCCGGCCTGCGCCAGCTCGGGACGGATCTCCTCGGTCCAGATGCGGCTCTGCTCGCGGATCAGCTCGCGCACACGCTCCGCGACGCGCGCGAGCACCTCCTCGCGGGGCATCTGGTCGGGCGTCGACGAGGGCCGGCCGGCCTCGAGGGCGTCCTGGGCGGCGGCCACCCGGACCATGAAGAACTCGTCGAGGTTGCTGGAGAAGATCGCGAGGAACTTGCACCGCTCCAGCAGCGGCTGCGCCGTGTCGCGCGCGAGCGCGAGCACGCGGGCGTTGAAGTCGAGCCAGGAGACCTCGCGGTTGATGTAGAGCGCCGGATCCGACAGGTCCGGGGTGCTGGGTGCCGCCTTGGTCGTCGCCATGGTCCGCCCATCATGGACCCTGGGGCCCGCGGGGCCTAGTCCCGGGCGGTCCCCGTGACAGAACGGCTGACGGTCAGACGGTAGGCCGCGGCGCTCCGCAGCCCCTGCACCTCGAGGGTGTAGACGCCGCTCACCGGGGCGACGACGGCGAGCGACTCGTCGGTGCCGGGCCGCAGGGACGCGGCCACGAGCCAGGTGCGGGCGAACACGGAGCCGCGGGTCCCGGCGGGGGTGCCGGGGCGCCAGAGGGCCAGGTCGAGGTCGGCGCTGCTCGCCTGGAGTCCGGCGAGCCGGGCGGTCAGGCCATCGCCCGCGCGGAGCACGACGCGGAAGCCGTCGCGCGGGTCGCTCCACGAGCCGGTCCGCCCGGTGACGGCGGCGGATGCGGCCGACCCGCCGAGCAGCACGCGGGACCGCGCCGCCTGGGCGGTGTCGTCGTTCGGCTCGGGATCCTCGGGAGGCGGCGGCGGCGCGGCGAGCGCGGCCGCCAGGTCGAGCGCGCCGGCGCCGCTGGCGCTGTCCACGCCGCCGGGCGGCACGTCGCGGGCGGTCGCCTCCAGCAGCGCGCGCACGCGCTGCGCCGACAGCCCGGGGCGTGCCGCCATGACACGGGCGGCTGCGCCGGCGACCACGGCGGCGGCCATGGAGGTGCCGGTCCGCGGCACCAGCCGCGCGGTGCCCCCGACGTCGTTGGAGAGCACGCGCTCGCCGGGCGCCGCGATCGACACCTGGTCGCCGCGCTCCGACAGGGGCAGCACGCGCCCGTCACGCCCGAGTGCGGCGACGGTCATCACGTGCCGGTACGCGCCCGGGTACTCCGGTGGCCCCGGCCGGCCGCCCGTGTTGCCCACGGGCACCACCACGAGCACGCCGCGCCGCACGGCGCCGTCGATGGCGTCCTGCTCGATCTGCGAGAAGCCCTCGCCGCCGAACGAGATGTTCACGATCCGCGCGCCCCGGGCGGTCGCGTAGCGGATGCCCCGCACCAGCGACGAGGTGGTCGCCCGGCCGGACGCGTCGGCGATGGTGACCGGCAGGATCCGGGCGCGGGCGACGCCGGCGCCGCCGACGCCGTTCCCCGTCGTCGCCGCCACGATCCCCGCGACGTGCGTGCCGTGGCCGGTGGGGTCCACCAGCGGGTCCGTCCCCGGCACGAACGAACGCGCCTGCGCCGTGAGCACCGCGTCCCGCAGGTCCGGGTCGGAGGCGTCGACGCCCGTGTCGAGCACCGCCACGATCGGACGGGGACCGGCCGCGTCCGGTGGCGTCCACCGGATCTGCGCGAGGAAGGCCTGCCGCGGGACCAGCGGGTCGGTGGACGCGGCGGGGAGCGTCGCCCGGATGGCGGGCGGCGGGAGGGGCGGCGGCTGCGCGGCCGGGGTCACACCCGCCAGCGCGCGGCCACCACCACCAGGGCCACGATCAGCAGCACGCCCACCGCGAGCGCCGCGACCAGCGACGCGGTGACCACCAGCGGGATGACGACCACGATGCCCTGGGCGATGGCGATGATCCACAGCACGTCGCGCAGCAGCCCGGCCCGCAGGCGCGTGGCGCCGAACACGCTCACCACCAGCAGCGTGACCGCCAGCGCGGCCAGCAGCACCGCGCTGGGGCGCCAGATGATGAAGGCCAGCACCTCGACCAGCGCGAGGATGCCGGAGAGCATGATCCGCCGGCCGCGGAGCCAGCGCCGGAGCCTGTCGGTCGGGGTGGTGGGACCGGCCTCGATGATCAGCGGTGGTTCGGCCACACGTCGAGTGTAGCGAGGGCCTCCGGCCGCGCACGCGGCGGCCACGGCGCCCTCACGCCGGGGTGGCGCGCCTCAGCCGGCGATCGGCGCGGGCCCGCCCTCGAGGTCGGCCGAGGCGCGGCGGTAGAGCCGCTCCACGTCGATCTCGGCGCACGCCCGGTGCCATTCCTCCGCGAAGTCGGTGGGCTGGAGCAGCTCCTCCACCTCGTCGATCCCCTCCAGCACGGCGAGGAGCGCCTCGGTCATGTGCGGGTCGTAGAGGATCCCCGCCTCCACGGCGAGCTCCTGGCGCGCGACGGACGCCGGCTTGCGGGCGCGGAACGGGCGGGCGCCGGTCATCGCGTCGTACGAGTCGCACAGGGCCACGAGGCGGCCGAGCGGCGGGATCTCCAGTCCGCGCAGCCCGACGGGGTAGCCGCTGCCGTCCCACCGCTCGTGGTGGCTGCGCACCCCGTCGACGGCGGCCGGCATCAGCCGCATGTGCGCGAGGATGTCGGCGCCCCACCCGGCGTGCTGGTGGATCATGTCCCACTCGTCCGGCGTCGGGCGCCCCGGCTTGCGGAGCACCTCGTCGGGCAGGCCCACCTTGCCGATGTCGTGCACGAGCCCGGTCAGGTGGGCCAGCGCCACGTCCTCGGGCGACCAGCCCAGCTCGGCGGCGAGCAGCCGGCAGAGCCGGCCGACGGCCGCGGAGTGGCGCGCCGTGTAGCGGTCGCGCAGGTCGACCATCCCGACCAGACCGGGGACGGTCCCGGCGGCGACGTCGGTCAGCCGGCTGGTGGCGGCGAGCGCCACGTCGCGGGCGCGGGCCGACTCGGCCAGGGCCTCCTCCCGCCCGGCGACGGCGGCCTCGCGGTCGGCGACCGCCTCCTCGCGGGCGGCGAGCGCCTCGGCCATCTGCCGGGTGCGGGTGATGAGCACCAGCAGCATCCCCACCGCCACCGCGCCGATGCCCGCGGCCGCGGCCTTCACGCCGGCGCCGTCAACGCCCTGCACCAGGTTCACGAACGCGATGAGGATGGTGGAGCCGATCAGGTCGGCGCCCACCATCGGCTTCAGGCACCGCCGCCAGACGGCCAGCGGCGCCTCGCCGTACTTGAGGGCGATCATGCCGCTCACCAGCAGGTGGTTCGCGACGAAGAACGCGGCCGCGGAGGCCGCCGCGCCGAAGAACCAGCCCGCCTCGCCGGCGTCGCTCGGCAGGCCGAGCGCCCACGCCCCGTGGGCGGTGCCCACGGCCGCGGCCGCGGCCAGGGCGACGCCGCCGCCGTTCGACAGCACCACGTACCGGCCGTACGCGCGGTTGTCGATCGCCGCCAGCAGGCCGCCCAGCGCGGGCGCCACCACCGGCGGGCACACGAGCACCGCCGCCAGGATCGGCAGGTGGTTCAGGCTGATCGCGCTGCGCTCGCTGGACTGGACCACCCGGGGGTGCAGGCACAGCAGCCCGGTCAGGACGACGGCGACCAGCGCCGGGTCGGGCTCCGGGACCTGCAGCGCGCCGAGCACCACGACGACGGCGACGCCCGCGAGGGCCAGCGCGACCGCGTACACGCGATATCCCAGGGGCAAGGCCTGCACCCGGGCGACGATACCTGCGTTTCCTCCTGAACCGCTACGCGCTCAGCGGTCAGAACTCGCCCCCGTCCGGGGGGTTCGCACGCCCGGGACCCCCCGAACCGGGGGGCCCGCCAGGCGCGCGAGCGGGCTCAGCGCCCGTAGACCGTCCCGCCGAGCGCGGCGAGGATGGCGGTGAGGGCTGCGGCGGCGGTGAAGAGGCGGGCCTTCATGGTGGATCCTCCGTCGTGTCGGGTTCGGTGTCCCGGCATGCGGGACGGCCGGTCGGTCAGCGGGATCCAAGCCGCCGGAATGGTGGCGTTCAACGGGCATTGCGCCCCTCGATTTCCGCGAAGTGGGGCGAAATGGAGAACCAACGAACGGATGCGGTCTGATATCCCCGACCGGGGGATCTGGCGGATTCTCAGCGCGCGGAGACGGGCGACGCGACGGCCCGGAAGCCGGCCGCGTCGAGGCGCCCGGCGGCCGCCTCGGCGGCCGCGCGGTCCGGGAAGATCCCCGCCATGCAGGCGCCGCTCCCGCACAACAGCACCGCCGGTGCGCCGGCGGCGCGGAGGGCCGCCTCGCGCTCCGCGAGCGCCGGCGCGAGGGCGCGCGCGGCCGGCCAGAGGTCGTTGCGCAACCAACCCGCCAGCGCCGGCATCGCCGGGGGCGGCTCGTCCTCGCCGGCGGGCGGCGGCGGCGGGTCCTCGTCGAAGCGGGCGTACACCGCCGCGGTGGAGAGCCCGGCGGCGGGCATGGTGAGGAGCGCGGCGAACCGGGGCGCGCGGGCCGGGGTGAGGGCCTCGCCGCGCCCCTCGGCCCACTGGGCGCCGCCGCGCACGAAGAACGGGACGTCGGACCCCACGCGCGCCGCCACCCGCTCGAGCCGCGCAGGGCCGAGGCCCAGGCGCAGCAGCCGGTCGGCGCCGACCAGGACCGCGGCGGCGTCGCTCGACCCGCCGCCCAGGCCGGCCTGCGCGGGGATCGCCTTGACGATCTCGACCCGCAGGGGGAGCGGCCGGCCCACCTCCCGCTCAAGGGCATCGAGGGCCGTCCAGGCGAGGTTGGCGGCGCCCTCGACGCCCGGGCACTCGACGGCGCGCTCCGGCGCGGTCTCCACCCGCACGCGGTCGCGCGGCGCGTCGAGCGCGACCATCAGGCTGCGGAGCGGGTGGTAGCCGTCGGGGCGCCGCGGGCCCACGAGCAGGCGCAGGTTGATCTTGGCGGGCGCCATGAGCATCAGCCCGCCCACAGCGGCTCCTGTGCCAGGGCGGCGAACGCGTGCGGCGCGACCGCCTCGGGCCGCACGGCCGGCGGCAGGCCCACGGCGGCGAGCGCGGCGACGACCCGCGCGCGGTCCGCGCCGGCCCCGGCCAGCGCGTTGACCAGGGTCTTGCGGCGCGCCGAGAACGCGGCGCGCACCACCGCCCGCACCTCTGGGGCCGGGCCGGGGGCGGTGCGCCGCAGGGCGACCAGCGCGGAGTCAACGCGGGGCCGGGGCGCGAACACCTCGCGGCCCACCGCGCGCCGGAACGTCGCCTCGGTCGCCAGCTGGATCAGCACCGACGGCGCGCCGTAGAGCCGGGACCCCGGGCCGGCGAGCCAGCGGTCGACCACCTCGCGCTGCGCCATCACGCACCAGCGCTCCACCCGGGGCAGCCCCCACAGGCTCTCGGCCACCAGCGGCGTGGCGATGGCGTACGGCAGGTTGGCGACGAGGGCGGTCGGCGGCGGGTCGAGCGCGCCGAGGTCGAGCTTCATCGCGTCGCCCCAGTGGACGCGGACGTCGCCCGCCCCGGCGATCGCGTCGGCCAGCGCCGCCTCCAGGCGGCGGTCCATCTCGACCGCGTGCACGGTGCGCGCGGCGCGCGCGAGGGCGGCGGTCAGGACCCCGAGCCCCGCCCCCACCTCGAGCACCACGTCGCCGGGGCCGACGGCGGCCTGGCGCACCGCGAGGTCGACGAGGTTCTCGTCGAGCAGGAAGTGCTGCCCGAGCTCGGTGTCCGGCCGCAGCCCGTGGGCGGCGAGCAGGCGCATGACGCCCACCCGCCCGGGCGGGCCGTCACCAGCCGAAGACGCGGGCGGCGTTGCGGGTGGTGAGGGCGTCGATCTCCGCCTCCGTGACGCCGCGCAGGCCGGCGATGAAGCGCAGCGTGTGCGCCACGTTCGCCGGCGCGTTCGGCCGGCCGCGCCGCGGCACGGGCGCGAGGTAGGGGCTGTCGGTCTCGACCAGCAGCAGCTCGTCCGGCACGTCGCGGGCGGCGGCGTGCAGCGCCTCCGACTTCGGGAACGTCGTCTGCCCGGCGAAGCTGGTCATGTAGCCGCGCCGCACGACCTCGTCGAGGTGCTCCGGCATCGAGAAGCAGTGGAGCACCACGGGGTGCCCGTCCGCCTCGGCGGCCAGCAGGTCGAGGGTCTCCTGCGCGGCGTCGCGGGTGTGGACCACCACCGGCAGGCCCGCCTCGCGGGCGATGCCGATCTGCGACGCGAAGGCGCGGCGCTGGTTCTCGGGCGCCGCGTTCGGGCGGTGGTGGTCGAGGCCGCACTCCCCGATGGCCACCACGGCCGGGTGGGCCGCCAGGCGCCGGATCCACGCCTCGTCGTCCGGGCCGTAGCCGTCGGCGTCGTAGGGGTGGACGCCGATCGCGGCGCGCACCATGTCGTGGGCCTCCGCCAGCGCGACGGCCCGCTCGCTCGACTCGAGGCCGACGCCGATCGTCACGACGCGCTCCACCCCCGCCGCCCGGGCCTCCGCCAGGATCGCGCCGGGCTCGCCCTCGCAGGAGTCGAGGTGGGCGTGCGTGTCGACTACGCCGCCACCTCCTCGACGCGCGGGAAGAGCGGGCCGGCGGGCGCGACCGTCGCGCCGGCGCGGCCGGCGCCCCACGCCGCCGACGCCAGCGCCACGTCCGCGGGGTCCTGGCCCAGCGACGTCAGGATCCGCTCGGCGGAGCCGGGGATGACGGGCCAGAGCATGATCGCCACGGCGCGCAGCCCCTCCGCCAGGGCGAACAGGGTCGCGTCCAGCTCGCCGGCCTTCTCCGGGTCCTTCGCGAGCGTCCAGGGCGCCCGCTCCTCCACCAGCCGGTTGAGGCGCTGCACGAGCCGCCAGGCGTCCTCGGCCGCGCGCGACAGGTCGAGCTTCGCGAAGTCGCCCCGGAGCGCCGCCACCGTGGCCGCCACCTCGGCCGCCAGCTCGCCCTCGGCGCCGGTGTCGGCCGGCACGACGCCGTCGCGGTAGCGCCCGATCATGCTCACGACGCGGTTGAGGAGGTTGCCCAGCTCGTTGGCGAGCTCGCCCGAGTAGCGGGCCTCGAAGCCCTCGGCGGTGAAGGTGCCGTCCTCGCCGAAGCGGACCTCGCGCACCAGGTAGTACCGGAGCGCGTCGATCCCGTACCCGTCGATGAAGGGGAAGGGGTCGACGACGTTGCCCGTCGTCTTGCTCATCTTCTCGCCGCCCTTCAGGACGTACCCGTGGATCATCAGGCGCCGCGGCAGCTCCAGGCCGGCGGACATCAGCATCGCCGGCCAGATGACGGCGTGGAACTTGAGGATGTCCTTCGCCATCAGCTGGAGGTCGGGCGGCCAGTAGCGGGCGGTCACGTCCTCGCCGGGGCGCGCGTACTGGAGGGCGGTCCAGTAGTTGAGCAGCGCGTCGATCCAGACGTAGATCGTCTGGCCCGCATCCCACGGCACGGGGACGCCCCACTCGATCTGGGCGCGCGAGATCGAGAGGTCCTCGAGCCCCAGCTCGATCATCTTGCGGGCCTCGTTGTAACGGGCCTGCGGCTGCACCCAGCCCGGGTTCGCGTCGTAGTGCGCGAGCAGCCGGTCACGGAACGCGGACATGCGGAAGAACCAGTTCTCCTCCTCCACCCACTCGACCGGCGTCTTGTGCACCGGGCACAGGCGGCCCTCGAGGAGGTCGGACTCGGCGTAGAAGGTCTCCGACGCGGTGCAGTACCAGCCGCCGTAGCTGCCCTTGTAGACGTCGCCCGCCTCGTGCATGCGGGTCAGGACCCGCTGGACCTCGGCCTCGTGCTCGGGGTCGGTGGTGCGGATGAAGAAGTCATAGGTGGCGTCGAGGACGCCGCCGAGGTCGCGGAAGCGGGCCGACAGCAGGTCGGCGTGCTCGCGCGGCGTGCGCCCCTCCTTCTCGGCCGACGTGGCGATCTTGCCGCCGTGCTCGTCGGTGCCGGTCAGGAAGAAGACGTCCTCGCCGAGCTGCCGGTGATGGCGGGCGATGACGTCGGCCATGATCGTCGTGTACGCGTGCCCGATGTGCGGGTCCGCGTTGACGTAGTAGATGGGCGTGGTGAGGTAGAAGCGTCCGTCGGCCACGAACCGGAGTCTAGAGACACCCGTGCCCCCGCCTCCGCGCGTCCTCGCCGCCCTGTGCGCCGTCGCGGACCGCCTCGCGGCGGCCGGTGTGCCCTGGGTCCTGACGGGGAGCGCCGGTCGCGCGCTGCTCGGCGCGCCGGTGCGTCCCGGGGACGTCGACCTGGAGGTGGCGGAGGCCGATGCGCACCGGGCGGCCGCGGCGCTCGGGACCGCGGCGGCGCGGTCGTCGGGCGGCGGGCGGTCGTCCGTGCGGGCCGGCGCCCGGCTGGCGGGCGTGGAGGTCGACCTGAGCGCGGGCTTCACCGTGGAGGGGCCGGAGCTGCGGCTGCCGGACGGGTTCGCGCTGATGGCGCGCTGGGCGGTGCCCGCGGCCGCGGCGGGCCGCCGCATCGCCGTGGCGCCGCCGGAGGAGGCGCTGGTGCGCGGCCTGGTGCTGGGCGACCAGGCGGCGCTCGCCCGGCTGGCGGGCACCCCGGGGCTGCCGCCCCCGCGCGCCGCCTACGTGGCGGAGCGCCTCCGGTCCGCCTCCTCCACCGCCGCGCGGTAGGCCGGGTTCCGGCGGGCCAGGCCGAGCGCGGCCGCCAGGTCGGCGGCCCGGCCGGCGCCGAGGCCCGCGTCGAGCATGTGGCCGAGGGCCTCGCGCAGGCGGCCGGCGTCCTCCTCGCCCGGCGCTGCGGCGGGCGCGGCGCCGAGCACCAGCACCACCTCGCCCTTGGGGGGCGCGTCGAGCCGCTCGGCGAGCTCGGCGAGCGTCCCCCGCAGCGCCTCCTCGTGGAGCTTCGTCAGCTCGCGCAGCACCGCCGCGGGGCGGTCGGGCCATCGCTCCGCGAGCTCGCGGAGCAGGCCGGGGAGGCGGTTGGGGCTCTCGAACACCACCGCCGGCACGTCGAGGCCCTCGAGGCGCTCCGCGAACGCCCGCCGCTCGCCCGCCGACCGGGGCGCGAAGCCGGCGAAGTGGAAGCCGCCGCCCTCCGCGAGTCCGGAGAGCGCCAGCGCCGCGGTGACCGCGCTCGGCCCCGGCACCACGGTCACGGGGAGGCCCTCCGCCACGGCGGCGCGCACGAGCCGTGCCCCCGGGTCGCTCACCAGGGGCATCCCGGCGTCGCTGACCAGGGCGACCGTCTCGCCGGCCCGCATGCGCGCGAGCAGCCCGGCCTCCTTCGACGCCTCGTTGTGGGCGTGGAGCGGCACCATCGGGGTCGCGGCGCCCGCGTGGCGCAGCAGCACGGCGGAGCGGCGGGTGTCCTCGCAGGCCACCACGTCGGCGTCGCGGAGCGCGGCGGCGGCGCGTGGGGCGAGATCGTCGAGGTTCCCGATCGGCGTCGCCACCACCACCAGGCCACCCGCGCGGCTCACGGCGCCCCTTCCCGTCCTCGTCGGTCGCCGGGCGGGGCCACGCTACCATCCGGCGCCGATGCCCCGGACCACCAAGCCCTACCGCCGCTATCGCGCCCGCGGGGCCGATGGGGTGGACCGCGACGGACTCGACGATCTGCGCGCCATGACGGCGCGGGAGTCGGGGGTCGCGTCACCCCCCGGCGCCCCTCCCGGACGCGGCCGCGAGCGGCCGCCGGGTACCCCGCCCCCGCCCCCGAAGCCCGGCCGCCTGGAACGCGCCCAGCGCCGGGCGCTCAAGCGGGAGGGCCGGCACTGGTACTCGCTGCGCGGCCTCGGCCCCGGCGGCTGGATCGGGCGCATCGCGATCCTGTTGCTCATCGGGGTCTTCGTGTGGGCGGGCCTCGGCTACATGGCGCTGAACAGCGCGGTGGGCGAGTCGAACGACAAGATCACCGCGTCCGCGCGGGCGGCCCTGGACGAGCCGTCCGGCGGGATGCTCGGCACCCCGCAGAACACGCTGATCCTGGGCGTCAACGCGCGCAAGGGGAAGACGCGGAGCCGCGCCGACACGATCCTGATCATGCGCACCGACCCGGACTCGGGCCGCATCAAGTACCTGTCGATCCCGCGCGACTGGCGCGTGGACCTGCCGGGCTACGGCACGCAGAAGATCAACGCGGCGTTCTTCTTCTTCGGACAGGCGGGGATGATCAAGGCGGTGAAGCGCCTGACCGGGCTGCCCATCAACCACATCATGGTCATCAAGTTCAACGGCTTCCCGAAGATGGTGGACGCCCTGGGCGGCGTGACGGTGACCAACCCGAGCGCGCTGGTCAACTGCCCCTACGAGGCGGGGCGGCGTGTGAGCTTCCCGGCGGGGCGCCAGTCGCTCGACGGGCAGGAGGCGCTGGTCTTCGCCCGGGTGCGCAAGTGCGACGGCGACCTGAACCGGGCGCTGCGCCAGCAGGCGGTGGTGGCCGGGATGAAGAGCAAGGTGCTCTCGTTCTCGAACATGTGGCGCGCGCCGTGGCAGGGCGCCGGGGTGGTGCGCAACATCGGCACCGACATCGGAACGATGGACATGATCAAGATGGGCTGGCTGCAGGCCCGCCTGGACCAGCGCCAGGGCGACCGGACCCTCCTCACGGGGACCCCGGAGTACATCGACGGGATCGCCTACGTCGTGCAGACCGACCCCGACCTGAACGAGCGCGAGATCTCCAAGTTCGTCCGCTCGAACTAGGCGCGCCGGCGCGCCCGGGCGCGGCGGCGCAGCCACACGCCCCGCTGCACGGCCAGGGTGAGGGTGCCGCTGAACACGATGACGGCCAGGTTCAGGCCCAGCTGGCCCAGCGAGCCGCGCATGGCGCTCCAGTCCTCGTAGGCGAGCGAGACGCCGACGTTGGCCGCGGCGGGGATCGTGGTGACGGAGATCAGCACGCCGATCAGCACGCTCGACTTGGCGGTGGTCAGCGACAGCATCCCGGCGACGCCGGCGCAGAACGCGACGATCACCGAGAACCAGTCGGGGTTGGCGATGACGTCCGCCAGGCCGTGGTCGGCCGAGCTGAAGTCCTCGGGGGTGAGGCCGGTCGCCCGGTAGATCTCGGAGCTGACCCAGGCGGCGCCGATCGCGATCGGGAAGCCGACCGCCAGCGCGGCCAGGGAGCGTCCCGCCAGGGTGGGCCGGCCCTCTACCAGGGCGACGCAGACACCCGCCAGCGGACCGAACTCCGGCCCCACCACCATGGCGCCCACGATGAGGATGGGCGAGTCCAGGAAGATGCCGGCGCCGGCGATCAACGCCGCCATCGCCATGAACAGGACGAAGGCCCAGTTGAGCGCGACGGCCTCGGAGGTGACGGCCTCCACCTCCTCCCACACCACCGCGTCGCCGGGCGCGCCGGGGGCGCGCTCCGCCGCGCGCGCCGACGCGGCGGAGAGGTGGCTCTCCGGGTGCTCCAGGCTGATCGCGCCGCGCTCCACCACGCCGATGGCGCGGAGGTCCTCCACCAGCCCGCTCGCCCCCTCGCGGGCGACGTCGGCCAGCAGGACGTCGCCGGGCGGCGAGACGGCCGCGCCGGGCAGGCGGACGACGTTGCACGAGCCCGGCGCCGACAGGACCGTGTCGAGAGCGGCGCCGGTCAGGTCCTCGGGGACGAGGATCCGCAGGTGGACGACCGTGGCGCCCTCATCGGGCACGCGGGAACCTCAGACCTTGTCGAGCCCCACGGTCTTCCCGCCGCCACCGGAGTTGCCCGAGTCGGACGACTTCGCCGTGCCGGACTCCGTCTTGCCGGCGCCGTTCGACGAGCCCCCCTCGCCGCCGCCGCCCGAGCCGCCGCCGCCGTCCTCGGAGAGGGGCCGCCGACGGGTGCCGTAGTCGGTGTTGTGGAAACCGGAACCCTTGAAGTGGATCGCCGGCGCGAAGAGCACGCGCGACGCCACGGCGCCGCACACCTCGCAGGTGTCGAGCGCGTCGTCCGACATGCGCTGCATCACCTCGAACTCATGCCCGTTCTCGCATCGGTACTGGTAGATCGGCACGCACACACCTCGGTGACGGTCGGCCGGCGGTCGGCCGCGGGGGGCTGGGCCGGTGTCGATTATAGCCGAGGGCCCAGCGCACTTGGCACTCTCGCGGCGAGTGTGCCAAAACGAGGGGCCTGCGGAGGTCGTGCTATAGCATCGGCGGGCGCGGGCCGGACCTGCGCCTTCGACCAATGACCCCTCCCATGCGAAAGGCCCAGGCGGTGCGCCGCGCCACGTGGGCGGGCGCAGGAGCGCTGCTCGGGGCGGCCGCGATCGCTCGCAGGCACCCCGTCGCGGGCGCCGGCGTGCTCGCCGCCGCGGCGGCCCTGGGCGTCGCCGCGTTCCATCCGCGCAACCCGGCGCTGGGCCGCACGCTGTCGCGCGGACCGTCCGACCGGCCGCGGGCGGCGCTGACGTTCGACGACGGCCCCGGGCCCTCGACCCCGGACGTGCTCGACGCCCTCGCGCGCGAGGGCGTGCGCGGGACGTTCTTCGTGCTGGGGCGCCAGGCGGAGCGGCATCCCGAGACGGTGCGGCGGATCGCGGCGGAGGGGCACCAGATCGCGAACCACGGCTACGACCACGGGATCCTGATCTTCCGCGGACCGGCGCACGTGCGCGACCAGCTCGCCCGGTGCGAGGCCGCGGTCGCCGCCGCCGCCGGGCCGGACGCGATGAGCCCCCTGTTCCGCGCGCCGCACGGGTTCCGGGGCCCCGCCACCGCGCTGGCGGCGCGTGGGGCCGGCTACCGGGTGGCTGCGTGGACGCGCGGAGTGTTCGACTCGGCCGAGCCGGGCGCCGCCGCGATCGCCCGCCGCGCCACCCGCGCGCTGGAGCCGGGCACGATCCTGCTGCTCCACGACGCCGACGGGTGGGCGCCGGAGCGGCCGCGCCAGCAGACGGCCGACGCGATCGCCGACATCTGCCGTGCGGCCCGGGCGCGCGACCTGGCGCTGGTGACCCTGGACGAGCTGGTGGCCCCGGCGTGACGACCGACACCACCCACCGCCTCCGCCAGGCGAGGCGGCGCCTGAACAGCCCGTACGTGAAGATCCTGGTGATCGTGGTGGTGGGCGCGATCGCCGCGTGGAAGATCGACCTCGGGGCGGTCCGCGACGCGTTCACGATCACGTCGTGGGGCTTCCTGATCGTCGCGATCCTCGCCAACTTCGCGTCGGTCGGGTTCAAGGGGCTCGCGTGGAAGGGCGTGGTGGACGCGCTGCCGGGCGTGCGGCGCCGGACCCGCTACCGGGACATCCTGCCGCCGCTGTTCATCGGCTTCCTGTTCAACACGGTGCTCGCCGCCCGCCTCGGCGAGATCGTGAAGGTGATGCTGCTGCGGCGCCGGATGGAGCGCCGGGGCGAGCGGCCGCCGACGACGACCCTGCTCGGCACGGTCGTGGCCGAGAACCTCGTCTCCACGATCACGTGGGTCGGCCTGGTCGTGGCGATCGGCCTGTTCCTGCCCCTGCCGTCGTACGCGTGGTTCGCCTCGATCGTGCTGGGGGCCGGCTGCCTGGCGATCACGGTGGTGGCGCTCCTGTCCGGGCCGGGCAAGACGCTGCCGCCGTGGCTGAACACCGGGACGCTGTGGGCGCGGGCGCGGCGGGCGGTGTCGCGCCTGTGGGGCGCGGTGCGCGAGAGCCACCTGGGCCTGCGGGACCCGCGCCAGATGAGCCTGGTGGTGGGCGCGAGCCTCCTGTCCTGGCTCGCCCAGTGGGCGGGGATCTACTTCACGCTGTGGGCGTTCGGCCTGGAGCGCGTCGGGTGGGGCGGCGCAGGGCTGCTGCTGGTCACCGTGACCCTGGCCCAGGCGTTCCCGGTGCTCCCGGGCAACCTGGTGCTGTTCCAGGCGGCGGCGGTGGTGCCGCTCACCGCCTCCTACAACGTGCCGGCCGCCGAGGCGCTGGCCTTCTCGGTGGTGCTCCAGGCGACGGAGGCCGTCGTCGGCGTCGCCGTCGGGTTCCTGTTCCTGGTCGCGGAGGGCGTCGGGTTCGGCGCGCTGCGCCGCCAGGCCGAGGAGGAGGAGCGCCGCAGCCGGCCGCCGGCGCCCGTGGACACGCTGGCCGGTCCGTGACGACGGGGGCCGAGGACTGGTCGGACCGCGACCACGTCCTGTTCTACCTGGGCCGGGTGGACGACATGCCGCACCGGGCCGAGGGCGACGGCGTCCTGGACGAGGTGGTCCCGGCCGGCGCCGAGCGCATCCTGGACCTGGGGTGCGGCGACGGCCGCCTGTCGGCGCTCCTTCGCATCCGCCGCCCCGGCGCCCGCCTGACCCTGCTGGACGTCTCGCCGCCGATGCTGGCCGCCGCCCGCGCGCGCTTCGCGGCCGACCCTCGCGTCGAGGTGCGCGAGCACGACCTGACGCAGCCGCTCCCCGCCGGCCTCGGCGGCTTCGACGCCGTCGTCTCCGGGTTCGCGATCCACCACCTGGAGGACGACCGCAAGCGCGCGCTCTACGCCGAGTGCCTCGCGGCGCTGCGGCCCGGCGGCGTGTTCTGCAACCTGGAGCACGTCGCGTCGCCGACCCCCGCCCGGCACGCCGAGTTCCTCGCCGCCCTCGGCCTGGCCCCGGGGGAGGAGGACGCCTCCAACCGCCTCGTCCCCGCCGAGGTCCAGGTCGGCTGGCTCACGGAGATCGGCTTCGCCGACGCCGACGTCCTGTGGCGCTGGCGCGAGATGGCGCTCCTGGCCGCGGTCCGCCCCGGCTGAGCCCACCGACCAGCCACACCGCCGGGGCGTCACCCTCGGTCACCCCGCCTCCACGGGGGTGTAACACCGGGGAGGGGGCGATCGTCCAGAGTGCCCACCGACCCCGGTGAGCCGCTGCGCGCCCCCGCCGGCCGCCAGGGTCCGTGGGCCGGGACGCCGGCCCGGGGGCGCGACGGGGAGGTCGTCGGGAACCCCCCGTCGGGCGCCCCCCTCGGGTCAGCCCTCCGGGCTCCCGTCGGGCGGCACGACCCTGCGCCACGCGTCCGCCAGCGCGGCGAGCTCGTCGTCGTCGAAGTGCTCGAGGAATCCCTCGCGGACGGCGTGCAGGTGGCTCGCGCGGGCGGCCGTGAGGAGCTCCCGGCCGGCGTCGGTCAGGGCGACCTCGGCGCCGCGGCCGTCCTCCTCGCAGGCCTCGCGACGCACCAGGCCGTCGCGCTCCAGGCGGTCGATCATCCGGCTCATGCCGCTGATCGACAGGAGCGCGCCCCGCGACAGCTCGGAC
Organism: Miltoncostaeaceae bacterium; assembly: GCA_963749475.1. GTDB lineage: Bacteria > Actinomycetota > Thermoleophilia > Miltoncostaeales > Miltoncostaeaceae > Miltoncostaea. The sequence continues at coordinate 444,881 of CAVVMP010000006.1, forward strand.
ACCCGCAGGCGCCCGGACGACGACGTGCCGAGCAGCATCAGCGCCTCGTAGGTGCTCAGCGCGATCCCGTGGCGCGCGCGGAGGTCGGCGTCGAGCCGGTGGGTCAGGGCGGCGTGCGCGACCAGCATCCCGCGCCACGCGCCCAGCTCGAGCTCCGTCAGCGGGACCCCACCCGTCCCGCGGGCCGCCTCGGACTTGACGTTTGCTTGCATCGTCAACTACCCTTCTCCTTGCACATGCAACTACCCTAGCAGGGGGCCGCCACCATGGGCCTTGACGGGATCCACCACGTGACCGCGATCAGCGCGGACGCACAGCGCGCCATCGACTTCCACGCCGGGGTGCTGGGCCTCCGGCTGGTCAAGACCACGGTGAACTTCGACGCGCCGGACATGTACCACCTGTACTTCGGCGACGAGACCGGCAGCCCCGGCAGCATCCTCACCTTCTTCGAGATCCGCGGGGCCGAGGAGGGCCGCGCCGGCGCCGGGATGATCTCCCGCGTCGTGTTCCGCGTCCCGTCCGAGGCCTCGCTCGCGTTCTGGGCCGAGCGGCTCGGCGACGCGGGGCGCCCCGTCGAGCGGGCCGACGGCGCCGTCGTGTCCTCCGACCCGGAGGGCCTGGGGCTGGAGTTCGTCGTCCACGGGCCGGCCGACGGCGCGCAGCGCGCGGCCGCCGCCGCGGGCGTCCCCGCCGAGCACGCCATCACGGGCATCGCCGGCGTCAGGGCGCACACGGCCGCGCCGGACTTCACCCGGGAGCTGCTCGGGAGGATCGGCTTCGAGGACGAGGGCATGGGTCGGTTCGCCACCTCCGGCGCCGAGCGCCGCGGGCTGTACCTCCTGGACGAGGGCCCCGCGCCGCGCGGGATCCCCGGCGCCGGGACCGTCCACCACGTGGCGTGGACCGCGCCCGACGCCGAGCACGAGGCCTGGGGCGGCCGCGCCCGGGAGGCGGGCGCGCTCCCGACCGACGTGATCGACCGCCAGTACTTCCACTCCATCTACTTCCGCGAGCCGGGCGGGGTGCTGTTCGAGCTCGCCACGCCGAGCCCCGGGTTCGCCGTGGACGAGGACCCCGCCGAGCTGGGCCGGGGGCTGAAACTGCCGCCGCAGTACGAGCCCTACCGCGAGCGGATCGAGGAGCGGCTCACCCCCCTGCGCCGGCCGGAGCACCCGCTCGCGGCGGCGACCACCACCACGGAGGAGGACGCCCGATGAGCGAGGCCACCGGCGACGACCGCCTGGACCGCGGGCGCGAGCTCGCGGAGCTGCACCTCGGCGAGGGAGTGGTCGAGCGCTGGCGGGCGGTGAGCCCGGACATGGAGGAGCTGACGTCCGCGTTCGGGTTCGCCGATCTGTGGGGCCGCCCCGGCCTGAGCCGGCGCGACCGCTCGATCGTCGCGATGGCGATCACCGCCACCCTCCGCGCCGAGCCGCAGCTCGGGTGGCACATCCGGGGCGCCCTCGGCGCCGGGGTGACACCGGACGAGGTGCGCGAGGTGCTGATCGCCGTCTCGGGCCTCGCCGGGTTCCCGGCGTCGTGGACGGCCCTCGAGGTGGCCAAGCCGATCCTCGACGAGCACGAGGCCCGGTCGGGCTGACGGCCTCTAGCCGAACCTCCCCGAGACGTACGCCTCGGTCCGGGGGTTCTCCGGGCGGCTGAAGATCCGGTCCGTGGGGCCGTCCTCGATCAGCCGCCCGGGCTGCCCCTCCTCCTCGATCGTGAAGAAGGCGGTGCGGTCCGACACCCGGGCCGCCTGCTGCATGTTGTGGGTCACGATCACGATCGTCACCCGCTCCTTCAGCTCCACGATCAGCTCCTCGATGCGGAGCGTCGATTGGGGGTCGAGCGCCGAGCAGGGCTCGTCCATGAGGAGCACGTCCGGCTCGACCGCCAGGGCGCGGGCGATGCACAGCCGCTGCTGCTGGCCGCCCGACAGGCTCCCGGCGGGCGCGGACAGGCGGTTCTTGACCTCGTCCCACAGGCCGGCGCCGCGCAGCGTGCGCTCCAGGAGCTCCTCCCGGCGCGCCCGGCGCAGCCGCATCCGCGTGAAGCGCGGGCCCGCCCAGATGTTGTCGGCGATCGAGCGCGTCGGGAACGGGTTGGGACGCTGGAACACCATCCCCACCGCCCGCCGGATCGCGACCGGATCGGCCCCGCGCCCGTACAGGTCCCGCCCGCGCAGCAGCACCTGGCCCCGCGCCGACGCGTTCGGCACCAGCTCGTGCATCCGGTTGAGCGTGCGGATGAACGTCGACTTGCCGCACCCCGACGGGCCGATGATCGCCGTGACCGTCCGCTCCGGGAACATCAGGCTCACGCCCTCCACGGCGTGGTGGCGGCCGAAGAACGCGTGCACGTCGCGCGCCTCCAGCGGCGGTGAGCCCGCGGCCGGCGCGGCCTCGGCCGGCGCGGGGGCGTCGGGCACGTCCGTCGCGGGCGGTCGGGCGGCGGGGACGTCGGACGTCATCGGCCCTCCAGGGGGCGGACCCGCGACGCGATGATGCGGGCGACGATGTTCAGGAACAGGATGATCGCCACCAGCACCAGCGCGGCGCCCCAGGCGAGCTCGAGCGACTGGGGCGTCTGGACGTTGATCGAGTTGGTGAAGATGAGCTGCGGCAGGGCGGCGATCGGCTGCAGGATGTCCGTGGAGAGGAACTGGTTGCTGAGCGACGTGAACAGCAGCGGCGCGGTCTCCCCCGACGCCCGCGCCAGCGCCAGCATCACGCCGGTCAGGAGGCCCGGAGCGGCGGCGGGGAGCACCACGCTCCAGGTGGTGCGCCAGCGGGGCGCGCCGAGCGCGAGCGCGGCCTCCTTCTGGGCGTCCGGCACCAGCCGCAGGATCTCGTCGGCCGCCCGCACCACGATGGGGAACATGATCAGCCCCAGGGCGATCCCGCCCGCGAGCGCCGAGAAGTGGCCCATCGCCACCACCAGCGCCAGGTAGATCACGATGCCGGCGACGATCGACGGCATCCCCAGGAGCACGTCGACGATGAAGCCGACCGCCGCGCCGGTGCGGCGCAGCCCCGCCCCCCGGCTGCGGGCGGCGTCGTTGATGAACAGGGCGGTCAGGATCCCGATCGGCGCCGCGACGACCGTCGCGAGCCCCATCAGGATGAGGGTGCCGACGAGGGCGCTCGAGATGCCGCCGGTGGAGTACGGGTCGGCCGGCGGCAGCTCGGTGAAGAAGCTCCACGAGATGGCCGGCAGCCCCTCCACCAGGATCTTCCCGAGGATGAAGCCGAGCGGCACGAGCGAGATCGCGAGGGCCAGGTACACCATGGCCGTCGCGATGCCGGAGCGGACGCGGCGCCCCCGGGCCACCGCCGGCAGCGCGTCCGCCGGCCCGGCGGGCGGGGGCGGCGGGGGCGGCTCCTCCTCCGGCGCCGCGGCCGCGCGCCGCACCCGCCACGCCGCCGTGAGCCGGCGCACGGGGCCCGGCCCGGCGGCCGAGCGGCGCACCAGCAGGCGGGCCGCCGCGTTCACCGCGAAGGAGAGGACGAAGAGGATCACCGACAGGGCGATCAGCGCGGAGAGCTGGAGGTTGCTCGCCTCGCCGAACTCGAGCGCGAGCACCGACGCCAGCGTCGCGCCCGGCTGGAGCAGCGAGCCGAAGATGTTCGGCGAGTTGCCGAGGAGCAGGGCGATGGCGATCGTCTCGCCCACGGCGCGGCCCAGGCCGAGGGCGCACGCACCCACGATCCCGGAGCGGGCCCACGGCAGCATCGCGCCCCGCACCATCTCCCAGCGGGTGGCGCCGAGGGCGTAGGCCGCCTCCTGCTGCTCCCGCGGGACGGTGGCCAGGACCTCCCGCGCGATGGCGGCCACGATCGGCAGCACCATCACGCCCAGCACCAGCCCGGCCAGCAGGTACGACCCCGACGTGACGGGCCCGGCGAACGCGCCGAGCCCGCCGGAGTGCTCGCTGAGCCACTCCAGGGCGGGACGGGCGGCGGGGACGAGCACCAGCAGGCCCCACAGCCCGTAGACCACCGACGGCACGGAGGCGAGCAGGTCGACCACCGAGGCGACGATGCCGCGGACGCGGCGGGGCATGAACACGGTCGTGGCCAGCGCGACGCCCAGGGCGAGCGGCACGGCGACCGCCATCGCGATCGCGCTCGTCACGAACGTGCCCCAGATGAAGGGCAGCGCCCCGAACTGGGCGAGGCCCGTCGGGGGGTTGGGGATCCATTCGGTCCCGGTGATGAAGCCCCAGACGCCGAAGGCGTCCCAGACGGGGCCCGTCTCCTTGACCGTCGTCCAGATCAGCCAGCCGATGCCCCCGAGCGCCGCGACGGCGGCGACCGCCGTCAGGCCCAGGTACCCACGGTCGGCGAGGATCCCCGTCCACGGCCGCCGGAGCGGCCGGCGCGCCGCCGCCGGGTCGGGGGACCCGACGGCGGGCGACGACGTCGCCATCTACCTGATCTTCGCGATCTGCGCCTTGCCGCCGTTCAGCAGCGGGGTGGACAGCTTCGAGAAGCGGAGCGTGGCGAGCCCGTCCTGGGCGGTGGGGCTGTACACGTACTGCAGGACCTTCTTGACCGCGTCACGCGACGCGGACGACTTGCCGGCCTTGGCGTAGTCCGAGTAGGCCAGGATCCAGGTCGTCGTGGTGATCGGGTACGCGCCGGGGGCCGGGCTGGCCGTGAGCGACACCGTCAGGTCCGGCTTGACCGTCTTCAGGTTGCCGGCCTTCGACGCCGAGCCTGGGCTCGGGAGGATGTACCGCGTCGTCTTCACGCGCTTGCCGTTCTTCTTCACCGTCTCGGTCTTGCCGATCCTGGCGAAGAACTTCGTGAGGCCCGCGTCGCGCGCGTCGGCGATGTCCACGTAGCCCACGGAGTTGGAGTTGGACTTCACGCAGGCCGCGACGCCGGGGTTGCGGGCGCCCTTCACGACGCCGCTCGTCGGCCAGTTCGGCTGCTGGCTCGCACCGACCGAGGTGCGGAAGCTCGGGTTGACCTTCGAGAGGTAGCTCGTGAAGTTGAAGCTGGTGCCCGAGCCGTCCGAGCGCACGCAGAGCGTGATCGGGGCGTTCGGGAAGCTGACGCCCGGGTTGGGCGTGCGGATGCGGCGGTCGCTCCAGTCCGTGATCGCCCCGCGGAAGATGTCGGCGAGGGTCTTGCCGTCGAAGTTGACGCCCTTCGACACGCCGCTGATGTTCGTCACGACGGTGACGGGACCGATCAGCGTCGGGAAGTAGAGCGGCTTCACGCCGCCGCGCTTGGAGGCCAGGTCGGCGAGCTGCTGGTCCGTCAGCGGCGCGTCCGATGCGGCGAAGTCGACGACGCCGTTGATGAAGTCGTTGATGCCTCCGGTCGAGCCCTTGGACGTGTAGCTGCAGAGGCCGGAGTCCTGGCACCACTTCGTGTACGCCGTGGCGGGGAAGCTGGCGCCGGAGCCGGTGGCCGCGCCGAACGCGAGGCCGGGGAGCGCGAGGGCCGCGCCCGCGACGACGGCGGGCGCGAGCGAGTTGCGCAGGGTCCTGTTCACCGAGTGGAACTCCTTCGTATGGGGGCGGGGCACGACCCCGGTCAAAGTCCGGAATCGCCCTCTTCGGGCTCAGAGCGGCGCGACGGTACACCGGTGTTCCGCCACGATTGGTGACGGAGTCGTGACAACGGATGAGCCCCCCATCACAGCTGTTACATGGGGGCGTGCGGGATCGCCGGCCGGCCCCGTTCTCCCCCGTTCACCGCGCTTTCACAGGATCGTCACGGGCAGAGGGACAGGATGGCGGCGTGGTCGTCGGCACGTCCTCCACCGCCCCGGGCAGCCCCACCCGCGTGCTGATCGTCGAGGACGACGAGAGCACCGCGGAGGCGATGGCGTTCCACATGCGCGCGGCGGGCATGGACCCGGTCGTGGCGAACGACGGGCTGGCCGGCCTGCGGAGCCTGCGGTCCGAGCCGCCCGACGCGGTGGTGCTGGACCTGATGCTGCCGGGCGTCAACGGCTGGCACGTGATCCGCCAGGTGCGGGAGTGGGCGCCGCGCCTGCCGATCATCGTGGTCACCGCCCGCACGAACGAGCACGACCGCGTCGAGGTGCTGTCCATCGGCGCCGACGACGTCATGGCGAAGCCGTTCTCCATGCGCGAGCTGCTCGCGCGCGTGACCGCGGCGCTGCGCCGGTCGGCCGTGGAGACCGCCCACGCCGAGCGCATGCCGGTCATGGAGGGCGAGCTGCGGATCGATCCGGAGCGGATGGAGGTGACGGTCGCCGGCGAGCCCGCCGAGCTGACGCCCCTCGAGTTCAAGCTGCTCTGGACGCTCGCGGAGGGCCGCGACCGCGCCCTGTCACGCGACGAGATCTTCCGCCGGGTCTGGGGCGGCGAGCGCGCGCACGGCGACCGCTCGGTGGACGTCCTGGTGCGCCGCCTGCGCCGCAAGGTCGACGAGGTGCCGGGCGCCTTCACCTACATCCAGACCCTCCACGGGGTCGGCTACCGCTTCCTGACCACCCCGCGGCGCATGCCGGGCTCGATGGACTTCATGCCGAGTCCCGGAGGGCCTGTGCCTCCGGGAGCGCCTCGAGCTTCTTGAGGGTGTTGTTCTCGATCTGACGGATCCGCTCGCGGGTCACGCCGAAGGCGCGGCCCACCTCCTCCAGGGTCCGCGGCTGCTCGCCGAGGAGGCCGAACCGCAGCTCGATGACCCGCCGCTCGCGGTCGGGCAGCGCGTCGAGGGCGCGGAGGATGTCAACGCGGCGGAGGTTGGTGGAGGCCTCGTCGAACGGCGACGCGGCGGCCTCGTCCTCCACGAAGTCGCCGAGCTCCGACTCCTCCTCCTCGCCGATCGGCTTCTCGAGGCTCACCGGGAGCTGCGCCATCCGCAGGATCTCGCGCACCTCGTCGGGGCTCATGCGGAGCTCCTCGGCGATCTCCTCCGGCCGCGGCTCGCGGCCGAGGCGCTGGACGAGCTGGCGCTCCAGGTGGACCACCTTGTTGAGCTTCTCGACCATGTGGACCGGGATCCGGATGGTCCGCGCCTTGTCGGCGATCGCGCGGGTCACCGCCTGGCGGATCCACCAGGTGGCGTACGTCGAGAACTTGTAGCCGCGGCGGTAGTCGAACTTCTCGACGGCGCGGATGAGCCCGAGGCTCCCCTCCTGGATCAGGTCCAGGAACGACAGGCCGCGCCCCAGGTAGCCCTTGGCGATCGACACCACCAGGCGCAGGTTGGCCTCGACCATCTCGGCCTTCGCGGTGAGGTCGCCGCGCTCGATGCGCTTGGCCAGGGCCACCTCCTGGCCGGCGGTGAGCAGCGGCACGCGGCCGATCTCGCGCAGGTACAGCCGCAGGCTGTCGAGGCTCGGCTCGACGGTCAGGTCGAGCTCGGCGCGGCGCTCCGTGCGGGCGGAGGCGGTGGAGGCGATGACCTCGCCGTCGGCGTCCAGCACCTCGACGCCCAGCTCCAGCAGGTGGGAGTAGAAGTCCTCGACCTGCTCCTTCGAGACGTCCGCGTCCTGGAGGGCGCCGACGATCTCGTCGTACGTCAGGAAGCCCTTGTCCCGGCCGTCGGCCGCGAGCGCCCGCATCTCCTCCACGTCCGGCAGGGCGATCTCGATGGCGCCTCGAGCAGGAGTGGTCGACACGTCTCGCGGTCCTTCCTCGGGGGGAGCGGACGGGAGGTGGGCGCATCATACCGGCGGGATCCGGCGGCCCGGGCCTTCCGGGTACGTCACAATCACGCAAGCTCGGCAGAATCGACGAAGGCGGGCATCAGGATGAGCACGACCCGGCACAGCGTGGCGGAGGACCTCCAGGGGTCGCGTCCGGCGGCATCCATCAGCCTCACCGGCGCCGGGGTCACCCGGTCGGCGAAGGCGATCAGGATCCGCCACAACCGCGAGGAGCGGCTGTTCCACGCGGATATCACCAGCTTCTGCGACCTCGGGCCGGACCAGAAGGGCGTCCACATGTCGCGCTTCGAGGAGACGGTCAACGAGGCGATCGACGCGGTGGTGATCGGCGAGGCCTTCCGGATCGAGGTGCTGGCGGAGCACATCGCCCAGCGGATCGTGGAGCGCCAGCAGGCGCTCCGCAGCGAGGTCACGATCAACGCCAGCTACCCGGTGGAGAAGCGCACCCCGGTCACCGACATCGCCACCCAGGAGATGTACGGGCTGATCGGCGTCGCCGTGGCCGACCGGGTCGCGAGCCGGCGGATCGTGGGCGTCACCGCCCAGGGCATGAACGCCTGCCCGTGCGCGCAGGGGCTCATCGCGGCCCAGGCGAGCGAGGAACTGCGCCAGGACGGGTTCAGCGAGGACGAGATCGCCAGGATCGTCGAGATCGTCCCGATCGCGACCCACAACCAGCGCGCCCGCGGCACGCTGTACGTCGGGACGCCCGACGACCGGAGCATCGACGCGGACGCGCTGCTCGAGATCGTGGAGGACGGGATGTCCTCCGAGATCTACGAGCTGATGAAGCGCCCGGACGAGCAGTACGTGGTCGACCGCGCCCACCGGCGCCCGCGCTTCGTGGAGGACTCGGTGCGGGAGATGGTCCGCGGCGTCCTGGAGCGCTTCCCCGACCTGCCGGCCGACGCGTTCGTCCACGCCCACCAGGCGAACTTCGAGACCATCCACACCCACGACGTCGAGGCGCAGCGCTCCGGCCTGGTGGGCGAGATCCGCTCGGAGATGGACGGCGAGGGCCGCACGGAGCGCCACCAGACCCTGCGCGGGTGGCTCGACGGCGCGTGCCCGTCGCGGACCGCCTAGGCCCGGCCGCCGCCGCGTGAACGAGATCGTCGTCACCGCCGTCGGCGCCGACCGGCCGGGGATCGTCGCGGCCATCACCGGGGCGCTGCTGGAGCTGGGCGGGAACCTGGAGGAGACGCGGGCGGCGCTGCTGCGCGGCTCCTTCGCGACGGTCCTGGCGGTGGCGGTGCCCGACGGCGTGGGCCGCGAGGAGGTGCAGGCCGCGCTGCGCCCCGTCGCGCTGGAGCTGGGCCTGGGCCTGTGGGTGGGGGACGCGGCGCCGCGCACCGGGGCGGCGCCACTGCCGCGGGCGGTCGTCTCGGTCTACGGGGCCGACCACCCCGGCATCGTCCACGCGATGGCGACGGCCCTGGCCGGGGCGGGGGCGAACATCGTCAACCTGTCGTCGCGCCTGGTCGGCGACCCGCCGATCTACGTGCTGGGGATCGAGGTCGAGCTGCCGCCCGGCGGCGACGCGGGCGGGCTGCGCCAGGCGCTGGCGCCGGTCGCGGCCCAGAGCGGGGTGGAGCTCGCGATCGAGTCCGAGGACGACGAGGTCCTGTGATGGGCGAGGTCTGCTGAGTGCTCCGGGCCGCAGAGATCGCGGTGATCCCCGGCTGCGCCCCATCGCCGGGTGGCGTCCTCGACCGGCGCGATATCACCGATATTGAGCCGGATCTGCGTCCTTGCCCGGCGGGTGCCTCGCGCGGGGATCACGTGCTCATCTGCGCCCCGGAGCACTGAGTGGCGGTCCGCGAGGTCCTCCGCTATCCCGACCGCCGCCTCAAGCTCCCATCCGTCCCCGTCGGCCCACCCGGCCCCGCCGCGCGGCGGCTGGCGGAGGACCTGCTGGACACGGCGGCGCGCCTTCCCCCGCACCGTCGGGATCGCCGCGCCGCAGATCGGGGCGATGTGGCGGATGGCGTACGTCAACTGCACCGGCCACAGGAAGGTGCCCGACGCCCAGGGGCGCATCTGGCTGATCGACCCGGTGGTGGAGCTCGCCGAGGGCGACGAGCTCGGCCGCGAGGGCTGCCTCAGCCTCCCGGACATCACCGCCAACGTGCGCCGCGCGACCCGGGTGGTGGTCACCGCCACCGACCTCGACGGCCGGAGGCGGCGGGTGGAGGCCGAGGGCTTCGAGGCCCGCGTCGTGCTCCACGAGATCGACCACCTGGACGGCGTGCTGATCCTCGACCGCGTCGCGTCCCTCACCCTCGACGTCTTCCCGCGGCGGCGCTGACCCCCGGCGGGCCCTAGTCGCCGTGGGCGGCCGCGCGCGCCAGGAGCATCCCGATCTGCTCCCGGGCCGGCTCGCCGAAGGTCTCCCGCGCCAGGGCGAGGCGCGACTTGGCGGCGTCGTCGTCGCCGCCCGCCGCCTGGACCACGCTGCGGCGCAGGCCGGCCACCAGCAGCAGCAGCTGGCGGTCGGGCGCCAGGGCCTCCAGCGGCGGGTCGATCGGGTGCACCACCCGCACCCAGTCGCTGGCCCGGTCGCCGGGGCGGGCGCTGGACCAGGCGCTCGTCATCACCGCCTGCTCCAGGGCGGCGCGCTTCCCGCGCCGGCCGGCGTCGCCCGCGAGGGCGTCAACCTGGCGCCGGCCGACCGTGATGCGGACGACGCGGACGAACGCGTCGTCGGTTTCGGGCGGGGCACCGCTCATACCCTCCCCATCGGCGCGGCCGCGCCGATCCGAGGGGCCCGCAGGCGCCTACTTCTTCTTGTAGACGTCCCCGCCGATGTCGCCGCGGACGGCGTGGACCGGGTTGCCCGCCGCCTCCCACTGGTAGTAGGAGCACGCCGGGCCGAACGCCGGCTCGTAGACGTCGGGCCGCGGGTTGCGCCCCACGTCCCGCGCGGCGGCGGCGTGGCGCAGCAGCGCCGGGTCGTCCATCTCCGGCCACACGATGATCAGGTGGGCCGCGGTCAGGAAGTTCGCGATGAACTCGCAGCCGGCCGCCGGGCAGTTCCACGGGTCGGTGCGGACGCAGTACCAGCCGGCGTAGTCCTCGCCGGAGTCGTCGGTCCACAGCTCCTCGTCGAGCCCCTCCTCCTCGTCCAGGTCGGGCAGGGCGGGGGCGATGGTGGGATCGTCCAGGCCGATGCCGGGGAGCTCGCGCTCGGCCACCGTCAGACCGCCTGGACCTGGTGCGGGTGGGGGTGCGCGCAGCCGTCGATCCAGCTCGTGGCGCCGTCCTCGTACACCGTCTGCTTCCAGACGGGCACCCGCGCCTTGAGCTCGTCGATCGCGAGGCGGCACGCGGCGAACGCGGCGGGGCGATGGCCGGCCGAGGCCGCCACCATCACGCTCGGCTCGCCCACATCCACGCGGCCCACCCGGTGCAGCAGCGCGACGGTCGCGCCGAACGCCTCGTGCATCTCGGCGGCGATGGCCTGCATCTCGGCGATTGCGAGCTCCTCGTAGGCCTCGTAGTGGAGGGCCGCGACGGCGCGATCGCCACCCTCGCGGCGGGTGGTCCCGATGAACGTGGCCGTGCCGCCGTGCTCGGGGTCGGCGACGGCGGCGAGCAGCGGCGCCAGGTCGAGCGGCTCTTCGGTGAGCGAGATCATCCGCCCGACACGGGTAGCACGAGCGCCACCTCGTCGCCATCGTGGAGGGGCGTCCCGGGGATGGACCACACGTGGTTCACGGCATACCGCAACCCATCCGGCGGCGGCGCCTCGGCGACCCCCTCCGGCAGCAGCTCCCACACCGCGCCGACCGGCGTCGCCGAGGGCACCGTCAGGTCCACGCGGTCGCGCCCGGCCGCCTCGCGCAGGGAGGCGAAGAGGCGCACCGTGACTCGGATGTCAACCGGCATGGGCGAAGTCTACCGACGGGTGGCGGAGCGCCCCGGAAGCCCCCCGACCGTCCAGTCGCGCCCGACCGTGAGGCTGTCGTAGCGTTCCGGCGATGCCTCGCCGAACGCTCGTCCTCGCCCCCATCGCCGCCGCCGCGCTGGCGGCGGTGAGCATCCCCATCCTCGCCTCCGGCGCGCCGTCAGGCGCCCAGCTGCCGGACCTCCGCGCCGACCCGCCCACCAACCCGACCATCCAGCGGTACGGGAGCGGCCCGACGCGGCTGCTGGTGCGGTTCGACGGCTACGTCACCAACATCGGCGACGGGCCGCTGGACATCGAGGGCGATCCCTCGAGCGGCCAGATGATGCAGCGGGTGCGCGTGAACGGGTCGCTCGTGGACGACAAGTCCGTCCCGGTGCAGTACGAGACGGGGGACGGGCACAACCACTGGCACCTCAAGGAGGTCATGCGGTACTCGCTCTGGAACCAGGCGAGGACCGCCGAGGTGGCCCCGGGCCTGAAGACCGGCTTCTGCCTGGTCGACAGCCTGACCGCGCCGTCCCCGTCGCCGTCGCCGGAGTCCCAGACCTACAGCACGTCGGCGTCGTTCAACCACGGCTTCTGCGGCCAGGGCCAGCCCGGCCTGAACGACCTTCGGATGGGCGTGTCGGTGGGCTGGCGCGACCTGTACTACAACGGCCTCGCGTTCCAGTGGGTCGACGCGTCCGCGGTCCAGCCCGGCGTCTACTCCGTCGCGGCGCAGGCCGACCCGAACAACATCATCGAGGAGAAGAACGAGGGCAACGCGCTGGCGTTCATGGGCCAGAACGTGACCCTGCCGGGGTGGATCGCGACGAACGTCGGGACGGTCCAGGTTCCCTTCGGCGCCTCGGCGGGCGTCACGCTCGCCGCGAACCAGGTCGGCAGCCCCGGGACGCGCGGGTTCAGGATCGTGTCCGCACCGGCGCACGGCAGCCTGAACGTGCCGGTGGGCGGGACGGTCGGCTCGGACGGTGCGGTCACCTACACGCCCGCCGCCGGCTACACCGGCGCGGACGCCTTCACGTTCGCCGCGATCACCACCAGCGGGGTCACGGCCGGCTTCCCGACCAGCCCCTCGTCCGCCACGGCCAGCCTCCAGGTGGGCTCCGCGCCGCCGGCGACGCCGTCGGTCGCGATCGCGGGCGCCCCCGCGTCGCTGGTCGTGGGCACGAGCGTCCAGCTCTCCGCGACGGTCGCGAACGCCGCGCAGGGGGTCAAGTGGACGACCACCGCGGGCAGCATCACCGCGGCCGGCCTCCTGAAGGCGCCGGCGACGGTCCCCGCGGGCGGCACCGTCGTCGTGCGCGCGACGAGCACGGCGGCGCCGACGGCGTTCGCCGAGGTGGCGATCAAGGTCCAGGCGGCGGCGACCCCGCGGCCCGCGCCGCTCACGCCCGGCTCCGGCCCGAGCATCCCCGGCGCCCCCGGCGTGGTGACCAGCGACAACCGGCTCTACACCGGCACGTCCCTGAAGCGGAAGGGCCACACCATCCTCGTGCGCAGCACGGCGATGGCGGGCGGGACGTCGAACATCGCGGCCATCCGCGGCGGCAGGGTCGTCGCCCGCTGCACGATCACGAAGAAGGTGGCCGGCAAGGTCGCGTGCAAGCTGGTGCTCCCCGTCAGGTTCACCGGCAAGCCGGTGCGGGTGGTCCTCGGCCTGAAGACCACCGAGGGCGTCCGCTACACCACCCGCCTGCTCTCGACGGGCTGAGGCAGCGATCCCCGCCGGCCCGGTGACGGGCCGGCGGGGGCCGTGCTCCTACGCGCCGAGCGCCTCGCGGGCGATCTGCGCGGTCTCGGTCGGGCTGGTGCCCACGCGCACGCCGTTGGCCTCGAGGGCCTCCTTCTTGGCGGCGGCGGTGCCGGACGAGCCGGTGATGATCGCGCCGGCGTGGCCCATCTGCTTGCCGGGCGGCGCCTGGAAGCCGGCGATGTAGGCCACCACCGGGGTCGACATCTGCGACGTGATGAAGTCGGCCGCCTTCTCCTCCTCGGCGCCGCCGATCTCGCCGACCATCACCACCAGGTCGGTGTCGGGGTCGGCCTCGAAGTGCCCGAGGATGTCGATGAACGAGCTGCCGACCACCGGGTCGCCGCCGATGCCGACGACGGTGCTCTGGCCGATGCCCATGTCCGAGAGCTCCTTGGAGATCTGGTACGTGAGCGTGCCGCTGCGGCTCACGAGGCCCACGCGGCCGGGCGTGAACACCTGGGTCGGCATGATCCCGACCGTCGCGACCCCCGGGCTGATGATGCCCGGGCAGTTCGGGCCCACCAGGACCTGGTCGCCCCGCTTCAGCTCGGTGTAGACGCGCAGCACGTCGTGCGCGGGGATGCCCTCGGTGATGCACACGATCAGGCCGACGTCGCTGTCGACCGCCTCGTAGAGGGCGTCGGCGGCGAAGCGCGGCGGCACGAACACCATCGCGGCGTTCGCCCCCGTCTCCTCCACCGCGTCCTTCAGCGTGTTGAACACGGGGATGCCGTCGACGTCCTGGCCGCCCTTGCCCGGCGTGACGCCGGCGACGACCTGGGTGCCGTAGGCCTTGTTGCGCCCGGCGTGGAATGCGCCCTCGCGCCCCGTGATGCCCTGGACCACGAGCTTCGTGTCCGCGTTGACCAGGATGCTCATGCGGCCTCCCCCACGAGGCTGACGGCCCGCTCCGCGGCCGAGAGCATGGTGGTCTCGACGACGACGTTGGACGGCGCCCGCTCCCTCAGGATCCGCCGGCCCTCCTCCTCGTTGGTGCCGTCCAGGCGCACCACGATCGGCAGGGTGGCGCCGAGGTTGGCCAGCGCGGTCAGGAGGCCCTCGGCCACCTCGTCGCAGCGGGTGATGCCGCCGAAGATGTTGACCAGCAGCACCTTCACCTTCGGGTCGGAGAGGAGCACCTCGAGGGCGGTGACCACCTCGTCGGCCTTCGAGCCGCCGCCCGCGTCCAGGAAGTTGCGCGGGCGTGCCGCCCGCGAGGGCGACCACGTCGAGGGTGCTCATCACCAGGCCGGCCCCGTTGCCGAGGATGCCGACGTCGCCGTCGAGCTTGACGTAGGTGACGCCCTTCTCCTGGGCGGCCTTCTCCTGCGGGTCGTCCGTGGTGGTCTCACGGAACTCCGCCATCTCGTCGTGGCGGTACGCCGCGTTGCCGTCGGTGGTGACCTTCGCGTCGAGCGCGATCACCTTCCCGTCCTCGGTGAGGATCAGCGGGTTGATCTCCGTGAGCATCGCGTCCAGGCCGACGAACGCCGCGTAGAGCTTCTGGATGATCGCGACGGTGCCGGAGATCGCCTCCGTGTCGATGCCGGCGTGGAAGCAGAGCCAGCGGGCGTCGTGCGGCTGGAGCCCGACGAGCGGGTCGATGTGCAGGCGCGCGAGCGCCTCGGGCCGGTTGGCCGCGACCTCCTCGATGTCGACGCCGCCCTCGGCGGACAGCATCACCAGCGGCTTCTTCGTGCCGCGGTCGAAGGTGACCGAGAGGTAGTACTCCTTCGCGATCTTCGACCCGGCCTCGATCCAGACCCGCTCGACCAGGTGGCCCTTGATGTCCATGCCGAGGATCTCCGAGGCGCGGGCCTCGGCCTCGTCAGGGGTCGACGGCGAGCTTGATGCCGCCGGCCTTGCCGCGGCCGCCCACCCGGACCTGCGCCTTGACGACCACGGTGCCGCCGATCTCCTCGGCCGCGGCGCGCGCCTCGGCGGGGGTCGTGGCGACCCGGCCGTCGGGCACCGGGATCCCGTGGCGAGCGAGCATCTGCTTGCCCTGGTACTCGTACAGATCCAACCGTTGTCCTTCCGCTCTCGTGGAGGCACGGGCGCACCTGCCGCCCGGCCCGGAACCGGGCGGGATCCTACCGGTGTGGTAGCGTCCTGCGGCCCCCGGGCGGGACGGCGGGTGGCGGACGACGCGGATCGCGCGGAGGCGACGTGGCGGAGACCGGCGTGGAGACGAAGCGCTCGACCGAGTCGGGCATCCCGGTCGAACGCGTCTACGGGCCGTCGGCCGTCGAGGGCCTGGACCTCGCCGGGCGGCTCGGGGAGCCCGGGTCGTTCCCCTTCACCCGGGGCGTGCACCCCACGATGTACCGCGAGAAGGCGTGGACGATGCGCCAGTACGCGGGCTTCGCCACGGCCGAGGAGACGAACGCCCGCTTCCGCTACCTGCTCGCGGCGGGCGCCCCCGGGTTGTCGACCGCGTTCGACCTGCCCACCCAGCTCGGCATGGGCTCCGACGACCCGCTGGCCGCCGGCGAGGTGGGCCGCGTGGGCGTGGCGATCGACTCGATCGACGACATGGCGCGCCTGTTCGACGGCATCCCGCTGGACCGGGTCTCGACGAGCATGACCATCAACGCCCCGGCCGCCGTGCTGCTGCTGCTCTACCAGCTGGTGGCGGAGGAGGGCGGCGCCGACCCGCGCGAGCTCCGCGGGACGATCCAGAACGACATCCTCAAGGAGTACGTCGCGCGCGGGAACTACGTGTACCCGCCGGTCCCCTCCATGCGGCTCACGACCGACACGTTCGCGTACTGCGACGCCGAGCTGCCGAAGTGGAACACCATCTCGATCAGCGGCTACCACATCCGCGAGGCCGGCTCGACGGCGGTCCAGGAGGTGGCGTTCACGCTGGCGAACGGCATCGCCTACGTCGACGCCGCCATCGCCGCGGGCCTGGAGGTCGACCGGTTCGCGCCGCGGCTCTCGTTCTTCTTCAACGCCCACAACAACCTGATGGAGGAGGTCGCCAAGTTCCGGGCGGCCCGCTCCCTGTGGGCGCACATCATGCGCGACCGCTTCGGGGCCACCCAGCCCCGCGCGATGAGCCTGCGCTTCCATGCCCAGACGGGCGGCAGCACGCTCACCGCCCAGCAGCCGCGCAACAACGTGGTGCGGGTGGCGCTGCAGGTGCTGGCGGCGGCCCTCGGCGGCGCCCAGTCGATCCACTCCAACGGGTTCGACGAGGCGCTGGCCCTCCCGACGGAGGAGTCGGCCAAGCTGGCGCTGCGCACCCAGCAGGTCATCGCCGCGGAGTCGGGCATCACCGACACCGTCGACCCGCTCGGGGGCTCCTGGTACGTGGAGCGCCTGACCGCCGAGATCGAGGAGCGGGCCCGCGAGATGATCGCCGAGGTCGACCGCCGCGGCGGCGCCGTCGAGTGCATCGAGTGGATGCGCGAGGCGATCGGCGACGCCGCGTTCCGCAACCACGAGGAGGTGCTGGAGGGCTCCCGGACGGTGGTCGGGGTCAACGCGCTCCGCGAGGACGACGAGCAGCCGGTGCAGATCCTCCGGATCGACGAGCGGATCGAGGCGGAGCAGGTGGCCCGCATCGCCGCTCTGCGCGAGGCCCGCGACGCCGCCGCCGTGTCCGCGCGCCTCGACGACGTCCGCGCGGCGGCACGCGGGAGCGACAACCTGCTGTACCCCATGCGCGAGGCGTTGCGGGCGCGCGCCACCGTGGGCGAGGTCTGCGGGGTGCTGCGCGAGGAGTTCGGGGAGTACGACCGGATCCTGGCAGCCCGGGGTTGAGCGCCGAGGAGAAGCGCTCCCGCCTCGACGCGCTCCGCGACGAGGCCTTCCACGCGGGCAGCGAGGCGGCCGTCGAGCGCCAGCACGCCCGCGGCAAGCTGACCGCCCGCGAGCGGATCGACCTGCTGCTCGACCCGGGCAGCTTCGTGGAGCTCGACATGTTCACGCGCCACCGGGCGCACGGCTTCGGCCTCGAGGACTCGCGCCCCTGGGGCGACGGCGTGGTCACCGGCCACGGCACCATCGACGGCCGCAAGGTCTTCGTCTTCTCCCAGGACTTCACCGTCTTCGGCGGGAGCCTCGGCGAGGTGTTCGCCGAGAAGATCGTGAAGGTGATGGACCTGGCGGTCCGGATGGGCTGCCCGGTGATCGGGATCAACGACTCCGGCGGCGCCCGCATCCAGGAGGGCGTGGTGAGCCTGGGCGGCTACGCGGACATCTTCTTCCGCAACGTCCGGGCCAGCGGGGTGATCCCCCAGATCTCCGTGGTCCTCGGCCCCTGCGCCGGCGGGGCCGTCTACAGCCCGGCCATCACGGACTTCATCTTCATGGTCCGCGAGACGAGCCACATGTTCATCACGGGCCCCGAGGTCATCAAGACGGTGACCGGCGAGGACGTGACGATGGAGGAGCTCGGCGGGGCCCAGAGCCACGCCACCCGCTCCGGCGTGTGCCAGTTCGCCGCCGACTCCGAGCCCGAGTGCCTGGAGATGGTGCGCGAGCTGATGTCGTACCTGCCGCAGAACAACCTCGACGCCCCGCCGTTCCTCGCGCCCGCCGACCCGTCCGACCGCCGGGCGCCCGAGCTGGCGTCGATCGTCCCCGACGCCCCCACCAAGCCGTACGACATGGTCGAGGTGGTCGAGCACATCGTCGACGACGGCGACTTCCTCGAGGTGGCGCCGCTCTTCGCGCCGAACATCGTGATCGGGTTCGCCCGCCTGGCCGGCCACGTCGTGGGGATCGTCGGCAACCAGCCCAAGTCGCTCGCCGGCGTGCTCGACATCGACGCCTCGATCAAGGGCGCGCGATTCGTGCGCTTCTGCGACGCGTTCAACATCCCGCTGGTGACGCTGGTCGACGTGCCCGGCTTCCTCCCCGGCACGCAGCAGGAGTTCAACGGGATCATCCTCCACGGCGCCAAGCTGCTGTACGCCTACAGCGAGGCGACGGTGCCGAAGCTGACGGTCATCACCCGCAAGGCGTACGGCGGCGCCTACGACGTCATGGCCAGCAAGCACGTCGGCGCCGACTTCAACGCGGCGTGGCCGACGGCGGAGATCGCCGTGATGGGCGCCGAGGGCGCGGTGAACATCGTCTTCCGGCGCGAGCTCCAGCAGGCCGAGGCGGCCGGCGAGGACGTCGCGGCGCGCCGCGCCGGGCTGATCGCCGACTACGACCGAGCGCTTCGCCAACCCGTACATCGCGGCCGAGCGCGGCTACGTGGACGACGTGATCGCGCCCGAGGAGACGCGGCCCTGGCTCATCCGCTCGCTGGAGGTGTCGCTCACCAAGCGCGAGCTGCGGCCCCGCCGCAAGCACGGGAACATCCCGCTGTGACGGGTCCGATGGCGGTGCTGTCGGGCGGAGCGCCCGGCCCGGCGGCCCTGGCTGCGATCACCGCGGCGGCCATCGCCGTGGTCGAGTCGGAGTCGGGCCCGGCCGCCGACCCGCTCCCGCCGGCCTACCGCTCCCGCTGGCGCCGCGCCGCGATGCTCGAGTCGGCCGACGTGCCGGGCAACCTGAAGGACGACGGCGCGCCGTGGGGGGTCGGCTGATGTTCGCGAAGGTCCTGGTGGCGAACCGCGGCGAGATCGCGGTCCGCGTGTTCCGCACGCTGCGGGAGATGGGGATCCCGTCAGTCGCCGTCTACAGCGAGGTCGACCGCGACGCGATGTTCGTGCAGCACGCCGACGAGGCGTACCTGCTCGGCCCCGGCCCGGCGTCCGAGAGCTACCTGAAGATCCCGAGGATCCTCGAGGTCTGCGCCCAGGCGGGGGTCGAGGCGGTCCATCCCGGCTACGGCTTCCTGGCCGAGAACGCCGGCTTCGCCCGCGCGCTCGGCGAGGCGGGCATCACGTGGATCGGCCCGCCGCCGTCCGCGATCGACGCGATGGGGTCGAAGACCGGCGCCCGGCAGCTGATGGAGGCGGCCGGCGTCCCCATCGTCCCCGGCGTGACCGAGCCGGTGGCCGACGTCGAGGCCGCGCGGCCGATCGCGGAGCGGATCGGCTACCCGGTGGCCGTGAAGGCCAGCGCCGGCGGCGGTGGCAAGGGCTTCCGCGTGGCCCTCACGCCGGACCGCCTGGCCGATGCGTTCGAGGGCGCGGTCCGCGAGGGTGAGCGCTTCTTCGCCGACGGCGCCGTCTATCTCGAGCGCTACCTCCCGGAGCCCCGGCACGTCGAGATCCAGGTGTTCGCCGACGGTCACGGCAACTGCATCCACCTGGGCGAGCGGGACTGCTCGGTGCAGCGCCGCCACCAGAAGCTCGTGGAGGAGACCCCCAGCCCCGTGGTGTCGGACGACCTGCGCCGGCGGATGGGCGAGGCGTCCGTCACTGCCGCCCGGGCGGTGGACTACCGCGGCGCGGGCACCCTGGAGTACCTCGTCTCCGGCGAGGAGTTCTTCTTCCTGGAGATGAACACCCGCATCCAGGTGGAGCACACCGTCACCGAGGCGGTCACCGGGCTCGACCTGGTGCGCGAGCAGGTCCGCGTCGCCGCCGGGGAGCCGCTGTCGGTGACCCAGGAGGAGGTCCGCGCCCGGGGCCACGCGTTCGAGTGCCGCATCAACGCCGAGGACGCGTCCCAGCGGTTCGTGCCCTCCCCCGCCCGGATCACCGCGTACCGCGAACCGTCGGGCCCGGGCGTGCGCGTCGACTCGGGGGTGCGGGCCGGCTCGGACATCCCCGACATCTACGACCCGATGGTGGCGAAGCTCATCGTCTGGGACGTCGACCGCGAGACGGCGCGCCGCCGGATGCTGCGCGCGCTGTCGGAGTACGTGGTCGAGGGACCCGCGACGCTCATCCCGTTCCACCGGTGGCTCCTGTCGGAGCAGGAGTTCATCGACGGCGGCGCCTGCCACGCGCTGCTCGCGCGGCTGGCGGATGAGCCCACGCCGATCCCGGCCGTGGAGGGCGGCCCGGCGGTGCCGGGCGACGAGGCGCCGGAG
Organism: Miltoncostaeaceae bacterium; assembly: GCA_963749475.1. Lineage (GTDB taxonomy): Bacteria > Actinomycetota > Thermoleophilia > Miltoncostaeales > Miltoncostaeaceae > Miltoncostaea. Next base: position 465,152 of record CAVVMP010000006.1, read on the forward strand.
GCGGAGCCCCAGGCCGAGCGGCGGTTCACCGCCGAGGTCGAGGGCCGCCGCTTCGAGGTCGCGCTCCGCTACACGCCGCCCGCCGGCGGGGGCGGGGACCGGCGGCGCCGGCGCGTGCACCGAAGGAGAAGCGCACGCGGGGCGGCAGCGGCGGCGGCGGGGGCGCCCCGGGTGAGGTCGTGACACCGATGCAGGGTACGGTTTTGAAGGTTCTCGTCGAGCCGGGACAGGTGGTCGAGGCCGGGGACGTCGTCTGCATCGTCGAGGCGATGAAGATGGAGAACGAAGTGCCCGCGGTGCAGGGGGAAGCGTCCAGGAGGTCCGCGTCGCGCCCGGCCAGTCCGTCTCCGCGGGGGCGGTTCTGGCGGTGATCAGCTGAGCATTTCCTAATCGATCGTCCAGGTTGCGCGGCCCAGGCGGGATGCACGAAAGTGGCCCGCGCGATGCCGTTCAGACGACTTCGGACAATCGTCCTGACCGCGCTCGGGAGCTGCCTCGCGGCCTCGGCGCTCCTCGTCACCGCGGGCCTCGCGGCGGGCAACCCCGACGCGCCCGATCTGACCGGCTACTTCCCGCCGGGGAACGGCCTGACGGTCAACGCGTTCGTGGACGCGAAGACCGCCCCGGGAAAGACGCTGTACCGGTTCGACACGGTCATCCAGAACTCCGCCAGCGCGGGCGTGCTGGACCTGTACAAGCCGGCCGGCTCCCTGGCGGCGTCGCAGAAGATCTGGCCGGGCGGCGAGCCCACGTCGGCGCCGATCGACAAGAACAGCGCCCCGCCCGGACCGCTCCGGGCCATCGGGGCCAACTTCACGTACTCGTCGGCCACCGGCCACGACCACTGGCACTTCCCGTACGCCGCCGAGTACCAGCTCCGCGACTCCGGCGGCGGCACCCTCGTCAGCAGCGTGAAGAACGAGGCGGGCTTCTGCCTCTTCGACAGCTGGGACACCGCCGGCTTCACGAAGTACTTCGTGGACGGCACCTACTGCCGGCCGGGTGAGCCCGGCTACACCGGCGTGCTGCGCATGGGCATCGCCCCCGGCAAGGGGGACCTGTACCCGTCGCAGCTCTGGGACCAGTGGGTCGAGGTCCAGGACCTCCAGCCGCGCACGGACTACCGGCTGTGGATGAAGGTCAACCCGCGCGACCTCATCGAGGAGTTCGACACCTCCAACAACACCACGATGACGAGCCCCACGATCATCATCCCGGGCGGCAAGGCGAACCCGGTCAGCGCGACCACGCCGCAGGGCCAGGCCGTCACCGTCCCGCTGTCGGGAAGCGTGGTCGGCGCCAACGTGCGATCGCGGGTCAACGCGACCTGCGACGTGTACCAGGCCTCCTGCTTCACCACCGCGTCCACCACGGCGCTCACGTACTCGATCGCCACCGCCCCGCCCGCGGCGCAGGGGACGGCGTCCGTCAACGGCGCGAACGTCGTGTTCACTCCCGCGGGGGGCTTCTCCGGCACCGCGACGTTCGCCTACCGCGCCACCGACTCGCGCGGCCTGGCCGGGCCGCCGGCCACCGTGACGGTCAACGTGCAGCCCGCCGGCGGCGTGACGGTGTCCGTGGCGCCGGCCAGCGCGACGGTCACCACCGGCGCCACCCGGCAGTTCACCGCGACGGTGACCGGGTCGAGCGCCACCCCGGTGTGGTCCGTCAACGGCGTGACCGGCGGCAACAGCACCGTCGGCACCATCAGCACGGCCGGCCTCTACACCGCCCCCGCCGCCGTGCCCTCCGGCGCCGTCACCGTCCGCGCCACCGACACCGCCTCCGGCGCGTTCGGCACCGCGTCGGTCACGGTTGGCGCGCCCACGCCGGTGACGGTGGACGTGACGCCGGCCGCCGCCTCGGTGCAGACGGGCGCCACCCAGCAGTTCACCGCGGCGGTCACGGGCTCGTCGGCCACGCCGGTCTGGTCCGTGAACGGCGTCACCGGCGGCAACGGCACCGTCGGCACGATCAGCACGGCCGGCCTCTACACGGCTCCCGCCGCGGTGCCCTCCGGCGCCGTCACCGTCCGCGCCACCGACACCGCCTCCGGCGCGAACGACACGGCGGACGTGACCGTCACGACCCCCGGCCCGCCCTCGCCGCGCGACCCGAACGGGCTGCCGCTGGTGGACACCTTCACCGGCGCGGACACGGGCCCGCCGCCCGGCCCGGCGTGGGCGAACACCCCGATCTGGTCCGGCCAGGCCAACTGGAAGCGGATCTCCAACCAGGCCGGCCCGTCGGGCGGCGGGTGGAACGACGCCCACCTGAGCACGAACTTCGGCCGCCCGGTCGGGATCAGGTTCCAGGTGACCACCCCGCCGCCCTCCGGGGGGATCATGTTCGCCTGGCTGGTGTCGTCCGGCCTCGGCTCCAACCCGAGCGGCTACGCGCTGCGCCTGCAGCGCGGCGGCACCGACGGCATCACGCTCCAACGCTGGAACGCCGGGGCGGCGACCAACCTCAAGAGCACGTCGATCACGCCGATCGCGGCGGGCTCGTGGCTGGCGCTGATCGCCGACTCCACGGGCGTCGAGGCGTTCCGCTCCGCCGACGGCACCACCTGGGTGTCGCTCGGCTCGAGCACCGACACGACCCTTCCCGGCCCGCTCACCGGCGGCGTCGAGACCATCAGCCCCGGGACCCGCATCGACAACGTCGGCTACGGCCAGCTCAACTCGGGGCCGCCGCCGGTCACCGTCAGCGTGTCGCCGGCGACCGCATCGGTGCAGACCGGGGCCACCCGGCAGTTCACGGCGACGGTCACCGGCTCGTCCGCCACCCCGGCCTGGTCGGTGAACAACATCGCCGGCGGCAACGCCACCGTCGGGACGATCAGCGCCTCCGGCCTCTACACGGCGCCGGCCGCGGTCCCGTCGGGCACGGTCACGGTGCGGGCCACCGACACGGCCTCGGGCACGGCGGGGAGCGCCGCGGTCACGGTCACCGCGCCGCCGCCCCCGGTCACCGTGGACGTCACCCCGGCCACCGCGACCGTGCAGACGGGCGCCACCCAGCAGTTCACCGCGGCGGTCACGGGCTCCTCGGCGACGCCGGTGTGGTCCGTGAACGGCGTCACCGGCGGCAACGCCACCGTCGGCACCATCAGCGCCGCCGGCCTCTACACCGCCCCCGCCGCCGTGCCCTCCGGCGCCGTCACCGTCCGCGCCACCGACACCGCCTCCGGCGCGAACGACACGGCCACCGTGACCGTGAGCCAGACGCCCCCCGCCGTGACGGTGGACGTCTCGCCCGCGACCGCATCGGTGCAGACGGGCGCGACCCGGCAGTTCACCGCGACGGTGACGGGCTCCTCGGCGACCCCGGTGTGGTCGGTCAACGGCATCACGGGGGGCAACAGCACGATCGGCACCATCAGCGCCTCCGGCCTCTACACGGCGCCCGCCGCCGTGCCGTCCGGCGTGGTGACGGTCGTGGCGACCGATGCGGCCTCCGGCGCCGACGACACCGCCTCCGTGACGGTCACCCAGGCGCCCCCGCCCGTGACGGTGGACGTGACGCCTGCGACGGCATCGCTCCAGACGGGCGCCACCCAGCAGTTCACCGCGGCGGTCACGGGCTCCTCGGCGACGCCGGTGTGGTCCGTGAACGGCGTCACCGGCGGCAACGCCACCGTCGGCACCATCAGCGCCGCCGGCCTCTACACCGCCCCCGCCGCCGTGCCCTCCGGCGCCGTCACCGTCCGCGCCACCGACACCGCCTCCGGCGCGAACGACACGGCCGCCGTGACGGTCACCCAGGCGCCGCCGCCGGTGACGGTCACGGTGTCGCCCGCCTCGGCGAGCGTGGCGACCGGCGCGACCCGGCAGTTCACCGCGACGGTCACCGGGTCGTCGGCCACGCCCGTGTGGTCGGTCAACAACGTGACGGGCGGCAACGCCACCGTCGGCACCATCAGCACGAGCGGGCTCTACACCGCCCCGGCGGCGGTCCCCGCCGGGGCGGTGACCGTCCGCGCGACGGACACGGCGTCCGGCGTCGCGGGCAGCGCCTCGGTCACCGTCACCTCCGGCGCCCCGGCGCCCAGGAACCCCAACCTGCTCCCGGTCGTGGACACCTTCACCGGCGCCGACACCGGCCCGCCGCCCGGCCCGGCGTGGGCGAGCGGTCCCATCTGGGCCGGGCAGCCGGGCTGGAAGCGGCTGTCCAACACGGCCGGCCCGTCCACGACCGGCTGGACCGACGCGCACCTCACCGCGACGTCGGCCCGGCCCGTGGGCATCCGCTTCCAGGTGACCACGCCGCCGGCGTCGGGGAGCATCCTGTTCGCCTGGCTCGTGTCCGGCGGGATGGGCGCCAACCCGAGCGGCTACACCCTGCGCCTGCAGCGCGGCAGCACCGACTCCTTCCAGCTCCAGCGCTGGACCAACGGCTCGGCCACGTTCCTGAAGGGCGCGTCGAGCTCGCCGATCGCCGCCGGCAGCTGGCTGGCGCTGATGGCGGACGCCACCACCGTCGAGGCCTTCCGGTCCGGCGACGGCACGAACTGGGTCTCGCTCGGGGCCGTGACCGACACCACCTACACCGGCCAGCTGGCGGGCGGCGTCGAGACGAACGGCAACACGACGCGCATCGACAACGTCGGCTACGGACCCCCCTCGACCGGCTGACCGCGGGTTGGGTAGAGTCCGCCGCCGATGACCCGAGGGCGCGCGAGCCGGGAGGCGGACCCGACGTGAACGATGCGATCCTCGCGGCGCTCGCCGAGGGGCCCGATTGGCACACGGCCGGCGCCGTGAGCTGGGTGGTCGGCGAGGGCGCCTTCGGCACGCTCGGCACCGACCCGGCGCCCGGCGTCGCCGCCGCGCTCGACGGGCTCGTGGTCACCGGCGAGGTGCTGCGGCACCCGGTCTGCCCGGTGTGCGGCCTGCCCGGCGAGGTCTTCGCCCTGGCGTCCCGCGTGCCGGAGCCGCCGGCGGAGAACGCCCCGATGTCCGAGGAGGTCATCGGGGAGGCGATGGAGCCGCTGATCGCCGAGGGCCTCATCGAGGTGGCCGAGGTGATCGAGCTCCAGGAGAAGGCGTGTTGCGTCCGCACCACGCGGTTCTGGCGCCGCACGCCCCGCCCGGCCTGACCCCCGGACCCGCCGCCGACCACCCCCTCCTGCGGCCCGTCCGCCGCGGCGGACGCGCGTTCCCCATCGGGCTCCTCCGCGCCCCGGCGCGGGCCATGGAGGACACGGTGGTCGACGACGGCGCCCCCGTGGAGGTCGACCCGGACGTCCTCGCGGCCGGCCGGCCCCACGTGGACGAGGTGCTGCGCCGGGCGCCGCGGACGTTCGACGGGCCGGTGCTGGCGTTCCGGCGCCTGGACGGCGGCAGGGTCGTGGCGGGCCGCTCCGGCTACCTGACGATGCTCGCCACCAGCGGCGCGCTGGCCGACCCGGAGGTCGCCGCCCGCCTGCGCCCCCTGGTGGAGCGCGCCGCGGGGGATCCGGTCGCCGAGGGCCGCGGCCGGGCGTCGGTGGTGGGCATCAGCGTCGTGGTGGAGGTCGCCCACGACGGGGGGCGCCAGTTGCTGCTCGGCCGGCGCCGCGCCGACCTGGCTGTCGAGCCCGGCCGCTGGGGCCTGGTGGCGGGGGCGGTGGAGCCGTCCGGGGGCCCGCGGCCGCTGCGGGCGACCGTGGAGCGGGAGCTGGCCGAGGAGGTTCCCGACCTGCTCGCCGCGGCCGGGGTGCGGCCGTCCGTCGCCGCGGGGCGCGCCGCCGTGCTCGGCGTGGCCGTGAACCTGGTGCGCCTGAGCCCCACCGTGTGCATCGCGGTGCGCGTCGCCCTGCCGCCCGGGGCCGGCCCCGCCGCGGTGCTGAGCGCGTCGGAGTTCACCGAGACGCGCCTCGTTCCCGTCACGCCGGAGGGACTGCGGGTCATGTGGGAGGAGCTCGGCGCCGACATGACGGTCAACGCCGCCGGCGCGCTGGCGGCGTGGGAGGACGCGGGCGGGGCTGCCGGAGGGTCCAGGCCCCGTACCGCCCGCCCGGCAGCGCCCCAAGCTAGACGAGTGGGGGGCGGACGGCCCGGAGGCCTGGGTTAGCCTCGCTGAGCCGAGGTCCACCACACTCGGTTCACGACGCAAGCGACAGGATGTGACCATGCGGAAGACGGTTTTCGTGACGGGTGGCGCCGGGTTCATCGGCCCGCACCTCGTCCAGCGGCTCCTCGCCGACGGCAACAGGGTCGTCACGTTCGACAACTACGCGACCGGGTCGGCGCGCAACCTGCCCGACGGGGATGACCTCGAAGTGGTGGAGGGGGACCTGCGCGACCGCGAGGGCGTCGCCGCAGCGCTCCGCCAGGCCGCGCCGGACGCGGTCATGCACCTCGCCGCGATCCACTACATCCCGTACTGCAACCAGCACCCCGACGAGGCGATGGACGTCAACGTCGGCGGCACGTTCAACCTGCTCGAGGCCGCGAAGGACGTGGGCGTCTCGCGGATCGTGATGGCCTCCAGCGCCGCCGTCTACCCGATCCAGGACGCCGCCTGCCGCGAGGACGAGCCGACCGGGCCCACGGACATCTACGGCGCGACCAAGGTCGCCCTGGAGGCCCTCGGCCAGAGCTTCGCCGCCGAGACCGGCGTGCCCGTGACCAGCGCCCGCTTCTTCAACGTGTACGGGTCGGGCGAGACCAACCCGCACGTCATCCCGGACATCCTCGCCCAGCTCGACGGGGACGACCCCGTCCGCCTCGGCAACATGACCCCGAAGCGCGACTACGTGCACGTGGGCGACGTGGCCGACGCGCTCATGGCGCTCCTGGCCCACGAGCACGCCGAGCACCGGTCGTACAACGTGGGCACCGGCAGCGAGCACTCCGTCGCCGACCTGATCGAGGTGCTCTCCGGGCTCCTCGGCCGGGACGTCGCCGTGGTCTCCGAGGCCGGCCGTCGCCGCCGCCTGGACCGCCAGCACCTCCTGAGCGACATCAGCCGCATCCGCGACGAGGTCGGCTGGGAGCCGAAGGTCGCGCTCGCCGACGGCCTGCAGGAGCTGCTGAGCGAGACCGCTCCCGCGTCGTGAGGGTCGCCATGGTGGGGCCGTACCCCCTCCCGGGGCGGCCCCCGACCGGCGGGATCGAGGCCGTGGCCGTCGCGCTCGTCCGCGGCCTGCGCGACGCCGGGGCCGACTTGACGCTGGTGACGTGCACGTCGGCGGTCACCGCGCCGGACGTCGTCCGCGAGGACGGGCTGGAGCTCCACCTGCTGCCGTACGGGTCGTCGAGCCGCCGCAGCATCCCCTACCTCACCGAGCGGCGGCACGTGCAGCGGACGCTGCGGCGCCTCGCCCCGGACGTCGTGCACGTGCAGGGCCAGACCCACCTGGCCAGCGCCGCGTTGTCGGTGGGCCTGCCCACGGTCGTGACCCTCCACGGGATCATCTACCGCGAGCAGCACATCGCCGACCCCACCGCGAGCGCCGCCAGCCGCGTCCGCGCCCGGCTGCGGAACGGCCTGAACGCGCGGTTCGAGCGGAAGGTCCTCGGGCGCGCCCGCGACCTGGTGATCATCAGCCCCTACGTCCTCGAGGCCGTGGAGCACATGACCCGCGCCCGGACGCACATGGTCGCGAACCCGATCGACGACGACTTCTACGAGATCCCGCGCCGTCCGGTGCCGGGGCGCGTGCTGTTCGTGGGCGTGATGAGCCCCCGCAAGAACGTGATGGTCCTGGTGCGGTCGTTCGAGGAGGTGCTGCGCCGGCGCCCCGACGCCACGCTGCACCTGGTGGGCCGCCCCGCCGACCCCGGCTACCTCCAGGCGCTGAAGGACGAGATCGCGCGGCGGGACATGGGGGCGTCGGTGCGTCACCTGGGCGTGGTGTCCGACGAGGAGCTGCGGCGCGAGTACGGCGAGGCGACGATCCTGGCGCTGCCGTCGAAGGAGGAGTCCTCCCCGATGGCGATCCAGCAGGCGATGGCGATGGGCCTGCCCATCGTCGCGTCGCGGGCGGCGGGCATCCCGTTCCTGGTCGAGGAGGGCGTCACCGGCCTGCTCGCGACCCCCGACGACGAGGCCGACCTGGCGGATGGGCTGGTCACCGCCCTCGGCGACGACGCGCTGCGCGACCGCATGGCCGACGCGTGCCGCACCGAGGCCGAGCGCTTCCGGGCGGAGGCCGTCGCGCGTGCGACGCTCGACGTCTACGCGCAGGCCGCCGGGATCCCCGTCCCGGTGCCCGCCGCGCACTGATCCGGGACCCCGCGGCACCGCACGAAGGTCGCGGTGCCGCTGGACTCCTGACCGGGCCCCGTTACGCCGATGAAGCCGGTGTGACAACTGGACCCATGGCGGTTACAGGCCTGTGAAGCGCCGTCTACCTTCGTTTCCCATGAACAACCCTATTCGCAACATCCCGCCATCCCTCATGCGGGTGGTGGTCGTCCTGGTGGGCATGCAGATCGCGCTCACGGCCCTCTACGCCCTGAACGTCCACGACGTCCCGGGCACGCGCCAGTTCGACATGGACGGCGAGCTGAACATCCCCACGTGGTGGTCGACGTCGCTGTTCCTGGTGGCGGGCCTCGCGGCGCTGGGACTGGCGCGCTGCAACCGGCTCCTGGGGCGCGCCGTCGCCCCCTGGACGCTCGTCGGCATCGGGCTCTTCGGGCTGTCGCTCGAGGAGGTCGCGGCGATCCACGAGGACGTGGGCACCGCCCTCGGCGGCGGGTCGGGCGAGGTGTCGATCTGGCCCCTCGCCTACGCCCCGTTCGCGATCCTGGGCGTGTGGCTGCTGATCAAGGCGGTCCGCGACCTGCCGCGGCCGCTCGCGGTCATCGGCATCGGCGGGCTGTGCTGCTACGTGCTGGTGATGGCGGTCGAGCTGTCCGCGCTCCTCGGCGGGGACGCCGCCACGATCGCGCTCGAGGAGAACCTCGAGCTGCTCGGCTCCGGCGCCATCTTCGTCGCGGTCGCGTCGGAGCTGGTGACCCGCTTCGGGGTGCTCTTCGTGCGCGTGGACCGGCAGGAGGTCCCGGCCGCGGACGTCGCCGGGGTGCTCGCCGAGCTCCCGGCCGAGCGCGTCGTCGTGCCGCCGGTGCCGGTCCGCTGACCGTCCGGTCAGGCGCCGCCCCCCCGCACGCAAAAGTCTCATAGAGGTCTAACCGAACGACTGATCCGCTGCGCTGTGTCATTGCGTAGCGTTTCAGCATGAAGCCGCTTACGAAGCACCTCATCCCGGGCCTGGCCGCATTGGCCGCCCTCGGCGCGGCGGCATCGCTCGCCGCCGCCGCCCCACCGGACCTGCAACCGTTCATCGACGCGCCCGGACAGCGCGAATCCGCTGCGGCCGGCGACAGTGGTACGTCGAGACGAGCGTTGACGGCGGAACCTACGCCGCGCACTACTTCCACTCCGCCCAGCTGCTCGAACAACGGCGGCGGCGCGCTCAAGATCGTGCCGGCTCCGCCGCGGGCGGCACGATCGCAGAACCCGGTCGTCCAGGCGAAGCAGGATGTCGACGGCACCGTCGGCGCCTCGATCCCCGGCGTCCAGCTCGTCGGCGACCAGCAGGGCCCCGGCGGCAACTTCGTCTTCGGGGTCCAGGGCCTCGTCAACTACACGCTGACCCCCGCCGGGGGCGCGGCGATCCCGAGCCAGCTCGGTCCCGTCTGCTGGATCGACAACACCGAGCCGTCCCCCGGTGCACCGGCCGACGTTCGTCACGGCCGGGCTGCACCACGGCCGCCGGGTCGGCCGCGGGCTTCGTCTCCGGCATCTCCGCCGGCGTGGCGTGACGCCGTCGTGCAGGGCGCCGCGAACGGCTACTTCAACATCACGGGTGTCGCGCCGGGTACGGCCACGGTCACCGCGACGATCGATCCCGGCATCAGCGACTCCGCGCCCGGCAACAACTCGAGCAGCCAGACCATCGGCATCCCCGGCGTCACCGTCACGAACCGCACGGCCTCCACGACCGCCGGCACCGCCGTCGGCGTGGACCTGACCGCGAACGTCGTGAACCCCTTGGTGCTCGGCCGGCGGGGCACCGGCGCCGCGCCCGCCGCGGCGACCGCCGCGCGGACGTTCACGATCGCCTCGGGCCCGTCCAACGGCACCGCGTCGGTCTCCGGCGCCCGCCTGACGTACACCCCGCGCGCCGGGTTCACCGGCACGGACACCCTCACCTACTTCGCCGAGGACTCGCGCGGCCTGCGCAGCGGCGCGGCCACGGTCACCTTCACCGTCACCGCCACGGCGGCGGCGGGCGGTGGCGGCGGTGGCGGCGGGGTCGTGAAGGTCAACTCCGGCGCGGTCGGCATCTCCGTCGCCCGCTTCCCGAAGACGGGCCTCGCGAGCCGACTGGTCGTCGGCGGGACCGTGAAGCCCGCCAAGGGCGTCGCCGGCTGCACCGGCCGCGTCCAGGTGTCGGCGAAGGCCGGCAAGACGACCGTCGCGTCGACCACGGCGAAGCTGGCCAAGCGCAAGGGCGCCTGCCGCTACACCGCGACGCTGAAGCTCAAGTCCGGCAAGGTCGGCAGCGCGAAGACGGTGCGCGTGAGCGCCCGCTTCCTCGGCACGACCAAGATCAAGGCCCGGACGTCGGCCACGCGGGTCGTGAAGATCCGCTGACGCGCCGATAGTCGGAAGGGTCCCCGGTGGCGTGTGCCACCGGGGACCGTTCCGGTATCCTCGATCCTCTCCTCAGCTCCCACGACGAAGGCGAACGCATTGGGTTCATGGGTTCGCGCGGCGCTCGTCGCGATCCTGGGTGCGGTCATCCTGACCTCGCCCGTCTGGCTGGCTCCGGCCCGCCCATTCGTCGCTCCGCTGCAGGCCGGCCTCGGCGGGCCGGATCCGCCGCCACCGACGGAGGCGCCCCCGGCGCGGCCGACCCCTACGCCGACGCCGACCCCGACCCCCACTCCGACGCCGACGCCGACGCCGACGCCGGAGCCCCAGACGCAGGCGCCGAGCACCCCCGACAACACCCAGACGACGCCCGACCAGGCCACTCCCGAGCGGCCCAGCCGCGCGGAGCTCGCACGCCGTGCGGCCGCCCGGGCCGCCGCGCGGGCCGCCGCCGCCGAGCGGGCGCGGCGCGCCGCGGCCGCCGCCGCGCTCGCCCGCAACGAGCGCGAGGCACGCGCCAACCGCCGGCATCGCGAAGCGACCTTCCTGGCGGTCGCGAACACCGTCGAGCGGTCCGACGCCGTGAGCGAGGGGGTCACCGCCGCCGCGAAGGCGGCCGACCCCGGCGCCGCCTCCGCATCCGCGGGCAGCGGCAACGGCTGGGGCCGCATCGGCTTCCTGCTGTTCCTCGTCCTGAGCGCCGCCAGCGCGCTGGCGGCCGTGCTGCCCTACGCCGCGACGGCCCACCGGGCCACGGCGACCGCCGGCGCCACGGGACGCTCACACCGGATGGACGCGGTCATCGGCCTCACCCGGTCGCATCGGGCGGAGCTCGTCGCGCTGAGCGTCGGCGCCCTCCTGCTCGGGCTGCTGCTGCTCGGGATGAGCTGAACCTGCAAACGTCCTCAGGGGCGGGGAGGCACGAAATGCGAACGGTCGATCCCCAGGCGCTGCTCGTGTGCCCCACCTGCCAGGGCGCGCTCGGGTGGAACGGCGCCGGTCCCCGTTGCGAGGACTGCGGCGTGACGTACGCCGTCCAGGCGGACGTGCCGGTCCTGTTCCCGGTGGATGAGTTCGACCGGCACGGCCGAGCAGGTCTACGACCCGCCGCCCCCGTCGATGCTCGACCGCCTGCCGCGCCCCGTCCGCGGGTTCGCGCAGAAGGTCCGCGCGAAGCTCCAGCCGAGCCTGGTCCACCAGTCGCCCACCGGCCGCCGGCGCATCCACGACTTCGTCGCGTCGCTGCCGCCGGACGCGTCGGTGGTGAACATCGGCGCCGGCGCCACCGACTACGGGCCGAACGTGCTGAACCTCGACGTCTTCCCGGCGTCGACGATCCACGCGCTCGCCACCTCGGAGCGCCTGCCGATCCCCTCCGGCGCCTTCGACGGCGTGATCCTGGAGGCGGTGCTCGAGCACGTCCGCGACGCGGACGCCACGCTGCTGGAGATCATGCGCGTGCTCCGCCCCGGCGGCCGGGTGCTGATCGACGTGCCGTTCCTCCAGCCCTACCACCCCTCGCCCGGCGACTACCGCCGCTTCACCGAGCAGGGCCTGCGGACGCGGCTGGAGCAGCTCGGGTTCGAGGTCCGCGACAGCGGCGTGTCGGTGGGCCCGGCGTCCGCGATGGCGTGGATCGGGTCGCACTTCACGGCGATGTTCGTCTCGGTGCGCAGCGACCGCGTCTACCGCGGCGCCCGGGTGATCACCGACCTGCTCTTCCTGCCACTGAAGTTCGCCGACCGCTGGATGGACCGCCACCCGCAGGCGACGCTCATCGCCAGCGGCGTCTGGTGCGAGGCGGCACGGCCCGCGTCCGGCGGCCCGGGGGAGCCCCCCGCCTAGCCCGCGGTGGTGGTGCGGGCGGCGTCCGCGCCGCCGGCGCGCAGGAGGATCCGCCCGTCGCGCGGGGCCAGGGTGACCTCCGTCGCCGGCCCCCCGGGGTTCGCCTCGGGGTCCTGCGTGCCGCGGATGAACTCCCAGGGCCCGCCGGGCAGGGGCACGGTCTGCTCCTGGTCGGTGGGGTTCACGACCGCGAGCCCGCCGTCGAACTCGCGGGACCAGACGCCGCCCTCCAGCCGCGTCCGCGGCCCGGCCTCGCTCCCGAGGTAGCCGCGGCCCACCCCGCCGCCGTCGTACTCGTCGTACCACCAGTCGTCCTGGCCGTGGTTGCCCCGGTCGTAGGCGAAGTGGGACTCGGCGAGGAGCGCGCTGGCCAGCGCGAACCGCATGCCGCGCAGGTCGGCCGTCGGGGACGCGGCGCCGCCGGGGTCGGCCTGGATCGTGAAGAACGCCTTGGGGCGCGCCCGCGCCAGCCAGCCCTCCGCCCTCCGGATCGCATCCGGCCAGCTCCGGTTGAGCGTGGGCCAGTGCTCGTCGAGGGCGCCGTTCAGGTACTCGTGATGGCGGGGCGAGTAGCGCCTGCCGTAGGCCTCGTAGCCGGCGGCGCTGCCGTTGCCCATCAGCACGATGTCGTCGCCGGCGAGCCGCCGGGTGCGGTCGAAGAGGCGCACGATGGCGTCGTTCCACGTCTCGGCGATCCACCGCCGCCCGTGCTCGTCGCCGTCGGCGCGCCCGTCCCGGTCGAGGTCGATGTCGCCGTCCTCGAGCCAGTCCGGGCTGGACCACGCGTTGTCGTAGTAGACGCCGTCCCAGAGCCCCGACGAGAGGACGTTGCGCGACACGAAGCGCGCGAGGTGGTCGGGCCAGCCGGTGGTGGGGTTGAGCATCCACGTGCCGGGATAGAAGACGGCCGGCGCGCCCTCGCCGTCCTTCAGGTACCAGGACGGGTCGATCCCCGCGGCGATCTGCTTCCGGAAGCGGAAGCCGTCGGACACCGACGCGAGGGTGTCGGGGTCCATGATCTCCTCGCTGCCCACGTAGGCCAGGAGGGTCACGTCCGGGTTCTCCGCGCGGATGCGGCGCAGGCCCGCGGGGTCGCGGTGGGTCCACTCCATGTCGGCGATGACGATGTCGAACCGCGCCAGCGCATCCGGGTCGAGGTCGTCGTGGACGAGCCAGGCCACGGCGAGCCGCGGGGCGCCGCCGGGGACCTCGGGCAGCTCGGGCACCGGCTCGCCCAGGGGGGCGGGCCCGTCGCCGGAGCAGGCCGTGACCAGGGCGAGCACGGCGATGATGCACGCGGCCAGGAGCCCGGAGGCCCCGCGCGGGCGCCGCACTAGTGTCCTGAGTCGGAAGTTCGTATGCAGTTCCCGAGCGAATCCCCCGCGAGGCAAGGACGCAGATCCCCGGCGATGGTGGTTCCATCGCCGGGGTCGAGGACGCCGCATCGCGATGGGATGCAGCCGGGAACGGCCACGCGATTTCCGACTCGGGACACTAGGAGCCGGCCGTGGCGCCCGAGCGGCCGAAGATCGCTGAGCCCTCGCTCCTGAGCCGCCGCAGCGACCCCCGGTCGAGCACCTCGACCGCCAGGGCGAACACCACCACGCCGACCGCCGCGACCAGCGCCATCAGGAGGACCGGCACGACCGGCCCGAGGTTGACCCCGAACAGGGTGCGGTGGTCCTCGATGTCCCCGAGGACGGTCCACGAGAAGGCGTACATGGCCACCGCCGAGACGAGCGCGCCTCCCACGGCCGGGCGCACGGCGTGCCACAGCTGGAGCGGCGTCGAGCCGGTGGCGCGGCACACGCCCGGGACCGTGAACGCGAGGCCGATGGCCGCCGACAGGCCGAGGCCCGCGGCGACGCGCTCCAGGGTGATCCAGTCGAGGGCCCAGATGATCGAGAGGTACACGGCGAACGACACGAACTTGACGATCGCCAGCCGGAAGACGCGGCCCGGCTGGCCGATCGCCTTGAACAGCTCCATGGACGGCTCGAACAGCGACAGCGGCAGGACCCAGAGCATCATCACCGCCAGCACCGGGCCGGTCGGCCGCCACTGCTCGCCGAAGAGGACGACCACGAACGGCTCGGAGATCACCGCCAGGATGGCGAACAGCGGGAAGGCCAGCAGGGCGATGTACCGGATGGCCTCGAGGAACGCGGCGCGCAGCCGCGGGACGTCGTCGCGCATCCTGGTGAACGCCGGGAACAGGGCCGCGCCCGCCACGTACGTGGTCGCCTGGGCGGGCAGGATCGCCAGCCGGGTGGCGGCGCCGTACCACCCGACGAACGTGGGCGACAGGGTGCGCCCCACCGTCAGCGTGTCGAGGTAGCCGAACGCGAGCTGCACCGTGTGGGCGCCGAGGATGTTGCGCCCGTAATGCGCGAGCTGGCGCCACATGGCGAAGCTCGCCAGCCGCAGGCGCGGCCGGTAGCGCACCAGGAACCACGATCCGAGCACGACGGTCAGCGTGTTGGCGTACCACATCGCGACGAGCGACCAGACGCCGGCCCCGGCCAGCGCGAGGATCGTGGCGGTCGCGCCGCCGACGAAGGCCGCCAGCGGGTTCGACGACCGCGCGGCGCCACTTGAACTGGAGGCGCCGCTGCAGCAGGGCGTCGGGGACGAGGCCGAAGGACCGCACGAAGAGCACGCCCGACAGGAGGGCCGCCACCGCGAACACCTGCGACTCGCCGTAGAACCACGCCAGCAGCGGCGCGGCCGCGATGCCGAGGGCCGCCGCGCCGAGCCCGGCCAGCGGCGTCGAGATGAGGGCCGTGTTGACGGCCACGTCCAGGTCGTCGTCGTCCTCGCGGTGGACGAGCGCGGCCTGGGTCCCCGAGTCGGCGAGGAGGGTGCCGACCGCGATCACCACCACGGCCAGCCCCATGATCCCGAACACCTCGGGCGACAGCAGCCGCGCCGTGATGACGGTGAAGACGAAGGTGACGCCGTAGTGGGCGAGATAGCCGATGAACGCCCACGCCGTGCCGCGTCCTGTTGCTCGCCGCAGGCTCACGGAAGCTACTGTAGCCGCGGATATGCCAACGTCCCCCCGACCGTATACGCGTGCTGTTCGTGACCCCCAACCTTGGTATCGGTGGCGCGGAGCGGCACATCGCCACGCTGGCGCCCGCGCTGGACCCCGAGCGCTTCGAGGCGCGGGTGGTCTGCATCAAGGAGGAGGGCCCCCTCTTCGGCGACGTCGTGCGGGCCGGCGTGCCGGCGCTGTCGCTCGGGTCCGGGACGCGCCAGGCGCCGACGGCGCTCCTTCGGCTCGTGCGCATCATGCGCCGGTTCCGGCCCGACGCGGTCATCACGCGCGGCCTCAACGCCGACATCCTGGGCCGGACGGCGGCCACCATCGCGCGCGTGCCCGCGGTGATCCTGCTGGAAGCACAACACCGGGCACATCGACCGCAGCGCGCTCGAGGTGGTGTCGGAGCGGCTCCTCGACCCGGTGACCGACCGCTACTTCGCGGTCGCGTACGGCCAGGTGCCCTACCTCACCGGCGACCTCGGGTGGCCCGAGCGCAAGATCCGGGTGATCCACAACGGCGTGGACCCCGGAGCGTTCCCCTACGCGCCGCCCGCCGGCGAGCGCCCGGCGGCGGCCGCGGGGCTCGGGATCCAGCCGGGCGACCGCGTCGTGGGCATCCTCGCGGTCTTCCGCCCCGAGAAGGACCACGCCACGTTCCTCCGGGCGGCCCGGATCGTGGCCGACCGCATCCCGGCGGCGCGCTTCGTGCTCGCCGGCGACGGCCCGGGCCGGGCCGAGCTGGAGGCGCTCACGCGCGAGCTGGGCCTGGAGGAGCGGGTCGTGTTCGCCGGCCTGCGGTCGGACGTCGAGGACGTCCTGGCCAGCCTCGACGTGGTGGTCCTCAGCAGCTTCACCATCGAGTGCTTCCCCTACGCCATCCTCGAGGCCATGGCGATGGGGGTCCCTGCGGTCTGCACGGCGGTCGGAGGGCTCCCGGAGATGATCGAGGACGGGGTCACCGGCCGGCTGGTGCCGCCGAAGGAACCGACCGCCCTCGCCGAGGGCATCATCGACGTGCTGAGCGACGAGGACCGGCGCCGCGCGATGGGCGTCGCGGCGCGGGAGCGGCTGGAGCGGAACTTCACCCTGGAGCGGTCCGCGGCGGCCGCCGGCGACATGATCGCCGAGGCGGTCGGCGCAACCGCCTGAACCGCGTCGGAATGGCGTTTCGGGGGCCCTCCGACCCCCCCTGTCACGCCCCTCCGCACCCCGCGTCGACGCGGGCACCGTCCAGAGTCCAGTAGCGACCTAACCGTCCGGGGGTTGGTGCCGCGGCGTTCCGAAAATACGTTGCCATCAGACCACGGACAGGCGGATGGATGGCATGGAGAACGTAACCGGAGTGACCGAGAACCCGACCCTCGCGCGTCGGGTCTCCCTGTACGGACAGCCTCCGCCCTTCGAGTCGGCGGCCAACCGGGCGTCGCGCGTCGCCGGCCGCACGGCCCGCCTCGCGTTCCTCTCCGACGCGTTCATCCTCGGACTGCTCTCGCTCACGCTCCCGGGCATCAGCCCGGAGGGCGCCGCCGGCATCTCCGGCGTCGCCGCGCTGGCGCTGTGGGTCACCGTCCTGGCCAGCTACGCCGTGTCGTCGCTCTACGCGACGGTGCAGCACCCCGACCGGGACGTGCTCAGCGAGGCCCACCGCGTGGCGGTCGCCATCATCGTCGCCGCGGCGGTGTGGACGTTCATCTCCACCATCGCCCTTGACCAGGTCATCGACGGCAAGGTCTCCCTGCTGCTGGCCGGCTGGGCCGTGGTGGGCGGCGTCACCACCCTCATGTCGCGCCGCGCCATCCGGCGCCGCGCCGCCCTGGCCGACCCGGACCGCGTGCTGATCGTGGGCGCCGGCCACATGGCCCAGGACCTCGCCCGCCGCATCGCCGTGACGCCCGGCATGGACGTCGCCGGCTTCGTGGACAACGACCCGATGCCGATCGACCCCTCGCTCGGCCCGATCCCGGTCTTCGACGACTCGACCGACCTGGGCGGCGCCATCGAGAGCACCGAGGCCACCCGCCTCGTCGTCGCCTTCTCGCGCCGGTCGGCCGACCAGGTGCTGGAGTCGCTGCGCAACTCGCGCTTCGGCGGCATCCCGGTGTCGGTCGTCCCCCGCTACTTCGAGATCACCCCCTCTCACGCGAAGCTGAGCGAGATCGACGGCATCCCGCTGCTCGACCTGCACAGCGCGCGCCTCTCCCGCGGCGCCCGGGCCACCAAGCGCGCCCTCGACATCGTCCTGGCCGGCGGCGCGCTGATCCTGCTGTCGCCCCTGATGATCGGCGTGGCGATCGCGGTGAAGGCCACGTCGCGCGGCCCCATCTTCTTCGGCCAGCTCCGCACCGGCCGCGACGGCCGCCCGTTCCGCATGTGGAAGTTCCGGACGATGATCAAGGACGCCGAGGCCTACCGCATGGACCTGGCGCACCTGAACGACATGCACGAGTCCGGGCCGCTCTTCAAGATCCGCAACGACCCGCGCATCACGAGCGTCGGCGGCTTCCTCCGCCGCTACAGCATCGACGAGCTGCCGCAGCTGTGGAACGTGGTGACGGGCAGCATGAGCCTGGTGGGCCCGCGTCCCTTCGTGGTCCACGAGTCCGACCTGATGGAGGGCTGGAGCCGCCGCCGGCTGGACCTGGTCCCCGGGATCACCGGCCTCTGGCAGGTGCGCGGGCGCAACGAGGTCCCCTACGAGGAGATGATCCGCCTCGACTACCTCTACGTGACCAACTGGTCCGTGTGGTGGGACCTCCGGCTCATGCTCCAGACGATCCCGCGGGTGCTGACCGGCCGGGGGGCCAGCTAGCCGCACACGCGACGACGCCGCCCGGTCCGGAGCTCGAGGGCTCCGGACCGGGCGGCGTCGTCGTGCTGCCGGGCGGCTAGGCCGCGGCGCGCTCGCGGACGAGCCGCTTCGCGCGTGCGAGCTGCTTCGCCCGGGCCAGCTTCTTGGCGCGGGCGAGCTTCTTGGCGCGGGCGGTGGCCGCCGCCGTGGCGCCGACGGGGGCCATGCTGATGGCGTCCGCCTGGATCGCGTCCCCGGTGCGGGCCTGCGTCTGCGTGGCGAGGACGTCGAGCTTGCTGCCCTTCGCCTTGCTCGTGATGTTCACCGTGATCGGCACGAACTGACCGGTCAGGGTGACGATGGGGCCGCGGACCTGCTGCAGCGTGGCGCCCGACGCGTTGCGCTCGCGCACGTACAGGGTCGCCGGCTTGCCGATGGAGCTCGATCCGGCCGCCCGGACGTAGGCGCGCGCGGTGTAGCGGGCGCCGACCGTCGGGGTGGTCACCCGGCCCGGGAAGTCGCCGATCGTGTAGCTGTCGCCCACGCCGCCGAACTTGCTCTGGACGACGCGGTTCCCGTGCGGGGCCGCGGACGTGGTGACGGAGACGAGGCTGCCCGCGCCAGCTGCTCCAGCCGGCGAGCGAGTCCTCGAAGGACGCGTTCGCGAGCAGGTTCCCCGCGAGGATCTGGCCGCCGTCAGCGGGGACGGGGTCCGGCGTGGGATCGGGCGTCTGCGGCTGCGTCGGCGACGGCGCCGGATCGGCCGGCTTGGTCGGAGCGGGCTCCGTGGTGGACGGCGGAGGCGCGGGGGCCGGGGCCGGGGCCGGGCTGGTGCCGACGCCCGGGAGCGGGCTGAACGACAGGATCGGGGACACGGGGCCGCCGTAGGTGGCCTGGGCGCTCACGTGCGTGACCCCCGGGACGTTCGCCCACGAGTACGCGTCGGCGGCCGAGTTGGCGATCACCATGTTGCGCACCGGCTTCGCCCAGTCCGAGCGGCCGGTCATGCCACCCCAGTAGCCGGACTCACCGAAGGGGTGGTGCTCCACCGTGATCCCGTTCAGCTGCGGGTTGCCCGACGACCACATGTTGTTGGCCACCAGGATCACGTTCGGGCCCATCGCGGCGCGCAGGCGCTGCACGAAGTCCTTGTTGCCGGCGGTCCAGTTGGCGCGCTCGGTGGCGCTCATCCCCGACCAGGCGCCCGACCACAGCCGCTCACCCACCACGTCGAGGAAGATGCCCTTGGCGTGGGTGGTGGGGAACCAGCGCTTGATGTGGTCCACCGCGTGCAGGACCCAGGGCGACCCGGGGCGCATGTCCATCATCGGGGTGCCCGGCCAGTTGTAGCGCTTGGGCTGCCACAGGTAGGCGGGGTTGTTCTGGGCGCCGCCGTACAGGTCGGCCTGGCTGCCGGTGGCGGCCGAGTCCTCCCAGTAGCCGTCGATCACGTTCACGTACATGTACACCTCGCCACCGCCGGCCTGGACCTGGTCGATGACACCGGTGTTGGTGAAGTTGCGGCCGACGACGACGGCGCCGGTCGGCTTGGCGTAGGCGGTGATCGCCGTCGAGTTCGAGTAGTCGAACATCAACGGGTTCGCGGCGGCGTCGGCGATCGCCGGGACGGCCAGCGCGGCGACGGCAGCGGCGCCGGCGAGGAGCCGGGCGAGTCGTCTGGGGGCACGGGGTGCGCGGGCACGCGCAGTCACCCGGATGGGCTCGGTCATAGAGTGGGACGTCCTTATCCACGCCGCCCTCGGGAGGAGCGGTCGATTTCATTGGGCACGCCGGGCCGTGGAGTCCCGGCTCACCCTTTATCGACCGGAGGGGGTACGCTCGTGAGCGCCGCGTCCCCCGGGGACCGCCGTCCGCCGCCCGGCGGGGCCGTTCAGGCGGTGGTGGTGACCGGCGCCGGGGCCGCGGGGGCGCGATTCAGCCGGATCGACCACCGGCTGAGCAGGAGCACGGTGGTCGTCCGCTCGCCGCGCACGCCGCCGATGCGGTGGACGACCCGGTTGAACCGGTTCCCCGCATCGATGTGCGACGTGATGCGGCGGATCCCGGCCTCCTCCGCCGCGCGGAGGGTCGCCGCCTGCAGCGCGAACCCGAGGGCCAGGTTGCCCTTCCACCGCGACCGGATGTGGACGCCGTACCCGTACCACTCCCCCGGCCCGGGGACGACGCGGATCGCGAGGTGCTTCAGGGTGAGCGGCCCGGAGGTCGCCCACACGCACGCCACCACCTCGCCGTCGAGCGACCGCGACCCATCCGCGGTGCCCCTCCCGGATCCCGGCCGGCCCGGACGGGCGGTTCGCCAGATTGGCGAACATGGGCCGCATGTACGCGGGGAAGCGGGCCGCGCATGCCCGGCAGGTCCTCCCCGGTCGCGGGACGGATCACGACGCCGGGCGGCGGCGTCGCGCTCGGGATCGCCGCGCGCGGGTCGAAGTCGAAGCGGTCGTAGCGGACCCGCCGGATCACCCGGCGACGGGCGCGCTGCGCGGCGGCCAGGAGCTCGCGGCGCGGCCCCCACGGCCGGCGCCCGACCCGGCGCGACCGCAGGACCATCCCCCAGCGGTCGGCCACGACGATCCCGTACATGCTCCGGCGGAGCACCCCGCCGGCGGCGCGCTGGACCTCGATGGCCCCGGTGTTGGCGAACTGGACGTGGCTCTCCACCCTCGTGACGCCCCGCTGCCGGGCGACGCGCCGCGCCTCGCGGAACAACGCCGAGCCGATCCCGCGGCGCCGGTGCGTGTCCCGCACCGCCAGGCCGAACCCGTAGGCCTCGCCGGGCGCCGGCCGCACGGGGATGCAGTAGTGGGGCGCCTCGATGTGGGCCTGGGTCACGAACGTGCAGCCCACGAGCTGCCCGTCCTCCTCGGCGACCACCGCCAGGTCGCCCCGCGCGAGCCGCTCGGCGGCCTCACCGTCCGGGACCAGGTCGGCCAGGCCCGCAACGTCGGCCGGGCCCGCGGGGCGCAGGCGCACCCCGGGGACGTGCGGCGCGGGCCAGGCGTCGATCGCCGCGGCGTCCACCGCGTACAGGCCCATGCGCTCGCGCCGCAACAGCCGGCGCCGCAACCGCTTCAGCGGCCCGACGGCGCTCACGCACGCCCCCGCAGGGCGCCCAGGCGGGCCGGGATGCGCCGCAGCCCCGTGCCCGTCAGGTCCACGACTCCGGCGGCGGCGGTCCCGCGCGCCAGCGGGTCCAGGACGGCGTCGCGGTGCAGCGGGACCGTCGCGAGCTGGCGCGCCACCGCGACGCGGCCGGGGCGCGCGAGCCAGCGCGCCTCCCCGCTCGCCCAGTGATAGCGGCTGCCGCACCCTGGCTCGGGCACCGCCGGCTCCCGGCCGAGGGCGATCTCCACGGCGATCCGGGGCGTGTCCAGGCCCGCCGCGATCGCCTCGCCCACCGAGAACGGGATCCTCGGGTTGACGTCGTGCACGGCCAGGACGCCGTCGGCGGTGCGCATGAAGTCGGCGGAGGTCACGCCCCGGTACCCCACCGCCGCCATGATCGCCAGGGCGGCCTCCACGGCCCTCGGCTCGGCCTCGACCCGCGACGCGCTCGTCATCCCCACCCTCGGCGGCCACGACCGCTCGACCCTGGCCGCCACGCCGCCGCCGCCCGCCGCGCCGCGCCAGGCGTGCACGTGCCAGCGCTCGCCCTCCACCAGCGGCTGCACCAGCGCGCGACCGGTCGCGGCCACGATCTGCGCGACCGCCCGGTCGCGCGCCTCGGCGGTCGCGGCCAGGACCGGGCGGACGTACGCCACCGAGGCGTCGTCGCGCCGCGTGGCCGACGCGAGCGGCTTCACCACGACGGGGGGCGGCGGCAGCGGGACGCCGGGATCCCCGGCGACCACGCCGGGCAGCACGGCGACGCCCACGGCGCGGGCGACGTCGGCGAGGCGCGCCTTGTCGGACAGGGTGGCGTACTGCTCGCGCGTCGGCCCTGCGACGCGGGCCATCAAGTCGTCGGGCGCCTCGGCGGCGAGGGCGGCGAGGGCGCTCTCGGCGAGCGGCAGCACCACGTCCACCCCCTCGGCGCGGACGACGCGGTCGAGCGCGCCGGCGAACGCCGTAGACCCCTCGCCCGGGTCGGGCATGCGGACCACCGATCCGCGGCCCACCCGCCGGCGGACGCCCAGGACGCCCCGGTCGGAGCCGGCCACCACGCGGAAGCCCGCCTGCGACAGCGAGCGGACGACCCACGGCCCCGGCCGGAGGTGGGCCTGCGGGACCAGGACCGTCGCAGTCGCGCCCCCGGGCGGCGGGGCGTCACGACGGCGGACCCGACCGCCCGCGGGTCGGGGGAGCGGCGGCCGTTGCACGGTCACGGACGGTACTCCCGCGCCCGCATTCCACCTACCCCCCGACCGGCCGGTTCGCGCCGGCCGGCCGCGCGCTCACCGCCGATGCAGGTCGGGAAAGACGGCGGCGATCTCCTCGGGGGGACGCACGCGCCAGTGCCGCACCCACGTCAGCTTCATCCGGAGGGACCAGACGGCGCGGAGTGCACGCCCGCCGGCGCCCATGTCCCGGCTCTCCGCGGCCCGGCGCTCGGCCTCGGCGATCGCCGGCAGCAGCTGGTCGGCGCGCCGCCTGGCGCGGAGCCGGACGCTCTCGGGGATCTCGAACTCCTCGGCCACGAGCAGGTAGGCCTGGCGCAGGTTCCGCCACATCACGGGCAGGTCGCCCGAGATCTGGCCGGCCCGCCGTCGCATGACGGCCAGCGTGCCGGGCGCCCGGACGGCGCCGTAGCCGCGGGCCAGCACGCGGAGCCACAGCTCGTAGTCGTCGGTGCCGGCGAGGCGCGGGTCGAACCCGCCGATCTCCTCGATGACCGACCGTCGCAGGGTGGTGGCCGAGAACGGGATGAAGCAGGTCTCGAGCAGCTTCTCCATGAACTCGACGCGCTCGCGCGGCGGCGGGTCGTACGGGCCGGCGGCCTCCATGAACGTGCGGCGGTAGATCCGCCGCGTCCCGTCGTCGAGGACGTAGGCGTCGGTGAAGGCGAGCCCCGCGTTGGGGTTCGCCTCCAGGGCCGCGTGCACGGTCTCGAGGTAGGTCGGCAGCTTCAGGTCGTCGCTGTCCAGGAAGGTGATGTACCGGCCCCGGGCCATCGCCATCGCGCGGTTCCGCGCGGCGTTGGCGCCGGCGTTGGGCTGGGCCTCCACCCGGATCCGCGGGTCGCCATGCCCGAGTTCCCGGACGAGATCGGCGGAGCCGTCGGTCAACCCGTCGTCCATGGCGATCAGCTCGAAGTCGCCGAGCGTCTGCGCCTGCGCCGATCGGATCGCGGACCCGACGACGTCGGCCACGTTGTACATCGGCGTGATGATCGAGAAGAGCGGGGACTCGGTGCCGGCCACCTCGCGGGAGGCCGGCGCCGGACCGGGACTGGGCATGAGCGTGCTCATCGGATCTGGGATCGGAGAACGGAATAGGCCTCGGCGTACTCGACGCCGATCTCGCTCCCCCGAAGGTACGCCAGCGCCCTCACGTTCTCGACCGACCTGATGTGCGGGGGCTCACGCAGCTGGGTGGGGTAGAGACGCACCCCGTCCAGCTTCACGTCGATGACCTCGGAGATGTCCAGGTACATCTGCGGCCGGAAGGCCTGGTCGGACCAGATGATCTTCGGGATCTCGTAGGTCAGGACGTTCACGGGGAAGAACTTGCCGGTGTTCTGGGCGATCGGCCGGGCCGCGGCGAACGCGGCGCGGTAGGTCGCCCGGTGGTCCTGGTCGAAGTCGTGGAAGTCGGGGATGAGCAGGATGTCGGGCTGGTAGCGGTTGTACGCGTCCTCGAAGAAGTTGACCATCTCGCGCTGGCTCACGGTGTCCAGCTGCTCGATCAGGTCGCGCCCCTTGTAGAGGATCTCCCAGTCGAACCCGACCCGCTCCGCGACCGCCTCGATCTCGGCGACGCGCTCCTCGACGTTCGTGACCTCCGGGTGGCCCCAGTGCTTCAGACCGTCGACCGCCATGAAGATGCAGTCGACCTTGGCCCCCGCCCGATGGGCGAGGGCCATGAGGCCGCCGGCTCCGAGGACCTCGTCATCGGCGTGCGGCGCGATGACGAGGATGCGCTCGAAGCGACTAAAGTCGAGCATTCATGCCGCGCATGTCGGCGTTGGCCTTGTAGTACTGGATGGTCTCCTCGACGAGCTCGTCGAGCGTGATCTCCGGGGCCCAGCCGAGCGCCGCCGCGTTCTTGATCTCCGGCAGCTTCTCGAAGCTCTCGGCCTCCTCGTACTGCGGACCGTAGATCTTCGAGGAGTCGGCGTAGATGATGTCCGACTCCGAGCCGGTCATGTCCTTGATCCGCTCGGCCAGCGCGTACACCTCGGTCGTGTTGCCGGGGTTGCCGACGTTGTAGACCTTCGGGTTGGCGAACGCCTCGTCCGTCAGGTGGTCGGTCACGAAGCGGCAGAGGTCGGTGACCGACAGGAACGCGCGCTTCTGCTTGCCGCTGGCGAACACCGTCAGCGGGCGGCCCTGGAGGGCCTGCTGGACGAACGTCGGCATCACGAAGCCGCCGAAGCGCGACTGGCGCGGGCCGGCCACGTTGAACGGCCGGATGGTGGCCGAGCGGAGGCCGCGGTCCTTGCTGTTGATGCACATCGACTCGGCGGTGAGCTTGCCGAGGGCGTACTCGATCCGCGGGTTGAAGTACGGCGGGACGCGGATGTCCCCGTCCTCCTGGAGGATGCCGCTCTTCCCGTAGATCTCCGCCGAGGAGAAGTTGACGAGCGGGATGTCCGCCTCGATGCACTTCTCGATCACGCGGGACGTGGTGCCCACGATGGCCGGGCCGAGCTGGCCGGCGTACTGCAGGATCGAGGCCGGGCCCACGTAGCTCGCGCAGTGGACGACCATGTCGAAGCCCTCGAGGGTCGAGCGCTTGACGAGGTAGTCCTCGACGCTGTCGGCCGCGAAGGTGATCGAGCCCTGCGGGACGTCCAGGTCCTCGGCCTCCACGACGCTGGAGACGCACGAGTCCACGATCGTGACGGTGGCGCCCTGTCGGACGAACGCTTCCGTCATGAACGACCCGACGAAGCCGAGGCCACCGGTGATCAGGATGTTCTTGCCAGTCTGGTCGCTCATCCGATCCTTCTCTGTCGACAATGTCTCTGTATGGCTCGGCTTTATCGCCGTGCCCCTTGAACTGGATGAGAAGGTACGTCCGGCACCGGGGACCCCGCGCCCCCCGCGAGGATAGGCCGCCGTCTCACGACCGTTCAGGTGCGCGGGGCGCCGCGCGGCGAGGTGGGGCCTGGACACCGCTAGAGGTACGGTTTTCAGCGGCTTCGACGCCGATTCCGCCGAATTTTTGAGCGTTTCGTAAGAGAGGTCTGAGCACTTATGCCTGTGGGCTAAGGTCCGCCGGTCGCCATGCCGATTGGCGGCGTGCCCGTAGTGCCAAGTGCCGAGTGCCCGATCCGAACGGCGGCCGCCGCGACGGACCCGCGTGGCCCCAGGGGGAAGATATGCAGCTGCGCCCTGCGCGTGTCCGTCCGATCCGTTGACGCCTCGCGGGGGTGATCGCCGCAGCACTGGCCGCCCTTGCGGTCGGCGCGTGGGGAGCCTCCACCGCCTCGGCCGTGCCGTCCGCCGTCGTCCACTACGCGCCGAGCCTCCCGGCCAGCCTGGACCAGTACGCGGCGCCCGGAAACGTGATCATCGTGACGGCCGAGCAGCGCAACCGGAACCCGGCCCGCCTGCGGGCGTGGCGGGCGAAGGGCGCCATCGTGATGGCGTACGTGAACCTGATCGACTACATCAAGCCGCTCGACCCGATCCAGAACACCCTGTACGGCGGCAACTTCCCGTCGGCGTGGTTCTACCCGGGCAACCTCTCCAACTGGCCCGGCACGCGGCTGCTGGACCTGCGCGCCTCGAGCGCCGTGGCCACCTACAACGGGTTCACCGGGACGTGGGGTCAGTACGCGGCCCGCTGGATCCGCAACGAGGTGATCAAGGACGGCACGCTCTTCAACGGCGTGTTCCTCGACGTCTGGGGCGCCCGCCTCTGGGGCGTCCCCTCCGTCCCGAGCGGCCCGGGCTCCGACTGGGAGGCCGGCATCGCCAAGTGGGGCCAGGAGATCCGCAACGCCGTCGGCCCGACCGTCTACATCGTCGGCAACAACCACCAGACCCACAAGACGGCCCAGCCGCTCAACGGGAAGATGTGGGAGAGCTTCGACAGCACCGGCAGCGGCTACAACCAGCTCACGGGCCGCGGTGAGTCGGAGGGCCTGATCTACACCTTCGAGTACCCCGAGTGGGACCGGCCGCAGCTGGACATCCTGTGGCGCAACGAGGCGAACCCCTCGCAGTCCACGAAGGACATGCTCGTCTCGGCCGCCAAGCGGGTCACCAAGACCGGCAGCGACATCGTCGTGGGGTCGTCCGACCACCAGGGCGGCTTCCCCGCGCCGTTCGGCGGCGGCGGCGGCACGGCGCCGGGTCCCGTGATCCTGCCGGGCGCCCCCGGCACCCCGACGACCCCGGCCCGCGGCGGCGCGGGCTCCGGCGCCGGCAGCACGAAGAAGTCGCGCGTCCTCCTGCCGCTGCTGCGCAGCCAGTTCGAGCGCGGCGGCATCACCAGCCCGTGGACGCAGATCCTCGGCGAGAACAGCCGTGCCGAGGCCGGCGGCGAGGGCGTCACGTTCATGGCCGGCCGCTCGTCCAAGTCCTTCGCGGCCGCCACGACGTCGCTCACCCCGCAGGCCCGGGCGCGGGTGGCCGTCCGCCTGAAGCTGACGAAGATGTTCATCCCGCTCGGCCAGGCGCGGTCCCTGATCGCCCTGGGCGCCGGCGAGAGCAACCAGCGCCAGGTCGGCGTCCTCCGGACGAAGGCCGGCCTGGTGTGGGCCTCCTGGCGGCGCACCCCCGCCGGCGGCCGCTTGGACCTCGTGAAGACGAAGGCCAAGGCGAAGCTCAACAGGTGGGTCACCGTGCGGATCGCCACGGACTGGCGCAACGGCAAGACCAAGGACCAGGTCGCGGTCAACCAGCGGGTGCTGCTGCGCCCGTCGGCCGGCAAGCTCGCCAAGCGGAACGTCAGCGGGGTGACGGTCGGCCTCGGCCGCGCCGCCACCGACAAGGAACTGGCGGCCGTGATCGTCAGCCGGATCACCGTGGCGGGCTCCGCCGCCTGATCCCGGCCCCTGGTGACGAGGGGCGCCCACCGGGCGCCCCTCGTCCCCTAGGTTGTGGGCGGTGCCGTCCGCCCGCTCGCTCAGCTCCGTCCAGAACCACGTCCGCCGCCTCAACCCGGCGATCGTCGCCATGCGGCGGGGCCTGGCGGCCCGCGAGCGGTACACGGCCGACGAGCTCCGGGACTATCAGGAGAAGCGGCTGCGGGCGCTGGTGCGCTGGGCGTCCCTGCGGTCCCCGTTCTACCGCCGCTGGTTCGGCGAGGCGGGCGTCGACCCGAAGTCGATCCGGACGCTCGCCGACCTCGAGCGGCTGCCGGTCATCGACCGCGCCGACCTGGCCGAGCGGCCCGGCGACTTCCTGGCCGCGCCCGAGCGGCTGGTGTGGGCGTCGCACTCGAGCGGCACCAGCGGCACGCCCGTCACCGTGTACCGCAGCGCCGGGTCGTCGATCTTCGAGCTGGCGTGCCTCCAGCGGCAGTGGGGCTGGTTCGGCATCCCGGCCCGGCCCCGGAGCGTCGAGCTGCGCGGCTCGACCTTCGCCGGCGACGACCCGTCGGTGGTCACGACGGAGAACCCGGGCGCCAACCGGCTGCTGGTCTCCAGCTTCCGGCTGAGCGCCGCGAACCTCCCCGCGATCCGCGCGGCGATCACCGCGTTCCGTCCCCAGACCGTCGAGGGGTGGCCGTCGAGCCTCAGCCTGCTGGCCAGCCTGCTGCGCGACGCGGGCCTGCGACTGCCGGTGCGCGGGGTGATCACGTCATCCGAGCTGATGTCCTCCGCGCAGCGCGCGCTCATGGGCGAGGTGTTCCAGGCGCCGGTCGTCGACCACTACGGCCAGACGGAGCGCGCCGTGATGGCCGGCGGGTGCGAGCACGGCACGTACCACCTGTTCCCCGACTACGGGATCCTGGAGCTCCACCCGGTGGAGGGCGCGCCCGGCGAGCGCCGGGTGGTCGGGACGCCGCTGCACAACTTCGCGTTCCCGCTCCTGCGGTACCGCACCGACGACCGGGTGAGCGTCCCGTCCGACGAGCCGTGCCCGTGCGGCCGCGCGTTCCCCCGCTTCGGCCTGGTCAACGGGCGCACCGAGGAGCTGGTGCGGACGTCCGACGGACGGCCGCTGCCGCTGGCCAGCGCGATCGTCGACGACCTCACCGGCCTCCGGGAGGTGCAGTTCGTCCAGCACCGCCCAGGGGTGTTCGAGATCCGGATGGTCCCGGGGGAGGGCTACGACCGGGCGGCCGTCGAGGCCCTGGCCCGCGAGAACCTGCGGCTCATGGGCAGCCCGCAGGACACCCTCACGTTCAGCGAGCTGGACGCCCTCCCCCGCTCGGCCAGCGGGAAGCTCCGCCTGGTCGCCGTCCTCGACGACGGCGGCATGGCGGATCAGCGCGAAGCCTGAATCAGGCTGAGAGCACGTCCGCGTAGGCCTCGAGCAGGCGCTCGCGGGAGGTGCTCCAGGAGAGCGACCGCTCCACGCGCTCGCGGCCGAGCGCGCCCATCTGCGCCCGGCGGGCCGGGTCGTCCAGCAGCTCGGCCACCAGGGACGCGAACTCGCCCTCGTCGTTGGGGGTGGCGTAGAGCGCCGCGTCGCCCGCCGACACCCGCGCCTCGCGCAGGTCGAACGACACGATCGGCCGGCTCATCGCCATGTACTCGACGATCTTGTTCATGGTCGAGACGTCGTTGAGCGGGTTCAGGGGGTCGGGCGCCAGGCAGACGTCGGCGGACGACAGGTAGGCCTGGACGGTCGCGTCCGGCACCCGGCCGGTGAACTCGACCCGGTCCTCCAGCCCCAGCTCCCGCGACAGCGCGACGAGGTCGTCGAAGGCGTCGCCCGACCCGATGAACGCGGCGTGGACGTCGTCGCGGCCCAGGTCGTCGCGCAGGCGCGCGATCGCCCTCAGCGCATAGTCCACGCCGTCCTGCGGGCCCATCACGCCGAGGTAGCACACGAGGTGCGGCTTCCCGCGCTTCAGCGAGGGGTCCGGCGGCACGGGCGTGAAGCGCGACAGGTCCGGTGCGCTGCGCACCACGTGCACGTGCTCGGGCGCCATCCGGCCGCGGCGGATCGCCACCTCGCGGTAGCTCTCGTTGGTGGAGATCACCACGTCGGCCATCGCGAACGTCAGGCGCTCCATCACGACCGACACCTTGTAGAGCAGGCCCTTGCCCCCGAACCGCGACTCGAACAGCTCCGGCACCAGGTCGTGGTGGTCGAACAGGAAGCGCGTCCCGCGGACCTTGAACGGCAGCGCCACCAGGAACAGCAGGTCCGGGGGGTTGCACGCGTGGATCACGTCGAAGCGGCCCGTCCTCCCGGCCCGGAACGCGAGCCGCAGGGAGTGGAACAGCGCCGCGCCGTACTCCTTCACGTAGCCGAGCGGGCCCCCCGTCGCCGCCTCGAGCGGGTAGCGGTGGATCTCGACGCCCTCGATGACGGCGTGCGGCTCGGTGTCGCGCTTGGTGCCGCGCGGGCACATCACCACCACCTCGTGCCCGGCCTCGACCAGCGCGCGGCTCTCCTGCCAGACGCGCCGGTCGAACGGGACGGAGAGGTTCTCGACCAGGACGAGGATGCGTGCCACGGGCTGGCTACCAGGCGATGCCGGCGTACGTCGGCGCCCCCGCGAGCGCCTCCGACCCGGGGAACCGCACCAGGTCCACGATCGCCCGGCTCTCGGCGCCGCCGAGCGCGGCGACGGCCTCGGGCGGCGCGGCGCCCACGACGATCGTCTCGCCGTGCGCCACCACCGCCTCGGGGGTGGAGGCCATGAGCCGCTCCAGGTGCGGGATGCGCGCCGCGATGAAGTCGCGGTTCGCGCCCTGCAGGTGGGAGAGGGCGACGTGGCCGTCGTGGATCAGCAGGTCGTAGCCGCGGCCCAGCAGCCGCTCGGCGAGCTCCACCAGCGGGCTCTCGCGCAGGTCGTCGGTGCCGGCCTTGAAGGACAGGCCCAGCATGCCGACCCGCCGGTTGCCGGCGCGCTCGACCAGCGCGAACGCGCGCTCCACCACCCGCTCGTTGGACGGGAGGATCCCGGCGAGGATCGGCACGTCCGTGTCGGTGTGCCGGGCGGCGTGCAGCAGGGCGCGCAGGTCCTTCGGCAGGCAGGAGCCGCCGAACGCGTAGCCGGGCCGCAGGTAGGCGGGCGAGATGTTGAGCTTGGTGTCGGCCCGGAAGATGTCCATGACCTCGTGGCTGTCGACCCCGAGGGCGCTGCAGAGCGCGCCGATCTCGTTCGCGAAGCCGACCTTCAGCGCGTGGAACGTGTTGTCCGCGTACTTCGTCATCTCGGCCACGCGCACGGGCACCCGGTGCACCGGCCCCGGCAGGCCCTCGTACAGCCCCACCACGACGTCGCCGCTCGCCTGGTCGTACTGGCCGACCACCGTCTTCGGCGGGTCGTGGAAGTCCCGCACCGACGAGCCCTCGCGCAGGAACTCCGGGTTGACCGCCAGGCCGAAGCCCTCGCCGGCCACGAGGCCCGAGTGCTCCTCCAGGATCGGCTTCAGCACGTCCTCGCAGGTGCCGGGCATCATCGTCGAGCGGAACACGACGGTGTAGCGGCCGTCCCGCTCGCGCAGGGCGTCGCCGATCTGCTCCGCCACGCGCTCGAGGTACTGGGTGGAGAGGCCGCCGGAGGCGTCGGACGGGGTGCCGACGCAGATGAGGGCCACGTCGGAGCCGGCGACGGCCTCGGCGACGTCCGCGGTGGCGCGCAGCGCCCCGGACGCGACCACCTCGGCGATCAGCTCGCCGATGCGCTCCTCGACGACCGGCGTCCGGCCCTCGGCCACCATCCGCACCTTCGACGGCGCGACGTCCACGCCGATCACCTCGTGCCCGCGGTCCGCGAAGCACGCGGCGGACACGCAGCCCACGTAGCCCAGCCCGAACACCGCGATGCGGGCCCTGTCCCCCGTGCCGCTCACCCTCACTCCTTCTCCGTGCGCTGACCGCGCGTGATGTTAACTATCGCTTCCGTCCGGATCCGTCCGGATGGACTCCGTCAGCGGATGCGGACCGTGCGGGTCGTCGCGTTCCGCGGCAGGAGCTGGGCGGTGCCGAGGAACCGCGCCGTGATCTTCATCGACCGCGCGAGGCCGATCTTGGCCTTCGGGACCGCGAGGATCACCGAGTAGCGGCAGGCCGAGGCGCGGCGGCGCAGGGTCGCCCTGGTCGAGCGGACCACCTTCTTGCCGGCCACCACGCGAACCAGCACCTTGCCCGTGCAGACCTGCGCCGCCCCTCCGGCGGGGGGCTTCACGACGCCCGACGCGTGGACGCGCAGCTGCGTCCTGGTGGGCTTCAGCGAGGCCACCGAGAGGCCGACCGACTTCGGCTTGGAGCGGCTGGTGGTGTTGGTGAGGCCGCCGCCACCGCCTCCGCTGCCGCCGGTCCCGACCGTGATCGTGACCGTGGCGGGCTTGCTGGTGAGGCCGCGGGAGTCCGTGCCGGAGTACGTGAACGTCGCGGTGCCGTTGAAGCCGGCGGGCGGCGTGTAGCGCACGGTGGCGCCGGTGCGCGTGGCCGTGCCCGTCGTGGGCGTCGAGACGACCCACGAGGCGACCGACGCGCCCGCGGTGGTCATGCACGAGGCCAGGACGGGGTCGCAGCCGGTCTTGCGGGACTTCACGCCCGGGCCGACGACCGTGGCCGACAGCGGGATGTCGATCGCCTGGCCGGCGGCCGTGGAGACCGACTTGGCGCCCGCGATGACGCCGGGGATGACGACGTCCACGGGGTCGGAGGCGTTGTTGCCCTCGTTCGACTCCTCGTAGATGTTCTGCGGGTCGGCGCTCGCGTAGAGGCGGTAGGTGCCGGGGGTCACGTCGGTGACGTCCACCCACTGGTCCCACAGCTGGGAGCCGTAGAAGTCACCCCACCCGGGGCTGATGCCCATGCTGAGGTCGCCGGTGTAGTCCGGCTGGTTCGCCTTGCACGACGTCCCGTCCGGCGCGTAGTACTGGGTCGGCGAGCTGTCGGTGCCCCAGCTGTCGTAGAGGCAGAAGCCGGCGAGGTTCTTGGCCGCCTGGGCGACCGGCGTCCCCGCGGTGGTCCGCAGCTCGTACGCCGCGATGCGCTGCGAGTGGAAGTGGTTGTGCCCCGTCGCCGCGGAGTACCGCAGCGCGTTCTGCTGCCCGGTCGCGCCGAGCGCGAGCTGGCGGTTCGTGGCCGCGCCGCCCGGGATGCCGCCGCTGTACGTGCGCTGGAACGTGGTCCCCCCGATCCGGGCCACCTCCATCGCGCCGGTGCCGCTGTTGAAGATCACGCTGTCGAAGCGGAACAGCGTGCGGCCGGGGATCTCGACCGTGTCGATCCAGCGGGCGTTCGGCGTGTCCGACCGGTCGTCCGGCAGCTGGGCCGTGAGGTCGGGGAGGTCCTGGTTCGGGGCGGCGCCGGCGCCTGCGGCGACGAGCGCGCCGAGGCCGGCGGTGGAGAGGAGCAACGACCCGAGTACGGCCGCGCGGATCCGGCGGGAGGGGGACGGCATGGCGAGTGACTCTACGTGCTGACCCCGACGCCGGCGGAGGGTCACGGGTACAGCGTCGGCCCCCCCGAAGGGTGGGTTTGGACCTCAGGAGGCCGCGGTCTCCCGGGGGACACGCCCGCCGGATCCCTGCAGGCAGCGCTGGATCACGTCCCCGACGCTGTCGGCGACGCGGTCGAGCCGGCTGGTCTCGTCAACCAGCGCGCGGCCCGCGAGCCCCATCTCCCGCGCCCGGCCCGGGTCGGACAGGATCCCGTCGAGCGCGGCCGCCAGGGCGGGCGCGTCATCGACGGGCACGAGCCGCCCGGTCTCGCCGTCGCGCACCACGTCGGGCACCCCGCCGACCGGCGTCATCACCACCGGCAGGCCGTGGGCCATCGCCTCCAGCATCCCCATCGGCAGGCCCTCGGTCCGGGACGGCAGGGTGAAGACCGTGCCGCCGGCCAGCAGCGCGTCGCGCGCCCGCGGGTCAACCCAGCCCCGGCAGGTGCACGCTCTCCGCCACGCCCAGCGCCCCCGCCAGCGCGCGGACGGCCCGCGGGTCGCCGTCGCCGGCCAGCACCAGGATGGCGCCGTCGTGCCGCGCCCGGATCGCCGCGAACGCCCGCACCAGCACCTCCGACCCCTTCGCCGGCCCGAGCCGG
This sequence comes from Miltoncostaeaceae bacterium, assembly GCA_963749475.1. Classification (GTDB taxonomy): domain Bacteria; phylum Actinomycetota; class Thermoleophilia; order Miltoncostaeales; family Miltoncostaeaceae; genus Miltoncostaea. The sequence continues at coordinate 498,738 of CAVVMP010000006.1, forward strand.
GCGAGCGTGAGGATGCGGGCGGGCCGCGCGGTGGGGTCGGCGAGGCGGGCGGGGATGCTGACCGGGTTCGGGATCACGTCGGTGGGGCGCCCCGCGATGGCGCCGATCTCGCGCGCCCACGTCGGCGTGAGCACCACCACCGCGGCGGCGTGGCGCAGGACCGTCCGGATCACGGCCCGGCCCGCGCGGGGGCTGCCGCGGGCGAAGTCAACGAAGCCCCCGCCGTGGACGTGGACCACGTAGGGGCGGCGGGCGGCGGCCGACATCGCGGCCACGATCGCCTTGCGCCAGAACGACGCCCCCGAGGCGCTGTGCAGGTACACCAGGTCGGCACGCCCGCGCAGCAGCACGGCGGCGACGCCCGCGAAGCCCCGCAGCGCCATCCACGCCTTCGCGGCGGCGGAGCCGTCGCGGTGCGTCTGCACCTCCAGCAGCTCGTAGCGCTCCGCGAGCCGCGACCCGGCGAGCGCCGTCATGACGGAGCGCACCCCGCCGGCGCTGCGCTCGCCCGGGCCCACGACGAGCACGCGCGGGCGCCGCCTCACGGCCCGCCGGCCGCGATGCGCGTCGTGAGCGTCACGGGCAGCGTCGCGCGCACCCGGGCCACGATGGTGGGGCTCGGCTCGCGGTGCTCGAGCCCCAGCGAGCGGAAGCCCAGCGGCCGCTCCTCGTCGCCCGTGACCACCTCGGTGGCGGCGCCGTCCACGGCGATCGCGAGGCGCCGGTCGCCGTCGCGCCACGCCCAGCCGTCGCCCTCCCGCTCCACCGACCCCGGCGCCAGGTGCCAGCGCAGCTCCACGTCGTGGCCGCCGGCCGGGCCCGTGATCTCGTCGACCACCGTCAGCGCGCGGCCCTCCAGCGCGACGCTGCGGCGGTGGCGCACGGGGGCGTAGGCGTCGTGGTGCGCGACGGCCTCGATGCGGTCGTCCGTGGACGTCACCTCCTCCAGCACCGCGGCGGGGCGGCTCCGCCACAGGAAGCGGCCGGCCGGCTCGGCGTGGTCGCGGCCGTCGATCGTGACGGTGGAGTGCGCACCGGTGGAGCGCCCGTAGCGCCGCCAGCGCTCCTCCCCGAAGTAGGTGAACGTCCCGGGGTCGATGAGCGCCTCCTCGCCGTCCACCGCGAGGCACACGGCGAGCAGGTCGGCGTGGCCGTGGGCGGCCATCGGCTCGAGCCCCATCGGCCCCGCGTCCAGCACGGCGCGCAGCTCGCCCCGGTCGTCGCGGGTGCGCAGCACGGCGTAGCCCCCGTGGGGGAAGACGGCGCTGCCGGGCACGGTGGCGGGCGCGGCGGCCGCCTCGGCGGCGCGGCCGGCGCCGGCGAGCCAGACCGTCGCCTCGTCGATGCCGGGGTCCAGGCGCGGCAGCCCCGCGCCGAGCAGGGCGCGGGTGGAGCGCAGCCGGGAGCGGAGCCGGTCGCGCTCGTCGGGGGCGGCGCCCAGGTCCACGCCCAGCCCGTCGTCCTCGTCGCCGATCCGCGGCAGCGTCCAGCCGTCGCTCGCGAGCGTGCCGACGAAGCCGGCGATGCCCGTCAGCGGGCGGGCGAGCTCGTCGGGGACGGGACGGCCGCTGCGCGCCAGGCACGCCACGACCGCGAGCCCGAGGTCCAGCACGAAGCCGTGGTAGCCCACGGCCTGCTCCGCATCCACCCCGTCGGGGAGCACCTGCTCGCCGAGCGCGCCGCTGAGCTCGTCGATCGCGGCCGCGGCGTGCTCCGCCGAGCGCGGCACCTCGGGGAAGCACAACGCGCCCACCGCCCGGCCGGCCGCCTCGCCGACCAGGTGGTTGTTGGCGGACGAGTACCGGGAGGGGTGGCGCTCCAGGTGGGCCAGGTGCGCGCCGACCGACCGCAGGAGCGCCTCGGGGAACCCGCCGGTCAGCACGCCGGACCCGCGCAGCAGCTCCACCGTCCACGCCCACGAGATCAGGCGGATCCCCAGCTCCAGCCCGCTGCGCCAGTGGATGCCGACTCCGGGCGGGCACTGGGCCAGGAAGCCGTCGATCTGACGCACCGCCGCCTCGGCGAAGCGGCGGTCGCCGGTGAGCCGCCAGGCGCGGGCGAGCGTGACGATGTGCTGGTGGCGGCCGAGCTCCCAGATCCACTTGGGGTCGAGGCCCAGCTCCCGGTGGTTCACGGCGCTCCAGTGGAGCGCGGGCCACCGGGCGTCGGCGACCGCGTCGCGGTGCCAGTCCGGGTCGGGCCCCACGACCGCCTCCGGCGAGCCGAAGAACCGGACCCGCCCCTCCAGGAGCGCCTCGCCGCGCTCGCGGGCGGCGTCGCGCGCCCCCGGGATGGCGAGGACGGCCTCCACGTCGGCGGGCTCGCACAGCGCGGGCGCCCCGACTGGGCGCGGCCAGCCGTCGGCGGGGCGCGGGACGTCCGGCGCGGGCGCGGGACCGCGGACCCGGTCGCGGGCGATCAGCGCGGCCTGCCGGGCGCGGTGGACGTACTCGCCGGGTGGCATGACGCGTGCGCGCTCCAGGTACCAGCGCACGCGCGGAGGTACGAGCGGCGGCATCGCGGCCATCTTACGCGGCCGCGATCACGGGCCCGCACCCCCAGACGGACGGATGTCCCACCCCGACGGACGCGCCATCCCCCTTCCCCCGTCCAGTGGAGCCGCTAAAGGCGCCATGCTTTACTGCCGATCGCTGGGGCGGTGCACCGGCGGGCGCCGGGTGCCGGGGTTCCGACGAGCCCCGACGACGCGACCCGGGACGGTAAGTGGAGAACCTCCAGAAGCAGTTCGAGAGCCTGAAGCGCTGGCGCTGGCTGGTGCTGGCGTTCGTGGTCCTGGCCACCGTCGCCGCCGTGGCGATCGCGCTGGCGGGCGGCACGAAGTACACCGCGACCTCCACCGTCGTGGTGGGCTCCGCGTCCACGCAGAGCTCCAGCAGCCGGTCCCCCGACCAGGACGCCGTCCTCGCCCGCGGCTACGTCGAGATCCTGAACGCGAAGTCCCAGCAGGACACCCTGAAGGGGGCCGGGAACATCCCGGACGACGTGGACATCGAGGCCGCCCCGGTCGCGACGAGCCCGTTCATCGACATCACCGCGACCGCGTCAACCGCCGAGAAGGCGATCGCCGGCTCGCGCGCGTTCGCCCGGGCCTTCGTCAACAACACGCTCGACACGTTCAACGAGATCGTCTCCGTCCGGCTCCAGCCGCTCCGCGAGCGCCTGACGCAGCTCTCCACCCAGATCGCCGAGAACCAGCAGCGCCTGGACGACTCGCAGCGCAGCGTCAACAACGGCGGCTCCCCGCTGCTGTCGGCGGGCGAGAGCGCGAAGCTCAAGGGCGAGGTGCAGCAGCTGCAGGCCGAGGCGACGGGCCTCAGCGAGCAGCTCCGCGAGCAGGCGGCCGTCGTCGGCAACCCGAACCTGGCCGGCCTCTACTCCGAGCCGGACGGCGCCACGGTGCAGCAGTCGAGCGTCTCCCGCAACGCGGTGCTCGGCATCATCGGCGGCCTCCTCCTGGGTGGCGCGGTGGCGCTGATCCTCGGCTCCCTCGAGCTGCGGATCCGCTCGCCCCGCGACGTCCGCGAGAAGCTGGACCTGCCGACCATCGGCTCGGTCAGCCGCGGTCGCGGCGACGTGGCCGAGGCCCGCCGCACCGAGGACTTCAAGGCGCTCGCGACCGCCCTGTCGGTCATGAAGCCGCCGGTGTCCTCCGTCGCCGTGGTCAGCCCGGGCGACGGTGAGGGCAAGTCCCTCATCGCGAGCAACCTGGCGCGCTACCGCGCGGCGCAGGGCGACCGGGTCATCCTGATCCGGGCCGACATCCGCGACCAGCGGACCACCCTGAACGGCTCGAGCGAGAACGGCCGCTCGGCCCGCGAGGGCTCCCCGGGGCTCTCGGACCTGCTGGCCGACGCCGGCCGGCCCGACATCCAGGCCTACCTGTCCCGGACCTCGCAGCCCAACCTGTACGTGATGAACGCCGGCGCCGACGCGTCCGACCCGTACACCCTCTTCTCCAGCTCGCGGATCAGCGAGGTGATGAGCCAGGCGGGCCTGGAGGCGGACCTGGTGGTGGTCAACACGTCCTCGCTGCTGAGCGCGGCCGAGAGCCAGATCATCTCCGCGGGCGTCGAACGCCAGCGTCCTCGTCCTGGACACCACGATCACCCAGCCCATCGCGGCCCTGGAGGCGCGGGACGTGCTCCAGCGGAGCGGCGCGAACGTCGTCGGCGTGATCCTCAACCGGGTCAACAAGGGCTCCTCGATCCTCTCCTGATCCCATGCCGGTGATCCCCGCAGGGATGTCCGGCCGGGGGCCGGGCGCCCGGACCCGGCGGCAGACGGTCGTCTCCGCGACGGTCCTCACCGTCGCCCTCCTCGGGGCGCTGCTGGTGGGGGCGCAGCTCGGGCAGGCGGCCCTCGCCTCGGGCGCGGCGGACGCCGGCGGCTTCCTCGTCATCGCGCTCGGCCTGTTCATCGCGGTCGGGTTCGCCGTGACCGCGGAACGCGTCGATCGGCCTGCTCGTGTGGCTGAGCGCGCTGGTGCTGGCCCGCCTCGCCCCCGGCGGCGGGCTGCTGGCCATCGACCGCCTCGCGTTCCTGGCCCTGGTGGGGGCGTGGCTGCTGGAGCTGTCGAACGGGAAGCGGACGATCGGGCGGCTCGGGCTCACCGAGTTCCTGATGCTGTGCTTCATCATCCTGAGCATCGCGCTCGGCGGTGTTCCGCACGCCCTCCCGGCGATCGACGAGAACGGCATCGCACCGGCCGCTGCTCGACCTGATCATGTCGAGCGCGTTCCTGCCGTTCGCCGGGTTCGTCCTGGCGCGCCAGATCCTCACGGACGAGGCGTCGGTGAAGGCGCTGCTGTGGTTCCTCGCGATCTTCGGGATCTACCTGGCGCTCACGAACATCTTCTGGCTGACGGGCCCGAAGTCGCTCGTCTGGCCGCAGGACATCTTCGACGAGTCGATCAAGACGCACCTCGGCCGGGCCCGCGGGATCTTCATCAACGCGGCGATCACCGGCTACGCCCTGATCGTCTGCTTCGTCGCGACGATGCACCTGGCGCGACAACCCAAGCAGCGCTGGCGTCCCCTCCTGATCGTGTCGGCGCTCCTGATGCTGGTCGGCATCGGGCTGACCCAGACCCGCTCGGCGTGGCTGGCCGCCGTGATGGTGGTCGTGTTCTCGGCGGTGGTCATGAAGGGCTGGCGCCGCTGGTACGTGATCATCATCATCGGCCTGCTCGGCCTGGTGGCGGCGAACTGGCAGCAGTTCTCGTCGTCCGACCGCGAGCAGGGCGGCGTCACCTCCACGAACGAGACGGAGGACCGCCTGAACGCCGCCGCCACGGCGATCTGGGCGATCAAGCAGGAGCCGTTCTTCGGGTGGGGGCTCGGGGTGTTCCCGAGCATCAACACGATCCACCATCAGGCGTGGGGCAACACGCCGTGGAGCCGCGGGTACGGGATCTTCCCGCACGACACCCAGCTGGGCATCGGCGCGGAGCTGGGCCTGATCGGGCTGGGCCTCTGGATCCTGATCATCGGCTCCATGCTGTTCACGAGCCGCCGGGCGTGGAAGGCGCTGCCGCGCGGCGGCTTGATCGGGCGCGAGCTCGTCACGTCGTTCTGGTGCGTCGCGATCGCCTGGGGCGTGACGGCGAGCCTCATCGACATGCGGCTCTTCACGTTCGCGAACGCGATCTTCTTCATGTTCGGCGGCATGTGCGCCGGGCTGGCCGACCGCCACATCGCGGCGGAGGCCGCGAAGGAGGCCGAGGCCGCCGCGCCGGAGCCCCCGCTCCGGCCGTTCGTCCCCGCGGACCCGTTCCTCCGCTGAGACACCCGCCCCGGACCGTCCCCGACGGTCCGGGGCCGGCTCAGCTCAGCGTGCGGCGGCGAAGGGGGCGGGGATGCCCCACCCGTGATCCGACGCGCCGACGGCGATGTCGCGGCCGGTGCGCGAGGCCCGGCGGGCGGCGGCGTTCAGCATCCGCTTGGTGTCGGCGCTCGGGCTGGCCTCGTTGCGCCACAGGATCATCAGCCGCGGCGACGCCCACTGCCACCTCATCAGCGGGATCAGGCCGGGGTTCTCGCCGAGCCCGGTGAGGTTGTTCCAACCCGGGGTGCGGCTCTCGAAGCTCTCGAACATCCGCCCGTTGAGGGAGCGGGCGGTCGCCGGGCTCGGGGTGCTGTTGGCGACCAGGTAGACGCCGTTGCCGACCTTCGCGCGGATCGCCGCCGTGGTCCGCGTGACGCCCTTGTCCCACGACGACCCGCGGCCGCCGATGCCGAGGTTCCAGACCCGGTCGCCCCACACGTCCAGGAAGACGCCGTTGAAGAGGCGGCCGTCGCCGATGACCTTCCGCTGGATGAAGTTCGCCACGTAGTCGCCCCAGCGGCCGCGGAACCCGCGGTAGCTCGCGACGGGCGACCCGGCGCGCAGGTCCAGCAGCCGGGTGCCCGGCCAGTTCGACGCGCCGCCCGGGTACAGCCACGACGACGGGAAGCGCCCGCCGTACAGCTGGGCCTCGATCGGCCCGAGCGAGCGGGTCGGATGGTCCACCGCGTTCACGTACGCCAGCACGATCGCGCCGCGGGCCCGCCAGCGGGCGATCCGCGCGGGGTCCCGCTGCCGCAGATCCATGGTCACGACGATCACGTTGCCCGGCTTCGCGTACGCGTCGACCGCGGGCGCGGGGCTCGCGGAGTACGAGACGATTGCGGCGGGGATCGCGGCCGCCGACGCCGGAACGAGCGCGATGGCGAGCACCGCCAGCAACGCACCGAGCACCGGGGGGATCCGCCGGGGACGGGCCGGCGGGATGGGCACGGGGGCGAACCTAGCGGACCCCCCGCGGACCTGTCGAGCGGGTCGGGGGCGACCGGTGACGACCGGCCCGGCGGCTACTCCCCGCCGCGGTCCGGGCTCAGCCGGTTACCCAGCGTCCGCACGCGCGCCCGCGCCGACAGCAGCCGCGGGCGGGTGCGCCACAGCACCCGGCCCGCCATCCCGCCCACCCCGCGCGCCGCCTGGACGGTCGCGAGCGCCTGGACCGGCGGGCTCGCGAGCGTCCGCTTGTACGACCACGCGAACTTGCCGAGGTCGATCACCTCAACGCCCAGTTCCTCCAGGTGATCGAACAGCGCGAGCATCGACATCCACCCCGCGCCGCTCACCCCGCTCCCCGGGTCCCAGTTGCCCCGGAAGATCACCGCCATCCCCCCGTGGCGGAGCGCGAGGTCGAACGCGGCGAGCCGGCCGTCCCGGACGACCCGGGACATCACCGCCGTCCCCGGCTCGAGCGACGCGAGCGCCGCGAGCAGGTATGCCCGTCCCACCGGCCCCGTGATCTCGGAGGCGTCGCCGCGCGTGCGCCACGCGCGCTCCACCAGGGCGATCGCGTCGTCGATCCCCGCCAGGATCCGCTCGCGGCCCTCCACCACCTCGACCTCCAGGCGGCCGGCCTCGCGGGCGCGGCGCTCCAGCCGCCGCGTCTCCTTGCGCCGCCGGCCGAGGGCCGGGGGCCGGGCCGCGCGGTAGCGGTGACGCCGCTCGCCCTGCGGCACCTCCCGGGCGCCCGGGATGCCGGCGGCCAGCGCGGCGGTCGCCCCCGACCCCGCCACCAGGTCCTCCAGCACCACCAGGTCCGCCGGCTGCCCGGCGATGGCCCGGCCGAGGGCGGCGAACACGTCGTGGCGGCCGTCCTCCGCCAGCGGCGACGGGTCGAACCAGTGGGACGCCGCGCCGAGGTTGCGCAGCAGCGTCAGCCCACCCGGCGCGCGCTCCCACATCAGCGCCATGCCGCCCACGAGCCGGCCGTTCTCCTCCGCCAGCAGCACCTGCGGCCGGCGCCCGCGCCGCGGCGCTCCGTAGGCCCCCCACCAGGCGCTGAGCCAGCCGGCCGAGCGCGTGGGATCGGGGAGGGGCTGCCGCCACAGCAGCCCGTCCCATTCGGCTCGTCGCGCGACGAGGCCGGCCATGTCGGTGGCGACGACCTCCACGCTCACCCCCGCCGCCTCCCGCGCGCGAGGCGCACGCCGGTGATCCCGGCCTCGACCGCCGGCAGAGCCAGCGACGGCCCCGCCCGCGCCTGCGGGGACAGCGCGATCCACGTGAGCTCGCCGACCACGTGGGTGGACAGCGCCAGCTTCTCGCGCGACACGGTGTGCAGCAGGTGCACCTCGCGCGTCGCGTCGGCGAACCCCTGCTCGATCACCAGGTACTCGAGCAGGGTCCCCGGGGTCTCGTGGCGGGCGGGGTGCCCGGGGTCGACCGCCAGCATCAGCACCTGGTCGCGGTCGTCCTCGCGCAGCACGAGCAGTTGGGCCAGGGGCACCCCGTCGAGCCAGAGCCCCGCCACGCGCGCGCCGTCCGGATCGAGCGACGCGCGCAGGCGCTCCAGGAAGTCGCGGTACGCGGCGTCGTCCAGCCAGTTCCCGCCGCCCCACCGCGCCCGGTAGACGTCCATCAGCCGGCGGAGGGCGTCGGCGCCGGCCGCGCCGGTGAGCCCCGGCTCCACCCGCAGGTCGCCCATCCGCTGCAGGCGCCGCAGCCGGCGTGGGAGCGTCCGCACGCCGCGCGGCAGCCGCTCCCGGTAGGCCTCCCACGGCCCGGTCGTGTCGATGACCATCGCGGTGCGCGCGCGGACCACGGAGACCCACCCGTACCGCTCGGCGAACGCCATCAGGCCCGCGACGGTGCGGCCCTCGGCCGCCGCCTGACCCACGTAGAGGGTGTCCCAGGACCCCGCCGACCGCTGCAGCAGCTCCGCGGTGGCGCGCGCGACCGCGAGCTCCTCGCCCCGCACCACCCGCACGTCCGCCAGGTCGGTCATCGGCGGCCGCCGCGAGCCGGCCAGGCTCACCTGGCGGCCGCCGTCCCGCGCCCGCAGCGTCTGCGCGACCAGCGGCACCACCCCCACCAGCCGGTCCCCGCGGCGGACCGCGACCACCCGGGGCGACGCGTCGCGTCCCAGCGTCGCGAGCCAGGCCTCCAGGAACTCCGGGCCCGACGTCGGGCAGGGGGCGGCCGCCGGGGCGGGGAGCGCCCGCCACTCGCCGGCGATCGCGTCCACCGCCGCCATGTCGGACAGCAGGTCGGCGCGGACGTCTCCGCCGGGTGTCATCCGCCGGCCCTGATCGCGTTCGACGACGGCCCGCGTCCCCGGGAACGGCACCGGGTCCCAGCGGGCGTTCGCCTCGATCAGCACGGCCCCGGCGGGGGTCGTCGCCACGTCCCAGCCGATCGCCCCGACGGGCGCGAAGGCGGTCGCCGCCTCAAGGGCCAGCGCGCGGACGTCCGGCCACCACGGCACGACCCAGCCGGCCGGCGGCGTCCACCCGTCCCCGCCGCGCACCTCCACGGGCCCGCGGCCGGGGCCGCCCGTCCGCCACACCGAGGCCACGCGGCCGTCGAGGTCCACCTCGCAGTGGAGGTTGCCCGTCGCGCCCCCGCGGAAGTTGTCGATGCCGTCCGGGGACCGCGCCACGCGGAGGTACGCCGCGAGCACCCGGGGCCCGCCGCCGCCGAGGAGCGTGATCACGCGGAACGTGTGGACGGCGGCCGGTCCGAGGGCCTCCTCCACGTCGGGCCGGTTCACCACCAAATTCTGGACGATGTGGTCGGCGCCCGGCCGATCCGCAGCGACCAGCCCGAGGAACGCCGCCGGCGACAGGTGCCCCGGCGCCGGCGCGCCGCGCACCCCCAGGCCGTCCCCCTCCCGGTGGACGATCCGGACGCCGATCCCCCAGTAGCCGTCCACCGGCTTGACGACGAACGCGTCCGGCATGGACGGCCCCGTGAGCCAGGCGCCGACCGCGTCCGGGCCGTCGATCCGCGGGCCGTCCGCCGGCCACGCGCTCGTGCCGCGGAGGATGCCCAGCGTCGGCGGGCACGGCAGCCCGCAGGCGGCGCAGTGGGCGGCGAAGACGGCCTTGTCCTCGGTCAGGCTCGCCAGCGCAGGCGGGTTGACGAGCGCCTGGACGGCGAGCGTCTCGCGCTTGCTGACGTGGGAGGCGTGGGCTCCCCCGGGGACCCCGGGGTCGAACAGCCCGCAGGCCGCGGCCTCGGCGAGCCGGAAGCCCCCCGCCCGGCGCAGGCGCACCGCGCGGACCGCCGTCGCGGCGACCCCTGCGCCGTTCGCGTGGGCGAGCCGGGGGACCTCCCGCGCGGCGGCGGCGCCCCTGCGGAGCCCCGAAACCGCAACCCGCCTACCCACGCGACCACACGCCGGTGTTCTCCCCGCAATCGCTTGTCCCTGACCGCTCTCGCCGGCGAATGAGTCCGCCGGGACCGTCAATATGGTGTAAACACCGCGGTTCTCGCGTAGGGTCGCACACCGCGAAAGGGATGATGGGCAGCCTCGGGAAGGTCTCATCACCCAAGCCAAGGCCCCCCTGGAGGTTCAGAGGATGACGATGTTCCGCACCGGCCGATCACGCAGATCGGTCGCCCGCATGACGGCGGCGCTGCTCACGGCGCTCGTCGCCGCGCTGCTGCTGGCCGTCGGGCAGGCCGCTGCCGTGCCGGGGACCCAGACCTGGACCGGCCAGGACGGCGGCGCCACGCCCGACATCGAGCGAGCAGGGCTGACGCTCTTCAACACCAGCGGCGCCCCGTTCATCACGAACGCCTCGGCGGGCACGCTCAACTTCACGGTGAACGGCACCGCCTACATCGGCTACTGCACCGACACCACGGAGATGTTCTCCACGGGCAGCGAGCCCGTGGACGTCACGACGCAGGCCCCCCCGGCCAGCGCCGCGACCCGCGCCGCGGCGTGGATCATCCTGAACCGCACCGTCACCGGCGCGCCGACCGCGGCGAAGCAGCAGCAGGCCGCGGTCGTGCAGGTCGCGATGTGGCTCCTGCTCGACGGCAACATCAACAAGACCACGCCCACCAACGACGCCGCGCTCAACGCGGCGGCTGCGGCGCTCGTGGCCGAGGCCCAGGCCGCGACGGCCACGCCCTCGACCCTGACCGTCACGGCGGCGACGCCCGCGGCGGGCGCCACGAGCACCACGGTCACCATCACCGGCAAGGCCGGCGCCGTGGTCAGCCTGTCCGCCAGCGGCGGCACCCTGTCCGCCCCGAGCGTCACGCTCGGCGCGAGCGGCACCGCGACCGTCACCCTCTCGGTGGCCGGCGCGGGCACCGCGACCGTCTCGGCCTCCACGGCCGGCGACGGCAACTACATCGCGATCGAGCCGACCGGCCCGACGCCGCAGCCCCAGGCGACCGCCACGGCGACGCCGAGCACCCTCACGGCCTCCGTGGGCGCCACGTTCACGCAGACCACGCCGAGCACGCCGACCACCCCGGTCGGCCCCGCCGGCACCCCGACGCCGCGCCTCGTCATCACGAAGAAGGCGCCGGCGACGGCGAAGGTGCTCTCGCGGGTGACGTACACGATCGTGGTCCGCAACACGAGCAAGGTGGCCGCCCGCTCGGTCGTCCTGCGTGACGCCATCCCGTCCGGCCTCTCGCTGGTCACGGCGTCGCGGGCCCGGACGCTGAGCAACGGCGTGATCACCTTCCGGCTCGGCACGCTGGCCCCGGGCGCGAGCCGCACCGTGACGGTCACGATGCTCGCCGACGCCTCCGTGCGCGGGAAGCGCACGAACGTCGCGACCGTGAGCGCCACCGGCGTGCGCGCCGTCCGCGCGACCGCGGCGACCGTGTTCCGCACGCTCGCGCGGCGCGTCCAGCCGGCGGTCACCGGCTGAGCACCACCTGAGCGGACGCCGCGGGGGGACTCCGGTCCCCTCGCGGCGATTCGCGAAATAGCTGCGCCGGGATATATTTCCGCCCCCGTGCGCCTCCCGTCCATCGCCCGTCGTGGGCACAGGGTGCTGCTGACGGCCGCCGTGTCGGCCGTCGTCGGCCTGCTCGCGACGAGCGCGACCGCCGTGTCGCTGGGCCCGCCGGACCTGAAGGCCGACCCCGCCGGGCCCAGCAACGCCCAGGCCTGGACCTTCACGTTCTCGGCCGCGCCGGACCCCGGCGCGCAGATCGTCCGCTACGAGGGCGGGTTCGGCGACGTCGTCGCGACGATCACCTCGCCGTTCGCCACGCCGCCCCCCGCGGCCGCCGACGGGAAGTACGAGTTCAGGGTCCGCGCCGTCGAGATCACCCCCCTCTCCCCGGACGAGGTCGCCGGGCCCTTCCGCTCGGTCACCATCACCGTCGACCGCACGCCGCCCGCGCCGCCGAAGGCGAGCTTCCCCGGGCCCGACGGCGACAACGGGTGGTACCGGACGCTGACGGTGCGCTGGACCTGCTCCGACCCCTCCGGCGCGTCGTGTCCCTCCCAGACGTTCACCGCGGCGGGCCGCAACCAGTTCGCGCGCCAGGTCGCCCGCGACGGCGCCGGCAACGTCAGCGCCGAGGCGGTGGCCGGCCCGTTCAACTTCGACAACGGCGCGGCCCTCGCCTCGCCGTCGAACGCCGAGCCCGGGCGCCATCCTCACGGATGAGCCCACGTTCGTCTGGCGCAACGCCACCGACCCGACGTCGGGGCAGGCGCGCTCGGAGGTCTGGGCCCGGTGGACGGGCGTCGCGGACCAGCTCATCGCCCGGGTGGCCGCGCCGGCGGCGCGGTCCGCCCGCAACGTGCGCACCACGCAGCTGCCGATCCGCACCCCGATCCGGTGGTTCGTGCGCTACTACGACCGGGCCGGCAACCACAGCGACTCCGCCGCGCGCACGTTCACGATCGACCCCACGCCGCCCTCGGCCGCGCCGGTGGTCACCGGCGGCCCCGCGGGGCCCACCAACGCGCGCGCCCCCGAGTTCTCGTGGAAGGGCGACGCCCCCACGTTCGCGTGGAAGCTCACCGTGGACGGCGCGGACGCGCCCGCCCAGGAGGGCCGCGGCCCGGCGCAGAGCATCACCCTGCAGCCGCTGGCGGACGGGGATTACACGTTCAGCGTCGCGCAGGTCACCGCCCTGGGCGCGGAGGGCCCGGAGGCGACGCGCTCGTTCACGGTCGACACCGTGGCCCCCGCCGCGCCGGTCGTGACGCTGCGTCCGCCGGCCGCGGTGACCGCCCCGGCCGAGTTCGCGTGGACCACGGAGCCGGGCGCCTTCTCGCGCTGGGCCGTGTTCAACCCGGCGGGTCAGCAGATGCGCGCGCCGGTCGATACGCCCGCCGCGCGCGCCACGATCAGCGCGCTCGCCGCGGGCGGGTACATGTTCCACCTCCAGCAGATCGACGCTGCGGGCAACGCGTCGCCGCCGGTCGACGAGGCGTTCAGCGTCGGGGCGTCCGCCGTGCGGCCGGCGACGAAGCCGCGGCTCACGGCGCTGCCCGCCCAGAACGCCGGGCGGCTCAGGCCGCGCCAGGGCGCACGGCTGCTCACCGAACGGCCGGCGCTGCGGTGGGCGAAGGGCCCGGCGAGCACGGCGCTCTACAACGTGCAGCTGTTCCGGGCCGTCGGGAAGGGCCAGACGCGGCGGCTGGTGAAGGTGCTCTCCGCCTTCCCGCGGGCCACCCGCCTGCTGGTGCCGCGGTCCGCCACCTCGCCCGGCACCTGCTACGTCTGGCGGGTCTGGCCGTACACGAAGGCGCGCAAGTTCACGCCGAAGCCGCTCGGGATCAGCAACTTCTGCATCGCCGGGAAGGCCGCGATCAGGAAGGCGCGGGCGGCGAAGCGGTCGTGATCGTCGTCACCGGCGACCGCCCCGCGCCCGGGGCGACCGGCGCCCGCTAGGATCCACCCCCGTGCCATCGTCCATCTCGTTCGCGCGCGGCGCCCCCGCGCCGGAGGCGCTCGCCACGGATCTCGTCGCCGACTGCGCGCGTGCTGCGCTGCAGGCCGACGGCGTCCGGGTGCTGTCGTACGGGACCGGCAACGGCTACCCGCCGCTCCGCGAGCTCCTGGCCGCCGAGCACGGGGTCGCGCCCGACCAGGTCCTGGTGACGAACGGGTCGCTGCAGGGCTTCGTGTTCCTGCTCGAGACGCTGCTGTCCCCCGGCGACATCGTCGCCGTGGAGCGCCCCACATACGACCGGGCCCTGCTGCAGCTGCGGCTGCACGGCATGGAGGTCCTCCCGATCACGGTGGAGGACGACGGCATGGACGTGGAGGCGCTCGCCGCCGCGTGCGCCGAGGGGCGCGCGCCGCGCCTGCTCTACACCATCCCGAACTTCCAGAACCCGTCCGGGGCGACCCTGTCGGCGGACAAGCGCCGCCGGCTGCTCGAGGTGGCCGGCGAGCACGACATCCTGATCCTCGAGGACGACCCGTACGGCAAGCTGCGCTTCGAGGGCGACCACCTGCCGGGGCTGTTCGAGCAGGCCGAGCCGGGCCGCGTGATCTTCACCTCGTCCTTCTCGAAGACGGTCGCCCCCGGGCTGCGGGTGGGCTACCTCGTGGCGCCGTCGGACATCGCGGCGAAGCTCGCCGGGGCCGCGTCCCAGACGTACATCTCCCCCGCCCTGCTGTCCGAGGCGGCGATCCACCAGCTCATCGACGGCGGCCACCTGCCCGGCAACATCGCCCGGGTGACGGAGCTCATGCGCGTCCGCCGCGACGCGATGATCGACGGGCTGCGCCACTTCCCGGAGGGATCGCGCTGCGTCGCGCCCGCCGGCGGCTTCTTCTGCTGGGTGACCCTGCCCGAGGGCATCTCCGCCGACGAGCTCTTCAGCGAGGCCGCGGCCGAGGGGATCGCCTACGTGAAGGGCAGCGACTGCGTCCTGGAGGGCGGCGAGCGCACCCTGCGCCTCGCCTACAGCGGCGTCAGCCCGGAGGAGATCGCCGAGGGCATGGAGCGCCTCGGCGCCGTCTTCCGCCGGGCCGCCGTCCGGGCCTAGCCCCGCCCCCGCCCCGGGCGCGCCTCGCCCACGGGCGGTCTCGCCGGGTGCAATCGAGAACCCGGAGTCCCAATCGCACGCGCTCCGCGGCTCCTCACAGGCTCAACACGAGGTCGCAGACGGCGGCCGCCTGGGACAGGAACGGGTGGTGGCCGGCGTCCAGCTCCACGACGTTCTCCGCCCGACCGGCGAACCGGCGCTGCCGTTCGGCGGGCGTGCCCCGGTCCTCGGCGCAGACGAGATACGTCGAAGCCACGTGCTGCCACGCCGCTGCCCGCACCGGCTCCGCGAGGACGGCCAGGCTCTGACGGGCCGTCTCGTCGACCGCCTGTCGCTGAATCTCCGGATCGCAGTCCTGGAGGAACGTCTCGGCCAGGGTGTCCGGGCGGACGGTGAAGGTGCCGCGTTCGGTGTCGACCTCGAGGAACGGGGCGGGTTCCTCGCCGCCGAACGAGGAGAGGCTCTGCCCGACCTCGGGCAGGTAGCTGGACACGAGCAGCAGATGGCGCACGGCGGCGACGCCGGCCGCGGCCTCCGCGGTGACGATGCCGCCGTAGCTGTGGGCGACGACAACGGTCGGCTCATCGCTCGCGGTCAGCATTCCCCGGACCGCAGAGACATCCTCGGCCAGCCCCGGTCCCTGGGCATTCGTCGGCATGCCCGTCTCGCCGCAGCTCGGCAGGCCGGGCGCATCGCTGGCGACGCCGCGCTCGGTCAGCAGTTCGGCGGTCCGGTGCCACCACCACGACCCGTTCTTGACGCACGCCCCGTGCACGAAGACGACTCTCACCGCGGCCTCCTCTCGAGACAGTCTTGAACGAAGCCGCGAACGGGGGCCGGTTGGCCGATGCCCCACGGCGGGGCCGCCGGAGCGGCCCCGCCAGGGGTGCTAGCCCAGCATCTCCTTGACCGTCTCGCGCTCCTCCGCCAGCTCGTCGTTGGTCGCGGCGATCTTGGACTTCGCGAAGTCGTCGTGGTCCCAGCCCTCGCGGACCACCTCGTACGTGCCCGGCGCGGTGGTGCGCACCGGCACGGACGCCCAGACGCCCTCGTCGAAGCCGTAGCAGCCGTCGGAGCGGACGGCGATCGAGTGGATGTCGTCGCCCGGGGTGTGGAGGGAGCGGACGTGGTCGATCGCGGCGTTCGCCGCCGACGCCGCCGACGACAGGCCGCGGGCCGCGATGATCGCCGCGCCGCGCTTGCCGACGGTGGGGAGGAACTCGTTCTTCAGCCAGGCGTCGTCGCCGATGACCTCGCGCGCCGGCTTGCCGCCGATCGTGGCGTTGGTGAAGTCGGCGAACATCGTCGGCGAGTGGTTGCCGAAGATGATGATGTCGTACACGTCGGTCACCGCGACGCCGGCCTTCTGCGCGAGCTGCGTCTGGGCCCGGTTCTGGTCCAGGCGGATCATCGCGGTGAAGCGCTCCGGGCCGAGGCGCTTGGCCTGGGCCGCGGCGATCATGCAGTTGGTGTTGCAGGGGTTGCCCACCACGACGACGCGGGCGTCGTCGGCGGCCACCTCGTCGATCGCCTTGCCCTGCTCGACGAAGATCTTGCCGTTGTCCTTCAGCAGGTCGGCGCGCTCCATGCCGGGCCCGCGCGGCTTGGAGCCGACCAGCACGACCCAGTCGGCGTCCTTGAACGCCACCTTCGGGTCGCCCGTGAGCACCATGTCCTGGAGCAGCGGGAACGCGCAGTCGTCGAGCTCCATGGCGACGCCCTTCAGCGCCTCCTGGACCTTGTCGACCGGGATCTCCAGCAGCTGCAGGATGACCGGCTGGTCCTTGCCGAACATCTCGCCGGCGGCGATGCGGAGGAGGATGCTGTAGCCGATCTGCCCGGCGGCGCCGGTGACGGCGACGCGGAGGGGGGCGGTGCTCACGCGGTCACCTTCAGCTTCTCGATGATGGCGTCGGCCATCTCGGAGGTGCCGACGGCGGTCGGGTCGTCGCGGTGGGGCTTCATGTCGTAGGTCACCGACTTGCCCTCGCGGATGACGTCGGCGACCGCGCCCTCCAGCCGGTCCGCGGCCTCGGTCTCCCGAGGTGCGGAGCATCAGCACGCCCGAGAGGATCAGGGCGATCGGGTTGATCTTGTTCTGGCCCTCGTACTTCGGGGCGCTGCCGTGGGTCGCCTCGAAGAGCGCCGCCTCGCCGATGTTCGCGCCCGGCGCGACGCCGAGGCCGCCGACCAGGCCGGCGCCCAGGTCGCTGAGGATGTCGCCGTAGAGGTTCGGCAGGACGAGCACGTCGTACAGCTCGGGCTTCTGCACGAGCTGCATGCACATGTTGTCGACGATCCGGTCCTCGAACTCGATGTCCGGGTACTCCTTCGCCACCTCGGTGGCGACGTCGAGGCAGAGGCCGTCGGAGTACTTCAGGATGTTGGCCTTGTGGACGGCCGTGACCTTCTTGCGGCCGTGCTCCCGGGCGTACTCGAAGGCGTAGCGCACGATCCGCTGGGTGCCCGCGACCGAGATCGGCTTGATCGAGATCCCGGCGTGCGGCTGATCGTCTTCTCCGCGCTCGGGTCGAGCTTGATGAGCTCCTGCGATCAGCTCGGCGGTCTCGGGCTTGCCCTTCTCGAACTCGATGCCGACGTAGAGGTCCTCGGTGTTCTCGCGGACGATCACGAGGTCGATGTCCTCGTACTTCGAGCGGACGCCCTCGTAGCTCTTGCAGGGGCGAACGCAGGCGTAGAGGTCGAGGGCCTGCCGGAGGTAGACGTTGACGCTGCGGAACCCGGTGCCGACCGGCGTCGTGATCGGGCCCTTGAGCCGACCTTGGTCTGCCGGAACGACTCGATCACGCAGTCCGGCAGCGGCGTCCCGGCCGTCTCCATGACGTCGACGCCCGCCTCCTGGACGTCCCAGTCGAAGGCCACGCCGGTCGCGTCAGGACGCACTTCGTGGCTTCGGCGAGCTCGGGCCCGATGCCGTCGCCGGGGATGAAGGTGACGCGGTGTGCCACGGGTCCGACTCCTTCAACGATCGTTCTCTGACAAGCGGCCGCCGGGCGGCGGCCGCAAACCCGAGGAGCATACCGGACGGGTCTCCCCGGCCGTCGCCGCCGGGGCTCAGCGCAGGGGCCACCCCAGGGGGATGAAGATCAGCGCGCAGATGATCATCAGGATCGCCAGCGGGAAGCCCAGACGGGCGAAGTCGCCGAAGCGGTAGCCGCCGATGCCGTAGACCATCGTGTTGGTCTGATACCCGATCGGCGTCAGGAACGACGACGAGGCGCCGAGGGCCACGGCGATCGCGAACGGGCGTGGATCCAGGCCCGCCTGGGCCGCCGTGGTGATCGCGATGGGGAACAGCAGCACCGCGGCGGCGTTGTTGCTGATCATCTCCGTCACGATGATCGTCGCGATCAGGACGCCGAAGAGCAGCCCGAGGTCGCCGAAGCGGCCGAGCGGCTCGATGACCGCGTCAACGATGTCGCCCGCCAGGCCGCTCTGCTCGATCGCCCGGCCCAGCCCGAAGCTGGCGGCGATGACCACGATCACGTCCAGGTCGACCGAGTCGCGCGCCTCCGTGGGCGTCAGCACCTTCAGGGCGACGACCAGCGAACGCGGCGAGGAAGGCGGCCGGCAGGATGTCGAGCAGCCCGGTGGAGACCGTCGCGATCATGCCGACGATGACGAGGGCCACCCACGGGGCCTTGCCGGAGATCGGCGGCGGCTCCCCCTCGATGGCGGAGACCACCAGGAAGTCGCGCCGGTCCAGGGCGCGGGGCCGGAACGCGGGTCCGGCGAGCACCACCAGCACGTCGCCGGTGCGCAGCCGCACGTCGCCGAGCTTGCCGCCCACGCGCTCGTCGGCGCGGTGGATGGCGATGACGGCGCCGCCGAACCGGCCGCGGAAGCCCTCCTCCTTCAGCGTGCTGCCCACCAGCGACGAGCCCGGCGCGATCACCGCCTCGAACAGCCGCCGGTCGAGCGCGGGGCCCACCCGGCCGAAGTGGCGCTCCTCGGCCGAGGCGAGCCCGGTGATCCCCTGGAGGTCGATGATCCGCTCCACGTTCCCGGCGAAGGTCAGGCGGTCCTCCTCGGCCAGGATCTCGTCGGGGCGGACGGACGAGATGCGGTGACCGTCGCGCTCGATCTCCACGAGGTACACGCCCTGCAGGTTGCGCAGGCCGGCCTCGGCGACGGAGCGGCCCGCGACGGCGGCGCCCGGCTGCACGATCATCTCGACGGTGAACTCGCGGGCGTCCTCGCCCTGGTCCTCGATCGGCGCGCGGCGCTCGGGGAGCAGCAGGGGCGTCACGATGACCATCACGATCACGCTGAGGACGGCGAAGGGCAGGCCGACCTTCCCGATCTCCCACAGGCCCATCGGCCCATCCCGGCGTCCTCCATGAGCCCGGACACGACGAGGTTCGTCGACGTGCCGATGAGCGTGACGGTGCCGCCCACCACGGCCGCGAAGCTGATCGGCATGAGGTACCGGGACGGCGACCGCCCGGTGCGGCGGGCCCACGACATCACCCCGGGGATCGCCATCGCGACGATCGGCGTGTTGTTGAGGAACGCGGAGCACGTCGCGGTGGGGACCACGATCCGGGCCAGCCGCCCGCGCTCGCCGCGCGGGTCGCCGCGCATCCGGGCGCCCACCCACGCCGCCGCCGTCTCGATCACCCGGGTCCGCGCCGCGGCGGCGGCCACGCACGTAGAGGGCGGCGACGGTCAGCGGAGCGGAGTTCGAGAAGCCGGCGAAGGCGTCGTCGGCGTCGATCACCCCGGTCAGGAGCAGCACGACGGTCCCCGCGAGGACGGCCATCGCCGGCGACGTGCGGTCCAGGATCAGGACCACGAGCACGCCCGCGATGACCAGGAGGGTGAGGATCGCGTCGAAGGTCACGGCGCCGGATCATGCCCGTCGCGCGGCCGCCGACCGGGGACGGACGCCCCCCTCCGGGCGACGGATGACCCTCGGGGTGGGGGACCCCCGGTCCGATAGAGTCCGTCGGAGACACCGACCATCGGAGGGCACGGACATTGCTCAGCCATGACGTCGTCGTCGTCGGCGCGGGCCTCGCCGGGATGCGGGCGGCCATCGCCGCGCACGAGGCAGGGGTGGACGTCGCCCTGGTGACGAAGGTTCACCCGGTGCGCAGCCACTCGGGCGCCGCGCAGGGCGGCATCAACGCCGCGCTGGGCAACCAGACCGAGGACAGCCCCGACAACCACACCTTCGACACCGTGAAGGGCGCCGACTACATCGGCGACCAGGACGCCATCGAGATCCTCTGCGAGATGGCGCCGAAGGAGATCATCCAGCTCGAGCACTGGGGCGCCGTCTTCAGCCGGCACGAGACCACCGGCAAGATCGCCCAGCGCCCGTTCGGCGGCGCCGGCTTCCCGCGCACCTGCTTCGCGGCCGACCTGACCGGCCTGGTGATCCTCCACACGCTCTACACGGTGGTGCGTGAAGTACGAGATCCCGACGTACGAGGAGTGGTTCGTCACCGAGCTGGTGAAGGACTCGCACGGCGGGTGCTGCGGCGTCGTGGCCTACGACATGGTCCACGGCACGATCCAGACGATCGGCGCGAAGGCCGTCGTGCTGGCCACCGGCGGCGCCGGCCGCGTGTACCGCCCCTCCACGAACTCGCACAGCTCCACCGGCGACGGCATGGGCCTCGCGCTCAGCGCCGGCGTGCCGCTGAAGGACATGGAGTTCATGCAGTTCCACCCCACCACGCTCAACCCGAGCGGCGTGCTGGTGACGGAGGGCGCCCGCGGCGAGGGCGGCTACCTCCTGAACTCCGAGGGCGAGCGCTTCATGAGCAAGTACGCGCCCAACAAGCTGGAGCTCGCCTCCCGCGACGTCGTGTCGCGGTCGGAGGCCACCGAGATCCTCGAGGGCCGCGGGATCAACGGCTCCGTCCTGCTCGACCTGCGCCACCTGGGCCGCGAGAAGATCATGGAGCGGCTGCCGCAGATCCGCGAGCTGGCGATGGCCTTCGCCGGCGTCGACCCGATCGAGGAGCCCATCCCGATCCGGCCCGGCGCGCACTACCACATGGGTGGCGTGCACGTGGACAGCTGGGGCGCCGCCCCGCACATGCCCGGCCTGTTCGCCGCCGGCGAGTGCGCCTGCGTGTCGGTGCACGGCGCGAACCGCCTGGGCGGCAACTCGCTGCTCGAGGCCGTCGTGTACGGCTCCCGCACCGGCTCCGCCGCCGCGCGCTACACCACCGACGTCTTCAACGGCCGCGCGCCCGAGGCGACGCCGGCCGCCGCGCACGACTACGAGCGCAAGCTGCGCGAGCTGCTGGAGCGCCAGCGCGGGCCGAAGCAGCACGAGCTGCGCGAGGTGCTGGCCGACACGATGCAGGAGAAGGTCGGCGTCTTCCGCACCGAGTCCGACCTGAAGGAGGCGCAGGCGACGGTCGCCGACCTCCGCGAGAAGTTCAAGGGCGTCGTGGTCACCGACAAGGGCCGCACGTTCAACCAGTCCCTCATCCACACGATCGAGACCGGGTACCTCCTCGACCTGGCGGCCACGATGGTCGCCGGCGCCGTGGAGCGCACCGAGAGCCGGGGCGCCCACTCGCGCACCGACTTCCCCGAGCGCGACGACGAGAACTGGATGAAGCACACGCTGTCCTACCTGGACGACGACGAGATCCGTCTCGACTACTCCGAGGTGACCGTGACCAAGTACGAGCCCCAGGTGAGGTCCTACTAGTGAGCGTTACCTCTCTCGACATCTTCCGCTACCAGCCCGACGCCTCGGACGAGGCGTACCGCCAGACGTTCGAGCTGGAGCACGAGGGCGACATCACGCTCCTCGACGCGATCCTGCGCCTGCAGGACGAGCAGGACGGCACCCTGGCGGTCCGGTATTCATGCCGCTCCGCCATCTGCGGCTCGTGCGCCTGCCGCGCGAACGGCAAGACCGTCCTCGCCTGCATGAGCCAGGTGGAGGACGTGAAGGAGGAGTTCGGGACCGACACGATCCAGGTGGACCCGATCGGCAACTTCGCGCCGGTGAAGGACCTGATCGTCGACCTGGACCCGTTCTGGGACAAGTTCAAGGCGGTGAAGCCGTACCTCATCCCCGACGGCCCGGCGCCGGAGCGCGAGCGGCTCGTGTCCAAGGAGGACATGCAGAAGCTGTTCCGTGAGAGCGCCTGCATCCTCTGCGCGGCCTGCTACTCGGAGTGCAACTCGCTGGCCGCGGACCCCGAGTTCGTCGGCCCCGCCGCCCTCGCGTGGGGCTACCGCTTCGCCGGTGACGTCCGCGACGGCCAGCGCAAGCAGCGGGCGAAGCTCTACACGGGCGACCACGGCGTCTGGGACTGCACCCGCTGCATGTACTGCAACGAGCGCTGCCCGAAGGGCGTCAACCCGCGCGACGCGATCGAGAAGCTCGGCGGCATCGCGTTCCAGGAGGGCCGCTCCCTGCAGGACGGCGGCGCCCGCCACGCGAAGGCGTTCCTCGTGTCGATGCGGACCGGCGGGAAGCTCAACGAGACCCTGCTGGTCCCGCTGACCAACCCCCTCAAGGCGCCGTTCGATCTGCCCGTTCGCGCTGAAGATGATCCGCCACGGCAAGGCGCCGTCGCCGATCCCCACCAGATCAAGAAGCTCAACGAGGTCAAGGCCCTGATGAAGAACGTCAAGGAGACCATCTAGTGGCGACGCAGTTCGCGTACTACCCCGGCTGCATCGCCGAGTTCAGCTCGAAGGAGCTGGACGCGACGACCAAGGCGCTCGCGCCGCTCCTGGACATCGAGCTGCTCCCGATGCCGGCCGCCACGTGCTGCGGCGCCGGCGACATCGCGGAGGCCAAGCCGAACCTGTACCTCACGCTGAACGTCCGCATCCTCAGCCAGGCCGAGGAGATGGGCGTCGACGTGCTCACCATCTGCAACGTCTGCACGCTCAACCTGCGCCGGGCGAACAAGATGGTGAAGGAGGACGCGCGCCTGCTGGAGCAGGTCAACGAGGAGCTGGTGAAGGCCGGCGCCCGCCCGTACGAGGGCACCAAGGAGGTCACGCACCTCCTCTGGTACCTCGCGACGGAGGAGGGCCTGTCGCTGCTGGAGAAGCAGGGCCCGCGCGGGCCTGAACGGCCTGCGGGTGGCCCCGTACTACGGCTGCCAGCTGCTGCGGCCGTCGTCGGTGATGGGCTTCGAGGACCCGGACAAGCCCCAGTCGCTGGAGCGCCTCATCACCGCCCTGGGCGGCGAGGTCGCCGACTACGAGGCGAAGTCCAAGTGCTGCGGCTTCCCGATCATCCTGGCCCGCGAGCAGGTGGCCCTGAAGGAGTCGCACGTGGCGCTCTCGCAGAGCCGCGACGCCGGCGCCGACTGCATGGTCACCCCCTGCCCGCTCTGCCACCTGGCGATGGACGCCTACCAGCGCAAGGCCGAGCTCGCGAACGCGACCGAGTACAACATGCCGGTGCTGCACCTGCCGCAGCTGATCGGCCTCGCGCTCGGCATCGACACCCAGGTGATGGACTTCAAGCGCCACCTGGTCCCGGTGGACCGCGTGCTGGAGACCGTCGGGGTCTAAGCCCGCCGTCGGGCCCACGGCGACCGCTCCCGCCGGGAGCGGTCGTAGCCGGTGCCACCAGCGACTCGTAGAGCGAACCCGGCGGCGTTGGCCGCCTGCCACGCGAGCACCAGGGCGGTCATGCTCGACGGCGTCGCGGGCGCGGCCCCGCAGGCTGCGAACGAGCGCCCAGCCAGTTGCGCAGGTCGGCGTGGAAGCCCATCTCGTCGCGCAACCGGCCCGAGGCGCGCCCGCCGCGCAGGCGATGGAAGTGGACTGCGCCGCGGCCGTAGGTGAAGTGCTGGCGCAGGAACTCGCGGAGGCCCATCGCGTGGGCGTGCCCGACGACGGCGTCCGGGGCGTAGACGAGCGGGCCGCCCCTGGTGGATCCAGCGGTCGCAGAGGTCGCGGTCCTCGGCTGCGACCACGACGACGAACCGACTCGTCGAAGCCGCCGACGGCCGCGAACTCCGCGGCCGAGCACCGCGAGGTTGTTCGACGCGACGAAGCGCGCGTCGCTCGGGCCGGGCGTTGTAGTGGGCGTAGACGATGTCGGCCACGAGCTGACTGGCGCGCGGCGAACGGGTTGTCCGCCAGCAGGTTCGTGACCCGGCCGCCGACCATCGCCCCCGGGCGCGCCGTGAGCGCGGCCTCGAGGGCCGCGAGCCACCCGGGCTCGGGCGGCAGTCGTCGTCGGTGAAGGCGAGGAGCCGTCCGCGCGCGGCGCCGCGCGCCGAGGTTGCGCGCGCGAGCGGGGCCGCCGTGGGGCTGCTCGATGCACCCGGGCGTCGAGCCGGCCCGGCGGCGGCGAGGGTCGCCGCCGCGGCGCCCGGCGCGCCGCCGTCGTCGACGATCGATCGACCTCGAAGCGCTCCGGGCGGATAGTCGCTGGGCCGCAGGGCCGCGAGGCATCGCGCGAGCGCCGCGGGGCGGTCGCGGGTCGGGACGACGACGCTGACAGCGACGCGGCGCGCTCACCCGGACCTGCGGGGGGGCGGCGGCGGCACGAAGACCGCGCGGTCGGCGCGGCGGACATGGTCGATGCGGCGATGCTCGTACGGGGCCAAGGCGTCGGACCGCATGCGCCGGCGCCGCGCAGCGTAGCCGAGTGCACTGGCCCGGCGCCGTCGAGAACGAGGCCGAGCGACGAGCAAGCGGCACGGCGCGCACGACGCGCCGGTCCGCGCGCGCGATGCGCCGCACCGGCCCGGCGCAGCGGGCGAGGCGCACCAGCGGGATCAGGGGCGACGCGACGGCGTAGGCCGCGCGCCGGGCCGGCGACCAGTCCTCCGCGGGCGCGCACGGCGGCGAAGACGCGGCCGTTGCGCAGCTGCACGCGTGCCCACGAGCGCTGGGCCGCGAGAAGTTGACGTGGCGCACTCGCGCGGCCGCGCAGCCGCAGCAGCCGGTGGCCGGCGGACCCGCAGCTCGATAGTGCAGCACGGTCTCGGCCTGCGAGCATCTCCTCGAGACGGTCGCCGTAGCGCGAGCAGCACCGTCGCGCTTGTAGCTGCTGTTGTGGCCCGGCAGGAACGGGGCCTCCGCCGGTCTCGATCGGCAGGGCCCACGGGCCCGTAGCCGATCACGAAGTCCGCCCAGCTCACTGACGACCCCGGGTTCGCGTTCGCGACCACGGGCCGGACCGACCACGCTCCAGGGTCCACTGTGCGCGTCGATCAGCGCCGCCGCCCAGCCGGGCTCGGGGAAGCAGTGGTCCTCGGACAGGGCGACGACCGGGCGCGGTCGCGGCGCGGATCCCCGCCGCGTTCGCCAGCGCGATCGAGCCGACGGCATCGATCGCGACGGTCCGCACCGCGGCGAACGCGCGCCGCGATCTCCGGCTCCGGCGGCAGCCGCGTCGCCGCGGGGCGCCGACGAGCACGAGCTCGATCTCGCGGGCCGCGGTCTGGCGCGCGAGGTGGCGCGACGGTGCGTGCGGATCGCCGACGCCTCGTCGATGCAGGCCAGGACGACCGACAGCGACGGCGGCGGCGCGTTCACCGGCTCGCGACCCGTTCCGGGAACGCCGGTCTCGGCCGAGCGCATCGCCGCGAGGGCGGCGGCCAGCGCCGCCAGCCCGTCGTCGAGCGTCGCCGGCGGGGGCGCGTCCCGCGCGGAGCGCCTCGCCGGTCGCCCGCCAATGGGCGGCGTACGAGCCGACGAAGTCGCCGCCCGCCGCGCGCCGCCGCGACGGCCGCCGGGAGCCGCCGCGCGCGGCCGGCGAGCAGGCGCAGCTCGCGCCTTCGGCCCGCCGCCGAGGTCGGACGTGCGGCGCAGCTCGAGGCTGTCCGCGCGGTAGAGCGAGAACCGCAGCGCTCCGTCGTCGCCGTAGATCTCGACCTCGTTGGCGTCGACCGTGCGCTGGCCGGCGAGCAGCGAGACCAGGACGCCCGAGGCCGTCCGCCCGGTCACGACGGCGTCCTGGTCGGGGACGGCTCCGTCGCGCAGGAGCGCCGAGACGCTCTCGAGCGGCTCGCCCAGGAGGCACGAGCACAGGTCCAGGTGGTGGACGCCGATCTCGAGGATCGCGCCGCCGCCCGCGGCACGGTCGTCGCGCCACGCGGCGCGACGGGCGGGGGCTCAGGCCCCCGCCCGCGCGAGCTCCGGCATGATCCGCTCCCCCAGGCCGTCGGGGACGATCGCCGCGTGGAAGTCGTAGAGCTCCTCGCCGTAGGCCGCGCCCATCATCGCGATGGAGTGGCCGCCGTCCACGACGAGGGTGTGCCCGGTGACGCGACTCGACGCGTCGGACGCCAGGAACAGCAGCGGGCCCACCAGCTCGGCGGGATCGCCGACCCTCCCCGTCGGCTCGTGGCGGATGATGTGGTCGCCGTACACGGGCGCCTCGATGAACGGGCTCGCCATCTCGCTGGGGAACCAGCCCGGCGCGAGCGTGTTGACCCGGACGCCCCGGCCCGCCCACGACAGCGCGAGGTTCCGCGTCAGGTGGATCACGGCCGCCTTCGACGCCTGGTAGGCGGGCGGGAAGTGCTGGACCGCCCCGACGCCCGCGGTCGAACGCGACGTTCACGATCGAGCCGGACCCCTGGCGCAGCATCACGGCGCCGGCATCGCGGCACAGGTACCAGACGCCCAGCAGGTTGACGCGGATCGTCCACTCGAACAGCTCGTGCGGGAGCTTCTCGGCCATCGGACCCGCGTCGCCCGCCGTCCCCGCGTTGTTGACCACGACGTCGATGCGGCCGAAGCGCTCGAGCGCCGCCTGCACCACCGACGCCACCTGATCGGCCTCGGCGACGTCGCACGTCACCGGCAGCGCGGCGCCCCCGGACGCCTCGATCCGCTCCGCCAGCGCGTCCAGGCGGTCCCTGCGCCGCGCCGCCAGCACCACGTTCGCCCCCGCCTGCGCCAGCGCCTCGGCGAACACGACGCCGAGCCCCGACGACGCGCCCGTCACGATCGCCGTGCGGCCCCTGAGATCCACCCCCGCTACGCTCATCGCATGCCCCCCATGCTCCGCGTGATGGCCACGGCCTATCGGCGCCGTCCGGGCTCCGTCAACACTTGCGGAGGCCGCCCGCGCGGGCGTTTCGGCCTGCGAGGCGGGGGCGCGGAGCCGTCCCGCGGACCGGGACGTGGCGCGTGACGCTGTACGACGCCCCCGACTGCTGGAAGTGCGTGGAGGTCAAGGCGGCGCTCGACGCGCTGGGGCTGGGCTACGAGGCGGTGACCGTGCGTGGGAACCCCGCGGCGCGGGCGGCGCTCGTCGCGGCCCAGGGGGAGCCGCCGCAGGTGCCGATGATCGTGGACGGCGACGTCGCCGTCTGGGACCGGCGCCGGATCCTCGCGTACATCGCCGAGACGTACGGCGACGGGCCGCCCGCCGGGGCGCCGTCGTACCGGGACATGCCGTCGTTCGTCGGGCGGCACCTGCCGCGTCGACGGCGCCGGCGCCTGCTGACCGCAGGCCGGGTCGCGGGGCCCGGGCGTCCTATGATCGGCACGTGAGCCGCATCCTGCCCCTCACCGCGGCGACGCGGCACGAGCTGCCGGCGCCGTGCGTCAGCTGCGTCTTCTGGCAGCACGACCGCATCGTCACCGACGAGCGGCGCAAGGACGCGTGGAGCGAGGCGCACGGCCGTGAGCACGGCGCGTTCGGCCGCGTGCTGAGCGACGACGCCGGCTTCCGGGGGATGATCCAGTACGGGCCGTCGTCCGCGTTCCCCCGCGCGCTCGCGCTGCCGGCGGGGCCGCCCGACCCCCGCGGCGGCCTCGTGACGTGCGTGTTCCTGGAGGGCGACGACCTGGTCGGGACGGCCGAGCGGCTCATGCTCGAGGCGCTCGCCGACCTGAAGGGCCGCGGCATGCGGGCCGTCGAGGCCTTCGCGCTCAGCTACCCGGATGACGTCCCGGTGGCGGACCGGTTCGTGGGGCACCACACCCTCTTCGACCGCGACTTCCTCGCGTCCCTCGGCTTCACCCGCGTCCGGGCGCGGGGGCAGGTGTCGCTCATGCGCCTGGAGCTCGGAGGGCTCCAGCCCGCCACGGGCGTCCTCGGGCGCGTCGCCGCCGCGCTGCGGCTCCCGGCCGAGCCGGACGCCTCCCCCGCCTAGGAGCCTGCCCGCCGCCGTCATGCGGACCGCCGCCACGCTCGTCCGCCGGGCCGCGCCCGCGGCGGCGCTGCTCGTCGCGGCCGCCCTCGCCCTGCCCGCCGCGGCCGCCACCACGGACGGCGTCCTGGCCGACCTGCAGCGCTCCGACGTCCACGCTTCGGCCGCCGAGCTGGGCCCCCAGGGCGCCGTCGAGGCGCGCGCCGAGCTGCGCGCCGTCGCCGCCGAGCTCGACGGGTCCGGCCGCCCGGTGAAGCTGGCCGTCGTCGCCGGGCGCGGCGAGACCCGCCGGCTGCTGGCCTACGCGCGGCGGCTGCGCGACGAGCTGGGGTACGAGGGCACCGTCGTCCTCACCACCCCGGGCGGCGCGACCGCCGTCGCCGGGCCGTCGTCGTCCGCCGAGGCCACCGCCCGGATGCGCCGCGCCCGCATCGGGCGGGTCGCCGACCCCGTCGAACCGGCTCGTCTCCGCCGCGGAGGTCGCCGCCGTCGAGCCGCCGAAGGCCAGCGGGACCCGGACCACCCTGACCCTCATCGGCATCGCCGTCCTGGGCGGGGCGTGGGCACTCGCCATCGGCGCCGGACGCCGGGCCCGGCGCGGCCGCCAGGAGCTGGCGGAGCGGCGGGCCGCCATGCGGGTGCACCTCGACACCCTCCGCGCCCGCGCCGCGGCGCTGGCGCGCAGCGGCCGGCTGTCGGACGCGGCGCGGCCCCGGGTGCAGGCGGCGCTCGGCAGCTACGCCGACGGGGTCACGGCGCTCCAGCAGGCGGCGACCGTCGAGGAGGTCGCCGCCCTCGGGCCCACGGTGGCCGCGGGCCTCCAGGCCGTCACTGCCGCCGGCCGCGACGTGGGCGAGGAATGGGCCCTGTCGGGCGCCCGGTTCGAGGGCCTCTGCGGCGCCGATCCCGCCCACGGGCCCCCGGCGGGCGAGGGCTCACTCGTGCCGGGCGGCCCGCCCATGCCGCTGTGCGCGAACTGCCTGGAGGCGGCGGCGCGAGGGGAGCCCGTCCCGCTGCGGATGATCTCCGCCGGCGGGCGGCCCGTGCCGTTCACCGCGGTGGAGGAGCTCCCCGCACCGAACGCGGGGGGCCCACCCGGTCAGACACCGGTCAGAGCCAGCCCTTCGTGACGAGCGACTCGGCGATCTGCACGGCGTTGGTGGCCGCGCCCTTGCGCAGGTTGTCGCTCGAGATCCAGAGCACCAGCCCGCGGTCGTGCGAGGAGTCCTCGCGGATGCGGCCCACCAGGACGTCGTCGCGGCCCGCCGCCTCGCGGGGCAGCGGGTAGCGCTTCAGCTCCGGCTCGTCAACCAGCACCACCCCGGGGGCGGCCATCAGCAGGCGTCGCGCCGCCTCGGCGGTGATCTTGTCGGTCGTCTCGATCTGGACCGACTGCGAGTGGGCGTACAGCACCGGCACCCGCACGCACGTGGCGCTGACCCGCAGGTCGGGCATGCCGAGCATCTTGCGGGTCTCGGCGGCCACCTTGCGCTCCTCGCCCGTGTAGCCGCTCTCGTCGAACACGTCGATGTGCGGGATCACGTTGAAGGCGATCGGGTGCGGGTACACGGACGGCTCGGGCTCGTCGCCGGCGAGGAAGCCCGCCGCCTGCGTCGTGAGCTCCTCCACCGCGGCGGCGCCCGTGCCGCTCACCGACTGGTAGCTCGACACGATCACGCGCTCCAGGCCGACCGCGTCGCGCAGCGGGTTGAGGGCCACCACCAGCGGCGCGGCCACGCAGTTCGGGTTCGCGACGATCCCGGAGTGCGACTCGAGGTCGGCCTCGTTCACCTCGGGCACCACCAGCGGGACGGCCGCGTCCATGCGGTAGGCGCTCGAGTTGTCGATCACGACCGCGCCGGCCTCGACGGCGGCGGGGGCGAACTCGCGCGAGCGCGTCGCGCCCGCCGAGAACAGGGCGATCTGGATGCCCTCGAACGAGTCGGCGGTCAGCTCCTGGACGGTGCGCGCCTGCCCGAGGTAGTCCAGCTCGCGGCCGGCGCTGCGGGACGAGGCCAGCGGCCGCAGCTCGGTGACCGGGAAGCCCCGCTCCTCGAGCACCCGCAGCATCACGCCCCCGACGGCGCCGGTGGCGCCCACGACGGCGACGTTAAACATCGGCGCGGCGGGCGGCCTCGCCCGCCAGGTCGAACGCGTCGTGGAGCGCGCGCACGGCCCGCTCGACCTCACGCCGGTCGATCACGACCGTGATGCGGATGGTGCTGGTGTCGATCATCTGGAGGTTGATCCCCTGCTCGGCGAGCACGCGGAACATCTTGGCGGCGATGCCCGGCTCCGACTTCATGCCGGCGCCGACGAGCGTGACCTTGCCGATCTGGTCGTCGCTCGTGAGCTCACGGTAGCCCAGGTCGCCGCGGACGCCCTCCAGCGTGTCGAGCGCCAGGCGCAGCTCGTCGAGCGGCACCGTGAACGACAGGTCGGCGTCCTCGGCGCTCTGGTTCTGGATGATCGTGTCGACGTTCACGTCCCGGTCGGCGAGCGCCGTGAAGATCCGGGCGGCGACGCCCGGCCGGTTCTGGACGCCTGCGATCGTGATCTTCGCCTCGTCGGTGCGGTGGGCGAGCCCGGTGACGATCGCCTTCTCCATCGCGGGGGTCTCCTTCGTGATCCAGGTGCCCTCCTCGGGGGAGAAGGACGAGCGGACGTGCAGTGGGACCTGGTGGCGGCGGGCGAACTCCACGGAGCGCAGCGCGAGCACCCGTGAGCCCATCGCGGCCATCTCGAGCATCTCCTCGTGGCTGACCCGCGTCAGCTTGACGGCGCCCGGCTCGATGCGGGGATCGGCGGTGAAGACGCCGGTGACGTCGGTGTAGATCTCGCAGACATCGGCCTCGAGCGCCGCGGCGAGGGCGACGGCGGTGGTGTCGGAGCCGCCGCGGCCCAGCGTCGTGACGTTGTGGTTGTCGGCCGAGACGCCCTGGAAGCCGGCGACGAGGGCGATGTTGCCCCCGTCGATCGCGGCGCGCAGGCGGTCGGCGCGGATCTCGAGGATCTTGGCCTTGGTGTGGGAGTCGTCGGTGAGGATCCCGGCCTGCGAGCCGGTGAACGAGATCGCGTCGTGGCCCAGGTCGTGGAGCGCCATCGCCATCAGGGCGCAGGAGATGCGCTCGCCGGTGGTGAGCAGCATGTCCATCTCGCGCGGGTCGGGGCGGTCGGAGATCTCGTAGGCGAGGTCCACCAGGCCGTCGGTCGTCTTGCCGCGGGCCGAGACCACGGCCAGCACGGCGTCGCCGCTCTCCTTCGCGGCGGCGATCCGCGTCGCCACGTTCCTGATCTTGTTCGCGTCGGCGACGGAGCTGCCGCCGAACTTCATCGTCCTGAGGCCGATGGCCGTCCTCCTCGCGCTGGTCGATGGCCAGCGCAGGATGGTAGCTACAACCAGCCTGACCGTGCGAGGAGTCCGAACAGCAGCAGGACCACCGCGACGGGGAGGACGATGCCCAGCAGGAGGAAGGCGCCGGCGCCGTCGACCTCCCCGACCAGCCAGCCGAAGTTCTGGCCGAAGAACCCGGTGATGAACGTCAGCGGCAGGAAGACCGCGGCGACCACCGTCAGGCGCTTGACGACCTCGTTCTGGCGGTCGGTCGTCGCGTCGTGGACCGCCTCGCGAAGCGACTCGACCTCGACGCCGACGCCGGCCAGCCGTTCCGCCGAGTTGCGCAGCGACCGCGACGCGGGGTCGTCGCGGGGCGCCGGTCCGTCCTCGCCGCCGAGCCGGGTCAGGACGTCGCGCTGCGTCAGCACGGCCTGCCGGATGTTGCCGAGCCGCCGCCGCAGCGCCGTCGGATCCCCGGACCGCCCCTGCTCCATCTGCGCCACCTCGTCGTCGAGGCGGCCCACCGCGTCCACGATGCCGGTCACGAGTCCCTTCGCGAGCGCCGCGAGCCCCGTCGCCGGCGACGTCGCGGTGCGCGCCATCGCGTCGAGGCCGTCCAGGGGATGGGCGTGGACCGTGAGGAGCCAGTCGGGCCCGACGAGGCACCGGACCGCGCCGAGCCCGTCGCCGGACGCCCCGACGAGGGCCACGAACACGAACCCCTCCTCCTCGAACACGGCGGGCCGGGTCGTGCGCGGCTCCTCGGCGGGGAGGTGGGCGGGCAGGCCGAACCGCTCGTAGAGCGCGCGCATCTCGTCCGGGGTCGGCGCCTCGACGTCGGTCCAGCGGAAGCCGTGCCCGCCGGCGTCGCCGGCGATGACCCGCTCGTGCATCCCCCGCCTCCCGTCTAGAGCTCGCGTCTCCCCAGGAGGGCGCGGCCGAGCGTGAGCTCGTCGGCGTGCTCCAGATCCGCCCCCACGGGGAGGCCGCTGGCCAGCCGGGTCACGCGGACCCGGCCGCGGACGAGGTCGGCCAGGTGCAGCGCGGTGGCCTCGCCGGACATGGTGGGGTTGGTGGCGATCACCAGCTCCACCACGCCGTCGCCGTCGATGCGGTCCACCAGCTCCCGGATGCGCAGGTCCTCCGGGTCGACCCCGTCGATCGGCGAGAGGGCGCCGCCGAGCACGTGGTAGCGGCCCCGGTACTCGTTGGTCCGCTCGATCGGGAGGATCGCCGACGGCTCCTCCACCGCGCACAGGATGGAGGGGTCACGGCGCGGGTCGGCGCAGATCGGGCACAGGTCGGCCTCGGCGAAGCTGAAGCACACCGAGCACGGCCGGAGCCGCTCGGTCATCTCCGCGATCGCCTCCGACAGCCCGCGGGAGCGCTCGGGCGGCGCCTTCATCATGTGGAAGGCCAGCCGCTGCGCGCTGCGCGGCCCGATGCCGGGCAGGCGCGCCAGCTCCGCCACGAGCCGCTCGATGGTGGGCGTCAGCACCCCGTGTGTTCCTAGAGGCCGGGGAGCCCCAGCCCGGAGAGGCCGCCCGCCACCGTGCCGAGCCGGTCCTGGGCGAGCTGCTGCGCGGAGCGCATGGCCTCGTTGACCGCGGCGACGATGACGTCCTGGAGCAGCTCGACGTCCTCCGGGTCGACCGCCGCCGGGTCGATCGTGACCTCCAGCAGCTCCAGACCTCCGCTGACGCGCGCCGTCACCGCCCCGCCGCCGGCCGAGGCCGTGACGGACTCCTGCTGGAGCTCGGCCTGCACGCGGGCCATGTCCTCCTGCATCTTCTGCATCTGCTTGAGCATCTTCTGCGGGTTCATGCCGCCGGCCATCCTGTCCTCCCTGGTCGCTGGTGCACTAGCGCCCGCCGCCCTCCTCGACGGCCCGGAACATCGCCTTGAACTCCTCCAGGAGCGCCTCGTCGTCGAGCGGCGGGGCCTCCGGACCGGGGTCGTCGTCCCGCCCCGCCTCGGCCGCCCCGGCGACGAAGGCGACATCCATGGTGCGCCCCGCGACGGACGTCACGGCGGCGCGCACGCGCTCCCGGTTGTCGCGGGTCCCCAGCATGCTCGCCCGCATCGCGCTGGTGACGGTGACCTCGAGCGACGACTCGTCGACCCGCGTCGGGCGCGAGCCGTCCAGGAAGCCGCGCGTGGGCGGGGCCTCCCGCTCCAGCACGTCGAGGATCTGGCTCCAGAGCCGCGCGAAGTGCTCCAGGTCGGCGGGCGCCGGCTCCGCGGGCGGGGGCGGCGGCGCCGGCTCGGGCTCCGCGGGCGCGGCCTCCTCGGCGGGGGACGGCGCCTCGTCCGCGACGTCGGGCGGCGGGGCGACCGGCTCCGGCCCCGGGTCGGCCTCGGGAGCCGAGGGCGGGGGCGGGGGCGCGGCGGCGGCGGGGCGCGGGGCGGCGGGGCGGCCGGCCTCCAGGGCCTCCACGCGGGCGGCCAGCGCCTGCGCGCTCGCGTCCAGGGCGGGACGGCTCAGGCGGGCGGCCACCAGCTCCAGCTGCAGGCGCGGGTCGGCGCCGCCGTGACGGATCCGCACCTGGGCGTCGGCCAGCAGGTCCAGCCCGCGCACCACCTGTGCGTCCGACAGCTGGTTGGCCTGGGCCTGCAGGCGCGCCACCTCCTCCGGCGCGAAGGCCCACTCGTCGCGCGGGCGGGCGCCCTGCTGCAGCAGGCAGACGTAGCGCAGGTGGTTCACCAGCCCGCGCATCGCCTGCTCCGGGTCGACGGGGCCGTCGAGCGTGGTCTGCAGCAGCTCGATCGCGCCCGCCGCCTCGCCGGCGGCCATCAGGTCGACCAGCTCGAACACCGTCTCGCGGGCCACGGCGCCGAGCAGCTCCAGCGCGTCGCTCGCGTCGACCCGCCCGCCGGCGTAGCTCGCGATCTGGTCGAGCAGGCCCAGGGCGTCGCGGTACGACCCGTCGGCGGCGCGGGCCAGGATGTCGAGCGCCGACTCGGATGTCTCGATCCCCTCGTGGCGCGCCACACGCTCCAGCACCCGCGTCAGGGCGGGGATGCCCGGCTTGCGCAGCACGTAGTGCTGGAGGCGCGAGCGGATCGTCCCCAGGATGTCCCACGGATGGGTGGTGCACAGGATCACCACCAGGTGCGGCGGCGGCTCCTCCAGCGTCTTCAGCAGCGCGCTGGCCGCCTGGTCCTGGATCTGGTGGGCCTCGTCCATGATCGTCACGCGGTAGCGGCACGCCACCGGCGCGTAGCGGACGGTCTCGAGCCACTCCCGCATCTCGTCGATGCGCCGGGCGCTGGAGGCGGCGTCGACCTCCACCACGTCCAGCCAGTCCTGGTGGCCGGTGCGCCGGCACGAGTCGCAGTGGCCGCAGGGCTCGGGGGTGGGCCCCGGGCTGGACTGGCAGTTGAGGCAGCGCGCCAGGATGCGCGCCGTCGTGGTCTTGCCGGTCCCGCGCGGCCCCGAGAACAGGTAGCCCTGGGCGGGGTGCCCCGACCGGAGGGCGTTGCCCAGGGCCCGGGCGACGTGGTCCTGGCCCACCATGTCCGCGAACGTCGCGGGCCGGTGGCGGTTGTACAGACTGGCCCCGGGCTCGCTCATGCGGCCCTCCCCAGCCTCACGAGAAAAAGAAAGTGACCGTGCACCCGTCGTCGAAGCGCGGTTCCAGGTTTGACTCCGTGCCGCTGGCTCCGGCGAGGTTGCCCCACTGCGCGTGGACGGCTCCGCTTAAGGCTGCTTCCTTCCGGACCTGACCTGGTTCGCGGTCGCCCACCGAATGGGACCTCGCCATCAATGCTGCTCTGCACGGAACCGACCCCTGGGATCGGCCCCTCGGACGGGAATTACGCCCCGCTGTAGCGGATTGCGGGTACAGGGCACCGCTAGCTCCCCGCCTAGCACGGTCACCGACGGAGGATAGTCCACCCGGCGGGCCCGTGCGAGGTTCAGCGGCGGGTCAGCGGCGGCGGCGGCCGAAGAGGCGCGGGGTGACCCGCTCCCCGCGGCGGGAGGCGCCCACGGCCCCGAAGAAGGCCGCGACCCCCGCGCCGAGCATCGCGATGGTGATCGTGAGGTAGGCCCAGCCGCGGAGCCCGCTGTCCTGGCCGGCGAGCTCGAAGATCCCCCACATCACGGTGCCCCAGACGGCGCCGAGGACGATCCCGGTGAGGATGATCGCCACCCGGTTGGGGGGCTTCGCGGCGACGGGCGGCGCGGCGGTCTTCGGCGGCTTCTGCGTGGGGGCCATCCGCACGATCCTAGTGGAGCCGGGCGGACGGCGCGGGCCGGGTGATCCGACCTGCCCCGTGCGCCGTAATGGGGGGCAGAGAACGCAACGCGCCCCGTGCCTCGGGGCGCCCCGGACACCGGAGAACCATGCGACGCGCCCCGCTCGTCCTGGCCGCCGTGACGGCGGTGGCCCTCCCCTGCCCTGCCCTGGCCGACGTCTACGTCAACGTGCCCACGCCGTTCCTCGGCGGGCCCATCTGGTCGCCGCTGCCCGCCGTGACGACCGACGCCGCCGGACGCCCGTCGCTCGCACCGCCCGCGAACGCCGACCCGTGCCGCGGCGCCGCCGCCGGCGACTGCGTGGTGGCGGGCCCCGGCGCCGACGTCGAGACGGTCCCGCTCCCGGCGCCCGGCCCCGCCGGCCCGGGCGTCGACGACGGCGGCGGGGTCGAGGACCCCGTCACCGACCCGGCGGCCGACCCCGACGGCCAGGCCGCCACCGCCCGGACCACGGCGCGCGTGATCCCCGCCATGCCGCCGACCGCCGACCTGCTCCAGGCCTACGGCGGGCTGCGCTTCCCCGGCCCCGCCGACTGGCTGCCGTGGCAGCAGCCGACCCTCCGGTGGAACGCGACGCCGGGCGCCGGCTACTACAACGTCCAGGTCTTCCGCGGCCAGCGCCGCGTGCTGAACGCCTGGTCGCCGGACACCCGGCTGCGCGTCCCCAGGGGCGTGCTGCGCCAGGGCCGCTCGTACGTGTGGGTCGTCTGGCCCGCGTCGGGCCCGCGCCGCGCCGCCCGCTACGGGCAGGCGGTCGGGCCGCTCGACGTTCGCCGTGACCCTCCGGCCGCGCCTCGTGTTCCACCGCCCCGGCCACGGCCGGGGCGCGGTGGCCGAGGTCCGGCCCCACATCCCCTTCGGGACGCTGCGCCTGCGGCGGCCGGGGGCGCTGTCCGCGCGCGTGCCGCGGACCGTGACCCTGGACGGCCGCGGCCGCTTCGTCCTGCCGATCCCCCCGCGCGCCGCGGACAGGCTCGGGGCCGTGCTGACACAGCGTGGCCCCACCCCGCCCGTCGGGCTCCGCGGGCCCGGGCTGTGAGTCCGGACGAACCCATGGACGGGACCTCCCGCGACCCCGGCCCGGCGGCATCCGGCGCCGGCGGTCGTCAACCGCTCGACGAAAGGACCACCGTGCGATCACGCACACGACAGCGCTGGCTGGTGGCGGCACCGCTCGCCGCCACCGCCGCTGCAGTCGCGCTGGCGGTCGCGCCGCCCTTCGGCGGCGCGTCCAGCCACCGCGAGGCGCCGTCGATCTCCCAGGATCCGACGGCCGACAACACCGACGTCTACGCGTTCCGCTCGCCGGACGCGCCGGACACCGCGACCATCGTCGCGAACTGGATCCCGTTCGAGGAGCCCGCCGGCGGGCCGAACTTCTACCGCTTCTCGGACGACGTGAAGTACGAGCTCAAGGTCGACAACACCGGCGACGCCCGGCCTGACGTGACCTACGAGTTCCGCTTCGCGACGAAGGTCCGCAACCCGGACTCGTTCCTCTACAACGGCGGGCCCGATCACCTACGACGCCAAGAAGGGCCAGTACACGAACCTGAACGTCGTCCAGACGTACACGCTCCGGAAGATCACGACCGACGCCAAGGGGCGCTCCGTCGTGACCGTCCTCGGACGCAACCTGCTGACCCCGCCGAACAACGTCGGCAAGGCCTCGACGCCGGACTACGCGTCGCTCGTGGCGCCGGCGGTCTACTCCTTCAAGGACGGCACGAGGGTCTTCGCCGGCCAGCGCGACGATCCGTTCTTCGTCAACCTGGGCGGCACGTTCGACCTGATCAGCTTCCGCAGCGCGCCCCCCGGGGCGTTCAGCGCGGGCGGCGTCAACGGCCTCCGCGGCTACTCGACCAACACGATCGCGATCCAGGTGCCGATCCGGCAGCTGACGCGGACGAAGTCCGTTCCGACGGACGTCCAGAGCACCAACTCGGTGGTCGGCGTGTACGCCACGGCGTCGCCACCGGCGCCCCGGGCCGTACCAGACTGCGTGAGCGCGATGCAGAACAGCGCCTCGGCGTTCTGCTGGGCGAGCGCGGCGGCGAGCGTCACGGGCGTCATCGCGCCGGCCAGCGTGAACGGCGTGGCGACGACCGCCTGACCGGCCTCGGCCATCGCGATCAGCCCGTCGGACATCGGGCCGTCGAGGCGAAGCGGGGAGTTCGTGTTGATGATCGTGATCAACGATGGCTCGAGTACGAGGCGATCGCGGTCCACGCCCCTGACGATCGCCGCGACCTCGATGGCGTCCTCGACGACCGTCCGGCCCGCGCCCAGGCAATGCCACGTCTTGTCGAGCAGCGTGGCCAGCCCGTGGTACATGTCGAGATGGCGGGTCGCGACCGGCAGGTCGGTCGGCTTGAGCGGTCCCCCACCCTCCTGGTGCAGGATGTCGAGCGTGCCGATCAGCCGGACGTAGTCCAGGAAGTCGGCATGGTTGCCGGGGCGCCGGCCACGGTCGAGATCGCTGACGAACGCCGGCCCGCCGACGGAGCAGAACACGAGGTCAGCGCCACCGAGTTGGATGTCGCGCTGCTGGTTTCGGGCGTGGAGCGTGAACGTCGACGGCGCGAGCGCGACGAGCTGCTCGACCCTCGCTGGGTCCAGCCGGACCGCGCGCGTCTCGCGGTCCACGGACGCGCCATCGGCGGCGAAGCGGTCCAGCGCCGCCGCGCCGAGCACCTCCAGCCCGATCTCTGACAGGATCCGCAGCGAGGCTCGATGGATCGCCTCGACCTGGTCGGCCGACAGGATCTCGACCGGTCGGAACGGGTTGACGACGCGACGCCAGGGAGAACGGTCGATGGCGCCCACCGTCCGTCGCGGCCGCCGCCGAGCACCATCCGCCACCATGTGGCCAGCGTAGTGGACGGCCCATGATCCGGCGGTCGCAGGCGTGCCCCGTGGCCACCTGCCGCGATGCGGCGACGCGTTATGGGCGGGTTCGGCGTCAGTAGGTGGACGGACCGGATGCTCGACGCCTCGCGACGCGCGCGGTGTAGGGCTGGCCGGGGATGGAGCTGGGCCACGAGCGCGCTCGTGGCGTCGCGTCGCCTCGCGGCGGGGGAGGGTGTCATGCGAACGTCCAAGCGGTACGGGCGATCCGCCGCTCTGCTCATCCTGCTGACCCTGGTCGTGCCGGTATCGCCGGTGAGTGCCAGGCCACCGGACCCAGAAACGCGCATCGGCCCGGGATCCGTCGCGGCCAAGGCAGCGGGCTCGCTGCCCGATCCCGGGGGTACTCGCCGACCGGCGGCTGTGGTCCGACTCGCGACGACGCCCACCGTCGGGCTCGAGCCGTGTGCCGAGGACCCTGCCTGGCTCTGCGGTTCGCTCGACGTTCCGCTGGATCGCGGCGGGTCCGATGGACGGACCATCGCGATCGGTTTCGAGGTCCTGGCCCACCGGGATCCGGCGTCGACAGCGCGTGACGCCCTGGTCGTCACTGCGGGCGGACCAGGCATCGCCACCACCCCTGACCGCGGCTTCTGGCAGTTCCTGCTCGATCCGCTCCTCGATGAGCGCGATCTGCTGCTCATCGACGACCGAGGCACCGGCACCTCGGCCCCGATCGATTGTCCGGCGTTGCAGGCCGGCGTCTTCGAGCACGACGCGGCGATCAAGGCGGCCGGGGAGTGCGGCGCACAGCTCGGCAAGGATGCCGACCGCTACGGCAGCGGCGACGTTGCCATGGATGTCGAGGCGGTTCGCCGCGCACTCGACTACCCGCAGCTCAGCTACCTGGGGCCCTCATATGGCAGCGTGGACGCGCAGGCCTATGCGGTCCGATATCCGCACCGTGTGCGCGCGATCGTCCTCGACGCGGGGCTCCCGGTGAACGATCGACGGCATGCCTGGACGTGGGGCCTTGACGAGCCGCACGCCATCGCGCGCAACACGGCGTTGGCATGCCTCCGAGCACCCGCCTGCGCCGACGCCCAGCCCGACGCCAGGGCGGCGGTCGCGGATCTGGCCCGGATGCTCCGGAAGCACCCCGTCGATTTCACTGCCCGCGACTTCAACGGCACCCTCAGGAACGTCCATGTCGACGAAGTCACGCTCATCAACATCGCAACGGCGGACATCCTGAACCCGGGACAGCTGGCCGCGGCATCCGACGCACTCGAGGCGGGTGACGAGCAGCCACTGGTGCGGCTCGCCGCGGAGCTGTTCTTCGAGGGCGGGGAGCCGGACGATCCTGCGTTCTTCTCCGCCGGCGACAACGCCGCCGTCTTCTGCAACGACGCCGACTTCGTGTGGCAACGCGGTGATCCGATCGGGGTCCGGCGGGCCAAGTATGCCCGGGCGCTTGATGGCCTCGGTCGCCATCGGTTCGCTCCGTTCTCGAAACAGGCGTGGGCAACGTACTGGATCCCGGACTTCTGCCTTCTTTGGCCGGCGCCCGACCGATTTACCCCCGCCGTACCCCGGGGCGCCAAGGTCATGGGCGTCCCGACGCTGCTCATCGGCGGCGAGCGAGACATCAACGTGCCATCCGAGACGACCCGCAGCCTCGTGCGGGTGTTCCCGGAAGCGACGTTCGTCAACTTCGCAGGAGCGCTCCACCTGCCGTTGAGCTGGAGTCGAGTGCGCGAGGACGGTCGCACAGCACTTCTTCGCAACGCTCGATCCAGGTGACACCAGTTGCGCGTCGGAGCCGGCATTCATCCCGGCGGCGACACCGCAGTTCCCGTTGACGGCGCGTCACGCCACGCCCGCCACCGCCCTGCTGGGGAACGCCGCGACGGTGGCCGACAGGCGCGTCGTGACCGTGTCGGTCCGGGCCGTGCTCGATGCATTCACCCGGAGCTTCAAGATCCCGGGTGCCACCGGCACCGGCTATGGACTTCGCGGCGGCATGTTCGATTTCGAGTTCGGGCCTGACGAAGCCGTGCTGCAGCTGCATGGCATCCGGTTCTCGCGCGATGTCACCGTCGATGGACACGCGACCCTGGTCTACGACGGCCAGGGGGTCACCATGGAGCTGATGGTGCACGGACCTCGTGGGCGCGTGGGGACGCTCGCCGCCGAGGGCGCGTTCGGGCCCGGCGAACCGTTCGAGGCGTTCAGCGTCACCGGGGTCCTCGGCGGGCGCACCGTTTCCGCCAGCGTGCCGGCGAACTGACCTGCCTGCGGATCGATCCGCAGGCAGGCGGCGCCCCCATCGTGAGCTCGGAGGTCAATCCACCGGGCGTGAGCCGGCCGCACTCCACGTCGTAGATCGCGCCGTGGATCGGCACGTCCTTGAGCCACGGGTGCTCGCGGATCCGGCGCAGTCCGCTCGCGCAGGTTCGATTCCAGCTCCGGGAAGGCGAGGAACGCGATGTCGAGGTCCTGCCCCGTCTCCTGGGCCAGCTTGCGGCGGACGTCCTCATCCTGGAACGTGAGCATCCCGCAGCCGGTGTGCTCGATGACGATGACCTCCTCGGTGCCCAGGAGGTTCTGGCTGATGACCAGCGACCGGATCGCGTCGTCGGTCGCAAGGCCGCCGGCGTTCCGGATGATGTGGGCGTCGCCCGTGCGCAGCGCGAGCACGTCCTCGACGGTCAGCCGTGCGTCCATGCACGCGAGGACGGCGAGCTTGCGGCCCGGTGGCAGCGGCAGGGAGGAGCGATCGAACTGGTCGGCGTAGCGCGCGTTCTCGGCGAGGGCGCGCTGGAACTCCGGCCCCACGGCCGGACGGGTGGCGAGGGTCATGACGGGTGTCTCCTGGGTCGGCGGGGCAGGTCGACGCGACGCGGGTCCGGGACCCGCTCGGGACACCTGCAGCGGCTCACCACGACGGGGCGGGCCACGTGGCCCATCGACGCGAACGGCGTGCGGATCGTCGCCTCAGCGGATGCGGACGAGCGGGATGCGCTCCACCGCGGGCGGCACGCCGAGCACCCGGTCGTAGAGCGCCGGCACGTACCACTTCAGGCCGTAGAGCTTGCAGCCGAGGCAATAGCCGGTCGCCGCGAGGAGGGTCTGGAGCCCGGCGACGGCGAGGGTGAGCAGCCAGCCGAGCGGCGCCAGCCCGATGAGGAACGCGAGTGTCGCGAGCCCCAGGAACGACGCGCCCATCGCCTGGGCGAACCGCGGCGGGACCTCGTGCTCGAGCTCCAGCGGTGGTCCGAGGCGGAGCAGCCGCCGGACGGCCGGCCACGGGCGGCCGAACACGAAGTAGCGGGTGCCGAGCGCGGAGCTGACGCCGAGCGCGAGGCCGACGAGCGGGACGACGACGACCGCGGCGGGGACGACGGTCAGCCCGAGGATCGTGGCAAGACCGAGGGCGATGGCCGACAGGCCGGCGCCGAAACGCTGACCTCGAGGGTCGATGCCGCGGGGCGTCGCGGCAGGGACAGGGGCGGACACGGAGGACCTCCGATGGACGCGAACGCGAGAGATGGGACAAGGACGGGCGGCCAGGCGCCCGTCGGTTCGACGCGAGCGATGAGCGAGGCGCACGGCGCCCGACGCTCAGGCTCGCCCGCGACACCTGCAGCGGCCCGTGGTTCGCATCGCGTCAGGGCGGAGGTCAGCCATCGGCCAGCCAACGCTCGAAGGCGGACAGGGACGGAGGGAGCACCGGCGCCAGCCCGCCCTCACCGGGGCGCGCCGGGGCGGGCTCCACGCCGTGCGTCCGCGCGGCCGGCGTCTTGAGGCCGTTCCCGGTGAGCAGGACGGCGACCTCGTCGTCGGGCCGGATGACCCCGCGCGCTCGCGCCTGCTCGGCCGCCGCGTAGGTCACGCCACCGGCGGTCTCGACGTAGATGCCCTCGGTCACGGCGAGCGTCCGGATGGCGCGGGCCGTGTCCTCGTCGCTCACCCCCTCGACGCTGCCGCCGCTCGCACGCGCGAGCTCCAGCGCGTACCGCCCGTCCGCGGGCGAGCCGATGGCCAGGGAGCGGACGATCGTGTCGGGCCGCTGGACCGGGGTGATGTCTTCGGCGCCATCCGACCACGCGGTCGCCACCGGCGAGCAGCCGGCCGCCTGCGCGCCGACGAACCGGATCGGCGTCGG
Organism: Miltoncostaeaceae bacterium; assembly: GCA_963749475.1. Taxonomy (GTDB): domain Bacteria; phylum Actinomycetota; class Thermoleophilia; order Miltoncostaeales; family Miltoncostaeaceae; genus Miltoncostaea. The sequence continues at coordinate 541,219 of CAVVMP010000006.1, forward strand.
CTCGATGAGCCCGACGGTCGCAAGCTCCCTGAAGCCGCGGGCGAGCTTCGTGAACAGCGCCCCGGACGCGATGGGCGCGACGACGACATCGGGTGCACGCCAGCCGAGACCCTCCGCGATCTCGAACGCGAGGGTGCGGCTGCCTTCGGCGTAGAACGGACGAAGGTTCACGTTGACGAACGCCCAGTTCTCCTCGTCGGTCAGCTCCAGGCACAGGCGGTTGACGTCGTCATACGTGCCGTCGATCGGGACCACGGTCGCCCCGTACGCCAGGGCGTGCTCGATCTTCTCGGGCTCCAGGTCCGCGGGGATGAACACGTAGGCGGGAAGGCCGGCCTTGGCGGCCGCGGCGGCCGTCGCGCCGGCGAGGTTGCCGGTCGACGCACAGGCGAGCGCCTCGAACCCGAAGTCCAGGGCCTTCGCTGTGGCCAGCGCCACCGCCCGGTCCTTGAAGCTGAGGGTGGGGTTCCGGGAGTCGTCCTTGAGGTGGAGGCGCGCGACACCGAGCCGCTCCGCGAGCACCTCGGACTCGACGAGCGGCGTGGACCCGACGGCGAGCGCCCGGGCCGGCTTCGCCTCGACGGGGAGGAGCTCGAGGTAGCGCCAGATGCCGGCGGGCCGGCTCGCGATCGTCGCGCGGTCGAGCGTCATCGACGCGAGGTCGTAGGCGACCTCGAGCGGACCGAAGCAGGCGCTGCACACGAAGGACGGGCCGAGCTCGGTGAGTCGCTGACAGTTCCGGCAGCGAAGACCGAGGATCCGCGACGGCGTGGACGCGCCGCCGTCCGTGCTGGGCGTGGCCCGATCCGCGACGCCCATGCGCATGCCGGCCGGGCGCGAAGTCGCGGGGGCGGTCGGCAGCGTCTCGGTCGTCATGGTCGGCTCCTCGTCGGGCACGTCTCACGGGACGCGTCACCGGTGGCTGGTCGAGAGGCGGCCGACGGACCAGGAGGGGCGGAAGAGGTCCCGAGAATTGGAACGACCCTTCCTGCCGAGTGAAGGGTCGTGGGGACGCCCCTTATCTCGCAGGTACCACCTGCCCGGATTTGGCACCTTGCCGGCGTCGCCGCCGGTAGGTTGTCGTGGCTTCACAGGGCCGGTCCCTCCGCCACTCTCGATAAAGGCTCTTCAGTTGTCCTGACATCCTAGGAGTGACGTCGGTGTGGCGTCAACCGATGTCACCGAAGCGCGACCTTGCGCCTACCATCGCCTCGTGACCGAGCGCGCCGTCACCTACGCCTCGTACCTCATGGTCGACGAGCTCCTGGGGCTGCAGCAGCCGCGCTCGGATGGGCCCGAGCACGACGAGCACCTGTTCATCGTGATCCACCAGGTGTACGAGCTGTGGTTCAAGCAGGTCCTCCACGAGCTCGCGGCGGTGCAGCGGGTGCTCGAGGCGGGCGACACCGACGCCGCGCTGCACCTGCTCAACCGCGTCCTGAAGATCCTCAAGACACTCGTCGCCCAGGTCGACGTGCTCGAGACGATGACGCCGCTCCAGTTCCTGTCCTTCCGCGGGTCGCCTCGAATCGGCGAGCGGCTTCCAGTCGGCGCAGTTCCGCGAGGTCGAGGCGGTGCTGGCGTCGCGCGACGGGTCGGCGGTCGGGCGCATCCGCCGGGCGCCGGCGCGCGACCGGATCGTGGCCGCGCAGGGCCGGCCGTCGCTGTGGTCGTCGTATCTGCAGGTATCTCGCGGGGCGCGGGCATCCGGTGCCCGCGGCGTGCTGGAACGCGACCCCGCTCTGCCGACCGACGGCCGATGCCGACGTCCAGGATGTCCTGCTCGCCGTCTACCGCGCGACGCCGACGCCGCACTGGTCAGTGAGCGCCTCGTCGACCTCGACGAAGGGATCCAGGAGTGGCGCTACCGGCACGTGAAGATGGTCGAGCGGACGATCGGCACGAAGCGTGGGACGGGCGGCTCTGCCGGGGTCGAGTATCTGCGCCCGCCGTTCTTCCACCCCGTGTTCCCGGACCTGTGGGAGATCCGCTCGCGGCTGTGACCGCGCCTGGCCCGCGCACGACCGCCAGCGCCGTATCGAGCGCCGTCGCCAGGACCCTGGAGCTCAGGTAGTCGAGCGCGTCGTGGGCTGCCGTGAGCCCGGTCGGACTCGCGACCCGACCCCAGGTCTCGACGTCCTGGACCTCGACCGTGCTGGGGGGGAGCGGTCGATACCGTGACGCCATCTGGACGTGGCCGTAGCCGGTTGATGTCGCGCGTCCACACGTTGACCCACATGGCGAGCTGGCCCGGCACCGGCGTCCGGTTCGCGGGCGGAAGACCCGCCGGAGCCGTCGCCTCGACGAATTCCGCCGGTAGAACGACGGCATCGCAAGCGGCGACCCGATCGTCAGCAGCGCGGCGACCGGCAGCGTGCCGTCCGCCCGCAGCGTGTCGTAGGCGACGATGCTGCCCATGCTGAAACCGATGACGACGACCTGTTCGGTGGGCTTCAGCCCCGAGCGGATCGCGGACACGAGCCGCTCGTTCGTCAGGCGATGGAGCTCGGGTTCGGTGAAGTAATCGTCGAGGTCCCGCAGGAGCAGCTCGAGGAGGCCCGCGCCGACGCCCAGGTGCTCATCGAGCCGGCGGTCGGAGAGGTCTCCGACCCCGCCGAGGGCCAGGGCTTCGTCCGGCAGCGCCGGCTCGATGACCGGCAGGGGCTGCTGATAGTCCGGCCGCCAGATGTCCCCGTAGAACGCGAGCTCGACGTCGACGTCCTTGTCCTTGATCGACGACTCGACACGTTGAAGGCCGAAACGCAGCGCATCGTCCCAGTCGCGGCGCATCGTCGCCGGGATGTCGAACTGAGCGGCACGTCCGTGCACCAGCACCACACGCATCAGGGTCCCTCCGAGCGTCCTGTCGCCCAGTGTGGACCGCGCCACGGCCCGGCGCTCACGAAACTGTCGAAACGCGGCGCGCTCGTCCGTCGACCTCGTGTCCATCCATCCGGCGGAGGGCTCACCGATGCGCTTCCTGCTCCTGCTCCATGGCGACGAGGCGGCCGAGGAGGCCCTGCCCGCGAGGATCGGCTGGCGATCGTCGAGCGGCACGGCGCGTTCAGCCGCCGGCTCCGCGACGCCGGCAAGCACGTGTTCGGCGAGCCGCTGGGCTCGTCGCGCGAGGGCAAGATCGTCAGCAAGCGTGGCGTGAACGACGGTCCGTTCGCCGAGACCAAAGAGCAGCTCGGCGGCTTCTACGTCATGGAGGCCGACTCGATCGACGAGGCGGTCGACTGGGCGAAGCAGGTCCCCGAGAGCCCGGGACTCCAGGTCGAGGTCCGGACGATCCCCGACGTCTAGGTCCCTTGCACTACAAGATCGCCACGAGCGATCGCTCGTCCTTCGGATCATCACCCGGAACGGCCGGCCCGTGATTTCCGCCCGTAGCAGCCGGATCGCTCGTGTCCGCGCTGAGCGCGCTGGTCACGCTGACCGTGGCGCAGCCATGGGCGACGTGGCGAGGGTAGTGCCGTGGGGACTTGAGCTGCGGGATCGCTCAGGCGCGGGGCGGGCGCGACCTCGGGCCCCATGATGGGCGCCCGTAGCAGCCCGATCGCTCGTGTCCGCGATGAGCATGGGTCACGCCGCCGGTCGCGCCCATGTCACGGTCCGCAGCGGCAACTCGCGGCGGCGAGCCCTGGGCGGCTCGACGGACGATCGAAGCCCCGGGTGTTCGCCAGGCGAACCGCTGGGCGGCTCATGCGACCGGTTATCGCCTCCTCAGCCGTCAGGCGAACCGCTGGGCGGCCCGATCGACCAGGTCGACCGCTTCGTTGAGCCGCTGGGCGACTCGCCGGCTGAGCGAACGCGAGCGCCGCCACGCACGCCCTGGGCGACGTGGCGAGCGGGGTGGCGTGGATACAGGAGAGCCGGATCGCTCGTGCCGTCGCCTCGGCCGACCGGGGCGCGCGCCGGTGCGGCGATCGGCGGCGGGCGCCGGCGCGGCGCTGGCCGCGTATCCTGCCGCGGTGAACGCACATCGGCGTGAGCTCCTGGCGGGTGACCGCTTCGCCTTCGGCGCGAACTGGCGGCGCTACCTGGAGCTGATCGACGACGAGCGGATCGAGCTCGCGACCCGCGAGCTCGCGACGATGCTCGAGACCGAGCGGCTCGACGGCCGGACCTTCCTGGACATCGGCTGCGGCAGC
>CAVVMP010000007.1:0-412500 GCA_963749475.1 Miltoncostaeaceae bacterium
ACGCGGCCGTCGGGGCCACGCCTCCCCGGTCAGGTGGCCGCCGCGCCGGCGGGGCGGAGCGCCTCGAGCAGGAGCGCCGTGTCGGTGTGCTCGTCCACCCGCACGGCCGCGCCGTCGCGGAAGGCCCAGACCAGCGCGAACGGGATCTCCACGTAGCGCCCGCTGGCCCTCGGGCGGCCGCAGAAGCGGCCGAGCGCCACCACGCGGTCGCCCCCGTCGACGAGGTCGTCGAGGGGGACGCGGAAGTCGTCCCAGCGTCCCTGGACCTCGCCGAAGTAGGCGCCGAGCGCGTCGCGCCCGCGGATCACCCCGCCGTGGGGCAGCACCTCCGGCATCGCGAACTCGACGTCCTCGGCGAAGACGTCCATGGCCGCCGGGTCCCCCTCGGCGGCGGCCGCGTAGAAGGCGCGGACGCGGTCGGCGTTCTCGGACATCGGGGCCTCCTCCCTGGTGGTGGCGCCGAGGCTATGGGGTGGCCGGCGCCGGCGGTATCCCAGCGATCCTGGGATTTGACACCGCCGCCGGGGCGCGACGAGTGTGGGGCATGCTGGCCGACCCGGGCGCGGAGCGCGCGCGGCGTCACGTCGCCCGGCTGTGCCGGGCGGGGCTCGACGCCGGGGCCCTCCTGCGCGCGGTGGCCGCCGAGGTGCGGGGGGTCGTGGGCTATGACGGCGCGGCCTGGGTGACCATCGATCCGGCGACGCTCCTGGTCACGGGCGCGCACGTCGAGGACCTGCCGCGGGAGACCGCGCCCGCCTTCTACGAGAACGAGTACCTCCACGAGGACGTCCTGAGCTTCGCCGGGCTCGCGCGCGCCGGGCGCAGCGTCGGGACGCTGCACCGGGCGACCGCCGGCGACCTGGCCGCGAGCCGCCTCCACCGCGAGGTCGCCCCGCTCTCCGGCCTCCGTGGCGACGCCCTGCGCGCCGTCTTCGTGCAGGCGCGGACGTGCTGGGGGGCCGTCGTCCTCGCCCGCCGCGAGCCGCGGCCGCCCTTCGCCGAGGCCGAGCTGAGCTTCATGGCCAGCATCGCCGGGCCCGTCGCGGAGGGGCTGCGGGCGGCGGTGCTCATCCGCGCCCTCGGGACGCCGGCGCCGCCCGGCGGCCCGCCGGCCCCGGGCGTGCTGGTGCTCGCCGGGGCCGAGGTGCGGTCCGCGAGCGCGGCGGCGGAGGCGTGGCTCGACGAGCTCGGGAGCGGCCCCGGCGGCCGCCTCCACTCGGCCCTCGCCGCCGTCGCCGGCGCCGCGGGGGCCGACGGGGAGGGTGACGCCGGCGGCCCCGCCCGGACGGTGGTCCGCACGCGGGCCGGGCGGTGGCTCGGCGTGCAGGCCGTCGCGCTACGCCCGGGCGGCGAGGTGGCCGTGGTCCTGGACGTCGCCCGCCCGCCGGAGATGGCGGACGTGGTGATGCGCGCGTACGGGCTGAGCGCACGCGAGCGCGACGTCGCCCAGCGGGTCATCGCCGGCGCGCCCACCGCCGAGGTGGCGGCGGACCTGCACATCTCGCCGTGGACGGTCCAGGACCACCTGAAGTCGGTGTTCGACAAGGTCGGCGTCCGCAGCCGCGGCGAGCTCGCCAAGCACGTCTTCGACCGCCACCACGCCCCGTCCCGGCCCCTCTGAGGAGCCGTCGTGCACGGCGCGGGGCCGGGTCCCGCCCGGCCCCGCCCCGCAGCGTCAGCCGTCCGCGCTCATCGCCACCTCACCGGCGTGCACCTGCGGCGGGCTGATGGATGCGTTCGCCAGGTTCCCGGCGATCCAGTCGCGGGCGGCCTGGTTCGACGCCTCGGCGCCGGCCTGGTCGTCGAAGACCGTGACGGACACGCAGCTCGCGGGTCCGGTCTTGACGATGTGGTAGCCACGGAAGCCGGGGATCGCCTCGAACAGCCCGAGGATCTCGGAACGGTTTGCCGCGACGGCGTCCGCGAGTCCCTCCGCGGAGTCGTAGACACGAACGGTCGCATACATGATGCCCCCCTCTGGGCGACGGCGTGTGCGGCGACGCTATTCCCGGGGCGACCTCCCGCACAACGGCGAACGCGCGTTCAGATTTCATCGCACAATGCAGGCACTTTCCTCAGCGCCGGAACGTGAAGAGCCGCCCGGCGGGGAGGGGGCGCGGGCGGGCCGTCGTAGCGGGCGGCGCCGACGGCGGGGAGGGTGTCCTCGTCCAGAACGTCGTAGGCGATCTCCGCGAACCCCGCCGCGGCCAGCCGCGCGCGCACCACGCCGTTGCGGTCGCCGCCCGAGCGGCCGCGCGTCCACACCAGCGTCCGCCCGGGGCGCAGAGGGCGGGCGCGGCGGCGATCGTCCGCGCCGGGTCGGCGTCGGTGACGTTCCCCATGATCCCCACCAGCAGCACGAGCTCCGCCGGGACGGCGTCCGCGTACGCCCCGGTGCCGCCGGCGTCCGCCTCCCGCACGTCCACCGCGGCCGCCGTTCCGGCCGCGCCGCGCCGGGCGCGTTCCGCGATCGCCGGGTGGACCTCCACCAGGACGGCGCGCACCCGGGCGGCGTCCGGCCTCCCGGCCAGCACGCCCAGGAGGTCGCGGCCGTCGCCGGCGCAGAGGCTCAGCGCCCGCACCGGGCCCGGGTGCCGGTCGAGGGCCGCCCGGATGTGGGCCCGCACCACCCCGAGGCGCCACGACAGGTCCGATCCCGGGTCGTCGTACCGCTCGTGCCACCGCTCGTAGTCGCGCAGAACCGGACCTCCGCCTGCGAACATCTGTTCGTTTCCGTGCTAGAATACGGCACGTTTGCAGCGGGTTCGGGAGGAACGGGATGACGGGGACGCGGGACTTCAGGCGGGGCCGCCCGGCGGCGCGATGGAGCGAGCCGGAGCTGGCCGAGGTGGTGCTGGGCGTGCTGGCCGGCGCGCCGGACGTGCTGTGGAGCGCCGACGACGTACGTGAGCGGCTGGCGTTCGGCCGCGAGGGGGCCGGGCCGGCGGCGACGTCGGTGCGCGGCGCGCTGCGCGCGCTGGAGGCCGCTGGGCGCGTCGAGCGGGTCGAGGTCTGGGGGCGCCGGGGCTGGGGCAACACCGCCCACGCCTTCCGTCCCGCCGGGCCGTCCGCGACGGCGCAGGACCGCCCGGGACTCACCGTCGCCGCCTGAGCACGGGGCGCGCCCGCCGGGGGCGGGGCGCGCCCTCCCCGGGGGACGCCCCCGGGTTCCGGGTGGTAACCTCCCCTCTTCGTACGGATGGCGACGGGCGGCGACGGGAGGTGGGTGACGAACCCACCTTTTTTGTGGGCGCCGGGCGATGGTGGAGGGAGGTGTGATGGCGGTGGCCGAACAGGTGGACCTGGAGCGGCGGGTCGAGCGGGCGCTCGAGGAGCGGATGCCCGAGGTGGACCTGCTGCAGCTCACGGTGCTGCCCGCGCAGGGCGGGACGCTGCGCCTCGTCGTCGACCACCCCTCCGGCGTCAACCACGAGGTCTGCGTGGCCGTCACGAAGGCGCTCGCGGACGCCGGCCTGCTCGAGGAGTACGGCGCCGAGGTCTGGTCGCCGGGCCCCGAGCCGCCGCTCCGGACGCCCGAGCACTACCGCCGCGCGGTCGGGCGGCGGGTGCGGGTCGAGACGGGCGCCTCCGGCAGCCGCCGGTCGTTTACGGGTACGCTGGTGGAGGCCGGTGACGCATCCCTGCGTCTGTCCCTCGCGGACGGCGACGTGGAGATCCCGTACACCGACGTGCGCCGGGCGCACGCCTTCGAGGACGAGGAGGCGTTCGGATGATCCGACGCACGGTCTACGGCGCGGCGGGGGCCAGGTTGGCCCGCGCCGCCGAGTTCGTTCCGGGGAGTGACAGGTGAACAGAGAGATCATCGAGGCCATCAAGCAGATCGAGCGCGAGAAGGGGATCGACTCCGAGACCCTGATCGTGGCCCTCGAGGACGCCCTGCTCGCCGCCTACAAGAAGACGCCGGACGCCGCCGAGTTCGCGCGGGTCGAGATCGACCGCGAGGACGGCGAGATGCGCGTGTACGAGCTCGTGCCGCCCGAGGGCGAGGAGCTGCGGACGCTGCCGCGCGAGGAGCCGGTCGTGCCGGAGGGCGTCGACCCGGCCGAGTACGAGCCGCCGCCGCCGGACATCGACTGGACGGCCTACGACCTGGCCGACATCCACCAGGTGGACGTCTCGTCCGACAACTTCGGGCGCATCGCCGCGCAGACGGCCAAGCAGGTGATCCTCCAGCGGATCCGCGAGGCCGAGCGCGAGATGATGTACGAGGAGTACGTCAACCGCGTCGGCGACGTCGTGACCGGGATCATCCAGCAGTCCGACTCGCGGTACACCCTGGTCGACCTCGGCCGCGTCGAGGCGCTCCTGCCCGAGAGCGAGCAGGTCCACAACGAGCGCTACGACCACGGCGCCCGCATCAAGGCCGTGATCATCGAGGTCCGCAGCTCCACCAAGGGGCCGCAGGTCATCGTGAGCCGCCGCTCGGACCAGCTGGTGCGCGAGCTGTTCAAGCTCGAGGTGCCCGAGATGGCCGACGGCCTCGTCGAGATCCGCGGCGTGGCCCGCGAGCCCGGCTGGCGGTCGAAGATCGCGGTGATCTCGCACGTCCAGGGCGTGGACCCGGTCGGCGCCTGCGTCGGCCCCCGCGGGTCGCGCGTCCGGATGGTCGTGAGCGAGCTCCGCGGCGAGAAGATCGACATCATCCCCTACAACGACGAGCCCGCCCGGTACGTCGCCAAGGCCCTCTCGCCCGCCCGCGTGCGCGAGGTGCTCGTGGACGACGAGAACCGGCAGGCCACCGTCATCGTCCCCGACGACCAGCTGTCGCTGTCGATCGGGCGCGAGGGCATGAACGCGCGGCTCGCCGCGCGCCTCACCGGGTGGCACATCGACATCAAGAGCGAGTCGACGTTCGCCCGCGAGGAGGAGTCGGACGAGTTCGGCGACGAGACGGAGGCGGGGGTGTCGCGCTGCGCGGCGATCCTGCGCACGGGCAAGCGCTGCCCGAACGCCGGGGTCCCCGGCACGCGCTACTGCGCCCTCCCGGCGCACTCGCGCCTCGCCGAGGTCGAGGTCGCCCTCGGGCGGCCCCTCACCCCCGAAGAGCTCGAGGAGGCCAGCTCTGCGAAGGGCTGGGAGCGCGTCTCCGAGCTCGCCCCGGTCGGGGCGGGCGCGGCGGCGGACGGTGCGAAGGAGGAGGCCGAGGCGTAGAGGTCACGACGTCACGCGTGTCCCACGTCCCCGAGCGGCGCTGCCTCGGTTGCGGCGCCCGGCGGGGGAAGCCCGAGCTGGTGCGGTTCGTCGCCGCGCCGGATGGGGACGCCCACCGCCTGGTCCGCGACGACGCGGGCCGGCTGGGGGGTCGGGGGCTGTACGTGTGCCGGCGGGACGAGTGTTTCGAACGCGCCGTCGCGCGTCGCGCCTTCCAGCGGGGCGCGCGCGTCGGCGGTGAGCTGAGGATCGACCCCGGGGTCGGGGCGGTCGGCGGGGAGGACCCATGGCGGAACTGACGACGGACAACAAGAAGCGGATCTACGAGATCGCGAAGGAGGAGGGGCTCCCGAGCTCGCTCGTCCTCCAGCGCCTGCAGCGGGCCGGCGTCAACGTGAAGACGGCGTCGTTGACGGTCGACGTGGCCGAGGCGCTGCACGTCCTCAACCCCAACCGCTACCCCAAGCCGGAGCCGAAGCCGGCGCCCGCCGCCGCGCCCGAGAAGCCGAAGGCCGAGAAGCCCAAGGCCGCGCCGAAGCCGCAGGCCGCCCCGGCCGCCGAAGCCCCTGCCCCTGCGCCTGCCGCGGAGGCGGCGCCGCCCGCCGAGGCCCGCCGCCCCGGCCCGGCCCGGCGCCGGAGCCCGAGGCGCCTGCCCCCGTCGCCGAGGCCCCCGCGGCCGAGGCGACCGAGGCCCCCGCCCCGGCCGAGGCTCCGGAGGCGCCCGCCCCGGCGGAGACGCCCGAGGCCGCCGCGCCGGCGGAGACGCCGGCCCCCGAGCCGGAGGCGGCGACGCCCGCCCCCGCGCCCGAGCCGCCGGCCGCCCAGCCCCAGGAGCCCCGCCCGCAGCAGCCCGCGCGCCCCGCCGCCGCCGCGGCGCCGCAGCGCCTGCCGCAGTTCGACCGCACGCCGGCGTCCGAGCGCCAGGCCGCCGAGGAGCGCCAGGCGGCGCAGCGGCAGGAGCGCGCGGCCGCGGCGAAGCAGGCGTCCGAGCGACCGGCCACGCCCGAGCGGGGGGCCCAGCGCCCCGCTGCCGCCGCCGGCGGTGCCGGCGGTGGGGCGCCCGCGGCCCGCACCGGTGGCCCCGGCCGTCCCGGTGGCGGCCCGCCCGGTGGCGGCGGCGGTGGCGGTGGCGGCGGTGGCCGCGGCAAGCGACGCCGCGTGGTCATCGACCCGCAGGCCGGCCGTCGCGGCCCGGCCAGCCAGGGCCGTGACCGGCGCGGCCGCCAGGGCGGCCCGCGCCCGGAGGAGAAGGCCGCGCCCACGGTGGCGCCGGTCGACATGCCGCAGGTCGACGTCCCGTCGGGTTCGACGGTCAAGGACTTCGCCGAGATCCTCGAGATCCCGACGTCGCAGATCATCAAGACGCTGATGGGCCTGGGCGAGATGGCCACGATCACGCAGTCCCTCTCGGACGACGCGATCGAGCTCATCGCGGCCGAGCTGGAGCGCAAGGTCAACATCGTCCACGCCGAGGAGGAGGCCGAGCGCCCCGAGGTGTTCGACGACGCCGAGGAGGACCTGGTCCCCCGGGCGCCGGTCGTCACGATCATGGGCCACGTCGACCACGGCAAGACGTCGCTCCTGGACGCGATCCGCTCCACCGAGGTGGCGGCGGGCGAGGCCGGCGGCATCACCCAGCACATCGGCGCGTACCAGGTGCACCACGACAACCGGGAGATCACCTTCCTGGACACGCCGGGCCACGAGGCGTTCACCGCCATGCGCGCCCGCGGCGCCAAGATCACCGACGTCGCCGTCATCGTGGTGGCGGCGGACGACGGCGTCATGCCGCAGACGGTGGAGGCGATCGACCACGCGCGCGCCGCCGACGTGCCGTTCATGGTCGCCGTCAACAAGGTGGACAAGACCGGCGCCAACCCGGACCGCGTCAAGCAGGAGCTCTCCCAGCGCGACGTCATCCCGTCGGAGTGGGGCGGCACGCACGAGTTCGTGAACGTCTCGGCCCTGGAGGGCACGGGCATCGACACGCTGCTCGAGACGGTGCTGCTGGTGGCCGACGCCGACGCCGAGCCCAAGGCCAACCCCAAGCCGGAGGCGTCGGGCGCGGTCATCGAGTCGCGCCTCGACCCGGGCCGCGGCCCGGTGGCCTCGCTGCTGGTGCAGCGCGGCACCCTGCGGGTGGGCGACGTGATCGTGGCGGGCAACGTGTTCGGCCGCGTCCGCGCGATGGCCGACTACAACGGCACCACCCTCGAGACGGCGGGCCCGTCGGTGCCGGTCGAGGTCCTGGGCCTCGGCGGCGTCGTGGACGCCGGCGAGCGCTTCCGGGTGGTCGAGAACGAGCGGGCCGCCCGCCAGATGGCCGGGGAGCGCGACCAGCGCCTCCGCGCCGAGGAGCTGGCGAACCGCCGGCCCGTGTCGCTCGACGACCTCTTCGCGCGCATCAAGGAGGGCGGGCTCAAGGAGCTCAACATCATCATCAAGGGCGACGTGCAGGGCTCCGTCGGCGCCCTGGAGGACGCCCTCAACAAGGTCGAGCAGACCGAGGTGCGCCTCCGCGTCATCCACACCGGCGTGGGCGCGATCAACGAGTCCGACGTGATGCTGGCGTCGGCGTCGCAGGCGATCATCATCGGCTTCAACGTCCGGCCGCGGCCGGAGGCGAACACCCTCGCCGAGCGCGAGGGCGTGGACATCCGGACCTACCGGGTCATCTACCGGGCCATCGAGGACGTCCGCGACGCCCTGGTCGGCCTGCTCGAGCCGGACATCGTCGAGGACATCATCGGCCAGCTCGAGGTGCGCGCGACCTTCCGCGCGAGCCGCATCGGCACCATCGCCGGCTGCTACGTCCAGGAGGGCGTCGTGCGCCGCAACGGCCACGTGCGCCTCGTCCGCGAGGGCACGGTGGTCCACGAGGGCCGGATCGCCTCGCTGAAGCGCTTCAACGAGGACACCCGCGAGGTGACCGCCGGCTTCGAGTGCGGCGTGCTGATCGAGGACTACAACGACGTCAAGGAAGGCGACCAGATCGAGGTCTACGAGCTCCGCGAGGTCGCCCGCACCGAGCAGGCGGCCGCGCCGGTGGCCGCGGCGCCGGCGGCGAGCGCGTCCAGCGGGGCGGACGAGTCCGAGGAGGCCTAGCAGTGCCCCGGCCCGAAGGACACGCGGGACTTGCCGGCTGCACCGCATCGCGGGGCGGCGTCCTCGACCTTGGCAATAGGAACACCGCTATTGCCAAGGATCTGCGTCCTTGCCCCGCGGGCGATTCGCCCGGCAACTCCATACGTGCCTCCGGCCCGGGGCACTGATCGCCCAGTGTCGTTCGGGCACGTCGGCATCCTCACGGTCGACCTGCACCTGCCGGACGGCTCCTCGCTCAAGTCCAAGCGCAAGGAGCTCCACCGGGTGAAGGCGGCGCTCGTGCGCCGCTTCGCCTGCGCGGTGGCGGAGGTCGACCACCACGACCTGTGGCAGCGGGCCCGGCTCACCCTGGCGGTGGTCGGGCGCGCCGCGGGCGAGACCGACGAGCGGGTTTCCGACGCGCTCCGGATGCTGCACTCGGACGAAGCGTTCCAGGTGGTCGGGGAGGCGCGGGAGCTGATCGTGGTGTCCGGGGAGCCGTACTGAGATGGCGCGCAGGCCCCGCAGCACGCGGATGCGCCGCGTCGACACCGCCCTCCAGCAGGTGCTGGCCGAGGCCGTCGCCGGGCTCTCCGACCCGCGCCTCGGCTTCGTGACGATCACGCACGTCGAGGCGACCCAGGACGTCCGCGAGGCGAAGGTCTTCTTCACCACGCTGAAGGCGCGCGACCACGCGGCCACGCAGGACGCCCTCGAGTCGGCCCGCGGGCTGCTCCAGTCGCGCCTCGGGGCGGAGCTGCGCTCGCGGCACACGCCGCAGCTCACCTTCCACTACGACAGCACGCAGCGCGACGCGGTGGCCCTCAGCCGCCGGATCGACGAGATCATCTCGGGGGAGGAGGACGGGTGAGCGCACGGGCCGGCCGCCATGCCACCGCCGCGGAGGTGGCCGAGGTCCTGGCCCGGCCGGGTGAGCGCTTCGTGGTCACGTCGCACCACAACCCCGACGGCGACGCGCTCGGCTCGATGCTCGGCATGGCGCGCGCGCTGCGCGCCGCCGGCCAGGACGTGGTGCTGGCCCACGCCGACGCCCCCGAGCTGCCCGACGACATCGCGTTCCTGCTCGCCGACGGGGAGGAGATCAGCCGCGACCTGCCCGGCGACGTCGCCGAGCGGGTGCTCGTGGCGGTCGACTGCGCCACCGAGCGCCGCATGTGGGCGGAGCCGGTGCACGAGCGCGCCCGCGAGGTGGTGAACATCGACCACCACCAGGACAACACGATGTTCGGCGACCTCAACCTGGTGGACCCGCACGCGTCGAGCACCGCCGAGGTGATCGTCGGCATCCTCACCGTCGCCGGCTGGCCCCTCACCCGCGCGGTGGCCGAGCCGCTCTACGTCGGCCTGGTCACCGACACCGGCCGCTTCGGCTACACCAACACCAGCCCGCACTCGCACCGCGTGGCGGCCGCGATGATCGAGGCCGGGGTGGACACGGCCGCCATCGCCCGCCGGCTGTACGAGGAGCAGCCGCTGGAGCGCCTGCTCCTGATCGGCCGGGCGCTCGAGCACGCCCGGCCCCTCGCCGGCGGGCGGATGCTCGCCTCGGTCCTCACCCGCGCCGACTTCGACGCGGCGGGCGGCAACGACACCGAGGGCATCGTCGAGATCATGCGCGGCGTCCGGGGGATGAAGGCGGCGGCGCTGGTCAGCGAGGCCGGCCCGGACGGGGCGTGGCGCGTGTCGCTGCGCTCGGTCGACCCGGACGTGGACGTCTCGGCGATCGCCCGGGACGAGGGCGGCGGCGGCCACCGGGCCGCGGCCGGCTTCAGCACGCGCCGGCCACCCGACGACCTGCTCGCCTGGCTCGACGCGCGCATCACCGAGCGGCTCGACCACCTGGCCGCCAACCCGAACGGGGCCGGTGGCTGAGACCCCGGCGGCGGCCCTGTGGCTGGTGGACAAGCCGGCCGGGCCCACGTCGCACGACGTGGTCGCGGGCGTCCGCCGTCGCCTCGGGCGGAAGGTGAAGGTTGGCCACACCGGCACCCTCGACCCCTTCGCCACCGGCCTCCTGGTGCTGATGGTCGCCCGCGCCACCCGCCTGGCGCCGCTGCTCACCGGACTCGACAAGACGTACCTGGCGACGCTGCGCACCGGGTTCACCTCGGAGAGCGGAGACCCGGAGGGCCCGATCGCCCGGGCCGGCGAACCCGCCGGCGGCGGGGCGATCGCCGCCGCGCTGCCCGCGTTCGTCGGCGTGCAGCGGCAGCGGGTCCCGCCGCTGTCGGCGGTGAAGGTCGGTGGGGAGCGGCTCTACGCGCGGACCCGCCGGGGCGAGGAGACGGAGCTGCCGGAGCGCGAGATCGCGGTGCGCGACCTGCGCATGGTGGAGGACCTCGGCGACGGCGAGGCGGTGCTGGAGGTGCGCTGCAGCGCCGGCACCTACGTCCGCCGCCTGGCGTCCGACATCGGCGAGCGCCTGGGCTGCGGCGCCTACCTCACCGCGCTGCGGCGGACGGCGGTGGGGAGCATGTCGGTGGACGACGCCGTGCCGCCGGACGACGTGGCCCGCGAGGGCGGGATCGCCCCGCTGGCGGCGCTGCCGCACCTGCCACGCCGGGAGCTGGACGCCGACGGCGCGCTGGAGGTCGCCCACGGCCGCTGGCGCGGCGACGCCGGCGGCGCGGCCGGGCCGGTCGCGCTGGTGCGCGACGGACGGCTGGTGGCGGTCGCGCGCCCCGACGGCGAGGGCGTGCTGCGCGCCGGCCTGGTGCTGGAGGACCCGCGGTGAGGCGCTTCGGCTCGTTCGGCGACCTCCCGCTCGGCGGGCAGCGCCGCGTGGTGGCGATCGGGACGTTCGACGGCGTCCACGTGGGCCACCAGGCGATCATCGGCCGGGCGATCGAGATCGCCCGCGAGCGGCGCCTCAACGCGATGGCCCTGACGTTCGAGCCGCAGCCGATCGCGGTGCTCCGCCCGGAGCTGCGCCCGGCGGTCCTGACGCACATCGGGCTGAAGACCCAGCTCATCGAGCGCCTCGGCGTGGACGAGCTGCTGGTGGTGCCGTTCACGAAGGCGTTCTCGCGGATCCGGGCGGAGCGCTTCGCCGAGATGCTTGTCTCGCCGCCGGTGGGCGCCGAGGCGGTGGTGATCGGCGAGAACTTCCGGTTCGGCCACGGGGGCGCCGGGACGGCGGAGATGCTGATGCAGTACGGCCGGCGCCGCGGCTTCCACGTGGAGGCGCCGGTGCTGGTGTCCAGCGCCGACGGCAAGCCGATCTCCTCCACCCGCATCCGCCGCCTCGTCGCGACGGGCCAGGTGGAGGCGGTGATCCCGCTGCTGGGGCGGCTCCACTCGGTGGAGGGGATCGTGGTGCACGGCGAGGGCCGCGGCCGCGGCCTCGGCATCCCCACCGCCAACCTGGAGATCCCGGCCGACAGCGCGCTGCCCAGCCGGGGCGTGTACGCCTGCCGCGCCGTCCTGGCGCAGGGCCGCAGCACGGCCGCCGTCAACATCGGCGTCGCGCCGACGTTCACCGCCCAGTCGCTCAGCTCGACGATGCGCCTGGAGGCCTTCCTCCTGGACCACGACGGCAGCGACCTCTACGGCCAGACGATGCGCATCGAGTTCATCGAGCGCCTGCGCGACGAGAAGCGCTTCGAGTCGGTTGACGCCCTGATGGAGCAGGTGCACCGGGACATCGCCCGCGCCCGGGACATCGGGACGCGCCCCCTGGCGATCGAGCCGGACCTGACCCCCTAGCCGCCGGTGCTGGGCCGTCTCCTCCTCGGCAGCGGGACGCTCCCGGACGACCTCCGGGCGCAGCTCACCGCGGAGGGCCTCGACCAGGAGGAGGAGGGGATCCCCGGGACGATCACCCTCCGGCACCACCGCGCCCCCCGCCGCCGGTCGAGCTGGCGGCGTCAGTGGATCCGCGCGGCGCTCGCGATCAGCGACCGCCGCCTCGTCGTCGCCGTGAGGGGCCGGCCCGTCGTGGACGTCCCGTGGGACGACCCCCGGCTGCGCGCGATGGAGTTCGGGGTTGACGACGACCGCCTGCTGATCGCCTTCGATCCCGGCCTGTTCGACGAGCGCCGCTCCGGGCGCGTCGAGCTGCGCCTGCGCAGCGTCCACCCCCGCCTGGCCCTGGAGCAGATCCGCGCCCGGATCCCGGACGCCTAGGGTTCAGCCGGAGCGGAAGAGGCGGCCGTGGCCGCCGACGGCGGCGGTGTCGGCGCCGGCGGCGCGGAGGAGGGCCCAGAGGAGGGCCTGGTTCGCGGTGACGACGGGGATCCCGAGGTCCGCCTCGATCGCCTCGATCGCGCCGACGGCGCGGAACCCGTTGCCGCCGATCACGACGGCGTCGGCGTCGGCGGGAGCCTCCGCGGCGACCCACGCGTGAAGCGCCTCGGGCGTGATCGCCCGCTGATCGCTCGGCAGGTTCGCCGGGGCGGAGCGCAGGACCTCCGCGCCGGCGGCGGCGAGATACCCCCGGCCCAGCTCCGCGAGCTCGGGGTCGAACCAGGGCGGGTGCACCAGGAGGACGCGGCGCGCGCCGAGGGCGCGGAGGGCGTCGGCGAACGCGAGCCCGGGGCTCACGACCGGGATGCCGCGCGTCACCGCCTCGAGGCGTCGCACCATGTCCGCCTCCGCGGCGGCGCCGATCACGTAGGCGTGGCTCGTGAAGCCGACGCCGACGGCGTCGATGGGGGCGGCGGCCAGCAGCTCCGCCGCGGCGTCGATGTGCGGCGGCTCCGCGAACGCGCGGACCGGTGCGAGCGGGATGGTCGGGTCCATCGCGCCGCCCGGCGCCATCGCCCCGAACGGCACCCGCGACGCGTGGACCGCCACCCCGGGCGGCGCCATCGCGCCGAGCTCCGACTCCGGGCCCACGTCGGCGTGCGGCACCAGGACGCCGATGCGCACCCGCGCGTCCCATCCGTCCGGCCGCCACATCGCACGCACCCCCGGTCGCCCGGCACCCAGGCTATGACGGCTCGTGCGCCGCGGGCCACCTCGGGGGGGTCTGCTAGGGTCATCCGATCCCGGGGTGCGGGAGGCCCGTGCGGGCATCCCCCCGGAACATGACGACCCGGTGCGGCTCCGGCTGCGCCGTGGCTGGGACAGAGGAGATACAGATGCTGACCAAGGACGCCAAGGCGGAGGTCATCGGCGGCCATCGTCGCCACGAGAGCGACACGGGCTCGCCCCAGGTGCAGGTCGCGATCCTGACCGAGCGGATCAACCAGCTCACCGAGCACCTGAAGACGCACAAGAAGGACCACCATTCGCGGCGCGGCCTGCTCCAGATGGTCGGGCGCCGCCGCCGTCTCCTGAACTACCTTCAGAAGACGGATCTGGACGGGTATCGCGAGCTGACGAAGAAGCTCGGCCTGCGCAGGTAGGCGCGGCCGGAAGGACGATTCGGACGGCGGCGGCGCACAGGGTGCCGTCGGCGAGGCGCCCCGCCCGATAGGCGGCGCGGGGCAGACAAGGGACGTGACATGGCAGTAGAGCAGGTGACCGCGTCGATCGGCGACTCGCCGATCAGCTTCGAGACGGGCAAGCTGGCCAAGCAGGCCAACGGCTCGGTCCTGGTGCGCTCCGGCGACACCGTGGTGCTGGTGACGGCGGTCGGCGCGCAGTCGCCGCGTCCGGGGGCGGACTTCTTCCCCCTCACCGTGGATGTGGAGGAGCGCATGTACGCCGCGGGCAAGATCCCCGGCGGCTTCATCAAGCGCGAGTCGCGCCCGTCGGACCGGGCCACGCTGACCGCACGCATGACCGACCGGCCGATCCGGCCGCTGTGGCCGAAGGGGTATCGCAACGAGACGCAGGTCGTCGCGACGGTGATGTCCGTCGACCAGGTGAACCCGTTCGACATCCTCTGCATCAACGGCGCGTCCGCCGCCCTGATGCTGTCCGAGCTGCCGTTCGCCGGCCCCATCGGCGCCGTCCGCATCGGGCTCATCGGGGACGAGTTCATCATCAACCCGACCCTCCAGGAGACGGCGGAGTCGGAGCTCGACCTCATCGTGGCCGGCTCGGCCGACGCGATCTCGATGGTCGAGGCGGGCGCGACGGAGGTCGACGAGGACACGATCCTCGAGGCCCTCCAGATCGCCCACGAGGAGATCCGCAACCTCTGCGCGGCGCAGCTCGAGCTGCAGAAGGCGGCCGGCAAGCCCAAGTGGGACGTCGCGCCGATCGCCGTCGACGAGAAGCTCCTCGGCAAGATCGAGAAGAAGTTCGGCAAGGACCTGGCCGAGGCCACCGACGAGCAGGCCAAGCTGCTCCGCCGCGACAAGGTCGCCGCGGTCCGCCAGGCCGCCCAGGACGACATCGTCGGCGACGACGCCGACCCGGAGGCGCTCGCCGACTTCGGTCGCGCGTTCGACTCCCTCCAGAAGACGCTCATCCGCCGCCGCATCGCGGTCGACAAGCATCGCCCCGACGGCCGCAAGGCCGACGAGATCCGGCCGATCACCTGCGAGGTGACGGTGCTCCCGCGCGTCCACGGCTCCGGCCTGTTCACCCGCGGCGAGACCCAGGTGCTGTCGAGCCTCGCGCTCGGCACCACCAAGGAGGCGCAGCGCATCGACGGCCTCGGCATCGAGACCAGCAAGCGCTACATCCACCACTACAACTTCCCGCCGTTCAGCGTCGGCGAGATCGGCTTCATGCGCGGCCCGAAGCGCCGCGACATCGGTCACGGCGCCCTCGCCGAGCGCGCCCTGCTGCCGATGATCCCGGCCGAGGACGAGTTCCCCTACACGCTGCGGATCGTGTCTGAGACGCTCGAGTCCAACGGGTCGTCCTCGATGGCGTCCGTGTGCGGCTCGACCCTCGCGCTCCTGGACGCCGGCGTGCCGATCGCGCGCCCCGTGGCGGGCATCGCGATGGGCCTCATCAAGGAGGGCGACGACTACATCGTCCTCAGCGACATCCAGGGCGACGAGGACCACCTCGGCGACATGGACTTCAAGGTCGCCGGCACCGAGAAGGGCATCAACGCCCTCCAGATGGACATCAAGATCACCGGCGTCAGCTTCGACATCCTGCGCGACGCCCTCGCGCAGGCGAAGAAGGGCCGCGAGCACATCCTCGGGGTCATGGCCGAGGTGATCGACGCCCCGCGCACCGAGCTGTCGGCGTGGGCGCCGCGCATCACCGCGATCAAGATCGACCCCGACCGGATCGGCACCGTCATCGGCAAGGGCGGCGAGACGATCCGCGGCCTCGAGGCCGACTACGAGGTCGAGATCTCGATCGAGGACGACGGCACCGTGAAGGTCTACGGCGTCGACGGCCAGAAGGCCGACGCCGCGGTCGAGCAGATCCGCGCGATGACGAAGGACGTCGAGGTGGGCGACACCTACCTGGGCGCGAAGGTCGTCAAGACGACCACCTTCGGCGCGTTCGTGGAGCTGACGAAGGGCGTGGACGGCCTGCTGCACATCTCGAACCTCGGCCGCGGCCGGGTGGAGAAGGTGGAGGACGTCGTCAACCGCGGCGACGTGGTCAACGTGACCGTCGTCGAGGTGGACAAGGCCCGCGGCCGGATCGGCCTGCGCATCGTCGGCATGGAGGACGTCGACGGCGGCGGGGGCGACAACGGCGCCGAGAGCGCGTCGGAGGGGGACGACGACGGCAAGCCGCGCCGCCGCCGCCGCCGGCTGACCGTCCCGGAGTAGTGAGCACCGCGTCCGCTCCCGCGCCGATCGTCGGCGCCACGTCGGGGGGTCTCCGGGTCGTCTCGGAGACCATCCCCGGCGTGCGCTCCGTCGCGATCGGCGTGTGGATCGGCGTGGGGTCGCGCTTCGAGCGGCCCGTGGAGGCGGGGATCTCCCACTTCCTGGAGCACATGCTGTTCAAGGGCACGCCGACCCTGTCGCCGGAGGAGATCGCCCAGGCCTTCGACGCGCTCGGCGGCGAGGTGAACGCGGCGACCGGCAAGGACTACACGGTCCTGTACTGCCGGGTCCTGGACGAGTTGCTCGACCAGGCGATGCCGCTGCTCACCGACATGCTCCAGCGCCCCACGTTCCTGGACCTCGACCAGGAGCGCGAGGTGGTGCTGGAGGAGATCGCCATGTACGAGGACGACCCCCAGGACCAGATCCACGACCTGGCGAGCCTCGCGGTCTTCCCGGACCAGGCGCTGGGGCGCCCCGTGATCGGCACCGCCGAGGTGATCGGCTCGGTGCCGGAGGCGGGCGTCCGCGCCTACCACCGCGACCACTACACGGCGCCGAACATGGTGGTGGCGGCCGCGGGCAACGTGGAGCACGAGCGCGTGCTGGAGCTGTCGGAGCGGCTGCTCGGCGGGCTGTCGACGGCGTCGGGGGAGGGGGCCTACGAGCCCGCCCGCGCCGGCCGGCCGACGCTGCTGCTGAAGGAGAAGACCACCGAGCAGTACCACCTCTGCCTCGGCGGCCCGGGCCTGTCGCGCAACGACCCGCGCCGGCACGCCCAGTCGGTCCTCGACACGGTCCTGGGCGGGTCGATGAGCAGCCGCCTGTTCCAGGAGGTGCGCGAGAAGCGCGGCCTGGCGTACTCGGTGGGCACCTACGTCGTCGGCTACGCCGACGCCGGTCAGGTGGGCGTCTACCTCGGCACGCGCGAGGACAACCTCGCGACGGCGTGCGACGTCATCGGCACGGAGCTGCGCCGCATCGGCGACGAGCCGCTGCCTGCCGCCGAGCTCCGCCGCGCGAAGGACCACCTGAAGGGGCGCCTGGTGCTCGGCATGGAGAGCTCCGGCACCCGCATGAACCGCATCGGCCGCGCCGTCCTCACCGGGACGGAGCTGCTGACGGTGGACGAGCTCGTGGAGCGCATCGAGGCCGTCACCGCCGCCGACGTCCAGGCCCTCGCCCGGGAGCACTGGAGCCCGGATGCGATGTCCGCCGCCGCGATCGGCCCGAAGGGCGACGTCATCCGCGGTGCCGTCACCCGCCTCTCCCCGGAGCTCGCCGCCGCCTGACGGCTGGTCGATCGGCCGGCCCCTCACGAGCGATCGGCACGACCCGGGCGCCGGTCGGGGGTGTCCCGGCGGGGGCCGTGCGCGATCACCTCGCGGATCGGGGCCCCCGGGAGGCGCCCTCAGGCGCCCCCGGTCCCCGTGCCGCCCCCGCCGTCGATGCGGGGGCGTGGCGGCCTACACACCGGTCCGCTGGACCAGACGCATCTCGTTGCCGGAGACGTCCCGGAGCTGGGCGTCGATGCCGTAGGGCTGCTCCGTCGGGGGCAGCGAGAACTCGACGCCGCGGCCCGACAGCTCCTCATAGGTGGCGCGGCAGTCCTCCGTGCCGAGCATCACGCCGCCCATCGCGCCCTTCGACATGAGCGACAGCACCTGCGCTGTCGTCTCGTCGTCGAACAGCGGCGGGCCGGGGACGTTCAGGATCAGCTGGATCTCCGGCTGCCCGGGAGGACCGACCGTGAGCCAGCGGTAGTCGCCGAACTCCGGGAGGGTGACGTCCTCGCGAAGCTCGAAGCCGAGCTTCTCGGTGTACCAGGCGAGCGCCTCGTCCTGGTCGTGGACCCAGAGGCCGATGTTGGTGATGCGGAGCGACATTGGGGGTTCCCTTCGGGGGCGGTTCGATCGGACGTTCACGACGCTAGCCCCGGGTCGCGGCCCCCGTCTTCTCCGAAACTGCTCGACCCTGCGGCCGGGTCCACGCCATCAGCTTGCAGGCAGGGACCGGGGCCGTGCGCGCCGCCGACGGGTACGAGGCGCGGTACGCGGTGGGGGTCACCCCGAACGCCCGCTTGAACGATGTCGTGAACGACCCGACGCTCGCGAGCCCCACCTCCGCGCAGATCCGGGCGACCGAATGGTCGGTGCCGCGCAGCAGGGCCGCCGCCCGCTCCAGGCGCCGGGTGAGCAGGTACTGGTGCGGCGTCTCCCCGAAGGCCCGTTTGAACTGGCGGCTGAAGTGGGCGGGGGAGGCGTGCGCCGCCCGCGCCAGGGCGTTGAACGTCGAGGGGCTCGGCGTAGCGCGCGTCGATCAGGTCGCGGGCGCGCAGCAGGTGGCGGACGGGCGGGACGGGGGTCACGTCCCCATCCTCACGCGTCGGCCCGCGCGCGGGCCACCGACGGCGGCCGCACCGCGAACGCCCCGATCCGGCCGGACGCCGTCTCGATCACCGTCATGCACGCGTTCGGCACCGGCACCAGCGACCACGGCGAGAGGCCCGCCAGCTCCGCCACCGCCGCCCGCACCGGGCCGCCGTGCGTGACCACCACCGCGCACCGCAGCCCCCGCGCCACCAGGTCGCGGACCGCCGCCCCCGCCCGCGTGCGCATGTCGTCGAAGCTCTCGCCGCCGGGGGGCCGCTCCAGCCCCTCCCGCCAGCGCCCGAACGCACCGGACGGGTCGGCCATCAGCTCCTCCGCCGCCCGGCCCGTCCATTCGCCCATCGCGCTCTCCCGCCACCGGGCGTCCGTCTCCACCGGGCCGGCGCCCAGCAGCTCCGCCGTCTCCCGCGCCCGGGCCAGGTCCGACGACACCACCGCGTCCGGCGCCTGCGCCGCCACCATCGGCGCCAGCCGTCGCGCCTCCTCGCGCCCCTCCGGGCTGAGCGGGGGATCGGCCTGCCCCTGCACCCGCCCGCTGGCGTTCCACTCCGACAGGCCGTGGCGGACCAGGATCAGGCGCACGCGCGGAGGTTACGGCCACGGGCGGCGGCGCGCCCCGTGCGCCCCTCCCGCGCCTTCGGTGCGGCATCCCCGCGCCAGGGTGGCGCAGGACCCCGATGCCCGCGCGAGCCGCCACCGCGAGGGTCACGGCGTCGATACCAACCCGCGTCGCGCAACGTGCGCCGCTCACCTGGAGGACAGCGTGAATCGTCAGACCGTACGCAAGATGTTCTGGATCGGGGGGCTCGCAGCCGGTGCGCTGCTCGTCGTGCTCGGCGCGATCTGGATCTGGCAGGGGGCCTCGGCGCGAAGCGAGGTGCACGACACCATCAGCCGCGAGCAGATCACGGGGACCCCCGACATGAGTCCCACGACGTTCAAGGGCGAGGTGGCGGGCGTCGAGACGCCGACGTGCGACGTCGCCGGCGAGGAGATCGACACGGGCTCGGAGGCGCGCTGCTTCGCCGACTGGATGCGGGTCCACGCCCTCGAAGGCACCGGGGGCCGGACGTTCTCCCAGATGGGCCGCTACCTCGACGCGAACGGCAAGGAGACCAACGACCCCGCGCAGGCCGCGAAGGACCCGAAGACCGGCCAGCCCGTCACCAACGGCGCCCGCGACCTGTGGGTCACGCAGCGCGCGCTCGCGACCGGCCTGGAGCTCGCGTTCGTGGGCGAGCAGATCTCCCTGTTCTCGATCGCCACGGGAGTGGTCTTCGCGATCATCGGCATCGGCCTGCTCGTGATGCTCACCGTCGGCGGCGTGCTCGCCCCCCGGACGCCGGAGGCGCCGGGACCAAGCCGCTAGGCTCCGCCGTGTGATCGACGTGTGCGTCTCCGGCGCGGCCGGGCGGATGGGCAGGGCGGTGGTCGGCGCGGTCGGCACGGAGGCCGACATGCGCGTGGCGATGATCGTCGACCCCGTCCTGGCCGGCGAGCCGGACGGCTACCCCGACGTCGCGGCGGCGTTCGCCGCCGCGACGCCGGACGTGATGGTGGACTTCACGATCCCGGAGACCGTCTTCGCCAACGCGACGGCGGCCCTCCGGGCGGGGGTCCACGTCGTCGTGGGGACGACGGGGCTCACCGACGAGCAGGTCGCCGAGATCCGCGGCCTCGCCGAGTCCGGCCCGGCGAACGCGCTGATCGCACCGAACTTCGCCGTCGGCGCGGTGCTGATGATGCGCTTCGCGGCGGAGGCGTCGAAGCACATGCGCAAGGCGGAGATCATCGAGCTGCACCACGACCGCAAGCTCGACGCCCCGTCCGGCACCGCGCTGCGGACGGCGTCGCTCATGGAGGGCGACCCCGTCGTGCATTCCGTGCGCCTCCCCGGCCTGGTCGCGCACCAGGAGGTGATCCTCGGCGGCCACGACGAGACCCTCACGATCCGGCACGACAGCCTCTCCCGCGAGAGCTTCATGCCCGGCGTGGTGCTCGCCGTGCGCGCGGTCGCCGGCCGCCCCGGCCTGACCCTCGGGCTGGAGCCGCTGCTCTTCGGGGGCTGATGCCGCGCCCCATCCGCAAGCTGCTCGTCGCCAACCGGAGCGAGATCGCGATCCGCGTGTTCCGGGCGGCCACCGAGCTGGGTCTGCGGACCGTCGCGATCTACAGCCTGGAGGACCGCTTCGCGCTCCACCGGTTCAAGGCCGACGAGGCCTACCAGGTGGGCCGCGGCGACGACCCGGTCCGCGCGTACCTCGGCATCGAGGACATCCTCCGCGTCGCCCGGGCCGCCGGCGTCGACGCCATCCACCCCGGCTACGGCTTCCTGGCCGAGAACCCCGAGCTGGCGGAGGCGTGCGTCCGCGAGGGGATCATCTGGATCGGGCCGCCCAGCGGGGTCATGCGCCGCCTGGGCAACAAGGTCGAGGCCCGCGCGCTCGCCGAGGCCGCCGGCGTGCCGGTCATGCCCGCCACCGGCGCCCTGCCCGCCGACGAGGCCGAGGCCGCGCGCCAGGCAGCCGAGGTGGGCTACCCCCTCATGGTCAAGGCCAGCTGGGGCGGCGGCGGCCGCGGCATGCGGGTCGTCGAGGACCCCGCCGACCTCGCCGAGGCCGTCGCCACCGGCCGCCGCGAGGCCCGGGCGGCGTTCGGCGACGACGAGGTGTTCGTGGAGCGCCTCGTGCGCCGCGCGTGGCACATCGAGGTGCAGATCGTGGCCGACACGCCACGGCCGGGTCGTCCACCTCCACGAGCGCGACTGCACCGTCCAGCGCCGCCACCAGAAGGTGGTGGAGATCGCGCCGTCGCCGCGCCTGCCGGTCGGGCTGAAGGAGCGCATCTGCGCCGCGGCCGTGCGGCTGGCCTCCGAGGCGCGCTACCAGCATCGCCGGCACCGTCGAGTTCCTCGTCGACTCCGACACGCTCGACTTCTTCTTCATCGAGGTCAACCCGCGGATCCAGGTGGAGCACACGGTCACGGAGGTCGTGACCGGCATCGACATCGTGAAGGCCCAGATCCGCCTGGCCCAGGGCGCCCGGATCGGCGACGCCCGGCAGCGGCGTGCCCGAGCAGGACGCGATCGCCGCGAACGGGTCGGCGATGCAGTGCCGGGTCACCACCGAGGACGCCGAGAACAGCTTCATCCCCGACTACGGGCGCATCAGCGCCTACCGGGAGGCCACCGGCTTCGGCATCCGCCTCGACGGCGGCACCGCCTACGCCGGGGCGGTGGTCACCCCGTTCTACGACTCGCTCCTGGAGAAGGTGACGGCGTGGGCGCCCACCCACGAGGAGTCGACCGACCGGATGGACCGCGCGCTGCGCGAGTTCCGGATCCGCGGCGTCAAGACCAACCTGCCGTTCCTGGAGGCGCTGATCGGCCACCCGCGCTTCCGGGCCGGCGACTACACCACCCGCTTCGTCGACGAGACGCCGGAGCTGTTCCTGTTCCGGCCCCGCCGCGACCGGGCCACCCGGCTGCTGTCGTTCATCGGCGACGTGCTGGTGAACGGCAACCCGGAGGTGGAGGGCCGGCCCCGGCCCGAGCACTCCGTGACGCCGCGGATCCCCGCGGTGACGCCCCGGCCGGACGAGCCCACGGGCACCAAGGACCTGCTCACCGAGCTCGGGCCCGAGGGGTTCGCCCGCTGGATGCGCGACGAGCGGCGCCTGCTGCTGACCGACACGACGTTCCGCGACGCCCACCAGAGCCTGCTCGCCACCCGGTTCCGCACCCACGACCTGCTGGGCCCGGCGGCGTACTACGCCCGCCACCTCGGCGGCCTGCTGTCGCTCGAGGCCTGGGGCGGCGCGACGTTCGACGTGGCGATGCGGTTCCTCAAGGAGGACCCCTGGGACCGCCTCGCCGGGCTGCGCGAGCGCGTGCCCAACGTGCTGCTCCAGATGCTGCTGCGCGCCTCCAACGCCGTCGGCTACACGAACTACCCCGACAACGTCGTGCGGTACTTCGTGGCCCAGGCCGCCGACGCCGGCGTCGACCTGTTCCGCGTGTTCGACTCGCTCAACTGGGTGGAGAACATGCGCGTGGCGATGGACGCGGTGCGCGAGTCCGGGATGCTCCTGGAGGCGGCCATCTGCTACACGGGCGACCTCACCGACCCGTCGCGCACCAAGTACGACCTGGACTACTACGTGCGGATGGCGCGGGAGCTCGAGGCGGCGGGCGCCCACATCCTCGGCATCAAGGACATGGCGGGGCTCTGCAAGCCCGAGGCGGCGCGCGTGCTGGTGCGGGCGCTCCGCGAGGAGGTGGGCATCCCCGTCCACTTCCACACCCACGACACCAGCGGCATCGCCGCCGCGTCGGTCCTGGCCGCCGCCGAGGCCGGCGTTGACGCCGCCGACGCGGCGATGGACCCGATGAGCGGGCTCACCTCCCAGCCCAACCTCGGGTCGATCGTCGAGGCGCTGCGGGGCTCGGAGCGCGACACCGGCCTGCCGCGCGAGCCGCTCGCACGGGCCGCGACCTACTGGGAGGCGGTCCGCACCCAGTACGCCGGCTTCGAGAGCGACATGCGCGCCGGCGCCGCCGAGGTCTACGAGCACGAGATGCCGGGCGGCCAGTACACCAACCTGCGCCAGCAGGCGCGCGCCCTCGGCATCGAGTCGCGCTGGCGCGAGGTGGCGCGGCACGTACGCCGCGGTCAACCGGATGTTCGGCGACATCGTGAAGGTCACGCCCACGTCGAAGGTGGTGGGCGACCTCGCCGTGTTCATGGTCACCAACGACCTGACGCCGGAGCAGGTGGCCGACCCCGACCGCGAGATCGCGTTCCCGGAGTCGGTGGTCGAGTTCTTCCACGGCGACCTCGGCCAGCCCTC
This sequence comes from Miltoncostaeaceae bacterium, assembly GCA_963749475.1. Lineage (GTDB taxonomy): Bacteria > Actinomycetota > Thermoleophilia > Miltoncostaeales > Miltoncostaeaceae > Miltoncostaea. Next base: position 23,154 of record CAVVMP010000007.1, read on the forward strand.
CGGCGGCTTCCCCGAGGCGCTCCAGCGCAAGGTGCTGAAGGACCGCGAGCCGCTGACGGTGCGCCCCGGCGAGGCGCTGCCGCCCGCCGACCTCGACGCCGCGCGCGCGGAGGCCGAGAAGACGGTGCGCCGGAAGGTCGACGACCGGGAACTGGCGAGCTGGCTCATGTACCCGAAGGTGTTCGCCGGATTCGCCGAGCACCAGCGGACGTACGGCGACGTGAGCGTGCTGCCGACGCCCGTCTTCCTCTACGGCCTGGGCCGCGACGCCGAGCTGTTCGTGGACATCGAGCGCGGCAAGACGCTCGTCATCCGCTTCATGGCGATCGGCGACGCCGACGAGGAGGGACGGCGGACCGTCTTCTTCGAGCTCAACGGCCAGCCGCGTGAGGTGAAGGTGACCGACCGCTCCCTGGCGACGACCGGTCCGGTCAGGCGGATGGCGGACGAGGGCGACCCCTCCCACGTGGCCGCGCCGATGCCGGGGTTGGTGGTGGCCGTCTCGGCGAAGGAGGGCACGGCCGTGCGCAAGGGCGACCGCCTGCTGTCCATCGAGGCGATGAAGATGGAGACGGGTGTGTTCGCGGACCGGGACGGTACCGTCGAGGAGGTCCTGGTGGCCGCCGGCACGCAGGTCGAGACCAAGCAGCTGCTGATGGTCATCGCCGGGCCGGATGGCGGCTAGGATCGGCGGACGTCCCGACCCGCGGAGGTACGCATGAGCGAGTGGAGCAAGGTCGCCGAGGGCGACGTCGAGGAGCGCGAGCGCCGCGGCGGCGGACCCGCATCGCGCGACCTGGCGGGGGCGCTCGGCGCCGGCACCATGACGCTGCGGGTGTGGCGCTACGGCCCCGGTCACGAGATGGCCTACCACCGCCACCAGGACCAGGAGGAGATCTACCGGCTGATCTCCGGCGGCCCCCAGGAGGTCTTCATCGAGGGCGAGGTCGTGACCGTCGAGGACGGCGAGTGGCTCCGGATCCCGAAGGACACGGCCCGCAGGATCCAGAACCACACGGACCGCGAGGCGGTGTGGCTCACGATCGGCGCGCCCCCCGGCGTCGGCATCCGCGACGGCATCCGCATCGACCCCGACACGGGCGAGGAGATCCCCCGCACGTGACGCCGGCCCCGTGAACGCGCGCATCCTGGCCCTGGCGGCGCTGCTCGCCCGCAAGCAGGGCGCCGCGGTGGCCAAGATGCTCCTCGCGCAGGCGCAGGCGTGGATGGCCGACCCCGCCAACGAGGCCACCAAGCGGGCGCTCGTGGAGCAGCTCACGGGGATCGCCCAGAAGGCCGGCGGCGCCGCCGGGCGGCTCAGCTCCCGGCTGGCGCGGGAGGTCGACCGCCGCAAGGTGTCGGTGGCCGCGTGGGAGCGCGACCTGATGTCCCTCCGGTACGAGATCGCCGACATGGCGCCCGGGCCGATCCGCGACGCCGCGGTCGACGCCTACGTGGCCCAGGCGTCGGCGGGCGTCCACCTGATCGACGACCCGGGGCGCCCCGAGAAGGCCCGCGACGTGATGCGGGCGCTCGAGACCGAGGGGCGGATGCTGGCGTCCGAGCGGCTCACCGCCGACGAGCGGCGCCGGACCGTTCGACGCCGTCGCGGCCGCCCGGGCCGCCTGCGCCGAGCGCGGCGCGACGCTCGCCAGGTCGCGATGAGCGAGTGGGACGCGATCGTCTGCGGCGGCTCGTTCGCCGGCCTCGCGGCGGCGGGGCAGATCGGCGGGCGGGTGCTCGTGATCGACCGGCTCGAGATCGGCGACGGCGAGACGTCGGCGTCGGCGGTGCCGCTGCGCTGCCTCGAGCGTCTCGACCTGCTCGACTGCGTCGACCAGGTGCACCGGGACATCTGGCTCCACACCCGCCGCCGCAGCCAGCGGATGCGCTTCTTCGACTTCGCCACCTTCGACTACCGGCGGCTGTGCGAGACGATGTTCGCCCGCTCGGGGGCCGAGTTCCTGCGCGCCCGGATCACCGGGGCGGGGGAGGGGGTGGTCCACACGACCGCCGGGACGTTCACGGCGCCGATCGTCATCGAGGCCGCCGGGTGGCGGACGTCGGCCCCCAAGGAGTCGCGGCGCCGGGCGCGGCCGCCGCGCAAGAGCTTCGGCGTGGAGGCGCGCCAGCCGTTCCGGGGCGAGGGCCTGCACTTCTGGGTCGGCCCCGGGTGGGGGACCCGCCGGTTCTGGTGGGCCTTCCCGGCGGGCGACCACGTCCGGGCGGGGCTGGCGCACTACGACGGCCACTCGTCGCTGTCCGGCGACCTCACCGGGTTCCTCGACCGCCACGCGCTCGGCGAGGCCGGGCACACGCACGGCGGCTTCTTCACGTCCCGGATGATCGACCCCGTGCGCGACGGGATGTTCGTGGTGGGCGACGCCGCCGGCCACTGCCTGCCGGTGTCGGGCGAGGGGATCCGCCCGGCGCTCGTGTTCGGGCAGCTCGCCGGGCGCCTGGCGGAGCGCGTCCGGGTGGGCGAGCTCACCCGCGACCAGGCGCTGTCGCGGTACCGGACGTACGTGCTGTCGCGCAAACGCGGCTACGACTTCCTGGACCGCCTCCAGACCGTGCTGAACTGGTTGCCCGACCCGCTCTACGCCGGGTTCGCGCGGGCCGTGGCCCACCCGCGGGTGACCCGCTGGGCGGTGGCCCGCTACTGGGGCGTGGCCGACCCGGAGCTGCTCACGGCGACCCCGTCGCCGGAGCCCATCCCGCTCAGCGCGTAGGGGTTCCCCGAGGGGGGTGTTGCTCCGGCGCGCGGGTGCCGATGGAAGGGGTGTCCCGTGCCATCGACCTTCGCCGCCGGCCTCCCACCCGGTCCATCCCGGGTCGCGGCCCGTTCCGGAGGACGCCCATGACGTGCCCACGCCGGTCCACCGCCGTCACCCTGGCGGCCGCCGCCCTCCTCGTCGCCGCTCCCGGGCTGGGTGCGGCGCCCCCCGCGAAGCCCGCCGACCCGAGCGGCGGCCACGCCGTGGCGGCGCAGCACGCGGTGGTGAAGAAGACGGCGAAGCTCACGCCCGCGCTCACCAAGCAGCTGAAGGTGCTGCCGAAGCAGGCGAAGCGGCTGGAGGCGACGGTCAAGGGGCTGGCGACGCAGATGGCGGCCCTCAACGGCCGGGTCGAGTCGCTCGAGTCCCGCTTCACGAAGGCCGTCGCCGCGGGCGGCGTCGGCCCCCAGGGCCCGGCCGGCGCGGACGGCGCCGCCGGCCCGGTCGGCCCCTCCGGGCCGCAGGGGCCGGTGGGCCCGCGCGGCGTCCAGGGCGACCTCGGCCCCCAGGGCCCGACGGGCACGCGCGGCCTCAACTGGAAGGGCGCGTGGAGCGCGGGCGGCAACTACGCCAAGGACGACGCCGTCTACTACAACGGCTCGTCGTACGTGGCGCTGACGACCATCGGCACGAGCGGCGCGGTGCCGGGCGTGAGCCCCAACTGGGACATCGTGGCCCTGAAGGGCGCGAGCGGTGCGGGCGCAGGGACGATCACGGGCTTCAAGCTCGAGGTCTCCGACCAGAACGTCAGCACCACGGCCGACCAGAACGTCTCGGTCGGCTACACGTGCACCAACGGCGGCATCGCCACGGGCGGCACGGCGACGCTGATCAACAGCACGGACGGCGAGGTCGTGGGCGGCCAGGTGGGTGCCGACGGCACGGGCGTCCCCCGCTCCTGGAACATCATCATCCACCCGAACTTCACCAAGACCACGCCCGTGAGGCTGTTCGTGGTCTGCGCCCAGGTGGCATAGGGGCGTCAATCCGCCGGCGGCGGCCCCTCTGGCGGGGGCCTTGGCCGGGCTTCGCCCGGCACGCCGGCGGAAGAGGATCCGCAGCCGAAGGAGACCTGTCCGAACGGCGGGGAGCTTCCGCGGCCCCCCGGTCTATACTCCCCGCCGTGCTCGGCGCCATCCTGACCGCCATGGCCACGCCGTTCGACGCGGACCTCCGCGTGGACGAGGCGGCCGCCGCCCGGCTCGCCCACCACCTGGTGGACCACGGGTCGGACGGGCTCGTGATGGCCGGCACCACCGGCGAGGCATCGACCCTCACCGACGACGAGAAGGTCGCGCTCTACCGCATCGCCAAGCGCGAGGTGGGGGACCGCGCCAGCGTCGTCGCCGGGACGGGCAGCAACGACACCGCCCACTCCGTGCACCTGACGCAGCTTGCCGCGGAGGAGGGCGCCGACGCCGTCCTGGTGGTCACGCCGTACTACAACCGCCCGCCCCGGGCCGGGATCATCGGCCACGTCGAGGCGATCGCCGCCGTCGGCGTCCCGGTGGTGCTCTACAACATCCCGAGCCGGTCGGCGGTGAACATGCCCCCCGACCTCATCGCGGAGCTGGGGGAGATCGACAACGTCGTCGCCGTGAAGCAGGCGAACCCGGACCTGGCGGAGTGCCGCCGGGTGGCCGAGACGTCGGGCCTCGACCTCTACGCCGGCAACGACGACATGCTCCTCCCGGTGCTCGAGATGGGCGGCACGGGCGTCATCTCCGTGGTCTCGCACCTGGCGGGCGAGGAGATGCAGGCGATGGTGGCGGCCGCCGGCCGCGGCGACTGGGACGACGCGAAGGGCCGCGACGCCGGCATGCAGGAGCTGATCGCGGCGCTCTTCGTCACGTCGAGCCCGATCCTCATCAAGGCGGCGCTCGAGATGACCGGCCTCATCCCCTCCGGCCGGCTGCGCCTGCCGCTGGTCGAGGCGACACCGGTCGAGCGCGACATCCTGCGCACCGTCCTGGAGCGGCAGGGGATCCTGTCGCGCGCGGCATCCTGACCCCGGTCCGGCGCCCGTGAGCGACACCGTCCGCGTGATCCCCCTCGGGGGCGCGGGGGAGATCGGCAAGAACATGTACGTCGTCGAGCACGACGACCGCATGGTGCTGATCGACTGCGGGATCACCTTCCCCAAGAACGACCAGATGGGCGTTGACATCGTCCTGCCGGACTTCAGCTACGTCGTGGAGCGGCGCGACGCCCTCGAGGCGCTCATCCTCACCCACGGCCACGAGGACCACATCGGCGCCGTCCCGTTCCTGCTCCGCGCCGTCGGGCAGGTGCCGATCTACGCCCGGCGATTCACCCTCGCGCTGCTGCGGGCGAAGCTCGACGAGCACCGGCTGCTCGAGGACGCCGAGCTGGTGGAGGTGCAGTACAACCAGCCGCTCGAGATGGGGCCGTTCCGCACCGAGTTCATCCCGCTCACGCACAGCACGCCCGACTGCGCCGCCGTCGCGCTCGAGACCCCGGCCGGGACGATCGTGCACACGGGCGACTTCGGCATCGAGTACGCGCCCGTCGGCGGGCGGCGCAGCGACCTGCCCGCCCTCGCCCGCCTGGGCGACCGCGGCGTGCGGCTGCTGCTGGCCGACTCCACCAACGCCGAGGAGGGGCCCACCGGGTCGCCCCTCCCGGTGCGGGACGTCAAGAACGAGCTGGTCCGGATCTTCGCGACCGCCCGCGGCCGCGTGCTGGTCACCACCTTCTCGTCGCACATCCACCGCGTGCAGCAGGTGCTCGACGCCGCATACGACGACGGCCGGGTCGTCGCGCTGGTGGGCCGCTCGCTCACCCGCAACGTCGCGACCGCCAGCAACCTCATGGACCCGGACACCGGCCGGCCGTACCTGACCCCGCCCCCCGGGACGCTGGTGCGGCTGCGCGAGCTGGAGGCGCACCCCCGCGACGAGCAGGTGCTCATCTGCACCGGCAGCCAGGGCGAGCCGATGGCCGCGCTCAGCCGGATCGCGCGCGGCGAGCACAACCAGGTGACGATCGAGCCGGGCGACACGGTCCTCTACTCGTCGAGCACCGTTCCCGGCAACGAGCTGGCCGTGAACGAGATCGTGAACCGCCTCGTCCGCGCCGACGCCGAGTTCATCACCGAGCGGCAGAACCCGCGGGTCCACGTGTCCGGCCACGGCAGCGCCAGCGACCTGCTGCTCATGCTGGAGCTGCTCCGCCCCGCCGTCTTCGCCCCCGTCCACGGCGAGGCGCGCCACCAGCGCGCCCACGCCGACCTGGCCGAGGCCGTCGGCATCTCCGGCGAGCGGGTGCACATCCTCGACAACGGCGACGTCCTGGAGGTCACCCCGGACACGGCGCTCCTGGCCGACCGGGTCCACGCCGGGCTGACCTATGTGGACCAGGCGGGCGGCGTCGACGTGACCGAGAGCGTCCTGCGCGACCGCCGCCACCTCTCCGACGACGGCCTGGTGCTGGTGATCGCCCGCATCGACTCGTCGGACGGCTCCCTGGTGGGGGAGGTCGAGGTGGTCACCCGCGGGTTCGGCGCCGGCGAGGACGAGCGGCTCATCGAGGAGACCCGCCTGGCGGTGGAGCGCAGCGTCGCCGAGCACGGCGACCACCGCATCACCGAGGTCGGCGTGCTCCAGCACGAGCTGCACGACACGGTCGCGGCCCTGGTGCGCAGGCGCACCCAGGCACGCCCCATGGTGCTGCCGGTGATCGTCGAGATCTGACGGCCGGGCGGCCGGTCAGATCCAGCCGCGCCGCTTGAACACGAGGTAGAGCACCACCGACGTCATCACCATGAGCCCCAGCGCGAGCGGGTAGCCGGCGCTCCACCCCAGCTCCGGCATGTTGTCGAAGTTCATGCCGTAGATCGTCCCGATCAGCGTCGGCGCGAACAGGATCGCCGCCCACGCGGAGATCCGCTTGACCTCCTCGTTCTGGGCCACCGAGACCTCGCTGAGCGTCTTGGTCTCGAGCGTCAGGTTCACGCTCAGGATGTTCTCGAGGAGCTGGCGGAAGCCGTTGACCTGCTCCTGCACCCTGATCGCGTGGTCCTGGACGTCGCGCAGGTAGCGGCGCTCCTCCTCGTCCACGCCCGCGTCGCCGATCAGGTGCGCGAGCATGCCCGCCAGGGGCTTCGACGCCCGCTGGAACAGGATCACCTCGCGCGAGAGCTCGTAGATGCGCCGCGACACGTTCTCGTGTCCGCCGAAGACCTCGTCCTCGATCTCGTCGATGTCGTTCTCGAGCCCCGCGACGACGGGGGCGTAGTCGTTGACCACCCGGTCCATGATCGCGTGGAGCACCGCCACCGGGCCGCGGCGCAGCAGGTCGGGCTGCGCCTCCAGCGACGCCCGCACGCCGGCGAGGTCGGTGGCGCGGTCGTGGCGCACCGTGATCACGAAGTCGGGCCCCGCGAAGACGTGCAGCTCGCCGAACTCGACGGTCTCGGTCTCGTCGATGTAGCGGGCGGGGCGGAGCACGCAGAACAGCGTCGCCCCGTACCGCTCCAGCTTCGCCCGCTGATGCGCCCGGACGGCGTCCTCCACGGCCAGCTCGTGCAGGCCGAACTGCCCGGCGAGGCTCGCGAACTCCAGCTCCGTGGGGGAGACCAGCCCGATCCACGCGATGCCGCCCGCGCGCCGGCAGGCCTCGCCCAGGGCGGTGGGGTCCGCCGGCGTCTCGACGGCCACGCCGTCGCGGTAGATGGCGCTGCCGACGATCACGCGCCCACGCTACCCCCGGACGGCGCCCACCGGTACCCGCAGGCCCGGCGGGCGCCCCCGAGGGGCGCGCGGGTTAGAGCGCCTGCGCGATGCGGTCCCAGCGCGCGCTCACGTCCGCCCAGTCGATGTTCGCGATGAACGCGTCGATGTACTTGGGCCGCGCGGTGGAGAAGTCGCGGATGTAGGAGTGCTCGTAGACGTCGAGCGCCAGGATCGGCGTGGCGTTCCACACCGGGAACGTGTCCTGGGCGTCGCCGATGTAGACGTCGAGCCGGTCCCAGTCCCAGTCGTACGCGAGCCACGCCCAGCCCCGGCCGGCCATGCCGCCGGCGCGGAGCTCGGTCAGGAACGGGTCGAGCCCGCCGAAGTGCTGCTCCAGCCGGCCGCCGAGGGCGTCGGACGGCGAGCCGCCGCCGTTGCCCAGGTTGCCGAAGTAGAGCTCGTGGTTCTTGATCCCGCCGATGGCGAAGGTGATCGCCGAGCGGTACGAGCGGTAGTCCGAGAAGATCTGGTTCGCGGCGCCCGCGTCGGCGCCCTCGAGCCGCTCCTGGATCTCGTTGTACTTCTTGACGTAGCCCTCGTAGAGGCCCCAGTGGGCCTCGACCGACTCCGCCGAGATCCCGTCGAGCTTGAGGATCTTGTCCGGCTTCTCCATGGGGGAGAGCTGGTGTGCCACGGGAGTCCTCCTGCTGGCGTTTTCGTTCCGGAATGTCGGACGGATGCTACCCACCCGGGCAGGAACCCGGTCCCCCGCGGCCAACTCGCCATGCGCGGGTGTCCGCCCGCGCCGTCCGCGCATGGGGAGGTGGGAGATCGGCACGCAGGTCGCAGGGGCACGCCGGCGCAAGCCGGCCGGTCGCGCGAAGCGCCGCCGCTCGACGCTCGACGGCCAGACGCGCGAGCTGATGGGCCTCGGGCTCGTCGCCGTCGGCGTCTTCCTCGGCGTCTCGATCTTCCTCGGCTTCGGCGCCGGGCCCGTGGGCGGCTGGCTCGAGGACGGCCTGCGCCTGCTGGTGGGCAGCGCCGTCGCGCTCGCCCCCGCCGTGCTGATCGCGCTGGGGATCGCCCTGATCCTCGACCACGCGCTGCTCGCGGCGCGCCCGATGCGGACCGGCCTGCTGATCGGCGGCATCGCCCTGCTGATCGCCCTGGCGGCCGGGGTCGTCGGGAGCGGCGCGGAGCGCGACACGTGGTTCGACGCGGGCCTCTCCGAGCGCGGCGGCTACATCGGCGAGATGGGCTACTACGCCACGAGCAACACGGTCGGCAGCATCGGCACCGCACTCATCGTGATCGTGGGCCTGGTGGCCGCCGTGGTGCTGATCTCCGGCGCGTCCCTCGGGCTCGTCGTCCGCCGCGGCGGCGAGGGCGCGGCGACCGCCTCGAAGAGCGTGGGGCGCGGCGTCGCGACGGCGTCCGTCACCGCGTACCGCGGCTCCCAGCGCCTGCGCGAGCGCATCGACGCGATCGAGCCGCCGACCCTCCTGGGCCGCCGGCGCGCCAAGGCCGCCGACTCGCGGCCCCTCCTGGACGGCGCCGACGCCTGGTCCGACCTGTTCGACCACCCCTCGGCGCTGCCGCCCTCCCCGGCGCTCGCCTCCGACGCCCTCGTGACCGATCCGCTCGACGACGACGTCCCCCCGGCCTCGCCGTCCGTCGCCGCCCGTCCCGCGCCACCGTCCCCGCCGGTGCGCCCCGAGCCCGCCCCGGCGCGGGATGCGTCAATCGACGCCCTGCCGGGCGAGCAGCTCGGGCTGGGGGAGGAGGCGCCCGGCCTGGAGCCCGTCTTCGCCCCGAAGCCCGCCGTGACCGGCCGCGCCCGCACGGGCGCATACAAGCGCCCGCCGATGTCGCTGCTGCGCAAGTTCGACCGGCGCCGCCACCCAGCCCAGGGAGATGGTGGCGCGCACCAGCAAGCTGCTGGAGGAGGCGCTCGGCCACTTCGGCATCGAGGCGAGCGTCACCGAGACGGTCTCCGGCCCGCGCGTCACGCGCTACGAGCTGCAGCTCGCGCCGGGCACCAAGGTCGGCCGCATCACCGCGCTCCGCGACGACCTGGCCTACGCGCTCGCCGCCCGCGAGGAGCTGCGGATCATCGCGCCGATCCCGGGCAAGCAGGCCGTGGGGGTGGAGGTCCCGAACCCGGAGGCGTCCCTCGTCACGCTCGGCGACATCACCCGCGAGTTCCCGCCGCACGCCGGACCCCTCATGGCGTGGCTCGGCCTCGACCTCGGCGGCAAGCCGGTCTACATCGACCTGGCGCGGATGCCGCACCTGCTCATCGCCGGCTCGACCGGCACCGGCAAGAGCGTGTGCCTGAACGCCCTGCTCGGGTCGCTGCTGCTGCGGTCGTCGCCGGACGAGCTGCGGATGATCCTGATCGACCCGAAGAAGGTCGAGCTCAACCACTACGAGAGCATCCCGCACCTGCTCACTCCGGTCGTGACGAACATGAAGGACGCCGCGGCGGTGCTCTCCAACATCGTCCGCGAGATGGAGACCCGCTACGAGCTGATGGGGATGAAGCGGGCCCGCAACCTGCGCGACTGGAACGAGGCCCGCGCCGCCGCGGGCGAGCCCCCGATGCCGACGATCCTGGTGGTCATCGACGAGCTCGCCGACCTGATGATGGTCTCGCCGGCCGAGGTGGAGGACTCGATCATCCGGCTCGCGCAGAAGAGCCGCGCCGTCGGCATCCACCTGGTGCTGGCCACCCAGCGCCCCTCGGCCGACGTCATCACCGGGATGATCAAGGCCAACGTGCCCTCCCGGATCGCGTTCGCCGTCTCGTCCCAGGTTGACTCCCGCGTGGTGCTCGACGCCGGCGGCGCCGAGTCGCTGCTCGGCCACGGCGACATGCTGTTCCGCCCGGTCGGCACGTCGCGCCTCCAGCGCCTGCAGGGCGCCTACGTCAGCGAGGAGGAGATCCTCGCGATCACGGACCACTGGCGGGGCCAGGGCAAGCCGCAGATGCGCGAGGAGCTCATGGAGCGGCCCGAGCCCACGGAGGACCCCCTCGACCAGGACGCCGACGAGATGATCGCCCGCGCGATCGAGATGGTGGTGCAGCAGGGGACGGCCTCCGTGTCGCTCCTCCAGCGCCGCCTCGGCGTCGGGTACGCCCGCGCCGGGCGCCTCGTTGACGCCATGGAGCAGATGGGCGTGGTGTCCGGTCACGAGGGGTCGAAGCCCCGCAGCGTGCTGGTCGGGGAGGGCGATCTCGACCGCATCCTGCGGCGCGCGCCGGCCGAGCCGGAGGACGATCTGGAGTAGGCCCGCTTGCATGGTGTCCGTGGGCTCGGCTAGCCTCCCGCCCGCAGGTGGACCCGTTCCGCCTGCAACACGCCCATGTTCGAGATCGGAAACACTCTCCGAGAGGCCCGCTTGCGCCGCGGCCTCGACATCCTCGACTGCGAGGCGGAGACCAAAATCCGCGCGAAGTACCTGCGCGCGATGGAGGAGGAGCAGTTCGACCTCATGCCGTCGCCCACGTACGTTCGTGGATTCCTGCGCGCGTACGCGGACTTCCTCGACCTGGACGGGCGCCTCGTCCTGGACGAGTACGAGTCGCGGTTCGGCGATTACGCGCCCAGCGCGGACCCCGACCGGGGCCGCAGCGCGCGGTCGTCCGCCGCCCCCGCCCGGGGCGCATCACGGTCCGACCGCGAGCCCCCGCGCCGCAGCGGCAAGCCCCGGCGGCGCCGCCGCACGGAGGTGCAGCTGCTCTGGCTGGCGATCGGCGGCGTCATGGCCGTCGCGCTGCTCGTCTGGCTCGGCGTGGGCTCGGGCGACACGGGCGGCCCGGTGCCCGAGCCGCCGGTGACCGCCGCCACGAGCACCCCGGTCGCGCCGGTGGTGCAGCAGCCCGACACGGCGTCCACCGAGGCGCCGATGCGCGCCAAGAAGACGCCGATCGTCCTCACCGGCACGGGCAGCAACGGCTGCTGGGTGCAGGTCCGCGCCAAGAACGCGAAGGGCCGCCTCGTGTACGAGGCGCATCCTCGCGCCCGGCTCGCAGCAGACGTTCAAGGTCCTCAACGGGATCTACCTGCGCGCCGCCAACCCGGCGGAGCTCAAGGTGACCGTCGCGGGCAAGGTGAAGGACCTCGGCAGCGAGAGCGGCACCTGGATCATCACCCCGACGGAGGTCCGGAGCGTCAGCTGACCGGGTGGGCTGACCCGCTGCGCGCGGCGGTCCTCGTCACCGGCGACGAGATCCTGCGCGGCGCCATCCAGGAGCGCAACGCGGGCATCCTCTCCCGGTCGCTCGGCCCCCGCGGGGTCCCCGTGGACCGGATCGAGATGGTCGGGGACGGGCTCGACGCCATCGGCGGGGCCCTCGAGCGGCTGCTCGCCGGCGGATTCGACCTGATCTGCGTCACGGGCGGCCTGGGGCCGACCCACGACGACCTCACGATGGAGGCGGTCGCGCGGGTCACGGGCCGGCCGCTGCGCCTCAGCGAGGAGGCGCTCGCGATGGTGCAGGCCCAGAGCGTGGCGGTGTACCGGCGGCCCGACGTCCAGGCGGCCGTCCAGGAGAAGCAGGCGACCCTCCCCGAGGGCGCGCGGGTGCTGCCGCCGCCGGGGACGGCGCCGGGGTGCGCGCTCGTCCACGAGGGCACGGTCATCGTGGTGCTGCCCGGCCCGCCGTGGGAGCTGGCGCGGATGTGGGAGGACGCCCTCCCGCTGGAGCCGCTGGCAGGCCTGCTCGCGCGCGCGCCGGCGCCGCACGAGCGCGTGCTGCGGCTGTGGGCGGTCCCGGAGTCGCAGCTCATCGCGGAGCTCGACGGATTCGACCCGGACGCCTGGGGGCGGCTGCGCGTGGGCATCTGCGCGCGCGCGGCGGAGCTGGAGGTGACGGTCCGGGCCCGGCCGGAGGACGCGTGGGCGGCCGACGCCCTGGAGGCGCGGATCGCGGAGCGCCTGCCCGAGGAGCTGTTCAGCCGCGACGGGCGCACCATCGACGACGTGGTGGCCGAGGGCCTGCTCGCCGCCGGCCAGACGGTCGCGGTCGCCGAGTCGTGCACGGGCGGGCTGCTCGGCGCGCGGCTCACCGAGCGGGCGGGGTCGTCCGCGTACGTCCGCGGCGGGGTGATCGCCTACGCGAACGACGTGAAGCAGGAGCTCCTCGACGTGCCGGAGCGGATCCTGGCGGTGAACGGGGCGGTGTCGGCCGAGTGCGCCCAGGCGATGGCGCGCGGCGCCCGGCGGGCGCTCCGCGCGGACTGGGCCCTCTCGATCACCGGCGTCGCGGGACCCGGCGGGGGCACGGCGGAGAAGCCGGTGGGGCTCGTCTACATCGGCGTCGCCGGGCCGGGGGACAGCCTGGGGCACACCCGCCACGACCGCGGGGGCGACCGGGCCACGATCCGCGAGCGGGCCGTCGCGGGCGCCCTGCACCTGCTGCGCCGCTCACTCGCCGCGGGCACGGCGGTGTACGGCCGGAGGTGACCCCCTCGGCACGCCCTCGTCACGATCGGCGGGAACACGTGTTCGATATCCGGCCGACCTTCGATCTATCATCCCTGGAGTTCGCCGACGGGTCCCACCGGGGTCCGGGGCATGTCCGGAACACTCGAGGGGAGGCCCTCCGTGGAGAAGCACGAGGCGCTCGGCTCGGCCGTCGCGCAGATCGAGCGGCAGTTCGGCAAGGGCTCCATCATGCGGATGGGCGACACGGTCATGAACGAGGTGTCGGCCGTGCCGACCGGCGCGCTGGCGCTGGACATCGCCCTCGGGATCGGGGGGATCCCCCGCGGCCGCATCGTCGAGGTGTTCGGCCCGGAGAGCTCCGGCAAGACGACCCTCCTGTACCACCTCATCGCCGAGGCCCAGAAGCGCGGCGGCCTGTGCGCCTTCATCGACGCCGAGCACTCGATGGACCCCACCTACGCCAAGCGGATCGGGGTGGACGTCGACGAGCTGCTGGTCTCCCAGCCCGACCACGGGGAGCAGGCGCTCGAGATCGCCGACCTCCTCGTCCGCTCCGCGGCCCTCGACGTCGTCGCGATCGACTCGGTCGCCGCGCTCGTGCCGAAGGCGGAGATCGAGGGCGAGATGGGCGACACCCACGTCGGCCTCCAGGCCCGCCTCATGTCGCAGGCGCTGCGGAAGCTGGCCGGCAACCTGAACCGCGCCGGGACCATCTGCATCTTCACCAACCAGCTGCGCGAGAAGATCGGCGTGATGTTCGGCTCGCCGGAGACCACGCCCGGCGGGCGGGCGCTCAAGTTCTACGCGTCCGTCCGGCTCGACATCCGCCGCATCGAGACCCTCAAGGAGGGCTCGGAGGCGGTCGGCAACCGCGCCCGCGTGAAGGTCGTGAAGAACAAGGTCGCGCCGCCGTTCCGCCAGGCGGAGTTCGACATCATCTACGGCGAGGGGATCTCCCACGAGGGCAACCTGCTCGACCTCGGCGTGGAGCGCGGGATGGTCCAGAAGAGCGGCGCGTACTTCTCGTTCGGCGACGAGCGGCTCGGCCAGGGCCGCCACGCCGCCCGGGCGTTCCTGAAGGAGAACGCGGACATCGCCGAGCGCCTGGAGGCGCAGATCCGCGCCGACGCGGGCGTCGGCGGCGCCCCCGCCGCGGCTGCCGGCCCGGCCTTCGACCCCGAGACGGGGGAGATCCTGGAGCCGGAGGAGACCCCCGCCGACCCGCCGAAGCTCGCCGCGGCGAAGTAGGTCCCACCGCGCGGGCCGGCCAGCGGGCCGAGCCCGCGCGGTCCCGGCCCGCGGCTGGGCGGCGGCTGCGTCCCGCCGCCGTTTCCTCCCGATCGGACGATGTGACAGCGTGGGCGGCGCGGGTAGCCTCGCCGCGTGCCGGACAGCACGACCCGCCGCGCGCCCGCCCGCCGCCCGACCCCCGTCGTGCCCGCCTGATGCCGGCCGACGCGCTCGCGATCATCGCGGCGTTCCTGTTCGCGCTGGCGGCGGTCCTCCAGCAACGGGGGGCCGTGCCCGGCGGCGGGGGCGGGATGAGCATCGGCTTCTTCCTCGGTCTGCTCCGCAGCCTGCCGTGGCTGCTCGGGTCGACCGCGCTCCTCGCCGGCTATGCCGTCCAGGGCGCCGCGCTCGACAAGGGGCGGCTCGTCATCATCCAGCCGCTCCTGGTCACCACGATCGTGTTCGCGCTGCCCCTCGGCGTGCTCCTCACCCACCAGGTCGTCACCCGCCGGGACTGGGCGGCGGCGGCGGGGGTCGTCGCGGCGCTCGCGACGTTCATCGTGGTCGGCGACCCCGCCGCCGGGGTCGACGACGCCCCCGACTGGGAGTGGGCGGTCAGCACCGCCGTCGTCGTCGCGCTCGCCGCCGTCGTCATGATCGCCGGCCGGCGGGGCCGGCCCGGCCGTCGTGCGGCGGCGCTCGGGACGGTGGCGGGGATGCTGTTCGGGATGTCCGCGTCGCTCGCCAAGCCCGTGGTGGAGGAGCTCGACGAGGGCCTGTCCGTCGTCCTCGCCGACTGGCGCGCCTGGGCCCTGGTGGTGATGGGCGTCGTGGCGTTCCTCATCCAGCAGGGGGCCCTCGCCACGGGGCAGCTGGCGCCGGCCGTGGCGACGACGTCCCTCGCGAACCCGGTGGTCGCCTCGATCGTCGGGATCGTGATCCTCGAGGAGCGCCTCGCCGGCGGCCTGCTGCGGAAGTCCGTCGCCGTCGGCGCCCTCGTCGTCGCCGCCCTGTGCGCCATCGCGCTCGCCGAGCACGAGCAGGCGCGCGGGGAGGATGAGTCGGCGGAGCCGGAGGGCGAGCCGGAGCCGGAGGCGGAGCTGGAGGCGGTCTGACCCCGCCGTCCATCCCGACGGCCAGTTGCGTGCGCCACGGCTCGTGTGACGCGCCCTCCTCGCGGAAGGGCCCGGACCCCCTGAACGGCCGGTGTCGCCGGGCGCGGGACGCCCTTCCATTGGTCCACGTCCTCGTAGGTCTGGCGTGGAGGGCCCACCCTCGCCACCGATGCGGCAAGGGGTATGGCCATGGACAGTCGGCGACTCATGCTCGGGCGGCGCTGGGCCGCGATCGCGGCGATCGCCGCGGCTGCGGCGCTCGCGATGCTCGCGACACCCGCGGTGGGTCGCGCCGACACGGGGCCGGTCCCGGCCGAGAACGCCCTGCCGGGTACGCCCGGGTGGTACATGCCGACGGCGCCGGTGGGGTCGGCCGCCGATCAGTACGCGGGCCGGGTCACCAGCATCGACGGGTGGATCTGGCCGCTGAGCGCGGCGCCGGGTGAGCGGGTGGACCTGCATGTCGGGACGGTGTCGGGGGTGCGCTACCGCGTCGAGTTCTACCGCCTCGGCTGGTACGGGGGCGCCGGGGCGCGGCTCATTTCGTGCCTTCCGTCGTGCTCGGGTGATCAGGCGGGGGTCAGCCAGCCGTTGCCGCCGGCGCCGGATCCGGCGACGGGGATGGTGCGCACCAGCTGGTCGATCACCGATTCTTTGACCGTTCCCGCCGGTTGGCCGAGTGGGACCTATATGGCGGCGCTCCGGATCACCTCGGGGACGGGTGCGGGGACGGTGCGCCGGTTGCCGTTCGTGATCCGGGCGGCGGCGCCGAACACCTCGAAGATCGTGGTGGTGGTGCCGGTCAACACCTGGGCCGCCTACAACGGGTGGGGCGGCAAGTCGCTGTACGACAACCACAGCGTCAACGGGGTGCGGGCGTCGGTGGTGTCGTTCGAGAAGCCCTGGGCGGATGGCGTCGAGATCCAGAACTGGCGCTATGACGAGTACCCGTTGGTGCGGTTCCTGGAGCGCCAGGACCTGGATGTGTCCTACATCACCGATTGGGATGTCTCCTCGCGTCCCGGGGTGCTCGCCGGCCACCGGGTCGTGGTGACCATGGGCCACGGCGAGTACTGGACCAAGGAGCACCGCGACGCCTTGGAGGCGGCGCGCGACGCCGGCCAGAGCCTCGCCTTCCTGGGGGCGAACCTCGGCTACTGGCAGGTGCGCTACAGCGACGGTGGGCGCAGCCTCATCGGCTACAAGTCCAACGCCGACCCCATCGCCGACCCGGCGCTCAAGACCGACCTGTTCCGCAACGTCGGCCGTCCCGAGTGCCAGCTGATCGGGGTGCAGTACAACAACACCAGCTGGCCGCTCGGCACCAGCGACGACATGTCCGTCGTCGACGCCTCCCTCGGGGACCCCTGGTTCGCCGGCAGCGGGTTCACGGCCGGGGCGTCGGTGATCGATTCCCTGGGGTATGAGTGGGATCAGGTCACCCCCGGCTGTGCGACGCCGCCGCTGACGCGGTTGTTCCACTGGCAGGCGAGTGGCTGGCCCACCGCCGACGGGGTCCGCTACACCGCCCCATCGGGCGCGAAGGTGTTCGGTGCCGGGACGCTGCAGTACGCCTGGGGCCTTGACGGGTGGCGCTGGAGTGGGGCCTCGGGGGCCGCCGACCCGCGGCTGGTCGCCTTCACCATGAACATGCTCACCGACATGGGCGGTGCCGGGAGCAGTGAGCCGCCGCCGCCTGCGGTGACGGTCACCCCGGCGAGCGCCACCCTCCCCGTCGGGGGGACCCAGCAGTTCACCGCCACCCTCCAGAACGCCACCGGCGGGGTCACCTGGAGCGTCGATGGCGGCGCCACGAACGGCACCATCACCTCGTCCGGCCTCTACACGGCACCGGCGAGCGCCCCCGGTGGGGGGGTGACGGTGCGAGCCACCCACACGGCGAGCGGCGCGACCGACACCGCCACCGTGACCGTGACCGCACCGACCCAGCCGCAGGTCACCACCCAGCCCACCGACCAGACCGCCCTCGCCGGCGGGTCGGCGACGTTCACCGCCGCCGCCAGCGGCACCCCCACGCCGACGGTGCAGTGGCAGCTGTCCACCGACGGCGGCGCCACCTACGCCGACATCCCCGGCGCCACCTCGGGCAGCCTCACCCTCACCTCGGTGACAATCGGCCAGAACAACAACCGCTACCGGGCGGTGTTCACCAACAGCGCCGGAGGCGCCACCACCAACGCGGCGACCCTCACCGTCACCTCGACCGCCGTGGCGCCGCAGGTCACCACCCAGCCGGCGAACCAGTCGGTGATCGCAGATGCGACCGTGTCCCTCACTGCCGTCGCCACGGGCGTCCCCACCCCCGCCGTGCAATGGCAGCTGTCGACCAACGCGGGGACCGGCTACACCGACATCCCCGAGGCGAACGCCACCACCCTGACCCTGGCGTCGGTGACGACCGCGCAGAACAACAACCGTTACCGGGCGGTGTTCACCAACGCCGCAGGCACCGCCACCACCACCGCAGCCACCATCACCGTCGCCGGCGCCGCCACCGGCGCGAACGGCGGCGCCGTCGCGCACGCGCCGCCCACCCCGTCGGTGACCATCTCGGGGATGCCGCCGCGGCTGGTCGCCGGTTCGCGCGTGCAGCTGAAGGCGACGGTGGCGAACCTCTCGGGCGGGGTCGTGTGGACCGCGACCGCCGGAAGGGTCTCCTCCACCGGGCTCTTCACGGCCCCCGAGATCCCGCCCAGGGGCGGGGTGGTGACCGTCACCGCGACGAGCACCGCCGAGCCGGCAGTCGCGGGGACCGCCGCCACCGGCATCCGGCCCGCCCGTCGCAGCGCCGCCGGGATCCACGGGCAGGTGACGGCCGGCCACAGGGCCCTCTCGCGGCTCCTGACCGGCCACGTCGGCCCGCGGGTGATCCTGGCGATGGTCCAAGTGGGCGGCCGCCGCGGCACCCTCCGGTTGACCGCCACCGCCGGCCCGTGGGTGGCGGGCCGCTGCTCGGTCGGCCGCGTGGGGGCCCGGAGGACGGTGACCTGCAGGATCACGATGACGCGCCCCTACCCGCTGAGGAAGGTCCGCGTCACCGCCCGCTTCAGGTCGGTGACGGGGACGGTTGCCGTGCGGCGGGCCTGGGTTGGCCGCTGATCAGGGCGTCAGGTCGTACGGATAGTCCGTGAGGGTCTCGGCGCCGTCGGCGGTGACCAGGAGGAGGTCCTCCACCCGGACGCCGCCGATCCCCGGGACGTTCTCGATCCCGGGCTCGATCGCGATGACGTCGCCCTCCACCAGCTCGTGCTCGGCGGAGAGGCCGAGGATGGGCGGCTCGTGGACCTCCAGGCCGACGCCGTGGCCGAGGGAGAAGTAGAAGCCCTCGGTCAGCGTCTCGCCGGGCGCGCGGGTGCGGAGGGTGCGGTGCCCGGCCGCCTCGATCACCTCGGCGGCCGCGTCGTACAGCGCCCGGCAGCGCGCCCCCGGGCGGGCGGCCGCGCGCGCGGCGTCGGCGGCGCGGAGCACCACGTCGTGGAGCGCGGCCACCTCGTCGGCCACCTGCCCGACCACGAACGTGCGGGTCATGTCCGCCCAGCACGCGGAGGCCTCGTCCCGGGGCCACAGGTCGACCTCGATCGGCAGGTCCGCGGGCAGCGGGCCTGCGCCCGGGTCGTGCCCGCCCCCCGACCAGGCGCTCACCACCATGATGTCGGCGGGGGCCGGGGCGCCCAGCGTCGCGCACGCGTCGCGGATCGTCGCCCGCACCAGCTCGGCGGTGAGCGGCGCGCCGTCCAGCACCAGGCCGTCGCCGTCGCGGCGGGCGGCGCGCAGCAGGCCGGCGGCCGCCGCCATCCCCGCCTCGGCGGCGATCTGCGCCCGCCGGATGCCCGCCAGCTCCGCGCCGCTCTTGCTGCGCCGGCGCCCGTCGAAGAACACCTGGTCGACGTCCAGGCGCACCC
Source organism: Miltoncostaeaceae bacterium (assembly GCA_963749475.1). Taxonomy (GTDB): domain Bacteria; phylum Actinomycetota; class Thermoleophilia; order Miltoncostaeales; family Miltoncostaeaceae; genus Miltoncostaea. Next base: position 42,344 of record CAVVMP010000007.1, read on the forward strand.
CGTCGGCGCGCAGGCGATCCGCCACCTCCAACGGGAATGCCGCCGGGACGCGGGCGTGGGTCACCCCCACCTGGGCGACGGCGCGGGACAGCACCTCCAGGTCGGCGTCGGCGCGCGACATGCCGCCCTCGACCAGGTCCAGCAGCCCCAGGTCGCTGCCCAGCATCAGCAGCGCATCCGGCAGGACCGCCGCGATGCGGTCGCGCTCCAGCGCGTTGGTCAGGACGACGGTGCGGCCGTCGTGCTCCATCACCAGGAACGGATCGCCGATCGCGACCGGGATCTCGTGGCGCATCTCCGGCGAGCGCGCCGTGTCGCCGTGCAGCAGGACGTCGGTCATGCCCTCAGCCTGCCAGGTCGCGGGTCGACGGCGTCGCGTCGCGGCGTTGTCATGCCTTCCCTCCCCGTCCGCCTGGATCGGGTGTGCCCGCTCGCGGCCTGACATACGCTCCCGCACATGTCCGAAAGCCCGCGCGACCCCGACCTCGACCGCCTGGCCGACGACCTCGGCCGCCTCACGCAGCGACTGCTCGAGCGGGTCCACACGGAGTCCGACGACGCCACGCAGGTGGGGGACCTGATCAAACGGCACCTCGGCGACGCCGCCGCCGCGATGCCCGTCGTCCGCGCGCACTTCTCGGCCTGGGACCAGGCGAACCTGCAGATCGCCCTCGACCACGCCCTCGCGCGGGACGGCTGGTCGGCACACACCGTCGGCATGGCCGGGCAGGCACGCCACTACGGCGGCACGGGGATCGGCGACATCATGCGGATGCCGCACTTCCCGGCCGGCTCGGTCGAGTACGCCGAGGCGCCCGTGGGTCCCGGCCGCACGCTCGCCTGCATCGACTTCGCCGTGCTGCATCATCAACTCGCCGCGCGGGCCGCTCGCCGCGTTCCTCCACCGGGGCGAGCAGAACCCCTTCCAGCGGGCCAGCGACATCGAGCTGCAGATCGCCGCGGCCGACCGGGCGCTGGCCGAGGAGCTCATCGCCGACCTGCGCGCGCTCATCGAGCGGCACGACGTCTACCGCGGCCAGGTGATCACCGTCGAGTCGAGCCCGGAGGGGACGCGGCTGGTGTTCGTCGAGCGGCCCGAGATGGACGCCGGCGAGCTCGTGCTGCCCGACGGCGTGATCGAGCGGGTGGAGCGCCACCTCGCGGGGCCGAGCGTCCACCGCGAGAAGCTCCTGGCCATGGGGCGCCACCTGTCGCGCGGCCTGCTGCTCTACGGCCCGCCCGGGACGGGGAAGACCCACACCGTCCGCTACCTCACCGGCCGCCTCCGGGACGCGACCGTCATCATCCTGGCGGGCGGCGCGCTCGGGGCGATCGGCGCGTTCGGCACCGTCGCGCGCCGGCTGGCGCCGAGCGTCGTGATCCTCGAGGACGTCGACCTGGTGGCGGAGGACCGCTACGACCCCGACGGCGGCGGCGTGGTGCTGTTCCAGCTGATGGATCAGATGAGCGGGCTGGCGGAGGACGCCGACGTCGCGTTCGTGCTCACCACCAACCGCCCCGACGCGCTCGAGCCGGCGCTCGCCGCCCGGCCGGGACGGGTGGACCTGGCGATCGAGATCCCGCTGCCCGACGCCGCGGCCCGGCGGCGGCTGATCGACCTCTACGCCCGCGGGCTGGACCTGCGGCTCGCGGATGCCGACGCCGTGGTGGCGCGCACCGAGGGCGTGACCGCGTCCTTCGTGAAGGAGTTGCTGCGCAAGGCGGCGCTCGTGGCGCTGGAGGACGGCCGCGAGCACGTCGCCGACGCCGACGTGGCCGCGGCGCTCGACGAGCTCCTGGGCGAGGGCGCGGCGCTCACCCGGATCCTGCTCGGCTCCGGGGGCGACGAGCAGCCGCGGCCGGGCGCCGAGTGGATGGGCCGCTTCCCCGACTGGGAGGACGGCGACGCCGAGATCGTCGTCTGGGAGGGCGGGGACTAGCCGCTAGGATCGGCGGGTGCGCTACCACCTGACCACCTTCGGGTGCCAGATGAACGACCACGACTCCGAGCGGATGAAGGGGCTGCTCGAGTCGCACGGGTGGTCGGAGGCCGGCGTCCGCGACGACGCCGATCTGATCCTGTTCAACACCTGCACCATCCGCGGGAGCGCCGACGAGCGCTTCCTCGGCAACCTCGGCGACGCCAAGCGGGTCAAGCGCGAGCGCCCCGAGGCCATCGTCGCCGTGGGCGGGTGCTGGGCCCAGAGCCAGAAGGAGGCGGTGTTCCGCGACTTCCCGTTCGTGGACATCGCGTTCGGCCCCGGCGAGGTGTCGCGCATCGGCGAGCTGGTCGCGCGTGAGCGGATCGAGGCGGTCGGCGCGTTCAGCTTCGACGGCGCCTTCAGCGGCAGCCTCCCCGCCAAGCGCGAGCGGCCCCACCAGGCGTGGGTGCAGATCTCCGTGGGCTGCAACTGCGTCTGCGCCTACTGCATCGTCCCGACCGTCCGCGGCCGCGAGCGCAGCCGCCCCGTGGCCGACGTGGTCGGCGAGGTGGCCGCGCTCGCCGCGGCCGGCGTCCTGGAGGTCACGCTCCTCGGCCAGAACGTCAACTCGTACGGGCGCGACCTGCCGCGCGAGGAGCGGGCGAGCTTCGCCGAGCTGCTGCGCGCCGTGGCCGCCGTCCCCGGGATCGCCCGCGTGCGGTACACCTCGCCGCACCCGAAGGACATGAAGACCGACGTCATCGCGGCGATGGCCGAGTGCCCGGAGGTGGTGCGAGCATCTGCACCTGCCGGCCCAGTCCGGCAGCACCCGCGTGCTCAAGGCGATGCGGCGCACCTACAGCCGCGAGCGTTATCTGGACCTGGTGACGCGGTTGCGCGACGCGATCCCCGACCTGTCGCTCACCACCGACCTGATCGTCGGGTTCCCGGGGGAGACCGAGGACGACTTCGCCGACACCCTGAGCCTGGTGCAGGAGTGCCGCTACGACGGCGCCTACACGTTCCTCTATTCCCCCCGGCCGGGAACGGAGGCGGCGGAGCGCCTGCCCGACGACGTCCCGCCGGACGTGAAGCGCGAGCGCATCGCCCGCCTCGTCGAGGTGGTGCAGCGCACCGCGGCCGAGCGCGCCGCGCGGTTCGTCGGCACGGAGCGCGAGGTGCTGGTGGAGGGCCCGTCGCGCACCGACCCGGCGCGGCTGCGCGGCCGCCTGCGCCAGAACATCACGGTCAACTTCACCGGCGACGCCGCCCCGGGCGCGCTCGCGACGGTGCGGATCGACGGCGCGACCTCCACGACGCTCTCGGGCGTGCAGCTCGGCGCGCCCGTCCCGGGCGACCTCGTCCCCGCCTAGCCCGAGGCCCGCCCCCCGGGTCCTCGCGCTGGCCGGGCCCACGGCGTCCGGCAAGACCGCGCTGGCCCACGCCGCCGCCCTCGGCCTGGGCGGGGAGATCGTCCTGGCCGACCCGTTCGGGCGATACCGGGGCCTCGAGATCGCGGCCGACAGCCCCCGGGCCGACGCGTTGGCGGAGGTGCCGCACCACGCCGTCGGGGACCTGGCGCTGACCGAGGCGTCGACCGCCGCCTCCTTCGCCGCGGTCGCGCACCCGGCCATCGACGCCGCGCTCGCCGCCGGGAGGGTGCCGGTGGTGACCGGCGGCACCGGCCTCTACCTCCGCGCCGCGCTCGCCGACCTGCGCTTCCCCGACCCCGGCCACCCGCTCCTGCGCAACTGGGCCGAGCGCCTGGCCCGGGAGGACCCCGCCGCCGCGCTCGCCGAGCTGCGCCGGCGCGACCCGGAGCGGGCGGACCGGATCGACGCCGCCAACCCGCGCCGCGTGGCGCGTGCCCTCGAGATCGCCGCGGGGGGCGCCGCGGGGGCGGGCGACGACCTCTGGACCGCACCCGACCGCCATCCCACGCTCGTCGTGGGCCTGACCCGCCCCCGCCAGGTGCTCGACCGCCTGATCGCCGTCCGGGTGCGGCGGGAGCTGGACGAGGGCCTCGTCGCGGAGCTGGAGCGGGCGCTCGACACGCCGGGCGTGGCCCGGGAGCCGCTCCAGGTGATCGGCGCGAAGGAGGTGGCCGCGATCCGCGCGGGCGCGCTCGACCCCGGCGACCTGCCCGACCGCCTGGCCGCCCGCACCCGCCGTCTGGCCCGCAAGCAGCTCACCTGGCTGCGCCGGATGCCGGGCGTCACGTGGCTCGACCTGGGCGACGCGCCTGCCGAGACCGCCCTCCCGGCGCTGTTCGAGCTGTACGAGGGGTCAGGCGGGCATCCGGTACCCTCAGACGCGTGAAGTTCGCCAAGTGGCAGGGGACCGGGAACCACCACCTCGTCGTGGAGCGCGACGCCTGGCCGATGGAGATCACGGCCGATCGCGCGCGCCGCATCCTCGATCCCGCGTTCGGGGTCGGCGGCGACGGGATCCTGGAGCTCAGCGACGACGCCGGCACGCCGCGGATGACCGTCTGGAACCCGGACGGCAGCCAGGCCGAGAACTGCGGCAACGGCATCCGGATCGTGGCGCGCTACCTGGAGGCGGCCGGCCGGCTCCCGGAGGACGGGCGCATCCTGACCGGCGACGGGCCCGTGCGGGTCCGCACCCTCGACGACGGCCGCGTGGCGGTGAGCATGGGCAAGGCGCGCTTCCCGTCCGGCGAGGGCCGAGAGGCGCTGCGCGTGAACGGCTCGTCGGTGGAGCTGGCGGAGGTGTCGATGGGCAACCCGCACGCCGTGATCGAGCACCCCGCGCCCGCGGACGTGGTCCGCACGCTCGGACCCGAGATCGAGCGGGACCCCCGCTTCCCGAACCGGACCAACGTGGAGTTCGTGCGCGCGGAGGGACCCTCGGAGCTGACGATGCGCGTCTGGGAGCGCGGCGTGGGGGAGACCCTCGCCTGCGGGACCGGGGCGTGCGCCGCCGCCGTGGCCGGCGTGCGGCTGGGGGGCCTCGCCAGCCCCGTGACGGTGCACCTCGCGGGCGGCGACCTGGAGATCGCCGTCGGCGACGACCTGGAGGTGACGATGACCGGTCCGGCCGAGGAGCTCTACCGGGGCGAGCTGTCCCCGGAGCTCGTCCACGCGCTGGAGGAGCTCTGAGCGCGCGCACCGTCGGAGCCGAGCGGCTCCGACGGCTCCCCCCGTACCTCTTCGCCCAGATCGAGCAGAAGATCGCCGCCAAGAAGGCGGCGGGCGTCGACGTCATCTCCCTCGGGATCGGCGACCCCGACACCCCGACGCCGCCGTTCGTGGTCGAGGCGCTCCAGCGGCACGCCGCCCGGCCGGACACGCACCAGTACCCGTCCAACCGCGGCCGCGAGAGCTTCCGCGAGGCGATCGCCGGCTTCTACGGCAGCCGGTTCGGCGTGGAGCTCGACCCGGCCACGATGATCATCCCGGCGATGGGCGCCAAGGAGGCGGTCGCGAACGTCAACCTGGCGTTCCTCGACCCCGGCGACGTCGCCCTGGCCAGCGACCCCGGCTACCCCGTCTACACCACCGGCCCGCTGCTCGCCGGCGCGGAGCCGGTGCCGATGCCGCTGCTGCCGGAGCTGGGCTTCCAGCCCGACCTGGAGGCGATCCCGGCCGACGTCGCCGCCCGCGCGAAGGTGATGTTCCTGAACTACCCCAACAACCCGACGGGCGGGGTGGTGGAGGACGACTTCTTCGACCGCGCCGTCGCCTTCGCACGCGCGAACGACCTCATCGTGATCCACGACAACGCGTACTCCGAGATCACCTACGACGGGTACCGTGCGCCGTCGTTCCTCGAGACCCCGGGCGCGATGGACGTGGGCATCGAGATCTTCTCGCTGTCGAAGACCTACAACATGACCGGCTGGCGGGCCGGCGCCGTCGTCGGCAACCCCGACCTCGTCGCCGCCTACTGGCAGCTGAAGACCAACATCGACAGCGGCATGTTCGAGGCGGTCCAGGAGGCGGCCGTCGCGGCGCTCACCTCCGACCAGGAGTCGGTGCGCGAGATGTGCGCGATCTACCAGCGCCGCCGCGACGTCCTCGTGGGGGCGCTGCGCCGCATCGGCCTGGACGTGGACCCGCCGAAGGGCGCGATCTACGTCTGGGCGCGCGTCCCTGAGGGCCACACCTCCGCGTCGTTCACCGAGCGGGTGCTGGAGGACGCCGCCGTGGTCATCTCGCCCGGCGCCGCCTACGGCCCGAGCGGGGAGGGCTTCGTGCGCATGAGCCTGACGGTCCCGGACGAGCGCCTCGTCGAGGCGGCCGACCGGATCGCCGCCCTCAGCGCGGTCTAGCGGCGGTGCCGCCGGGTCTGCCGGTCCGGCGGCTGCGGCCGGACGCGGTCGTGCCGGCGCGCGCCCACCCGGGCGACGCCGGCCTCGACCTGTCCGCCGTCGAGCCGGTCGAGCTGCCGCCGGGCGGCCGCGCCGCGTGCCCCACGGGGCTCGCGGTGGCGATCCCCGAGGGCCACGCCGGCCTGGTGGTCCCGCGCTCCGGCCTGGCCCGCCGGCACGGCGTGACCGTCGCCAACGCGCCCGGCCTGATCGACGCCGGCTACCGCGGTGAGCTGACGGTGGTGCTGGTGAACCTGGGGGAGGAGGTCCACCGGGTCGCCCCCGGTGACCGGATCGCCCAGCTGGTGGTGGTGCCGGTCGCCCTGCCGGCGCCGGTCGCGGTGGACGAGCTGCCCGCGTCCGACGGGCGCGGCGAGGGCGGGTTCGGCTCCACCGGGGCGTAGGCCCGGCTCAGTCCTCCACGGGCGGCGGGCCGCCGAGCCGGCCGTCCGGCCCGATCGACCCGAAGCGGGCCTGGCCGCCCTTCATGTGGACCTCGCGGACCACGCCGAGGACCATCTCGCGACGGTCCTCGGGGTCCATCTCCTCGAGCTGGGCGACCTGCTCGGGCGAGGCGTTCACGTCGCCGGCGTCGGCCAGCGCGCGCAGCGGGTCGTCGATCAGGGCGTCGCGGAAGGCCGGGTCGGCGACCGCGCGGGTCCAGATCGGGATCCCCATCCGCGGATCATGCCACCTGCAGGCCGTGCTCAGCCGCCAGGCGGCCGATGCTGGTGGGGTCCATCGACAGGCCGTAGCGCGCCTGGACGGCGCCCAGCGCCTCCAGGTCGGGTGGCCCGCCGGCGTTCAGGATCGGCGCCATCTCCGTGAAGTAGGCCTCGAAGCCGGCGGGGGACACCATCTCGATGAGCCGCGCCGGCGCGTCGCCCGCGTTCCAGAACGCGTGGGGCACGCCGCGCGGCTTGCGGATCACGTCGCCGGGGCCCGCCTCGACCACCTCGTCGCCGATCTGGGCGCCCACGCGCCCCTCCAGCACCAGGCTGAACTCGTCCTCGCGCTCGTGGGTGTGCATCGGCGCGGCCAGGCGCCGCGGCGGGATCGTGTGCTCCAGCATCGCGAAGCGCCCACCGGTCTCGTCGCCGCGCAGCAGGTAGCCGGTGCCCAGGTTGGGGAAGTCCGCCCGCTCCATCTCCGCCTCCATTTCGTTGAACGCACCGCTCAGTGAAGATGGGCCGATGGTATGCTTCCGTTGAACACCATGTCAATCGAAAAGCGGACATACCGGAAGGCGGCACGCGCGGAGGCGCAGGAGGAGACGCGCCGGCGCATCGCCGCGGCCACCGCAGAGCTCCACGACGAGGTGGGGCCGGCGCGGACCACCGTCGCCGAGATCGCCCGCCGGGCGGGCGTGCAGCGCGCGACCGTGTACGCGAACTTCCCGGACGAGGCGGACCTGTTCCGCGCCTGCCAGGCGCACTTCCTGGCCGAGAACCCGCCGCCCGACCTGGTGCCGCCGTTCGCCCTGAGCGACCCCCGCGCGCGGCTGGAGGCGGTGCTCGGCCTGCTCTACGCCTGGTTCCGGCGCACGCGCGGCACGTCGGGCAACGTCCGGCGCGACCGGGCGGCCATGCCCGCCCTGGACGCGCTCCTGCGGGAGTCGGTGGACGGGCGGATGGCCGCGCTCGCCGACGCGCTCGCGCCCGAGGGGGGCGACCGGCGCGCCCTCGCGGCGGTGGCGGTCGACTTCTGGACCTGGCACCGCCTGGCGGGGGAGGGTCTGGCCGACGACGCGGCCGCCGCCCTCATGGCCCGGGCGGTCCTGGCCGCCTGACGCCGGCGACCCGGGGGTGGGGCATGCCGTTCGACTACGCACACACGTCGGGCCCGTTCACGGATGGGCAGGGTCGCGCTCCGGCGCGGCTGGTGCTGCGGCAGGTCGGCGACAACGACTTCGCGCTCCTGGAGGACCTCCGCTACGACAACGACGGCGACGTGGTCGCGATCAGCACCAAGGAGCTGCAGCGGACGAACCTGGCCACCATTCCGACGTGGCTCGGCTGGTTCATGCGGCGCCACGGTCGACACACCGCCGCGGCGCTGATGCACGACCAGCAGGTCGGCGAATCGTCCGGCACGCGCGTGTCGTACGAGGAGCGCGTCGCCGCCGATCGACGCTTCCGGCTCGCGCTCCGCGCGAGCGGTGTCCCGCCCGTCAGAGCCGGCTTGATGTGGGCTGCCGTCACGTTGGCCACCCGACGCAGCGAGACGGATCGCTTCGTCCTGTTGCTCTCCTGGCTGGTCACCGGCCTTCTCGGCATGGCCCTGCTCGGGTGGGGTTCCGCCAACGGCAACTGGTGGGCGATCGTCGTGGCGGTCCTGCTGCCGTTCCCGGCGGCCCTGCTCTGGGAGCGGCAGTGGCGCGCCGGGCTCATCGCGGGCCCTGCACTGCCGTTCGTGATCCTCGGGTCCGTGCCCGGGGTGTTTGCGTACCTCGTCTACATGGGCTTCGAGGCGGCGTGGAGCCTGCAGAGCAAGCAGCCACCTCCCAGGTTCGACGAGCGCTAGCGGCGGTTCATCGCCCGCGCCACGGCGGCGGCGTGGGCGGAGGCCTCCAGCGAGTCGTCCAGGGGCGCCAGGTCCGGGCGCTCGCCGGTGCGGTGCTCCAGGGCCCACGCGATGAGGATGTCGGCCAGCCGGGGGTTCTTCGGCAGGAGCGGCCCGTGGAGGTAGGTGCCGATCACGCGGTCCCGGACGCCGCCCTCGAACCCGTCGTCGCCGTTGTTGCCGTGGCCGCTCACCACCCGCCCCAGGGGGCGCGCGCCGGGACCCAGGCGGGTGCGCCCCGCGTGGTTCTCGAAGCCCACGACCCGCACCGTCTCGCCGGCGATCTCCGCGTCGATCACCAGGTTGCCGATCAGCCGGGTCGGCCCCGCGACGGTGTCGAGGTCGAGGATCCCCACGCCCGGCATCCGGTGCCCGTCCGTACCGGTGTAGCCATGGCCCGCGAGCTGGAACCCCCCGCACACGCAGAGCGCGGCGGCGCCGGCGTCGACCGCGGCGCGCAGGCCCTCCGCCTTGGTCGCGACCAGGTCCTCGGCCACCACCTCCTGATCGCGGTCCTGGCCGCCGCCGAGGTAGTAGAGGTCGTGGGCCCCCGGCTCCAGCGGGTCGCCGATCCCCAGGTCGGTCACCTCCAGCGCCAGGCCCCGCCACGCCAGCCGCTGCCGCAGGACGGCGATGTTGCCCCGGTCGGCGTAGATGTTCATCTCGGCGGGGTAGAGGTGGCCGAGGCGCAGGGCGGGCAGGCCCGTCACGTGGCCGCCCCGGCCCGGTGCACCTGGCGCTCCCCGCCGTCGCGGAGCGGCCGCCCGTCGAAGCCGCCGGACGCCTGGAGGTGGCGCAGGCCCGCCCCCTCCAGCAGATCGGCGAGCTCGTCCGGCGTGAACAGGTGGACGCGGTGGCGCCGCAGCGCCTCCCACGCCGGGCCGTCGCCGTTCCGGGTGCGGATCCGCAGCGTGAACGCAAGCGTGTGGGTGTCCGGGTCCCAGCTGTCGTACCAGGCGGAGTGGGTCAGCACCTCGCCGGTCGCCGCGTCGCGGTGCGCGCCGCCGGGGCGCTCCCGGCCCATGGTGTGCTCGATCTCCTCCACATCCGGCAGGGCGACGTCGAAGATCAGCTCCCCGCCCGGCGCCAGGTGGTCGTGGACCGACCGGAACGCCGCGCGCCGGTCGCCGGGGTCGGTCAGCACCTGCAGCGTGTTCATCGCGACCACCACCAGCGCGAACCGGCGCCCCAGGGCGAAGCGCGCCAGGTCGCCCTGCGACCGGGTGGACGCGCGCGGCCACGTCCGGATCCTCGCCGGCCAGGCGGCGGCGCAGCTCGTCGAGCATCGCCGGGGAGCGGTCGAGCGCCCACACCTCGTGGCCGTCGCGCGCCAGGGGGATCGCCACCCGGCCGGTGGCGCAGCCCAGGTCGAGCACCGGGCCGCCCAGGCGGGCCGCGTGGCGGCGCCAGAACGCGAGGTCGTCGTCGTAGTGCGCGTGCTCGGCCGCGAAGCGGCGCGCCTCGTCGTCACCGCTCACGCCAGAAGGCCTCCGCCACCCCGCGGCGCACCAGGGTCTCCCGCAGCCCGAGCATCGCCGTGTAGGTCGGCAGCACGTAGAGGGTCCCGCCCGGCGGCACCGTCGCCACGGCGCGGTCGAGCGCCGCCTCCGGGTCGGGCAGCACCGTCATCCGATCGGCCGCCACGCCCGCGTACCGCACGCGCAGCGCCAGGTCGTACGCCCGGTCGCCGGTGAGGGTGAGCGAGGCGGCCGCCTCCAGCAGCGGCTCGTAGTCCACGTCCCAGATCCACGAGACGTCGTGCCCGTCGGCGGTGCGGTCGTTCAGCGCGATCAGCAGGTGCGGCGGCTCGGTGTCGAGCAGCACCGTCCGGACGGTCTCGTTCGCGCCCGTGGGGTTCTTGGCGAGCAGCAGCACGAGCTCGCGGCCGTCCAGCGTCACGCGCTCGCCCCGGCCGAAGGCGGCGGGGCTCTCGGCCAGCCCGGCGGCGATCGCCTCGCGCGGCACCCCCATCGCGACCGCCGCGGCGGCGGCCGCGGTGGCGTTGTACGCGTTGTGCAACCCGGGGAGCGGGAGCTCCGCCCGGACCTCGCCCGCGGGCGTCTCCAGCGTCACGGCGATGGCGCGCGTGCCGCGCAGCTCGACCCGGGTGGCGCGCACGTCGGGGCGCGGCCGGACGAGGCCGCACGCGTCGCAGCGCCAGTGGCCCAGGTGGCCGAGGGTGACGAGGTCGTAGGTCAGCGGCGCGGCGCAGTTGCGGCAGCGGGTGGAGTCGGCGGCGTGGGGGAGGGCGCCGAGGCCCACCGCGGGGTCCTCGATCCCGAACGTCAGGACGCCCGCGCGCCCCTGGCCGAGCGCGGCGATCGCCGGGTCGTCGGCGTTCAGGACCGGGGTGGAGCCGGGCGGCAGGGCCGCCACCATCCGCCCCCACAGGTCGGCCAGGTGCTCCAGCTCCCCGTAGCGGTCGAGCTGGTCGCGGAACAGGTTCATCAGCAGCAGCACCCGCGGCGGCAGCTGGCGCACCACCTCGGCCAGGGCCGCCTCGTCGACCTCGAACAGCGCCGAGTCGGGCGCCGGACGGCGGCCCTGCGCGTCGAGCAGCGCGGTGGCGACGCCCGAGAGGAGATTCGCCCCCGACGGGTTGGTCACCGGGTCCCAGCCGGCGCGCCGCACGCAGGCCGACAGCAGCCGTGCCGTGGTGGTCTTGCCGTTGGTGGCCGAGACCAGGGTCACGCCGCGCGGCAACTCCGCGCCGAGCTCGGCGAGCGCCTCGGGCCGCATCCGCAGCAGCAGCTTGCCGGGGAGGCTGGTGCCGCCGCCCCGCCCCAGCCTGCGCGACAGCCGACCCGCGGCGCGGGCGAGGGTCAGCGAGGGGGCGGCCACCCGGGGATCGTAGCGGCGGCGGCCGCCGCCTCGGCCGTGGCGCACCCGCCGTCGGGGAACCCGATCAGGACCCGGTCGAGCGTGACGTGGAAGACGCCCTGGTCCACCACGCCCGTCGTCCCGCCCACCCGGGCGGCGACCGCGCCCCAGTCGGAGCCGGCGGGGACGGCCAGGTCCATGATCACCAGGCCGTCGTCGCTGCGCCCCGGGCGCCGGGCGGGAGCCAGGTCCGCCAGCGCGCGGGCCACCGCGCGGACGGCGAACGGGACCACCGCCACCGGCAGCGCTGCCCCAGGCGTCGAGGGAGCCGACCATCTTCGGGGCGTCCACCAGGATCAGGAAGCGGGCGGCCGAGTCGGCGACGATCCGCTCGCGCACGAGGGCACCGCCGGCGCCCTTCACCACCAGGCCGTCCGGGTCGACCGCGTCGGCGCCGTCGAACGCCACGTCGAGTGGCGCGCCGGGGCGCCCGACCGGGATGCCCAGCTCGCGGGCCAGCACGTCGGACGCCCGCGAGGTCGGCACCCCGGTGACCCGCAGGCCGCCGGCCACCCGCTCGCCCAGCGCGCGGATGCCCGCCGCCGCCGCCCGGCCGGTGCCGAGGCCGACGCGCATGCCGTCCTCGACCTCCGCCGCGGCGGCCCGGCCGGCGGCCGCCCACGACCGTTCCCTGGTGCCGCTCACGGCTCCGAAGGCTATGCGACGATCCGGCTGTGGAGGAGATCGCGCCCGGCGTCCGCATGATCGACACCCTCCTGGCGGGCTGGACGGGCGTCACGGCGGCATACCTCGTGACGGGCGAGGACCCGGCGCTGGTGGACACCGGCGCGCGGACCTCGGCCCAGGCGGTGCGGGACGCGCTCGCGGCGGCGGGGATCGGGCGGGACGACCTGCGATGGATCGTCCTGACGCACGTCCACCTGGACCACTGCGGCGCCACCGGGATCCTGGCCCACGCGTACCCGCGGGCCCGGGTCGTCGTCCACGTCCGCGGGGCGCGCCACCTGGCCGAGCCGGGCCGCCTGGTGGCCGGCACGGCGGCGGTCCACGGGGAGCGGTGGTCGCTCTACGGCGGCCTGGACCCGACGCCGGCCGACCGCATCGACGCCGCCGACGACGGCCACGCGGTCGAGCTGGGCGGCGGGCGGCGGCTGCGGATGGTCGCGACGCCGGGCCACGCCCGCCATCACATGGCCGTGCTCGACGAGGCGAGCGGCGCGGTGATCGCCGGCGACGCCCTGGGCCTGCGCTTCCGCGGCGCCGGCCCGTACCCGGCGCTGCCGCCACCGGAGATCGACCCGCCCGCCGGCCTGGCGCAGCCTGGACCGCGTGGAGGCGCTGCGGCCCACGGCGCTCTGCCCGGCGCACTTCGGGCCGGTCCCGGAGCCCGGCGAGGCGATCGCCGACGCACGGCGCCAGCTGGCGCTCGCCGCGGAGGCCGCGCGCGCGGCCCCGGACCCCGGCGCGCTGGCGGCCGGCCTGGAGCGCGCGATGCCGATGGCGGCGAGCCTCGGCGACCCCGGCGCGGTCGCGCTGCTGGAGCGCCTGGGGTGGGCGCCGCAGACGGTGGACGGCCTGTGGGCGTGGAGCCGCCGGGAGCGCCGCGAGTTATTGTCTGCGTGACATGAAGAGCGTCCGGGTCGATCTGGTGGTCATCGGGGTGCGGGAGCGCCACGCCGAGGGCCTGCTGGTGCGCCTGCCCGCCAGCGTCTGGGCGCTGCCCGGCGCGACCGTGCCGGCCGGCACGACGCTCGAGGAGGCCGCGCGGGACGCCCTGGCCGCGCAGACCGGCGTCACCGGCGTCGCGCTCGAGCAGCTCTACACCTTCGACCGGGACGAGGGGGAGGGGGTCGCGGTCGCGTGGCTCGGCCTCGTCGCGGAGGGGCGCCACGCCCTGACGCCCGGCCCCGGGGTGGTGGAGGTGCGCTGGTTCCCGCTTCGACGACCTCCCCGCCCTCGACGCGGAGGACGCCCGGACCCTCGCGTACGGACAGCGGCGGGTGCGCTCCAAGGCGTCGTACGCGCCGATCGCCCTCCAGTTCCTGCCGGAGACGTTCACGCTCGGCGAGCTGCCAGACCGTCTACGAGGCCGTCCTCGGCCGGGCCCTCGACACGCGCAACTTCCGCCGCGACGTCCTGGCCGCCGGCGTGGTCGAGCCGACGGGGCGCACCCGCGCCGAGGGACCCGGCCGCCCGGCCCTCCTGTACCGCTCCGCGGGCGGGGACTTCCAGGTGCTGGCGCGCGAGCGCCGGATCGCCCGGGCCATCTCCGGCACCGGCGGGACGTGACGATCCGCCCGCGCCGGAGGGGATGGGGGACACCACGGGAACCCGCCGACCCCCGTGGTAGCCTTCGGCGGCTTCGCTACACGGAAAGGACGCTCGATGGCGCACGGCGGCAAGGAGTACCCCAAGGACCTGCCGGCCACCTGGCCGTTCCGCGCCGCGGGGACCGTCTTCATCGTCGCGTTCGTGTGGTTCTGCATGGGCTTCGCCATCAAGGACACCGGGGACGAGCTCGAGCAACCACATGCCGGTCTTCTGGATCCTCATCCTGATCGGGGTCGTCCTGGTCGCGGCCGGGGCGGCGTACAACATCAACCGGGAGCACCGCCGCAGGCGCTCCCTGGGTGAGCGGCGGGACCGCTCGCCGACCGCGCCGCGCGGTTCGCCGCGGCGGTGGCGTGGCTCGACGAGCCCGCATGGGCCGGCCGGGTGTCCGCGCTGGCCGGCGACGTGCGCGCCCGCGCCGTCGCGCCCGACGTACCGTGAGCTGGCCACCGCCGGCACCGGCCTGGTCGCCGCGCTCGCCGACGAGGGCCGATGGGACGAGGCGGCGGAGGAGGCCCGCGACCTGAAGCGCCTGTTCGGCGGCACGCCGGACGAGCTCGGGCCGATCGTCATGGACGCCTTCGACGGGCTGCTCGCCGCGGCCGTCGCGCGCGACCGGGACGAGCTGCAGGACTTCGTGGAGCTCGTCGAGGCGCTGTTCCCGTGAGCGACGCCCCCGGCAACCGCCGCGGCCGCCTCCTGGTCGCCGCCCCCGCGCTGGTTGACCCGAACTTCCGGCGCTCCGTGGTGCTCATGCTCGAGCACTCCGACCGAGGGCGCCCTGGGCCTGGTGCTGAACCGGCCGACGCCCCTGGTGTCGCGGGAGGCCCTCCCGGAGGTGCTCGCCTCCGTGATGCCCGAGGAGGAGCGGATCTTCCAGGGCGGCCCCGTCCAGCCGGAGGCCGTGATCGTGCTGGCCGACTTCGAGGACGCGGGCGCCGCCGCCAGCATCGCCTTCGGCAGCGTCGGGATCGTCGACCCGGCGGGGGAGGCCGCCCGCGGTGGCGGCATCCGCGCGATCCGCGCCTTCGGCGGCTACGCCGGCTGGGCGGGCGGCCAGCTGGAGCAGGAGGTGGCGGAGGAGGCCTGGGTCGACGCCGAGGCCGAGCCCGACGACGTCTTCACCGACGACCACGCCGGCCTCTGGAGCCGCGTGCTGGAGCGCAAGGGCGGCACCTGGCGCCTCATCGCCCGCATGCCGGAGGACCCCTCCGTCAACTGACGCGGCGCGTGGGCGGGCCTCCGCCCTCGCTGGCACCATGCGCCGATGCGCCACGTGAGGCTTCTGAGCCGGTGCATCGAGACCCGCGAGTCTCAATTGAGACGGCCCCGCGTCCATCCCGCCTGGGTCGTCCTCGGGGCGTCGTTCGTCGTGCTGCTGGTGGCCGCCGGGGTGCGGGCGGCGCCGACGGTGATGATCGAGCCGCTCGGCGACGAGTTCGGGTGGGGCGTTGACCAGATCTCGCTCGCGATCGGGATCAACCTGGTCCTGTTCGGCGCGATGGCGCCGTTCTCGGCGGCGCTGATGGACCGGTTCGGGGTGCGGCGGGTGGTCGTCGTCGCGCTGGCGGCGATGTCGGCCGGCTCCGCGGCCACGATCGCGATGACCGACGCTGTGGCAGCTCGACCTGCTCTGGGGCGTCGTGATCGGCGCGGCCACGGGGTGCCTGTCGTCGCCGCTCGCGGCGATCGTGGCGACGCGGTGGTTCGTCGCGCGGCGCGGCCTCGCCACCGGGCTGCTCTCGGCCGCGTACGCCTCGGGCCAGCTCGTGTTCCTGCCGTCGCTCGCGTTCGCCACGCGGGAGGCGGGCTGGGAGTGGGCCGCAGCGCTGGTGGCCCTCGCGGCCGCCGTCGCCATCCCGGTGGCGCTGCTGCTCATCCGCGACCACCCCGCCGACCGCGCCGTCCCGGCGTTCGGCGCCACCGAGGTCGAGGCGCCGCCCGCCGCGCCCGGCAACCCGTTCGCCCGCTCGCTCGCCGCGCTGCGCGACGCGGCCGGCACCCGCATCTTCTGGCTGCTGGCGGCCACCTTCTTCATCTGCGGCGCCACCACCGTCGGCATCATCGGGACGCACCTGATCCCCGCGGCGCACGACCACGGGATCGGCGAGGTGCAGGCGGCGAGCCTGCTGGCGGTGATCGGGGTGTTCGACCTGATCGGCGTCACCACGTCCGGCTGGCTCACCGACCGCTGGGACCCGGCGCGCCTGCTGTTCTGCTTCTACGCGCTCCGGGGCCTGTCGCTGTTCTTCCTGCCGCTCGTGCTGGGCGAGACGGCCCTCGGGACGGCCGCGTTCGTCGTGGTCTTCGGCCTCGACTGGGTCGCGACCGTGCCGCCGACGGTCGCGCTCACGGTCTCCGCGTTCGGCCGCGAGCGCGGCGGGCGTGGTGTTCGGCTGGATCTTCGCCGCGCACCAGCTCGGGGCGGCGTCGGCCGCGTGGGCCGGCGGGGTGGTCCGCGCCTCGGCCGACACGTACGTCCCGGCGTTCCTCGGGACGGGGCTGCTCGGGATCGCCGCCGCGGCGATGACCCTTGGGATGAGCGCGTCGCGCCGGGGGCCGCGGATCGCGGCGCCCCCGGCGACGACGACCGTCACGTAGGGTGGCGCCGTGACGCGCCGCGCCCGCCTCGTCGCCGCCGTCCTGGCGGCGCTGCTCGCGTCCGTCGTGGCGACGGCATGCGCCGACGACGACGCCTCCGGCGCGCAGCCGGGGGCCCTCGAAGGGGTCCCGTGGGTGCTCGACTCCGGGGCCGGGGTGGACGGCGGTGCGCCGGCGCCGACGGCGACGTTCGAGGACGGCAGGGTCACCGGGCACCACCGGCTGCAACCGCTACTCCGGCACCTACGCCCTGGAGGGCGGGCGGCTGACGATCGCGCCCGGCGCGACGACCATGAAGGCGTGCCCGCCGCCGGCCGACGAGGTGGAGCGCGCGTACCTGGCCGCGCTCGGACGGGTCACCGGGTGGCGGGTTGACGACGACGAGCTGGTGCTGCTGGCCGACGGCGCGCCCGCGCTCCGGTTCCGCGCGGCCTCGCCCGTCGGGTCGTGGACGGTCACGTCGCTGGTCCACGGCGACGCGCTCACGAGCCCCATCCCGGGGACCGAGCTCACGGCGACCTTCGCCGAGGACGGCACCCTCTCCGGCTCGGCCGGATGCAACTCCTACACGGCCATGTACATCCTGGCGAACGGGATCCTGGAGATCTCCCCGCCGGCGTCGACCCGGAAGCTCTGCGCCGAGCCGGAGGGCGTCATGGAGCAGGAGGCCGCGTACCTGGCGGCGCTGCCGGAGACGGCGGCGGTCCAGATGGGCGAGCACGGCCTGGAGCTGCTCCGCGCCGACGGGACGTTCGTCGCGACCTACGCGCCGCGGTAGCGCAGCACCACGCCGGCCCCGGGCGACCCGGAGCCGGCGTGCGCGGACCCCCTAGCCCAGGCGCCCGGAGTCGGGGAGCGAGCCGAGCTTCTGCAGCGACTGGCTCTCGACCTGGCGGATGCGCTCGCGGGTGACGTTGAACATGCGGCCCAGCTCGTCCAGCGTGCGGGGCTTCTCGCCGCGCAGGCCGTAGCGGAGCTCGAGCACGCGGCGCTCCCGGTAGGAGAGCTGGTCGAGCAGGTCGCGGAGCGCCTGCTCGCGGAGGCTGGTCTCGGCGGAGACCTCCGGGGCGACGGTGTTCTCGTCGGCCAGGAAGCGGCCCAGCTCCGACTCCTCCTCCTCGCCGACCGGCTTCTCGAGCGAGACGGTGGGCTGCGCGCTGCGCAGGATCTCCTCCACCTCGTCCGGGGGGAGGCCGGCGGCCTCGCCGATCTCCTCGACGGTGGGCTCGCGGCCGAGCTGCCCGATCAGCACGCGCTCCGCGCGGCTGATCTGGTTGAGCTTCTCGACCACGTGGACCGGGATGCGGATGGTGCGGCCCTTGTCGGCCAGGGCGCGGGTCACGGCCTGGCGGATCCACCAGGTCGCGTAGGTGGAGAACTTGAACCCGCGGCGCCAGTCGAACTTCTCGACCGCGCGGACGAGCCCGAGCGTGCCCTCCTGGATGAGGTCCAGGAACGGCAGCCCGCGACCGCGGTAGCCCTTCGCGATGGACACGACGAGGCGCAGGTTGGCCTCGACCATCTGCTGCTTCGCGGCCTGGTCGCCCAGCTCGATGCGCTTCGCGAGGCGGACCTCGTCGGCGGCGGTGAGCAGCGGCACGCGGCCGATGTCCTTCAGGAAGAGCTGGAGCGCGTCGGTCGTCTGCTCGACGGTGGTGGCCGTCTTGCGCGGACGCTCGACCTCCTCCGCGAGCTGCGCCGCACGGGCGCCGGCCTCGGACTGCTCCAGGAGCTCGACCCCGGCCTCCTCGAGGTGCTGGTAGACGGCCTCGACGGCGTCGGCGTCCAGCCCGAGCCCGTCGAGGACCTCGGCGACCTCCTCCATGCCGAGGAAGCCCATCTCCTGTCCGCGGACGATCAGCTCACGGAGCTCGCCGTCCCGCGTCAGCCCGGTCACCTGCTGCGTCGTCATCCGCCTCCGTTCCCGCGTGGGTCACATCCCGCCGACGTCCCGCACGAGGCCATCACGGGCGCGATGCGCCCACTCCGGTCCTCCGGCACGTCGTCGGGTTCCGATAGCTGGTCGAGCCCGCGGAGCACCGTCGGGCGACAGACATCGGCCAGCACGAGACTATCGACGCATGACCGGCGTCCGTCAAGGGTGCAGATTGCCCCGTGGAAGGCCTTCGGAACCGTCATCTCTACTGGTATCCGCAGACCGGCCAGGGGGCCGGGCCGCGGGCGGCGTAGAGCGCCGCGGCGACCCGGTCCTGCTCGGCCTCGGGCGCCGCGGCGGGGTCGCCGGTGCCCGCCGTAGCGCCTCCCAGGTGCCCTGGTCGAACTGGTACTTGCCCCGGTACTGGCCGCTCGCGGACACCGCCTGGGGGTTGCCGCCCGACTCGCACTGGGCGATGCGCGCCAGGTGCGACGCCGACGTCGCCCGACGGCGCAGGGCCGCTCTGGGGCGGCGCGGGGCCGGAGCGCTCGCGGCGGCGCCGCGGTCGCGGACGGCGCGGAGCGGGCCGACGGGGCGGAGCGGCGCCGCGGCGCGGTGGGGGCCGCGGGTGCGGATCGGCGGCGCGGCGCAGCAGGGCGCGCTCGGCGCGGGCGTCGGCGGCGGCGGCGGCGCGGCGGCGCACCGTGCCCTCGCACCCGCTCCCGGGCGGCGGCGAGGGCCGGCGGCGGTCGGCGATGAGCGTCTCCAGCTCCTGCATCCGCGCCTGCGACGCGGCAACCGCCGCGTCGGCCTCGTCCTGGCCGGTCACCAGCTCGGCGCGCAGCGCGCCGAGGCGGGCCTTCGCGGTCCGCAGGCCGTCGATCACGGCCGCGTCGCTGCGGCCCACCGACTCGAGCGCCCGCTGGGCGTCGACCGCCTCGGTGAGGCTGCCCGACGTCAGGATGATCTCGGCCAGGGTCGGCGGCTCCTCGCGGTAGATCGCCACGAGGCGGTCGGAGAGCCGCTCGACGGCCTCGCGCGGGCGGCCTCGGCCTGGCCGATCGCGGCGGTGGTCTCGGCGATCCGGTCGCGCAGCTCCCGCGCCCGGGCGCACGGCGGCCGCGTGGGCGTCGGCCGCGGCGGCGGCCGGGCGTCGATGCGCTGCACCTCGGCCTCCAGCTCGCGGACCTGGCTGCGCTGGGCGTCCGAGCACGTCGCCGGCGGGGCGCCGCGCGGACCGCGAGGACCCCGACGGCGAGCGACGTGGCGGCGAGCCCCAGGGCGGCGAGCGCCAGGAGCGCGCTGCGCAGCGACCCGCGGAGGGGGCCTGTCGGGGAGGCGGTATGCATGGTGTGGCGCTGACGGGCCCCGGGCACGGGCTCGCGCGCCGGGGGACCGTACCACGCGCCCGCGCGGGCCGCGGAAGCCGGCTCATGGTTCCGGCGCGCCCGGCCGATCCAAGGGGCACCGGGTGCCCTCGACCTCTCGCCAGCCCAGCGATCCCCGGCCCCGCGTGCTCGTGGTCTCCGACGGCGCCCTGCGCGCGCATGCGCGTGCCGCGCGCCTGCGCCGCGCCGGCCTCGACGCCCCCTACGGCCGTCGATCCGCTGCGGCTGCGACGCCGAGCTGCGGCGCGGCGGGTGGGACCTGCTGGTGCTGGGCCGGCGGCCGCGCCGAGCTCGCGCGCGAGGCGCTCGGGCTGCCCGATCCGCCGCCGATCGTGCTGGTGATCGACGCCACCCGCGGCGCCGACGCCGTGGCCGACGCGCTGGCGGCCGGGTTCGCCGACGTCGTCCGGGGCGACGCGTCCGGCCGGAGCTGGTCGCCCGGGCGCGGGCGGTGCTGGCCCGCGAGCGCGCCGCGGCGGGAGGCCGACGCGGCCGCCACCGGCCTGCGCGGAGCTGACCGACGGCAGCCGCGACCTGCTCGCCCGGATCGCGCCCGACGGCGACCGTGCTGCTTCGCCTCCGGGGCGGCCCGCGACATCCTGGGCCACGACCCGGAGCGGATGCCGGGCGACGAGCGCCCTCGACCTGCTGCCACGTCGCGGAGCGCGACGCCGTCGCCGCGGCCCTCCGCGACGACCGCGGCGGCGTGGTGCTGCACCGCATGCGCCGCCGCCACGGCGGCTGGGTGTGGATGGAGACGACGGTGTCGCCGGTGCTCGACGCCTCCGGCCGCCTGGTGGAGGTGCGCATCGACGCGCCGCGACGTGACCGAGCGGCGTCACGCCGGAGGCCGAGCGCGCCGGGCTCGCGCGCGTGACGGCCGCCGTGGCGGCGGGCGCGGACCTGGCGGCACGTGGCCGCGCTCGCCGCGCGCGAGGCCGCGGGCGCGCTCGGGGTGGAGACGGCGGCCGTCGCGCGCATCCACGGCGACGAGGCGGTCGTGATCGCGGCGGCCGGGCCGGGGATGCGCCCCGGCGACCGCATCCCGCTGGCCCCGCGCACGCCCGGGCGCGGGCCGTCGCGCCGGTCGCGGGTGGACGGGGGCGTCTGGGGGATGCGTCGTGGCGCGTGGGCGCCGACGCCGGCGCCGCGCCGAGCGGCCTGACGCCCACGCCGACCTGGTGGGCCTCGCGGTGGCCAACGCGCGCGCCCACGAGCGGCTCGTCGCCCTCGCGCACACGGACCCCCTGACCGGCCTGGCGAACCACGCGCGCGTTCCGCGAGCGCCTGGAGGCGGAGTGCGCCCGCGCCCGGGCGCGACGGCGCTGCCCCTGTCGCTCGTGATGATCGACCTCGACCGCTTCAAGCGGGTCAACGACACGTGCGGCCACCAGGCCGGCGACGAGGTGCTGCGCGAGGTGGCGCGACGCCTGCAGGCGATGCGCCCGCCGCGGCGACGTGCCGGCCCGCGTCGGCGGCGAGGAGCTGGCGTGGCTGCTGCCGGACACCGGGCTGCCCGCCGCGCCTGCGACGCCGCGGAGCGCCTGCGGCGGGCGATCGCGCGAGCGTCCCGATCTCCCGGTGTGGGCCGGTCACCGCGTCGCTCGGCGTGGCCGAGCTGGGCGCCGGGCGGGCCGGACGACCTGGTCCGGCGCGCCGACCCGGCGCTCTACCGCGCCAAGGAGGGCGGCCGCGACGCCTGCGTGGTCGACGACGGCGCCGCGGTCACGGCATCTCCGTCCGGGTGAGGCGCCGGCGCCGCCGCGCGGATCGCGACGGCGATCACGATCGCCAGCACGATCACGGCCACGGGCGCGGAGATCTCGGGGGCGTTCACGTCGATGACGCCCTCCACGGCCAGCACGCGCCCGTAGGCGGCGATCGAGAGGCGGTCGGCCGACGCGGCGAACGTCGCGATCGACCCCTCCCACAGCAGGATGTAGAGCACGCCGAGCACGACGGGCCGGCGGGTGACGGTCGAACAGCCAGGCGGTCACGGCGCAGTAGCAGAGCACGGCGGCGGCATGCCCGCGACCGGCCACAGGATCCGGCCGGCGGTGGCGTCGCCGCGCAGGGCGATGAGCCCGGCCACGACGCACCGGCGGCGTCAGCAGCGCGGCGGCGGCGCGTCCACGACGCCAGGACCTTGGTCACCACCAGCCCGAGCCGCGAGACGGGCGTGGAGAGCAGGTAGAGGATCGTGCCGTCCTCGCGCTCGTCGCCGATCGCGCTCGCGCCGATCACCACGGCCACGAACGCCGCGACGGTCGGGATGATCAGCCGCTGCACCAGGCGCGCCCAGAAGAGCTCGGGCTCGATCTCGCCGGCCGACGCGAACACGATCGCCGGGATCACCGGGAGCAGTGCCAGCAGGCCGAGCGCCAGCGTGCGGCGTGCCGTCGAGCAGGCTGCGCAGCGTCAGCCGGTAGACCGGCGCGATGACGATGCCGGCGGCGGTCACCGGCCCACCCCGCGGGCGCGCTCGTGGAGGTAGGCGTAGACGCTCTCGAGGTCGTCGCCCACCGGCTCCACCCGGCGCAGGCGGGCCCCCACGTCCGCGGGCGACGCCGTGGCAGGGACGCGGCTGAGGCGCTCCACGTCGCCCGACTCCACGAGGATCGCCCCGTCGTCGAAGCGCACCGACTCGACCAGCCCGTGGCCCACCAGCTCGCGGGCGAGGGCGCGGCCCTCGGTGGCGGCCTCCAGGCGGATCACGCGCGGGCGGTCGGCGATCAGCTCGCGGATCGCGGTGGTGGCGCCGCTCGCCACCAGGTGGCCGTTCACCAGCACCAGCACCCGGGGCGCCATCCGCTCGACCTCGTGGAGGACGTGCGACGAGACGATCACCGTGCGGCCCTCGTCGCCGAGGCGCCGGATGAGCTCCACCACGCCGCGCCGCTGGGCGGGGTCGAGGCCGTTGAGCGGCTCGTCCAGCAGCAGCAGCTCGGGGTCGTGCGCGAGGGCCTGCGCGAGCTTCACCCGCTGCCGCATGCCGTGCGAGAACCCGCGCATCCGGCGGTCGGCGGCGTCCTCCAGGCCCACTTCGCGGAGGGCGCGCTCGGCGGCGGCGTCGGGGTCGGCCACCCCGCGCAGCTTCGCGCAGAGCGCCACCATCGCCCGCGCGGTCAGGAAGGGCCAGAAGGCGTCGCGGTCGTGCGAGATGCCGATGCGCCGGTACGCGTCCGGGCTCTTCGACAGGTCGGTGCCGAGCACGCGGACCGTCCCGGAGCTCGGGACCGTGAACCCGGCGCAGAGCTTGAGGGCGGTCGAACTTGCCGGCGCCGTTGTGCCCGAGCAGGCCGGTGACGCCGGGGCCGACGGTGAACGACACGTCCGCCAGCGCCACGGTGTCGCCGTACCAGCGCGAGACGCCGTCGAAGACGAGGCGGGTCATTCACGCCTCGGACCCCTTCCCGTAGCGGCGCAGCAGCGTCAGGACGGCGATGCCCACCACGAGCAGGTACATGAGCGCCCAGGCGCCGGTGGAGTTCGGCACGTCCGGCGTCGGGCCAGAGGCTGGCGGCGAAGTTGATCGGCAGCACCGAGAGCTGGCCGAGCTGGGTCCAGTCCGCGTCGTCGCTGTTCTGGCCGATCGCCTCGCCGATCAGGCCGAACACGACCGTGGGCGCCACCAGCAGCAGCAGGTAGCCGCCGATCGCGAACGCCCGCCGGCCCGTGAGCGACGACACCGCCAGCCCCACCAGCCCGTAGTAGACGGCCAGGATCAGCCCGGCCGCGACGATCCGCGGCAGCTCCGTCCAGTTGTCCTGGAACCACCCGAGGGGGAACTCCTCGAACACCACGATCCCGACGAACAGCACGAGGAGCGGCACGAGCGTCACCAGCAGCAGCGGGATCACCGCCGCGGCCACCCGGCCCGGCCAGGTACTCGCGCCGGCTGACGGCGGTCGAGAAGTAGAGCTGCGAGGGTGCCGTCGCGGCGGTCCGGGCACAGCAGCTCGGGGGTGGTGACCGCGGCGAACAGCAGGATCGTCGACGCCGATGATCGCCTGGTAGTCGCTGAACGGCAGCGCGTCGGTCAGGTCGATGCCGCTCTGCTCCGCGAACAGCGCGCGGACGCCCAGGACGATGATCGCGGGGGCGATCGCCAGGAGCGTGAGCGTGATCGGCACGGCCTTCGCCTTCCAGCCGCGGCGCGCGCCGAGCGAGCGCAGGGCGCCCCAGCGCGCCAGCGACACCACGCCGGCCATGCGGCTGCGCCGCTCGCCCTCGTAGCGCTGGTACCGCACATCGCGGATCTCGGCGTCGGTGCTCACTCGAGCGCGTCCACCAGCGCGTCCTCCAGCGTCCGCCCGGCGGCGCGCAGCTCGCGGAGCCCCAGGCCCGCGTCGGCCGCCGCGTCGCGCACGGCGTCGAGCAGGGCGTCCTCGCTCCGCGCCGCGCACCACCACCCCGTCGTCGCGACGCTCGGCGTGGAGCCCGCGCGACGCCAGGAGCCCGGCGAAGGCGTCCAGGTCGCCGGACCCGCGCACCAGGACGCCCTCGGACGTGAGGCCCTGGAGCTGGTCGATGCGCCCGGCCGTCACGACCTGCCCGTCGCGCAGCACCACGACGGCGTCGCAGGTGCTGGTCACGTCCTCCAGCACGTGCGACGACAGCAGCACCGCGATGCCGAGGTCGCTCGACAGGCGCCGGACGAGGGAGAGCATCTCGTCGCGACCCGAGGGGTCGAGGCCGTTGGTGGGCTCGTCGAGCACCACCAGCTCCGGGGAGTGGACGATCGCCTGGGCGAGCTTCGTGCGCTGCTTCATGCCGGTCGAGAACGTCCGGATCAGGCGGGACCGCTCCTCCTCCAGCCCCACCTGGAACAGCACCTCCGACGCACGCAGCACGGCGGCGCGCCGCGGCAGGCCCCGCAGCTCGGCCATGTGGACCACGAGGTCGCGGGCGGTCATGTCGAGCGGCAGGCAGTCGAGCTCGGGCATGTAGCCCAGCCGGCGGCGGATCTCGCCGGGGTGGCGGGCCGCGTCGATGCCGAGCACCTCGACGCGCCCCGCGTCGGGCGGCACCAGGCCCAGCAGCGCCTTCATCAGGGTGGACTTGCCGGCGCCGTTGGCGCCGAGCAGCCCCGTCGCGGGCTCGTCGATCGTGACGGTCACGCCGTCGAGCGCCTGGACGGCGCCGTACCGCTTGGCGATGCCCTCCGTGGCGACGAGGCGCGTCCCGCCCGGTGCGATGGGGGAGGCGTCGATCACGCCCCCGGAGTGTAGGGGGCGACCCCACCCGCGCGCGGCGGGCGGGGTCGGCATCCCCGTCGGACTAGGCCGGAGTGGGCTCCGACTGCTTCGGCTCGGGCGCGACGAACGCGTTGCTCTCGCCGCTGATGAACGCCTCGGTCAGGTCGTGCGCGAGGGCGTCCGGGTGCTGCACCGGCGGGCTCTTCATGAAGTAGGAGGACGGCCCCTCCAGGGTGCCGCCGATCCCGCGGTCGAGCGCGAGCCGGGCGCAGCGGACGGCGTCGATGACGATGCCGGCCGAGTTGGGGGAGTCCCACACCTCGAGCTTCAGCTCGATGTTGATCGGCACGTCGCCGAAGCCGGTGCCCTCCAGGCGGATGTGGGCCCACTTGCGGTCCGTCAGCCACGGCACGTAGTCGGACGGGCCGATGTGGACGTCCTCCTTCTTGATCTCGTCGTCCAGGATCGACGTGACCGCGTTGGTCTTCGAGATCTTCTTGGACTCGAGGCGCTCGCGCTCGAGCATGTTGAGGAAGTCCGTGTTGCCGCCGAAGTTGAGCTGCGACGTGTGGGCCAGGCGGACGCCGCGCTCGCGCATGAGGCGGGCGAGCTGGCGGTGCACGATGGTCGCGCCGACCTGGCTCTTGATGTCGTCGCCCACGATGGGGAGGCCGCGCTCCTTGAAGCGCTCCTGCCAGTAGGGCTCGCGGCCGATGAACACGGGCACGCAGTTCACGAACGCGCACCCGGCGCGGAGGATCTGCTCGACGTACCACTTGGTGGCGTTCTCGGAGCCGACCGGCAGGTAGCTGACCACCACGTGGGTGTTGGTGTCGCGGAGGATGCCGGCGATGTCGGCGGTGGGGCCGTCGGCCTTGGTGATGACCTCGGAGAGGTACTTGCCGAGACCGTCGTGCGTCATCCCGCGGTGCACGGGGACGCCCAGGTGCGGGACGTCGGCGAGCTTGATGGTGTTGTTGGGCTCGGCGAAGATCGCCTCGGAGAGGTCCTTGCCGACCTTGGTGGCGTTGATGTCGAACGCCGCCGTGAACTTGATGTCCCGGACGTGGTAGCCGCCCAGGTCCACGTGCATCAGCCCGGGGACGAACTCGTCGGGTGCCGCGTCCTTGTAGTACTGGATGCCCTGCACCAGGGACGAGGCGCAGTTGCCCACGCCGATGATCGCTACGTTGACGGTGTCGCTCACGGGCGCGTGTCTCCTCAGACTCGGGTGCGTCGGCTCGTGCTCTTACACGAACGTGCTTCGTGTTTTTACACGAAACGGCGATTAGTGTAAAGTCCCGCCGAATGTCCCGGAGGCTGATCGGATACCTGAGGGTCGCGCCGCGCGAGCGCACCGAGGCGCGCCCCGGCCTGGCCGTCCAGCGGGCCGCGCTCGACCGCGCCGCCCGCGAGCGCGGGTGGGAGCTCGTCGCGGTGGAGGAGGACATCCGCTCCGGCCGCACGCTGCGGCGCCCGGGCCTGCGGGCCGCGCTGGCGTCGTGCCGCGCCGGCGAGGCGGAGGGCATCGCCGTCGCGCGCCTGGACCGCCTCACGTACTCCCTGACCGACCTCGCCGAGATCGTCCGCGAGGCGGTCGACGGCGACTTCACCATCGTGTCCCTGGAGCCCGACGTGGACCTGGCGACGGACGGCGGCCGGGCGGTGGGGGAGGTGCTCGCCGAGGCGGCCACCTGGCAGCCGCGCGCCATCACCACGGCCGGGCGGGCGCTGGCGGGCCGGCCGGGCCGTCCGTCCTCGACGCCCCCGGCGGTCGCCGCGCGCATCCGCGACCTCCGCGGCCAGGGCATGACCCTCCAGGCGATCTGCGACACGCTCAACGCCGACGGCATCCCCACGCCGCGCGGCGGCGCCGAGTGGCGGCCCACGTCGCTGCGCTCGGTGCTCCGCTGACGGACAATCCCGCCGGCCGCGGCACCTCTCTACACGGGCACCTTGACCGCCCTTCGGGCGGTTGGCCGGCGGGAATCCTCAGCCGCCGCCCTCGTCATCCGGGCGCGCCGGGCAGGTGAGGCCGGCGTCCTCGACGTAGCGCTGCCACCGGGCGGCGACGTCGCCGAACCCGAGGTCGGGGTAGGGCACGGCGAGCTGCTGGAGCAGGCGCACGTGGTAGCAGTGGTAGTTCAGGTCGGCGAGGTAGGTGCGCCACGGCCGGCCCGGGGTGAGCAGGCCGTAGAGGCTCCACGCGCCCGTGTCGTGGTCGGGCAGGTGGCGCTGGAGGGTCCGCGCCCCCTTGTCGGCCAGGTCGGTGGCGAGCTGCGCGGCGGCGGGGCCGTCGGCGCCGGGACCGGGTGACCCCCGCAGCAGCGCCGCCGTGCCGCGCAGGTTGAGGAGCGTGACCATGAACCCGTTGAGCGCCGCGCCCTTCCAGGGGCTCTCGCCGGGGTAGGCGCGCTCGGGGAACCACATCATCGGGGCCTGGTCCGGGGAGGTGGAGACCATGGTCCGCGCGCCGCCGCCGTCCACGTCGACCGTGAGCGCGGCCAGCGCGCCGACCGCGGCCGCGGAGAAGCGCGGATCGCCCGTCTCGGCCTCCGCGTGCGCGAACGTGAGCGCCACGCGGGCCTGGGCCATCGCGGAGATGCCGGGGCGGATCGCCGACGGGTCGTCGGCCACGTCGTAGTACTCCCACGCCAGGAAGCTGCGGTCTCCGGCCCGGCGGGGGACGGCCATCGTGAGCAGCGCCTCCGCGAGCCGCGCGGCGGGCACGTCGGCGTTCAGGTCGCGCCAGCGGCCGGTGGTGGCGACCGGGTTCACCACGAAGCCCTGGCCCGCCCGGTACGTGAGGATGATCCCGTCGGGGTCGCGCAGCAGCACCCGCTGCCGCGGCGACCCACGGGTGGCGAACCACCAGGCGTTCGCCCGGAGCGCCCGGGCGACGGTGGCCCTGCGGCCGTCGGGGGCGGGCGCCGCACCGGGACCGAGGTAGGTGCGCCAGAGGTCGAGCTGACGGCGGATGTCGGAGGCTTCGCCGGATCCCTCCGACGCCCGTGACAGGGCCCCCGCCAGCGTCCGCTTGGCGGCGTCCCACCCCGCGGGCACGGCCGCGGCCGGGATCCGGATGCCCGGCGGGCGGCTCCGGCGCCGTGAGCCGGGCGACGGAGGGGCGCAGCGGCGCCGGCGCGGGCTCCGGCTCCGGCTCGGGCTGCGGGGCCGGCGCCGGTTCCGGGGCGGGCCGGGGCTCGGGCTCCGTCGCCGTCCGCGCCGGCGGGCGCCGCGGGGCGGCGGCGGTCGCCGGTGGCGGCTCGGTCGCGGGCTCCGGCACGGTGGCGGGCGGCGCGGGATCGGGCTCGGGAACCGGTTGCGGAGCGGGATCCGCGGGTGCCGGGGCCGCGGGCGGCGGCGGGACGAGGAGCGCCTCCTCCGGCGGGGCCTCCTCGGCCTGGGCCGCGATCACGGACGGCGGGGCGGGGGACGGGTCATCGCCGCCGAGGGCGGCGGCGCCGGCGAAGCCGATGGCCCCCGCGGCGACCCCCAGGGCCGCCAGGAGCGCGACCTGTCGGCCGGTCAGCACGCCGTTTCATACCACGGCCGCCCCGAAATCGGGCGGCCGCCGGGGTGGCTCAGAGGCCGGACCAGCCCTCGTACGTCGGGTCCGGCCACGGGCTGGGCGCGGAGGGGGAGGGGGGCGGCGTGGGCGCTGACGGTGGCGCGGGAGGTGTCACGGTGTCGCTCCGGTCGTCGGGTGCGCCGCACGGTAGCGGGACGCCCGGACGGCCGCCCTGTGGCTCATCGCACGGCGATGAGGAAGTCGCGGATCGCGGCGGCCAGGCGGTCGGGGGCGTCGAGCGTGCAGACGTGCCCCGCGCCGTGGAGCACGGCCATGCGGGCGCCGGGGATGCCGTCCCGGAGCGCCTCGGCGACCGGCCGCGGGGCGCGGGCGTCCTCCGACCCGTGGACCACCAGCGCCGGGACGCGGATGCCGCCCAGGACGCCGCGGAGGTCGGCCTGCGCGAAGGCGTCGAGCATCGTCATCGCCGGGACGGGCCGCACGCCGGGGTCCGGGTGTCGGAGCTCCTCCGCGACCGTCCGGCGCCGCGCCCGGACCTCCGCCGGCGACAGGGATCCGGCCCATCCGGCGTACGCCGAGACCAGGACCAGGCTCCGCACCCGCCGGGGGTGGCGCCCCGCGAGCTGGATCGCGAGGCCGCCGCCGAACGAGAGGCCCGCCACGTGAGCGTCGCCGAGCCCGACCGCGGCCATGAACGCCGCCAGGACGTCGGCGTAGCCGGGCAGCGAGAACCGGACGGGCGGGTCGCTGGAGCCGCCGCAGCCGGGCGCGTCCCATGCGACGACGTCGTGGTCCCGGGCGAGGTCCCCGGCCACCGCCCGCCACTCGCCCGCATCGCTCGCCCCGCCGTGCAGCAGCAGCAGGGGCGGCCCGTGGCCGGCGCGTTCGTAGGCGATCGTGAACCCGGCGGCGGCCACGCGCTCCATGGCGCCAGCTTCCGGGACGGCCGTCCCCGGGTCTAGCCTCCGGAGGATGCGGATGTCGGAGGAGGTCCTGCTCGAGGCCGCGCGGCGCGGCGACGAGGGCGCCTACGCGGAGTTGGTCGCGCCCCGGCGCGGGGAGCTCCAGGCGCACTGCTACCGCATGCTGGGCTCGGTCCAGGACGCCGAGGACGCCCTGCAGGACGCGCTCCTGCGGGCCTGGCGCGGGCTGCCGCGGTTCCAGGGCCGCAGCTCGGTGCGGTCGTGGCTGTACCGCATCGCCACGAACACCTGCCTCGACGCGCTCGCCCGCCGGCCGGCGCGGATGCTGCCGCTCGACCACGGGCCGGCGTCCGACCCGCACGACGGGCCCGGGCGCCCGCTGGTGGAGTCGGTGTGGATCGAGCCGTTTCCCGACGAACGGCTCGGCCGCGCGCCTGGATGAGGCCGCGCCGGAGGCCCGCTACGACATGCGCGAGAGCGTCGAGCTGGCGTTCGTCGCCGCGCTGCAGCACCTGCCGCCGCGCCAGCGGGCGGTGCTCATCCTGCGCGAGGTGCTGGGGTTCTCGGCCGCCGAGGTGGCGGAGGAGCTCGACACGACCGTCGCGTCGGTCAACAGCGCCCTCCAGCGGGCCCGCGCGTCGCTCGACGACCGCCTGCCCGACGAGAGCCAGCAGGCCGTGGCGCGGTCGCTCGGCGACGCCGGGCTGCGGGAGATCGTCGACCGCTACGTCGCGGCCTGGGAGGCCGGCGACGTGGACGCGGTCGTGGAGATGCTGGCGGAGGACGTGGTGGTCACGATGCCGCCGATGGCCACCTGGTACGCGGGCCGCGACGCGGCGCGCGTGTTCCTGGAGCGGTGGGCGTTCGCGCGGCGCTGGTCGCGCGAACGCGAGGTCTTCGAGGCCGGCGTCCGCGACGTCCGCCTGGTGCGCACGAGCGCGAACGGCCAGCCCGCGCTGGCCGCGTACAACCGGGATCCCGAGACCGGCGCGTTCCGGCCGTACGCCCTCCAGGTGCTCACGCTCCGGGGCGGCCGGATCGCCCAGGTGGACGGGTTCGTGACGCCGCGGTTCTTCCCGGCGTTCGGGCTCCCCGACACGCTGGAGGAGCCCGCCGGGCCCTGATCAGCCGGACTCGAGCAGCCCTTCGACGCCCGCCGCGGCGCGCACCGGCCGGTACTCGCGCACCTCGTACTCCGCCATCCCGGAGGCGTGGAACGGGTCCTCACGGATCATCGCCCAGACCTCGTCGAGGCTGCCGGCGCGGGCCAGGATCAGGCCGCCGATGAGCGGCTCCTCGCGGGCGGTGAGCAGGATCTTGTCGCCGTTGCGCCCGATCCAGGCCTTGTGGTCCTCGAGAAGGGCGTTGACCTCCTCGATCGGCCGGGTGTAGCGCGCCATCAGCAGGTACACGTCGCCTCCGTCGTCAGGGGATCGGCTCCCACACCAGCTCGGCGACGTCGATCACGAAGTCCACCTTCGCGCCGACGACGCCGCGCGCCTCCACCGGGCCCTCGCGCGGGCGGAACTCGCCGGTGCCGACGCACACGACGTCGTTGAGCCACGCGTAGCGCTCGTCGCCGCAGACGTGGGTCGCGGCGATCACGATCTGGCGGGCCTCCGGCGGGTACGGCCGGGCGAACCCCCGGTAGCTGAAGATGATCGTCGCGCCGTCGCCGGTCTCGATGGCGCCCTGGATGTCGGGCAGCGCGTTCTTGTCCACGCGCGAGCGCGGGTGGTTCGCGCCCTGGAGGCGGCCCGTCACCCGGCCCTCGACCTCGCCCTCGGCCACGAAGAAGTAGTGCCCCTCGCTGCCGGCCTCGCCCTCCAGCACCGTGCCGCGCCCGCCGTCGGGATAGCGGAACACCGTTCGGTACAGCGGTTCGAGCCTCATGGGCGCCTCCCGGGTCGGCGGTGATCGTACCGGTGCGCCCGGACCCCGGTTGATGAGACGGCGCTCACGAACGTAGGGTCGCCGCATGAGGCGCGCCTGGCTCGTGGCCGCGGTCGCCGCCGCCGCGCTCGGGCCCGCGGCGGGGGAGGCGCTCGGGCTGGCGGAGGTCAGCTTCAACGCGGACACGCACGCCCTCGACGTCACCGTCGTCGGCGTCGCGGCGGCGGACGGGAACCACGGGTTCGCGATCCGTCCCGGCATCGACACCGTCCGCGTCGAGCAGCTCGCGTTCGGGGATCCCTCCATCTCGAGCCCGGACGTCAACGTGCTCCCGAACCGGCGCTGCGACGCGATCAACCTGATCGCCAACACGGTGACCTGCCCGCTGTTCCCGCGGTCGGTGACGATCCACACGGGCGACGGGGACGACCGCGTCACGATCGGCCCGTCCGACCCGCCGCCGGACCGCAGCACGTCCGTGAGCTCCACCTGCTTCGTGATCGACCCCGGCGCCGGGGTCCCCACGGTGCCGGTCTCCGCGATCCTCGGTCCGGGCGACGACGACCTGCGCGTCGTGCCGAACGACCCGAACCCCCCGTTCGCGGACACCAACTTCTGCCCGCTGGGCCTGCTCGCCATCACCGACGCGTACAACCCGTCGGTCACCGCGAACGGCGGCTCGGGGGCCGACGACCTGCGCGCCCCGGGACCGCTGCCGGCCACGCTGTCCGGGAACGAGGGTGGCGACGTGCTCGGCGGCGGCGACGGCGCCGACGTCCTGAACGGCGGCGCGGGCCTCGACCGGGTCAACGGCGGCGCGGGGAACGACATCATCGCGGGGGGCGACAACGCCGACGACCTCGCCGGCAGCTTCGGCGACGACCAGATCGTCGGCGGGGCCGGCGACGACCTGGAGAAGGGCGACGACGGCAACGACACGTTCTCCGACACGACCGGGGCGCCGGACGGCGCGGACGACATCCGGGGCGGCGTCGGGACCGACACCGTCGACTACAGCCGCCGCACCGGCGACCTCGACGTCCACGTCAACAACGACCTCGGGGACGGCGAGGCGGGCGAGGGCGACGACCTCACCTCGATCGAGCGGGTGCTCGGCGGCAGCGGCGACGACACGCTGGTCGGGGGCGGGTCCGACGACACCCTGAAGGGCGCGGCCGGCCGCGACCACCTGGTCGGCGGCGGCGGCGCCGACACGCTCGACGCGGGCACCGGCGACGACTTCGTGCTCGCCGTGGACGGCGTCCGGGACACGATCACCTGCGGCCCGGGGAGCGACCGCGCCGACCTCGACCTCCAGGACGCGGTGACCACGGTCGCCACGCGCGGGACCACGGGGTTCGTCCTCGCGCCGGACTGCGAGTCGATCGCCCGCCACGCGCGCGACGACAGCCCGCCCGGGACGGTCGCGGGTGGGCGGCTCACGATCGCCGGCGGACGGGCGCTGGTGCGGTTCGCCTGTCCGCGCGCCTCCCGGCCGGGGTGTCGCGGGACGCTCACCGTGCGCTCCGCCGCGCGGCCCGCGAGGGTCCTGGGGCACGCGCGCTACGCGTTCCCGGTCGGCGGCGACGGGACGGTCGCCGTGCCGCTGGCCTCCCGCGGCGCGCGCGCCCTCCGCGCCGGCCGGCGGGCCGTGGTGCGCACCGTCGAGCGCGGCCACTCCCGCGTGGGCCCGCGCGGCGTGCAGGTCCGGCTGCGGGTCGCCTGAGCCCGGCCGCCGGGCGCGACCGATGAGTCCGGCGCCCGGGGACCGTCAGAGGTGCATCGCTCCCGACCCGAGGAGGCACCCATGCGCCGCATGACCCGAACCGAGCGCGAGGCGTTCCTGGCGGAGCCGCGCGTGGCGGTGCTGAGCGTCGCGGGCGCGGACGGCCGCCCGCCGCACAGCACGCCGACGTTCTACGCGTACGCGGCCGGCGGTGACGTCACGTTCTTCACCAGCACCCAGGGGCGCACCGCCCGCAAGGTGACGCTGATCGAGGACGCCGGCGCCGTGACGCTGACCGTCCAGGAGCCGGAGTTCCCGTACCGGTACGTCACCGTCGAGTGCCGCGTCCTCGCGACGGGCCCGCCGGCCGCCGCCGACGTGCTGAGGATCGCGTCGCGCTACCTGCCGCCCGACGCCGCCGAGGGCATGGCCGCCGAGGAGACCGGCGACCCCGAGGCCACGATCACGCTGTTCACCGCGCGTCCCGAGCGCTGGCTCACGGCCGACTTCTCCTGACCCACGGCTCCGCGCGGTGCCCCGCGCACGCGAACTGATGTTATGTCGCAACGGAGGATGAGGGCCGAACGGGCCGTTCCCCCGCCGGATAGCATCGTCCCCGGTGCGCCTGACCCTCGTCCGCCACGCGACGCTCATCATCGACGCCGCCGGCCGCCGGCTGATGGTGGATCCGATGCTCGACCCGGCGAACGCGCGCGGCCCGGTCCGCGGAACGCCCGACGAGCGGCCCAATCCGCTGGTCGAGCTTCCGATGTCCGCCGCCGAGGCCACCGCCGGGATCGAGGCCGTGCTGCTGACCCACACCCACGTCGACCACTTCGACGCGGCCGGGGTCACCACGGTGCCGCCGGGCGTCCCCTGGTTCTGCCAGCCCGAGGACCTCGGCGACCTCCAGCCCATCGGGCTCCAGGCGCGTCCCGTCCCCGCCGGCGACGCCGTCGCCTGGGAGGGCCTCGCCGTCGCCCGGACGGGCGGGCGGCACGGGCGGACCGAGGAGGTCGTCCGCGGGCTCGCGCCGGTCAGCGGGTTCGTGGTGCGCGCGGACGGCGAGCCCACGCTGTACGTCGCGGGCGACACGGTCTGGTGCGACGAGGTCGCCGACGCCGTCGCGGCGCACGACCCCGACGTGATCGTGGTGAACGCCGGCGCCGCCACCTTCCTGAACGGCGGCACGGTCACGATGGAGGCCGCCGACGTGGTCGCGGTCGCCGAGGCCGCCCCTCGCGCCCGGGTCGTCGCCGTGCACATGGAGGCGATCAACCACTGCGTGGAGACCCGCGCGGCCCTGGCCGCCGCGGTCGCGGAGGCCGGGGTCGGCCGAGCGCGTGCTGATCCCGTCCGACGGGGACGTCCTCACGATCTGACGGCCCCCGCCCGGGAACACATCCCTCCCGGAACTGGAAGGATAAGCCCCCGTGACCTCGGAGCGTCCACGTCTCAACCGCGACGCCGTGCTCCGGGCGGCCCTGGCGATCATCGACGAGCGCGGCCTGGACGCGTGCACGATGCGCGCCGTGGCCGCCGAGCTCGGCGTCGAGGCCATGTCGCTGTACTGGCACGTCCCCAACAAGGAGGCGCTGCTCGACGGCGTGATCGAGCTGATGATCGCCGAGATGGACGTCGCGTACGCCGGCGACGGCGACTGGGTGAACGCCCTCCGGACGTCGGGGCGGACGTTCCGCCGGGTGGTCCTGCGACACCGCAACGCGCTCCCGCTGCTCGCCTCGCGCCCGCTGCCCGCCTACGCCGCGGCCAGCCGGATGACCGAGGAGGCGATCCGGGCGCTCGAGGCGGCGGGGTTCGACCGGCGCACCGCGATCCGGGCGGCCCGCATGCTGTCCCGCTACGTCATGGGCTTCACGTTCGCGGAACGCGCGCCCGGGGAGGCGCCGCCGCCGTCGGACTCCCCCGCGCTGGACGACCTGCTCAGGTCGGTCGCCGGCGACAGCCAGGAGGAGCTGTTCGAGTTCGGCCTCGAGACCCTGCTGCGGGGGCTCGAGACCTGGCGCGACCCCGCCTGAGCGGCGCGCCGCGGCTCAGCGGCCGTTGCGCAGGCCGCGGGTGTCCACCACCTCGAAGTCCGCGCCGGTGATCCGGCCCAGGCCGTGCAGGTCGTCGTCGTCCCAGCCCGCGGCCGGCGCGCCGGTCACGTACCACGGCGATCCGTTGTCGGCCAGGATCATCCCGTAGCGCTTCAGCGCCGTCAGCACGACGCGCGCCTGGGGGCCGAAGCCGGCCAGCGGCACGGACGCCTTCAGCCGCACCCGCAGCCCCATCGGCGGCAGCGCCGGGTCGTTGCCCGCGCCGGCGGCGTGGCGGGCCGGGTACACGTAGGCGCTCCGGGTGCGCGGCGCGGTGAAGCGCAGCGCGTGGTCGATCGTGCCGGTGCGCACCTCGTCGAAGCGCGCCAGGCCGGGCAGGATCGGCAACCCCGCCGCGTCGGCACTCGTCCACCCCGCCGGGCGGAGCCGGTTCGAGCGGAGGTCGTAGACGGCGCCGGAGCCCGCGCGCCAGCCGGACCGCGTGCGCTGGGCGGCGAACAGCTCGTAGAGCCGGCAGGTGCCGCGGTCGACCATCAGCACATGCCGGTCCCCGCCCCGCTCGATCCTGGGCCGTGCGGGGATCGGGTAGCGGACGCGGTCCGACTCGTCGGCGTAGTCGAACCGGACGCGGGACTTCGGCGTCCTCGCCGTCACGACGTTGACGGGGATCCCGTAGCGGCCGGCATCCGAGAAGTCGGGGTGCAGCGACGAGTCGAGCCCGATCGACCGCACGATCGCGTCCGAGCCCGCGAGCACCGGCAACCCGTCCACCGGGCGGTTCCAGACGTTGTCGGCCGGCAGCACCGGGCAGGCCGGTGCGCCGGGCAGCGGGGCCGTCGCCGCGGCGGCGGCGGCCAGCCCCAGGACGACGGCCACGAGGGCGGTTATCGCGACGCGCACGACCTCATCATCGTCCGGCGCGCCCGCGCGCGCGAGCCCCGGCGGGTGCCGGGGCCCGCAGCGGCGCTCACAGCAGGATGATCAGCAGCACGATGATCAGGATGATGACGAGGGCTCCAGCACCGATGTACATGGCGTCTCCTATCGTTGGTCCGGTCCCCGCACGTTCCCGGTGACGGGGAACGCGAACCCCCGCCGGGCCCGGGACCAGGCCTCTGGAGCGGCCGCCCGGATGCCGATGACGTGGACATCGACGCCCTCGCCGGATCCCGCGTCCCCTGGCGGAACCTGGCCGCCGCGGCGGCCTGCGCCGCGCTCGGCCTGCTGGCCTTCGGGCGCGACGCGCGGGTGCCCCTGCTGGGCTGGATCGACCTCTGCGTCCACGAGTTCGGCCACGTCGCCACGGCGCTCGCGCCGCCCCTCATCACCGCGATGGCGGGGTCGGCCGCGCAGGTCGCCCTGCCGCTCGCCCTGGCGGCGGCGTTCTGGGTGGTCCGGCACGAGCCGCTCTCCGCGATGGTCTGCCTCGCCTGGGCCGGAACGTCGGCCCACGACGCCGCCGCCTACATCGCGGACGCCCCGTACGAGCGCCTGGAGCTGATCGGCGGGACCCACGACTGGGCGTACGCCCTGGGGCCCGACGGATTCGACGCGCTCGGGAGCGCCGGCGCGATCGCGGGCGCCGTCCGCGGCGCCGGGTTCCTGATGGTGGTGGTCGCGACGGCGTGGTGCCTGCTGTCGCCCCTGCGGGGCCGGGGCGAGCCGGAGGCGGCCGCGTCCCGGTAGGCTCCCCCGCGTGCGCATGCGCTTCGGCGTCTTCCTGGCCCCGTACCACGAGCCCGGCGAGAACCCCACGCTGGCGCTGGAGCGTGACCTCGAGCTGATCGTGCGGCTCGACGAGCTGGGCTACGACGAGGCCTGGGTCGGCGAGCACCACAGCACCGGCTGGGAGACGATCGCCGCGCCCGAGATCGTGCTGGCCGTGGCGGCGGAGCGGACGAAGCACATCCGCCTGGGGACCGGGGTCGTGAGCCTCCCCTACCACCACCCGCTGATGGTGGCCGACCGGATCGTGCTGCTCGACCACCTCACCCGCGGCCGCGTCAACTTCGGCGTGGGGCCGGGGGGTCACCTCACCGACGCCCGGATGCTCGGCATCGACCCCAACCTGCTGCGGCCCCGCATGGCGGAGGCCCTGGACGTGGTGGTGCGGCTCCTCACCGAGACGGAGCCGTTCAGCGTGGAGGGCGACTGGTTCTCGCTCACCGACGCCGTCCTGCAGCTGCGCCCGTACCAGCGGCCGCACCCGCCCATCGCGGTGACCAGCATGGAGTCGCCGGCGGGCATGGTGCTCGCCGGGCGCCACGGCGCCGGGCGTGCTGTCGCTGGCGGTCGCCCGCGGGCCGCGGGGGCCGATCGACCTGGCCGCCCAGTGGCGCACCGCCGAGGAGGAGGCCGAGCGCGCCGGCACGACGGTCGACCGCGCCGAGTGGCGGATCGTGATGCCCGTCCACGTCGCCGACACCCGCGCCGAGGCGATCGCCCAGACCCGGGACGGCGCCGCCGCCTTCGTCATGGACTACACGCAGGGCGTCACCGGCCGGCCGGCGCCGGTCCCCGGCCCGCGGGACCGGATCGTGGAGCAGATGGCCGAGATGGGCGCGTGGGTCGTCGGCACCCCCGACGACCTGGTCGCGGCGATCGAGCGGCTCCACGAGCGCTCCGGCGGCATCGGCGGCCTGATGATCACCGCCACCGACTGGGCGCCGCGCGAGGCGGTGCTGCGCAGCTACGAGCTCATCGCCCGCCACGTGGCGCCGCGCTTCCAGGACTCCCTGACCGGGATCGAGGCCTCCAACGCCGTCGCGCGCGCCCGCGCGACGATCACCGGCGAGGAGCGGGTGGCCGCCGTGGAGGGCGCCCAGGTCGCCTACGAGGCGGCCCGCGAGACCTTGCGGTAGAGCAGCACCCCGTCCTCGGCGAGCACCAGCTTCCACTGGGAGCTGTCGCGCAGGAGCTGGAGCTTCTTGTACGTGCCGAGCGGGCGCAGCGTCGGGCGGTCGCGCGCCATCGCGCGGGAGCGGGCGCCCTCCGCGTAGAGCACCCACTGCGCGTCGCGCAGCTTCGGGAACAGGTGGATCCGCTCGCGCGCGGACAGGTGGGACCCCGCCTCGTTCGTCGCCGAGACCGGGACGCCCTGGGGGATCATGTCCACCGCCCGCTGGAGGGCGCGCGCGTGGTCGTCGACCGTGAACGCGTGCATCGGGCTGCCGCCCCACCCGCCGGGCACCCAGCCCCACAGGGGCAGCGGTCCCAGGAACACGCCGGTCAGCAGCGTCGCGGCGATCGATGCCCGTGGCCATCCGCCGCCCGTCCGCGAGCACCCGGCCGAACGGGTTGCGCAGGCCCCGCGCGCGCAGGTTCGCCAGCCCCAGCAGGGCGGCCGCCACCAGGACGGGCACCAGCAGCACCGCGTAGTGGTACTCGACGGTCTGCGCCGGGCCCGTGCTGGCGAACAGGTTGATCACCAGCTGCGGCAGGGCCACCAGGGCCAGGAGGGGTGCCGCGAGCGCCAGGAACAGCGTGGCGACCAGCAGGCCGAGCACGTAGGCGAGGCGGCCGGGCGTCAGGACGATCTCGGCCACGTCCCACGGACGGGTCACGAAGCTCAGGAGGATCTCGCCCGGGCTGTCGCCCAGCGACGAGTAGCGGGTCAGGTGCGGGTTGACGCCGTCGAGCGCGAACGACGGCAGGATCACCGCGAAGGCGATCACCACCCACGCGAGCGCCCCGGCGCCCAGGATCAGGGCCGCCCGCCGCCGGTCCGGGTGGCGGAACCACAGCCAGACCGCGAGCGCGGCGATCAGCAGGCCCACCTGCTCCTGGCACAGCACCGCCAGCGTGGCGCAGACGCCCAGGGTGACCCAGCGCGCCTCCTCCGCCGCCCAGATGCAGAACATCAGGAGCGGCGCCGCGAGCGTGACCGGGTGGAAGTCGAACAGCGTGGCGTGCATCAGGCCCGGCGCCATCAGGTAGGCCACCGCGCCGGCCACGGCCAGGCGGTCGTCGCCCAGCCAGCGCCGTCCCAGCCAGAACGCGGGCAGGGCACCCACGGCGACGATCACCGCCTGGGCCACCAACAGCATCTCGGGGCTCGACCAGACCATCCAGAGCGGCGCGAACAGGGCCAGCACCGGGTCGACGTGGGCCCCGAGGCGGTTGAACTGGACCCCGGAGACGTCCGTGGTGTCCAGGAAGCTCCCGTTGGCCGTGCTCCAGACGGCCTGGACCATGTTCCCCAGGTCGAACCGGCCGGTGGAGAACCCGCGGTAGCGCTGGACCGACAGCCAGGAGAAGAGGCCGGCCCACGCGGCGGCCAGCCCCCAGACGAGCAGCGCCGCCCGGTCGCGGCCGGCGCGGCGGACGCGCGAGGGCTGCGGGGGCGGCGCAGGCGGCGGCAGGAGCGCCGGCCGCTTGTGGGAGCCGGTGTCCTCCCGGGGTTCGAGCTCGGTGATGGGTCGTGCGGCCACGCGCCTCCAGTGGGGCCGCGACGGCCCATGGTGTGGCCGGACTGTAATGGACCAGCCGGTCCCCTAGCGCCCCGGGAGGGCGCGGTTGTACTCGGCCCGCCAGGCGGCCGCCTGCGCGCCCAGACGATAGGCCCCCGGGCCGTTCGCCAGCATGGCCAGCCCGGTGGGCGTCGACCCCGCCAGGGCCCACTGGCAGGCCATCGCCTCGCCGCACCCCGACGACCCGGCGGGGGCGGGCGTGCCGCCGATCAGCAGGTGGATCCGGCCGGTCTGGGCGCCGAAGCGCGTCGGCGTACGACGCGAAGCCCCGCGGCACCGTCCGCCACTCCTTCGCCGTCATCGACGTGAGGGTGCCGTCGTGGTGGTACATCTCGAGCCAGACGCCGCCCGCCTTCGCGACCGCGGGCATCACCCCGCGCCACGTGGCGCGGTGCGGCTTGCCGTCGTTGCCGAGGTGACGGTGCGGCCCGCGGCCCGCGGCGATCGAGGTGGAGAACGCGGGCGCGATGTACAGGTGCACGCGCTCGGCGTAGGTGCCGCCGCCGGGGTACGGGCGCGCGGCCAGCAGGTCCATCGCCGTCGAGAGCTTCGCCCCCGGGCTCGACGGGTCCACCGCCGGCAGCGCGGCGGCGCCCTTCACGAGCTTCCAGCCCTTCCTGGTGACCACGATCTTGTTGCCTGTCGCCACCCGGATCCGCTTGCCGCGGACCCTCACGAACGAGTAGGTGATCCGCACCTTGCCGTCGTTCCAGCGGTTGCCGATCTCGTCGATCGCCACCAGCCCCGACGTGTTCGGGATCTCGGGGTCGTCGATCTCGTCCTCGATCCGGTCGGCCATCGCCTCGGGCGACAGCCCCTCGATCTCCCCCGCCGCGAGCTTCGCGATGCGGTGGGCCGCGTCGTTCCCGGCGGGGTCGAAGACACCGCCGGCGCCGGGGTCCTGGCGCAGCGCGCCCCGGGAGGCGTCGATCGGATCGCCCGCCCCCGACGGGTCGGTGAGCACGCGGACCGCGTCCTGCTCGTCGTAGA
Source organism: Miltoncostaeaceae bacterium (assembly GCA_963749475.1). Taxonomy (GTDB): domain Bacteria; phylum Actinomycetota; class Thermoleophilia; order Miltoncostaeales; family Miltoncostaeaceae; genus Miltoncostaea. The sequence goes on from CAVVMP010000007.1 coordinate 82,989, forward strand.
AGATCGACGTCCGCGCCGACGCGGCGCCCGGGAGGGCGGCGGCGACGGCGAGGGCGAGCAGGACGACGGGAGCGGCGCGGCGGCGTGGACGGGTCACGGATGCTCCTGAGAGGGGGTGTCTCCCCTGCTATCGGCCGTATCGGTTCCGCCCCCGATACCGCCCGATCGTCCAGTGGCGCCGGGCGACGTCCGTCATAAGGTGCGCGCCATGCCCCGCGCCCTCCGACGCGTGCCTCCCGTGCGCCGATGGACGCACGTCGCCGTGCTCGCGATGGCCGGCGCGGTCGCCGCGCTCGCCGCGTCGCCGGCCGCCGCCTCGGTTCCCCCGAGCGTCGTCCGCCTGCCGCCGGCGCCCGACGACCCGGTCCCCACCGACCCCGGCACGATCGTCGGCGTGAAGGGATCCGGCGACGTCGCCTCGGTCACGCGGGTGCTCAAGCTCGCCGGCCTCCGTGTCCAGGCCCTCCCCCGCATCGACGCCCTGTTCCTGCCGCGCGTGAGCACCGACCCGGTGCGGCGGCTCCTCTCCCGCGACGGCCGGGTGCGCTGGATCGAGCCGACGCGGCCGCGGGCGCTGCTCGTCGATCCGTCGTCGAGCATCGACGGCACCACCGGCCGGCCGTACGACTGGGCCTACGACGCCGTGGGCGCCGGGCCGGCGATCGCCGCGGTCGGTGGCGGGTCCGGGGCGAGGGTTGCGGTGGTCGACAGCGGCATCGACGGGACGCACCCCGATCTGGTCGGACGTGTGGGGACGGGGCGCGACGTCGCGTTCGGCGAGCGCGACCCGAAGGACCTCGTGGGCCACGGCACGTTCGTCGCCGGGCTCATCTCGGCGATCGACGGCAACGGCATCGGCACACGCGGCGTCGCCGGCAGCACCACCGTCCTCCCCATCCGGGTGACGACCACCGGCTCCATCACCAGCGCCAACGCGGCCGCCGGGATCGTGGCGGCGGTCGACGCCGGGGCGTCGGTCGTGAACCTGAGCTTCGGCGGGCCCACGCTTTCGGCGGCCGAGCGCGCGGCGCTCGACTACGCCACGTCGCGCGACGTGCTGGTGGTCGCGGCGGCCGGCAACACGCGGGCCTCCGGGAACACCGCGGTCTACCCGGCGGCGGCCCTCGGGCGGCTCCCGCGGCGGCTGGAGCAACGGCGTCAGCGTCGGCGCGGTCGACCCGACCGGCGCGCCCGCCCCCTTCTCCACCTCCAACGAGGCCGTGACCCTGAGCGCCCCCGGCGCAGGATCGGCGGAGGACTGCGGCGACGGCGTGTTCTCCACCATCCCGCAGCAGGCGACGCTCTGGTCGGACGGCGGGTGCCTGCGCACGCTCAGCACCGGGTCCGCGTCGGCCGGCCGCTACGGCTACGCCGAGGGCACGAGCTTCGCGGCGCCGATCGTGGCCGGGGGCGCCGCGCTCGTCCGCGGCGCCAACCCGCGGCTCTCGGCCGCCCAGACGGCCGACGTGCTGCGGCGCACCGCCCGGCAGACGTTCGGCAGCGGATGGAACTCCCGCACCGGCGCGGGCGTGGTCGACCTGACCGCGGCGGTCGCCGCCGCCCGCCGCTACGACGTGACGCCCCCGGTGCCGGCCGTGGTGGCGACGCCCTCCTCCGGCGGCGTGGCGGTGTCGGTGACCGTCCGCGACACGACCTCCTACGCCTCGGAGCACGCCGCCGTGGCCTCCGTCCGCCTGGAGGGCTCGTCGGACGGGGTGAACTTCGCAGCGATCGGGCCCGACGCGACCGGTGCCATGCGCATCACCGACCCCGCCGACGCGGGAGTCCGGCGCTGGTACCGCGCGACGGCCTGCGACGCCAACCGCAACTGCGCCGCGGCGGCCGCCGGTCCCGTCCAGTCCGGCGCGGCGGGCTACAGCGGCTCGCTGCTGTCGTCGGCGCGCCCGGCGCTCGCGTCCGTGTCGGCCTCGCGGCCCAAGGCGTGCGGCACGTGCGTGACGATCGCGTTCACCGCCAAGGGGCGCGGCCCGCTCCAGTGGGCGGCCGACATCTCGGGCGCCGGGATCACGCTGCACCGCGGCGGCCGCCTCGCCTCGGCCCGCCGCCAGAGCGTCGCGGTGCGCCTCCCGCCGCTTCCCCACCTGCGGGGGCCGGATGACCGTGAGCCTGCGCCTGAGCTCGGCGCTGGGCCAGGCGAAGGTGCAGCGCACGATCCGCGTCACCAGCGGCCGTTGCGCGTCTCGCGGCCGCGCCCGCGGATACTCCCGCCGAGGGTGAACATCGGCGCCTGATAGGTTTTATGTTCGGTGCCCCGAACATGCGTCGTCACCGGCGCGGCCGGCTTCATCGGCTCGCGTCTCTGCGCCCAGCTGCTCGACGACGGGTGGACCGTCCGTGGCCTCGACCGCCTGACCGACTTCACCCCGGTCGCCGAGAAGCGGCGCCGGATCGCCGCCCTCGAGGCGCACGGGCCGTTCGCGTTCGCCCGGGTCGACCTGGCGCGCGACGACGTCCGCGACGCCCTCTGCGGCGCCGACGTGGTGTTCCACCTCGCGGGCCAGGCGGGCGTGCGCGACAGCTTCGGCGCGGGCGCGCTCGCCCACATCGAGCGCAACGTCCGCGGCACCGAGCGGCTGGCGGAGGCCATGGCGCGCCGCGGGGGCGGGCGCCTGGTGCTGGCGAGCTCGTCGTCGGTCTACGGCGACGCCGGCGGGCGGCCGCTGCGCGAGGACCGGCGGCCCCGGCCCGGATCCCCCTACGCCGTGACCAAGCTCGCCGCCGAGGGCGTGGCCCGCTCGCTGGTGCGCCGACGCCGTGATCCTGCGCTACTTCACGGTGTACGGCCCCGGCCAGCGGCCGGACATGGCGTTCCACCGGTTCGCGGAGGCGGCGCTGCGGCGGCTCCCCGCCCCGCTGCACGGCGACGGCTCGCAGGTGCGCGACTTCACGTACGTGGACGACGTGGTGGCGGCGACGATCGCCGCCGCGGAGCGCGGCTCGGGCGTCCTCAACGTCGGCGGCGGCAGCCCGGCGAGCCTGAACGAGGCCCTCGCCCACATCGGCGACATCGCCGGCGTCCCCGTCCCGGTGGTGCCGTCCCCGACGGCGCGCGGCCACGTGGCGCAGCACCTGGGCCGACACGACCCGCGCCCGCGAGGTCCTCGGCTGGGCCCCCGTGGTGGGCCTGCGCGAGGGGCTCGAGCGGCAGGTGGCGGCCATGCGCGACGCCGTCCCGGTCCCCGCCTAGCCCGCCGGGCCTACGGAGGCCGCCGCCCGGCGGATCCCCTGCGGCGGCCGTCCGCCGCTCCCTAGGATCGGCCGATGGCGCGCCCCCACGCCTTCGAGCGGTCCGTCGAGATCGCCGCCCCCGTCGAGGACGTCTTCGCCTTCCACCTCGACACGCGCAACGCCGCGTCCATCTCGCCGCGCGGCACCCGGATCACCGACGTGACCGGCCGCTTCCCGGTGGCGCCGGGGGCGCTCGTGACCATGCGGATGCGCCAGTGGCCGTCGCCGCTCGCCACGACGTGGCGCGTGCGGATCGAGGCGGTGGAGCCGCCGCGCCGGATCGTCGACGTGGCCGAGCGCTCCCCGTTCCGGGCCTGGCGGCACGAGCACCTGTTCCAGCCGCTCGGCCCCGGCCGCACGCTGATGACCGACCGGGTCACCTACCGCCTGCCGCTCGGCGCGCTCGGGCCGCCTGGCGGCCCCGGTGGTGGGGCGCCAATTGGCGCATGCGTTCGCCGCGCGGCACCGGCTCACCCGCGACCTGCTCGAGACGCGGGCGCGCGAGGCCGCGGGCACGGCGTGAGCGGCGAGCGCACCACGCTCGTGTGGTTCCGGCGCGACCTGCGCCTGGCCGACCACCCCGGCGTGCGCGCCGCGGCCGACGGGGGCCGGGCGGCGTTCCTGTTCGTCCTCGACCCGCGGATCCTGAACCGCCGCCACCACGAGGCGCTGCCGCGCCTGCGGTTCCTGCGGGCGGGCCTGGAGGCGCTCGACCGCGACCTGCGGGACCGGGGATCGCGCCTGATCGTGCGGCACGGCCGGCCCGAGACGGTGGTGCCGCAGGTGGCCCACGAGACGGCGGCCGACGTGGTGACGTGGACGCGGGAGGTCTCCCCGCTCGGCCGCGCCCGCGACGAGCGGGTGCGGACCGCGCTGGAGGAGGCCCGGGTGGCCGTCGAGGAGGTCGGCCGGCGACCAGGTCGCCGAGCTCGCCGACCTGCCCGGCACCTCGGGCGACGGCTACCTGGTGTTCACGCCGTTCTCGCGGGTGTGGCGGGACCTGCCGCTTCCCGGCCACGTGCCGGCGCCCTCGACGATCCGCAGCCCCCGCGTGACCGGCGCCGACCTCGGCCGGCTGCCCTCCGGCGACCCGCCGCTCGAGGCGGGACGGGCGGCGGCGCGCAGGCGCCTGGTGCGGTTCATCCGGGACGGCGACGCCGACCGCTACGGCGCGTCGCGCAACCTCCCCGGCGAGGACGCCACGTCGCACCTGTCGGCGTACCTGCGCCTCGGCATGTGCACCGCGCCGCAGATCGGCCGGGCGCTGGGCCTGCCGGGGCGCGCTGTCGAAGGGGCGGGAGGCCTTCTGGCGCCAGATCTGCTGGCGCGAGTTCTACCACCACCACCTCGCCCGCCATCCCGAGGTCCTGCGGACGGCGCTGCGGCCGGAGTTCCGCCGCATCCGCTGGGAGGACGACGACGCGGGGCTGGCGGCGTGGACCCGCGGCGAGACCGGCTTCCCGCTCGTCGATGCCGGGATGCGTCAATTGGCGCAGGACGGGTGGATCCACAACCGCGTCCGGATGGTGGTGGCGTCGTTCCTGGTGAAGGACCTGCTGGTCGACTGGCGCCGCGGCGAGACGGTCTTCATGCGGGGGCTGGTCGACGGCGACCCGGCCAACAACAACGGCGGGTGGCAGTGGGTCGCGGGGACGGGGACCGACGCGGCGCCCGTACTTCCGGGTGCTGAACCCGGTGCTGCAGAGCGAGCGCTTCGACCCGGACGGCGTCTACATCCGGCGCTACGTGCCCGAGCTGCGCGACGTGCCGGACGCGCACATCCACGAGCCGTGGCGGATGGGCGACGAGGAACAGCGCGGGGCCGGGTGCCGCATCGGTCGCGACTACCCGGCCCCGCTGGTGGATCACAAGGAGCGCCGGGAGCTCACGCTCGAGCGCTACGGGAGGGCGCGCGGGGGCTGACCCCCGCGGCGGGGCTACGCCGCCAGGGCGCGGTCGCCGAGGAGACGCGGCATGTCGAGCAGCACCACCAGGCGGCCCTCCAGCTTCGCGACCGCCTGGAGGTAGTCGCCGTCGCCGGCGCCCTCCGGGGCGGGCTCGCACTGCTCGGCGTCCACGGTCAGCACCTCGCGGACCTCGTCCACGACGACGCCGACGACCATCGTCTCCATCTCGACGATGACGATCTTGGCCTCCTCGGGACGCTCGCCGCCCATGCCGAAGCGGGCCCGCAGGTCCACCACGGGGATGATCCGGCCACGGAGGTTGATGACGCCCTCGACGTGGAACGGGCTGCCCGGGATCGGCCGCGGCGCGCTGTAGCGGATGATCTCCTGCACCAGGGTGATCGGGATGCCGTACTCCTCCTCCGCGAGGGAGAACACGACCAGCTGGTGGGCCAGGGCCTCGCCCTCGGCCGTCGCCACGCCCTTCTCGTCCACGCCGTCCATCCGCGCCGCCTCCAGTCGATGAGCGCCTGTGTCCTGCGTATCGGCCCGGGCCGGGCCGGGTTGAGCGCGCCGCACGGGGCAGGCGGCTGATACATTCGGGACAACCAGGGGAGCTGCCGATGGGCGGCTGAGAGGAGGCGGAGGCCTCGACCCTCGAACCTGATCTGGGTAATGCCAGCGAAGGGAGACGCGCTCCATGTCGGAGCTGGCGATCATCGAGCGGATCACCGGACGCGAACCCGGTCCGGGCCGGGACCATCCTCGGCATCGGGGACGACGCCGCCGTGCTCGACGTGGGCGGCCGCGCCGTGGTGACCCACGACATGCTGGTGGACGGGCGTCCACTTCCGGCGCGCGACCACCGGGCCTGCGCGACCTGGGCTGGAAGGCGCTGGCCGTGAACCTGTCCGACCTGGCGGCGATGGGCGCGGAGCCCGTCGCGGCGTTCGTGGGGCTCGGACTGCCCCCCGGGGCGCTGGCGCCCGACGACATCGACGACCTCTACGCCGGGATGGACGACCTGGCCGCCGCGACGGGCGTGACGGTGGCCGGCGGCGACGTCACCTCCAGCCCGGCGCTGGTGCTCGCCGTGACCGCGGTGGGGCGCGCGCTGCCGGGGTGGATCCCGTGCCGCCGCGCGGGCGGCCGCGCGGGCGACGTGCTGTGCGTCACCGGGCGGCTCGGCGCGGCGGCCGCCGGCCTGCGGCTGCTGGAGGACCCCGGCCTGCTGCCGGAGCTCCCGGAGCGCGACGGCCCTGGTCGCCGCCCAGCGGCGCCCCGAGCCGCGGCTGGCTCGCCGGGCGGCGCCTGGCGGAGGGCGGCGCCACCGCGATGATGGACCTGTCCGACGGGCTGGCGCTCGACGCGGGCCGTCTGGCGGCGGCGTGCGGCCTGCGGGCGGCGATCGACCTGGCGGCGCTTCCGCTGGCGCCCGGGCGTGGCGGAGGTGGCCGCGGCGACGGGCGCCGACCCCGCCGGACCTGGCGGCGGCGGCGGGCGAGGACTACGAGCTGCTGGCGGCGCTCCCGCCCGGGGCCGTGGAGGCCTGCCGGGAGGGCCCTCGACGTGCCCCTCACGCCGGTGGGACGCCTGGAGCACGGCGCCGGGCGTGGTGCTGCGCGGGGCGGACGGGCGCGCCGTGGGAGCCGGGGACGGGCGGGTGGGTCCATGCGCTCTGACGCCGCCCCCGCGCTCGAGGCGCGCGGCCTGACCCTGTCGCTGGGCGGACGTCCCGGTCCTGGACCGCGTGGACCTGCGCGTGGCGCCCGGGCGAGATCGTCGCCCTGGTCGGCCCCTCCGGGTGCGGCAAGAGCACGCTGCTGTCGGTGCTGGCCGGGCTGCTCGCGCCCGACGCGGGCGAGGTGCTGCTGGACGGCCGGCCCGCCCCCGCACGCCTGGGAACGCTGACGCTGATGCCGCAGCGCGACGCCCTGCTGCCGTGGCGCACCCTCGAGGACAACGTGGCGATGGCGGCGACGCTGGCCGGCGCGCCGGGCGACGAGGCGGCGCGGGCGGCCCGCGCGGCGCTCGCCCGGTTCGGGCTGTCGGGCTTCGGCGACCACTACCCCCACGCGCTGTCGGGCGGGATGCGCCAGCGCGGCGCCCTGGCGCGGACGCTGCTGTCGGCGGCGCGGGTCTGGCTGCTCGACGAGCCGTTCGGCGCGCTCGACGCGCTCACCCGCGCCGACCTGCAGGGCGTGCTCGGGGCGACGTGGGCGGAGCGCCGCCCCACCGCGCTCCTGGTGACCCACGACCTGGACGAGGCGCTCCTGATCGGCGACCGCGTGCTGGTGGCCGGCCCGCGGCCGATGGGGATCGTGGACGAGATCGCCGTCAACCTGCCGCGCCCGCGGAGCCTGGACGACACCCTCGGACCGGAGTTCGCCGCGCTGCGCGCGCGCCTGATGGGCGCCCTCCGGGCGTCGGGGGCCCTGGCGTGAGCACGCTCGAGCGCCTGGCCACCGCGGCCCCGAGCAGGCGGCCCCGCCGCCCCGCTCCCGGCGCTGGGCGCGCCGGCTGCCGCTGCTGCTCCTCCCCCTCCTCGCGCTGGTGGCGTGGCAGGTGGCGATCTGGGTTGCGTCGCCGCGAGGGTGGCTCCTGCCGTCGCCCGGCGACGTCGGCACCGCCCTCTGGGACGACCGCGACCGGCTGTGGTTCCACGCGCAGGCCACGATCGCCGAGGCGGCCGTCGGCTTCGCCCTGGCCGCCGTGATCGGCCTGGCGCTGGCGATCCTGATCACCCGCTCGCGGATCGCCGAGCACGCCCTGTACCCGTGGCTCGTCGCGAGCCAGGCGATCCCGATCCTGGCGGTGGCGCCGCTCGTGGCGATCTGGCTCGACTACGGCACCGCGCAGGTGATGGTGGCGTTCGTGATCGCGTTCTTCCCGGTCGTGGTGACCGGCGTGGACGGCCTGCGCGGCGGTCGACCCGGCGCTGGAGCAGTCGGTGCGCACGCTCGGCGCGTCGCCCGCGTGGACGTTCCGGCGGGTGACGCTGCCGGCCGCCATGCCGACGATCTTCTCCGGGCTGCGGATGGCCGCCGTCTTCGCCGTGACGGGCGCGGTGGTGGCGGAGTACGTCGGCGCCGACCGCGGCCTGGGCTACCTCTCCGAGTTCTCGACGGCGCAGTTCGCCACCGCCCGCAGCTTCGCCGCGATCCTGCTGCTGGCGGTGATCGGCATGGCGTTCTTCGGCCTGGTCGGCCTCGCGGAGCGCCTGGCCCTCCCCCACCGCCGCCACCCCTCCCGACCCGCATGGAGACGACGATGACCCCGCGACGTGCGCTCGCGCTGATCCTGACCGCCGCCGCGTGCCTGGCCGCCGTGGCCGGCTGCGGGGGCGATGACGACGGGGGCGGCGAGCCCGGGCTGCAGTCCACCCGCCTCATCCTCGACTGGTTCCCGAACACCGACCACGCCGGGATCTACGGCGCGATCGACGAGGGCTACTTCGAGGACGAGGGCCTGACGGTGGCGCCGGAGGTGCCGAGCGACCCGTCGGCGGCCCTGAAGCGCCTGGCGGCGGGGCGCGCCGACTTCGCGATCTCCTACGAGCCGGAGGTGCTGATCGCCCGGTCGGAGGGGGTCCCGGTGGTGGCGGTGGGTGCGCTGGTCACGCGGCCGCTGAACGCGGTGATCTACCGCACCGACCGGATCTCGGGGCCGGACGACCTGGAGGGCAAGACGATCGGGGCGGCGGGCACGCCGTCGGATCGGCCGCTCCTGGACGCGGTGGTGCGCGACGGCGGCGGCGACCCGTCGAAGGTCACCGTGAAGAACGTCGGCTTCAACCTCAGCCCGGCGCTGGCCGCCGGCAAGGTGGACGCCGTCATCGGCGCGTACTGGAACATCGAGTTGGTGGACCTGGAGCGGCAGGACCAGCCGGTGGAGGCCCTGAAGCTCGACGAGCACGGGGTGCCGACGTACGACGAGCTGGTGGTCGTCACGAGCGACACGGTCGCGCGGGACAAGCCGGAGCTGGTGCGGGCGTTCCTGCGCGGCCTGCAGAAGGGCCAGGACTGGGCGGCGACCGACCAGGCGGGCGCGGTGGAGCACCTGCTCGAGGCGAACAAGGACCTCGACGAGGACACCGTGAAGGCCCAGCTGCGCGAGACGGCGCCGGTGCTCTCCCCCTCCGACGTCCCGACCTTGGGCGTCGACCCGGCCGCAGTGGACGCAGTTCGCTGACTGGATGACCCAGAACGGCCTGCTCACCAAGCCGGTCGACGCGTCCGCCGCCGTGACCGACCAGTTCCTCCCCGAGGACCGCTGACCCGGCCCACCCGGGCCGTCTACCAGGAGCAGCCCGGGCCGCAGGTCCGCGTGATCGTGGGGACCGTCCCCGTGTCCTTCACGAGCGTGTAGGTCTGGCCGGACGGCGTCGTGGTGGTCAGGGTGTAGCCGGCGTCGCTCAGGCCGGTCACGGAGACCGCGTTGGCGCTGGTGGTGGCGCCCGGGTCCGTCTGCCAGGAGATGTTCGGCTCGACCTCGTGGAGCTTCGCGGTCGTGATCGCGGAGTAGCCGACGTTGACCGACGCCGACTCGATCGCACTGGCCCCGGTGCGCAGCAGCGACTCCGCGGCGCCGCCCTGGGCCTTCTCCTGCTGGCCGAGGACCGTCGGGACCAGGATCGCGGCGAGCAGGCCGACGATGATGGTCACGACCAGAACCTCGACGAACGTCACGCCCCTCTGGGTGGTGCGGCTCCCAGCCGACCCGCGCATGCGGCGCTTCATCGTTCGGACCTCCGTGTCGCGGATCGCCTGTCCCGTCCTGCACGATCACGGTACGGCCGGCGTCGTCCCGGGCCACCGGTCCCTCGGACGGGGCGCCGCCCCCCGCAGGTATGGGCCCCCGACCGGACCCGCCGGGCCCATCGGTGAGCCAGCGCCCCTCCGCGAACCAGCGCTGCATCGTCCGGACGCTGGGCGCCGTCGCGGCGTCGGGAGCGTGGCGCCGTCGCAGCTCCGCGATCACGGGCGCCGCCGCCTCCCCCCGCGCCCACCTCCCTTCCGCCTCCCGCCGCAGATCCGGCCACGAGTACGACCCCGGCCGCGGCGCGGGCCCCGGCGGCATGATGCGGCGCTGGTGGGTCATGAGCAGCGCGGTGCCGCGCGGCCGTCATGCACCCCGCGGCGTTCCATACGCCTGATAACGACGCCACGAAATCCCGGCCCGCCCGGCTCCGCAGGAACTCCGGCGACCGGTGCTCCGCGCAGAGCCACACCGAGATCCCGAACGGGAGCCGGAGCTCCTCCCGGGGCCCGTGTCCCGGCCCCATGCAGATCGCGCACGGCGGCCGCTTCCCCATCCCCCGCGCCTTGTACAACGACCTCGCCATGGCCCCATCGTGCGCCGGAGGCCACGACCGGCGCAGCACCGAACCGTGCCGGCGGTGTCGCCCCACCGTCACGGGGGATGCGTCACTCGTCGTCGTCGGCGGACGCCAATTGGCGCATCCCCGGAAACGGGGCCCGGCCGCCCCCTGAGGGGGCGACGCGGGCTCCGGCGGGGCTCAGGCGGGGAGGGGACCGGTGGGGTCGAGCCTCCGGGCGGCGGGACGGGGGCCGAGGAGGGTGAAGAGGTCGTCGCGCTCCAGGGCCTCCGCGCCGAGGAGGGCGTCCGCGGAGCGGTGGAGGAGGTCCCGGTTGTCCGCGAGGATCCGGGTGGCGGTGGTGAAGGCGTCCTCGAGAAGGCCGCGGGCGGCCTCCTCGGTGCGCTCGGCGGCCTCCGCCGCGTCCGCGCCGGGGAGGCTGATCGCCAGGCTGGCCGTCGTGGTGGGCGCCCCCATGCCGAGCTCCCCCACCATCCGGCGGGCGAGGGCGGCGGCGCGGTTCAGGTCGTCGGCCGCGCCGCTCGTGAACTCGCCGAACACCATCTCCTCCGCCGCGCGGCCCGCCATCATCATGGCCAGGCGCTCCACGCACTCCTGGCGGGTCGCCAGGAACCGGTCCTCCGTCGGCAGGGCGATCGTCACGCCCAGGGCCTGCCCCTGCGGGATCACCGTCACCCGCTCCACGGGGTCGCACAGCGGGCTCATGTGCCCCACGATCGCGTGCCCCATCTCGTGGTACGCCACCAGCAGACGCTCGTCCTCCGACAGCAGCCGGCCGCGGCGCTCCGGGCCCGCCGCGAGGCGCATCAGGGCCTTGCGGAAATGCGGGAGGGACAGCTCGTCGGCGCCCCCGCGGGCCGCCTCGAACGACGCCTCGTTGCACAGCGCCGCCAGGTCGGCGCCCGCCATGCCCACCGTGAACGCCGCGATCGCCGCCGAGTCGGTGCCGGGCGCCAGCGGGCGGCCCCGCAGGTGGACGTCGAGGATCTCCCGCCGCGCCTCGCGGCCCGGCAGGCCCACCGCGATCTTGCGGTCGAAGCGCCCCGAGCGGACGAGGGCGGGGTCGAGGTCGGCCAGGCGGTTCGTCGAGGCCAGCACCACCACCGGCTTCGACGGATCGTTCGCGAAGCCGTCCATCTCCGCGAGCAGCTGGTCGAGGGTCTGCTCCCGCTCACCCGAGGAGGCGTGGCCGGTGCGGCGCCCGCCGACCGCGTCGATCTCGTCGATGTACACCACCGCCGGCGCCGCCTTGCGCGCGGCGGCGAACAGCGCCCGCACCCGCTTGGACCCGAGGCCCGAGTAGACCTCCACGAACTCGGAGGCGGAGGCGCTGAAGAACGGCACGCCGGCCTCGCCGGCGACGGCGCGTGCGAGCAGCGTCTTCCCGGTGCCGGGGGCGCCGTGGAGGATGATCCCGCGCGGGAGCGTCGCGCCGACCGCCTCGAAGCGCGCCGGCTCGCTGAGCACCTCCGCGATCTCCGCCACCTCGTCCCTGATCTCGTCGACCCCCGCGACGTCGGCGAACCGCACCGGCGACCGCACCGCGCGCACCTGCTGCGTGAAGCGGGCGCCACCCGCCATCCGCAGCGCGAGCGCCGACACGACCACCAGGCCGGCCAGCAGCACGAGCGGACCCCACGTCTGGACGAGGGCTTCGATGTCGAGGCCGCCGCCCGCCGGGGCGTCCGCGGCCTCCGCGGCCGGCTGGGCCACCCGCAGCGGCACGCCCCCCTGGCGCGCCGACTCGATGACCCGCTCGATGAGCGTGGCGGGGAGCGCCGTGACGCGGTCGACGCCCTTCACCTTCACCGTGAGGGTGGTGGCGCCGGGCGTGCTCTCCAGCGTCGCGGACGACGCCGCCCCCGACTCCAGCATGTCCAGGGCCGTCGACAGCGGGATCGGCGCCGGCTGGGGCGGCGCGGGCGCCGCCATCGCATGGCCGGCGAGCGCGTGCACCGCCGCCACCACGGCGACCAGCATGATCACGAACCTCAGCGTGCGCCTCACCATGCTCGGACCTCCCTGTCGTCCCGACGCAGTTCAGGAAAGCGCGCGCCGCCCCGGGCCGGTACCGACGCTCGGACGGCGCCGGACCCCCCGTCCGGCGGGGGCCGGTACCATCGGTCCCGTGGAGATGGGCCGGGACGAGTTCGAGCAACTGGTGGCCGACGTCCTCGACACCATCCCCGAGCCGTTCGCGGCGGCGTTCGAGGAGGTCGCGGTCACGGTCGAGGACCGCGTGCCGCCCGGGTCGCGCCCGCTCTACGGCCTCTACACCGGCGTGCCCCTCACCGAGGGGTTCCTGCCGTCGGGGATGCTCCCCGCCCACATCGCGATCTACATGCACCCGCTGCTCGATCGCCACCACACGTACGCGGAGGTGGCGGAGCAGGTGCGGATCACCGTGCTGCACGAGCTGGCGCACCACCTCGGGTTCGGGGAGGAGAAGCTCGACGAGCTGGGGTACGGATGAGCGACGGCGACGCCGTCCTCCGCGCCATCCGCACCCGCCGCAGCGTCGGGCAAGGTGAGCCAGGAGCCCCTCCCGCGCGAGCTGGTGGAGGAGCTGATCGAGGCCGCCGGCTCCGCCCCGAACCACCGCCTCACCGCCCCGTGGCGCTTCATCGTCCTGACCGGAGACGCCCGCGGCGAGGTGTGGGAGCGCCTGGAGCGCGCACCGGTGGTGGTCGCCTGCGTCGTCCACCCCGGCGATGACCCGGTCGAGGCCCGCGAGGACCGCGATGCCGTCGCCGCGGCGATCGAGAACATGCTCCTCGCCGCCCACGCGCGCGGCCTCGGGGCGATGTGGCGCACCGGCGCGGCCGCTGACGATCCCGACGTGCTCGCCGCCCTCGGCCTGGAGGACCGGGAGGCGGTCGTCGGGTTCGTCTACATCGGGCGCCTCGTGGCCCCGGCGCCGGACCAGGGCCCGCCGCGCCGGCCCGTGAGCGAGCTCACCACCTGGCGCGGCTGGTGAGCCGATGCGTCACTTGGCGTCGACCGTCGACGCCAAGTGACGCATGGCCCACGAGGCGGGCCGGCTGGGGCGCTCCGGGGCGTTCTCGAGCCCGGAGATGGAGACGCTCGCCTCGCCGCCGTACTTGCGGTTCAGGTTGATGATCAGGGCGGTGGAGCCCTCGATGATCAGCGCGTTGGCGAGGGGGCCGGCGTCGAGGGCGCGGGTGCCCGGGATCGCCTTCGTCAGCTCGATGACCTGCTCGCGGGCCTCGCGGCTCTTGCCGCACACCAGGACGTCGGCGCCGAGGTGGTGCTGGGCCTGCAGGCCGGCGGCCGGCAGGTTGTTGTAGGCCACGACGACCTTCGCCTCCGGCGCGAGCTCCTGGATGCGGTGCGCGCACGACTGCGCGGGCAGGGCCTCGCCCTGCTCCGCGATCGCGCCGCTCTTGCCGAACTTCAGCGCGTTCACGACCGACACGACGATCTTGCCGGCGAGGGCGTCGGCCATCGGCGGGATGGTCGAGTCGATGCCCTCCCACGGGATCGAGACGATCGCCAGCTCGCCCTCCTCGGCCGCGGTGACGTTCTCGCGGGGCGTGAACGTGCCGGACGGCAGCGCCTCCTGGAGGGTGGCGGCGGCCTGGTCGGCGCGCTCCTGGCTCCGCGAGCCCACGACGATCTCGTGGCCGGCCGCGGCGAAGTTGATTGCGAGGCCACGGCCGAGGTCGCCGGTGCCGCCGAAAATCGCGATCTTCATCTGGTCAGTCGTCTCCCGTGGTCTTGTTGCGGGCGGCCCGTCGCCGGGCGGCCTCCAGCGTGTTCGCCAAGAGGTAGGCGATGGTCATGGGGCCGACGCCCCCTGGGACCGGCGTGAGCCAGCCGGCGACCTCGCGGGCCTCGTCGCCCGCCACGTCGCCGCGCAGCCCCGCGTCGGTGCGGTTGATGCCGACGTCGATCACGGCGGCGCCCGGCTTGATCCAGTCCCCGCGGATCATCTCGGGACGGCCGACGGCGGCCACCAGGATGTCGGCGCTGCGGCACAGCTCCTGCAGGTCGCGCGTCTTGGAGTGCGCCACGGTGACGGTGGCGCTCCGCGCCGTGAGCAGCAGCGCCATGGGCTTGCCGACGATCAGGCTGCGGCCCACCACCACGGCGTTGGCGCCCTCGATCGGGATCCCGGCGCGGTCGAGCACCCACATCACGCCCGCCGGCGTGCAGGGCACCGACCCCGGCTCGCCGCGGATCAGGCGCCCCAGGTTGATCGGCGAGAACCCGTCCACGTCCTTGTCGGGGTGGATGCGGTTCGCGATCGCCACCTCGGACAGCTGGTCGGGGACCGGGAGCTGCACCAGCATCCCGTTGACCGCGTCGTCGGCGTTGAGGTCGTCGATCAGCTCGTCGAGCTCGGCCTGGGTGGTCGTGTCCGGCAGCACCACCCGGCGGGAGATCATCCCCGTCTCCTCCGCCGCCCGCGCCTTGCCGGCCTGGTAGAGCTCGGACGCCGGGTCGTCGCCCACCTGGATGCCCACCAGCCCGGGCACCCGGCCGTACGCGAGCCGGAACGCGTCGACCCCCCGCCGGACCTCCTCGCGCAGGTCCGCCGCCGCCAGCTTGCCGTCGATGATCCGCGCGGCCATCAGTCGCCCACCTTCCTCATCGGCGCCGCGCCGGCCATCAGCCGCCGCTCGGAGCCGTCCTGCGCGAAGCGCACCCGCACCAGGTCCCCTCCCCCGTCGATCCCCGTGACCACGCCCTCGCCGAACGTCGCGTGGAGCACCGAGTCGCCCGTCGCGAACGCCGCGCCCCGCGCCGGCGCGTCCATCGCCGCGCCCGCCCAGGTCTGCCGCTGCGGCCGCCGCCCGCCCGGCGGCTCGGCCAGGGCGTCGGCCGGGATCTCCCCCAGGAACCGCGACGGCAGCCGGTAGTCGCGCCCGCCGTGCATCGCCCGGCTCTCCGCGTGGGTGAGCGTCAGGTGCCGCCGGGCCCGCGTGAGGCCCACGTAGAACAGGCGCCGCTCCTCCTCCAGCGTCTCCGGCGTGTCGGAGCGCACGTGGGGGAAGAGGCCCTCCTCGAGCCCGGTGATGAGGACGGTGTCGAACTCCAGGCCCTTGGCGTTGTGGATCGTCATCAGCGTGACGGCGCCGCCGCTCGAGTCGACCAGGTCGGCGTCGGCCTGGAGGGCGATCCCCTCCAGGAAGTCCGCGAGCGTGGCCTCCTGCTGGGTGGCCTCGAACTCGGCCGCCACCCGCACCATCTCCTCCAGGTTCTCGATCCGCCCCTGCGACTCGAACGTCCCCTCGGCCAGGAGCGCGTCGCGCAGGCCGGAGCGCTCCAGCACCTCCTCCAGCACCCGGTCGAGCGGGGTGCCGGCGGCCACGTGGTCGCGGACGTCGCGCAGCAGGGCGCCGGTCTGGCCCAGCGTGGCGCGCTGGCCGGCGGGCAGGCCGGGGATCTCGTCGGGGCGCAGCAGCACGTCGGCCACGGGGACGCCGAGCGCCTGGGCGTGGGCCTCCAGCTTGGCGATCGCGCCGGGGCCGATGCCGCGCTTCGGCGCGCCCAGCATCCGCGCCAGGCTCACGCCGTCGGACGGGTTGGCCACCACGCGGAGGTAGGCGAGCAGGTCGCGGATCTCGGCCCGCTCGTAGAACCGGGGGCCGCCCACAACCACGTACGCCACCGAGCGGCGGACCAGCTGGTCCTCGATCGCCCGGCTCTGCGCGTTGGTGCGGTAGAAGACCGCGACGTCGGCGAGCGACTCGCCGCGGGCGAGGGCCGCGTCGATCTGGGACGCCACCACCCGGGCCTCCTCGTGCTCGTCGCGGCACGAGATGGCGGCGATCGGCTCGCCCTCGCCCAGGTCGGTCCAGAGGCGCTTGGGGTGGCGGTGCGGGTTGCGCTCCACCACGGCGTTCGCGGCGCGCAGGATGGTGCCGGTGGACCGGTAGTTCTGCTCCAGCGCGACGACGTGGGCGTCGGGGTAGTCGCGCTCGAAGTCGAGGATGTTGCGCACGTCGGCGCCGCGCCACGAGTAGATGCCCTGGTCGTCGTCGCCGACGGCCACCACGTTGCGCTCCGGCTCGGCGAGGACGCGGACGAGGCGGTACTGGACGTGGTTGGTGTCCTGGTACTCGTCCACCAGCACGTGGCGGAACCGGCCCTGCCAGCGGGCGCGGACGGCCTCGTCGTTCTCGAGCAGCCCGGCGGTGACCATCAGCAGGTCGTCGAAGTCCATCGCGCCGTTCGCGCGGAGGGCGTCCGCGTACCGGCGGTAGACGCGGGCGACCACCTCCTCGTTGAACGAGCCGGCGGCCCCCATGACCTCCTCGGGGCCCTCCATCCGGCTCTTCGCGTCGGAGATCCGGGCCTGGACGCCGCGCGGGGCGACCCGCTTCGGGTTGACCTCCTCCTCCACCAGGCAGCGGCGGATGAGGCGGAGCTGGTCGTCGGCGTCGTAGATCGAGAAGTCCCGCGCGTAGCCGGCGTTCTCGGCTTCGCGGCGCAGGATCCGCACGCACGCGGAGTGGAAGGTGCTGGCCCAGATCGCGCGGGCCCGCGGGCCCACCAGCGCGCCGATGCGGTCGCGCATCTCGCCCGCCGCCTTGTTGGTGAAGGTGATCGCGAGGACCGCCTCCGGCGACACGCCCTCCTCGCCGATGAGGCGGGCGACCCGGTGCGTCAGGACGCGGGTCTTGCCGCTGCCGGCGCCGGCCAGCACGAGGAGCGGCCCCTCGCCGTGGAGGACGGCCTCGCGCTGCGGCGGGTTGAGGCCGTCGAGCAGGTCGGACACCGACCGGATCCTATCGGAGGTGCCCGACGCCCCGGCGCCGGTCGGCTAGATGCCGGCTCCGGGATTGAGGCCGAGGATCGATGAGATCTCCTCCTGGGCCGTCGGCAGGCAGTCCTCGTCGGAGGCGGGGATGCGGACCGTGGGGGCGCGGCCGGCGCGGAGGTCGGCCAGATCCTGCTCCAGCTCGGTGACGCGGCGGACCAGGCAGGCCATCGCCTCGGCGACGGGGTCCGGCAGCCGCGTGTGCTCGATGTCCGGGTGGTGGATGTCGCGCGGGACGCGCTGGCCGTTGACGATCACGGGGCGGCCGGGGTTGCCGACGACGGTGGAGTTCGGCGGCACGTCCTTCACCACGATCGAGCCGGCGCCGATCTTGGCCCCCTCGCCGAGCACCACCGGGCCGAGCACACGGGCGCCGGTGCCGACGATGACGCCGTCCTGCACCGTGGGGTGCCGCTTGCCGGTCTCCTTGCCGGTGCCGCCGAGGGTGACGCCCTGGTAGAGGGTGACGTCCTCGCCGATCTCGGTCGTCTCCCCGATCACCACGCCCATGCCGTGGTCGATGAAGAAGCCCGGGCCGATGGTGGCGCCCGGGTGGATCTCGATGCCGGTGAGGGAGCGCGAGAACTGGCTGACGAGGCGCGCGGGCAGGCGGAAGCCGGCGTTCCAGAGCTCGTGGGCGCCGCGGTGCAGCCACACGGCGTGGAGCCCCGGGTAGCAGAGGAGCACCTCCGCCGTGGAGCGGGCGGCGGGGTCGCGTTCCCTGGCCACCTCGATGTCCCGCGCGAGGGACCGCTTCGCGCCGCCGAGCCATCCGAGCAGCGAGCGCCGTGGCATGCGGGCTAGTATAGGCGCCCCTTCCGAGGAGGCGCCCACCTGACCCGCCAGAGGCTCAAGCTGACGTTCCCCGAGCAGCTCATCAAGGAGCCGATCATCTACACGCTGGCGAAGCGGTTCGACGTGGTGACCAACATCCGCCGCGCCGACATCCGGGAGACGGAGGGCTGGGTGATCATGGAGGTGACCGGCACCGAGCAGAAGCTCGACGAGGCCCGGCGGCACCTCGAGGGCCTCGGCGTGCGGGTCGACGACCTGGAGGCCTACCTCGAGTAGCGTCGCCGTCGCCGGCGCGTCGTGCGACCCGGGGCCGTCCCCCACCGCCCGCGCCCTCCGGCTCGAGGGGCTGCGCGCCGAGGGGCCGGACGCCCTCCGCGCGCTGCTCGAGCGGGTGGGCGACCCACCGTGGGACGTGGATGTCGCCGACGACGACCCCGTCCGTCCCCTGCTGGGCGCCGAGGGGTTCGAGCCCTACGCCCGGATGGCGGTCATGGCGCGGTCGGTGGAGGGGATGAAGCCCGCGCCGCACGTCCCCGGGGTGTCGGTGGAGCCGTACCGCAACGACTGGTCGGAGGCGTTCCAGAACGCGGAGCGGATGGCGCTGGAGGGGCTCGCCACCTTCGCGGAGATGGGCCAGCCGACGGGCTACGAGCAGGCGGAGGGCTTCGACGCGTTCGCGGTCGCGCGCGACCGGCGGGACATGCTCGGCTTCGCCCAGGCGATGCTGCCGGAGGGGTGGGTCAACTGGATGGGCGTCGTCCCGGACGCGCGCCGCAAGGGCATCGGGACGCTGCTGATGGCGGACATCGCGAGGCAGGTGCGGGACCGGCGCGGCACCCACCTGGCGGCCCTCGTCGAGGTGGAGACGCCGGGGCAGGCGTTCCTGGCGTCCCTGGGCTTCCGGGAGCGGGGCCAGCGGCGCACGCTGATGATCCGCCGGGCGGGATGACCTCCGGGCCGGGGTCGCGCCCCGCCACCCTGCGGTTCGAGGGCGAGCGCGCGAAGGCGCTGGAGGCGATCTACCTGACGCCCGACGTCGTGGCGCAGCGGGAGGCGGTGCTCGCCGCGCTCGACCCGCGACCCGGGGAGCGCGTGCTGGACCTCGGGACCGGGCCGGGCCTGCTGGCGGCGGCGGTCGCGGAGCGGGTGGGCGCCGTCGGGGGCGCTGACCGGGATCGACGTGAGCGCGGACATGCTGGCGATCGCCCGGGAGCGCCGATTGGCGCATGGCGCCGCCACGCCGGAGTTCCGGGAGGGGAGCGTGACCGACCTGCCGTTCCCCGACGGCGCGTTCGACGCCGCCGTCTGCACGCAGGTCTACGAGTACGTCGAGGACATGCCGCTCGCCCTGCGGGAGGCGGCGCGGGTCCTGCGGCCCGGCGGACGGCTGGTGGTGCTCGACACGGACTGGGACTCGATCGTCTGGCGTTCCTCCGACGACGCCCGCATGGCCAGGGTGCTCCTGGCCTGGGACGCGCACCTGGTGCACCGCGGTCTGCCGCGGGCGCTGCCGGAGCTGCTGCGCGGCGCCGGCCTCGACGTCGCCGCCGTCGCGGTTGTGCCCCTGCTGAACGTGGGGTACGACCCGCAGACCTTCAGCGCCGGCATGCGCGACCTCATCGGCGAGTTCGTGACCGACCACGGGGTCCCCGCCGACGACGTCGCCGCCTGGCGGGACGACCTCCGCTCCCTCGGCGACCGCTCCTTCTTCAGCCTCAACCGCTACCTGTTCACCGCCGTCCGTCCCTGAGGGGGCGATGCGCCAATTGGCGTGTCCCCCGATGCGCCAATTGGCGCATCGCCGGGATCAGGGGATCTGGCCGGCGGCGGAGAAGGCGGCGGTGCGGCGGGTGACGGCGGCGCTCAGGGCCATCATCTGCGACTGGTCGCGGAGCAGGACGGCGTCGAGGTAGCGCGTCAGGACGTCCGTGACGGGCGGGGCGGCCACGGCGAGGCGGGCGCGCTGGCGGTTCATCGCGGGGTCGGCGACGCGGTAGCGGCTCACGGCGTACATGCGCCGGTCGAAGCGGGTGACCGCCCTCCGGGCGCGGGGCACCGCGGCGACGAGGGCGTCGAGGGTGTCCGCGCCGGTCAGCACGTTGCCGACCCGGGTCAGCGACCGGCTCGCCACGGTCACGTCCGCCAGGTACGTCGCCCCCGGCACCACCGGCGTCTGCGCCGCCGCCACGGCCGGCCCGGCGAGCAGCCCGGCGGCCACGAGGATCACCGCGATCCACGCGCACCCGATCCTCGTACGCCCCATCCCGTCACCCCCGTTGCGCCCCGGTCCGGGAGAGCATAGGAGCGACCGCCCTGGCCAAAGGTCCAGACAACGGCCCGGATCCCCGCCCGATGCGTCGATCGGCGTCCCGCCGAAACGCCAAATGACGCAGAACGGCGCGCCGGGTCAGGGGTAGTGGTCGGGCACGAAGGTCTGGTCGGTGATGGGCGGGCGGACGTAGGACGAGTCGTCCCGCCGGGGCGGGAGGGTGATCGACTCGCGCTCGACCTCCTCGTACGGCACGACGCTCAGCAGGTGGTGGATGCAGTTGAGGCGCGCGCGCCGCTTGTCGTCGGCCTCCACGACGTACCACGGCGCCTGCTTGGTGTCCGTGTGGGCGAACATCACGTCCTTCGCCTTCGAGTACTCCAGCCACCGCGCCCGCGACTCGAGGTCCATGGGGCTGAACTTCCACCGCTTCGTGGGGTCGTCGATGCGGTCCTGGAAGCGGCGCTCCTGCTCCGCGTCGCTCACCGAGAACCAGTACTTCACGAGGATGATCCCGGAGCGGATCAGCATCCGCTCGAAGTCGGGGCAGCTGCGGAGGAACTCGGTGTACTCATCCTCCGTGCAGAACCCCATCACCCGCTCCACGCCGGCGCGGTTGTACCAGGAGCGGTCCAGCAGGACGATCTCGCCGCCTGCGGGGAGGTGCTCGACGTAGCGCTGGAAGTACCACTGGGTGCGCTCGCGCTCCGTCGGCTTCGGCAGCGCCACCACGCGGCAAACCCTGGGGTTGAGCGGCTCGGTGATCCGCTTGATCGCCCCGCCCTTCCCCGCCGCGTCACGTCCCTCGAAGATCACCAGCAGCTTCAGGCCCGCCTCGCGCACCCACTCGTGCATCGCCACCAGCTCGAGCTCCAGGCGCGCGAGCTCCTCCTCATAGCGTCCGCGCTCCAGCCGCTTCCTGCGGGGTGCCGCGCCGTCCCCGGCCGCCCCCGTCGCCGCCGTGTTCGCTCCCGCCTTGCCCATGGCTCGCTCCTCGCCGGTCCCCCGGCGGGCGCCTCAGCCCTCGTCGAAGAGGGGGGTTGTCAGATAGCGCTCGCCGGTGTCGCAGAGAAATGTGACGATCACCTTTCCCGCATTCTCCGGCTTTCGCGCAACCTCGACGGCCGCGTGAACGTTCGCGCCCGCGCTGATGCCGACGAGGATGCCCTCCTCGCGGGCCAGACGCCGGGCCATCGCGAACGCGTCCTCGGCGTCGACCGTGAGCACCTCGTCGTAGACCGAGGTGTTGAGCACACCCGGGATGAAGCCGGCGCCGATGCCCTGGATCTTGTGCGGGCCCGGGGTTCCGCCGGACAGGACCGGCGAGTCGGTGGGCTCCACCGCGACCGCGCGGAAGCCCGGCTTGCGCTCCCGCAGCACCTCGGCCACCCCGGTGATGGAGCCGCCGGTCCCGACGCCCGCGACCAGGATGTCGACGGCGCCGTCGGTGTCGGCCCAGATCTCCTCGGCGGTGGTGCGCCGGTGCGCCGCCGGGTTGGCGGGGTTCTGGAACTGCTGGGGCACGAAGGCGCCCTGCGTCGATTCGGCGATCTCCTCGGCCTTCGCGATGGCGCCGCGCATGCCCTCGGCACCCGGGGTGAGCACCAGCTCGGCGCCGTAGGCGCGCAGCAGCGTCCGCCGCTCGACGCTCATCGTCTCGGGCATCGTGAGGATGCAGCGGTAGCCCTTCGCCGCCGCCACGAACGCGAGGGCGATGCCCGTGTTGCCGGAGGTGGGCTCCACGATGACGCTCTGCCCCGGCACCAGGCGGCCCTCCGCCTCGGCGGCCTCGATCATCGCCAGGCCGATGCGGTCCTTGACGGACCCCGCCGGGTTGAACGACTCGAGCTTGCCGAGGACCTCGGCGCCGGCCCCGCCGGCGACCTTCCCGAGCCGGACCAGCGGCGTCCGACCGATCAGGTCGGTGATGGAATCCGCGATCGGCACGGCGGCCACCTTACCAGCCGCCGCAGTCGTCCCTACCGGGACACGACCCCCTCGGCGAGGGCGGCCAGCGACGCCTGCGGGCGGGCGCCGAGATGGGAGATCACCTCGGCCGCGGCGAGCGACCCGAGCTGCGCGCACTCGGCCAGCGGCCGGCCGGTGGTGAGGCCGTGCAGGAACCCGGCGGCGTAGAGGTCGCCGGCGCCCGTCGTGTCGACGAGCTGCTCGACGGTCGCGGCGGGCACCTCGACGGTGTCGTCGGCCGTCACGACCATCGAGCCGTGCTCGGAGCGGGTGATCACCACGATCTCCGACCGGCCGCGGACGGCCGAGACGGCGTGCGCCAGGTCGCGCGTCCGGGTGAGCGCGAGGATCTCCTCCTCGTTCGCGAACAGCACGTCCACGTCGTTCTCCACCAGCGCGCGGAACTCGTCGAGGTGGCGCTCCACGCAGAACGAGTCCGACAGCGTGAGCGACACGCGGCGGCCGGCGCCGTGCGCCGCGGCCATCGCGACGCGGAACGCCTCCTTGGCGCGCGGCTTGTCCCAGAGGTAGCCCTCGAGGTACGTCACGGAGCACCGCGCCACCAGGTCGATGTCAACGTCCTCCGGGCCGAGCTCGGTGGCCGCGCCCAGGTAGGTGGACATGGTGCGGTGGGCGTCCGGCGTCACGAGGATGAGGCTGAGCGCGGTGGGCGGTCCGTCGACGGCCACGGGCGTCGCGAAGTGGACGCCCACGGCGCGGATGTCGTGGGCGAAGACCTCCCCGACCGTGTCGTCGCGGATCTTCCCGATGTAGGCGGCCCGGCCGCCGAACGAGGCGACCCCGGCCATGCGAGTTGGCGGCGGCGCCGCCGGAGACCTCGACCGCCGCTCCCATCCGGGTGTAGAGCGCCTTCGACTGCTCGACCTCGATGAGGTTCATCGACCCCTTGACCAGGTTCTCGGCGTCGAGGAAGGCGTCGTCGCAGTGCGCGAGCACGTCGACGATCGCGTTCCCGATGCCCAGCACGTCGAACTCCGCGCCCTCGCTCATCCGCCGCTCCCAGGTTCGATGGACCGCGGAATCGTAGCGAGCCCCGTCACAGGGGCGTGAACAACCCACGGTTCTTTCCACAGGGTGTGCAAATCGTGCTCAGGCGCTCAGGCGCCGGAGGGCACCCGCCAGGATCGCCGTGCCCTGGGCGATCTCGCGGGGTGAGGTGTACTCGTCGGGCCGGTGGCTGACCCCGTTCTTCGAGGGCACGAAGACCATCGCGGCCGGGCAGAGGCGCGCCATGAAGACACAATCGTGATACGCCCGGCTGATCATCCGGACCCCCTCGAGGCCCTCCTCGGCGCACGCGGATTCGATCGCGTCGAGCACCGCCGGGTCGGAGGTCATGGGGTCGTCGGCGTTCAGGATCGCCTCCTCGTGGCCCACGCCGTGGCGGGCGGCCGCGTCCCGGGCGGCGGCCCGCACGCGGTCGAGCACCGCGTCGCGACGGAGGAGGTCCGTGTCGCGGATGTCGATGTCCATCCGCACCCGCCGCGGGATGCTGTTCACGGCGCCCGGGTCGACGGTCAGCAGGCCGACGGTGCCGACCGTGTCCGGCGCCCCGCTCCCCCGGGCCTCGCGGTCGACCGCCAGCACGACCTCCGACGCGGCGACGAGCGGGTCGTGGCGAAGCGGCATCAGCACGGCGCCCGCGTGGCCGCCGGCGCCCGACAGCTCCACCCGGAGCGTGGCGGGGGCCGCGATGTGGGTGACCACGCCGATCGGCGTGCCGCTCGCCTCCAGCTCCGGGCCCTGCTCGATGTGGAGCTCGAGGAACGCGGCGTAGTGGCCGGGCGCCAGCGTCGCCCCCAGGACGTCGCCGGTGACCCCCGCGGCGGCGCGGGCCTCGTCGAGGGTGCCGCCGTCGGCGTCGCGCAGGGCGTCGAGCCGCTCCTGCGTGACGACCCCCGCCAGCACGCGGCTGCCGAGGCAGCCGAGCGCGTACCGGGTGGGCTCCTCGGCCGTGAACATGATCAGCTCGATCGGCCGCCGGGGCGTGTGGCCGGCCGCCTGGAGCGCGCGGATCGCCTCCAGGCCGCCCAGCACCCCGATGACCCCGTCGAAGCGGCCGGCGTCGGGGATCGCGTCGCAGTGCGAGCCGGTCGCGACGGCCGGCAGGTCCGGCTCCGTCCCCTCCCAGCGGCGCGAGGATGTTGCCGACGGCGTCCATCCGCACCGCCAGGCCGGCGCTCGTCATCCGCTCCGTCAGCCACGCCCGGGCGCGCATGTCCTGCTCGGTGAACAGGATCCGCGTGACCGACGGGTACGGCGTGTCGGAGAAGCGCGCGAGCTCCTCGATCTCCGCCTGGAGGCGGGATGCGTCAATTGGCGCATTGCGCCATGCGTCAATTGGCGCGCTCATGCCAGCGGGTCCCGGTTCCAGTCCTTGTAGAGCAGGTAGGTCGAGGGCGCGGTGCCGTAGGCGCAGGCCCACTGGGGGCAGAAGGGGCCCATCCAGATGGCGTCGCCGGCCCGGACGGGATACCAGGCGTCGCCGAGGCGGTAGACGAAGCTGCCCTCCAGGACCAGCAGCCCGTGCTCCATGACGTGGGTCTCCGTGAACGGCAGGGCCGCGCCCGGGTCGAAGGTCATCAGGTTCACGGCGAGGTCGAGCTCGGGGGCCTCGGGGATGAGGGTGGTGACCCGCAGGGCCGGGTCGCCGAGCATCGGCTGCGGCTCGACCGCCGTCCCGTCGGTGACCACCAGGCGGCCCCTGGCGGCGCCCGGCGTCCCGACGTGGGGCTTGTCGAACACGACGATCCGGGCGGCGGTGTCGGCCCGCAGGGCGTGGACGGCGTCGGGCGGGACGTACGCCAGCGAGCCGGGGCTCAGGCGGCGGTCGAGGCCCTCGGCGGTGAGGGTCAGGCTGCCCTCGAGGCAGTAGACGGCGCGCCCCGCGCCCGCGCGCGGCGGGCCCGGCCGCGCCGCCCGCCTCCAGCCGCGCCAGCGCCATGCTGAACCGCGCCCCCATCGGCGGGGCGATCAGCGTCACGTGCTCCGCGCCGGCCCAGCCGGGGACGGGCCCCGGTACGTGGGTCTCCGGCGCGATGAGCGCATGGTCGGGCCGCACCACGGTGCGGGCGTCCGGCGGGGCGCTCACGCCACCGCCGCCCGCGCCGGGGTCACCAGGCGGCCCCGCGGCTCGGCGGCCGCGCCCGGTCCGTGGACCGTCACGCCACGCAGGATCGTGCGCTCGACGCGCGCGGTGAGCGCCATCCCGAGGTAGGGCGACACGGGGTGGCGGTACAGGAGGTCGTCGCGGTGGAGCGCCCAGCCGGCGTCGGCGCGCACCAGCGCCAGGTCGGCGTCGGCGCCGGGGCGCAGGCCGCCCTTGCCGTCCAGGCCGAGCCGCCGGGCGGGCGCCGCGGAGGTGGCCTCGGTCACGCGAGCGGCGTCCACTCCCTGCCCGGGGCCGTGGGTGAGCAGCAGCGGCAGGGTGGTCTGCGCCCCGGAGATCCCGCCCCACACCGCGAACATGTCGTCCCCCCGCTTCAGCTCCGGCGGCCCGGGCGAATGGTCCGAGCCGACCACGTCGATCGCGCCGGCGGCCAGCCGCGGCCACAGGCCCGCGCGCTCGGCGGCCGATCGTAGCGGCGGGGCGCACTTCGCGGCCGCGCCGATGCGCGCGCCGTCCTCCCGCGTGAGCACCAGGTGGTGCGGGCAGGCCTCGCACGTCGCGTCCACGCCCTCCGCCCGCGCCGCGGCGACCATGTCGACCGCCTCCGGCGTCGAGAGGTGGACCAGGTGGACGGCGCACCCGGTCGCGCGGGCCAGGTCCAGGGCGGTGCGGACGGCCGAGACCTCGGCCGCGGCGGGCCGCGAGGCGCACCAGTCGATCATCGTGCGGCCGCCGCCGCGCGGGGTGGCGTCGAGCACCGCGGGGTCCTCCGCGTGGACGGCGACGGGCAGGCCGAGCGCGGCCGCCCGCTCCATCCCCCGCCCCAGCCCGTCCGGGTCGACCGTGGGCGAACTCCGGCACGCCGCTCGGGCTCATGAACGCCTTGAAGCCCACGACGCCGCGCCCGGCGAGCTCGTCCATGCCGGCGAGGTTCCCGGGCACCAGCCCGCCCCACAGCGCGAAGTCGACGCGGGCGCGGCCGCGCGCGGCGGCGACCTTGGCGTCGAAGGAGGCGCCGTCGAGCGTCGCCGGGATGCTGTTGAGCGGCATGTCGGCGCAGCACGTGACGCCGCCGGCGGCGAGCGCGGCGGTGCCGGTGTCCCAGCCCTCCCAGTCCGCGCGCCCGGGGTCGTCGATGTGGACGTGGCCGTCGACCATCCCCGGCAGCACCAGCAGGCCGCGGGCGTCGACCTCCTCGCCGCCCGCCCGGCAGCTCCGGACCGACCGCGGCGATCACGCCGTCCTCCACCGCGACGTCCCACGCGTCGCCGCGCACCACCAGGTCGGCGCTCACGCCGCCGCCTCGATGCGCAGCCGCATGATCCCGGCGATCTCCTCGATCGCCGTGGCCCGCTCCGCGTCGGCGTCGTTGCCGAGGCGGGCGTCGTAGGCGTCGAGGATGTCCGCCACCGACCGCCCGGCCACCCGGATGACGAACGGGAAGCCGAAGCGGGCCCGGTACGCGTCGTTCAGGCGGGTGAAGCGCGCGAGGTCGGCGGGCGTCAGGCGGTCGAGCCCGGCGGAGGCCTGCTCGCGCGCCGAGTCGGCGGTCAGCTCGCCGGCCAGCGCGGCGCGGCCCGCCAGGTCGGGGTGCGCGCGGATCAGGGCGAGCTGCTCGTCGGGCGTCGCCTCACGGGCGACCGCCGCGAAGGCGTCGGCGGTGGCGGCCGCGTCGGCGAACGGCCCGCGGCGCGCCGCGCGCTCGGCCACCCAGGGGGAGTCCTCGGCCACGTGGCCCAGGCGGGCCAGGAACGCGGCATGGTCCGGGTCGCTCACCCGACCCCGGCGATGTCCGACGGCCGCAGCGGCACCCGCGGCAGCTCGCGGCCGGTGGCGTCGCGCACCGCCGCCACGACCGCCGGAGTGGAGGCGATCGTGGGCATCTCCCCCACGCCGTTCAGGCCGTAGGGGGCGTGCGGGTGCGGCGTCTCGCTGATCGACATCCGCACCGCCGGCATGTCGAGCACCGTCGGCATCAGGTAGTCGGTGAACGACGCGTTGCGGACCGCGGCCGTCGCGGAGCTGGATCTCCTCCATCAGCGCCAGGCCCACGCCCTGGGCGATCCCGCCCTGGATCTGGCCCTCGAGCGCCAGCGGGTTCATCACCCGGCCGACGTCCTGCGTGGTGGCGACCTCGACGGCGCGCACGAGGCCCAGCTCGCACGTCGACGTCGCAGACGGCGCGGTGGGCGGCGAAGCCGAGGGCCACGACCGAGTCGCCCTGGCCGGTCTCGGGGTCGAGCGGCTGCGTCTGCGCGGTGGCGGTAGACGGCGGTCTCCTCGATCGGCTCCTCGCCGAGCGGGCCCCCGGCCAGGCGCTCCAGGATCCGGCGGCACGCGAGCTGCACCGCCCCGCCGGTGACCCACGTCTGGCGCGACGCCGAGGTGGACCCGGCGGAGCCGACCGAGGTGTCGGACGGCAGCACCACCACGCGCTCCACGTCGAGCTCGGTGCGGACGATCTGCTCGATCACGGTCACGAGCCCCTGCCCCACCTCGGCCGCCGCGGTCTGGACCTCGGCCACGGGGCCGTCCTCCGTGGGGACCAGGCGCACGCGGGCGGTGGAGTAGTCGTCGAAGCCCTCGGCGAACGCGATGTTCTTGAAGCCCACCGCGAAGCCGACGCCGCGCGTGGTGCCCTCACCGTGGGTGACGTTGGAGACCCCGCCGGGCAGCTCGCGCAGGTCCATCGGGGTGCTCCGCGCCAGCGGCGGCAGCGGCATCCCTCGCAGCTCCTCCAGCAGCTCGCGCACGGGCGCCGGGCCGTCGACCACCTGGCCGGTGGGGAGCCGGTCGCCCGTGGCGATGGCGTTCACGATCCGCAGCTCCACAGGGTCGATGCCGAGCGCCGCGGCCAGCCGGTCCATCTGCGACTCGTGCGCGAACGCCACCTGCACGGCGCCGAAGCCCGCGCATGGCTCCGCACGGCGGGTTGTTGGTGTAGGCGACGCGGGCGTCAATCGACGCATTGGGGACGGCGTACGGCCCGCAGGCGAACGTCGCCGCGTTCGCCACCACGGCGGTGCTGCTGGAGGCGTAGGCGCCGCCGTCGAGCGTCACGTCCGCCCGCACGTAGACGAGGCGGCCGTCGCGGGTGGCGCCGTGCTCGTAGGTCATCCACGCCGGGTGCCGGTGGACGTGGCCGTAGAACGACTCCTCGCGCGAGTAGACCATCTTCACCGGCCGCCCCGTGCGCAGCGCGAGCATCGCGACGTGGACCTGCATCGACAGGTCCTCGCGGCCGCCGAACGCGCCGCCGACGCCGGACAGGTGGAGCCGCGTCAGCTCCAGCGGCAGCGCGAGGCTGGCGGCCACCTGGCCCTGGTCCACGTGCAGCCACTGGGTGGCGATGTAGAGGTCGATGCCGCCGTCCTCGGCGGGGACCGCGAGCGCCGACTCGGGGCCGAGGAACGCCTGGTCCTGCATCCCCACCTCGTACACGCCCCGCACCACGACGTCCGCGGTGGCGTCCGGGTCGCCGTGGCGGATCGGCACCGCGCGCAGCAGGTTGCCGCCGGGATGGAGGTGGCGGGCCCCGTCGGCGAGGGCGGCCGAGGCGCTGGTGAGCGCCTCCATCGGGGCGTAGTCGACCTCGATGCGGGCGGCGGCGCGGCGGGCGGTCTCGGGATGGTCGGCGGCGACGATCGCGACCGGCTCGCCCTGGTAGCGCACCTCGTCGATCGCGAGCACGGGCTGGTCGGCGATCTCCATGCCGTACACCGGGCGTCCCGGGACGTCCTCGTGCGTCAGCACCGCCCGCACACCGGGCACGGCGAGCGCCGCCGCGATGTCGATGCCCCGCACCGTCGCGCTCGGGTGGGGGCTGCGCAGGGTGGCGCCCCACAGCATCCCGTCGGCCGACAGGTCGGAGGCGTAGGCGAACTTGCCCTGAACCTTCGCGGCGCCGTCGGCGCGCAACACGCTCTCGCCGATGCGCCCGCGCTTCAGCGGCGTGCGGGGCTCGGTGCGGGTGGTGCTCACGCCGGCGCCAGGGCCGTCGCCTCGGCGGCGCGGGCGATCGCGTGGAGGTCGCCGGTCAGCAGCTCGCCCGCGAGCACGACCGGCTCGCCGTGCACCACGAGCGCCTCGGCCTGACGCGGCGGGCCCATCACCATCGCGACGACGGGGTCGGCGATGCCGGCGTGGCCGGCGCCGTCGAGCCGCCACAGGGCGACGTCGGCCAGCTTGCCCGGCTCCAGGGAGCCCAGCTCGTCCTCGCGGCCCAGGCAGCGGGCGCCGTGGACCGTGCCGAGGGCGAGCGCCTGGCGGGCCGTCATCGCGGCGGGCCCGCCGCGCAGGCGGGCCACGAGCAGCGCCTCGCGCACCTCGACGGCCAGCTCGCCGGACTCCTGGGACGCGGCGCCGTCAACGCCGAGGCCCACGGCGACGCCGGCGGCGGCGAGGTCGGCGGCGGGCGCGATGCCGGCGCCGAGGCGGGCGTTCGACGAGGGGCAGTGCGCCACCGAGGTGCCGGTGGCGGCGAAGCGGGCGACCTCCTC
The DNA here is from genome assembly GCA_963749475.1 of Miltoncostaeaceae bacterium. Lineage (GTDB taxonomy): Bacteria > Actinomycetota > Thermoleophilia > Miltoncostaeales > Miltoncostaeaceae > Miltoncostaea. The sequence goes on from CAVVMP010000007.1 coordinate 112,931, forward strand.
CGGCGACAGGTGGACGCAGTGGGCCAGCCACACGTCGGGGCCGAGCCACCCGAGGTCGTCGAGGTACTCGACCGGGCGCACGCCGAAGCGCTCGCGGCAGAACGCCTCCTCCTCCACCGTCTCGGCCAGGTGGGTGTGCAGGCGCACGCCGTGGCGGCGCGCCAGGGCGGCCGACTCGGTCATGAGCTCCCCCGTCACCGAGAACGGAGAACACGGCGCCACGGCGATCCGCAGCATCGCCCCGGGCGCGGGGTCGTGCCAGCGGGCGATCGCCTCCTCGGTGGCGGCCAGGACCGCGTCGCGGTCCTCGGTGACGGCGTCCGGCGGCAGCCCGCCCTGCGAGGCCCCGAGGTCCATCGAGCCGCGGCACGGGTGGAACCGCAGGCCCAGCCCCGCGGCCGCGTCGATCGACGCGGCGAGCAGCGCGTTACCGCCTCCAGGGAACAGGTAGTGGTGGTCGGTGGACGTGCTGCACCCCGACAGCGCCAGCGCCGCCAGGGCCGCGGACGCGGACGCGTGGACGATCTCCTCGTCGATCCGCGCCCACACCGGGTAGAGCGCGGTGAGCCAGCCGAAGAGGTCCTGCTCCGTCGCCAGCCCGCGCGTGGACCACTGGTACAGGTGGTGATGACAGTTCACGAGGCCGGGCGTGGCGAGGCAGCCGCGGCCGTCGATGCGGTCGGTCCCGGCGGGGACCTCGGGTGGCGCCCCCGGCCCGAGGGCGGCGATGCGCGGACCGTCGGTGAGGATCCAGCCCTCGGCGATCTCGGTGCCGGCGGCGTCCACCGTCGCGATGGCGCAGCCGTCGATGAGGACGGCGCTCACCGCACGCTCCGCGCCGACGCGAGCCGCACGGCGTCGAGGATCTTCTCGTAGCCGGTGCAGCGGCAGAGGTTGCCGGCCAGGGCCTCCCGGATCTCGCTGTCGCCCGGCGAGGGCGAGCGCCGCAGCAGGTCCTCGGTCGCCATCACCAGCCCCGGCGTGCAGAAGCCGCACTGGACGGCGCCGGTGTCGACGAACGCCTGCTGCACCACGCCCAGCTCGCCGTCCGGCGCGAGGCCCTCGACGGTGCGCACGTCGCGACCCTCGGCCTGGCGGGCCAGCACCAGGCAGGAGCACACGAGCACGTCGTCCATCAGCACCGAGCAGGAGCCGCACTCGCCCTGCTCGCACGCGTTCTTCGAGCCGGGCAGGCCGAGCCGCTCGCGCAGCACGTACATCAGGCTCTCGCCCTCCCAGATCGCGTCGGCCTCGTGGACCTCGCCGTTGACCCGCAGCGTGAGCCTCACGGCGCGTGCTCCTCCCAGCACCACGCGGCGGTGCGGCGGCCGATGACCGACAGCGCGTGGCGGCGGTAGTCGATCGTGCCGCGCACGTCGTCGATCGGGCGGGCCGCCTCCCCCACCAGCTCGCCGAAGCGGCGGAGCGCGGCGTCGGGCAGCGGCGTGCGGTCGCTCCCAGTGGCCGCCCTCGTCCAGGACGCCCTGGAGGAACGCCTCGGCGTCGGGCGCCCGGATGACGGTGGGCGCCGCCGAGCCGATCGCCGTCCGGACGGTCCGCATCCGCGCGTCGAACGCGACGGCGAAGGAGCAGACGGCGATGACCATCGCGTTCCGCGGGCCCACCTTCGCGAACTGCTGGGGCCCGCGCGCGGCGGGCACCCGGACGGCGCGGATGAGCTCGTCCGGCCCCATGACGTTGCGCTTGGGGCCGGTGCAGAACTCCTCGAGCGGGATGCTGCGCGTGCCGGCCTCCGACGCGAGCTCGACGAGGGCGCCCCGAGGCGATCAGGGGCGGCAGCGCGTCGCCCGCCGGCGAGGAGGTCGCGACGTTCCCGCCCACCGTCCCCCGGTTGCGGATCTGGGGCGAACCGACAGTGCGGGAGGCGATGGCGAGGCCCGGGAGGACCTCCGCCATCTCCCGCACGATCCGGGTGTAGGTGACGCCGGCGCCGATGACGACGTCGTCGCCGTCGGCGCTCCACTCGGCCAGCTCCGGCACCCGCGTCAGGTCGAGGACCCGCTCGGGGCGGCGGCGGTCGAAGTTCAGCTCGACCATCAGGTCGGTGCCGCCGGCCATCGGCAGCGCCCCGGGATACGCGCGTCTGGCCGCCAGCGCCTCGCCGAGATCACGTGGCTGGACGGTCGTCTCCAAGGGGCCGAGGATACGTCGTCGCGGCCGTCCTCGCAGGAACGGCCTCCCCACGCCCGGCGGCCCGCCCGAGGGCGGCGAAGCCGACGAGGGCCAGGGCGGCGCCCGCCACGTCCAGCGCCTTCACGCCGCCGAGGTTCGCGGCGACCGACACGACCGGCGCGGCGATCAGCGCCCAGCCGGCCCACGCCGGCGCGACGCGCGAGCGGATCACCCCGGTGCCGATCGCCACGGCGGCGGTCAGCCAGCCGAGCAGGAACACGGCCAGGACGACTGCGAGGACCCACGCCGCCGACCCGTCGAAGGCGCCGGCGAGCTCGGCATGCGGGATGCCCGAGCCGGCGACGGCGACGCTCACCTCGTTGGTGACGACGGTGAGCATCCCGCCCACGAGCCAGGCGACGCCGGCGACGACGCCGACAAGGGCGGCTGCGGGCGCGCGGTCGCGCAGCAGGCGGCCCGCGAGCAGCACCGCCGGGATGGTGAGCAGGATGCCGAGGAAGAGGAACAGGTCGCCGACGTTGGTCGCGGTCGCGTGGGTCGCGGCGATGTCGAGGGTCTCCTCGCCGTCGGCGTCGGAGATCCACGGCAGCGTGGCCGTGGCGGCCAGCAGCAGCGCCGGGCCGATGACGGTGCAGGCGACGCTCGCGCGCCGCCGCAGGGACGGGATGTCCATGGTCGCCTCCAGGGCGGGGTTACGGGTCGCCGGCGACGCTATGGCCGCGCGCCCGGCGCGCCATCGGGGCGACCCCCGGAGCGCGCTCGGGGCTGGCACCGGTCCCACCGGGACCCGATCTCAGGGGTGGCACCGTGGTCGGCGACGGGCGGGATGGTGGAGGATCGCGCCGATGTCGCGCGCACGGACCCTCGCCGTCCTCCTGTTCGCCGCCACCGTGGCGGCATGGGCGGTGGCGAGCGTTGCGCACGTGCTGGCGTGGCGCGACGATGCGCCCGGCGCCTTCCCGCCCGGTTTCCCCGCGTTCCTGGCGGTCGCGATCCTGACCCCGGCAGCCGTCGGCCTGTTCGTCGCCCTCCGCCGGCCCGGGAACCAGGTGGCATGGATCCTGCTCGCCGGGCCGCTGTCCGTCGCGCTCGTGATGGCCGGCGACGGCCTCGCGCGGTACTGGGGGCCCTCGTCGGACGCCGGCGCCTGGGCGGCCTGGGTGTCGTACTTCTGGCCGGTGCTGTTCGCCTGGCCCGTCGCCCTGGCGTTCCGGTTCCCCGACGGACGGCTGCTGTCGCGGCGCTGGCGCGTGCCCTGGTGGATCGCGGTGGGCTCGTTCGGCGGGGCGTTCGCGCTCCTCGGCCTCGCCGACACGATCGAGCGCGACGACGGGACCGAGATCCCGAGCCCCCTCCCGGTCCACGTCGACCGCGCGATCGGCGAGCCGCTCTTCTGGGTCTGCTGGGGCGGCATCGTCGCGTCGCTGGTCTTTGCGGTGCTGGCCCTGCGGGCCCGGTACCGGGCGGGCGGCCCGCAGGAGCGCAGGCAGGTGCTGTGGCTGGCGTACGGCGCCGTGGTGCTGCCGCTGTGGCTGGGCGGCGGGTCGCTGATCGGGGCGATCTGGACGTGGCCGGGGGCGCTCGACGGCGTGGGCCTCGCGTTCATCCAGGTGTGGCCGGCCGTCGCGGTGATGATCGCCGTCACCCGCCACGGGCTGTGGGAGATCGACCGCGTCCTCAACCGGACGCTGGTCTACGCCGCCCTCACGGCGCTGCTGCTGGGCGCGTACGCGGCGGTGGCGCTCGGCGTGGGCGCGGTCGTGGGGCGCTCGGAGCTGACGGCCAGCCTCGCCACCCTCGCCGCCGCCCTCCTGTTCCTCCCCCTGCGCCGCCGCGTCCAGGCGGCCGTCGACCGCCGCTTCGCCCGGCGCCGGGTGGAGGCGACGCGGCTCCTGCGCGAGTTCCTGGAGGACGTCCGCGCCGGGCGCGCCGAGCCGGAGGACGTCGGCGAGGCCGTGGCCCTCGCCCTCGGCGACCCCACCGCGGAGATCCTGTTCCGGCTCCCCGAGACGGGGGGCTTGGCCGACGCCGAGGGCCACTTCCTCGATGAGGCGTCACTCGACGGGCGGGGGTCAACGCCAATCGGCGGCGACCGGACGCTGGGGGTGCTCCTCCACGCGCCCGACCCGGCGCCGGAGCCGGACCTGCTGCGGGCGGTGCTGGCGGAGGCGGCGCTGCCGGTCGAGCTGGCGCGGCTGCGGGTGGAGGTGCGGCTGCAGCTGGCGGAGGTGGCGTCGTCGCGCGAGCGGATCGCGCAGGCGGGCTACGCGGAGCGGCGGCGGATCGAGCGGGACCTGCACGACGGGGCCCAGCAGCGGCTGGTGACGCTCGGGATCGTGCTGCGACGGCTGCAGCGGTCGCTGCCCGGCGAGGCGCGGGTGCTGGTGCCGGCGCTGGATGCGGCGGTGGACGAGGTGGCCGGCGCCATCACGGACCTGCGGACGATCGCCGCGGGTGTGCGGCCGCCGCGCCTGGACGAGGGCCTGGCCGCCGCCCTGGCCGACCTCGCCCGGGGCGCGGCGGTGCCGGTGGAGGTGACGGCGACACCGCGCCGGGCCCCGGCGGACGTGGAGGCGGCTGCGTACTTCGTGGCGTGCGAGGCCCTGACGAACGCGGTGAAGCACGCCGCGGCGAGCCGCGTGCGGGTGGAGACGGCGCGCGAGGACGGCATCCTGCGCATGACGGTCTCGGACGACGGCGTGGGCGGCGCGGCGCCCGCCGCGGGCACGGGGCTGCCGGGGATGGCGGACCGGGTGGCCGCCCACGGGGGGACGCTCCTCGTGCAGAGCCCGCCGGGCGCGGGGACGCGGATCGAGGTGGTGCTGCCGTGCGCGTCGTGATCGCGGAGGACACGGTGCTGCTCCGCGAGGGCCTGGCGGGCCTGCTGGAGGACGCCGGCCACGAGGTGGTGGGCAAGGCGGGCGACGGCGACGCCCTCCTCGCGCTCGTCGGCGAGCACGCCCCCGACCTGGCGGTGGTCGACGTGCGGATGCCGCCGGGCTACGACGACGAGGGTCTGCGCGCCGCCGCCGAGATCCGCCGCTCCCATCCGGACACCGCCGTCCTGATGCTGTCCCAGCACATCGAGACCCGCCACGTGGCGGAGCTCGTCCAGGCGGGCGGGGGCTTCGGCTACCTGTTGAAGGACCGCGTCCTGGACGTTGACGACTTCCTGGACGCCGCCCGCCGCGTCGCCGGCGGCGGCTCCGCCCTGGACCCCCAGGTGGTGGCGCCCCTCCTCGGCGGCGGCACCCGCCGCGAGCCGACCGCCCTCGACGACCTCTCCCCCCGCGAGCGCGAGGTGCTGGCCCTGATGGCGGAGGGCCGGACCAACGCGGGGATCGCCCAGCGCCTGTGGCTGACGGAGAAGACGGTGGAGACCCACGTCCGCGCGATCCTCATGAAGCTCGGCCTCCCCGCCAACAGCGACGACCACCGCCGCGTCCTCGCGGTCCTCACCTTCCTCCGCGCCTCCCAGGACTGACGCCCCCCGCTCCCTGGGGTCGAACGCCACTTGGCGTCCGCCGTGAACGCCAATTGGCGCACACGGGAGCCGAGTGGGACGGGCGGCGAGCGCCAATTGGGACGGGGGCGAACGGGTTCAGGGGAAGCCCTGAGGGGGACGGGGCGAAGTCCATGGGTGGCCCCGATGTGGGGTGCGGAGGGTCGGCCGTAGCGTCGCGGCATGACCACCATCGCGCACCACCTCACGCGTTCGATCGCAGCCGCCGGCGTCGTCGCCGGTCTCTGCGCCGCCATGTTCCTCGCCCCCGCCGGCCAGGCGGCCGGCGGGAAGACCCAGACGCTCCGGTTCTTCGACAAGGTCGTCTCCGTCCAGATCACGAAGGCCGACGGGACCGTCGTGAAGCGGCCGCCGTTCCCCGAGCCCGGCCCCGGCGACACGCTCGACGTGGTGTCGCTCGACTACGCCGGCAACCACGCCAAGCACGCGAAGAAGGCCGCGGGGACGAATCACCTGCGCTGCGTCTTCCCCGCGAACCCCGGGCCGCCGGACTGCATCAGCCACGTCGCGCTCGGCTCCTCGATGCTCGTGTTCGAGGGGAATCCCGGGACCCTCGTCCTCGGCACTGGCAGGTACCTCGGCGCCAGGGGACGCGTCCTGTCCAACACCACCGTCGGCGGCGGCAACGACAGCGACGTCGTCGCCCGCATCACCCTCCGCTAGGCACCGCCGCGTACACCGGCACCCTCTCGGCTACGGTTCCGGGCGGGTGCCCGAGCACGCGATCACCTACGGCAAGACGGCGGTGCCGGTGTACCGGCACGGCGCCGCGCCGCTCCAGGGCCTCCCGGCGATCCCCGAGTCCGGGGTCACCGGCACTCCCAACCACCTGGTCGCCGGCCGCGTGACCGTCGAGGTCTACGGCGACAACTTCCTCCCGTCGTACACCGAGGGCGACAACTCGATGGTCGTCGCGACCGACAGCATCAAGAACCTGGTGCTCCGGGAGACCGGGTCGTGGACCGGGGCGACCCCCGAGAGCCTGCTGCTCCACCTCGGCGGACTGATGCTCGCCGACTACGCCCAGATGCAGGCGCTCCGGATGGCGTGGGAGGAGATCCCGTTCGCCCCGGCGGGCGGCGACGTCCTCTTCACCCGCCTCGGCGACGACCGCGCCGTCGCCGACATGCGCCTCGAGCGTGAGGGCGACGGCGTCCGCATCGCCGACCTCGCCTGCGGCCGGCGGGACATGGCCCTGCTGAAGCTCACCGGCAGCGCGTTCACCGCGTTCGTCCGCGACGACTACACAACCCTCCCCGACCGCCGCGACCGCCCCCTCTACGTGGGCATGGACGTCGGGTGGCGCTACGCCGACCCCACCGACGCCCTCGGTGCCGACCCCGGCCGCTACGTCGCCGCCGCCCAGGTGTCGGACCTGCTGTGCGCCGTCTTCACCGAGTTCGTGTCGGAGTCGATCCAGCACCTCGTCCACGAGATGGGCCTGCGGATGCTCGCGCGCTACCCCGGCCTGGCGGAGGTGTCGTTCGAGGGCCGCAACCTGACCCGCGACCCCGTGGTGGAGGGCGTCTACACCGACCCGTTCCCCGCCCACGGCACCATCACCCTCACGATGCGGCGCTGATGGCGGAGCGCCTCACCACCCACGTGCTGGACACCGCCCACGGGCGCCCCGCCGCCGGGGTCGCCGTCACGCTCCGCCGCGGCGGCGACGTGGTCGCCACGGCCGTCACCAACGCCGACGGGCGCACCGACGCCCCGTTGCTGGAGGGTGCGGACCTCGTCGCCGGCGTCTACGAGCTGACGTTCGCGGTGGGCGACTACTTCACCGGCCACGAGGGCTTCCTGGACGAGGTGCCGGTGCGCTTCACCGTCGAGGCGGGCGCCGGCCACCTGCACGTGCCGCTGCTCGTGTCCCCCTGGAGCTACACGACCTACCGGGGGTCCTGATGCCGCCCCCGGACGACGGGCCGGGGCAGCGCGTGCACGACGTCGCGGACCCCGCCACCGACCGCCTCATGACCTTCCCGGTCCCCCGTGCGCTGACCGCGGCCACCCGCGCCGCCCGGCTCCGGCAGCTCGGCTACGCCGCCGACGCAGCGGTCTTCGCGACCGCGCTGCACGAGCTCACGCCGAAGGCCCCGTTCCAGGCGTCGCCGCGCGCGTGGCTCGACGCCTTCGACGGGACGTACAGCACCGGCACCTCCGTGGCCCAGGTCTGGTGGCGCCTGCCCGCCACGTTCGAGACCACGTTCATGGCGGGCGTCAACCTGGCGTTCCAGGGCCTCCGGAAGGGGCCCGCACTCCTGAGCCTGGTCTTCGACGCCTGGCCCTACCAGGGCATGACCGGCCACGTCGTGGTCAACATCGGCGCCCTGCGCACGGAGGTCCCGGTCGACGTCGCGGCCTCGCACGTCCTCGACATCGCGTTCACCCACCCCGGCGGCCTGGTCGACACGAGGGTGTTCTTCCGTGCCGGGATGATCGACTTCGTCTGGACGCGCGCCGCCCTGCGGCGGCTCCCGGGGAGCTAGCTCCGCACGTACGGGATGCCCACCGCGGCCGGCGGCCGCGGGCGGCGGATGACGCCGGCGACGGCGATCAGGGTGAGCAGGTACGGCAGCGCCTGGAAGAGCACGGCGAGCGAGTCGGAGTAGACCGGCAGGCGCTGGGCGATCGCGCTCGCGAAGCCGAACAGGAGCGCCGCCGCGAAGATGCCCTGCGGCTTCCAGTTGCCGAAGATGAGCGCCGCCAGGGCGATGAAGCCCACGCCCTTGGTCATGTTCTCGCTGAAGGAGTGGGTGAAGCCGATCGAGAGGAACGCGCCGCCGAGCCCGGCGAGCACGCCGGAGATGATCACGCCCGTGTAGCGGATGCGGTAGACCGAGAGGCCGACGCTCTCCGCGGCCCGGGGGTGCTCGCCCACCGAACGCAACCGCAGCCCGAACGCGGTGCGGAAGATGACGTAGTAGGAGAAGGGCAACAGGAGCAGCCCGACCCAGATCAGCAGGTTGAGGTCGGCGAACGCCTCGAGGAACGGGATGCCGTCGAGGAAGCTCAGGTTCACGTCCGGGACCGCCGGGATGTTGCCGGGCGTCCCCTCCGGGCCGTAGATGTCGATGAACAGGTAGCCCGTGAGGCCGAGCCCCAGGAACCAGACCGCCGTGCCGCTGAGGATCTGGTCGGCCCGCAGCTGGATCGAGACCACCGCGTGGATCAGCGCCAGCGCCCCGCCGGCGATCGCGGCGAGGAGCACGCCCCACACCCAGGAGCCGAGCTTGTCGGCCCCGAGGATGCCGAAGAACGCGCCCATCAGCAGCATGCCCTCGAGGCCGATGTTCACCACGCCGCTGCGCTCGGAGAACATGCCGCCGACGGCGGCGAAGATGAGCGGGGTCGCGTAGCGCAGCGTGGCGGCGATGAGCCCCGACCAGACGAAGACCGACTCGAGGTTGCGCACGCTGGACTGGGTGGCGAAGGCGCCCAGGATGCCGAACATGAGGGCCAGGGACATGGCGACGAACCCGAGCCGGCGCTGCGCCGCGCCAGAACGTCCACGCGCCGAGCCCGAGGGCCACGACCGCCATGACGATCGGGCACGACCGGGGTGCGCGTCGCGACCGGCGGCACGGCGACCCAGAAGGCCAGCGATGGCCAGGGCGACCGCCGACCGTCCCCGTCGCCGCCGCGCCGCGTGGCACGTGCGCCACGACCCAGTCGCTGGATCCGGTCGGCCACAGGGCGGCGCGGAAGCGGTGCGGACGTCCACGTCCGCCCGCGGCCAGCCCGCGCACGCGCCGCTCGGGGCGCCGGCTGCGCGCGAACCGCGGCATCCGCGGCATCGGCATGCCCCTGCCGCCGCCAGATGTACAGGATCAGGACGTCGGCCCCGATGAACAGCAGCACGAGGCCCTGGATCATCAGGGTGAGGTTGCCGGCGAGGCTCGGGTCGAAGATGTCGGGGTCCAGGCTCCGCGACGACGTGCCGTAGGTGAGCGCGCCGAACAGGAGCGCGGCGAACATGACCCCCACCGCCGTGTGCCGCCCGAGGAAGGCGACCGCGATGCCGAAGTAGCCGATTGTGGAGATCTGCACGTCGAGCACGCCGAGGCGGTACTGCCAGCCCAGGATGTCCATCGCCCCGCCGAGCCCGGCGAAGGCGCCCGAGATCGCCATCGCCAGGAAGTAGCTGTTGCGCACGCTGATGCCGCCGTAGCGCGCGGCCTCGGCGCTGCGGCCCACTGCGCGGACGCGGAAGCCCAGGGTCGTGCGCGACAGGGTCAGCCAGTAGGCGACCAGCGCGCCGAGCGGCGATGAAGATCCCGATCGAGAGGCCCTGGAGCACCGGGTCGCCCCAGATGACCGGCAGGTGGGTCGCCTCGACGATGTCGTCCGAGATCGGCACCGACGGGCTGGAGCCCTGCAACGGCCCCCCGCGGCCGAACAGGTACGAGCCGATCCAGTAGGCGATCCAGTTGAGCATGATCGTCGTGACCACCTCGTGGGCGCCGACCGTCGCCTTCAGGAAGCCGGCGATCCCGGCCCACGCCGCGCCGGCGAGCGTCGCCAGCAGCGATCGCCAGGAAGATGTGCGCGGGACCGGCCATGCCGGCCCAGGACGATCCCGACCCAGACCGAGACGATGGCGCCCATCGTCCACTGGCCCTGGCCGCCGATGTTGAACAGGCCGCAGCGGAAGGCGAACGCCACGGCGAGGCCGGTCAGGATGAGCGTCGCCGGTCAGCAGGAGGGTCTGCTGGAGGTTGAACGCCGCGTCCTCGCGGGCGTTCCCCGTCACCCACGGGAAGATCCAGTTGAGGCCGCTGCCCTCGAAGATGCCCTTGTAGACCTGCAGCGGGTTGTGGCCGGTCGCGAGCACGACCAGCCCGGCGATCAGGAAGGCCAGGATCGTCGTGGCGAGCGACGTGAGGAACGCCCCCGACGTGGGGCGTGACCAGGCCGCGGACGCCGCCGGGCGGCTCGGACGGCGGCGGCGGCTCCGGGAGGGTCGGCGGCGGCCCAGCGGAGGGGCGGTGGTGCTCACGTGCGCTCCGTCCCGGTCGCCGCCGAGCATGGCCGCACCGAGCGCGTCGCGGTCGGCGCCGGCGCCGAACTCGGCCGCGATGCGGCCCTCGAAGATCACGAGGATGCGGTCCGAGAGCGACAGGACCTCCTCCAGCTCGAGCGAGACCAGGAGGATCGCGCGCCCCTCGTCGCGCTCGGTGATGAGCCGCCGGTGGACGTACTCGATGGCGCCCACGTCGAGGCCGCGCGTGGGCTGCGAGGCCACCAGCACCGCCGGGTCGCGCGAGACCTCGCGGGCGATGATGACCTTCTGCTGGTTGCCGCCCGAGAGCGACGCGGCCGGGGCCTTCGGCCCGCCGCCGCGGACGTCGAACTCGGTGAGCAGTGGCGCCGCCGCGGCCTCCATGCGCCGCGGGAAGAGCCAGCCGTGCGACGACGACGGCGGCTTGTCGAAGTCGTGGAGCGCCATGTTCTCGGCCAGGTTGAAGTCCATGACCAGCCCGCGGTGCTGGCGGTCGGTGGGGATGTGGCCGCAGCCGGCCTCGAGCACGTCGTGCGGGCTCGCGCCGGTGATGTCCTGCCCGTCGACCATGATCGTCCCGGACGTCGGCGCGCGCAGGCCGGCGATCGCGTCGATCAGCTCCGCCTGGCCGTTGCCGTCGACGCCCGCGAGGCCCACGATCTCGCCCGCCCGGACCTCCAGGGACAGGCCGCGCACGACCTCGAGGTCGCGGTCGTCGTGGACCACCAGGTCCGTGCACCTGGAGCCGCGGCTGGGCGGGCTTGGCGGGGGCCTTGTCGACCGTCAGGACGACCTCGCGGCCGACCATGAGCTTGGCGAGGCGTCGCCTCGGTCGCGCCCGCCGTGGGCTCGGTCGCCGATGTACTTCCCGCGGCGCAGGACCGTGACCCGGTCGGCGATGTCGAGCACCTCGTTGAGCTTGTGGGTGATGAAGATGACCGACGTGCCCTGCGCGGTGAGGCTGCGCAGGATGGCCGACCAGCTCGGTGGCCTCCTGCGGGCGTCAGGACCGCGGTCGGCTCGTCGAGGATCAGGATGTCGGCGCCGCGGTAGAGCGCCTTCAGGATCTCGACGCGCTGCTGCATGCCGACCGTGACGTCCTCGACGAGCGCGTTCGGGTCGACCGCCAGCCCGTAGCGGTCGGAGATGGCCTTGACGCGGGCCGCGGCCTCGGCCCGGTCGAGCGCGGGCCCCCTGGTCGGCTCGACCGCCAGCACGATGTTCTCGGCGACGGTCATGACCGGGACGAGCATGAAGTGCTGGTGCACCATCCCGATGCCGAGCGCGATCGCGTCGAGCGGCGAGGCGATGTCCACCCGCTGCGCCGTTGACGATGATCTCGCCCTCGTCCGGGGTGGTCAGCCCGTAGAGGATGTTCATCAGCGTCGACTTGCCGGCGCCGTTCTCGCCGAGGAGCGCGTGCACCTCGCCGCGCCGCAGGTCGAACCGGACGTCGTCGGAGGCGACGACCGCCCGGGTACCGCTTCGTGATGCCGCGCAGCTCCAGCACGGTCTCCCCCGGCGCCCCCGGCGCCGGAGGAGACGTGCTGCTGAGGCAGCGAGCTGCTCACGACGTGACGGTCGGGATCACTTACTGCGTGGGGATGGTGATCTCGCCGTCGATGATCTTCTGCTTCAGGGCATCGACCTCGTCGAGGATCTCCTGCGGGACCTCCGGGCTGATCTTGCCGAGGGCGACGCCGTCGTTCGCGAGGTCGAAGGTCGACGTCCTCGCCGCCCTTGAAGGTGCCGTCCTGGACCGACTTGATCGTGTCGAACACCGAGGTGTTCACCCGCTTCACGGCGCTGGTCAGGATGTGCGGACCGAGGTCGGACTGGTCGCGGTCGACGCCGATGCCCCAGACGCCCTTGTCCTGCGGCCGCCGAGAGGGCGCCGAGGCCGCAGCCGCCGGCCACCTGGAAGACGACCTGCGAGCCCTTGGCGATCTGGTCGAGCGCGAGCTCCTTGCACGGCGCCTGCTGGACGAACTCCTGGGAGTAGTCCTTCAGGACCGTGATGTCCGGGTTGGCGGCCTTGGCGCCCGCCTCGTAGCCCGGCGAGGAAGATCGTGACGGTCGGGATCTCCTGGCCGCCGACGACGCTGATGACCTGCTTGCCGCCCTGCTTCTCGACCATCTTCGCGGCCATGTAGCCGATCAGGTAGCTGTTCTCGTTGGTCGCGAAGGTGAGGCCGCGCACGTTGGCCGGCTTGTTCTTCAGGCCCGCCCACGGGAAGTCGATGATGGCGAAGTTCTGGTCGGGGAACTGCCCGGCGACCGTGTTCATGGCGTCGGCCATCAGGAAGCCGTTGCCGATGGTGACGCTCGCGTCGTCACGGGCGAGCGTGGTGAGGTTCGGGATGTAGTCGCTCGCCGCCCTCGACTCGATCGGCGTGCCCTTGACGCCGAGCTCGCTCTCCGCCTGCTCCAGGCCCTCGAGCGCGGACTGGTTGAACGAGCGGTCGTTGAACTTGCCGACGTCGCTCACGAGGCCGACGGTCACGTCGGACGTCGGCGCCGCCGTCGTGTCGCTCGCCGCCCCCGAGTCATCGTCGCCTCCACACGCGACGACGAGCCCGAGGGCCGCGATCGCGGCACATACGGCCGCCATCACCCTCCAACGTCGTGCCCTTCATACGCGCCCTCCTCCGCCTCCCGGCAACGGGCACCGCCGGGCGACCTGCTGTTGTCTAGATAGCGGAGCGTTATACACCGTCAGGCGGTCGGCGCGACACCTCGTGTCGCACCCGTTGCAAGCCCGGCGTGTCAGTCCGCGTGGGCGGCGATGCGCTCCAGGACGCGCGGCGGCAGGTCCGGCGGCTCGTCGCCGATCCTGATCGCGCCCGCGATCGCGGCCCGCCCCGCCTCCATGTGGGCCTCGTCGTCGGCGTGCAGCTCGGCGACGACGGCCCCCCGCGACACGCTGTCGCCGGGGACCACCCGCAGCACCACGCCGGCCCCGGCGCTCACCGGGTGCTCCTTGCGCGCGCGGCCGGCGCCCAGGCGCCAGGCGGACTCCCCGACCTTCAGGGCGTCGACCGCCGCCACCGGTCCGCCGACCTCGGCGCGCAGCTCCTCCACGAGCGGCGCGCGGGGCAGCGACGCGTCCGGGTCCCCGCCCTGCGCCCGGATCATGCGCCGCCACGCGTCCATCGCGCGCCCGTCGCGCAGGGCGGCGGCAGGGTCCTCGTCGATCCCGGCGAGGGCCAGCATCTCCCGGGCGAGCGCGAGGGTGACGTCGACGACATCGGGGGGCCCGCCTCCCTCCAGCACCTCGACGGACTCGCGCACTTCCAGCGCGTTGCCGACCGTGAGCCCGAGCGGCGTGTCCATCCCGGTGATGAGCGCGACGGTGCGCACGCCGTGCGCCTCGCCGAGCCCGACCATGGTCTGGGCGAGGTCCCGCGCCGCGCCCAGCTTCTTCATGAAGGCACCGGACGCCGACCTTCACGTCGAGGACGAGCCCGTCCGTGCCCTCGGCGATCTTCTTGGACATGATCGAGCTGGCGATGAGCGGCGTGGACTCGATCGTCCCGGTCACGTCGCGCAGGGCGTAGAGCTTGCGGTCGGCGGGGGCCAGGTCGGCGCCCGCGGCGCAGATCACCGCGCCCACGTCGCGGAGCTGGTCCACGAACTCCTGCGCCGACAGGCCGGTGCGCAGCCCCGGGATCGCCTCCAGCTTGTCGAGCGTCCCGCCGGTGTGGCCGAGGCCGCGCCCGGAGAGCTGCGGCACGGCGGCGCCGCACGCGGCGACCAGCGGGCAGAGCGGCAGGGAGATCTTGTCCCCCACCCCGCCCGTCGAGTGCTTGTCCACCGTCGGGCGGTCGACGGACGACAGGTCCAGGCGCTCCCCGGTCCGGATCATCTGGTCGGTCCACGCCGCCAGCTCGCGCGGGGACAGGCCGCGGAAGACGACGGCCATCAGCAGGGCGGACGCCTGCTCGTCGGCGACGACGCCGTCGGTGTAGCCGTGCAGGAACCAGCGGATCTCCTCGTCCGTCAGCTCCCGCCCGTCCCGCTTCGCGCGGATGATGTTGACGGCGGAGAGGCTCACCGGCCGGTCCGCGCGCGCACGTCGTCGGGGCCGAAGGCGTCCGGCAGCAGCGTCCCCAGCGTCGTCGGCTCGGCCCCCTCGCCCTGGTCGATCAGCAGGCCGGGGCCGCCGTGCTCGTAGAGCACCTGCCGGCAGCGGCCGCACGGCGCCAACGGGCGCCCGTCGCCGGCCACCACCGCCAGCGCCGCGAGCGTGCCCCCGCCGGAGCCCGCCAGGTCGGAGACCAGCCCGCACTCCGCGCACAGGGTCACGCCGTAGCTGGCGTTCTCGACGTTGCACCCGCGCACCAGGCGGCCGTCGCCGGTCAGCCCCGCCGCGCCCACCAGCACCCCCGAGTAGGGCGCGTAGGAGCGGCGCGTCATCGCGACCGCCTCGCGGCGCAGGGCGGGCCAGTTGACGGTCATGCGCCCAGCGCCAGCGCGGCGATGGCAGCCGGCGCCTCGCGGATGCCCGCCACGCGGGCCAGCCGCGGGTGGCCGTCGGCGATCTCGGCGTGCTCGAGGGCCCAGGTCACGTGGTAGGGCACGTGGACCCCGGCGCCGCCGAGCTCCAGCACCGGGGCGATGTCGGAGCGCACCGAGTTGCCCACCATGCAGAAGCCGGCGGGCGACGTCCCCATGCGCCCCATGATCCGCTCGTACGTGGAGACGTCCTTCTCCGCCACGATCTCGACGCCCTCGAACAGCTCGGCCACCCCGGACGCCGCCACCTTCGACTCCTGGTGGAACAGGTCGCCCTTGGTGATCAGCACCAGCCGGTGGCCGCCGCGCAGCACGTCGAGCGTCTCGGCGACCCCGTCGAGCAGCTCGACCGGGTGGGCCAGCAGCTCCTTGCCGAGCGACAGGATGCGCTCGATGCGGGTGGCGTCGACCTGGTGGCCGCTCAGGGTGAGCGCCGTCTCGATCATCGACAGGGTGAAGCCCTTCACCCCGTAGCCGAACAGGGCCAGGTTGCGCCGCTCGGTGTCGAGCAGCGCCGACGAGACCGTGTCGGCGTTGACCCACGGCTCCAGGATGTCCACGAAGCGCTGCTCCGTGACGTGGAAGTGCCCCTCCGAGTGCCAGAGGGTGTCGTCCCCGTCGACCCCGATCACGTCGATGCCCATGGCGGGGGAGTGTAATCGCGGCGCGGATGGCCGCCCCGCTACGGTGTGGGCATGACCCTGGACATCGACACCATCCGCCGCGCCCCGAAGGTCATGCTCCACGACCACCTGGACGGGGGACTGCGGCCGCGCACCATCGTGGAGCTGGCCGAGGAGACGGGTTACGACGGCCTGCCCACCACCGACCCGGGCGAGCTCGCCCAGGTCATCTCCCGCGGCGCGAACCGCAACGACCTGGTGCTCTACCTCGAGACGTTCGCCCACACGGTCGCCGTGATGCAGACGCCGGAGGCCCTGGAGCGGGTCGCCGCCGAGTGCGCCGAGGACCTCGCCGACGACGGCGTCGTCTACGCCGAGATCCGCTTCGCCCCCGAGCTGCACACCGAGAACGGCCTGTCCCTGGACGAGGTGGTCGAGGCGGTGCTCACCGGCTTCGGCCGCGGCTCCGCCGGGCGCGGCCTGACCGTCCGCGTCCTCTGCTCCGCGATGCGCCAGCAGGCGAGCTCGCTGGAGATCGCGGAGCTGGCGCTGCGCCACCGCGACGACGGCGTGTGCGGCTTCGACATCGCCGGCCCCGAGGCCGGATACCCGCCGGCGCGCCACCTGGACGCGTTCTCGCGGGTGATGCGCGAGGACTTCCACATCACGATCCACGCAGGCGAGGCGTTCGGCCTGCCGTCGATCGCCGAGGCGCTGCACGTGTGCGGGGCCGAGCGTCTCGGGCACGGCGTGCGGCTCATCGACGACATCCACACGACGGCCGACGGGGAGGCCCGCCTGGGCCGCCTGGCGGCGTTCGTCCGCGACACGCGAGTGCCGCTGGAGATGTGCCCGTCGTCCAACGTGCACGTCGGCGCGGCGCCGTCGATCGCCGAGCACCCGATCGGCCCGCTCGCCAAGCTGCGCTTCCGGATCACCGTGAACACGGACAACCGCCTGATGAGCCAGACGACCCTGTCGGACGAGTTCATGCACCTGCACGACCAGCTCGGCTGGGACCTGGAGGACGTCCGCTGGGCGACCATCAACGCCATGAAGAGCGCGTTCCTGCCGTTCGACCAGCGGCTCCAGCTCATCAACCGCGTCATCAAGCCGGGCTTCGCGATGCTGGGGGCCGACGGTTAGCGGGGGCGAAGGGGCGGTCTGCGTCTACGCCGGGTCGAGCCCCGGGGCCGATCCGGCCTTCGCGCAGGCGGCGGCGGCGCTCGGGCGGACCATCGCGGGGCGCGGCCTGGAGCTCGTCTACGGCGGCGGCGCGGTCGGCCTGATGGGCGCGGTGGCGGACGCGGCGATGGCCGCGGGCGGCCGCGTGACCGGGATCATCCCGCGGGCCCTGGAGGAGCGCGAGATCGGCCACCGCGAGGTGACCGACCTGGTGGTGGTGGAGACGATGCACGAGCGCAAGGCGCTGATGGCCCAGCGCTCCGGCTGCTTCGTCGCCCTGCCCGGCGGCATCGGGACCCTGGAGGAGCTGGTCGAGGCCCTCACCTGGACCCAGCTCGGCATCCACCGCAAGCCGGTGGGCCTGCTGGACGTCTCCGGCTACTGGGGGCCGCTGCTGGCCCTGCTGGACCACGCCGTGGAGCAGCGCTTCGTGCGCCCCGAGCACCGCTCCGACCTGATCAGCGGCACCGACCCGGCGGCCCTCCTCGACGCCCTCGCCGCCTGGCGCCCCAGCCACGACGACAAGTGGATCGACGCACGTGGGCCGGTCCGCCCTCGAGCCGGGGGTCGGCTAGCCGGGCCGCGCCCCCGGGCGGGTGACCACCCGGGCCGCGAGGGCGCACGCGGCGCGGAGGGCGGCCTCCGGCACCTGCCCGCCCCGGCGGGCGGCGAGCCAGGCGGCGGTGAACGCGTCGCCCGCGCCCGGTGCTGGTCGATGACCGGCCCGTCCGGCGCCGCGGCCGGGACGGCCGCCCGGCCGCCCTCCGCCGACGCCCAGCGGGCGCCCTCGCGCCCGAGCTTCAGCACGACCTCCGCGTGGTCCTGCAGCAGCTCCGAGCGCGACGGCGTCCGGGTCGCGGCCGCCCGTCAGCACCTCCGCCTCGTCCGGTGTCGCGACGATCGTGGTGGCGCCCGCGGACCAGGTCGCGGAACGGCCGCGCCGCCCACCTCGGCGAGCGGGCGCGGCCGAGGCCGGGTTGACCGACGTCGTCATCCCCGCGTCGCCGCGCGGCCAGCAGGGCGGCCACGCGCCGCCGGCGCGGCTGCCGGGACGCAGGAGCGCGTAGCCCGACACGTGCAGGTGCGCCGCCCTGCGGCAGCGGGCGGGTGGGCAGCAGGGCGTTGGCGCCCGCGTCGGGGAGCATCGTGCGCTCGCCGGTCGGCGTCGACCAGCACCACGCAGGCCCCGGTCGGGACGCCCGGGGCGCCAGGTGCAGGGCCGTCTCGACGCCGACGGCGCGCAGGGCGGCGGCGGCCTCGGCGCCGGCGGCGTCGTCGCCGACGCAGCCCACGAACACGACCGGCACGCCGAGGTGCCCGAGCCACGCGGCCGTGTTGGCCGCCGACCCGCCGCGGCGCATCCGATGTCGCGCCGGGGTGTCGCTGGCCGGCGCCAGCGGCGCGGTCGACCCGCGCGACGACGTCGGTCATGACGTCGCCGAGCACGACCACCGCATCGCGGTCGAGCGCGTCAGGCTCACGCCGCGAGCGCCCCCGCGATCCGCGCCGCCAGGGCCGCGTTGCGCAGCACCAGCGCCACGTTCGACGCGCAGGCTCTCGCCCGCCGTCCCGTCGTGGAAGCGGCCGAGCACGAACGGGCGTCGCGTCCTTGCCCGGCGACGCCCTGCGGCCTCGGCGGCGCGCGAGCGCCTCGATGAGCACGCGGTCGTGCAGCGCCGGGTCCATCGCCTCGTCCGGCGGGAGCGGGTTGGCCACCACGACCGCCTGCCGGCAGCCCCAGCTCGCGACGGGCGCGCTGGATGGCGGCGACCTCGGCCGGCGTCGTCCACGCGCCACGGCACCGCGTGGCCCGAGTCGGTCAGGTAGAAGCCGGGCAGCCGGTCGGTGCCGAAGCCGAGCGACCGGCACCGACAGCGTCTCGAGCCGCTCCAGCGTGGCGCCCGACGTCGAGGATCGACTTCACCCCGGCGCACACCACGACGATCGGGGCGTCGGCCAGGGCGAGCAGGTCGGCCGACTCGTCGAAGCGTCTCCGACGCGCCGCGGTGGACGCCGCCCAGCCCGCCGGTGGCGAACGCCGAGATGCCCGCGCCGGGCGGCGACGTGGCGGTGCTGGCGACCGTGGTCGCGCCCGGCACGCCGCGCACCAGCGCGGGGCCCAGGTCGCGGACGCCGAGCTTCACGACGTCCTCGCGCTCCGCGATCTCCCGCGAGGGCCGTCGTCGTCGAGGCCCACCCGCACCTCGCCGTCGAGCACCGCGATCGTCGCGGGCACGGCGCCCTCGCTCGCGCACCGCCGTCCTCGATCTCGCCGCGCCACCGCAGGTTGTCGGGCCGGGGCAGCCCGTGGGCGATGATCGTCGACTCGAGCGCCACCACCGGCCGGCCGTCCGCGAGCGCGGCGGCCACCTCGTCGGCGATCCGCACGTCCACTCAGATCCGGGCCGGGTGCCAGACGGTGCGGATCTCGCAGAAGGCCGGCGGCCGTCCCCACCGTCTCTCGGCGCCGCCGGTGCGCGCCACGCGCTTGAGGTTGTCGGCGGCGCGCTCCTCCAGGTCGGCGTCATGCGCCTCCGGCGCGCCGCTCAGCTCGATCAGGTCCACGTCCTCGTGGTCGGCCAGCCAGGGCAGCAGCGGCGGCGCCGTCGCCGGTCAGCAGGTTCACGACGCCGCCGGGGACGTCCGAGGTCGCGACCACCTCCCCGAGGGTGCTGGTGACGAGCGCCGCCGGTCCGCCCGCGAGCGCCACGACGGCGTTGCCGGCCATGATCGCCGGGCAGCACCAGCCCGAGCACGCCCGCCACGCCGCCGCCGTCGGGGCACGCGAGCGCGCAGACGCCGATGGGGCATCGGGCGTCGAGAGGTTGAGGAACGGGCCCGGCCACCGGGTTCACGGCGCCCGACGAGCTGGTCGAGCTTGTCGGCGAACCCCGCCCAGTAGACCGCCGCGTCGACCGCCGCCTCCACGTCGGCGCGCGCCGTGCCGGCGGCCGACGCCCACCGCCGCCAGCTCGTCGGCGAGCTGGGCGGCGCGGCCCTCCAGCACCTCGGCGACGCGGTAGAGGATCTGGCCCCGGTTGTAGGCCGTGCGGTCCGCCCAGGCGCCCTGGGCGCCGCGGGCGGCGCGCACGGCGTCGCGGACGTCCTTGCGCGAGGCGCGCGGCGACGTGGGCCAGCAGCGTCCCGTCCGGCGCGGTCACGGGGAACGTGCGCCCCGACTCCGAGCGCGGGAACGCGCCGCCGATGAAGAGCTTGTAGGTCTTGCGGACGGCGAGGCGGTCGCTCACGCCGCCACCGGCGAGGTGCGAGAGGTACTCCTGCAGGCCCTGCCGGCCGCCCTCGCGGCCGAAGCCCGACTCGCGGACGCCGCCGAACGGGCTGGCCGGGTCGAACTGGTTGAAGCGTGTTGGCCCAGACGACGCCGGCCTGGAGGCGCTGCGACATCCAGAGGATGCGCGAGCCCTTCTCGGTCCAGACGCCCGCCGACAGGCCGTAGCGGGTGGCGTTGGCCTTCGCGACGGCCTCGGCCTCGGTGCGGAAGGTCTGCACCGCCAGCACCGGCCCGAAGACCTCCTCGCGGGCGATCGCGCTCGGCGCCGCCGAGGCCGCTGACGATGGTGGGCGGGAAGAAGAACCCGCGCTCGGGGAGCGGCGCGCGACGGCTGGTCGATGCGGCAGCCCTCGGCGGCGGCCTCGTCCACGAACACCCGGATCCGCTCGAGCTGGGCGGCGGAGTTGATGGCGCCCACGTCGGTGTTCTTGTCGAGCGGCTCGCCCACCCGCAGCAGCTCGATCCGGCGCCGCAGCCGCTCGAGCAGGTCGTCGGCGATCGCCCTCCTGCGCCAGCAGGCGCGAGCCGGCGCAGCAGACGTGGCCCTGGTTGAAGAAGATGCCGTCCACGATGCCCTCGACCGCCTGGTCGAGGGCGGCGTCGTCGAACACCACGTGGGCGCCCTTGCCGCCGAGCTCCAGCGTGAGCCGCCGGCCGGTGCCGGCGAGCTGCGCGCCGGATCGCCCGCCCCACGCCGGTGGAGCCGGTGAAGGCCACCTTGTCGAGCCCCGGGTGGCGCCGCCAGCGCCGCGCCGGTCGACCCCGGCGCCGGTGACGACGTTGACCACGCCCGGCGGGAGGCCCGCCTCCTGCGACCAGCTCGGCCAGCAGCAGCGCGGTGAGCGGCGTGGTCTCGGCCGGCTTCAGCACCACCGTGTTCCCGCAGGCGAGGGCCGGCGCGATCTTCCAGGCCGCCATCAGCAGCGGGAAGTTCCAGGGGATGATCTGCCCGACCACCCCGAGCGGCCGGGCGGTCATCCCGGGCACCGCGTACTCCAGCTTGTCGGCCCAGCCCGCGTGGTAGAAGAGGTGCGCCGCCGAGCCAGCGGGACGTCGATGTCGCGCGACTCGCGGATCGGCTTGCCGCCGTCGATCGACTCGAGCACGGCGAACTCGCGGGTGCGGTCCTGCAGCAGGCGCGCCAGGCGGAAGATGTAGCTTCGCCCGGCGGCGGCCGGGCATGTCGCGCCACGCGCCCTCGTAGGCGCGGCGGGCGGCGGCGACGGCGGCGTCGACGTCGGCGGGCGACGCCTCGGCCACGTCGGCCAGGTGGTCGCCGCTGGCGGGCTCGATGGTGGGGAACGTCGCGCCGTCCTCGGCGGGCCGCTCCCCGCCGTCGATCATCAGGCCGTAGCGACGGCCGGATCGCGACGATGTCGCGCCCCTCGAGCGAGGGGACGTAGTCGGCGAACGTCTGCGCGAGGTCGGTGGCGGCGTCCCGCTTGGGTGTGGTGGTCATCGCTCCGGTCCGGTCAATCGACGGGGAGGTCGGTGGTGCGGGCGTAGCGTCCGGTGCGCGCGAAGCGCAGCTGCAGCAGGATGTCGTTGAGCAGCGTCGAGGCGCCGATCCGGAAGCGATCGGGGTGCAGCCACCCGGTGCCGAGGGTCTCGGACACGAGGGCCAGGTAGCCGAGCGCCTGCTTGGCGGTGCGGATGCCGCCCGCGAGCTTCAGGCCCACCTCGCGGCCGGTGGCGTCGGCGTGGTCGCGGATCGCCTCCGCCATGCAGAGGGCGGTCGGCGGCGTGGCGGACGACGGGGAGCTTGCCGGTGGAGGTCTTGATGACGTCGCTGCCGGCGGCCATGGCGATCATCGAGGCCAGGCGGATCATCTCGTAGGAGCCGAGCTCGCCGGTCTCGAGGATCGTCTTCAGGTGGGCGGACCCGCAGGCCTCCTTCGACGCGGCCACCTCGTCGAACACGTCCTGCAGACGGCCCGCCAGGAGCGCCCCGCGGTTCAGGACGATGTCGATCTCGTCGGCGCCGTCGGCCACGGCGCGGCGGATCTCGTCCAGGCGGTCGGCCAGGTGGCTCTGCCCGGACGGGAAGGCGCCGGCGACGGACGCCACGTGCACGCCGGTCCCCTCCAGCGCCTCGCGCGGCGACGGCCACGAGCGACGGCGTAGACGCACACGGCCGCGACCGGCGGCACCGTGGGGTCGTCCGGGTCGGGGCGCAGCGCGCGGGCGCACAGGGCGCGGACCTTGCCCGGCGTGTCCATCGCCCTCGAGCGTGGTGAGGTCGATGCAGCGGACCGCCAGCTCCAGGCCCGCCGCCTTGCTCTCGCGCTTGATGGAGCGCCCCACGAGGCGCGCCGCCCGCTGCTCCAGCGCGTAGCCCGTCGACGGCGGACACGCGCAGCGGACGGTCGGTGCCGAGGTCCAGGACGGGGCCCGCGGCCGTCGTGGTCGAGGGTGATCATCGACGGATCTTGGCACGCACGCGCGCCGCGCGTCAGTCCAGGAGCAGCTGCTCCAGGCCCGCGCGGACACCCGCCAGGCGCGCACGGGCGCGCGTCCGGGCCGCCTCGACGCCGTCGCCGCCCACCGGCTCGACGGCCTCGCAGTAGCACTTGAGCTTCGGCTCGGTGCCGCTCGGGCGGACGACCACGCGGGTCCCGCCCGCCAGGTCGATGCGCAGCACGTCGCTCGCGAGGCTGGCGACGGCGGTCACCCGCTCGTCCCCCACCCGCTCCGGCGGGGACGCCGTGAGGCGGCCCACCAGCGCGGCCCGCCGCTCCGCGCCGCCGGGGGCGTCGTCGCGCAGCGAGAAGTTGTCGGTGACGTGTGCGCCGTGGCGCGCGTGGAGCGCGTCGAGCATCGCCGGCAGGGTCAGCCCGCGGGCGCGCGCCCACGACGCCATCGACGCGACCGCCACCCCCGCCGAGATGCCGTCCTTGTCGCGCACCTCGGCGCCGACGGCGTAGCCGATCGCCTCCTCGTAGGCCAGGACCTGCGTCCACTCCGGGTGCGCCATCGCGGGACGGCTGAGCCATTTGAACCCGGTGAGCGTCTCCTCGTGGCGCGCCCCGTGGTGGGCGGCGACCTTGCCGAGCAGCGACGACGACACGACGCTCGACACCGTCAGCCGGCCCGGTCCGGAGGTGACCTCGGCCAGCAGCCAGTCGCCGAGCAGGGCGCCGACCTCGTCGCCGGTGAGCTGGCGGATGCCGCCGGCCGGGTCGGGCACCAGCACGGCGACGCGGTCGGCATCGGGGTCGAGCGCGATCCCGAGGTCGGCGCCGTCGGCGGCCATCCGCTCCGCCAGCATCGCCGGTGACGCCCGGCTCCTCCGGGTTGGGGAACGCGACCGTGGGGAAGTCCGGGTCGGGCGACGCCTGCTCCGCCACGGGGTGGACGTCGTCGTGGCCCGCCCGCGGCCAGCAGGTCGCGCGATCCACGCCCCGCCCACCCCGTGCATCGCCGTCGTCGCGATCCGGATCGGCGCCTCCGGCGGCGGCACCCGCGCCAGGGTCGCCCGCCGGTACCCCTCCAGCACCTCTCAGGGAGCGCGTCGGCCGGTGCGCCGACTTGGCGCATCGCGTCGAGCGCCAATCGACGGGCCCGTCCGCGACGAGCCGCGTCGATCGCGGCCGCGACGAGGCCGTCGACCGGCGGGATGATCTGCGCGGCGTCGGCCATGTAGAGCTTCAGGCCGTTGTCGGCGGGGCGGGTTGTGGCTGGCGGTCACCACGATGCCGGCGGCGCGCGCCGACGGCGCGGATCGGCGATGGACGGCGACCGGCGTGGGCAGCGGGCCGACGGAGCCGCACCGTGCGGATGCCGTGCTGCCCGAGCACCTCCGCCACGTCCCCGGCGAACGTGCCCGAGCGGTGGCGGGCGTCGTGCGCCACCACCACCCCGGCCTCGGCCGCGCCGGGCACGTGGGCCAGCAGGTAGCGGCGCGATGCCGGCGGTCGATTGGCGCACCACGACGCGGTTCATGCGGTTCGGGCCCGGCGGCCATCGTGCCGCGCAGGCCCGCCGTGCCGAACGCGAGGCGCCCGTCGAAGCGGTCGGACAGGCCCGCGCCAGTCGCTCGGCGGCGATCAGCTCCTCGCAGCTCGTCGCGCGTCCCGGGGTCGGGGTCGGCCGCGATCCAGGCCTCGGCCCGGTCGCGCAGGCCCGAGTCGGGCGTCACGGGACGGCCGCGACCACCGCGCGCAGCAGTTCCGCCAGCGTCGGCGACCGCCGCGCTGCCACGTGGCGAGGACGTCCTCGTGGTCGAGCGCCTCGCCGGACATGCCGGCCGCCATGTTGGTGACCAGGGACACGCCGAACACCTCGGCGCCGAGGTGCCGCGCGGCGATCGCCTCGAGGACGGTCGACATGCCCACCAGGTCCGCCCCCAGGAGCCGCAGCATCGCGATCTCGGCGGGGGTCTCGTAGCTGCCGCCCAGCAGGCCGGCGTAGACGCCCTCGGCGGTGCCCGGGCCGCGCCGCCGCGGCCGCCGCCCGCAGGCGGGGGCTGTAGAGGTCGGTCAGGTCGGCGAAGCGCGCCGGGACGCCCGCGGGCGGGTCGGCGCCGCTCATCGGGTTGACGCCCATCAGGTTCAGCTGGTCGCGGAGCACGACCGGGGTGCCGGGGCCGTTGCCGGGCACGAGCGACCCGGCCGCGTTCGTCAGCAGGACCGCCCGGCAGCCGGCCAGCACCGCGGAGCGGACCCCGTGGACGACGGTGGCGACGGGGTGCCCCTCGTAGAGGTGCGCGCGGCCCGCCATGACCAGCACCGGCACGCCGCCGACGTCGAGGGAGTGCGCCATGCCCGGTGTGCCCCTGCACCGCCGGAGCGGGGAAGCCCGGGGAGATCGGGCATCGGCACCGCGCCCCGCTCCTCCCCCAGGAGCGGCACCACGCCGGCCCAGCCCGAGCCCAGCACGACGGCCGCCTCGTGGTCCCCGAGGCGCTCCCGGATCGCGTCGGCGCCGGACCGGGCGACGGAGTAGGGGTCGCCGGTCACGGGCGGATCATGGCAGGCCCGCAACCGCCTCGGGCCGTCACACCGGCGTGACGCGCTGTCGGCCGGATGGTATGAACCGGCACCCGCCCACCCACCCGGAGCGCCCGTGCCCAGACTCCGCCGCCCTGCCCGCCTGAACACTCTGGCGTTCCTCGTCGCGCTCCTCGGCGTGCTGTGGGTCGCATCGGCCGCGTCGGCGGCGGAGCCGCCGAACCAGAACGACCCGTGCTCGTCAGGGGGCCGCGACACCTGTGGCACGACCGGGGTGGGCTCGTACCAGCGGTACCGCTACGGCATCCGGTGGTTCGGCGACTACCGGGGCGCGGTCCCCGGGGCCGGCCCCACGTTCTGCCTGGACCTGCGGTTCTGGTACCCCGACCGCGACTCGGAGTTCGAGGAGGTCGCGAACGCGGGACTCCGCAACAAGGAGGGGGCCGGCGTCTCGATCGAGAAGCAGCGGCGCATGGCGTACGCCCTGTGGGAGTACGGCCGCTCCGAACAGCCCGAACCGCCAGGCCGCGGTCATGCTCTACGTGCACGGCCTCATGGGCGACGGAGCGCCGGGCGAGGCCGACCCCGGCGCGATCGGGCCGTCGGTGGAGGCCCTCGTGGCCCGCATCACGCGCGACGCCGCCAGGTTCCACGGCCCGTACCGCCTCGACCTGGAGGTCCCCGGCGGCCTGAAGGCCGGCAACGCGGCGACCGGCACCGCCCGCATCATCTCCGCGGAGGGGAACGCCGTGCCCGGCGCCCTCATCGAGCTCGACGGCTCCGGAGCGAGGGGCCTTCCGGGCGCGGTCCGCACCGACGCGAAGGGCGTCGCGACGTTCACGTTCACGCCCACCTCCGGGGACGGCGTGTCGATCGACGCCCGCAGCGAGTCCATCGCCTCCACCCTCCCCCGCATCTTCCGCCCGACCGCCGGCCTGTCGGCCCGCAACGGCCAGCGGCTGGCGGCCGCGGCGAGCCAGCGGGTGTCCGCCACCGCGACCCAGGTCTCGACGCGGGCGACGATCTCCATCTCCACCACGGCGTTCCCGTCGGCGGTGCTCCCGGGCCGCGCCGTGCGCGACCGCGTCCGCATCAGCGGCCTCCCCCAGGGGCGCGGCACGACGATCACCGCGAACGTCCACGGCCCGTTCCGCACCCGCGAGGTCATCCGTTGCGACGCGGCGCCGGCGGCCACCGGAACGTTCACCGCGACGAAGTCCGGGACCATCGGGTCGCCGGTGGTGCGGCCCACCCGGCCCGGCTACTACACGTACCAGCTCGTCGTGGCGGGCGACGCCGGCCTGGCGCCGGTCACCACGCCCTGCGGGGTCCCCGCGGAGACGTTCGTGGTGCAGCGCCAGCCCGCCGTCACCACGAAGGTGAGCCAGCAACAGGTGCGGCCCGGCTCCGCGATCACGGACACGGTCGTGGTGACCGGCCTGGTCAACGAGCGCGCGACCGTCAACGCGGCCCTCTACGGCCCGTTCCCGAGCCGCGAGGCGGTCCGCTGCGACACCGCGCCCGTCTGGTCGGGCACGGTGGACGCGACCGGCGACGGCGAGTACCGGACCGGCCCGGTCACGCTGACGACCCCCGGCTACTACACCTACAGGGAGAGCATCGCCGCCACGGACTTCGTGCGCGCCACGGAGACCGCGTGCAACGACGTGGCGGAGACGACGGTCGTGATGGGCACGCCGTCGGTCCGGACCCAGGTGAGCGCCCAGGGCACGGCGCCTGGGCGGTCGATCACGGACGCCGTCTCGGTGACGGGGCTCGGGTCGCTGTCGGCGACGGTGAACGTGGAGCTGTGGGGCCCGTTCCCCACCCGCGAGGCGATCGCCTGCACCGGCACCCCGTACGCCACCCAGACGCTGCCCGTGAACGGGGACGGCGACTACACCACCCCCGCCGTCACCCTCGACCGCGCCGGCGTCTACACGTACCGCGAGTCGATCGCCGCGACGGAGGCGTACGACGCGATCACCACCCCGTGCGGGGAGGTCGCCGAGACGACGGTCGCGACGGCCACCCCGCAGGTGAGCACCGTCGCCTCCGACGACGTCGTCCGGCCGGGCTCGCGGATCTCCGACACGATCCGCGTGACCGGGCTCGGGAAGACGCCGGTGAGGATCGCGGTGGAGCTGTTCGGGCCGTTCGCGAGCCGCGCGGCCATGCGCTGCGACATCCGGCCGTTCTGGACCGGTGAGGTGACCGCGCAGGGCGACGGCACCGTCCGCTCGGCGCCCGTCCGGATCGACGACGTCGGCTTCTACACCTACCGGGAGAAGATCGCCGGCTCGACGGTGGTCCAGCCCGCCACGACGACGTGCGGCGAGGTGGCGGAGACGTCCCTCGCGGCGCCGGCGGTCAACACCGGCCGGGGCGACTTCGCCGAGGCCGCCCGCGAGGCGCAGGCCGCGTCGCGGCCGACGCGCCTGCGGGTGCCCGACCTGTCGGTCGACGCGCCGGTGGCCGCGGTGGGCATCAACCTCCGCAAGGGCGAGCTGGCCGTGCCGGCGGACATCAGCCGCACCGGCTGGTGGCGCGACGGCGCCGCGCCGGGCGACGCGGCGGGCAGCATCCTGATCGGCGGTCACGTCGACAGCGCCCGCTCGGGCCCCGGGGCGTTCTTCCGCCTGGACGACGCCCGCGCCGGGATGCGCGCGCAGGTGGTGACGGCCGACGGGCGCACCCGGACGTACCGGATCGTCTCCGTGCGGCAGATGCCGAAGGACCGGCTGCCCACCGACATCTGGTCGCTGAAGGGGCGCAACCGGCTGAGCCTGGTGACGTGCGGCGGCCGCTTCGACCAGTCCACCGGGCATTACCTCGACAACATCGTGGTGGTCGCGGTCCCGGTGGCCGCGACCGGCACGTCGAGGAGGGCCGGGGCGACCTGACGCGCCGCCTAGTGGCGGCCGTTGCTGTTCACGACGTCCATCTCGAACCACACGCTGGCCCAGGGGTCGGCGCGATGGCCCCAGCGGTCGGCCACCATCCGCACCAGGGCCAGGCCCCGGCCGCCGGGGGTGTCGCCGTCCGGGAGGATCCACTCCCGGCCGTCCGGGATCCCCGGGCCGGCGTCATGGACCTCCACCCGCAGGCGGTTGGCGTCGAGCCACGCCCACAGGGTGATCGGGCCCGGGCCGGCGTGGACCAGGCTGTTGGTGACCAGCTCGGTCACGGCCAGGAGGGCGTCGGAGCGCCGCTGCGGCGACATGTCGATCCCCACCATGTCCCGCACGCGGCGACGGACCCCGGCGATGCCGTCGGCGTCGTAGATCGTCACCCGCAGCCGCGGCGTCCCGTTCCGCCGGCGCTCGGCGGGGGTGATCCCGTGCGGGCTCAGCGTGGCTCCGGGCCGTGCGGCTCCGCCCGTCGTCCCTCCGTCCTGGACACGTCCACCATGCGCGTGATCCGGTTGAGCTCGTCGAACCGCATGTTCAGCCGGCGCATGCGGCGCTGATGCTCCCGCAGTGGCCGACGTCCGCCCCGCGTGCCGCGGTGGGCACCGGCCCGCGCCGATTCCATCCCCATCGAAGCCCCTCCGGCGTCGTTGAACCTCCCCTACCCCGACGCCCGTCACGGGAAAACCACCGCAGGGATGCACGCGCGGCGCACACGCCGACGGATGGCCGGATCCGGACGCGGGGGCGTCCGTCCGGTTTTCGCACACCCGTCATACGACGGCTCGGGAGGCACGCGCCGCCCCGTTCACATCGACGTGCTGCTGCGATTCCTGGAGGGCGTCGGCCCTAGGTGAAGATCAGGACCCCGCCGAGGACGAACATCCCGATCAGGAACACCGCCGCGAGGAGGATGGCCACGACCTTCATCGTCCGCTTGTGCTGGTCCTGATCGAAGAGCATCCCGCGGGACCCTACCCAAACCCGGCATCCCGGGGGATGAGCACGGTGGTCAGCGCTCGGCGGCGAACCTCGCGGCCGAGCGCCCAGCCAAGCTCGCGCGAGCGATCGGAACCCCGCTCCCGCCGCCCCGGGGTTGCGTACTCCTCGAGGGCAGCAACCCGAGCCGACTCGCTGCGAGGTCTGGGGCGTTCAGGCGATCGGCCGCAACCCACGTCCCTGGCCGTCACTGCTCCCGCGACCCGCGAGCTGACCGGGACAAGAATCGCCCCCCTGCTCACCGCAGTTGGACGCGAGCTATGCGCTGCGGTCGTTGAGCGCGTCCTCGAGGAGCCCGAGGACGATGCCGAACACTGCGTGGCGGATCGTCGCTTGGCCGAAGGCTCGGCGGTTGGCGGCGAGCTTCGGCAGATCCTTGCGAGCAGGGTGGTAGCGGTCGAACACCACGGTCATCGGCCAGGCCGCGACGTGCTCGATGAGGCCCGCCAGCAGGCCGCGGAGGTCGAAGAGCATCCGGCCCCTTAGATGTGGAACATGGGCGCGCTGCGCAGGCGCGCCTCGCGCTCCTGGACGTCGGCGATGGTGACGCCGCCGAGCAGCCCGGCCAGGGCCGCGCGGGCCTCCGCCCAGACACCGTCGAGGGCGTCGTGCGGCTCGTCGTTGCCGCCGGCCGGCGGCGTGATGCGACCGTTGACCGTCTCCACCACCTCGAGGATGGTGACCTCGGCGGGTGCGCGCCGGAACGAGTAGCCGCCCTTCACGCCGCGCTGGCTCTGCAGGATCCCCGCCCGGCGAAGGCCGGCGAAGAGCTGCTCCAGGAAGTGCAGGGGGATCCCCCGGGCCTCGGCCACCTCGAGGATCGGCACCGGCCCGTTGCGACCCGCGCTCCGCGAGCTCGGAGAGCGCCAGGACGGCCGAGCGGCTCTTCTCCGTGATGGTGATCAGGGGGAACTCCGTAAATCAGGGTGACTTTAGCGGAGTTTATCCGAATCCCGGCCGGAGCCCGTCTCGGAGCGGTCGCTCAGTCCTCCATCAGGAGGTTGACGTACCCCTCGCGGGTGACCCGCGGCGTGTGGTCGTCGCCCGTCTCGCGGGCGCGCCGCTGGTAGACGCGCTCGAGGGCGTCGATCCAGGCGTCCAGGTCGCCCACCATGAACTCGTAGACGCACGCCTCGGTGTGGACGAGCATCCGCGGCCGCCTCCCGCCGTGCGGCAGGTCGCCCGGCGAGAGCGGGTAGCGCTCGATCTCGGTGACGTCGCCGAGCGGGATCTCCCGCCGCTTCGCCAGGAGGGCGTGGTCGAGCACCGTCGGCACGAACACCATCCGGTCGTCGGTCACGAAGAGCGTTCCGTGCCGGGCGAGCCAGCCGTTCTGGAGGTCCGCGCCGGACTGCTTCAGCACCGTCTCGTCCGGACGGGGCCGGTCGGCGTGCGTGACGCGGGGGAGCTTGCGGTTGGAGGCCATGGCCCGCAACGTATCAGTGGCGGCGGACCGATCCGTCCGAGCCCCCGATTAGTCTCCGGAAGCGATCAGGTGGTTTCCGCAACCTTCGTTGACGCGAGGCTGCACTGGACGCTTACGACGCCTGGCTCGCCGACTTCCGCCGCCGTCTCGCTCAGCACGACGCCGGGGTCGCCCTTCTGGCCCGTGACATCGCGTCCCGCACACCGTGGACGGTCCGGGCGAAGGGCTCCGACGAGTTCGGCGCCCCGCCGCCCACCGCCGGCGAGCCCGCCGACGTCCACTGCGAGCGCGGCACCGTGCGCCCCCTCTGCTTCGAGGTGGAGCTGCCGGAGACGCTCGTCCGCCGCGCCACCGTCCAGCGCCTGCGCCATCTGGAGGCGACGGGCATCGAGCCCCGCGTCTGCCTCGTCGGCGAGTCGTCCCGCCACGAGCGCCAGATCGCCGAGGCCCGCCGCATGCTCCGCCGCGCCGGCCTGTCCCTGTCCGTCGCCGCGATCGCCCCGGGGGAGGACACGATCACGGGAGCCGACTGGTAGGGGTCCGACCGGGAGACGGCCGCGCCCCGAACTCTTCCCCCTCGGCGCGCGGCCTCCGCCCTGACAACAGCGAGGGCGCCGGTCGGACGGCGCCCTCGCAGACCTTCCCCGATGTTCCTGGACGTCAGTCCAGGAACGGGATGATCAGGAGCGCCACGATGTTGGCGACCTTGATCATCGGGTTGATGGCCGGACCGGCGGTGTCCTTGTAGGGGTCGCCGACCGTGTCACCGGTCACCGACGCCTTGTGGGCGATGGAGCCCTTCCCGCCGTGGTACCCGTCCTCGATCATCTTCTTGGCGTTGTCCCACGCGCCTCCGCCGGAGGTCATGGAGATCGCCACGAAGATGCCGGTGACGATGACGCCGAGCAGCAGCCCGCCGAGCATCTCGCGGCCGTTGTTGATGCCGAAGATGAACGCGGTGACGATCGGGAACAGGATCGGGATCGCGGCCGGGAGCAGCATCTCGCGCTGCGCCGACGCGGTCACGATGCGCACGCAGCGCGCGTAGTCCGGGCGCTCCGTGCCCTCCATGATCCCGGGCTTCTCCCGGAACTGGCGGCGGACCTCCTCCACCACCTGGCCGCCGGCCTTGCCGACCGCCTCCATGGAGAACGCGGCGAAGAGGAACGGCATCATGCCGCCGATGAAGAGCCCGATCACCACGAACGGGTTGACCAGGCTGAAGTTGACCGTCTCCACCTGATCGCCGATCTGCGCGCCGAGCTCCTCGACGTAGGAGACGAACAGCACCACGGCGGCCAGGCCGGCCGAGCCGATGGCGTAGCCCTTCGTGACGGCCTTCGTCGTGTTGCCGACCGCGTCGAGCGGGTCGGTGATGTTGCGGACGCTCTCGTCGAGATCGGCCATCTCGGCGATGCCGCCGGCGTTGTCCGTGATCGGGCCGAACGCGTCGAGGGCGACGACGACGCCGGCCATCGAGAGCATCGCCATGACGGCGACGCCGATGCCGTAGTAGCTGCCGAGCTCGTAGGTCGCGGCGATGGCCCCGCCGATCACGACGATCGGGGCGGCGGTCGCCTTCAGGCCGACCGCGAGGCCCGCGATGATGTTCGTCGCGTCGCCGGTCTCGGACGCCTTGGCGATCTTCTTCACGGGCGGCCACGCGGTCCCGGTGAAGTACTCGGTGATCCCCACGAGGGCCATGGTCACGCCGATGCCGATCACGGCGCACCAGAAGTAGTCGAGCCACGAGCCGGCGCCGGGCACCGCGTCATCGACGCCGTCCAGGAGCCAGTACGTCACCGGGAGGAAGCCGGCGATGGCGAGCAGCGCGGCCACGCCGAGGCCGGTGTAGAGGGCCGCCGTGACGGACCCGTTGGGGCCCACGCGGACGAACCAGGTGCCGATGATCGACGCGATGATCGACACGCCGCCCAGGGCGAGCGGGTAGATCAGCGCGTTCGAGAACTCGGTGAGGAACAGGGAGCCGAGGAACATGACGGCCACGGTGGTCACCGCGTACGTCTCGAAGAGGTCGGCGGCCATGCCGGCGCAGTCGCCGACGTTGTCGCCCACGTTGTCCGCGATGACGGCCGGGTTGCGCGGGTCGTCCTCGGGGATGCCGGCCTCGACCTTGCCCACCAGGTCGGCGCCGACGTCGGCGCCCTTGGTGAAGATGCCGCCGCCCAGACGGGCGAACACGCTGATGAGGCTCGAGCCGAACGCCAGGCCCACGAGCGGCGGCACGTCATCCGCGCCCTCGCCCAGGATGAGGAAGTAGCCGGCGACGGCCAGGAGGCCGAGGCCCACCACGAGGAGCCCGGTCACCGAGCCGCCCTTGAACGCCACGGAGAGCGCGCTCGGGAGCCCGGACTTGGCGGCCTCGGCCGTGCGTACGTTGGTGCGCACGGAGACGTTCATGCCGATGAAACCGGCGGCGGCGGACGCGACGGCCCCGATCAGGAAGCCGATCGCGGCCTTCCATCCCAGGAGCTCTGAATCGACGGCCCCGCCCAGCAGACCGATGAGGACGAAGAGGACCACCGCGACTCCCGCGATGATCGTGTACTGCCGCTTCAGGTAGGCCTGTGCACCCTCCTGCACCGCCGCGGCGATCTCCTGCATCTGGGCGTCGCCCGCGGGCTTCTTGAGCAGGTAGAAGGTGAGGCCGATGCCGTAGGCCACGGCCACGAGGCCGAGGACCACCGCGAGCCAGGTTGTGTTGTCCGACAGGAAGTCGGCCAAATTGCTCCCTCCGAGATCGGGTTCAGACGAGCGCGCCGTTCTTCGCCCGATCCGAAGGGCCCGTGCGCTCCGCGTCCAATCGGCCCATGCGGCATCAGGAGCCGCGCCGGCCAACGCGGCTTTCTACCACACGGGAGCGGACGTCGGCAGCCCAGACCGCCGTCGTGGAGCGCCCTAGCGGGGTTGGCGGGGGGTGCCGGGCGGCACCCACAGGCGCGACGCCGGGTCGGACCCGGCGGGACCGCCCCCGGCGGGCGGCGCGCCGCCGCCCTCGCCGCCCTCCCCGGGCTCGTCCTGCTCCGGCGCCTCCGCCGCCCGCGCGTACGCCATCTGGAGGACGGCGAGCGGCTCCTTGAACGGGTGCACCTGGGCGGCGCCCAGCTCCCGCTCCGCCACCCCGAGCAGCGCGCGCAGCGCCTCGATCGCCTGCCGCGCCTGCACCAGGTCGCGCGCATCGTCACCGGTGGGGCCCAGGCCCAGCCGGATGCCGGCCATGTCGATGAACGTCGCCATCGACTGGAGCAGCACGTCGCGCACCGGGGTGCGCGCCAGGCGGTCCGCGAGCGCGGCGGCCATCTCCTCCGGGGTGGGGGGGCCTGCCCCTGGCCCTCGCCGCCGGCCGTCACGCCGCCGCCGCCCAGATCTCGAGCGCCTCCTCGGCGGAGCGGCGCGTGCGCTCCACCACCTCGGCGTGCATCGCGCGCACGTCGCCCAGGGCGGCCAGGCGGGCCACCTGCCGCATCGCGCCGTTGCCCTCCGAGAGCATCCGCGGCACGTGCGCCAGGAACGGCTCCAGGCCGAGGTCGCGGCGCGCCGGGGCCGTCCACTCCAGGAGCTCCTCGATCGCGCGGACGGTGGGCCGCACGGTGCCGGTGTCGAGGTCGATCAGGCCGCCGGTCAGGCCGTGCCGCTCGGCGCGCCACACGTTCTCCTCGATGAGGCCGCGGGCGTGGACCGGCGGGGGGCGGCCCGCGTCGAAGTCGGCGGCGAACGCCGCGATGCACGACATCGCCAGCGCCGCCACGGCGAAGGCCTCGGTCATCTCCGTCTGGCCGTCGCAGATCCGGACCTCGACGGTCCCGAAGTTGTGGTGGGGTCGCACGCTCCACCAGATCTGCGTGCTCTCCACGATCGAGTCGGTGTCCTCGAGGAGCCGCACGAAGCGCGCGTACTCGTCCCAGTCGCGGTACGCGTCGGGGATGCCGCAGCGCGGGAAGCTGCGGGTGAACACCTGGATCCGGCGTGGAGTGGAGCCGCGTGACCCGCTCGGCGAAGACGGCCGAGTTGGCCGAGAGCGCCAGCAGCTCGGGCAGCACGCTGCGCATCGCCGTCGAGACGGCGACGGCGCGGTCGGCCCCGCGCACCCCCACGTGGAGGTGGAGCGACCACGTGTTGTTGGTCCAGGCGATGTAGCCCAGCTCACTCCTCCACGCGGCGGTAGTGCGGCGTGTCGATGATCCGCTGGTCCTGCCAGGGGCTGAACGGGTGGACGCCGGAGATGCCGATCGCGATGCCCAGTCGCTCGGCCAGCGCGATGGTGGCCAGGCGGCCCTCCACCAGCTCGCGGGCGGCGTCGGCGAACGTGACGTGGCGGCCGGTGCGGAACTCGACCTCGCTGGCGATGAGCTCGCCGGCCAGGCGGTCGCGCAGGGGCTCCGGCGCCGCCGCCATGAGCTCCTCGAAGCGGTTGGTCAGCGCGAGCGTCGCGGGGTCGAGGAGCTGGTACTCCTCCTCGATGCCGACGGTCAGGTCGGTCGACGCCTCGAAGCGCTCGCGTGCGCCGGTCAGGATGCCGGAAGGGGCGTCTCCATTGGCCATCCGGCGGCGAGCATAGCAACGACCCCGCCGGCGGCCCCCGCCCTCCGCCGTTCCGCCGGCCCGCCGGGCGAAGCGCGGCCAAGGCCCCCGTGTAGAGAGGGGCCGCGGCCGGCGGATCCTCCTCCTACTCGGGCTCGGCGCCCACGTGGACGGCGCCCCGCCCGGAGGCCTTCGCGGCGTACATCGCCTCGTCCGCCCGCGCCAGGACGGAGGCCGGCTCGTCGTCGGCCTCGATGCGCGCGAGCCCCACGCTCGCGCTGACCGGCGCGGCCCCGCCGACCACCTCGCGGACCGCGCCGACGAGCATGTGGGCGATCGCGGCGCCCGCCTCCTCGTCGGCGCCCACCAGGATCGCCGCGAACTCGTCGCCGCCCAGGCGGCCGAGGGTGTCGCTGCGGCGCAGCCGCGCCGCCAGCGCCTGGCTGATGGCCCGCAGGAGCTCGTCGCCGGCGACGTGGCCGTCGCGGTCGTTCACGTCCTTGAAGCGGTCCAGGTCGATCATCGCCAGCATCGCCGGCCTCGCCGCTGCGGGCGACGCGGCCGATCTGGCGGCGCAGCTCCTCGTGGAAGCGGCGGCGGTTGTAGAGGCCGGTCAGGTGGTCGTGCTCGGCCTGCTCGCGCAGCCGCAGCTCCAGCTCGTGCCGCTCGGAGATGTCCTGGACCTGCGAGATGAAGTGCACCGGCACGCCGTCGGCGTCGGTCACCAGCGACACCGCCAGCAGCGCCCAGATCACCCGGCCGTCGGCCCGCACGTAGCGCTTCTCCATCGTGTAGCTCGGCCCGGTCGCCCGGCGATGACCTCCTCGATCAGGGCCAGGTCGGCGTCGAGGTCCTCGGCGTGGGTGATGTCCTGGAACGTCCGCGGCCAGCAGGTCGTCCTCGGCGTAGCCCACCAGGTCGCAGAGCGCCCGGTTGACGCGCAGGAAGCGCCCGTCGACGCCCACGAGGGCCATCCCGATCGGCGCGTGCGCGAAGGCGCTGGTGAACTGCTCGGTCGCCCGGCGCAGCGCCTCGTCGGCGGCCCGGCGGCGACGCATGTCGCGGGTGGTGCTGCAGGAGCGCCTCGGGCGCGCCGTCGCTGCCGCGCAGCAGCGCGATCGTCCCGCGCACCGGCACCCACCCCCCGTCGGCGGGCGAGCACGCGGAACTCGCTCGTCGCCGCCTCGCGGCCGTCGAGCAGCTCCAGGCGCAGGCGCTGGCGGGCCGGGACGTCGTCGGGGTGGATGAAGTCGAACGCGAGGCGCCCGAGCATCTCCTCCGGCCGCCAGCCGTACACCCGCTCGCACGCCGGCGAGACGTAGACGTAGCGGTTCTCCATGTCCATGCGGGCGACGACGTCGCCGGACTGCTCGGCGAGCAGGCGGAACGCGTCCTGGCTGCGCCGCAGCTCCGCGGCGGCCTCGTGCTCCGCGGTCACGTCGACCAGGGCGGTCACCACGCCGCCCGGCGCGCCGTCCGCGCCGCGGAGCGGGACCGCGTCGGCCGTGACCCACACCAGCGCGCCGTCGCCGCGGCGCACGCCCATCGTCACGTCCCGCTGGGCCTCCCCGGTCCGCAGGGCGCGGCCCGTGGGCTGCTCGCCGGGCGCCAGCACGGTCCGTCCGGCGCGATCGCGCGCCATCCCGGCTGCTGCGCGGTGGCCACCGCCAGCAGGGCCGAGTCGAGCCCCAGCAGCCCGCAGGCTCCGCCGGTTGGCGGCCACCAGGCGGCCGTCGCCGTCGTACACCAGGACCGCCTCGCAGGAGGCGGTCGCCGACGGCGCGGCGGCGGGCGTCGGCGCGCGTGCAGAGGTCGGCCAGGGCGGCCCGGGCGGCCGCGTCGGCGCGGACCGTCGCGCCCCCGGCCCCGCTGATCCCGGCGTTCTCGACGACGCCGGGCGAGGCCCCAGTCGGCGACGCCCCCGCGATGCGCGGGCTCGTCACCCCCGGCGGGGCCCATCAGCTCAGGTAGAAGTAGAGGGCGTACAGCAGCTCGACCGCCGGGCTCGAGGTGTGCACGGTCACGTCCGAGGGGACCGTCAACAGCGCATCGGAGTAGTTGAAGATGATCTTGACCCCGGCGGCCACGAGATCGTCGGCGACCTCCTGGGCGGCCCCGGCGGGGACGGCGAGCACGCCCACCATCA
Organism: Miltoncostaeaceae bacterium; assembly: GCA_963749475.1. Classification (GTDB taxonomy): domain Bacteria; phylum Actinomycetota; class Thermoleophilia; order Miltoncostaeales; family Miltoncostaeaceae; genus Miltoncostaea. The sequence continues at coordinate 150,199 of CAVVMP010000007.1, forward strand.
CCCCGTCGCCGGTGACGACCTCCTGCAGCTCGCGGTAGTGCCGGACCGTGGTGTCCCCCACCTGCGTCCCCACGCGGTTCGGGATCGACGTCGAAGATCGCCGAGATACGGAAACCGTGGTCCGCGAAGACGCCGGAGCTGGCGATCGCCTGCCCCAGGTTCCCGGCCCCGAACAGGGCGATGTTGTGCTGGCCGGAGGTCCGCAGGATCTTGCGGATCTGCTCGATCAGCGAGTCGATGTCGTAGCCGACGCCGCGCTTGCCGAACTTCCCGAACCCGGAGAGATCCCGGCGGATCTGGGTCGGGTTGACGTTCGTGTACTCGGAGATGGCCTGCGAGGAGATGCTGTTCTTGCCCATCTTCTTCGCCTGGGTGAGCACCTGCAGATAGCGCGACAGGCGTGCGGCGACCCCCAGGGTCAGTCGATCAGTGGCCATCGGTCCGGGACCCTCTCAGCGAAGTTTGTGACACCTTGAACAAGTATCCGCCCCGCGGCACGGGACCGCAAGTGCTTTCTGCCACGAAATCGGCACGGCGCGGCGCGGATCGTCGTCAGCCCGCTGATGGCGATGGGCGCGCTCCGGACCGGTCAGGCGGCGGCCGTCCGGCCCGGTGGCCTCGACGCGCACGCGGTAGCGGCCGGCGGGCACGTCGAGGCCCGTCGGCGAGCCGGGGGGCGATCAGGAAGCGGTACGTCGCCGGCCGGCAACGCGGCGGCCGCCTTCGGCCCCGGTCACGGGCAGCGGCGCGCCCGCCGTCCTCGGGGAGCAGGCTCAGGCGCAGGCCGTGGAGGCGCGACGCTCCGCAGCCGGCCGTCGGCGCGCCGCAGCAGGCCCACCCGGCACGCGGACCTCGGCGACGCCGCCGTCCGTCGCCCACCTGCAGGTCCCCGAGCGCGTCGTCCGGGGTGCGCGCCGGGCCGCGAGGGGAGCACGGGCGCGCCGCCGCGCTCGTCCCCGGCGCGGTCGCGGATCACCAGGCGGCCGGCCTCGGCCGGGCAGCGCCAGCCGCACCCGGACGCGGCCGGACGCGGGGACGGTGGCCGCGCCCACCCGTCGCTCCCCGCCGCCGGTCCGCAGCCACAGGGTGTAGCGGCCGCGGCGCGCCCTCGAGGTCGCTGAGCGTCACGGTCGCGCGGGCGGCGCCCGCCGCGCGCCGGGCGCGGCGGCGACGATGGCCGGCTCGATCCGCAGCGCCTGCGGCGACGGCGAGCGCCAGCAGCCCGGCGCCCTGGCGCGTCGACGGCGACCCCGGCGAGCGGACGGGCCGACTGGAGCAGCAGCGAGCGGACCGCCGCCGGCCCGAGCTCCGGCCGGTCGACGCGCAGGCGCAGCGCGGCGGCGGCGACGGCGGCGGCGGCGGCGCTGGTGCCGGTGAGCGGCGCGACCTGGGGGCTCCCGTCCACGGCCCTGCCCGGCCAGGCCGCCTGACGGTCGATCGGAGGGCGCCACCAGGTCGGGCTTCTGGCGCCCGTCGGCCGTCGGGCCCCACGACGAGAACGAGGCCACGCCGACCGGGGCGGCGGCGAGCGGATCGGCGGCGAGGCTGACGCGCAGGCCGGGCCGCGTGTCGGCCAGGCGGAGCAGCGCGCCGCCCTGGCGGGCGCCGAGCCCCACGACCGGGATGGGCAGGCCCATGTCGCCCGGCACGGCCGGGAAGGCGGCGTCGCCGTCCTCGTCCCACACCAGCAGCGCGCGGGCGCCGGCGGCGGCGGCGCGGCGGGCGGTCTCGGCGAGGGGCGCGTCGCCGCGGGCCACGAGCACCAGCGCGCCCAGGGCGCGGCTGCCGCCCGCCGCGGTGCGGAAGTCCTCGTCGCGCGCCGCCCTCGGCCAGGCCGGCGTCGTCGCGCAGGGCCACCAGCGGGAACTCCCCCGGCGGCGGCGGCGCGCCCATCAGCGGCAGGTTCCCCAGGCGGGCCGACGCGGGGCCCAGGCGGGCGTCGAGATGGGCCGTGCGGGGACCGGTGCCCGCCGACGCGCCGCCCACGGCCAGGACCGTCCGGCCGGCGGCAGGTCCGCCGACGGCGCCGGGGCGCGCGAACGTGGGCCCGTCGTTGCCGGCGGGGGCGACGACGGTCGCGCCCACCCGGTCGGCCGACGCGAGCGCCTGCGCCACCGGGTCGACGCCGCCGCCGTCGAAGGCGCCCGCGACCCCCAGCAGGATCACGTCCGCCCGGTCCCGGGGGTCGCCGTTGCCGTCCGGGTCGACCGCCCGCTCCAGCGCGGCCAGCACCCGGTCGGTGCGGGCGAGCGCCTGCACGCGGCCGCCCGCCGGCTCCCCGGTCACCACCCGGTAGGCCAGCAGCCGCGGGACCGCGTCGGGCTCGAGCCCCTCCAGGGCCGTGTTGCGCAGCACCAGGCTCGCCATCTGGGTGCCGTGCGCCTCCAGGGCCGGGTCGCCGGCGCCGGGCGACGGGTCGGCGTCGCCGTCGACCAGGTCGGCGCCGCCGATGATGGGGAACGTGGGCCCGATGCCCGCCCCCGAGCCACGGGTGCGACGCGTCCACGCCCGCGTCGATCAGCGCGATGTGCGCCGGTCCGGCGGGCGGGCCCGCCACGGCGGGCGCCGCCGGGGCCGCCGGACGGGGCCGGCGAGGGCGTCGAGGGCGCCACCTGCGCCGGCGACAGGTAGCCGACCGGCACGACCGCGGCCACCTCGGACAGGGCCCCGAGCGCCTCCACCCGGCCGGCGGGGACGCTCACGGCGACGGCGTCCACCAGCACCCGGTAGCGGAACGTGATCGTCGCGCCGAGGTCGGCCAGGACGGGCGCGAGGGCGTCCTGGTGTTCCGTGATCGCCGCGGCGGCGGCGGCGCGGTCGCCCGGGTCGGAGGCCGCGGCCGGCGGGTCGCGCAGCAGCAGGATCACGGCGCGGGTGTCGCCCGGCGCCGGGAGGGAGGGCGCACGGCTGGCACCGAGCACGTCGCGCCAGGCCAGCGCCGCGTCGAGCGCCGCGTCGCGCGCGGCCACCGGATCGGTGGTCCCCGCCGGGCCGGGGGCGGTGGGCGGTGGTGCTCTGTGCGCCCACGACCGCCGGGGCCGCGAGGGCGGCCGCGCCGGCGAGGGCCACCGCCGCTCGCCGGACCGGCCTCACGCCGCGATCCCCCCGGGCGGCGCCGTGGCCACCGCGTCCAGGCCCAGGTAGTCCGGCCAGGGCACGGGCTCGGTGAACTGGGCGGCCGCGCCGATCATGGCGGCATTGTCGGTGCAGAGTCGGCGGTCGGGGACCGCGAGGCGCAGGTCGTGGCGCTCCGCGCCCTCCCCCACCAGCTCGCGCAGGCGCCCGTTGGCCGCGACGCCGCCGCCCAGGGCGACGGCCGGGACGCCCTCGTCGACCGCCGCCGCGATCAGCCGGTCGGCCAGCGGCCGCAGCACCGCCTCCTGGTACGAGGCGGCCAGGTCGGCGCGCTCGCGTTCGGTGGGCGGCGCCTCGCGCTCGCGCACCGCGTACAGCAGGGCGGTCTTGACGCCGGCGTACGAGAAGTCGCGCATCCCGGCGCCCCGCAGCCCGACGGGGAACTCGTGGGCGGTGCGCGATCCGGTCGCCGCCAGGCGCTCGAGGGCCGGCCCGCCGGGGTAGCCGAGGCCGAGGAGCCGGGCGCCCTTGTCGATCGCCTCCCCCGCCGCGTCGTCGATCGTCTGCCCCAGGAGCCGCGGCGCGCGCAGGTCGGTGACCAGGTCCAGGCGGGTGTGGCCGCCCGAGGCGACCAGGCTCACGAACGGCGGGTCCAGCGCCACCGGCGCCAGCCAGCTCGCCGCGATGTGGCCGTGGAGGTGGTCGACCAGGATCAGCGGGGTGCGCGCGGCATAGGCGATCGCCTTCGCCGTGGCCACGCCGATCAGGAGCGCCCCGATGAGCCCCGGACGCTGGGTCACGGCGACCGCCCCGACGTCCCCGAGCGACAGGCCGGCCTGGTCGAGGGCCTCGTCGATCACGCTGTTCACGGTGCCGAGGTGGTGCCGGGCGGCGACCTCCGGGACCACGCCGCCGTAGGGCGCGTGCAGCTCGGCCTGGGACGCCACGACGGAGGACAGGACGTCGCGGCCCGCGACGACGGCGGCGGCCGTCTCGTCGCACGAGGTCTCGACGGCCAGGATCGGCCCGGTCACGCCGCGTTCTCCGGGGCGCCGCTGCGCCACATGATCATCGCGTCCTCGCCGTTGTCCGAGTAGTAGCCGGGGCGGATCCCGTGGTCGAGGAATCCCTTGCGCCGGTACAGGTGGATGGCGCGCGCGTTGGAGACGCGGACCTCGAGCGTGAAGCCCAGGTGCGGCTTGGCGGACGCGCGCTCGAACAGCTCGTCCAGCAGCAGGCCGCCGATGCCCTGGTCGCGGTGCGCCTCGCGCACCACCACGTTGAGGATGTGCCAGACGTCGGCGTAGCGCGACACCATGATGTACCCGAGGACGTCGCCGGAGCGGTGCGCCACCAGGTCGATCGTGCCGGGGCGGCCCAGCTCGGACATGAACATCGCCCGCGTCCACGGCGTCGCGGAGCTGGCGGCCTCGATCGTCACAACCTGGGGCACGTCTGAGGTCTTCATCGGCCGGACCCTGGTCACCTGCTCGGCCGGTGCCCGGCGGCCGCGGGGCATCAGGCGCCGGTCCCGGCGGCGGCGGCCCGCCGGTTGACCTCGGCGTCCGGCAGGCGGGCGTAGACCGGCCGGGCCGGCAGCCCGGCGCCCGCGCGGACGCGGGCGACGAGCGCCGCGGCCGACACACGCGCGGCGCGCGCCGAGGGCGCCAGCAGCGTACGGCCGGGGCCGTCGAGCGCGCCGCCGGCCGCGGGGACGCCGTCGCCGCCGATCCAGGCGGGCTCGCCGAGGCGGTCGAGCAGGGCGGCGAGGTCGGCGGGCGCGATCGCCTGCGGCGGGGCGAGCTCGTCCAGGGCGTCCCCCCCGCCGGCGCGGTACGCCGCGGCGAACAGCTCGCGGCGGCGGGCGTCCAGGACCGGGACCACCACGGCGCCCGCGGGCGCGGCCTCGGCCACGCCCAGCGCGAGTGCCTCGAGCGACGACGCGCCGGTCACCGGGATCCCCAGCGCCTGGCCCAGGCCCAGCGCCGTGGCCAGGCCGATCCGCAGGCCGGTGAACCCGCCGGGGCCGACGCCCACGACGATGCCGTCGAGGTCGGCGGTCGTGGCCCCGACCGACGCGAGGAGCCCGTGGACCGCCTCGAGCACGCGGCGCCCGGCGCCCGGCTCGGGGGCGAGCCAGAGCTCGGCGACCGGCCCGTCATCGCCGACGAGCGCGAGGGCCGGGCTCGCGGTGGAGGTGTCGAGCGCGAAGGTCGGCAATCCGCTGGCCGAGGCTGGCGCGGAGTTCCGCGTCCCTCGTGGCCAACAGTACCAGCCTGCGGTCCCCGCCCCCGTGCCGCAGTTCGAGCTCCAGACGGGGCTCCGGGAGGGCCGGCAGGATCGCGTCGGGCCACTCGACGAACCCCACCGCGTCGGCGCCGACGGCGTCGCGCAGCAGCTCCGCCTCCTCGTCGTCCGGGCCGCCCAGGCGGTAGGCGTCGACGTGCGCCACCTCCACCCGCCCGCGGTAGCGCTGGGCGACGGTGAACGTGGGGCTCGTGACCGGCCCCTCAACGCCCAGGGCGCGGGCCGCCGCGCGCACGAGGGTGGTCTTCCCCGCCCCGAGCTCGCCGCGCAGCAGCACCAGGTCGCCGGGCCGCAGCAGGTCGGCGATCGCGGCGCCGAGGTCGGCCGTGGCCTCGGGTCCGGGGCTCTCGAAGGTGAGCGGCTCCCCGGTCAGAACAGGCCGAGCTGCTCGTCCGGCGGCGGCCCGGGCGCGGCCGCGACGGGCACGGGTGCCGGCGGCGGCGCGGGCTCCGGCGCGGGCGGCGCGGCGTCCGCGGTCCGGGCGGGCGGCTCGCCGCCGAGCAGGGCGGGGATGCGGGCGAAGTCCTCCTCGAGGGTGGACAGCATCGCCCGCGTGTAGAGGGCCGCAGCCGGGTGGAACAGGGGGTAGAGCAGCAGCCGGTGCCCGGCGACCTCGATGGGCAGCTCGTGGCCGTGCACGCGGGAGATCCCGTCGGGCCGCCCGGAGAGCAGCTTGGTGGCGAAGTTGCCGAGCGTGCAGACCATCCGCGGCCGGATGAGCGCGATCTGGCGGAACAGGTGCGGCTCGCACTCGCGGATCTCGGCGGGCGCGGGGTCGCGGTTGCCCGGCGGCCGGCACTTGAGGACGTTCGCGATGAACACGTCCTCGCGCCGGAGGCCGATCCCCTCCAGGAGGGCGGTCAGCAGCTTCCCCGACTGGCCGACGAACGGGATGCCCTGTCGGTCCTCGTGGTAGCCGGGGGCCTCGCCGACGAACATGAGCTGTGCGTCGAGCGCGCCGTCGCCCACCACGACCTGCGTCCGGGCGCCGCTGAGCGGGCAGCGGGTGCACACGGCGACCTCGTCGCGGTGGTACGCCTCGAGCGCGGCCACGCGGTCGGCGGCTTCGGGCATGTGGGGAGGCTACCCGTGCGGTCGGCCGGAACGCCGCGCGACACGGCCGCGGGGTCGGCGGTATGATCCGGGCTGCCGCTCACGCACAGCCCGGCATCCCGCGCCGCGGGAGCTGGAGCAGAGGCGTCGGACGGGGCAGACCGCGGTCGCGGCGTGCCGTCGTCCGGGACCGCGCGGGGCGGCTCCCGCATGTCCGCATCCCGAGCCGAACCCCTCCCGACACCCCCCGTCCCGGTGGTCCGCACCGTCGGTGAGCTGCGCGGCGCGGTCGCCGCCCTGCGGGCGGACGGCCGCCGGATCGCGGTGGTGCCGACGATGGGCGCGTTCCACGACGGCCACCTGGACCTGATGGACCGGGCGGGCGCGGACGGGCATGCGGTGGTGGTCACGCTCTTCGTGAACCCCACCCAGTTCGCGCCGGGCGAGGACCTCGACGCGTACCCGCGCCAGGAGGCCCGCGACGTGGAGCTCGCCGCCGGGCGCGGCGTGGCCCTGGTGTTCGCCCCGGGGCCCGGGGAGATGTACCCGGAGGGCCACGGCACCGCGATCACGGTGTCCGGCCCCAGCGCCGGCCTGGAGGGCGCGGCGCGCCCCGAGCACTTCTCCGGCGTCGCCACGATCGTGGCCAAGCTGCTCCTGGCCGTCCGGCCCGACCGGGCCGTGTTCGGCCGCAAGGACGCCCAGCAGGTGGCCGTGGTGCGGCGCATGATGGCCGACCTGCACCTCGACGACATCGAGCTCGTCGTGGCCCCCATCTTCCGCGAGCCCGACGGGCTCGCGATGAGCAGCCGCAACGCCTACCTCGGTCCGGAGGACCGGCGGGCGGCGACGGCGCTCAGCCGCGGCCTCCGCGCCGCGGAGGCGCTCGCGCAGGAGGGCGAGCGCGACGCCGCCCGCATCGCGGCGGCCGCACGGGCGGTGATCGAGGCGGAGCCGCGCTGCGCGCTCGAGTACGCCGCCGTCGTCCATCCCGACACGTTCGTCCCCCTCGACACGCTCGAGGGCCCCGCGCTGCTCGCCGTGGCCGCGCGCGTGGGCCCGGCACGACTCATCGACAACGTCCCGCTCCCCACCCGTCCCCGGAGGGCCGCCAGCGTGCCGCTTCGCACCCGAACGATGATGAAGAGCAAGATCCACCGCGCCACCGTGACCGACGCCGACCTGAACTACGTCGGGAGCATCACGGTCGACACCGACCTCCTCGAGGCGGCGGACATCCTCCCCTACGAGCAGGTCGTGGTGCTGAACATCAACACCGGCGCCCGGTTCGAGACCTATGCGATCGAGGGACCCGCCGGGCAGGGCGACATCTGCCTGAACGGGGCCGCCGCACGGCTCGCGCAGCCCGGCGACCTCGTGATCGTGCTGACCTACGCGCAGTACGACGCGGCCGACCTCGAGGGGTTCGAGCCGATCGTCGTCCACGTCGATTCCCGGAACGCGCAGGTGGACGTGTCCCCGGCCCTCGAGGGCGTCCCCGCCATGTGGGAGGAGCGGTAGCCATGAGCATGCACCTGTCCGCCGACGACATCCGGGCCCGCAAGGGCGGCGTCCGCCTGGCGATGCTGACGGCCTACGACTACCCGACGGCGATGGCCCTGGAGGCCGCCGGGGTGGACATCCTCCTCGTGGGCGACAGCCTGGGCGAGGTGGAGCTCGGGTTCCCCACCACGCGCGACGTGACGCTGGCGATGATGGCCCATCACGTCCGCGCGGTCCGAAACGGCGCGCCCGACACGCACGTCTGCGGCGACCTGTCGGCCGGCACGTACCGGACCCCGGTGGAGGCGGTCGAGAGCGCGCTGGCGCTGGTGGCCGCCGGCGCCGACTCGGTGAAGCTGGAGGGCGGCCTCGCGCCGCAGGTCGCGGCGATCATCGCGGCCGGGATCCCGGTGATCGGGCACGTGGGGCTGCTGCCGCAGACGGCGGAGGTGTACCGGCGCGAGGGGACGACCCCGGAGGAGGCCGACCGGATCGCGGCGGAGGCGCGGGCGCTGGACGAGGCCGGCTGCTGCGCGATCGTGATCGAGGCGGTCCCGGCGGAGCTCGCGGCGCGGATCACCGCGGAGTGCGGGGCGCCGACGATCGGCATCGCGGCGGGGACCGACACCGACGGGCAGGTCCTGGTGTCGACCGACCTGATCGGGCAGCTCCCCACCGTCCCGCGGTTCGTGAAGCCGCGGGCGGACGTGTACGGCGCGGTGGTTGGCGCCGCGACGGCGTACGTGGAGGAGGTCCGCGGGGTGGCGGCCCCGGTCCGCGCCGCGGCGGGTGGCGGCGCCGGCGGCGGCATCTACCGGGCCGGGTGAGCCGGCCGATGTCGATGGAGGAGCGCACGGCGTTCCTCCTCCACGGCACGCGAACGGGCAAGCTGGCGACCGTCCGGCGGGACGGTCGCCCGCACGTCCAGCCGGTCTGGTTCGTCCTCGACGACGACGGTGCCGTGGTGTTCATGACGGGTTCGCGGACGGTGAAGGGGCGCAACCTGCGTCGCGACGGGCGGGCGTCCCTGGTGGTCGACGACGAGGCGCCGCCGTTCGCGTACGTCCGGATCGACGGGACCGCCGCGATCAGCGAGGACCTGGACGAGATGCTGATCTGGAGCACCCGGATCGCGTTCCGCTACATGGGCCCGGAGCTCGCGGAGTCCTACGGCCGGCGCAACGCCGTGCCGGGTGAGCTGCTGGTGCGGCTGCGCCCGGAGCACGTGGTCACCGAGGCGGGCGTGGCGGACTGACGCCCGGGGCCGCGACCTCCCCGTCGCCCGCACCCGTCACGGGCTGAAGATCAGGACGAGGAAGACCAGGAACACGACGACGTGGACCGCCCCCTCGAGGACGGTGGTCCGCGATCCGGAGAACGTCACCATGCTCAGCACCAGGGTCAGGGCGAGCAGGACGATCCCGGTGCCGTCCAGGCCGAGGACCACGTCCTCGCCCGTCACCAGCCCGATCGTCAGCACCGCCGGCACCGTCAGGCCCACCGTCAACAGGCACGCCCCCAGGCAGAGGTTCACCGTCCGCTGGAGCTCATTGCGGTGCGCGGCCCGCAGGGCGGAGACCCCCTCCGGGGTGAAGATGATCAGGGCGATCAGGAGGCCGCCGAGCGCCAGCGGGGCGTCCGCCTCCACGAGGCCCCGGTCGAGGATCGCCCCGAGCGTCTTCGACAACAGCACGATCGGCAGGACCGTCGCCACCAGCAGGACGATGTCCCGCCGGATGGCCGCCCGGCGCTCCGGGTCCGCGGGCAGGCCGGCGTGCGGGATGTCCTCCGGCCGCTCCCCCGGCTCCACGAAGAACCCCCGGTGGCGCCCCGTCTGGACGGCCAGGAAGATGCCGTAGAGCACCACCGTGCACAGCGCGAACGCGATCGCCTGGCCGGTCGACAGCGTCCCCGCCGCCGTCGTGGTCGTGAACCGCGGCAGCACCAGCGCGATCACCGCGAGCGGGATGATCACGATCAGGTACGCCAGGGCGCCGGGCAGGTTGTACGACTGCTCGTGGTGGCGCAGCCCGCCGATCACCAGCGCCAGCCCCACGACGCCGTTCAGCACGATCATGACGACCGCGAACATCGTGTCCCGGCCGACGGCCGGGTTCGCGTCGCCGCCCAGCATCACGGCGCTGATCAGCCCCACCTCGATCGTCACGATCGAGAGCGTGAGGATCAGGGTGCCCAGCGGCTCGCCCAGCGCCTCCGCCAGGTGCTCGGCGCGCTCGATCACCCCGAACGCGCACCAGAACATCACGAAGATGACCCACGTGAACGTGAGGCCCGCCAGCCAGTCCGGGCCGGGCTCCCAGGAGAGCCCGCGGCCCAGCGCGAGCGCCGCCGCGACCGTCCCCCACGCGAGGACGAGTCGGGCGGCGCCCAGGTTGCGGATCAGCGCGTGCGCTACGCGCTGCTCCCGGCGGCGATCTTCCGGAGGTTCAGGGCGGTGGCCAGGACCTCCTCGTCCACGCCGTGCTCACGCGCGACCTCGCGGAGGGCGCGGCCGGTGGCGGTCGCCTCCTTCACGATCGCCGCGCCCTTGTCGTACCCGATGATCGGGTTCAGGGCCGTCGCCACCTGCAGGTTGCTCTCGGCGAGCTCCTCCAGGCGCGGCAGGTTCGGCTCGATGCCCGCGATGCAGCTTGTCCGCGAACAGGCGCGACGTGGTCGTGAGCAGGTGGATCGACGCCAGCAGGTTCCTGGCGAGCAGCGGGATGCGCACGTTCAGCTCGAAGTTGCCCTGCATCCCGCCGATCGTGATCGCCGTGTCGTTGCCGATCACCTGGGCGGCGACCTGCAGGACCACCTCCGGGATCACCGGGTTCACCTTGCCCGGCATGATCGACGAGCCCTTCTGCAGCTCCGGGAGGAAGACCTCCGCGAGCCCGGCGCGGGGGCCGCTGCCGAGGATCGCGATGTCGTTCGCGATCTTGGTGAGCGACACCGCCACCACCTTCAGGGCGCCGGACACCTCCACCAGGCCGTCGCGGGCGCCCTGCGCCTCGAACGGGTCGGCGGGGGCCGAGATCGGCAGGCCGGTGTCGGCGGCGAGGCGCTCGCGCACCTTCGCGGCGAACTCGGGGTGGGTGTTGAGGCCCGTCCCCGCCGCCGTCCCGCCCAGCGGGATCTGGCCGAGGCGGCCCGTCGCGTCGGACACCCGGTCGCGGCCCTGGCGGATCTGGGCGGCGTAGCCGGCGAACTCCTGGCCGAGCGTGACCGGCACCGCGTCCATCAGGTGGGTGCGGCCGGTCTTGACGATGTCCTTCCACGCGTCGGCCTTCGCCTGGAGCGTGTCCGCCAGGTGGTCGAGCGCCGGGAGCAGGTTGTCGACCACCTCCTGCAGGGCGGCCCCGTGCACCGCCGACGGGAACACGTCGTTGGAGCTCTGCCCGTAGTTGACGTGGTCGTTCGCGTGCGCGCCGTCGCCGGCGAGGTTCGCGATCACCTCGTTGGCGTTCATGTTCGACGACGTGCCCGAGCCCGTCTGGAAGACGTCGATCGGGAACTGGTCGTCGTGCTCGCCCGCCGCGACGGCGTCGGCGGCCGTCGCGATGCGCTCCGCGACCCCCGCGTCCAGGAGCCCCAGCTCGGCGTTGACCCGTGCCGCGGCGCCCTTGATCCGGCCCAGCCAGTGCACGACCGGAAGCGGTACGCGCTCGCCCGACACCGGGAAGTTCTCGACCGCCTTGCGGGTCTCCCCGCCCCAGAGCTCCTCCGCCACCTCGACCCCCCTGAATCGACATTCGGTCCAACAGGAGATCCTACCGGGGGGCGGGCTCCCGGATGCCGCCGAGGGCGCGGAGGATCTCCATCGCCGCCCGGGTCCCCAGCGCAAGGTGCTCGTGGCGCAGGTGCTCGTCGGGGGCGTGGATCCGGTCGGTCGGGCATCCCGAACCCGGTGAGCACCGTCGGGATCCCCCGCCCCACCAGCACCGCGACCACCGGCAGCGTGCCGCCGATCCGCACCGGCACCGGGGTCCACCCGGTGGCGCGGGCGATGCCGTCGGCCGCCGCCGCCAGCACCGGGTCGGTCGGGTCGAGCGCCGCGGGGCTGCGCCACGCCCCGTGTCCTCGATCGTCAGCTCGGCGCCCGGGGGCGCCGCCGCCCGCAGCAGGCCGTCGAGCACGCCGGCCAGCTCCTCGGCGTCCTGCCCGGGGGCCAGCCGCAGCGACAGCATCGCCGAGGCCTCCGACGGGACGATCGTCTTCACCGCGAACGGCTCGCCGCAGATCAGGCCGTGGACGTCGAGGGACGGCGACGCCAGCGTCCGCATGTAGAAGCCCTCGGCCGCGCCGGGGTCGGCGGGCCGCAGCCCCGCCGTGGCGAGCGCCTCGGCGCCGGACGGCAGCAGGTCCCACGCCGTCACCTCCTCGGCGCCCGCGGGCGCCACGCCGGCGTAGAGGGCGTCGGGGAGCCGCCCGTCGCGCGGCGTCACCGCGGCCAGGATCCGCATGAGCGCGTGCGCCGCGTTCAGCGCCGCGCCGCCGTACAGGCCGCTGTGCCCGTCGACGCCCGCCGTGCGGACGTGGATGCGGCGGAACACCATCCCGCGGACGCCGGTGCAGATCGTCGGCTGGCCGGGGCCGATCATGTGGCTGTCGAAGATGACGGCGCCGATCGCGGGGCCCGGGTCGCCGGCGAAGTGCTCGAGCGCCGACGTGCCGCCGCTCTCCTCCTCCCCCTCGATCACGAACGCGGCCCGCACCGGCAGCTCGCCGGCCGCCGCGAGGCGCTGCACGGCGGTGACGAGCATGAACAGGTTGCCCTTGTCGTCGCTGGCGCCCCGCGCGTAGAGGTTGCCGTCGCGGATCGTGGGCTCGAACGCGGGCGACGTCCACAGCTCGGGGTCGCCCGGGGGCTGCACGTCGTAGTGGCCGTACAGCAGGACCCGCGGCGCGTCGGGGAAGCCGGGGCTGGCCGGGACCTCGCCCAGCACCAGGGGGTGGCGCGGCGTCTCGCGGATCTCCGCCTCGCCGCCGGCGCGGCGGATCTCGTCGGCGATCATCCCCGCCGCCGTCGCCATGTCCGGCGCGTGCTCGGGCATCGCGCTCACGCTCGGGACGCGGAGGAGCGCCTCCAGCCGCTGATACTCCTGGTCGGTCACCGGCGCGAGTCTAGAGCGGGAGCGCCGCGGCGGCCTCGGCGCGCGTCGCGACCCCCAGCTTGCGCAGCACGGCGGCCACGTGGTGGTCAACCGTCCGCTCCGAGATCACCAGGCGCTCGGCGATCTGCGCGTTGGTGAGCCCCTCGGCGACGAGCGCCAGCACCTCGCGCTGCCGGCCGGTCAGCCCGTGGGGGCCCGCGGCGGCGCCTGCCCGGGGGGCGCGCGGGACCGCTGCGCCGCGCTCGCGCATCCGCGCCCGCAGCACCGCCGCTGAGCGCGCCGCGCCGATGCCGGTCGAACACGGCGAGCGCCTCGGCAGCATCATCCGGGTCGTCCGACTCGGAGAGCGCGTCGGCCGCCATGTAGGGGGCGCCCAGGGCCAGCCACTCGTCCGCCGCGCCCCGCGCGTCCCCCTCGATCGACCGCCGCCACGGCCCGTCAGCGCCATCCGGCACCTCCTCCGGGCCGCCGGCGCGCCAGCGCCAGAACGCCGCCTCGCCGGTGAAGAGGGCATCGGCGGTGGCGGTGGTGGTGGCCAGCGCCTCGTCGGCGAACCGGCGCGCCTCGGCGGGGTCGCCCGCCAGCCACGCCGCCTCGGCGCGCGCGATCCCGGCCGGCACCAGGCGCTGGGCCTCGTCGGCCGTCACGGCGAACCGCCACGCCAGCTCGAGCGGCTCGGCGGCGGCCGGGTCGCCGCGGCGCGCCCGCAGCCGCGCCTGGACCAGCAACGCCGGGTGCGACGACGTGGTCCAGTGCGCACGCCGGACGTCAAGCGACGCCGCCGCGTCGCGCTCGGCCGCATCCCACTCCCCCGTGTCGAGCCACGCCCACGCCCGCATCCCCAGCAGGTAGCACTCGTGAGAGCGCAGGTCGAAGCGGTCCGCCACCTCCAGGGCGCGCGCGATGACCTCCAGCCCGTCGCCGGTAGCGGTGCTTCGCCACGAGGCCCCACCCCAGGTTCACCAGCGCCCGCCCCGCGTGGTCGTGGAACCCGGCGCGCAGCGCCAGCCCGGCGGCCTCCTCCAGCGCGTCCCGGCCGCGGTCGTCCCCGCTGGCGCAGCGCGACGTGCCCACGTTCGTGAGGGCGTGGACAAGCGCCTCGTCGTCGTCCACCTCGCGGGCGATCGCGATCGCGCTGTCGACCCAGGCGGATCGCCTCGCCCGCGTTCCACGCCAGCATGTGCAGCTGCGACCGAGCTGCTGTACGCCATCGCCAGCTCGCGGTCCCGGCCGAGGGGCTCCAGGAGGGCGATCGCCCGGTCCGCGGCGGCCTCGGCCTCGGCGCGCCGGCCCTCGAGCCAGAGGAGCCGCGCCCATCCATCGCTCGCACACGCCCTCGCCGTGGCGGTCCCCGAGGGCGGTGCGGATCGCGAGGGCCTCCTCACGGGCCGCGATCGCCGCGCCGCTGTCGCCGCTCGTGTACTCCTCGACCGAGAGCGCCTCGAGCAGGCCGGCGCGATCGGCCGGCGGGAGGTCGTCCGCCACGGCCAGCGCCGCGCGCAGGTGGTCGGCCGCCACGCCGTGGGCCCCGGCCGCCGCCGCGGCGCGGGCGGCCTCGGGCGCCCAGCGCAGCACGGCGTCGCGGTCGCCGGCACGGCGGGCGTGGTGGACGAGACGCGCGGGGGGCACGCCCGGCCTGCCGGCCAGCGCATCGAGCACCCGGCGGTGCAGCCCGGCCGCGCGCAGCGGCGCCAGCTCCGACTCGATGCCCGAGCGGGCGATCTCGTGACGGAACCGCAGGGCGTCGCCGTCGAGCTCGAGCATCCCGGCCGCCACGCACGCGTCGAGGGCCGGCTCGGGGGCGCCGAGCGCCCCCGCCACCAGCCACAGCTCCGCGCGGCCCGGCACCACCGACACCAGGTCGAGGGCCTCGCGGGCCTCCGGGTTCGAGGCGTGCCGCCCGCGCCAGCACCGCACCCCGCACCGTCGCCGGGACGCCGCCGCCGGCCGCCACGATCTCGGTGACGAAGAAGGGGTTGCCGCCGGTGAGCGCGTGGAGGTCCTCCGCCTCCCGTCCGGCGCGTCCGGCGAGCGATCCCACCGCCGCCGGCGACAGCGGCGCGAGGTCGACCGTGCGCACGACGGGCGGCGGCAGCGCCGCCAGGGCGGCCTGGAGGGCCGGGCCGGTCTCGTCCGGGCGCACCGTCACCACGATCGCGCCGGTGCTCCGCTCGATGCGGCGCCCCAGCACGGCGAGCAGGTCGACCGTCGCCTCGTCCGCCCAGTGGGCGTCCTCGACCACCATCACGCACGGCCGGGGGCCGGCGGCCAGCTCGGCGAGCGCGGCGGACAGGACGGCCTCCCGCGAGCCGTCCTCCGCCAGGGCCGCCTCCATCGCCCCGCCCGCGGCGCGGGCGATGTCGTGGAACGGGCCGAGCGCCCGCGGGGTCAGCAGCGGGTCGCACGCCCCCGGGAGGATCCGGGCCCGGTCGCCGACGCGCTCGGCCACCTCGCGCAGGAGGATCGTCTTGCCGAGGCCGGCCTCGCCCGCGCACCAGGACCACCCGCCCCGTCGCCGCCCGCCGCCTCGGCGAGCGCACCCTCCACGGCGGCGATCGCCGCGTCGCGCTCCAGCAGGGTCATCGGGCCAGGACTGCGGCCGCCTCCGCGCGGGTCGCGACGCCCAGCCTGCGCAGCACGGCGGCCACGTGGTGGTCGACCGTCCGCTCCGAGATCACCAGGCGCTGGGCGATCTGGCCGTTGGTGAGGCCCTCCGCGACCAGCTCCAGCACCTCGCGCTGGCGATCGGTGAGCCCGTGGGGACCGGCGGGCGCGTCGGCCCGCGGGCGCGCGGGGCACCGACTGGGCGCCCCTCTCGCGCAGGCGCGCGCGCAGGAGGGCGGCCGGGCGGGCCGCGCCGAGGCGGTCGAAGGTGGCCGAGCGCCTCCAGCAGGTCCTCCTCGTCGTCCGACCCGGTCGAGCACCTCGGCGGCCTCGTAGACCGCGCCGAGCGCCGTGAACGCGGCGGCGGCGGCCCGCGGCTCCCCGGCCATCGCCAGCCGGTACGGCTCCTCGGACGCCCCGGCGCCCTCCGGCTCGCCGCCCGCCCGCCAGGCCCAGAAGCGCGCCTCCGAGGCCGTCCGCTCGTGCGTGGGCAGCGACGTCCACCCCGCCGCCTCCATCGCGGCCGCGGCGTGCCGGCGGACCGCCGCGACGTCGCCGGCCAGCCACGCGGCCTCGGCGAGCGCGCACGCGCTCGGCACCAGCCGCTGCGCCTCGTCGGCCACCCGGGCGCGGCGCCACGTCTCCTCGAGCAACTCCTCGCCACCTCTCGTCGCCGCGGCGGACCAGCACCCGCCCGAGGGCGACCATGCCGGGGTGGGCGCTGATCGTGGCGTGCAGGGTGTCGATCGCCATGACCGCCCGGCCGTCCTCCTCCGCCCCCGCCCAGTCGCCGGTGTCGAGGCGGCCCCACGCGCGCATGCCCAGCAGGTACTGATCGTAGAACCGCAGGTCGTTGGCGCGGGCGAACGCCAGGCCGCGCTCGATGGTGCGGAACGCGAGGGCGTACTCGCGGCGCAGCAGCCGACCCCAGCCGAGGTTCACCAGGCCGCGGGCCGCGTGGTCGTGCTCGCCGTCCTCGGTGGCGATCGCGATCGCCTCCTCGAGCATGTCGATCCCCTCGTCGGCGTCGTCGGCCGCCAGGGCGGTGCCGACGTTGTTGAGGGCGTGCGCCAGCGTGGCGCGGTCGCCGAGCTCCCGGGCCATCTCGATCGCCCGGCTCCCCCACTTCACCGTCTCGGGCGTGCGCCACGCGAGCATCTTCAGCTGCGAGAGCGTGCTGTACGCCATCGCCAGGCCGGTGCTCGGGCCGAGGGGCTCCAGCAGTGCGACGGCCCGGTTGGCGGCGGCCTCCGACGCCTCCCGCTGCCCGGCCCACCACAGCAGGCGCGACAGCCAGCGCTCGTCCTCGCCCGCCGCGGCGATCTGGCCGAGCGAGGTGCGGATCGCGAGCGCCTCCCGCCGGGTCGACAGCGCCTCGTCCGGGCCGCCCGACAGGTACGCCTGCTCCGAGAGCCCCTCCAGCAGCTCGGCGCGCTGCTCCGACGGGTCGTCCCCCACCGCCTCGAGCGCGGCGCGCAGGTGGTCGGCCGACTGGGCGTGGGCGCCGGCGACGGCGGCCGCGTGGGCGGCGCCCGGCGCGGCGGCCAGCACGGCCGGAGCGTCCCCCGCCCGGCGGGCGTGGTGGACGACGCGCGCCGGGTCCACGCCGGGGCGGTCGGCGAGCACCGCCAGCACGCGACCGTCGAGCTCCCGCCGCCGCATGGGCGACAGCTCGCCCTCCACGCTGACGCGGGCGATCTCGTGACGGAACCGCAGGCTGTCGCCGTCGAGCTCGAGCATCCGGGCCGCCACGCACTCGTCGACCGGCCCGGCGGGCGACCCCTCGAGCACGGCCTCCACCAGCCAGGTCTCGGCGCGCCCCGGCACCACGCAGACGATCTCGAGCACCTCCCGCGCCTCGGGCGACAGGCGGCGGGCGCGCGCGAGCACGGCGTCGCGGACCGAGCCGGGGATCTCCCCCGCGGCCGCCGCCAGGACCTCGGTGACGTAGAAGGGGTTGCCGCCCGTGGTGTGGTGGAGGGCCCCGGCGGGGCGCCCGGCGCGGCGCGCGAGCTCGGCGACCGACGCGGCGCCCAGCGGCCGCAGGTCGATGCGGCGGACCACGGCCGACGGCAGCTCGCCGAGCGTGCCGCGCAGGCGATCGCCGGCCTCGTCGGGCCGGAGCGTGATCACCAGCGTTCCGGTGGTCGCGCCGATCCGGCGCCCGAGGAGTGCGAGCAGGTCGAGCGTGCCCTCGTCGGCCCAGTGCAGGTCCTCGATCACCAGCACCCGCGGCGGGCGCTCGGCGATCTCGTCGAGCAGCGCCGCCACCAGGTCCTCGCGTCCGCCGTCGCCGCGCAGGGTGTCGGCCAGGCGGCCGCCGGCCTGGCGCGCGATGTCGTGGAACGGCCCGAGCGCCCGCGGTGTCAGGAGCGGGTCACAGGCCCCGGTCAGGAAGCGGCGGTCCCCGCCGTGGACGCGTGGGACGGCGGCCAGGAGGGACGACTTGCCGATCCCGGCCTCCCCGGCCACGAGCACCACGCGGCCGCTGCCCCCCGAGGCGTCGTCCAGGGCGGTGCCGACGGCGGCCAGGGCCTCGTCGCGCTCCAGCAGGTCCATGCGCCGATCCTACGCCGGGCCCCGGGCGACGCTCGACGCCCGCCTAGGGCTCGCGCAGCTCCACCGGCGTGATCGGGAGGGTCGTGCGGGTGCCGCCGCGCACCACGCCCAGGGCGACCTCGCGCCCGATCCGCTCGGCGGTCATCAGGCGCTGGAGGTCGCCGACGTCGGACACGTCGGCGCCGTCCACCGAGACGATCAGGTCCTCGGCGCGCAGCCCGGCGCGGTCGGCCGGGCTGCCGGTGACGACCTCCACCACCTCGATCGCCCGGTCGCGGCCCAGCTCCGTCGCGACCCGCGGCGGCAGCGGCCGCGGCCCGCCGGCGATGCCGACGTAGGCGCGGCGCACCCTGCCCTCGCCCATGAGCGCTGCGATGATCCCGCGGGTGGTGGCGTTGACCGGGACGGCCAGGCCCAGGCCGACGCCCGCCACGGCGGTGTTGACGCCCACCAGGCGCGACCGGCTGTCGGCGAGCGCGCCCCCCGAGTTGCCGGGGTTGAGCGCGGCGTCGGTCTGGATGACGTCCTCCACCACGCGGCGCGCCCGCGGCCCCCCGACGGGCAGCGCGCGCCCGAGCGCGGACACCACGCCGGCCGTCACGGAGCCGGCGAAGCCGAGCGGGTTGCCGATCGCCACGACCAGCTGGCCCACCTCCAGGCGGTCGGCGTCGCCGAGCTCCGCCGGGGGCAGGTCGCCGCCCTCGGCGCGCAGCACCGCGAGGTCGGAGAGGGAGTCGGCGCCCACCACGGCCAGCGCCATCTCGCGGCCGTCGACCAGCCGGGCACGCAGGTCGCCGTCGTGGCCGTCGACCACGTGCGCCGAGGTCAGGACGAAGCCGTCGGGGGTGATGACGACGCCGCTGCCGGCGCCCTGGCCGCCGCGGCGGCCGACGCGGATGCTGACCACGGACGGGCCGAGCGTGCGCGCGACGGCCGTGACGGTGCGCGAGTAGGCGTCGAGCGCCTCGTCGTCGCGGACGTCGGAGACGAGCCGGATCATCGGCCGACGGTAGCGCGCGACCGCCGGGTGGCGCCCCGGTTCGTCCCCCGCGGCGCTAGCCGGCGGCGATCATCGCGACGCCCGCCAAGGCGAACCCGGCGCCCACCGCCTGGAGGCGCCCGAGGCGCTCGTGCAGGATCACCGCCGCGAGCCCGACGGTGGTGACCGGGTACAGCGAGCCGAGCACCGCGACGACGCTCGTCAGGCCCCGCTGGCTGCCGGCCGCGAACATGAGGTTCGCGGACGCGTCGAGCACGCCGGCGATCGCGACCATCAGCAGCAGCCGGCCGCGGATCGCGAGGCTCGCGCCGACCGCCACGCACACCGCCAGGGCGACGGGCACCGACGCCCCGCGGGCCATGATCAGCGACCACAGCGCGCTCTCGCCGTCGGCCGCCTCGGCGAGGAGCGAGAAGAAGCCGCCGAAGCCGATCGCGGCGACCACCGCCAGCCCGACCCCGGCGCGCGAGGCCGGCCCGGGCGCGCGCGCCACCAGCGCGGCGCCGGCGAGGGCGACCAGCATCCCCGCCAGCACGACCGCGGCGGGCGTGTCGCCGGCGGCCAGGTCGACGACGACGGGCACCAGCGCGCCGAGCGCGCTGATCGGCGCGATCACGCTCATGCTCCCGACGGACAGCGCCCGGTAGAACGCCATCAGGCCGATCACGCCGCTCAGGCCGGCGAGCGCCCCCAGCAGCGCCTTGTCGGGCGGCGGCAGATCCGGCCGCAGGAGCGCCGCGACGACGAGGGCCACCACGAGGCCCGCCGCCTGCGACAGCGCGACCACCGCGAAGGGCGCCGCGCGGCGGCTCGCGAGGCCCCCGAGGAAGTCGGCCACGCCCCACGACAGGCCCGACACCAGGCCCAGCACCACCGCCCCCATCGCGCCGGGACCCGGCCCCTACGATGCGATGAGGCGGCCGTGGGCCCGGGTCACACCCCGGCCGCCGCGGCCAGTGCGGGGGCCGGCGCCGCCAGCAGCACCGGCCGGAGGTACTCACCCGTGTGGGAGCCCGGCGTCGCGGCGATCTCCTCCGGCGTGCCCGAGGCGATCAGGCGCCCGCCGCCCGAGCCGCCCTCGGGGCCCAGGTCGATGACGTGATCGGCGGACTTGATGACGTCCAGGTTGTGCTCGATCACGACGACCGTGTTGCCCTGGTCCACCAGGCGCTGCAGCACCTCGAGCAGCTTCTCGATGTCGGCGAAGTGCAGCCCGGTGGTCGGCTCGTCCAGCACGTAGAGGGTGCGGCCGGTCGCGACCTTGGACAGCTCGGTGGCCAGCTTCACCCGCTGCGCCTCGCCGCCGGAGAGCGTGGTGGCGGGCTGGCCGAGCCGCACGTAGTCGAGGCCGACGTCGTGGAGCGTCTGCAGCCGGCGGTGGATCTTCGGCACCGCCTTGAAGGCACCGACGGCCTCCTCGACGCTCAGCTCCAGCACCTCGTGGATGGTGCGGCCGCCGTAGCGCACCTCGAGCGTCTCGCGGTTGTACCGCTTGCCGCCGCACACCTCGCACGGGACGTACACGTCCGGCAGGAAGTGCATCTCGATGGTGATGGTGCCGTCGCCCTTGCACGCCTCGCAGCGCCCGCCCTTCACGTTGAAGCTGAACCGGCCCGGGCGAGTACCCGCGGGCGCGGGCGTCCTGGGTCTTGGAGAAGAGCTGGCGGATGTGGTCGAACAGCCCGGTGTAGGTGGCCGGGTTGCTGCGCGGCGTGCGCCCGATGGGCGACTGGTCGATGTCGATGATCTTGTCGATGTGCTCGAGCCCGTCGATGCGGTCGTGCGCCCCGGGGCGCACGGGCTTGCGGCCCAGCCGGCCGCCGAGCGCCTTCAGGAGCACCTCGTTGACCAGCGTGCTCTTCCCCGACCCCGACACGCCGGTGACGCAGGTGAGCGCCCCCACCGGGAACCCGACGTCGATGCCGGTCAGGTTGTGCTCGCGCGCGCCCTTGACCGTGATCCAGCCGCGGGCCTCCGCGCCGCTCCGGGGGCACCGGGATGCCACGCCGCCCCGACAGGTACGCGCCGGTCACCGACGACGGCTCCGCCTCGATGTCGTCCACCGACCCCTGCGCCACGACGCGCCCGCCGTGGTGCGCCGGCGCCCGGGCCCCATGTCGATGACGTGGTCCGCCGCCCGCATCATCTCCTCGTCGTGCTCGACCACCAGGACGGTGTTGCCCTGGTCGCGGAGCCGCTCGAGGGTGCCGATGAGCTTGCGGTTGTCGCGCTGGTGCAGCCCGATGGACGGCTCGTCGAGGATGTAGAGCACGCCGACCAGGCCCGACCCGATCTGGGTGGCCAGCCGGATGCGCTGCGCCTCGCCGCCGGAGAGCGTGCCCGCCGCCCGCGCGAGCGTGAGGTAGCCGACGCCGACGTCGTCGAGGAACCGCAGGCGCTCCTGGATCTCCTGGATGACGCGTGCCCCGATGAACGCCTGGGTGTCGCTCAGCTCCAGGCCGGCGAAGAAGGCGAGCGCGTCCTCCACCGACAGGAGACAGACGCTCGTAGATGCTCCGGCCCGCCACGGTGACGGCCAGCGCCTCCGGCTTGAGCCGGGCGCCGCCGCACGCCGGGCACGGGCGGAGCGACATGAACTGCTCGACCGAGTCGCGCACCGCCTGGGACATCGACGTGGCGTGCTGGCGCCGCAGCTGCGGCAGGACGCCCTCGAACCAGCCCCAGCTGCCGCCGCTCTTGCGCCGCCTGCCCAGGTACACCCGCTCGCGCCGCCGCGGGCCCTCGAGCAGCAGGGTGCGCTGGCGCTCGGGCAGCTTCCGCCACGGCCGGTCCAGGTCGATGCCGTGCTGGTCGGCGATGACGCCGAGGAGCAGGTCGTAGTAGTCGGTGGTGCGGTCGGTCCAGGGCAGGATCGCGCCGTCGGCGGAGCGTCCGCTCCGGGGCCACCACCAGGTCCGGGTCGACCTCGAGCGTGAACCCGAGGCCGGTGCACTGCGGGCAGGCGCCGTGGGGCGAGTTGAACGAGAACGTCCGCGGCGCGAGCTCGGGCAGCGACGCGCCGTGCTCCGGGCACGCGAAGCTTCTCGGAGTAGATCCACGTGCGCGGCGGTGCCGCTGTCGCGCAGCGCCTCCTCGATCCGGACGAGCCCGTCCGACAGCGCCGTCGCCGTCTCCAGGCTGTCGGTGAGCCGCCGGCGCAGGTCGTCCCGCATGACCAGCCGGTCGACGACCACCTCGATCGTGTGGGCGAACTTCTTGTCGAGCGGCGGCACGTCGTCGATCGCGTACGTCTCGCCGTCGACCGTCGACGCGCGAGAAGCCCTCGGCGCGGATGTGGTCGATCACGTCGCGGTGCTCGCCCTTGCGGCCGCGCACGAGCGGCGCCAGCACCAGGAACCGGGTCCCCTCGGGCAGCGCCAGGATGTGGTCGGCGATCTGCTCGACGCTCTGCCCGGTGATCGGCCGCCCGCAGATCGGGCAGTGCGGCTCGCCGACCCGGGCGAAGAGCAGGCGCAGGTAGTCGTAGATCTCGGTGACGGTCGCGACCGTCGAGCGCGGGTTGCGGCTCGTGGTCTTCTGGTCGATCGAGATCGCCGGCGACAGGCCCTCGATGTGGTCGACGTCCGGCTTGTCCATCTGGCCGAGGAACTGGCGCGCGTACGCCGACAGGCTCTCGACGTAGCGCCGCTGCCCCTCGGCGTAGAGGGTGTCGAACGCCAGGCTCGACTTGCCGCTGCCGGACAGGCCCGGTGATGACGATCAGGTCGTCGCGGGGGATGTCCACCGACACGTCGCGCAGGTTGTGCTCGCGGGCGCCCACGACGCGGATGGCGTTGGCGGGCAGGGGTCGACGCGGCGGCATCGGTTGAGTGTAGTCCGGCCTCCGGCGGCCGCGCCGTCGCCCCGGACCACATGGCCCGGCACACGAGGGCCCCGTGCGATCGTTGGCCGCAGGGACATACGGACCCGATCGGTGGGCCCCTACGTTGAGACCGGTGATATCACCCAGTCGGCCGCGTACGTCCCCGTCCCTCAGACCGGTGGCGGCGCCGCCGATAGCGATGACCGAGTGATCAGCCCGGCATCACCGCGGCGATCCCCCCGTCGGCGACCGACCCAAGGACCCCGGTGCCCGCACCCAGCCCGCGTATCCGCGCCCCGTTCCCACGAGTCGCCGCGCGCGCCCTGTGCGCGCTCCTCGCCCTGCTGGCCGGCCTCGCCCTCGCGGGCGGCGCGGTCGCGGCGGAGGAGGCGACCGCCCAGGTCCCCGCCAACGTCGTCCAGCCCCTCGGGGCGGTCAGACCCGCCGGCGGTGGTGCCCGTACCGCCAGCTGGTCGGGGCGGCCGACGCCCGCAACCTGAACGCGGCCGTGGTGGACACCTCCAGCTACTGGGTGGCCGCGACGACCGCAACGGCCACGTCATCGCGGCGCAGATCCCGCGGCCCAAGGCCGGCCGCGACTTCGCCCGGCGCGCCCGTCAGCCCGGCGGCCGCGGGGAACGTCGGGGATCCCGGGGGCCTTCGACCTCGCCGCCGCCCTGCGCGCCGACGGCGTCGACGGTGCTGGGCCCCGCGGCGGCCGCCGCGTCGTCCGGCTCGGCGCATGAGCGGGGTGATGCGCTTCCTGCTCCTGCCGCTCGGCATCGCCGTCCTGGCGGTGCTCATCGTCGGGGCGGCATGCGCTGATCCGGCCGCGACCCAGGGCGGCCGGCTCGCCCGGCGGCCGCGGCGGCGCCGGCGGCCACGGCAAGATCCGCAAGAACGCCCAGGTGGAGCCGCCCCGCGTCGCGCTTCGCCGACGTCGCCGGCTGCGACGAGGCGGTCGAGGAGCTGCGCGAGGTGGTCGTGTTCCTGAAGGAGCCCGAGCGCTTCCGCCGCGGTCGGCGCCCGCATGCCGCGCGGCGTGATCCTGCACGGCCCGCCCGGGCACCGGCAAGACCCTGCTCGCCAAGGCCGTGGCCGGCGAGTCGGGCGTCCCGTTCTTCGCCCTCGTCCGGCTCGGACTTCGTCGACACGTTCGTCGGCGTCGGCGCCTCCCGCGTCCGCGACCTGTTCGCGACAGGCCCGCAAGAGCGAGACGGGCGCGATCATCTTCTTCGACGAGATCGACGCGATCGGCCGCGCACCGCGGCGCCGGGCATGAGCGGCGCCGACTCGGAGCGCGAGGGCACCCTCAACCAGCTGCTGGTCGAGCTCGACGGCTTCGGCGAGCGCGACAAGGTGGTCGTGATCGCCGCGACCAACCGCCTGGACATGCTCGACCAGGCGCTGCTGCGGCCGGGCCGCTTCGACCGCCGGGTGCAGGTGGGCCTGCCCGCCGAGGCCGGCCGCCTCGCGATCCTGCGAGCTGCACTCGAAGGGCATGCCGATCGACGGACCGCGCCGCTCGGCGCGCTCGCGCCGCGTGACCGCCGGCTTCGCGGGCGCCGACCTGTCGAACATGGTCAACGAGGCGGCGATCATGGCCGCCCGCGCCGGCCGCCGACACGATCCTCGCGGCCGACCTCGACGAGGGCCTGCTGCGCTCCGTCGCCGGGCCGCAGCGCGCCGACCGCCGCATCGCGCGACGGCGAGCTCGAGGTCATCGCCTGGCACGAGGCCGGCCACGCGCTGGCCGCCGAGCTCTGCCCCACCCACCAGAAGGCGCAGCGGGTCACGATCCTCGCCCGCGGCGACGCCGGCGGCCTGGCGCTGTACGGCAGCGAGGACCGCGCCCTGACCTCCCAGCAGCACCTGCACGAGCGGATGGTGGTCGCGATGGCGGGCCGTGCCGCGGAGCAGATCGCGCTTCGGCGTCATCTCCTCCGGCGCCGCGAACGACCTGGAGCAGGTGAACAGCATGGCCCGCGAGGCCGTCGAGCGGCTGGGCTTCTCGCCGCGCGTCGGCCAGATCGTCTCGTCCTCCGGCCCGCACGCAGATGCCGCTCTCCGGGCGAGACCCGCCGCGCGATCGACGAGGAGATCGGCCGGATGGTGGACGCCGCCTACGCGGACGCCGTCGCCCTGCTCGACCGACCACCGCGAGGAGCTCGACGCGCTCGGCCGAGGCGCTCGCTCGACGCGGGAGCAGGTCGACCGCGCGGAGATCGAGGACCTGCTCAGCTCCGGTGACCAGGGCGGCGGCCGCCGCCTGCCGCACGCGGGCCGACGCCCTCCCCACGAGCCGCGAGCCCGTGGCGGTCGGTCCGCCCGTCCCGGCCCTGCCGGTCCCGAGCCCTCGCCGGCCCCCGAGCCGGTCGCCGCCGCCGGCGAGCCCCCGCTCCCGCCGGCCGGCGGCGAGCGCCGCCGGCGCCTGCCGTCGGTCCACGTCCCCCGCGGACGCCGCGTCCGCACCGGCATCGAGGCGGCCGCCGCGTCGGTCTACGCCGTCGCCCTCCCCCGCCTCGGCCGCCGGCGCCGCAAGATCGCCTAGGGCGGAGGTCTCCGCGGCCCGGCTCCCATCCCATGGGGCCTCGCCGGCAGGACGGCCGGGACGGATGGGGTCCCGCGGCGACGCGGCGCACGCTACGATCGCCACGTGCTCGAGCTCACGCCCGACGAGCTGCTCTCCACCACGCGCAGCGTCCGGCGGCGGCTCGGACCTGACCCGTCCCGTGGCGCGGGAGCTCATCGAGGAGTGCCTCGTGCTCGCCCAGCAGGCGCCCAGCGGCGGCAACCGCCAGGGGATGTCGTTCGTCGTCGTCACCGACCCGGCCACGCCGGGCGCGGCTCGGGGACATCTACCGCCGCGCGTGGGCGCGATACCGCGACGAGGGCGTCACGGCGGGCCGGCCCAGCGCCAGCACCCAGCCCACCGGCCGCGACCTCCAGCGCCGCATCGGCCGGTCCGCCCAGTACCTCGCCGACCACATGCACGAGGTCCCCGTCCTCGTCATGGCCTGCCACCCCGGCCGCACGGAGGAGCGCAGCCAGGTGGTGCAGGCCTCCGCGTTCGGCTCGGTCCTCCCCGCCGTCTGGAGCTTCATGCTCGCCGCCCGCGCCCGCGGGCTCGGCACGGCGTGGACGACCATCCACCTCTTCTACGAGGAGGACGCCGCCGACGCGCTCGGCATCCCCTACGACGAGGTCTCCCAGGTGGCGATGATCCCCGTCGCCCACACCATCGGCACGGACTTCAAGCCCGGGCCGCGCGTGCCGCTCGAGCGGTTCGCCCACTGGGAGCAGTGGTAGTGCCGTGAGCCGGCGGGCGGCGGCCCTCGCGGTGCTCGTCGCGGTCGTCGCGGCGGGGATCGTCGCGGCCGTCCTCATCGGCGGGGGGTCCGGCGACGGCGACGCGCCGCCCGCCGCCTCCACCGCGCCGCCGGGCCCCGTCGCCACCGCGCCGCCCCTCTCCGCCGCCGTCCCGCAGCCCATCTCCCTGGGCGTCCAGACGCGGCTCTGGGCCCTGCGCGCCGGCCAGGAGCCGTGGCCGTTCCAGGGCAGCCGCGGGTACATCCCCGTCGGGTGGTCCCCCGACGGCTCGTACATGCTCGCCGAGCGCCGCGTCGCGCCCCGCGCCCTCGCCGCGTTCCCCATCGGGGGCGACGCCGCCCCGCGCCCGGTCACCGACGGGCTCGACCGCGCCGCCTGGTCGCCCGACGGCCGCTGGATCGCCGCGCGCTATGGCGGCGACCTCGCGCTGCTGCGCGTCGGCGGCCCCCTCCGGCGGATCGCGTCCGCGCCCACGGGCACCGGCCCCGTCGCGGCCTGGTCCGCCGACTCCGCCCGCATCGCGTGGGCGTCCGGCGCCGCCGTGGAGGTCGCGGCCGTCCCCTCCGGCGCCCCGGAGCGCCTCCCGCTCGCGCCGGGCCCCGCGCCGACCTCGCTCGCGTGGTCCCCCGACGGCACCCGCATCGCCATGGGCAGAGGCGGCGACCTGCTGGTGCTCCCCGTCGCCGGCGGCCGCGCCCGGCGCGTCGCCGCAGGAGCGGCGCCCGCCTGGTCGCCCGACGGCACGCGCCTCGCCTACGCCACCGGCACGCGCACCGGCATCGTCCCGGCCGGGGGCGGCGCTCCGCACCTGTTCGCCGGCTGCGACTGCGACCTCCCGGGCGCCGCGCCGTCCGTCGCGTGGTCGCAGGACGGCACGCGGCTCCTCCACGTGGCCGAGCGCGGCGACACCCTCATCTCCACCGGTCCCGACGGCGGCGACCCCACCACCGTCGTGCGGGTGCGCGGGCTCGCGATCACGCGGCCCATGTGGGTGCCCGCGCCGCGCTGAGGCTCAGGAGGGGCGCGGCGTCCCCTCGGCGCCCCACTTGCGTAGAGAGCCGCTCGTGGCGGCGGCGGCGCTCGGCTCGTCCTCGCACCACGGCCGGTCGTCGTCCGCGGCGCGGGCTGGGCCAGCCCTCGCCCCAGAACGGGCCCGGCACGGGCAGCCCCTGCATCGCCACGAACAGGTCGTCCTCCTCGAGCCCCGGCGCCGCCAGCGACCGGAAGACGGGGACGTCGTCGTCGTGGACGCGCGGGTGCTCACCGCCGCCGCTTCCCCGCAGCCGCGCGCGGCCGACCTCCGCGGCACGGGCGCCGTGCCGCGCCGGCGCGGCCCGCCGGCCGCTCGGCGTCCGCGCCGTCGCCCTCCTCGCGCCTGCGCCCGCTCGAGCTGCTCGCGGCGCAGGTCGCCGATCTCGTCGCGCAGCCGCGCCGCCAGCTCGAACCGGAGGTCCTCGGCCGCCGCGAACATCTCCTGCTCGCGCTCGATGATCATGCGCTCCAGCTCGTCGCCGTCCACGTCCGCCAGCGCGTCCGCCTCGCCGCGGCGCGCCCGCGTCGGCGCGGCCGGCTCGTCGGTGAGGCCGAGCAGCTCGACGATGTCCGACACGCCCTTCTCGATCGACGCCGGCGTGATGCCGTGCTCCTCGTTGTAGCGCGACCTGGATCGCGCGGCGCCGGTCGGTCTCGCCGATCGCCGTGCGCATCGCCTCGGTCTCGTTGTCGGCGTACATGACCACGCGACCGCGCGACGTTCCGGGCGGCGCGTCCGATCGTCTGGATGAGCGACGTGGTGCCGCGGAGGAAGCCCTCCTTGTCGGCGTCGAGGATCGCGACGAGGGTGACCTCGGGCAGGTCGAGCCCCTCGCGGAGCAGGTTGACGCCCACCAGCACGTCGAACTCGCCGAGCCGCAGCGCCCGCACGATGCGGATCCGCTCGAGGGTGTCGATCTCGGAGTGCAGGTAGCGGGCCCGGACGCCCGCCTCGACGAGGTACTCGGTGAGGTCCTCGGCCATCTTCTTGGTGAGGGTGGTGACCAGGGTGCGCTCGTCGCGGTCGACCCGGTCGCGGATCTCGCCCAGGAGGTCGTCGATCTGGTGGTGGGTCGGGCGGACGTCGACCTCCGGGTTGACCAGGCCCGTGGGCCGGATGATCTGCTCGACCACGTTCTCCGACTCGCGGCGCTCGAACTCGCCCGGCGTCGCCGAGACGAAGATGGTCTGGTTCACGCGCTCCAGGAACTCGGGCAGCTGGAGGGGCCGGTTGTCGAGCGCCGACGGCAGCCGGAACCCGGCGTCGATCAGGGCGAGCTTGCGCGAGCGGTCGCCCTCGTACATGCCGCGCAGCTGGCCCATCGTGTTGTGCGACTCGTCGATGAAGCAGATGAAGTCGTCGGGGAAGAAGTCGAGCAGCGTGTGCGGCGGCTCGCCCGGCGCGCCGGCCGTCGAGGATCCGCGAGTAGTTCTCGATGCCCGAGCAGAAGCCCAGCTCGCGCATCATCTCCATGTCGTACTCGGTGCGCTGGCGCAGGCGGTGCGCCTCGACGAGCTTGCCGGCGATCTCGAACTCGGCCACCTGGTGCTCGAGCTCGGCGCGGATCTCCTTGAGGGCGCGGTCGATCGTCTCCGGCGGCGTGATGTAGTGCGTCGCCGGATAGATCGCCATGTGCTTCAGGTCGTTCAGGACCTCGCCGGTGAGCGGGTCGAACTCGGTGATGCTCTCGACCTCGTCGCCGAACATCGAGATGCGGTAGGCGGTCTCCGAGTCGGCCGGCTGGA
Source organism: Miltoncostaeaceae bacterium (assembly GCA_963749475.1). Taxonomy (GTDB): domain Bacteria; phylum Actinomycetota; class Thermoleophilia; order Miltoncostaeales; family Miltoncostaeaceae; genus Miltoncostaea. The sequence continues at coordinate 179,345 of CAVVMP010000007.1, forward strand.
CCTCGAGCGTGTCGCCCCGCACCCGGAAGCGGCCGCGCTCCAGCACCGTGTCGTTGCGCTGGTAGAGGCTCTGGACGAGGTGGGCGAAGATCCGCTCCCGCGGGTGCTCCTCGCCCGACCGCCAGCACCAGCACGCGGTCGCGGTACGTCTCGGCCGAGCCGAGGCCGTAGATGCAGCTCACCGAGGCGACGATCACCACGTCGCGCCGGGCCAGCAGCGCCGCCGTGGCCGCGTGGCGGAGCCGGTCGATCTCGTCGTTGATCGACGAGTCCTTCTCGATGTACGTGTCCGTGGCCGCGATGTAGGCCTCGGGCTGGTAGTAGTCGTAGTAGGAGACGAAGTACTCGACGGCCGCGCCGGGCAGCAGCTCGCGGAACTCGTTGCAGAGCTGCGCCGCCAGCGTCTTGTTGTGGGCGATCACCAGCGCCGGCCGGCCCGTCCCCGCGATGACGCGGGCCATCGTGAACGTCTTGCCGGAGCCCGTCACGCCGAGGAGCGTCTGGAAGCGCGTCGCCGCGCGTCAGGCCGGCGGTGAGCTCCGCGATCGCCTTGGGCTGGTCGCCCGTCGGCGGCGTAGTCGGGTGAGACCTCGAACACCGTCGTCGCCATTCGTGGAGGGTACCGCGCACGTCGGCCGCGACGACCCCCGCCCCTCAGGTCCTCGGGATCTCCTCGCCCGTGGCAGGGTCGAGGCGGATGCCGTCGGCGATCCCCTCGCCGGGCGGCGCGCCGATGGTGAGCCAGACGGCCTCGCGGTCGGTGGTGTTCTGGATCCGCCGAGGCGTGTGCTTCGGCACGCGGAGCCAGTCGCCGTCCCTCACCGACACGACTGCACCGTCGATCAGGACCTCCTGCGGGCCTCCCGAGACCAGGTGGTACACCTCCTCCTGGGTGCGGTGCCGGTGGTAGGCCATCCGATGGCCCGGCCCGAACCGCCAGGTGCGCAGCGCCAGGTGCTCGGCGCCCAGCGCGCCCGACAGGTCGCACGAGCTGGCCCCGCCGCCGCGACGCTCCCGATACGGGACGTCGCCGCCCGCGACGTGACGCACGCCCTCCTCGGGATCGCTCATGATCGCGGCGCCCCGATGGCGCAGGCGTCGTACGCATCCAGCCCCGTCTCGTCGTCGGCCAGCTCCGCGGCCGAGCGGGCGAAGGCCGACCCGCCGTAGGTCTCGTAGAGGTACCGGACGATCCGGCGTGAATCGATCACCACGGTGTCGCCGTCAACCAGCACGGGGACCCTGCGCTGCCCGCTGACCGCGTCCACCCGGTCCCGCTCCTCACGCGGGTATGGCACCTCGACCAGCTCGACCTCGACGCCCACGTTCTCGGCCCCTTGGCGGGCCGCCGCGCACCAGGGACACTTCCAGCGGTGATACAGCTTCATCGCAGGCCCTTCTTCCGAGGCTGAATATGACAACTCGTAATACACCGAGTCGTAAGACTCGGTCAAGCCATGGCGAGCCCGGCCGGCTGCCGGTGACCACCTACGCAGTGCTCGGTCAGCTGGCCGGCGGCCCGAGCTCCGGCTACGAGGTCAAGGCGCGTCTGGAAGCGAGCGCGGCGCAGTTCTGGCATGCCTCCTACTCCCAGGTGTATGCGGAGCTGCGCCGGCTCACCGACCTCGGGCTCGCCGGGGAGGAGCACGTCCGCCAGGAGGCCCGCCCGGACAAGCGCGTCTACACGATCACGCCGGCCGGCCGCAGGGCCCTGCGAGCCTGGCTCGCCGAGCCCTGGGGCCTGGCGACGCTCCGCGACGAGTCGCTCGTCAAGCTGACCCTGGCGGACCCCCTCCCGCAGGAGGAGGTCGTCGCCCACCTGCGGGGGCTGAAGGCGGCCCACGAGCGCCGCTGCGCCGAGTTCGAGGCCGAGATCGCCGAGTTGCCGGCCGATGCCGACCGGTACCTCTCCCTCGCGTTGCGCAAGGGCGTCTACGCGCAGCGCGCGTTCGCACGCTGGTGCCAGGAGGCGATCGAGGCGCTCGGCGACGGGTCCTGACGGCGGACTCCGCCCGCCCTGGACCGAGGGCCGATCCTGAGGGCACGTTTTTCGGCGCGCGGGCCAACGAGCGCCCCGGGGGTCCCGGCCTATCGTTCCCCCCAGTTGATGCGACGGTGACTCGGGAGGACATCGGAAGCATCGACACCAGGCCCCGCGACCGGGACGCGGGGCTTCGCACCTCAGCCGGTGGCGCCGATACAGGCGCCACCGGCTGCCCCCAATTGTGGGGCCATGCGGTCCCGGGGGCCACTAGGCTGCGGGCGTCCCCTGACGCCGGAGGCCGCCATGCCCGTCGAGCTGATCCACACGATGGTCCGCATCCTGGACGAGGAGCGCTCCCTCGCCTTCTACCGCGCCCTCGGGTTCGAGGAGCGGGGCCGCAAGCGCGTCGGCGGGGACACCGCCACCATCATCTTCCTGGGGCTCCCCGGCGACGGCGACCGCCTGGAGCTGACCCTCAACGACGGGCGCACCGAGCCGTACGTCCTGGGTGAGGCCTACGGCCACATCGCGCTGACCACCGAGGACCTGGACGCCGAGCTCGGCGCGCTGGCCGAGCTCGGCATCCAGCCGGACAAGCCGCCCTACGAGGCGTACCCCGGCGGCTCGCGCATCACGTTCGTCACCGACCCGGACGGCTACCGGGTCGAGCTGATCGAGCGGCGGTAGCCCTACGCGGCCGCGGCGAGCGGCGGCACGTCGCTCACCACCCACGCGCCCTCGCCGCGGAACATCGCCAGCGCCTCCACGACGCGGGCGAACGCGGCGGGGCCGAGCCGCTCGGGCAGCTCCCACACCGGCGCCATCGAGGTCCCCTCGCCCAGGTCGTGGGCCACGCGGACCAGCAGGCCCTGCCCGTAGGACATCGCGGCGGCCTCGTCGAGGAGCGCCGGCCAGTCGGGGCCCTCGGGGCCGTCGAGGTACGGGGTGGTGCGCGCCGCGATGGACGGCGCGGTCAGGATGTGGCGGACGGCCGCGAGCTGCGGCGTCCGGGCGGTCGTGGTGGTGGTCATCGTCGGGCTCTCCCTCGCTACGCTCCGTATCGTTTCGTTTTCGACCGTAGCAGGGCGGCGGGCATAACGCTACGCTACGTTTCGTAGCGATGGCCACGAAGTCCCCCACCCGCGCAGAGCGCACCCGTCGCGCCATCCTCGACGCGACACGCGAGATCCTGGCCGAGGAGGGCGTCGGCCGGCTCACCGTTGAAGGCGTCGCCGCCCGCGCCGGAGTCGCGAAGACGTCGATCTACCGGCGGTTCCGCGGCAAGGACGAGCTCGCGCTGGCGGTGCTGATCGACATGGTCGAGACGGTCTCCGCGACGCCCGACCTGGGCGACACGCGGGAGGAGCTGCGGACGTTCGTCACCGCCGTCGTCGACATCCTCAGCGGGACGCTGATGGGCCGCGTGATGCGGGGCATCGTGTCCGATCTGGCGACGAACCCGGCGCTCGGCGCCGCCTTCCGGGAGCAGGTGGTGGCGCTGCGCCTGGCGGAGGTCCGCCGGCTGGTGGAGCGCGGGGTGGCGCGGGGCGACCTGCGCCCCGGCGCCGACCCCGAGCTGGCACACGAGCTGCTCTTCGGGCCGGTCTACTACCGCCTGCTGCTGAGCGGCGCCCCGCTCGACCACGCGCTGGCCGAGCGGGTCACCGACGCCGCTATCGCGGCGCTGCGCTGAGCGCGGCGCGCTCGGCCAGCATCGCGAGGGAGTCGTCCCACAGCCGCTCCGCGGCGTCCGGGTCGAGCGCCCAGCGGCGCACGCCGCTGCGGGCGGGCTCGTCGTCCTCCCGCAGCACCGCCTCCTCGCAGTCCTCGAAGTAGCGGCCGCCGATCCCCTCGAGGGCCGGGGAGGTGACCAGCAGCGCCGACGTCGCAGCGCCCTGCTCCGGCGACTTGATCGGCGGGATCGCCCCCGACGCCAGCTCCTGGTCCCACTGCGCCCGCGTCGCGGGGTCCACGTGCTTCTGCAGGCGCGTCCAGATGCCGCCCGGCATGACCGCGTTCGCGGTGATCCCCTCGGCCGCCCAGCGGCGCGTGGCCTCGACCGCGAACAGGACGTTCGCCGTCTTGGACTGCGCGTAGGCCGCCCACGGGTCGTACGGGCGCTCCTCGAAGTGGATGTCGTCGAACACCACCGGCGAGCGCAGGTGCGCCGCGGAGCTGACGGACACGACGCGCGCCGCGCCGTCGGCCGCCAGGTACGGGTGCAAGCCCAACGCGAGCTGGAAGTGCCCGAGGTGGTTCGTCGCGAACTGGAGCTCCCAGCCCTCCGGCGTCCGCTCCTCCGGCGTGGCCATGATCCCGGCGTTCAGGACGAGGGCGTGGATCCGCCCCTCCCACCGGCGCACGAACGTGTCGATCGACTCGCCGTCCGCCAGGTCCAGCCGGCTCACGACCAGCAGGGCGCCCGGCGTGGTGGCCAGGATGTCCTCCGCCGTGCGCTCCCCGGCGTCCGTGTCGCGCACGGCCAGCGTCACCTCGGCGCCGGTGCGCGCCAGCGCGCGCGCCGTCTCGACACCGATGCCCGAGCTGGCGCCCGTCACGATGACGCGCCGCCCGCGCAGGTCGATGCCCTCCACGACCTGCTCGGCCGTCGTCGTGCGACCGAATCCCCGCGTCAGCCAACCCATGTCCGATCCTCCCGCGCTATCCTCCGTTGCGGAGGGTCCCTCCGCTTCCAGTCGGAACGTTAGCGGAGGCCGCCTCCGCTTTTCAAGTGAGGAGGGGGACGTGCCGCAGGAGACCCGGCTCCGGCCGGATGCGCAACGCAACCGCGAGAAGCTGCTCGCCGCGGCCGTGGAGGCGTTCGCGACGGGCGGCGTCAACACGTCGCTGGAGGAGATCGCCCGCCGCGCGGGCGTCGGCATCGGCACCCTGTACCGCCACTTCCCCTCCCGGGACGCGCTGGTGGCCGCCGTGTACCGCCAGGAGGTCGCCCGCCTGGCGGGCGCCGCGCCCGAGCTCATGGCCGAGTACCCGCCGGACGTCGCCCTGCGGCAGTGGATGGATCGCTTCGTCGGCTACGCCGCCACCAAGCGCGGCCTGGGCGAAGCGCTGCGCGCCGCGATGGAATCCGACTCCGAGCTGCACGGCGAGGGGTTCGCCGCCCTCATGGGCGCGCTCGACGCCCTCGTCGGCGCGGCGGTGGCCGCCGGGACGATCCGTCAGGACGCCCGCGGCGACGACGTGCTGCGGGCGCTCGGCGCGCTCTGGATGATCCGCGACGGCGACGACCGCGAGGCCCAGACCGCGCGGACGCTCGACCTGATCGTCGACGGGCTGCGCTTCGGCGCCCCCGGCGCCCCGGCCTCGCCCTAGGGGCTGGGCGCCCCGAGCCGGTCGCCGTAGGCGCGCCGGTAGATCGGCGTGGCGTCCTCGACGCGGCGCACGAAGCTGCGCGTCTCGGGGAACGGGATGTCGTCGGGCACGTCGAGCGTGTCGCCCCGGGCGGCGGCGTCGTCGATCCAGCCGGGCGACGTTCGTCTCGCCCGCGTTGTAGGCGGCGAGCGCCAGGTCGAGCGAGCCGTGGCGGTCGATGAGGTAGCGCAGGTAGCGCGCGCCGTACGCGATGTTCACGTCGGGCGTCTCGAGCCCGTCGGGCGACGGACTCGGCCGGCGCGGCAGCGTCGCGACGAACTGCGCCGTCTCGGGCAGGAGCTGCATGAGGCCCACCGCCCCCTCCGCCGAGCGCGAGTCGGGGGCGAAGCCGCTCTCCGTGTCGATCACCGCCGCCACCAGGGCGGGGTCCAGGCCGTTGCGGGCCGCCTCCGTGCGGATCGGCTCCTCGTAGCGCAGCGGGTACCAGAGCCGCGCGTACCACGCCGGCATCGCCTGGTGCACCTCGTACCAGGTCACCCCGAACGCGGCGAGGACCACCAGCAGCGCCAGCAGCACGGCGCCGCGGCGGCGCCGCCGCGGCCGGGCGCGCACCGGCGCCGGGCGGTCGGACGTCGCCCTCCGGGACGCGCGCTCAGTGACGGACGGGCGGGCCATGCGGAGGGGCGCCCAGCGTACTCGGCGAAGCGGTCGGCAACCCAGGCGCGCAGGGCCGTCGCGGTCCCCGTCGTTCACGAAATGCGGCGTCGGCCTCCGCGACCTTCCGCTCCTCGGGCAGCTGGTGCGCGGCGCGGGCGCCGAAGTCCTGGCCGCGCGCCTCGACCCGGGCACGGCGCACGTCGTCGGACGCGGTCACCACCAGGACGGCGTCGAACAGCCCTGCGAGGCCGACCTCGTACAGCAGCGGCACCTCGCACACCAGCAGCGGCGGCGGCGGGTCGGCGCGCCGCCTGGGCGGCGATCCAGCTCATCGCGCGCCCGGCCCACCAGCGGGTGGACGATCGCCTCGAGCGCCGCCAGGCCGCCCTCCTCCGCGAACGCACGCGGCCCCAGCAGGGCCCGGTCGACCGACCCGTCGGGGCCGATCACCGCGTCACCGAAGCGCGCGCGCACCGCGCGCCACCACCTCGGGTCGCGCGTAGAGCGGCGTGCACGACGTCGTCGCTCGACAGCGTCGCCGCGCCGCAGCTCCGCGAACGCCGCGCAGCGCCTCGGACTTCCCCGACCCGATGCCGCCGGTCAGGCCCAGCACGGGGGGCGCCTGACGGCGCCCCCCGGCCACGTCAGGCCTCGGGCTCGTCGTCCCCCGCCGCGGGCACCTCGGCCTCGACCTGGGCCTCGGCCTCCGGCTCCGGCCTCGACCTCCGGCTCCGGCTCCGCCTCGGGCTCCGCGTCGGCCTCGGGCTCAACCTCGAGCTCCGGCTCCGCCTCGAGCTCCGGCTCGACCTCGGCCTCGGCCTCGATGACGGCTCGGCGGCCTCGGCCTCGGCCTCCGGCTCCGCCTCGACCTCGGCCTCCTCGACCTCGGGCTCGGCCACGGCGCTCGGCGGCCTCCGCCTCGGCGCTCGGCCTCGTCCTCGACGGTGGCCGGCTCGGCCACGGCGATCGCGTCGGCGTCGGGGTCCAGCTCGGCCACCGGGTCCAGGTCGTCGTCAGCCGGACACGCCCAGCCGGCGAGTCGTCCTCGGGGACGACCGCGTTGCGGATCTCGTCCGGGCAGGTGGTGCTGGATCGGGTCGCCGTCGGCGACCCGCTTCAGGCTCAGCGAGAGGCGGCGGCGGTCGGCGTCGATCTCGATGACGCGGACGGCCAGGACGTCGCCCTGGTTGACCACCTCGCGCGGGTTCTCCACGTGGTGCGCGGCGAGCTCGGAGATGTGGACCAGGCCCTCGACGCCGGAGTGGATCTCGACGAAGGCGCCGAAGGTGACGACCTTGGTCACGCGGCCCTCGACGACGTCGCCCACCTGGTAGCTCTCGATGACGCTCTGCCACGGGTCGGCCTGGGTCTGCTTGAGGCCCAGGGAGATGCGCTGGCGGTCGCGGTCGATGTCGAGCACCTTGACGTTGACCTTCTCGCCGATCGGTGAGGACCTCGGACGGGTGGTTGACGTGGCTCCACGAGAGCTCGGAGATGTGGATCAGGCCGTCGATGCCGTCGAGGTCCACGAACGCGCCGAACTCGACGATGTTGGAGATGACGCCCTCGACCACCTGGCCGGGCTGGAGGTCGTCGAGGATCTTCTGGCGCACCTCGCGCCGCTCGTCCTCGAGGACGGCGCGCCGGGAGAGCACCACGTTGTTCCGGTTCCGGTTGAGCTCGATGACCTTGCACTCGAGCTTGCGGCCGAGGAACTCGTCGAGGTCCTGGACGCGGCGGATGTCCACCAGCGAGGCGGGCAGGAAGCCGCGCACGCCGAGGTCGAGGATCAGGCCGCCCTTGACGACCTCGATGACCGTGCCCTCGACGTGCTCGCCGGCGGCGGCGGCGGCCTCGATGCGCTTCCACGCCTTCTCGAAGCGCGCGCGCTTCTTGGAGAGGATCAGGCGGCCGTCCTGGTCCTCCTTCTGCATGACCAGGGCGTCGACCCATCTCGCCGAGGGAGACCTCGTCGTCGGGCTTGACGCTCTTGCGGATCGACAGCTCGGGCAGCGGGATGACGCCCTCGCTCTTGTAGCCGATGTCGACCAGGACCTCGTCCTTGTCGACCCGGACCACCCTCCCGGTGACGACGTCCCCCTCCGAGAAGAGCGGGAGGGTGAGGTCGTAGTTCGGCACCATGCTCGCCGTCGACCTCGATGTACTCGGGGCCGTCGAGGGCGCGGACCGGGCTGTCGAGATCCGGGTGCCTCCGCGGCACGGGGGTCGTCGGCTCCGGGCGCCTCCACGTCGGCGGTGGCGAGCTCGGGCTGGTCAGTCGTCATGGGAATGGGGTCGTCCTCGTTGCGGATAGGGATTCCGGGCACGGCCGACAGGCTCCGGCCGTGCGGAAGGCGGTCGAGTATAGACCCGTCGGACCCCGCGTGGCGAGAGCGCCACCGCGGCGCGCGCGAGCTCAGGAGAGCGCGGCCAGCACCCCGTCGCAGATCGTCGGGGCCCCCGAGGCGCCCGGCGCGCGCGCGCGCGCAGGCGGCCGTCGGCGTCCGATCGCGAGGGCCGCCGGGCACGCTGCGCACGGGCAGCGCCGCGGCCCGCGGGTGCTCGGCCAGGCTCACGCGCACGCACCTCCCGGCCGCCGGCGGCGCGCTCGACCTCGCGGGCCACCGGCTCGCAGCGCGCGCAGCCCGGCGCGGTCGAGCACCACGAGCCAGGGGCCCGTCGCCGGTCAGGCCGAGGTCGTCGCGCACGTCGCCGTCGGCCCCGCCCCGGCGGGCCAGCAGCAGGCGGTAGACCTCGCAGCCGACGCAGAAGCCGGTGATCGCCGAGATCAGCGCGATCGCCGAGACCAGGCCGGCGAGGATCCAGCCCGCGACGTCCGCGCCCCGAGCAGCAGGCCGAGCGCGAGTCGCGAGGAACAGGCCGCGGCAGCACCTGGGAGAAGCGCACCGGGGCGGCGGGCTCCAGGTCGCGCGGCGGGCGGGCGATGCAGCCGGAACAGCCACGCGACCGGCGACCAGCGCGGGCCCGACCAGCGACAGCAGCACCAGCGCGAGCGCGACGGCGACGGCGGCGGGCTGGCCGAAGACGATCGCCTCGAGGCACAGCACCCCGGTGATCGCCTGGGCGAAGCGCGGCTGCAGCGGGTGGACGGCGGGCAAAGCCGGCATTCCCGTCAGGATAGCGGAGTTTCGGTGTCCCCCGGCTCGACCAGGCCGCTCTCGTACGCCAGCACCACCGCGCCCACGCGGTCGCGGACGCCGAGCTTGCCGAGCACCCGGCCCACGTGCGTCTTCACGGTCGCCTCGCTCAGGTGCAGGCGCGCGGCGATCTCGCGCGTTGGACAGGCCCGCGGGCGATCAGGACGGCGACCTCGACCTCGCGCTCGGTCAGCTCCGCGAACGGCGTCGCGCCGGCCTCGCCCGGCGGCGGCCGGCGCACGAAGCGCTCCACCAGCCGGCGGGTGACGGCGGGCGCCAGCAGCGCCTCGCCGGCGGCGACGGTGCGCACGGCCTCGGCCAGGCGGGCGGGCGACGCGTCCTTGAGCAGGAAGCCGCCGGCGCCGGCGCGGAGCGCCTCGTAGACGTACTCGTCAAGGTCGAAGGTGGTGAGCACCAGGACCGACGACGCCAGGCCGTGCTGGGCGAGGCGCCGGGTGGCCTCGATGCCGTCGACGACCGGCATGCGGATGTCCATGACGCACCACGTCGGGGCGCTCGCGCAGGGCCAGCTCGACCGCCTCGCCGCCGTCGGCGGCCTCCCCGACCACCGTCGATGTCGTCCTCGGCGCCCAGCATCGCGGCGAGGCCGCCGCGGATGAGCGCGTGGTCGTCGGCCAGGACGATCCGGATCACGACGGGCTCCTGCACGGGCAGGCGGGCGCGCACCGCGAAGCCGCCGTCCTCGCCGGCGCCCGCGTCGAGGGACCCGCCGTACAGCCGCACCCGCTCGCGCATCCCCGCCAGGCCGTGCCCGCCGCCGGGGCCCTCGCCCGGCTGCGGTGGGCGCGGCGTTGACCACCTCCACCTCGACCGAGCCGTCGATCCGGCGCACGTGCACCCGGGTGGGGGCCCCGCCGGCGTGGCGGCGCACGTTGGTGAGCGCCTCCTGGACGATCCGGTACGCCGCCAGGTCGATGCCGGCGGGCAGGCCGTCGACCGTCGCCCTCCCGGGTCAGCTCCACGGGGACGCCGGTGGCGCGGACCTCGTCGACCAGCCGCTCCAGGCCCGCCAGCGTGGGCTGGGGCGTGTAGAGCGCCTCGTCCTCGCGCAGCACGTCCAGCAGGCGGCGCATCTCGGTGAGCGTCTCCGCCGCCGTCCGGCGCACCGCGCCGATGTGCTGGCGGGCGCGGGCCGGGTCGCGGTCGACGTACGCCTCGGCGGCCCCCGCCTGGACGGCGATGATCGACACGGAGTGGGCGACCACGTCGTGGAGCTCGCGGGCGATGCGGGTGCGCTCCTCGGCGACGGCCTCGCGGGCCCGCTCGCCGCTCTCGGCCCGGGCGGCGGCGGCCTGGTGGGAGCGGACGCGCACCACCCGGCCCGCCCCCCACGCGGCGGCGACGAAGAAGGTCAGGATCGCGATGTCGCCCGGGTTGCTGCCGCCGCTCCAGTAGTCCGTGTTCATCGTGATGAGCATCGTCGCCCACCGGCAGCGCCACCGGGCGGCAGCGCCAGCGCCAGCGGGGGCACATGGCAGGCGACCGAGAACGTCGCGATGAGCATCGCCGGGAACGGCATGACGCCGTAGTCCGGGGTGTCGGCGGTCGCGACCCGCACCAGCAGTCACGGCGCAGATCAGCGCGAGCACCGGGATCGGGAAGCGGCGGCGCCACAGGAGCGGCACCGAGTAGAGCAGCGCCACCACGATCCGTACGGCGGCGGGTGCCCGGCCCGTCGACCGCCACCGCCTCGACCAGCGCCCACAGCGCGATGGCCCCGGCGATGGCCAGGTCGATCGGCTGCGGCACGCGCAGGGCGCGCTGGATGCGGGCGACCGTCTCCACGCGCGCATCGTAGGAGGGGCGCCGGCGGCGTGCGCGTCATCCCGTGGTCGCATCCGCGTCAGCCCGTGGTCGCACGCGGTCGCGCCGCGGCGGGGCCCCGGTCGCGACCGCCGGCCGACGCGGCGGACGGGTGGCCGGCCCGAGGCTTCACCACGACGACGGCACGGGCCGTCGCGGACCGGAGGAGCCCCACGATGAAGCTGCTGTCCCGCCTCGTGACCGACCGGATCGCCGGCCGGATCGCCGTCCTGGCCGGTGCCGTCATGGCCGGCACGGGCGCGCTCTACACCACCCGCCCCGACCTCGAGCCCCGACGCGGTCGAGTCCACCGTCGAGCACACCGTCCTGGTGCTGCTGGCGAGCATCCTGATCCTCGCGATCCCGGCCACGGTCGCGCTCGGCCGGCGCGCGGGCACCGTCCTCGGCCGCCGCGGCCGCCGCCGTCGCGGTCACCGGGCAGGTCGCCCTGGCGATCACCGCCACCTGCTCGAACGTCAACGGCGGGGACCCCGACTGGTTCATCGTCGCCGCGCCGCTGTCGAACCTGCTCTGGGTCGGCGGCTGGATCGCGCCTGGCCGTCGCCCTGTGGCGCTCCGGCGCCGTCGCCCGCGGCTTCGCCGTCGGCCTGCCGCTCTGCTGGATCGCCCTGCTGCCGCTCTCGTCCTTCGGCGGCGCCCTGCTCGCCGGCGGCTACTGGCTCGCCCTCGGCACGCTGATGGCGGCCGGCACCCTGCGCCGCAGCGAGGCGCACGCCGCCCGCACGGCCGCCGCGACCGGCGTAGGCCGCGGAACCTCCGGTCAGGCCGGGGTCGGCAGCCGAGGGCTGCCGACCCAGGCCGACCAGGACCTCGCGGAAGTCGTCGAGCACCGCGGGGTCCTCGATGGTGGCGGGCATCCGCCACGGCTCGCCGTCGGCCATCGCGCGGATCGTGCCGCGCAGCACCTTCCCGGACCGGGTCTTCGGCAGGGCGCGCACGACGCGCGCCTCCTTGAACGAGGCCACCGGGCCGATCTCGTCGCGGATCCGGGCGACCAGCTCGGCCGCGACGTCGTCATCGTCCTTCTCGACGCCCGCCTTCAGCACCACGAAGCCCACCGGCACCTGGCCCTTGAGCGGGTCGGCGACGCCGACCACGGCGCACTCCGCCACGTCGGAGTGGGCGGAGAGGACCTCCTCCATCGCCCCGGTCGACAGCCGGTGGCCGGCGGTGTTGATGACGTCGTCGGTGCGGCTCATCACGTAGACGTAGCCGTCCTCGTCCATGTAGCCGGCGTCGGCGGTCAGGTACCAGCCCGGGTACGCGGCGAGGTAGGTCTCGATCCAGCGGTCGGTCGCGTTCCAGAGCGTCGGCGTGCAGCCGGGCGGCAGGGGCAGGCGCACGCAGATGGCGCCCGATCTCCCCCGCCGGCAGCACGCCCCCGGCCTCGTCGAGCACCTGCACGTCGTAGCCCGGCACCGCGCGGGTCGGCGAGCCCGGCTTGACCGGCAGCGGCTCGATGCCCATGCAGTTGGCGGCGATCGCCCAGCCGGTCTCGGTCTGCCACCAGTGGTCGATGACCGGCTTCCCGAGCAGCCGCCCGGCCCACTCGAGGGTGTCGGGGTCGCTGCGCTCGCCGGCCAGGAACAGCGTCCGCAGGCGCGAGAGGTCGTACCCGGCCGCCAGCTTCCCCGCCGGGTCGGCGCGCTTGATCGCGCGGATCGCCGTCGGGGCGGTGAACATCACGTCCACCCCGTGGTCGGCGCAGACGCGCCAGAAGGCGCCGGCGTCCGGCGTCCCGACCGGCTTGCCCTCGTACATCACCGACGTGCAGCCCTGCAGGAGCGGCCCGTAGACGATGTACGAGTGGCCGACGACCCAGCCGATGTCGGACGCGGCCCAGTAGGTCTCGCCCGGATGCGCGTCGTAGACGGCGCCCATCGACCACTTCAGGGCGACGGCGTGCCCGCCGTTGTCGCGGACGATCCCCTTCGGCAGCCCCGTGGTGCCGGACGTGTAGAGGATGTAGAGCGGGTCGGTGGCCTCGACCGCGACAGGGTCGGCCGGCGTCGCGCCGTCGAGGGCCTCCTCCCAGGTCAGGTCCCGACCCGCCGCGAGGGTCGCGGGCGCCTCGGGCCGCTGGAGCACGATGCACCGCGCCGGGCGGTGGTCCGCGAGCTCGAGCGCGCGCTCGAGCAGGGGCATGTACTCGACCACCCGGCCGGGCTCGAGGCCGCACGAGGCGGCGCAGACGACGACCGGCCGGGAGTCGTCGATGCGCGAGGCCAGCTCGTGCGCGGCGAAGCCGCCGAAGACGACGGAGTGGATCGCGCCGAGGCGGGCGCAGGCCAGCATCGCGACCACGGCCTCGGGGACCATCGGCATGTAGATCACGACCCGGTCGCCCTGACCCACGCCCTCGCGCCGCAGGGCGCCCGCGAAGCGGGCCGTCGCGTCCCGCAGCTCGCGGTACGTGTAGCGGCGGACGGTCCCGGTCATCGCGCTGTCGTGGACCAGGGCGGGTTGGTCGCCGCGGCCGTCGCGCACGTGCCGGTCGAGCGCCTGGTCGCAGGTGTTCATCCGGCCGCCGGGGTACCAGCGGTGGATGGGCGCCTCGGACGAGTCGAGGATCCGGTCGGGCGGGCGCTCCCACTCGATGAGCCGCGGCCTGCTCGGCCCAGAACCCCTCCGGGTCCTGCTGCCACCGGCGGTACGTGTCCTCGTAGGCCCCCATGGCGCACCTCCCGCGCGCGAGCCTACCGCGCCGCGACCGCCGGTGGGAACGCCGTCCGCAGGGTGAAGGCGCGCGGGGTGGGCCCGTCGGCGCGCAGCGCCGCGAGCCGCTCCTCGGCGTCCGCGACCGTCGGCGTCGGTGCCGGCCGGCACCCACCACAGCGCCGTCTCGGGCTCCCCGAGCCGGTCGAACCACTCGCGGCGCCGCCGCAGCACGGCGACGTGGGCCTCGCCGTACGCGAACGCCCGCAGCGCCTCGACCGACTCCCAGACCGACATGTTCACGATCAGGCGGTCGTCGCCGAACGCGCGGATCGCGGTGGCGTCCCCGTCGTCGGTCTGGAGCCGCCAGACGAAGCCCGGGCTCGCGTCGGCGACGGCGTTGACCGGCGCGAGGGCCGCGACGAACGCCGGCCAGCAGCGGCGAGTCGAGCGGCTCGCGCGGCAGGGCGATGTTGACCTGGGCCAGGTGCCAGCCGCCCGCGTCGTGCGCCGCCCGCAGCAGCGGGTCGGCGAGCGTGCGGTGGGCGGCGTTGAGCTCGGCCAGCCGCCGCGGCGCGTCGTCGGCGTCGCTCGCGCAGGATCATCTCCCGCAGCACGCCGAACGCCGCCGCGATGACCTCCGGGCAGGCGTCCGGGTGGACCTGCAGGACCCGGTACGGGTCCGGGCGCCTGCTACTTCGCGTCCAGCCACGTGTCGCCGATCCCCACGTCGACCGCCAGCGGCGGGTCGAGGGGGTAGGCGCCGACCATCGCCTGGCGCACGACCGGCCGGCCCGCCGGGCCTCGCTCCTCCGGCGCCTCCAGCAGCAGCTCGTCGTGGATCTGGAGGATCAGCCGCGCCCGCAGGCCCTCCTCGCGCGAGGGCGTCGTGGGCCCGGATCATCGCCGCCTTGATGATGTCGGCGGCCGTCCCCTGGATGACCGTGTTCACGGCCAGCCGCTCGCCGAGCTGGCGCTGCTGCACCGTGCGGCCGCCGCAGCTCGGGGATCGGCCGGCGGCGGCCGAACAGCGTGGTGACGTAGCCGTCCTGGGCCGCGGCGGCGATGGTGCGTGTCGATGAAGCTCCGCACCCGCGGGTAGCGCGCCAGGTAGGCGTCGATGTAGAGCGCGGGCGTCGGCGCGCGGGATGCTCGAGGCTGCTCGGACAGGCCGAAGTCGCTGATGCCGTAGACGATCCCGAAGTTCACGGCCTTCGCGCGGTCGCGGGTGGTCGCGGTCGACGTCGGCCGGCGCCATGCCGAAGACCTCGGCGGCGGTGGCGCGGTGGACGTCCTCGCCGCGGCGGAACGCGTCCTGCAGCGCCGGCTCGCCGGAGATGTGGGCCAGGATCCGCAGCTCCACCTGGCTGTAGTCGCAGCTACACGAGCTTCCAGCCGGGGTCGGTGATGAACGCGCCGCGGATCTCGCGCCCGAGCGGGGTGCGGATCGGGATGTTCTGCAGGTTGGGGTTCGTCGACGACAGGCGCCCGGTCTCGGCCTTCGTCTGCTTGAACGTGGTGTGCAGGCGGTCGTGCTCGTCGACCATGCTCGGGCAGGGCCGACAGGTAGGTGTTGTCGAGCTTGGTCAGCTCGCGGTACTGCCCGATCAGGTTGACGATCGGGTGCTTGTCCTCCAGCAGCTTCAGCACCTTGCGGTCGGTGCTCCAGCCGGTCTTGCCCTTGCGGAAGGTCGGCAGCCCGAGCCGCTCGAACAGCACCTGGCCGAGCTGCTTCGGCGAGTCGATCACGAACTCGCCCGCCGGCCAGCTCGTAGATCTGGTCGCGCAGCTCGTCGGCCGCGTCGCGCACGCGGGCGGCGATCTCGCCGAGGCGGTGGACGTCGAGGCGCACGCCGACGTCCTCCATCGACGGCCAGCACCCGCGTGAGCGGCAGCTCGACCTCGCGTAGAGCGGCGCCAGGCCCGGCGCGCGCCAATGGCCGTCCTCCTGGCGGGCGGCCAGCTCGCGGACCAGCACGGCCTCGCGCACGGCAGTCCGGCTGCTCGCCCTCGACGCCGAGCCCGGCGGCCTCGGCGACGCTCGTCCAGCGGGTAGCTCGCCGCCGCCGACGGGGCTCGAGCAGGTAGGCGGCGATCATCGTGTCGTGCACCGGCCGCAGGCCCTCGCCGGTGGCGCGGACGACGGACTTGGCGTCGTGGCAGGCGACCGGCCAGCCCGGCGAGGGCCGCGCCGAGGGCGGCGCCGGTGTCGTCGCCCGACGGGGCCGTGCGGCGACCTCGTCGCCGTCGCCGGCGACGGCCCAGCCCTCCTCGGCGACACGGCCAGGGCGACCGGCATCGATGCCGGCCAGGCGCATGCGGCAGGTCCTCGGGCGTCGCCGCCACGGCGGTGGCGGTGGCGGTGTGGCGCGGCCGCGACCGTCGGGCGCCGTCCTCCCCCGTCAGCTCCTCCAGGCGCCGCAGCAGGCTGCCGAACTCGAAGCGCTCGAAAGGTGGAGCGCAGGGCCTCCATCCGCTCGGGGCCGTAGCTCGATCGGCGGGACGTCGCCGAGGTCGAGCTCGACCGGGCGCGTCGGTGCGGATGACCGCCAGGTCGCGCGTCTTGCGCGCGTCGTCGGCGTGCTCGTCGAGCGCCTCGCGCCGCTTGGGCGTCTGCTCGCGCGGCGTGGTCGAGGATCGCGTCGAGCGCTGCCGTACTTCTGGAGCAGCTGCGACGCGCCCTTCTCCCCGATCCCCGGGCACGCCCGGCAGGTTGTCGCTCGGGTCGCCGACCATGCCCGCGGAAGTCGGTCATCAGCTCCGGGCCGATGCCGTAGCGCTCCCGCACGGCGTCGGGGGTGTAGAGCGTGGTGTCGGTGACGCCGCGGCCGGTCGCCATGACGCTGACCCGGTCGGACGACGAGCTGGAAGGCGTCGCGGTCGCCGGTGAGGATCACGACGTGCTCGTCCGGCCTCCTCGGCCCGCCGCGCCAGGGTGCCGAGCACGTCGTCGGCCTCGAAGTCCTGCGACCTCGGTGTTGACGAAGCCGAAGGCCTCCATCAGCGGCCGGAAGTGCGGCGCTGCTCGCGGAAGCAGGTCGGGCGTGGCGGAGCGGTTGGCCTTGTAGGTCGGGCTCCTCGCTCGTGGCGGAACGTCTTGCCCGCGCGGGTCCCACGCCACCACGACCCGGCCCGGCCGCTCCTCGGCCAGCATCTTCATCATCATCGCCGCGAGCCCGTAGAGGGCGTTCGTGGGGAATCCGTCGGCCGTCGCGATCGTGTCGGGCAGGGCGTGGAACGCCCGGTAGGCGAGGCTGTTGCCGTCGATCAGGAGCAGCGGCGCGGCGACGGGCGGTGCGGCGGTGTCGGTGGCCATCGGCCGAGCGAGGATATCCGGGGGCGCCCGGTATGCTGGCGGCCCGCACCACCACGACCTCCCGACCCCTCCAGGAGCCTCCCTTGGCCGTCACGCCGAGCGCCCAGTACAGCATCACGATCCGCGTCGAGATGGACGCCAGCCCGACCGACCTGCTGGGCCAGCTCACGACGGCGATCGGCGCGGTCGGCGGCGACATCGGCGCGATCGACCTGGTCGGGACGGGCTACAACACGCTGATCCGCGAGCTGGTGGTGAACGCGTCCGACCAGGAGCACGCCGACGCGATCGTCGCCGCCGCCGGCGGGCTCGACGGCGTGCGGGTGCTCTCCTCGTTCGACCGCACCTTCCGGATGCACCAGGGCGGCAAGATCGAGATGACCGTCGCGGGTGCCGCTCGAGACCCGCGACGACCTCTCGATCGCCTACATGCCCGGCGTCGCCCGGGTGTGCAGGGCGATCGCCGAGGACCGCCAGCAAGGCGTTCGACTTCACCCTGAAGCGGAACATGGTCGCGGTGATCACCAACGGCACCGCGGTGCTCGGGCTCGGGCGACATCGGCGCGGCCGCCGGCATGCCGGTGATGGAGGGCAAGTCGATGCTGTTCAAGGAGTTCGGCAACGTCGACTCCTACCCCATCTGCATCGACTCGAAGGACCCCGAGGTGCTCATCCGGACGATCGCCGCGATCGCGCCGGCGTGGGGCGGCATCAACCTCGAGGACATCGCGGCGCCGACGTGCTTCGAGGTGGAGGACCGCCTCAAGGAGATGCTCGACATCCCGGTCTTCCACGACGACCAGCACGGCACGGCGATCGTGGTGCTCGCCGCCCTGCTCAACGCCCTGAAGATCACGGGCGAGAGGATCGAGAACCTGAAGGTGGTGGTCTCGGGCGTCGGCGCGTCCGGCGTCGCGTGCTCGAAGATCCTGATGAACGCCGGGGTGGAGAACATCATCGGCTGCGACTCGCGCGGCGCGATCTACAAGGGCCGCACCGAGAACATGAACTTCATGAAGGACTGGTACGCCGAGAACACCAACCCGGAGGGCGTGCAGGGCGGCCTGACGGAGGCCGTCAAGGGCGCCAACCTGTTCCTCGGGCTGTCGGGCCCCGGCACCTTCTCGGTGGAGCAGCTGAAGACGATGGCGAAGGACCCGATCGTGTTCGCGATGGCCAACCCGACGCCGGAGATCATGCCGGAGATCGCGGCGCCCTACGTCCGCGTGATGGCCACCGGCCGGTCGGACTACCCGAACCAGATCAACAACGTCCTCGCGTTCCCCGGCATCTTCAAGGGCGCGCTCGCCTGCCGCGCCACCCAGATCAGCGAGGGCATGAAGGTGGCGGCCGCCGAGGCGATCGCCGACGTGCATCTCCGACGACGAGCTGAACGAGGACTACATCATCCCGAGCGTCTTCAACCGCAACGTCGCGCCCACGGTGGCGGAGAAGGTGATCGAGGTCGCCGCAGGCCGAGGGCCTCGCCCGCCGGGTCCCGCACGCATCGGCGAGGACCCCCACGACGTCTGAGCCGGATGGCGACGACGACGACGAGCGCCCCTCGACCCGACCACGGGGTGGGTGCGCGAGCACCTGCATCGCTACGTCGCAACCGACGGGGAGAACGGGCACGAGTGGCGCGGCGTGCAGACGCTGCTGCTCACCACCCGCGGGCGCAGGAGCGGCAACCTGCGCCGGACCCCGCTCATCTACGGGCGGTCGGGCGAGGACTACGTGGTCGTGGCCTCGGTGGGCGGCAAGCCGCAGCATCCGGGGTGGTTCCACAACCTGGTGGCGGAGCCGGACGTGACGATCCAGGTGATGGCCGACGAGATGCCCGCCCACGCGCGGGTGGCGGAGGGCGAGGAGCGGGAGCGCCTCTGGGGGCTCATGACCGGCATCTGGCCCGCCTACGACGACTACCAGGCGCGCACGACGCGGGTGATCCCCGTCGTGGTGCTGGAGACGGCGGGGCGGTAGCCGCCCGCCGGGGGGAGCGGCCACGTCCTCCATCCGCATCGTCCGGGCCGACCCGGCGGAGCCGTCGGCGCGGCACTGCCTGGACGCGTACGCGGCCGAGCTCGACCGCCGCTTCGGCGACGGGGGCTTCGACCCGGCGTTGAGCATCCCCGCGACCGACGACGACATCCGCCCGCCGGCCGGCCTGCTGCTGGTCGCGACCATGGAGGGCCGCCCCGTGGGCTGCACGGCCCTGAAGCTGCACGGCGACGCCCCGGCGGAAGTGAAGCGGATGTGGGTCGACCCCACCGTCCGCGGCGTGGGCCTGGGGCGCCGCCTGCTGGTTGCGGTGGAGGAGGAGGCTCGCGCCGAGGGCGTCACCGTCCTCCACCTGGAGACGAACGAGACGCTCACCGAGGCGATCGCCCTCTACCGCTCCGCCGGCTACGTCGAGGTGCCCGCCTTCAACGACGAGCCCTACGCCCACCACTGGTTCGAGAAGCGGCTCCCCCCCGACTAGCGACCCACGGCGACCGCGGGCCGCGACCGGGAGCCCGGCCACACCCCGTCGGCGCGGTCTCGCGCGTCGAAGCGCGCCGGGCCGATCGCCCCCTCGCCGAAGCACAGCTCGTATCCCTGCCCGTCACGGTCGAGCGCGTAGCGGCTCCCGTCGGGGCGCTGGTAGATCGTGACCCCGCCGCCGTCGCCGACCAGGCGGTCCCCGTCCATCGGATACGCCGACATCGTCGTCCTCCTCCGTTGCGGTGCGCCCGCGGGTCGACGCTCCGGCCGCACGGCGCGGCGTGCAACCCACCCTTGGATCCTGCGGACCACACCCGCGCGCGGCGGCACGCGTGGCCTACACTCGCCCACGGGGGACGTGGCGGAACGGCAGACGCGGAGGTCTCAAACACCTCTGGGGGAAACCCCGTGTGGGTTCGACTCCCACCGTCCCCACTGGCTTTCCCGCGTGACTAGTGGGCTTTCGGGAAGCAAGGGCGTCGAGCGTTCATCCGCTCAAGGCCGCTCAGATCCGCCCGATTCCGTGTACGACTGGCCCACAACTGGCCCACACCGCCGCCCGCTCCAGTAGTCGAGGCGTCGCTGGCGGTGCGGCACCGTCCCCGGGATCGCCCCCTGCGCCCCACCGATCATCGGGATGCCCCGCAACGCCCACGCATCGGCCGGGGCGGATCGGCCCCCGATCCGCTTCCCCATCTGATCGAGCTCACCTTCCCTGGCGCGTACGAAGCGGCTCCTGCCCGTCGGGCAGAAGGTCCGTCTTGTGACCGACCCGACCCAGGACATCCGGGACCGCTACGCGCGGCTGCTCGCCTACGTCTATAAGCCGGGCCACAGCGGCCCCGCCGGGTCGGTCAACTACTCACTCGTCTGGAGCGGCCACGCGAAGGTCTACGTCTACGGGGGCGTGCGCTTCCGCTACGCCGTCCCGTTCTTCAAGGCACAGCACCGAGCCCGAGTGGCGAAGCGCGGACTCTGGGGACCGCGTGTCGCGGGAACACGAAGAAGCCGGACCCCTCGCAACCGACACCCGAGCAGCCGCCCACGACGCCCGCGCGGGACCCCGCCCAGCCGAGCCCCGGATGCGACCCGAACTACACGGGCGCCTGCATCCCGCCATATCCGCCTGACCTGGATTGCGGCGAGATCCCTGACCGCAACTTCGCGAGCGTCGGAACCGACCCTCACAACTTCGACGTCGATCACGACGGGATTGCCTGTGAGGAGTAGCCGCACCGTCGGGCCGCCCGAGGGCTGCAGGGTCATGAGTAGGCGGAGGGGGCGTCCCTCATGGACGCCCCCTCGACGCTCAGGGCGCCGGTGTGCCCAACGGCGCTCCTGTGGTGACGTGCCCAGACGTCACCGGCCTCCACGGCAGGTGTCCGTACCTGTCGCGGGTGCCAAATTCCCGTCGATCGCCGCGGCAAACACCCGCCGTGCCGTCCGCACGCGCGGACTACCAAGGGTAGGCGGAGGGCCCCGGACGGCCAGCGCAGAGCTCCAAGCCGGTGGATCTGGACTCCCTCTGGAGGCTATGGATATATACCTCTCGTCGGAACGTCCGACGGCCTCGGTGCCACCCCAGACCCCGGTCGCACAGAGGCAACTAGGCGCGCGCCGCGTGCGCCACCAACCTCAACCGGAGAAGAAATCGCGACCCCTACCCCCCGGTCGCTGCATAAAGGAATCGGGCAATGCTCTATCCCGAGCAGGTGGATCCATACGGGATGCTGCGATGCCGCGTCGCGCACTTGGACGGCTACGTGGAACTGCACCTCGCCGGCGAGCTGGATATGGCGAGCGCTGACCCTCTGCGCGCGCGAGTGCTGGAGTTGGCCGGGCTCGCGCGGAAGGACGTGATCCTTGACCTCGGCGATCTGGAGTTCATGGGTTCATGCGGCCTTCGGACCCTTCTGCAGCTGCACGACGCCATGGACGCTGAGGAGCGCCGGCTGGTGCTGCGAAACGTGCGGCCGATCGTGGCACGCGTCATTGAGGTCACCGCGGTGGAAGAACTGCTGAACATCGAGTAGCAACAGGAACGTCGTATCTATCCGCGGGTGTGGGTTCGCACAGCACAGGGCTGGTGCGCCAGCGAGGACGCCCGGGGAGATCGGAAACCGTGGGACCTTCGTCCCGGAGACCAATCGCGGAGGAGAGGGCGGCCCTGCCCCCCACCCTCGAGGCGCCATCGCGCGCGCGGAGGTGGATCGGTTGGCTTCGGCCGCATCTGCCGCCAGAGGCGGCAGGGGATCTCGAGATCGTGGTCAGCGAGCTGGTGACCAACGCCGTCCTTCATGCGGGGCTCTCCGAACACAATCGCATCGAGGTGTCGGCCCGCCTCTACGAGGACTGCGTGAGCGTCACGGTGTGCGACAACGGGCGAGGCATCCCCGCCGACGTCAGCACCGCCCTGCCGCCGACGGCGCGGCTCGGCCAGCGGGGCATGTTCCTCGTGCATCGCCTGTCGGCTCGGGTGCTGATCGACGGGCCGCTCGGCAAAGTCTCCGTTCAGTTTCCGCGTCGCTGATGCCCGGCTTCAGAACTCGGACGGTTCAGCCAGCGACCTGAGCTCGGCGCTCCGCCCGCCAACTGCAGGGGGCGGGTGAGGTGGCTGACCACGGGCGCGGGATCCTAGACCGCGTCCGGCTGGCGAGTCGTTCGTCATCCTCGGGCCTTCGGGCCCAAGGACCGTCAGACGGAGTCGCCTCCTCGGAGCGCGATGAGTGCGGCGCGAAACGGCGCGGCAGCTTCTGTCCCAAGCCCGAGGTCCTTGATGGCGGCGCTCAGCATGGCGTCGGCGCATCGCCTCCAGCCAGACACGTCCCGGTCGGCGGGCTCAGGTGGTCCTCGGCGAAGATCAGCCCACTGCCGGACGACGTTTTCGTCGAAGCGCCGGTGCCCTCCAGCCGTGACTCGACACGGCAGACGGCCGGACTCTGCCCACGGCCGCACCGTGTTCCGGGCGACGCCGAGTACCTCCGCGGCTTCTTTGGGGGTGAGCTCGCTCACCCCTAAAGCATCGGCCCGGCCGGCGGTCGCTTAAGTCGCCGGCGGCTCGGACAGGCTTAGCGCCCGCCCCAGTAGCCGAGCGGCGCTTGCGGTGGGGCACCGTCCCCGGGATCGCCCCTGATGCCCCACCGACCATCGGGATCCCCCCCAGCGCCCGCTCATCCGCCGGCGCCGACCGACCCCCGATCCTGAGGGGTCGCGGGATTTCCTCAGCGGAGCAGGAAGCGCCCGGCGTCGATCACCCGCGTGCCGCCGATATCGAGCGTCGGCTCGATCACGACGCAGTCCAGGTGTACCGGGACCGACACGGTGCCGCCGATGCCCGCGCTCGCGCCGAACGCGACGTGGACGGTGCCGAGGATCTTCTCGTCCTCCAGGAGGTTGCCGGTGAGCGTCGCGCGCTCGTTCGTGCCGATGCCGAGCTCGGCCAGGTTCGTGCCGAGCTCGCCGCCGGCATGCAGCGTCTCGAGGAAGCGCGCGCCGTTGGCGCCGCTCGCGTCGGTCAGCCGCCCGTCCACCACCGTCAGGACCACCGGGTCGTCCTGGGTGAGGCCGATCGAGGCGAGCGACGTGGTCACGAACGTCCCCTGGCCCGACAGCGGGGCGATGAAGCCCTCGCCGCACGGCAGGTTGCCGAACGCGTTGGGACCGCTGAGGTCACCGTCGTCGGGCATCCCGGTGCGGCCCGTCAGGTCCATCGTGAACTTGGAGCCGCGCGGACAGGTGAAGCGCGCCTCGTCCGCGTGGCTGAGCAGGTCGGCGAGTGCGCGCGAGCGGCGCTGCAGCGTTTCGAAGTCGCACGCCATCAGCCGCGCCAGCATGTCCTCGGTGACGCCGGGGAGCGTCGCGCCGCGGGCGCCGGCCTCGCTCGCCGCCTTGCGCGCGCGTGTGTAAGTGAGCGAGCGCGACGTCGGCGCGATGAACACGTCGGCCTCCTTGAGCGCTCCCGCCACCGCCGCGGGCGGCTCGGCCCCGTGGCGCGGGCGCGGATCCATGACCGTGAGCACGGCCTCGGCCCCGCGCTGCGCCGCCGCGTCGCGCAGCGCATCGCCGATCGCGCGCGTCGCGTTGTCGACGACGACGACGACCTCCTCGCCCTCGCGGATGACCAGGCACTGGTCGACGACGGTGGCCACGGCGCGCTCGAGCTCCGACATGGCGGAAGTCCTATCACCCCGGCCGCCGCCGTCCCACGCCCGGGTCACCCCGCCGACCCGGCGACCCTGCGCGCCCGCCACTGGCGGAGGTTCTCCGCCCGGCACCCCCGACACCACGAATCCCGGCCCGAACTGAGCGACGGCTTCCGGGCGAACTGGTCGAGCGGCAGCATCCGCCGGCAGCGGGTACACCCCTTCTCGCCGCGGATCACGTCCTGGCCGAGTGTCATCGCCGTCCTCTTCTCCGCCGGCGAAAACTGTTTCTCACATCCAGTGGTCAGGGTGTGGCGGCCGTTCGATCCGCGGCGTGACCCCCCCGCCCCCCAGACCGCTTGTGGCCGGACGTGGGGAGGGTGTCCGTGGCGCGGCGTCGTGCTTACGCCTCCCCCCGGGAGCAGTCGCCGGTGCTCATCCGTTATCTATTCTAGATAACCCGCCGGCATAGTCCACGATTAGGGGCGCAAAGCGCGATCGGTGAGGTGGGGCGGGGGCGAGCTGGGAGGGTCGTCGGCCGAGGTGACCCTCCTCGAGGTTGCGGGGTAGCCCCCCGCGCGCCGTCGAAGGGCGCCCGAGTTGGGGCCCGATCTGGTCAAAGGCTACGGGCCGCGGGGGGCGTCGGCGCCGCGCGCGTAGACCTGCCAGGCCTCCCAGGGGACGATCAGCGAGCGCCCGTTCGACCATCAGCCAGCCGCGGCCGATGAGCCCCCGGAAGGCCGCTACCAGGGCGTCCTCGTCGGCCCCCACGAGGAGCGGCCACTGGACGTGGGTCAGGGCCCGGCGCAGGCGGATGCCGGCCGGCGTCCCGACGCCGGCGCGCTCGACGAGCTGCGCGAGGCGCACCAGCAGGCGCCGCTCCACTGAGAGCGCCTCCATCAGCGAGGTGAGCGCCTCGAGCATCGTCGCCGCGTCGCGCGCGAGCTCGCCGCCGCCGGGCAGGCGTTCGCCCGCACGGTCCGCGAAGACCGATTCCGGGTCGAGCAGCCCGACGTCGCCGTGGCAGTCGGCGAAGGGCGCCACGCCGACCCATGCCACCTCGAAGAGCTGCTCCTCGCGCACCATTCCCGGAGGCAGGGGCACCCCTCGCCGCCAGGAGCGCGGCGGCGCGCGCCGCGAGGCGAACTCGAGCATCCCACGGGCGGGGTCACCGCCCACCCGGAACCCGGAGCCGGGGCGGAACGCCTCGGCCGGCGCCACGGGGAAGAGCGGCTCGCGCGCCGGCGGCTCCGTCACCCCGAGTCCCGTCATGCCCTGCGCCCCGCTCACGCGCCCTCGCCCCCTGTCGCCTCATACGGGCGTGTCACCCATTCTGACCCGCGGCGGGACGCCGTCAAGGGCCGCGCGCGGGCTTCCTGCCCGCGCCGCGTGGGCCATGAGGGCTCCCCTGTCGCCTCATGGCAAGCGGATGCGAGGGGATCCCCCGGAGGTCTCAAACACCTCTGGGGGAAACCCCGTGTGGGTTCGACTCCCACCGCCCCCATCGGGATCCACGTTGTGACTTGGATCGTGCCCGACCGGCTCACCCGGAGCGCGTGAAGTGGCGCACGGTCAGGCGTGCGTTCACATCGTCCTGCGAAGCGCGACCTCGTACGCCCCCACGGAGGTGCGGCGCCCCGGCGTGTCATCGGCCGGCATCGCGTTCAGCGCCGCATCGCCGCGTGCGTAGTCCTCCCTGGAATCGAAGAAGACGATCACGACGGCCTTCTCCGTGTCGGCATCGTGGAGCATCAGAATCTCGCGCGCGGGGATGTCCGCCGGCGGTTCCTGCTCCCCGACGTCACGGCGGAGTTGCTCGATGCGGTCCCCGGTGACTCCCTCGAACGTCACGACCCGTGCGATCGCCATCTCGGCCTCCCTGGTTCCCAGACCGTTCTCACGCCACGTCGACGTGTTGCACGACAACGATCCACCCGCGAGACCCACGGCGGCAAGGGCGATCGCGCGGGCGCCGGTTCGCCGGTGAGAACCGCCAGAACTGGTTGACCGGCGTGTTGCGCCCGCCCGGGCGCCGGCCGTAGGTTCAGCCAACTTTTCATGGCTTCGCCGAGGCGGTCGCATGGAGTCCAAGGCGCTGCAGGGGCGGTTCGCCCGCGGCTGGGTCGTCCTCCTGGCGGCGCTGGCCTTCCTCGCGGCGGCCGGCGCGGCCCCCGCGGGGGCGTTCAACATCGACTTCGACCCGAACTCGGTCCCCAGGATCCCCTGCGGCTCTGCGGGTGCGACGCGCGATGTCTGGTGCGGCACCTGGCTCACGGACCAGCCCACCGGCCCGACGTGGACGTTCGGTCCGCTCGGCGTCGTCGAGCTCCAACGGATCTCCGAGGCGGATGCGCGCGCCCGCGAGGGGACGCAGTTCGGGGACTTCAACTACACGATCAGGTGCTCCGCGGGAGCCCTCTTCTACGCCGGGACCTACGGCGGGGATTCGGGCCGGGTCATGGCGTGCGCCAACGGCGCCGTCCTCAAGGGCTTCTACCGCTCCCAGTCGGCCGAGAACACCGGGCCCGGCGCGGCGCTGCGAAGCGGCGAGTTCGAGGTGACCCACAGCCTGGGGGGCCCCGGGGCCAGCGACTTCACGGGCACGATCATCCAGAACTTCGTCGGCACCACGAACTGGAGGGGGCACTGCTCGGACGGGGGCTGTGAGGCCACATCGGTCACGGCCCCGGGCGTGCCACCCGGGGGGGCGGCCGGCCAGCCGCCGATCAACGGGCCCCCGCTCTTCCGCATCGTCGGTCTCGGCTTCCTCCCCGGCACCCACCGCTCGGGCGTTGACGGCGTGGTGCGAACGCCGCAGATCGGATGGCTGGTCGGCGCAAAGGACCGCATCACGGTGCCCGGCACGCTCACCATCGGGGGCGGGGCGAGCATCAGGCTGGAAACGATCCCGGGCGGAGCGGTCTTCGAGGTGCGAGGGGGCTACACCCAGGACGCGGAGGGCAACAACATCCCGGGGACCGCCATATTCGAGGCGGCGGAGCAGCCCCTCCTCCGCCAGGGCGAGGTGACGATCACGACTGCGGGGGTGCGGGCGCAGGCGCGGAGCACCCAGCTCGCCGGCGTGGAATTGCTGACGCCGGTCGCGCGTGTCGCCATGAGCGGCGGCGTCGCGACGGTGGGCCACGACCCGCGACGGCGGGTCACGACGGTCGCCAACCTGCGCGGGAGGGTGGACGTCGGCCGCGCGCGGACGTCCGGCCGCGTCCGGCTCGCTCCAGGACGGCAGGTGGAGGTCTCGGGCGGCGGGATCACCGCCCCGTTCGCCCTCGTGCCCGACCTCCAGACGACGATCCCGAGCCCGCGGGAGATCCGTGCCGGCCCGGCGGTCGTGACGTCTCCCTCGCGCCTGTCCCTGCGGTCGCTGAAGCGCTCGAAGTGCGTTGCGGTCGTCGTCGCCAGCGCCCGGCCGGCCCGCATCCTCGTCACCATCTTCAGCGGCCGGCGCAGCATCCGCCTCTTCGGCCAGCGCCTGGTGGTCTTCACGGCGCCGGCCCGCAAGAGCACGTGCATCAGGGTCCCGGCACGGGCGAAGACCTTCGACGTGCGGACGCCACTGCGCTTCGCGGTCGGCTACGCCCTCGGGGCTCGCGCGAGGCCCGGGGAGCGCGCAACCCGCCCGGTGATCAAGCCGATCGCGCTCATCCCCTAGCGCCGACGTCGTCCTCCAGGTGAGAACGGCGCGACGGATGGCCCGTCTATGCCCGCGCGTACCTGATGTGCGTGACCCCGGGCGCCTCGATCGCCTCGACCTGCGTCAGCGTGGGCTTCGGGTCGCCCAGGTTGTCGAACAGCCGTGCGCCGCTCCCGAGGATCACGGGGGCGATCGAGACCAGGACCTCGTCGAGCAGCCCCGCCGCCAGGTATTGCTGCACAGCGCCCGCGCCGCCGGCGACGGACACGTCCTGATCGCCGGCGGCCGCCCGGGCCTGCTCGAAGGCCGACTCGATCCCGTCCGTGACGAAGTGGAAGGTGGTTCCGCCCTGCATCTCCAGCGGCTCGCGCGCGTGGTGGGTCAGGACGAAGACGGGGCTGTGGTAGGGCGGGTCGTCTCCCCACCAGCCCCTCCAGGGGTCGTCGCCCCACGGCCCGGGCGCGCCTCCGAACATGTTCCGGCCCATGATGACCGCGCCGACATTGCCGAGGATCCCCTCGGCGACCGGCGTGCTCGCGTTGACCTCGCCGCCCTCCGCTCCGTGGCCCGCGCGGAACGCCCTGAGCGGGATCAGCCACTCGTGAAGATGCTCCCCTCCGATCCCGAGCGGGTTCGTCTCACTCTGGTCGGGGCCGGCGACGTAGCCGTCGAGCGACATCGAGATGGTCACCTTGCACTTGCCCATCGCACGCTCCTTTCGTAAAGACCTGTCGATCGTTCCGACTCGACGACCACGCGGAACTCATCCGTCGCACCGCGGCGCTCAGGCCGCACCCGGCGGGGGCCCGAAGTCGCCGCCGTACGGGTCGTCCAGCCGGCCCTCCAGTTCCAGGGCCCGGCGCCGCCAGTAGTCGGCCTCGGCACGCGCGGCGGCGAGGTCGCGCAGGTCGCGGTCGCGCGGGTGGAACGGCTCGTCGGCGCCGCCCCAGGGGAGACGGTCGCTGTCGGCGGAGCCGCCCCAGGGGCCCGAACCATGGGCGCCGCCCCCGCCGGACGAGCCGCGCAGCGCCCCCACGAGCACGGCGATCAGAACGGCCGTCACGAGCAGGGCGAGGGGGTCGGTCGGGATGGAGATGGACAGACGCCCAAACTACCGGCGGGCCCCGGCGGGCGGTGGGCGATCGGGCCGGCGGCGACGCCCGCCGGCGGGCCTCACGCGCGCGTGCGGATCTGCCCGTCGTAGAAGCCGAGCCGGGCGAGCGGCTCGACCAGCTCCCACTCCTCGTACGACAGGTGTGACAGGAGCGCGTCGGTGAGCAGGTCGAGCGCCTGCTCGACGCGGGTGAAGTCGCCCTCGTGGGTCATGTGGTGCACGAGCGCCGCGTCCACGCCCTGGATGGCGTCGTGGATCACGAGGTGCTCCTCCTCCAGCCGGTCGATCACCGGCACCAGCGCCGCGTCGCTGCGCCGCAGGTGCGGGAAGATCTGGGAGTCCTCGAGCGTGTGGTGGCCGTTGACCACCGCGCAGTACCGGGCGCAGAAGGCGCCGAGGGCCCAGTCGTTCTGGCGCAGGGCCATCTCGTTGAGGGCGGCGCGGGCGTCGCCGGCGGCCATCGCGCCGTCCTTCACCTGGGCCAGGATCCCGTGCAGCTCCTCCAGCTCGGTGCGGAGCATGTCGTGCACGTCGATCAGGTGCTGTCCCACCAGCCGGCCGCGGCGGGTGTACGTCACCTCGGGCCCGGAGGGCTCCCGGTGCGGCCGCGAGGCCACGTCCCAGCCGGCGACCGCGTCCCGGTCGTCGCGGTCGTCGGACGTCGGCGTCACCCCGAGCCGCTCGTACTCCGTGGCCCCCTGCGCGACGGGCGGCGACGCGCCGTTCCCCGCGGCCGCGACGGCCGCCGGGGCGGGCGCGGATGCCGGTCGCGCGGCCACGAGCTCCCGCACCGCCGGCGCGGTCTCCGCGGCGAGCCGCTCGATGGACGCGGCGTCGTCGGCCGTCAGGATGAGCGTGTCGATGCGGTCCTCCGTGACAAGGCGCGCCAGGTCCTCGGGCGTGTGGTCGGGACCGACGTTCAGCAGGCGGCGGATCGCCCCGGGGTCGCGGCCGGCCGCGCGGGCGGCGCGGTCGATGGCCGCGTTGCCCGCTGCAAGGTCGCCGGGCTGGAGGTACGGCAGGCTCGGCAGCCAGCCGTCGCCCTTGCGGCCCACCAGGTCGAGCATCCGCGGCTTGTACGCCCCGATCCAGATCCCCACGTCGTGGGCGGGCGCGGGCCCCGGCTTCGCCCCCTCCAGGCGGTAGTGCCGCCCCTCGAGGCGGGCGCCGCGGCCCGCGTCGGCGTCCCACAGGGCGCGGATGACGTCGATCGCCTCCTCCAGCGCATCGACCGATTCACCCGGCGTGCGGCGGGGGCCGCCCATCGCGGCGATCGGTTCCCAGAACGCGCCGGCGCCCAGCCCGAGCTCGGCCCGGCCTCCCGAGAGGATGTCGAGCGTCGCGACCGACCGCGCCAGCACGGAGGGCGGCCGGAGCGGCAGGTTCAGGACGTTCCCGGCGAGCGCGACCCGCTCGGTGCGGGCGGCGACGAACGACAGGAGCGTCCAGGTGTCCAGGAACCGCGACTGGTACGGGTGGTCCTGGAAGGTGACCAGGTCGAGGCCCGTCCGGTCGGCGAGCTCCGCCAGGGCGACCACTCGGTCGGCGTCGCCGGCCGACGGGGTGATGAAGACGCCGAAGCGCAGAGGGTGCCCGCGATCGCTCACGGGCACCACTCTAGCGCAGCGTTTGCGTCCTCAACCTTCTACGCCCGAACGGGGCTAGAACGGCAGGCGCCCCCGGAGACGACGGCCGGTGCCGCCGCTCTTGTCGAACGCGCGGCGGGAGCTGCCCATGGAGCGGGACGCGACGAACCCGAGCGGCCCCGGCAGCTTGCGCCCGGCGCGGGCCCCGGCGCCCATCCCCCGGCTCACGGGCCGCTGGAAGCGGCGCGACATGAGCGGGACGAGCAGCGCGAGGAGGAACACGACGACGCACAGGATCACGATGAAGAGAATGGTCATGGCAGCGGCGTGCCCGGCCCGGAGCGGCGATAAACCGCCGGGCGCCGCCACGCGCAGGTTCCGGGGGCTCCGCCGACTTCGTGATGTTTGTGACGTGTCGGGGCCCGGGTAGGCCCCTGGGGGACGGCGGCCCACCCTCGTCCGGGCCGCCTCCCCGGACGGAGGGCACGAGATATGAGATCCCGGCGACGGACGGCTGCGGTCAGCGCGGCCGTCCTTGTGATCATTTCGCTCGTCGCGGGCGCCGTCGCAGCGGTGACCCGTTCACCCGACGAGACCGCGCTCGCGCGCACGCGCGGCGCACCCAGCAAGGGCATCGAGCGGAAGGTGGACCGCCTGCTCGCCAAGATGACCCTCGAGGAGAAGCTCCAGCAGCTGCAGCTCCTCTCCGACGGCCAGGTCACCGACGCGGACGCCCGCAACGGCGTCGGCGCGGTCTTCAGCCTCACCGACCCGGCCAAGATCAACCACCTCCAGCAGGTCGCGATGTCCCAGTCGCGGCTGAAGATCCCGATCCTGTTCGCCTACGACACCATTCACGGCTACCGGACGATCTTCCCCATCCCGCTCGCCGCGGCCAGCAGCTTCGACCCGTCTGTCGTGACGGCGGGCGACACGATCGCCGCCCGCGAGACCGCCACCGTCGGCATCAAGCAGACCTACGCGCCGATGGTCGACGTCTCCCACGAGCCGCGATGGGGCCGCATCGCCGAGGGCGGCGGCGAGGACCCGTACCTGGGCGCCGCGTTCGCCGCCGCGAAGGTGAAGGCCTTCCAGGGCTCGGACTACTCCAAGCCCGACAAGGTGATCGCCAGCCCCAAGCACGCCGCCGCGTACGGCCAGCCCGAGGGCGGCCGCGACTACAACACGACCGACATGTCCGAGGCGCGGCTGCGCAATCTGTACCTGCCGCCCTTCCGGGCCGCGATCGACGCCGGCGCCGACACCGCGATGTGCTCGTTCAACGCGATCAACGGCGTCCCCGGTTGCGCGAACCGCCACATCGAGACGGACATCATCAAGGGCGAGTGGGGCTTCGACGGCTTCATCGAGAGCGACTACACCGCCGTCGCCGAGCTCCGCGCCTGCCCGCCGGTCATGCCCGACGAGGGCCCGTGCGGCCACGGCGTCGCCGCCGACGGCCCCAGCGCCGGCGCGCTCGCCATCAACGCGGGCACCGACTCGGAGATGGTGAGCACCAACCTCCGCGACTTCGGCGCGCAGCTGGTCCGCAGCGGCGAGATCCCGATGTCGCGGATCAACGACGCGGTCCGGCGCATCCTGCGCGTCAAGTTCCGCGCCGGCCTGTTCGCCCACCCCTTCGTGGACCAGGCGAAGGCCGCCGACCCGGCGTCGTTCGTGACGCCCGCCGACCGCGCCGCCGCCCGCTCGGCCGGCGCGCGGTCGATGGTGCTGCTCAAGAACGACGGCGATCCTGCCGCTCGACCCCAGCAAGTCGATCGCCGTGATCGGCCCGCTCGGGGACGACCAGCACGACATGTTCGGCCCGTGGTGGGGCAAGGGCGTCGACGCCGACGCGGTGTCGCTCCTCACCGGCCTCCGCGGCCAGGCGGCGAACGTGACGTTCACCGCCGGCTGCACGCTCGAGGACAAGGACCCGCCGGACAACACCCCGGCCGGCGAATGCGGCTCCGACGCCGGCTTCGCGGACGCCGTCGCCGCCGCCAGGCAGGCCGACCAGGTGGTCCTGGCGCTCGGCGAGACCCGCGGGATGAGCGGCGAGGCCGCCGCCCGCAGCGTCATCGACCTGCCCGGCAGGCAGCAGGAGCTGATCGACGCGATCAAGGCCACCGGCAAGCCGTTCGTGGTGGTCCTGTTCAACGGCCGGCCGCTCACGCTGGGCGCGGTGGACGCGGCGTCGCCGGCGATCCTCGAGGCCTGGTTCCCGGGCATCGAGGCCGGCAACGCGGTCGCCGACGTCCTGTTCGGGAAGGTGAACCCGGGCGGCAAGCTGCCCGTCACGTTCCCGCGGGCGCTCGGCCAGGTGCCGATCTACTACAACCACGAGCCGACCGGGCGTCCCTGCGACGCCACGTCGAAGTACAACTCGCGCTACCGCGACATCCCGACCTGCGACCCGCTCTACCCCTTCGGGTACGGCCTGAGCTACACGACCTTCACGGTCAGTGACCTCACGCTCAGCAAGAGCCGGGTGTCGCGCAACGGCTCGCTGACCGCGACGGTGAAGGTCACCAACACCGGCGCGAAGGCGGGCGACGAAGTGGTCCAGCTGTACATCCACGACCCGGTGGCGAGCATCTCGCAGCCGGTGCGCCGGCTCCGCGGGTTCGCGCGGGTGACGCTCGCGCCCGGCGCGAGCCAGACGGTGCGCGTTCACCCTCGACCGGAGCGACTTCGGCTTCTACGACAACGCCGGCAAGTTCCTGGTCGAGCCCGGGCGGATCGACGTCTACGCGGGGAACAGCTCCCGCGCCGACATGACGGACTCGTTCACGGTGACCCCGTGACGAGGACGGCGGGCGCCCACCAGTAGTCCAGCAGGGGCTCCACCGCGACGCCGGCGAACCCGGCGTCGCGGAGGGCCTCCGCCCACCACGCGGCGGGCGCCTCCCACGTGAGGCGGGGACGTCCCGGCTCCACCTGACCCGCCAGCACCGGCATCAGGAAGCCGGCGACCACCTCCGGGTGGTCCGGGTACTCGGCGATGCCGAGCGCGTACCGCTCGGCCAGGCGCGCCAGGTGCGCGTCGGATCGCTCCTCCAGGTCGGGGACGTCGAACTCGGCCACCGCGATCGCGCCCGACCGGCGCGCCAGGGCCCCGAGCGCCGCGCGGCGCTCCTCCGGCGGCACCGCGTGCAGCGCGAACGTCGACTGCGCCAGGTCCCAGGCGGTCGCGGGCCCGAGCCCGTCGAGGAACGGCGTCACGCCGAGGGCGTGGGGCCGGACGTCGTCCGCGACGCCCGCGACGGCGCTGCGGGCGCGGGCCAGGAGCTCCCGGGAGGGCTCGACCAGGTCGACGCTCCGCGTCCACGGTCCCAGGACGCCGGCGGTGACGCGGCCGTCCCCGCAGCCCACGTCCAGCACCGTCGCCGGTCGCAGCCGCGCGTGCAGCGCCCCGAGCGCCGCGATCGTCCGCCGGTACAGCACGGGGTTGCCGCCGTGCGAGATGAACGACGCGAACGCGTCCGCCTCGTCGTAGACCCCCTCCCCCGGCGGCCGCGCCAGGTGGTCGGCGAGCGCGGCGCACAGGGGGTCGTCGCGGCACGCGTCGGCCCTGCGGAGGGCCCCACGGCGATCCCCCTCCGCGAGGGCCCGAAGGACCGTCGTGGCGGGTGCGGCGCTCAGGGCGGCGGCGGGACCGCCAGCTCGCGCCGCAGCTGGTCGAGCAACCCCGCCTGGCGCTGGGCGAGCCGGGCGTAGATCACCGGCTGGGCCATCTCGAGCTCGTCGAGGGCCTCCGACAGCGCCGCCCAGCACCAGTCCTCGACGCGGTCGCCGTACGGCCCCCAGTCCATCTCGCGGACGCGGCGGGTGATGAGCGCCCGCGACGCGACCGCGGCGAGGCGCACGGCCAGGTCGTCGGCCACGGCGGTCTGGGCCTCTGCGCTGTCGGTGTGCACGACGGTCCTCCGGATCGCGGGGTGTGGTGAGTCCCTTCGCACAGTCGTACGCCGCAACCATCCCTCAGCTTCCCGCCGATCGCCCTCCGTTCCGGCGGCGCGGGCGGAGGGCGTGACATGGCTCACATCCGTACCGCACCGGTCACTAGGGTTCCGGCATGGACCTGGGTCTCGAGGGGCGTGCCGCCCTCGTCACCGGCGCGTCCAAGGGGATCGGCCGCGGGCATCGCGGCCGCCCTCGTCGCGGAGGGCGCGCGCGTGGCCATCTCGTCCCGCTCGCCCGAGCACATCGCCGCGACCGCGGCGCGAGATCGGCGCGACCGGCCTCGTCGTGGGACAGCGGCGACGTCGACGGCGCCGACGGCCTCGTGACCGCCGCCCGAGGACGCGCTCGGCGGCCCGATCGACGTCCTCGTCTGCAACACCGGCGGGCCGCCCGCCGGCGCCGACGCCCTCGCCTTCTCGCGGCGAGCAGTGGGAGGCGGCCCACCGGTCGCTGGTGCTGGCGCCGCTCGCGCTGATCGGCGCGGTGATGCCGGGGATGCGGGAGCGCGGCTGGGGCCGGATCCTGAACGTGGCCTCGACGTCGGTGCGCGAGCCGATCCCGGCGATCATGCTCTCGAACACCGAGCGCTCGGGGTGCTCGCGGCCTTCAAGACCATCGCCCGCCAGGTGGCCGGCGACGGCGTCACGCTGAACACGCTCCTGACCGGGCCAGATCCTGACGGACCGCCTGGTCGGGCTCGCCGGGTCGGTCGAGGCGGCCAACGCCAACGCCCGCGAGCGCGGTGCCGGCCGGCCGGCCGGGGACGGTCGAGGAGTTCGCGGCGGTCGCCGCGTTCCTGTGCGGCGAGCCGGCCTCCTACGTGACGGGGGCCGCGATCCCGGTGGACGGCGGAATGCTCCGGGCGATCTGATGGCGAACAGCTTCGAGGTGTCGATCGACGTGGCCGCCCCACCGAGCGAGGTGTGGGCGCTGGCCGGGCGACCCGGCCCGCGTGAGCGAGTGGTTCCCGCCCGTCGTGGAGTGCGAGATGGAGGGCGACGTCCGCCGCGTGGCGATGGGCAACGGGGCGGTGCTGCGCGAGCGGATCACCCACCACGACGAGCGGCCGCAGCTACGCCTACTCCGTCGTCTGGAGGGCATCCCCGGGCTCACCGGCACCGAGGCCGGTCATCACGGTCGACGACGCGCCCGGCGGCGCGCGGGTGCGCTGGAGCCAGGACGCCACGTCCGAGGTGGAGGGCTACGACGCCGAGGCCCGCCTGCGGAAGGTCATGGAGCAGGGCCTCGAGGCGCTGCGCGACCGGCTCGAGGGGGCCGGCGGCGGGGATGAGGCCGTGCCCGGACTCCACGTCCACCACTTCGGGCCCGACGACGGGCCGCCCCTCCTGCTGCTGCACGGGGTCACGAGCACCGGCCTCCGGTTCGGCCCGTTCGCCGCGCAGGAGCTGCCCGGCGTCCGCGTGATCGCCCCGGACCTGCGCGGCCACGGCGACTCGACGTGGGACCCCCCGTGGCACGTCGAGCAGCACGTGGCCGACGTGCTGGCGCTGATGGACGGGCTCGGCCTGGACCGGGTCCCCCTGGGGGCCCACTCCTTCGGCGGGCTCATCGCGATGGCCCTCGCGGTCGTCGCCCCGGACCGGGTGGAGCGCCTGGCGCTGATCGACCCCGCCACCGGGCTCCTCCCGCCTCGGCCGCGGCCCGCGCCGAGGACGCCCGCCGGGACGAGGGCTGGGCCGACGAGGACGAGGCCCGCGCCGCGCGCCTGGCCCAACGGCCGCCGCACTCCCGCGACACGGTCGACGAGGACATGGCCACCTTCCTCCGCCGTGACGCCGACGGCCGGTACCGCTTCCACTACTGCCGGTCGGCGGTGGTCACCGCGTACAGCGAGATGGCCCGCCCCGCGCCCTCCCTGGCGGGCTACCCCGGGCACGTGCTGCTGGTGCCGGCGCTGCAGGCCGACTTCGTGACGCCCGCGTTCGTCGAGCGGCTGCAGGGCGAGCTCGACGGGCGCCTGGTGGCGCAGGGCCTCGACGCCGGCCACGTCCTCTACTGGGACGCCCGGGAGGGCCTCGGCGCGCTGATGCGCGAATGGCTGCGGCGGTGACCTCCGGCGTCACCCGCACGCGCCGGCTGGCGTGGGCCTCCTACGGCGCGGCGATCGGCCTCGCCATCGGCACGGTGGTGGGCCTGGGGGTCGACCTGCCCGAGCTGGGCGCCGTCGGCGCGGGCATCGGCGTGGTGACCGGCGTGGTGGTCGGCCGGCGCCGGGAGCGACACGGGTGAGGGCCGCGGTGATCACCCGGCACGGCGGGCCGGAGGTCCTGGAGGTGCAGGAGGTCCCCGACCCGGTCGCGGGCGAGGGCGAGGTGCTGCTGGAGGTCGTGGCGAGCGCCGTGAACCGCGCCGACCTGATGCAGCGCGAGGGACACTACCCGCCACCGCCCGGCGCCAGCGAGTACCCGGGGCTGGAGGCGTCCGGCACCGTCGTCGCCGTCGGGCCGGGGGTCACCGGCTGGTCGGCGGGCGACCGGGCGATGGCCCTGCTCGCGGGGGGCGGCTACGCCGAGCTGACCACCGTGCCGGCGGGCCAGCTGATGCCGGTGCCGGAGGGCATGGACCTGGTGCAGGCGGCGGCGGTGCCGGAGGTGTTCCTCACCGCGTGGCAGTCGCTGGGGCGCCTGACGCGCCTGTCGGAGGGTGAAGTGATGCTCGTCAACGCCGCCGCGAGCGGTGTGGGGACCGCGGCGGTCCAGGTGGCGCGGGAGCTCGGGGCGCGGGCGGTGGGGACGGTGCGAACGGAGCGCAAGGCCCAGCCGGTGCGCGATCTCGGCGCCGACGTGATCGTCGCCCGCGACGGGGTCTTCGCCGACGACGTGCGCCGCCTCACCGACGGCCACGGCGCGGACGTGATCGTGGAGCTGGTGGGTGCGACGTACTGGGCGGAGGACATGCGGGCGCTCGCGCGCCTGGGGCGGATCTCGGTGGTGGGCATGGTCGGGGGACGCACGGCGGAGGTCGACCTCGGTGTCCTGCTGGCGCTTCAGGGGACGGTGTTCGGCAGCACGGTGCGCGCGCGCACGCTCGCGGAGAAGGCGGACCTCGCCTCCGACTTCGCCGCGTGGGGCGTCCCGCGCCTGGCGGACGGGCGGCTGAAGCCCGTGGTGGACCGCATCCTGCCGCTGGACGATGTGGTGGAGGCGCACCGGGCGGTGGGCGCCGACGAGACCGTCGGCAAGGTGCTGTTGCAGGTGCGTTAGGGCCTCCGGGGGATGCGATACGCTCGCCGTCCGACCGCACCCCGGAACGGAGATGGCATGAAGAAGCTGCTGTTCCTGCTCGCGCTTGCAGGCCTCGCGTACTGGCTGGTGAAGGACCGTCTCGGCGGCGAGCCGGACGAGTTCGTCTTCACCGAGGCACCGCCGGCGGGCGCCACCGAGCCCGCCTCGCCGCCGCCCGCGGCATAGCCCGCTGGGCCTGCGTCTCGACGCCGCCCATCAGGAGCTCATCGGGGGCGTGGAGCCCGAGCTCCGGGTGGCGGCGGAGGCCCTGGGCATGGGGCTGCGCGACCAGCTCACGCGGCTCGCCCCGGGCCTGACCCGAGCCACGGAGGGCGACGAGGAGCCGGACGCGCCTCCTCGTCACGCTCGACATCGACCACGAGGGCGCGCCGGATGCGCTGTCCCTCGTGGCGTGCATCGCCGCCCACCGGGCGTACGTGACCGCCCGCGGCCGGTCCGGCGGCGTCAGCGCCGGCGCCCTGGCCCTGGCGCGGCTGCTGGTGTGGGCGCAGCGCGCCGCCCTCCTGGGCCGGCCGCCGCGGATCGGCTGGATCGGCCCCGCCCCCCGGACCCCCGAGGCGGAGGGACGCGTCGCCCTCGCCGCCCGCGCGGCCGTGAAGATCGGCGACGCCACCCGCCGCGCGGAAGCGGTGGTCCTGCTCGAGCCCCCGCCGGGCGGTGACGACCCGGTGCCCGACGCCGAGCCCGAACCGGAGCCGGCGACCGACTAGTCCGGTCCGTTCGTTCATTGGCCGTGACCCCCTCGTTCAATTGAACGCGGGCACGGCGCGAGCGGCTAGTCCAGGAACTCCCGCAGGCGCTGGGTGTCGCGGTAGGCCTGGAGCTTGGTGAGGGTCTTCGCCTCGATCTGGCGGATCCGCTCGCGGGTGACCCCGAAGCGCTGCCCCACCTCCTCCAGCGTCCGCGGCTCCTCGCCGCGCAGGCCGAAGCGCAGCTCCAGGACCTTGCGCTCGCGGTCGGTGAGCTGGGCGAGCACCGACTCGAGCTCCTCGCGGCGGAGCAGCTTCGACACCGCGTCGGCGGGGCTCTGGATGGCGCCGTCCTCGATGAGGTCGCCCAGCTCGGAGTCCTCGTCCTCGCCGACCGGCGTCTCGAGGGAGATGGGCTCCTGGGCGACCTTCTGGATCTCGCGGACCCGCTCCGGCGTGACCTCCAGCTCCTTGGCGATCTCCGCGACCGTCGGCTCGCGACCGAGGTCCTGGAGCAGCTGCCGCTGCGACGCGGGAGAGGCGGTTGATCGTCTCGACCATGTGGACGGGCACGCGGATGGTGCGGGCCTGGTCGGCGATCGCGCGGGTGATCGCCTGGCGGATCCACCACGTCGCGTACGTCGAGAACTTGTAGCCCTTGCGGTAGTCGAACTTCTCGACGGCGCGGATGAGGCCGAGGTTGCCCTCCTGGATGAGGTCGAGGAAGGCGAGGCCGCGCCCCACGTAGCGCTTGGCGACGGACACCACCAGGCGCAGGTTCGCCTCGATCAGCTGCGCCTTGGCCGCCATGTCGCGCCGCTCGATGCGCTTGGCCAGCGACACCTCCTGCGGCGGCGGTGAGGAGCGGTACGCGGCCGATCTCGCGCAGGTACATCCGCACGGGGTCGTTCGAGTGGGCCTTCACCGACAGGTCGAGGCGGGGCGTCGCGCCGGCGGCGCCCGGCGGGTCGACCCCGTCCTGCAGCACCTCGATGTTGAGCTCGGCGAGCACCTGCAGCAGGCGCTCCTGCTGCTCCTCGTTGAGGTCGGCCGTCTCGACGACGTCGGCGACCCGGGCGATGGCGACGGCCCCCAGCTCACGCCCCTCGTCGATGAGCTCGCGGACCTCCTCGAGGCCCGGTGACGGAGACGTCGGTGCTCATCGCTCACCTCGCAGCGCGGCGCGGACGCGGCGCGCCA
This sequence comes from Miltoncostaeaceae bacterium, assembly GCA_963749475.1. Taxonomy (GTDB): domain Bacteria; phylum Actinomycetota; class Thermoleophilia; order Miltoncostaeales; family Miltoncostaeaceae; genus Miltoncostaea. The sequence continues at coordinate 218,392 of CAVVMP010000007.1, forward strand.
GGTCGAGGGCCTCGAGCCGGCCGGCCTCGTCGCCCGCGGCCCGCCGCTCGGCGGCCCGGCGCTCGAGCATCGGCAGCTCGACGCGGTAGGCGGCCTCGCGCAGCTCGCGACCGTGGCGGTCGCGTCGGCCAGCTCGAGCGTGCAGGGCGAGGGCCACGTCGCGCAGGTCCTCGGGGAGGTCGTCCGGCGCGGCCGCGCCGGCGCGGATCGCCTCGAACGCGGCGCGGTGGCCGTCCAGCTGGAACGCGTCCGGCGGGAGGGAGCTCGAGGTACGGCCTCGCGGCGTCCGGCAGGGCGAGCGCCATCGCCAGGAAGCGGCGCTCGCGCACCTCCGCCGGCGACGCGTCCCGCGGGGGGACCACGGTCATGGGGGGCGCGTCACGCCGCGCGGCCTGCCGGAGTCGCTCCTCCAGACCCTGGGACAGCTGAAGCAGGCCAGCGGTCACGCGTATCCCTTCGTCCTTCTCGACCGAATCCGGGAAACGACGAAGCAGCGAGGCGATCGCCTCCAGTGCCTCGTCCCGTTCCCTGGGTGAACGGCCCGCCCGTGCGATTCGCGAACGGATGAGGGAACTTACCAGAGGTTCCGACCCCTCAACGGCACGGGCGAGGTCCGCGCGACCGTCGCCCGTCCGTGCGCAGATCGCCCGGATCCTGGCCGATCGGCAGTTGCACCGCCGACCAGGACAGGTTCACGTCCGGCGCGGCCTCGACGCTCCGCCAGGCAGCCCCCTCGCCCGCGGTGTCCGCGTCGAAGCAGAGCTTGACCTCCGGCGCCCACCGACGGAGGAGGGCGATCTGCTCCGCCGTCAGCGACGTGCCCATGCACGCGACCGCCGACTCGACCCCGGCCGCCACCATCCCCATCACGTCGGTGTAGCCCTCGCACACCACGAAATAGCGGGATCGCGCGGCCGCGGCGCGGGCCTCGGCGAGCCCGAAGAGCAGCGTCCGCTTCCGGAAGTTCGGCCCCTCGGGCGAGTTGACGTACTTGGCGCGCTCCCCCGGGTCGAGGGTGCGGCCGCCGAAGCCCTGGACCCGGCCCTGGGCGTCGGCGATCGGGAACATGATCCGGGCGGAGAAGAAGTCGGTGACCGTCCGGCCGCGCCGCCGGCCGAGGCCGGCGTCGACCATCTGGTCCGACGAGAAGCCCTCCGCCAGCGCCTTCGTCGCGAGCGCCGTCCCGCTCGCGGGGGCGTAGCCGACCCGGAACCGCTCGATGAGGCGGCTGCTCGAAGCCCCGCTCGGTGAGGTACCGGCGGGCGGGCTCCGCCTCGCGGGCCTGCCACAGGACGCGGGCGAAGAAGGTGGCGGCGCGGTCCAGCAGGTCCTCGCGCGCCTTCTCCGCGGCCCGCCGCGCCTTGGCGGCGGGGTCCTCGTCGCGGTACTCGACGGGGATCCCGAACCGCTCGGCCAGCTGCTCGATCGCCTCGTAGAAGCCGCCGGCGCCGCCCTGGGCCTGCGCCCAGTCGATCGCGTCGCCGGAGACGTGGCAGCCGTGGCAGTAGTAGCGCCGGAAGTCGGGCGGCAGGAGCGAGAAGGACGGGGAGCGCTCCTCGTGGAACGGGCACCGCCCCCACCACCGGCCGCCGCGGCGGGTCAGGTCGACCCGGTCGCGGACCAGCTCGACGAGGTCGGCGCGCTCGCGGACGGCGTCGACGGTGGCCTGGTTCGGTGGCATGGCCGCAGTTTGACGGACTGCCTAAGCTCAATGACGGGACGACTTCACGGAGGAGGAACGAGACATGGGCCTGTTCTCACGGATGAAGGTCGAGATGCCCGCGCCGGAGGACGCACTTCCGGGCCGCGCGCAGGAGATGCCGGTCACGGCGCCGCACTTCGTGCTGGGCACGCCGATCACCCCGCCGTTCCCCGAGGGCACCGAGCTCGCACTGTTCGGGATGGGGTGCTTCTGGGGCGCCGAGCGGATGTTCTGGCAGCTGGGCGACGGCATCCACACCACGGCCGTCGGCTACTCGGCGGGCTACACGCCGAACCCGACGTACGAGGAGGTCTGCTCCGCCCGCACCGGCCACAACGAGGTCGTCCGCGTGGTGTTCGACCCGGAGGTCATCTCCTACGAGCAGCTGCTCGCGACGTTCTGGGAGGGCCACGACCCGACGCAGGGCATGCGCCAGGGCAACGACGTCGGCACGCAGTACCGCTCCGGGATCTACACATACTCGGACGCGCAGCGGCAGGCCGCCGAGGCGACCCGCGACGCGTTCGGGGAGCGGCTGACCGCCGCGGGCTACGGCCCCATCACCACCGAGATCGAGCCGGCCGGGGACTTCTACTACGCGGAGGACCACCACCAGCAGTACCTCGCGAAGGTGCCGAACGGTTACTGCGGCCTCGGCGGCACCGGCGTCACCTGCCCCGTGGGGCTCGTGACCGACTGACCGTTCCCGCACTTTGAGAACGGCTCCGCCGCTCAGGTGAGTCGGAGCGTTCTCATCTGTCCGGTAACGACTGGGGCGAAAACCCTAGCGGTGCTCGGGGTTCTCGAAGTCGAAGCGGCAGCCGGCGTCCCACTCGGAGCGCTGGTTCCCGTGGGCGGGGATCCCGCCGGCGGCCTTCAGGATCCTCGCGACGTGGATGAGGTTCCACGTCATGAACGTCGTGTTCCGGTTGGTGAAGTCGTTCTCGGGACCGCCCGAGCCGGGGTCGAGGTAGCTCGGCCCCGGGCCCGCCTCGCCGATCCAGCCCGCGTCCGCCTGGGGCGGGATCGTGAAGCCGAGGTGCTGGAGCGCGTACAGGATCTCCTGCGCGCAGTGCTTCACCCCGTCCTCGTTCCCGGTGATCAGGCACCCGCCGACGCGACCGTAGTACGCGTACTGGCCGGCGTCGTTCAGGAGGTGGCTGTTGCCGTACAGCCGCTCGATCACCTGGGTGCACACCGAGCTCTTCTCGCCGAGCCAGATCGGGGAGGCGATCACGAGGATGTCCGCCGCCATCACCCGGTCGAAGATCCCGGGCCAGTCGTCGCGGTCCCAGCCGTGCTCCGTCATGTCCGGCCACACGCCGGTGGCGATGTCGTGGTCGATCGCCCGCAGCTCGTCCACCTCGACCCCGTTGCTCCGCATGATGTGGGTGGAGAGGTCGATGAGGCCCTGGGTGTGCGAGCGCTCCGGCGAGCGCTTCAACGTGCAGTTGACGACGACCGCCCGGAGCTCGCTCACAGGGGACCCTCCTTCGGCTCGAAGATGTCGCGGTAGGTCCGCAACGCGTAGCGGTCAGTCATCCCGGCGACGAAATCCGTTACACGGGTGACCGGATCCGGCTCCTCCGAGGCCGGGAGCATCTCCGGGTGCTCCAGGTACCAGCGGAACAGGCTCCGCACGACCCCCCTCGCCCGCTCCGCCTCCAGGCTCGCCGGCGGCGCGAGGTACACGCGCTGGAACATGAACCGCCGCAGGCGGAGGAACGCGGCGCCCACCTCGTCCGACTGGCGGATCCGCTCCCCCTCGGCGCTCGCGCCGACCACGTCCGCGACGAGGGTGGTGAGCCGCTCCGACGTGGTCCGGCCGAGGATGGCCACCTCGTCGCCCGGCAGGTCGTCCTCCCGGATCACGCCGGCCCGCAGGGCGTCCTCGATGTCGTGGTTCACGTAGGCCACCCGGTCCAGCAGCCGCACGATCTGCCCCTCCAGCGTGGCCGGCAGCCCGGGACCCGTGTGGTGGAGGATCCCGTCCCGCACGGCGTCCGTCAGGTTCAGGCCGCGGCCGCCCCGCTCCAGCACCTGGACCACGCGGAGGCTCTGGACGTTGTGCTCGAAGCGGCGGTCGTGCTCGGCGCGCAGGATCTCGTCGAGGGCCGCCTCCCCCGCGTGGCCGAACGGGGCGTGGCCCAGGTCGTGGCCCATCGCGATCGCCTCGACCAGGTCCTCGTTCAACGCCAGCGCCCGGGCGGTGGTCCGCGCGACCGCCGACACCTCCAGCGTGTGGGTCAGCCGCGTCCGGTAGTGGTCGCCGACGGGGGCGACGAACACCTGGGTCTTGTGCTTCAGCCGCCGGAAGGCGGTGGTGTGGAGGATCCGGTCGCGGTCCCGCTGGAACGCGGTCCGCAGCGGGCTGGGCTCCTCCGGCCGCTCCCGCACCGCGTCCCCGGCGCGCGCCGCCCGCGGCCCGAGCGCCGGCTCCCGCGGCGTCGCGGGCGCCGGGGTCACCTCAGATGCCCGGGCCCAGGGGGATCGGGAACACCCACGGCCCCGAGGTGATCCGCGGCCCGTCGCCGTCGTCGCGCACGGTCCCGACCGTCACCGTCAGCCGCCGCACCTCGTTCGGGATCGCCGGCGCGACCACCAGGTTGCCCTGGAGCCGGTTGCCCTCCGGCCGCGCGTCGGTGGGCGCCACCCGGTAGCGCCGGCCGCCGTCGTCCACCGCGATCACGTCGAGCATCTGCATCTCGCCGCGCGTGCGGGCGTCGGAGGCGTGGCACATGTAGCCGATGCGGGCGCCGGTGTCGTGCCGCTCCAGCGCGACCAGGGCGATGTCGAGGCCGCCCGCCGACTGGGCCTGGCTCACCGGCACCACCTGCCGCAGCGTCGACGGCGCCAGCAGCACCGCGTCGGGGAACGGCTCCGGCACCTCGCCCCACGCCTCCGGCTCCGGCGGCTCCGCGCCCGGCACGCCGAGCTCGGCGAAGGAGCGGTGCTTCCACACGGCCGGGTGGTCGCGGAACAGCTCCACCAGGGCGTGGTGGGAGAGCGCCCGCCCGTCGTCCGGGACGAACACGCCGCGCACCTCGCCCGTCGCGCCGCGCACCAGCGAGAAGTACGCCGCGGGCGGACCGGACGGCTCCGACCGGTCGGCGTACTGCATCTTCTCGATCCGCCATCCCTCGACCAGCAACTCCATCAGGTCGCCGAGGGAGGCGAGCTCGAAGCGCGCGTCGTCCAGCCCCACCGGGCCCCCTAGCCGGCGCCGAGGGCCGCGCGGCCCGCGGCGATCCGCGCGGTCTGGACGCGGAACGGCGAGCACGACACGTAGTCGAGCCCGGCGCGGTGGAAGAACGCCACCGACGTGGGGTCGCCCCCGTGCTCGCCGCAGATGCCCAGCTTGATGTCCGGCTTGGCCTCGCGCGCGGCCTCGATCGCCATCTCCACCAACCGGCCGACGCCCGGCTGGTCGATCGTCTCGAACGGGTTGGAGGCGATCACGTTGTTCGCCAGGTAGAAGGCGAGGAACTTCGTCTCGGCGTCGTCGCGGCTGAACCCGAGCGTGGTCTGGGTCAGGTCGTTGGTGCCGAACGAGAAGAAGTCGGCGTGCTGGGCGATCGTGCTGGCGCGCAGCGCCGCCCGCGGCAGCTCGATCATCGTCCCGACCGTGTACTCCACCTCGGCGCCGCGCTCGCGCAGCACCGTCTCGGCGACGTCCACCACCTGCTCGCGCATGATCCGCAGCTCGTCCTCGAACCCGACGAGCGGGATCATGATCTCGACCAGCGGCGCGTCGCCGGCGTCGGCCTTCACCACGCACGCGGCGTTCATGATCGCCGCGACCTGCATCCGGTAGACGTCCGGCCACTCGATCCCCAGACGGCACCCGCGGGTGCCGAGCATCGGGTTGACCTCGTGCAGCTCCTGCACCCGGCGCAGGTGCGCCTCGGCCTCCGGGTCGGGGTGGCCGGTGGCCTTCGCGACCGCCACCCGGGACGACAGCTCCACCAGGTCGGGCAGGAACTCGTGCAGCGGCGGGTCGAGCAGCCGGATCGTGACCGGCAGCCCGGCCATCGCGCGGAAGATGCCCTCGAAGTCGGACTGCTGGAACACCCGCAGCTGGTGGAGGAACTCGACCCGCTCCGCGGCGTCCTCCGCCATGATCATCGACTGCACGATCGGCAGGCGGTCATCGGCCTGGAACATGTGCTCCGTGCGGCACAGGCCGATCCCCTCGGCCCCGAACTGCCGGGCGCGCGCCGCGTCGTCAGGGGTGTCCGCGTTGGTGCGCACCTTCAGGCGCCGGACGCGGTCCGCCCAGCCGAGGATCGTGACCAGGTACGGGTTGTCCGGGTCGGGCGGCAGCAGGGGGGCGTCGCCCGGGAAGACGCTGCCGCTGGTGCCGTCGATCGTGATCCGGTCGCCCTCGCGGAACGACTCGCCGGCGATCGTGATCGTGCCGTCGTCCAGGAACCTGATCGCCGTGACCCCGCAGACCGCGGGCGTCCCCATGCCCACCGCGACGATCGCGGCGTGGCTGGTCTTGCCGCCGCGGGCGGTCAGGATCCCCTGCGCCGCGACCATGCCGTGGAAGTCGTCGGGCGTGGTCTCGTCGCGCACCAGGATCACGGGGTCCCCCGCCGTGCCCAGCCGCTCCGCCTCGTCGGCGGTGAACACGATCGTCCCGGTGGCCGCGCCGGGCGACGCCGCCACGCCGGTCGCGAGCGGCTCCGGGGCCTTCAGCAGGTCGAGCTGGGGCAGGAGCAGCTGGCGTACCTGGTCCGCGTTGACGAGCTGCACCAGCGACTCGTCCTCGGTGACGACGCCCTCCGCCACCAGGTCCACCGCGATCCGCGCCATCGCCTGCGCCGAGCGCTTCCCGTTGCGCGTCTGGAGCATGTAGAGGGCGCCGTCCTCGATGGTGAACTCGACGTCCTGCATGTTCCGGTACGTCTGCTCCAGCAGGTCCATCGTCTCGATGAGCTGGGCGAACGCCTCGCGGCAGCTCGTCCTTCAGCTCCACCAGGGGGCGCGGGGTGCGGATGCCGGCCACCACGTCCTCGCCCTGCGCGTTGATGAGGAAGTCGCCGAACGGGTCGCCCTTCTCCCCGGTGACGTTGTTGCGGGTGAACGCCACCCCGGTGCCCGACGTGGGGCCGGTGTTGCCGAACACCATCTGCTGGACGTTGACCGCCGTCCCCAGCTCGTACGGGATGCGGTTGAGGCGCCGGTAGTCGTGGGCCCGCTTGTTGTCCCACGACTCGAACACGGCGCTGATGGCGGCGTCGAGCTGGGCGCGCGGCTCCTGGGGGAAGTCCTCGCCCTTCGCGTCGCGGTAGATCCCCTTGTACGTCTCGACGAGCCCCGACAGGTCCTCGGCGGTCAGGTCGACGTCCTGCTCCACCCCGCGCTCCGTCTTGAGGGCGTCGAGGGCGTCCTCGAAGAGGTGCTTCGGGACCTCCGAGACGACGTCGCCGAACATCTGGATGAAGCGGCGGTAGGAGTCGCGGGCGAACCGGGGGTTGCCGGTGCGCTGCGCGAGGCCCTCCACGGAGCGGTCGTTGAGCCCCAGGTTCAGGACGGTGTCCATCATCCCCGGCATCGAGAACTTGGCGCCGCTGCGCACCGACACCAGCAGCGGGTTCTCGGCGTCGCCGAGCGTCGTGCCCACCGCCGCCTCGAGCGCGGCGAGGTGCTCGGACACCTCGTCGTCGAGCCCCTCCGGGAACGCGTGCCCGCCCTTGAGGTAGGCGATGCAGGTCTCGGTGGTGATGGTGAAGCCCTTCGGCACGGGGAGTCCCAGGCGGGTCATCTCCGCGACGTTGGCGCCCTTGCCGCCGAGCAGGTCGCGCATGTCGCGCGAGCCCTCCGCGAAGTCGTAGACCCGCTTGACGCCGACGCCCGTGCTCACCGCGCCCCTCCCCCTTCGGTGACCCGCTCGAAGTCCGCGATGCGCGACAGCAGGGCCGCCGCCTCGCGTACCAGCCCGTACCGCCGCGCCCGGACCCCGGGGTCGTCGGCGTTGACCAGCACGTCCGTGAAGAAGGTGTCGACCGCACCGGCCAGCGGCCCGGCCGCCCGCAGCGCGGCCGGCAGGTCGCGCGCGTCCAGGGCCGCGTCGATGCCCGGCCGGGCCCCCGCGATCGCGTCGCGCAGCGCCGCCTCGCCGGGGTCGTCGCCGGGGGCGACGGGCTCATCCTCGGCCGGCCCCTTGCGCGCGATGCGCTGCAGGCGGGTGGCCGCCGTCCACGCCGCGTCCCACTCCGGCGTGCCGCGCGCCGCCTCGACGTCCCGCGCCCACGCGGCGAGCGACGGCGCGCCGTGCTGGACGCCCCGCGCGGCCGCGAGGGCCTCCGCGCCGACGCCCTCGCCGGCCAGGATGTAGCCGAGACGCTCGATGAGGAACGGCACGACCAGTTCGCAGGTGGCGTCGGCGTCGAGCGCCAGGTCGGCGCCCTGCGCGCGGAGCCGCTCGTGGGCGGACCGCAGCGCGTCCATGGGGCTCACGTCCCAGCCGCGGTCCAGCGCGATCCGCACCAGCCCGGTGGCGGCGCGCCGCAGGCCGTAGGGGTCCTTCGAGCCGGTCGGGGCCTCATCGACCGCGAACGCCCCCACCAGGTTGTCGATCTTCTCGGCGGCCGCGACCAGCGCGCCCACCTCGCTCGACGGCATCGGCGAGTCCGGCCCCTCGGGCAGGTAGTGCTCCTCCACCGCGGTCGCGACCTCGTCGGAGACGCCCTCGCGGCGGGCGTACTCGGCGGCGACGTAGCCCTCCAGCTCGGAGAACTCGGCCACGAGCACCGCACCCTGGTCGGCCTTCGCCAGGCGGGCGGCCTGCGCGGCGGCCTCGCGGGTCGCGGGGTCGGCGCCGACCGCGTCGGCCAGCTCGCGGACCCCGGCGACCAGCCGGTCGCGCTTCTGGGCCATCGTGCCGAGCCGCTTGTGGAACACGATCGCGTCCAGGCGGGCGTCGAGGGCCTGCAGGCCGGCCTCCAGGTCGCGGTCGAAGCTGAACTCGGCGTCCTGGAGCCGCGCGTCCAGCACGTCCTCGTTGCCGCGGGTGATCACGTCGGCGTGGTCGGGGTCGCCGTTGCTGACCGCCAGGAACACGGGCAGCAGGTCGCCGGAGCGGTCGCGCAGCGGGAAGTAGCGCTGGTGCCCCTGCATCGCCGTGACGAGCACCCGCGACGGCAGCCGCAGGTGGCGGGCGTCGAAGCGGCCGGTGATGACGCTCGGCCACTCCACCAGGAACACGACCTCCTCCAGCTTCCCGCCCGGGTCGCTCCATCCGCCCCCGGCCGCCGCGGCCGCCTCGTCCAGGCCGCCGACGATCTGGGCCCGGCGCGCCTCGTGGTCGGGGACGACGCCCACGGCGTGCATCGTCGACTCGTACGACGCCGGGTCGCCGATCGTGGCGGGCCCGCCGAGGAAGCGGTGGCCCTGGCTCACGTCGCCCGCGTGCAGGCCGTGCAGCTCGAACGGCAGGGTCTGCTCGTCCAGCTTCGCGACGATCCAGCGGACGGGCCGCGAGAAGCGCAGCCCGGTGCCGTCGCCCCAGCGCATGGTCTTGGAGAAGCGCAGCCCGTTGACCAGGCGCGCGGCCAGGTCGGGGACCACGTCGGCCACGGCGCGGCCCTCGCTCCGCAGCTCGGCGTAGACGAACTCGCGGCCGTTGTCCTCGCGCACCACCAGGTCGGCCACCGCGACCCCCTGGCCGCGGGCGAAGCCCTCCGCCGCCTTCGTCGGCGCGCCGTCGGGGCCGAACGCGGCGGCGGCCGCCGGGCCGCGCACGGTTCGCGACGTGGCGGGCAGCTCGGCGGGCAGCCCCTCGACCCGCAGCGCGAACCGCCGGGGCGCGACCGACACGCGCACGCCGGCGCCGTTCAGCCCGGCCGCGTCGAGCGCGGCCCGGACGAGTCCCGGCGCCTGGTCGATGATCTCGCGGCACGCCGAGGACGGAAGCTCCTCGCAGCCGACCTCCAGCAGGAGGTCAGGCATCGGCGGCCCCGGATACCGGCTCCGCGGCCGGCGTGACCAGCTCGAGGTAGGCCCGGGCGCACTGGGCGGCGAGCGCCCGCACGCGCCAGATGTACGCGCCGCGCTCGGTGACGCTGATGACCCCGCGCGCGTCGAGCAGGTTGAAGGCGTGGCTGCACTTCAGCACCTGGTCGTAGGCCGGGAGCACCAGGTCGGCCTCCAGGCAGCGGCGGCACTCCCCCTCGTGTCGGGTGAACGCCGCGAACAGCGCGTCCGTGTCGGCCACCTCGAAGTTGTACCGGCTCCACTGCGACTCGTTGCGCTGGTACAGGTCGCCGTAGGTGACGCCGTGTCCCCACTCCAGGTCGTAGACGGAGCGGACGCCCTGGAGGTACATGGCGATGCGCTCCAGGCCGTACGTGAGCTCCACCGAGATGGGCGTCAGGTCGATGCCGCCGGCCTGCTGGAAGTAGGTGAACTGGGTGATCTCCATCCCGTCCATCCACACCTCCCAGCCGAGGCCCCACGCGCCCAGCGTCGGCCCCTCCCAGTCGTCCTCGACGAACCGGATGTCGTGCTCCTCGGGCTTGATGCCGAGCGCGCGGAGCGAGCCGAGGTACAGGTCCTGCACGTCGTCGGGGGACGGCTTCAGGATGACCTGGTACTGGAAGTAGTGCTGCAGGCGGAACGGGTTCTCGCCGTAGCGCCCGTCGGTGGGGCGGATGCTCGGCTCGACGTATGCGACCCGCCACGGGTCGGGACCGAGGCTCCGCAGGAGCGTGAACGGGTTGAACGTCCCGGCGCCCACCTCCGTGTGGTACGGGGTGGTCACCAGGCAGCCCTGGTCGGCCCAGTAGCCGGCCAGCCGCGCGATCACGTCCTGGAACGTCGCCCCCGCCACGCCTCCGAGCATACCCGTGCGCGCGGAGCCGAACGGTCCGGTGACGCGGTCCGCCTTGACCGCCGCGGGCCGGGACGCGTCAATATCGGTGGATGCAGACGCTGACCGGACCGCCGCTCATCGAGACCAAGCTGCGGCCGCCGGACCGGCGCGCCGGTTTCGTGCCGCGCCCGGACCTCGTCGCGCGGCTGGAGGCCGAGGTCGCGGCGCACCGCCTGACCGTGGTCAGCGCGGCGGCCGGCTGGGGCAAGACGACGCTGGTGCTCGACTGGCTGGCGGCCCAGGACGCGCCCACGGCCTGGGTGGCGCTCGACGACTCCGACAACGACCCGGCGCGCTTCTGGCGCTACGTCTCGGAGGCGCTCGGCCGGGCGGGCATCGCGCTCGACGCCCAGGCGGTGGGCGCGCTGTCGGGCGCCGACGCCACCCGCGAGGTGGGCCTCACCGAGCTGATCAACGCCGTCGCCGAGGCGGAGGGGCGGACGGTGCTGGCGCTCGACGACCTCCACGCCGTCGGCGAGCCCTCGATCGTCGACTCCCTGGCGTTCCTGGTGCCGCGCCTGCCGGACAGCCTGCGGCTGGTGGTGACCACCCGCTCCGACCCGCCCCTCGGCCTGGCGCGCCTGCGCGCGCGCGGCGACCTGGGCGAGCTGCGCGCCGACGACCTGCGCTTCACGGGCCCCGAGGCGGCGCGGCTGCTGGGCGACGCGATCGGCGCCGACCTGCCGGCCGACGAGGTGGAGCGCCTGCGCGCCCGCACCGAGGGCTGGGCCGCCGGGCTGTACCTGGCGGGGCTGTCGCTGCGCGGGCGCGACGACGCGGCCGCGTTCATCGCGGACTTCGCCGGGGACGACCGGCTGGTGGTCGACTACCTCGCGGCGGAGGTGCTGGAGGGACAGCCGCGCGAGCGGCGCGGCTTCCTGCTGCGCACGGCGATCCTCCCACGCCTCACCGCCCCGCTCTGCGACGCCGTCACCGGCCGCGAGGGCTCCGCCGCGGTCCTGACCGAGCTGGAGCGCTCCAACCTGTTCCTGGTGCCCCTCGACCGGCGCCGCGAGTGGTACCGCTACCACCACCTCTTCGGCGAGCTGCTGCGCCACGAGCTCACGCTGGAGGCGCCGGGCGAGGTGGCGGAGCTGCACCGCCGGGCGTCCCGGTGGTTCGAGGCGAACGGCGACATGGACGACGCGATCCACCACGCGGCCGCGGCGGGCGACCTGGACCGCGCCGCCGACCTCATCGCCGGCTGCTGGGCCGGCTACGAGCGCAGCGGCTGGACCGCCACCACGCAGCGCTGGCTGGCGCTGCTGCCCGAGGACCGCGTCCGCGCCGACCCGCGGCTCTGCCTCGCGGCGGCCCTCATCGCGATCAACCTGGGCCGGCGCGCAGGCCGCGGTCCCGTGGCTCGACGCCGCGGAGCGGGCGGCGGCCCGGCCCGGCGCGCCCGGCGACCCGCGGACGGTCGCGAGCGACGTCGCGTCGGGGCGCTCCCTGGTGGCGCTGCTGATGGGCGACGCGCCCGCGGCGGTCGCGATCGGCCGCGAGGCCCTGGCGCTCAGCGAGGGCGTCGAGCCGTGGTCGCGGGCGATCGCGTGCCTGGCGCTCGGCATCGCCCTGCACGCGGTCGACCAACGCGACGATTCGTACCCGTACCTGGAGGAGGTCGTCGCGCTGTCGGCCACCGCGAAGGCGCCGGCGGTGGTCGCGCTGAGCCACCTGGCCCACACCGACCTCGACCGGGACGACCTCGCGCTGGCCGAGCGCCGGGCGCAGGAGGCGATCGAGCTGGCGTCGCAGGAGCGGCACGCCGAGTACCCGCACGCCGCGGGCGCGCATGCCGGCCTGGCCCAGGCGCGGTCCCGGCGGGGTGACCACGCCGCCGCCCGGGAGGACGCGGACCGCGCGGTGGACCTCGCCCGCCGCGGCCATTCGGGCCCGGAGACGGCGCACACGCTGCTGTCGCGGGCCGAGGTGGCGCTCGCCGCGGGCGACCGCGACCAGGCGCGGCGCGACGCCGACGAGGCCCGGGCGATGCTCGACGGCGCGATCGGCAACCACAACCTGCACCGCATGCTGACCCTGGTCGAGGAGCAGCTCGGTGGCGGGGCGGCGACGGCGGTGCCGGCGGCGGGCGGCGACCTGACCGACCGCGAGCTGGCGGTGCTGCGGCGCCTGACCGGGGACGGCTCGGCGCGCGAGATCGCGGCCGACCTCTACGTGTCGCACAACACGGTGAAGACCCAGATGCGCGCCATCTACCGCAAGCTGGGCGTCGCGACGCGCGAGGACGCCGTGGCGCGGGCCCGGGAACGCGGCCTGCTGCCGCGGTCGCTCTCCAGGTAGGGCGGGCGGTGGCGGAGGTCGTCCTCCCGGTCCGGGGGCCGTTCTCGCTCGCCTCCGCGGCCCGCTTCCTGGCCGGCTTCTCCCCCCTCGCCCGGCCGGACGCCGCCGACGACGACGTGCTGCGCCTGGCGTTCGCGCTGGACGGGACCGGCGCCCCCGCGGGGATCGCCCTGCGCCAGGACCCGGACGGGACGGTCCACGGCACGACGCACGGCGACGGGGACCCCGATGTGGTGGCCGCCCAGGCCGCGCGGGTGCTGTCGCTCGACGTCAACGGGACGCCCATGGAGGCCGTCGCGGGGCGGGACCCGGTGGTGGCCGGGCTGCTGGAGCGCTACGGGGCGCTGCGGCCGGTGCTGTTCGGGAGCCCGTTCGACGCCGGCGTGTGGGCGATCCTGACCCAGCGCACGCAGTTCCGGCAGGCGATCCGGCTCCGCGAGCGGCTCGCCGCCCTCGCGCCGGCCGAGGTCGCGGTCGACGGCCACGTGCTGCGGCCGTTCCCCGGCCCCGCCGCCCTCGTGGACCTGGAGCCGGTCCCGGGCCTGCCGGTCCCGAAGGTGGAGTGGCTGCGGGAGCTGGCCCGCGCAGCCGCCGACGGGTTCCTCGACGCCGGGCGCCTGCGGGCGCTGCCGCCCGAGGAGGCGCTGCTGGAGCTGCGCGACCTGCCCGGCGTGGGCGCGTTCTCGTCGGAGCTGATCCTGGTGCGGGGCGCGGGCGCGCCGGACGTGCTGCCCGCCGCCGAGCCGCGGGTGCGCGCCGCCGTGCGGCTCGCCTACGGCCTGGCCGGCGACCCGGGCCCGGGCGAGTTCACCCGCATCGCGGAGCCGTGGCGCCCGCTCCGCTCGTGGGTGTGCCTGCTGCTGCGCGCCCGGCTGGCCGAGGAGCCGCGCTGACGCACGCCGAGGGCCCGGCGGGTGCCGGGCCCTCGGGTGACGCCTGCCGTATGGCTAGGCCTGCGCCGGCGTGGGGTCGCCCTCCGGCTCCGACTCGCTGAAGCCGATCCGGTTGTGGATCCGGCGCAGCGGCCGCGGGGCCCACCAGTTCCAGTTGCCGAACAGGGCCATCAGCGACGGGACGAGGAGCGCCCGGATGATGGTCGCGTCGATCAGGACCGCCAGGGCGGTGCCGACGCCGAGCTCCTTGATCAGCGTGATCTGGGAGGTGGCGAAGGCGCCGATCGCGACCGCGAAGAGCAGGGCGGCCGCCGTGACGATCCGGCCGGTGCGCTGGAGGCCGACGGCCACCGCCTCCTTGGTGTCCAGGCCGTGGTCGTGGGCCTCCTTGATGCGGGACAGGAGGAACACGGCGTAGTCGGTGGACAGGCCGAAGGCCATCGCGCCGAGCAGGATCGGCTGGGTGAGGTCCAGGGCGCCGACGCTGTCGTAGTTGAGCAGGCCCTCGAGCCGGCCGTCCTGGAACACGAACACCAGGATCCCGAGGGTGGAGCCGAGCGTCAGCAGGTTCATGATCACGGCCTTCACCGGCAGGATCACCGAGCCGGTCATGATGAACAGGGCGACGATCGTGACCGCGGCGATCAGCATGATCGCGTACGGCAGGTGCGCGGCCAGGCTCGCCTTCTGGTCCACGAAGCTGGCGGCGAGGCCGCCGACGTCGGCCGGGAAGGGCGCCGGGGTGGCGCGGATGTCGCGGACGAGGTCCTGGGCCGGGTCAGTCAGGCCGTTCTCGACGCCGTACACGTCGATCCGCCAGGTGTTCGGGCCGGCGACGGCGGGCGGCGTGACGCCCGCGACGTTCGGCAGCGCGCCGAGCCGCTGCGCGTACTCCGCCAGGGCCGCCTTGGCCTGCGGGGTGTCCGGGGCGGTGATCGCGATGTAGTTCGGCTGGCTGCGGTCCTCGGGGAACTCGGCCGCGAGGGTGTCGGACACCTGGCGCGCGCTGGCGCTGGTGGGCAGGACGCTCGCGTCCACCGAGGTGAACTTGATGCCGAACGCCGGCAGCGCGACCAGGATCAGGGCGACCGCCGTGACCGCGGCCACCGGCGCCGGGTGACGCATCACGGCGTTGGAGAGCCGGTACCAGAAGCCCGACGTGAGCTGCTCGTCGGCGTGCTCCGAGCGGCGGCGCCACGCCTTCGGCGCGAGGCTGTTGATGCGGGTGCCGAGCAGGGCGAGCACGGCGGGCAGGACCAGCAGCGCGATGGCGGCCGCGATCAGGGCGACCATGACGCCCGCGATGCCCATGGAGAACAGGAAGCGCTGCGGGAAGACCATCAGCCCGGCGAGCGCGGCCGCGACGGTCACGGCGCTGAACAGGACGCTCTTGCCGGCCGTCCGCAGGGTGGCGGCCAGCGCGTCCCTCCCGGGTCCTCGGGCGGCCAGCTCCTCCCGGTAGCGGGAGATGATCAGCAGGCTGTAGTCGATGGCGAGGCCGAGGCTCAGGCCGATCGCCAGGTTGAGGGCGTAGACGGAGAGGGTCATCGCCTCGTTCGTCAGCCCGATCGCGAGGAAGGCGCCGAAGATGACCAGCCCGCCCATCAGGGAGGGCAGCAGCGCGGCGATGACGCCGCGGAAGACCCAGAGCGACAGCAGGAAGATGATCGGGAACGCGAAGCTCTCGGCCTTCGCGAGGTCCTCGCCGATGATCGTGCCGACCTCGTCGCCGACGGCGTCCGCGCCGCCGACCTTCACGGGCTGCGACTCGAGCGACTCGCGGATGCGCTTGGCGGCGTCGCCCGCGGCGTCGTCGGAGATCGGCTTCATGAAGACGGCGATGTACGACTGGGTGCCGTCCTTCGAGATCAGCGTGGCGCCGCCGCCGTCGAAGGCGGTGACGACCTGGCCGACGTCCGGGTCCTTGCGGATGGTGGCCGCGGCGGTCTCGACCGCCTGCCGGCCCTCGCCGGCGCGGACGTCGCTGCCGGGTGAGACGAGCGCGATGACGCCGGGGTTGGGGTTGACGTCGGACGCCTGCCGGATGGTGTCGCGCGCGGCGACGAACTCGGCTGACGGGTCCTCGAAGCCGGCGCTGGAGAGGTTGCCGGTGAGGGGACCACCGATGACGACGGCGACCGCGAAGAACGCGACGGCGATGGCGATGACGCGCCATGGCCGGCGCGTGAGCAGGTTGGCGAGGGAATTCATCGGTCTCTCAGCGCTCCTCGGCTCGGGGCGTGGCGGCGGGCTCCTCGACGTCGATGACCTCGACGCCGAGGTTGCCGAGCGTCGCCAGCACCTCGTTGACGGGACGGCCGCCGGGGCCGCCCTCCAGGATGGTGCGGTCGTCGCGCACGTGGCGGCGCATGCCGGGGATCCCCTGGCAGAAGCGCTCGCTCACCACGCCCCGCACGGTGATCCGGTACTCCCCGCTCATGCTTCCTCCACGGACTCGGTGACCTGACGGGTCGCACGCTTTCGCCCTCCCGGGTGACCCGTCATCACCCCGCCGGGATTTCACCCAGGGTGAAATGGGTCGCCGGGCCACCCGCCGGCCGGTTCATCCCCCATGGACGATGTGGCGGCACCCGCTCCCGTGCTGGGGTTCGGGAGGCACCGCATGGCGAGCCCCGACACCAGCCCGCCCGGCGGGCCCCGCGCACAGGCGCCCGACCGCGCCGGACTCGTCCTGCTCGCGCTGATCCTGGTCGCGGGCGTCGCGAACCTGAACCTGTCGGTGGCCAACGTCGCCCTGCCGGACATCGGCCGGGCGTTCGACGCCTCGCAGACCGAGCTCGACCTGATCGCCGTGGGCTACTCGCTCGGCCTCGCCGCGTCGGTGCTCTACCTCGGCGCCGTGGGGGACCGCTACGGCCGCAAGCTGCTGCTGATCGCCGGGATGGTGCTGTCCGTGCCGGCGTGCCTGCTGGCGGCGTACGCGCCGACGGCGGGCGTGCTGTTCGGCGCCCGGGTGCTCGGCGGCATCTCGGCCGGGATGGCGTACCCGACCACGCTCGCCCTGATCACCGCGCTGTGGGCGGGCCCCGGCCGCACGAAGTCGATCGCGCTGTGGTCCGCGATCGGCGGCGGCATCGCGTCGCTCGGCCCGCTCGTGGCCGGGGCCCTCCTCGAGCACTTCTGGTGGGGATCGGTCTTCCTGATCACCCTGCCTTTCGTGGGGATCGCGCTGGTGATGGCCCTGGTGTTCGTGCCGGCACACGTCAACGAGGCGACCGAGAAGGTCGACAACCTCGGCGGCGTGCTGTCCGTCGTGATGGTCGGGGCGCTCATCCTGGCGATCAACTTCGCGACGGCGCCGAACGGGGCGACGATCGCGATCAGCATGGGGATCGTCGCGGTGTTCGCCCTCCTCGCCTTCGTCATCCGTCAGCGGCGCGCGCGGAACCCGCTGTACGACCTCCACGTGGCGGCGCGGCGCACGTTCTGGGTGGCCGCCCTCGCCGGGATCATCGTGTTCGGCTCCCTCATGGGGGCCATGTTCATCAGCCAGCAGTTCCTCCAGAACGTGCTCGGCTACTCGACACTCGAGGCGGGCGCCGCGTTCCTGCCCGCCGTGGTGTTCATGGTCCTGGTCGCCCCGCGGTCGGCGAAGCTCGTGGAGTCCCACGGCGCCCGGTTCACCCTGCTCGTCGGGTACGTGTTCCTGCTGCTCGGGTTCCTGTCGATGCTGCTGCTCTGGCAGGAGGACGCGTCGTACTGGCGGATCGGCATCGCCTACGCCTTCCTCGGGACCGGGGTCGGCTTCGCCGGCACCCCGGCCTCCCACTCGCTCACCGGGTCGGTGCCGGTCCGGAGGGCGGGCATGGCCTCGGGCACGGCGGACCTCCAGCGCGACCTGGGCGGCGCGATCATGCAGTCGATCTTCGGCGCGCTCCTCACCGCGGGCTACGCCTCGGCGGCCAGCGCCGCGATCGCGGCGTCCCCGCAGTCGGACGACATCTCGGACACCGTCCAGAACGAGCTCACCCGCTCGTTCGCCAGCGCCGCCGACACGGCCGAGCAGTACCCCCAGTACGCCGACGGGATCATCGCGGGCGCGAAGCAGGCCTTCCTCGACGGCGACCAGTGGGCCTACACGGCCGGGACGATCGCGGTGCTCGTCGGGGCCGCGCTGGTCTTCTTCATGTTCCCCCACCGCGACGAGGAGCAGGCGCTCCTGGAGCGGTTCGCGGCCGAGGACGGCGCGGAGGAGCCGCCGGCGTAACCCCTCGGCGGGTCAGGCCAGGAGGCCGATCTCCCGCGCCCGGTCCACCGCCTCCGCCCGCGACGACGCGCCGAGCTTGCGGTACACGGCCATCGCCTGGGTCTTCACGGTGAAGCGGGACACGTTCAGCCGCCCGGCGATCGCCGGGAAGGAGAGGTGCGTCGGCAGGTAGCCGAGGATCCGCATCTCGGCCGTCGTCAGGGCGTCGCGGGCGGCGCCGTCCCCGCCGCCGGGGAGCGCCGCCTCGCGCGCGGCCTCCAGGCGCTCGCGCAGCACCTCCGCACCGCCCTCGTGCGGGACCATCGCCGCCGCCTCGCCCAGGAGCTCGCGCGCCGCGGCCAGGTCGCCGAGCAGGGCGGCCGCGCGCGCCATCACCACACGGGCGTCGACCGCGAGCCACGGGCTCAGGACACGGCCCAGCAGGACCGTCCCACGATCCAGGTGGGACCGCGCCTCGTCGGCCCGCCCCGCGCGGGCGAGCACCAGCGCGCAGGCCGCGTGCACCATCGCCGTGGGCGCGTTCTCCGGCACCGCCGGGCGGGCGCCGAGGCCGCGTGCCCGCAGGGCGAGCCGGGCGGCCGCGTGCGGGTCGGCGTCCTCCTCCAGCGCCAGCACGGCGAGACGCGCCAGGCAGCGTGCGGCGACGGCGGGCATGCGGGCGCTCGCGCGGTGGGCGCCGTCCTCAAGCGCCGATCGGGCGGCCGCGCGGTCGCCCGCCAGCTCGTGCGCGATCCCCTCGTGCAGCCGTGCCATCGCGCGCCACGGGCTTCCCTCCGGCGCGCTGCGGAAGGCCAGCGCCGCGTCCGCCCGCATCCGCGCGGGACCGTCCACGCCGGCGGCCGCCCGCAGCAGCGCGACGGCGGACCCGGGCGCCCGGCCGTCCGGGTGCTCAGCCGCCGCGATCCAGTCCTCCGCCGTCCCGGCGCCGCGCTCGAGGGCGCACCACGCGGCCGCCAGGGCGAGCGGCGCCCGCGCCGCCGTCTCCTCCTCGGTGAAGTGCGCGAGGGAGCGCTCCACCGCGGCGACGTCCCCGCGCCCCAGGCGGCCCGGGACGGCCGCCCAGACCAGCGTCGCGGCCCGGTCGAGGTCGCCGGCCGCGCGGGCGTGCCGCGCCGCCGCGTCGGCGTCGCCGGCGCTCGCGAACCAGCGGCTCGCCCGGCGGTGCAGGTCGGGGGCCTGCTCGGGCTCGCGCCGCCCGAGCTCCGCGCGCAGCATCTCGGCCACCAGGGCGTGGTGGCGCCAGATCAGGCACCCCGGATCCAGGGGCACGACGGGGACCCCGGCGCGCCGCAGGGCGCCGGCGAGGTCGTGCGTCGCGTCCGGCCCCAGCACGGCCCGGTGGAGCGGCGGCGACACGTGCTCCAGCACGGCGCTGCGGGCGAGCAGCGCCACCGTCTCCGGCGGGATCGGCGCCATGAGGTCCCGGAGGTACTCGGCCACGCGCGGCTCGTCGCCGCGGATCTCCGCGGGCCCGGCGCCGGCGAGCGCCAGGGTGAGGGCGGCGGGCCACCCCTCGGTGCGCCGGACGAGGCGGCGGACCTGCGCGTCGGACAGCGCGACGCCCGCCCCGCGGGCGAGGCGGGCGGCGGCCGCCTCGTCGAACGCGAGGTCGTCCGGGCCGAGGCGCAGCAGCCGCCGCTCGGCGGCGAGCCGCCCGAGCGACATCGACGGGGCCGTGCGGCCCGCGACGACCACCTGCGACCCCGCCGGCAGGCAGCCGATCGCCCCCTCCACGAGGCCCGGGACGTCGCCCGCGACGATGCCGGCGTCGTCCAGGACGAGCACCACCGGCTCCGGACCCCGGGGCATCGCCGCGGCGATGGCCTCGGCCACCGCGGAGCCGATGCGGGGGTGCGGGTCGACCCACGCGAAGGCGCGGGGATCGGCGTCCGCCCAGTGCGACAGGAGCGTCGTCTTGCCGTAGCCCGCCGGGGCCTCCACGACGACGAGCGGGACGCCCTCCGCGGCGACGAGCCGGTCGACCAGCGCGGAACGGACGACGTCGCCGGGCCGCGAGCCGGGCGGTGCGTGCACGCCGCGGCGCGCACGGCCGATCGGCACGACCTGGGCGGTGCTGCTCATGGCCGCACGGTAGGTCGGCCCCGGGCCGCCGCAGCCGGGGGGCGCGGTGGATCACCCGGGTGAGCCGCGCCGATGTGTCAGAGCGGGGCGGCGCTCCGGAGGCTGACGCCCAGGTGCTCGCGCAGCACGAGGCCGATCATCCGCTCCACGCCCGCCGCGGCCGGCGGCGGGACGGCGGCCACGGCCTCGGCGAGGGGCCGGCCCACCAGGCCGGCCAGGGCGGCCACCGCATCGGGCTCCACGCGCTCGGCGCCCGTGCCGCACGCGTCGCACAGCACGCCGCCCGCGGTTGCCGAGAACGCGGTCAGCGGCCCGCCCGCGCCGCACCGGACGCACGTGCCCAGCACCGGCAGCAGGCCGCTCACCACCAGCAGCTTGGCCTGACAGCCGAGCACGAGCGGGTGGAGCCGCGCCGGGCCCGGGCCCGCGGGGTCGGCGTGGGCGAGCAGGCCGAGCGTCCGGCCGAGGAGGTGCCACGTCTCCTCCGACGGCTCCGCCTCCGGCATCACCCGCATCACCGTCTCCAGCACGCACGCCGCCGCCTGCAGCCGGTGCCCCGCCACCCACAACCCGGCGTGGGCGTCGACGACGCTGGCGCCCCGGATCGTCCCGAGGTCCCCGCGCCCCTCGTGGATCGTGACCGAGGCGGTGACCCCCGGCTGGAGCCGGCCGCCCAGCTTCGACGTCGTGCGGCGGGCGCCCTTGGCGATCGCCGAGACCCGGCCGTGGCTGCGGGTGAACAGCGCCAGGACGACGTCCGCCTCGGAGTAGCGGATGCCCCGGAGCACCACGGCCTCGGTCTCAAACGTCGCCATGCCGATGATTGTGACGGCGCCCACGGACCGACGGCCCCGCAGAAGCTTCGGCGCTACACTTTTTGCATCATGAAGACACCGCGCATCCGCATCTACACCAGCGACTTCTGCTCGTACTGCACCCGCGCCAAGAACCTCCTGACGAAGAAGGGCGTGGCGTACGAGGAGGTGTTCCTCGACCGGACCGACATGCAGAGCCGCATGGACCTGGTCCAGCTCACCGGCCGCTACACCGTGCCGCAGATCCTGGTCGACGACCGCCCCGTCGGCGGCTACGACGACATCAAGGCCCTCGACGACCAGGGCCGGCTCGACCCGCTGCTCGGGCTGGCCTAACCCCCGGGCGCCGGGATGATCCCGAGCTGCTGGAGCATCCCGAGGTCGTCGCGCACGGCCCAGTGCTCGCAGGACCGCCCGTCGCGCATGCGCAGCATGTGCATGTGCTGGACCGAGAAGCTCCGGCCGGTGGGCGGCATCCCGAGCAGCTCGCCCCGGTGGGTGCCGGAGAGCGTCGCCCGGTAGGCCACCAGGTCGCCGCCCGCGACCACCTCGTGGACCTCCAGGCGGATGTCGGGGATCGCGGCGTGGAGCCGCTCCATCCGCAGACGGAAGCCGGCGTGCCCCGGGTCCTCGCCGGGCCACGCCTCGTGGTTGACGTAGTCCTCGGTCACGAACTCGGGGATGCGGTCCAGCTCGCCGCGGTCGAAGAGCGCCGCCGCGCGCTCGCGGGCGAACGCCTCCATCGCGGCGGCGTCCATCTAGTCGCCGCCCTCGTCGGCCACCGCCGGGGAGATCGCCATGCCCAGGCGGCGCTTGCGGCGGCGGTTGCGGACCACCAGGTAGACGACCCCGCCGATCACGGCGAGGACCAGGGCGTAGTCGAGGTAGTGCAGGTTGTGCTGCAGGTCCTCCCAGTTGTCGCCCACCGCCCGCCCCGCCAGGGTGAGCATCACCACCCACGGGATGCAGCCGATCAGGGTGAGGATCGTGAACCGCCAGAACGGCATCCGGGCGATCCCCGCCGGCAGGCTGATGAACGTGCGGATGATCGGCAGGCAGCGGGAGATCAGCACCGCCCAGTCGCCGTAGCGCGCGAACCAGCGGTCCGCCGCGTCGAGGCGCTTGGGGGTGATGTGCAGCCAGTGCCAGCGCAGCGCCCACTCGCGGCCCTTCTCGCGGCCCACCCAGTAGGCGATCCACGAGCCGACCACGTTGCCGGCCACCCCGGCGGCGATGATCCACCCCAGCGACGCGTCGCCCTGGGAGACCAGGAAGCCGCCGTAGAGCATGATCGCCTCGCTGGGCACCGGGATGCAGGCGCTCTCGAGGATCATCAGCAGGAACACCGCGAGGGCCCCGTAGGAGCCGACCTGGTCGGTCGCGAAGTTCACGAGCGGTGCGGTGATGTCCGGCACTGCGACCGATGCTAGCCGCTGACGGCCGCCGCGCGATCCGCGCCCGTCGGAACCCCCCGGATGGCCCTGGCCGAACGGACGCCGTCCCGGATCGCGTCGGAGACGGCCTCCGCGGCCGCCACCCCCACCGCGAACACCGACGCCGGGCGGGCGCCGGTGGCGAGGCAGAACGCGGCGTCGCCGTCGATCGGGGTGTGCACCGGCGCCACGGCGCGCGCCATGCCGGCGTGGGCCATCCGCGCGACCGTCGCCGCCCCCGTGCGGGTGAGCTCCGCATCGGTGACGACGCAGACGAGCGTGGTGTGCTCGGCGGCGGCCAGCCGCGGGTGGAACGGCGGCTGGTCGATCACGCGCTCCCACGCCCGCATGAACCGCCCGTCCTCGTCGACGGCGCCGGCGATCACCTCGCCGCGCGCGTCGATCACGTCGCCCCACGCGTTCACCACCGCCAGCGCCGCGACGATCACCCCGTCGTGGAGGCGGCGGACCCCGCCGCCGAGCCCGCCCTTGCACCAGCCGTCGCGGGCCCGCAGCTTCCCGCACGTCGCACCCGTCCCGGCGCCGACGCTGCCGACCGCGTGCGGCCCGTCCGAGAGCGCCTCGCACGCGGCGTAGCCGTCGTCCGGGCCGGGGCGGCGGGCGTTGCCGGTGATCCCGAGGTCGAAGACGCACGCCGTCGGCACGATCGGGACGCGGGCGGCGACCGTGTCGTGGCCCAGGCCGCGCTCCTCGCACCAGCGCATCACCCCGGAGGCGGCGTCCAGCCCGAACGCGCTGCCGCCGCTGAACACGAGCGCGGTCACCTCCGCCACCGACGCCAGCGGCGCCAGCAGGTCGACGTCCCGCGTCGCCGGCCCGCCGCCGCGCACCTCCACCGCCCCCACCGTCCCCGGCGGCGGCATGATCACGGTGCAGCCCGTGCCCGCGTCCGCGTCCGTCCAGTGGCCGACGCGGACCCCCGGCACCTCGGTCACCACTTCGCGGGCTCCGGCTGGCAGGTGGGGCACCAGTACGTGCCGCGCTGGGCGACCCGCGTCTTGACGATCGTGGTGCCGCACCGCGGGCAGGGGTCGCCCAGGTGCAGGTGGACGCGCAACAGGTCCTGCATCGTCCCCCGCTCCCCGAGCGAGTCGCGGTAGGAGTCGATCGACGCGCCGCCCGCCTCCACGGCCGCGGCCAGCCGGTCGCGGATGGCGCGGTGCAGGCGGCGGATCTCGTCCCGGTCGAGCGACCCCGCCGCCCGCTCCGGGTGGATCCTGGCCTGGAAGAGCGCCTCGTCGACGTACATGTTGCCGAGACCGGCCACCAGCACCTGGTTCAGCAGCACCGCCTTGATCGGCCCCCGCCGCCCGGCGAGCAGCCCCTCGAGCACCCGCGCGGTGAACCGCGGCGTGAGCGGTTCGATGCCGACGCGCTGCGCCCAGTAGGCCTCCCGCTCGGACGCCGGGCCCCCGGGGACGATCCAGGCCCGCCCGAAGCGGCGCATGTCGCCGAACGTGAGCGTGCTGCCGTCGTCGAGCGTGAACCGGGCGCGCAGGAAGCGCTCCTCGCCCTCCTCGCCCGGCGGCCGCCAGTGCAGGCGGCCGGTCATGCGCAGGTGCACGGCCAGGGTGTCGCCGTCGTCGAGCTCGATCAGCAGGTACTTGCCGCGCCGGCCCACCGCGGTGATGGCGCGGCCGGCGACCGCCTCGGCGAACGCCTGCGGGTCGTCGGGCTCCACGAGCTTCGCGTCGTGGACCTCGGCCCGCGCGATCGTGCGGCCGGGGATGCGGTCGGCGAGCTGGGCGCGGATCGTCTCGACCTCGGGGAGCTCAGGCATCGCCGTCGGGCTCCCCCACGCGGAACCAGGCCTCCGCCATCCGCGTGGCCTCGCCGGCCGCCCACGCGTCGCGGGCGTGCACGACGGCCATCGGCTGGCCGTCCTCCACGACGTCGCCGGGGCGCACGAGCAGCTCGATGCCCACGACGGCGTCGATCGACTGGTCGGGGTGCAGGCGCCCCGCGCCCAGCCAGCGGACCACCTCCCCCACCCCGCGCCCGTCGATCCGGGTCACCGCGCCGGCCCGCGGCGCGACCACGTCGACGCGCTCGGGCGCCGACGGGAGGGCGCCCTCGTCGGTCCAGACGGCGGGGTCGCCGCCCTGGGCCTCCACCCAGCGCTCCGCCCGCGCCAGGGCGGACCCGTCGGCCAGCGCGGCGGCGGCCGCGCGCCTCGCCCTCGCCCGCCGGCACCGTGCCGGCCGACTCGGCCAGCCGGCCCGCCGCGCGGACCGCGGCCCCGCGGACATCGTCCGGCCCGGCGCCGCGCAGCACCTCCCCCGCCTCCGCGATCTCCAGCGCGTTGCCGACCATCCGGCCGAGCGGCGCGTCGGCGTCCACGAGGTCCCAGGTCACGGTGCGGCCCCAGGGCGCCGCCATCCGCTCCATCAGCGCGGCCGTCGCGAGCCCCTCCGCCCGGTCGGGCACGAACCCGCCGGCGCCGACGGGGATCTCCAGGTGCAGCGACTCCGCGCCCGAGGCCAGGGCCCGGGCCATCGCCGAGGCCGCCACCACCCCGGGCGCGGGCACCGTGCCGGTGGCGTCGCGGAGGCCCGCCAGCCGCAGGTCGGCGGGGGCGAGCCGGCCGTGGTGGGCGGCCACCGCGATGCCCTCGTCGCGGAGCTGCCGCACCCAGCGGTCGAGCGACAGGTCGACCTCCATGCCGGGGATCGCCTCGAGCTTGTCCGCCGTGCCGCCGGCGTGGCCGAGGCCGCGCGACGCCATCTGGGCCACCTTCACCCCCAGCGCCGCGGCGATCGGGGCGGCGGCGACGGGGACGCTGTCGCCAACCGCGCCGGTGGTCACGACGTCGCCGGTGGGGCCGAACCGCCCCAGCTCCAGGCGGTCGCCGGAGGCGACCAGCGCCCGCATGAGGGCGTCGGCGTGGCCGTCCGGCACGCCCCGGGTGCACGCGAGCATGCACCAGGCGGACATCAGCGCGTCGTCGGAGGTCCCGTCGATCCAGCGGCGGACGAATTCCTCGACGCTGTCGGCGTCGACGGGGTCGCCCCGCCGGGTGCGCTCGACGACCTCCACGGGGGCGAACGGGACGGCCATCCGCACCCGACCCTACACCCCGACCTGCTCGGGACGCCGTGAAACCGCTGGTAGGGTGCCCCCCGTGCCCCGCCTCGCGACATGCGTCGCCGCGCTCGCCGCCTGCGCCATCGGCGCCGGGACCGCGGTCGCGCAGCAGCCCGCGCCGACCACCCCGACGACGACGGCGCCGGCCAATCCGGCGCCCGCGGCCGGGACGCCGAAGCTCAGCTCGCTCCGCATGCCCGCCGTCGTGTCGGCGCAGCAGGGCCACGCCCGGTTCCTGGTGGGCATCCGCCTGGCGACGCCGGCGAAGCTCACCGTCCAGGTGCTCTCGTCGTCGGGGAAGGTCGTCCAGGCCCGCACCGACACCACCGCCCGCAAGGCCGGGCGCGCCTACGTGCGGGTCGAGGCGGTCAACATGCGCGGGTTCCAGATGCTCCAGGGCGCCTACAAGGTGCGGATCCAGGCCACCGACGACCAGGGCCGCACGTCGCAGCCCGTCGAAGGGCCGTTCCGCCTGCGGCTGACCACCCCGCGCGGGCTGTTCGACGCGTACACCGTCCCGCTGTGGCGGGCGTTCCGCCGCCAGGCCGGCACCACCACGCCGGGGCAGCTGGTGGCGGTGGTCGGGCCGAAGGGCGTGGTCGCGACGGCCGGCCTGCGCCGCGGCGACGTGATCACCAGCCTGAACGGCACCCCGGTCGCGCAGGCCCGGCGCCTGGCAGACCGCGCTGCGCGCGCTGCCCGCCGAGAAGGCCGTCCAGATCCAGTACGTCCGCAAGGGCCAGGCGCTGACGGCGTCGCTCCAGCCCAAGCCGGACTGGGAGGCGGCGCCCGACTACGCCAAGTCGCTCGCCGTCGCCGTGAAGCGGGAGCCGAAGGTGCTGGCCTACGCCGTCGCCCAGGTGCGCCAGCTCATCGACGCCGCCAAGCTCGCCGACGCGAAGGCGCTGGTGGACGCGTGGCCCGCGGCCTGGCGCACGACCGCGCCGGGGCAGCTGGTGCAGGGCGACCTCCAGGCGAAGTCGGCCCGGTGGAAGCAGGCCCTCGGCGCCTACAACCGCGCCCGCAAGAAGGACCCGACCCTGGCGGCGGCGGAGTTCGGCCGCGGCCTCGCCCTGTCGGAGCTCAAGAAGACCAACCCGTCGATCGTCGCGTTCGGCGCGGCCGCGACCCTGGACCCCACCGACGCCTCGGCGTTCGGGTTCCGCGCGTACGCCCTGCTCCAGGCGGACCGCGACGCGGACGCGGTGACGGCCGCCCGCCAGGCCGTCGCGCTCGACTCGCGCTATGCGGACGCGTTCCTGCCGTTCGGGATCGCGCTCATCGCCACCGGCGACAAGTCGGCGGGCGTCAAGGCGCTGCGCCGCGGCCTGGTGCTGCTGGAGGAGCCCGACCGCGCCGACCAGCTCATCGCGCAACACCTCGACCCGACCGACCCCTGACGCCGCACCCCGGCCGCGCCGGGGTGGGGAGGATCAGATCTCGCCGGTCGGCTCGTTCCCGTCGTCGAACGGGTCCTGCCGCGGCGGGCGCGCGCCGGCGCGACGACGAGCGGCCGCCACCGTGCCCGCCGGCGGCGCCGCCGGCCAGGAACATGACGGTCAGGATCCCGGCCGCCAGGCCGGCCCACATCTCCCACTGGAGCAGCGGGTTCTCGGCGAAGATGCCGTACAGCAGGAACACGGCGATGACCCCGACCAGGGCCAGCGGCCGCTGCTTCGGCGCGGCGAGGTGCACCACCCAGGGTGCGATCAGCGCGATGACCAGGAGCAGGATCGTGCTCATGCGCGCGCGTCGTCGGGAGAAGCGGGCATCGGCGGAGCCTAGTCACCGGAAACGCCATCCGTCCAGCCGGGGCAACTCCGGGACGTGAGCGACGTCGCCGGGATCCACCTGCTGCAGGGCCTGGAACTGGTGGACACGCCCCGCCGCTCGGCGGTCGCGCGGCTCGACCCGGAGGGGCGCCTGACCGCCCTCGACCTGGCCTCGCCGGACGACGAGATCGCCGCGCTCGTGGGCGACGCCGGCGTGCGGGCCGTGGCCGTCGACGCGCCGCTGCACGTCCCGAACGCGACGGGCCGGCGCGACGCCGAGGCGGTGCTGGCGTGGTGCGACGTGGCGGCGTTCCCGTCGTCGCGGCGCCGGCTGGAGCAGGTGCACGGCGGCGTGCGCGGGGAGGCGCTCGCGCCACTGCTGGAGGCGCCCGGGCGCGCCGTGCTGGAGGCCCTCCCCGACCAGGTGCTGCGCCAGATCGCCTGGGAGCGCGACCACCCGCCCGATGCGCCCCCGATCGACCTGCGCGACTACCGCACCGCCTGGATCGGCGTGCGGGCGCCGGTCTTCCGGCCGAAGGGCGCCGGCCGGGCCCGCCCCGACGGCACGCTCGCCGCCTGGCGCCTGCTGGACGGGGTCGTCGACCTCGGGGGCTGGGCCCCCGGCCCGCCCGCCGACGACTGGGCGGCCATCGCCGACGCCGCCCGCGTCAACGCGGTCTGCTGCGCGTACGCCGCACTGCGGGCCGCGCGCGGCTCCGCGGTCTCGCTCGAGACCGGCGGCGGATCCCGGTTGACGCTGCCCGCGGACGGTAACCTGGCCGCCCGGGTGGCGATGACGCTGGAGCGCCTGCGCGGCGAGGGCACCATCCGGATCTGACGCGGGTCCGCGGGGTTGCACCCCCGGCGGGGACGTTGTGATATTCCGCACGAGCCCTTCGGGGCCGTGTCCACCACCCTTCGGATCGAGAGGATGGCTCCCGTGGGCAACAGCGTCTACAAGGTGATCGAGATCGTCGGTACCAGCGAGACCTCGTGGGAGGACGCCACGGCCGCAGCCGTGGTCACCGCATCGAAGACCCTGCGCGACCTGCGCGTCGCAGAGGTCGTGAAGCAGGATGTGACGATCAACGAGGACGGGTCGATCGACCAGTACCGGACCCGGCTCTCCGTCTCCTTCAAGTACCAGGACGACTGATCGTGTAGGCGCGGGTCTCCCAGGGGGAGGCGCGGAGTGCCCCCTGGAGGTCCGCGTCCGACGCGTACGGCCGGTCCTCGACCACCCGCGCCGCGACCGGCAGCGCCACCCGGTCCCCGCTGAAGGGCCACGGATCGCACGTCGCCGCGAGCGCGTCGACCGGCCGCAGCGTGAGCGTCACCCCCGGGTCGCCCACGGCCCGCGGCACCTGCGGCAGCGTGGTCTCGCGGCCGCCCGCCTGCGCCCGCCACGTGAGGTGGAGGCTGAGCACGTCCCACGTCTGGAGCAGGCGGTAGCCCGCCCACGCCCACGCGTCGAGCGCGGATCCCCCGCCGATGCGCCGGCGCAGGTCGTCCTGCACGCCGTCCTGCTCCGCCAGGAACGCCTGCACCGCGGGCGGCCGGTCGGCGCGCGGCGTCGGCGGCCCGGGGTCGAGGCCCAGCCGGCCCTCGTAGAGCCCCCGCCCGTGCATGCTCACCACCAGGCCGGCGCGGGGGTCGCGCGCGATCGCGCCCTCGATGCCCTCCCGGTAGAGCGCGACGTGGGTGGGCCGGTCGATCTGGGGAAAGTCCACCGGGGCGCCGCCCTCCCCCACCTGCGGCGACGCCTCCCACGCCCGCCAGCCCTCGTCGTGGACGGCGGCCGCGACGACCAGCGGCTCCCACGGCTCCGGCCGGGCGAAGTCGGCGTTCCCCCACGCCGCCGCGATCGCCCCGCACTGCTCCTGGTGGTCCACCTGCCGCACCAGCAGCAGGCCCTCCGGTCGCCGCGAGACGATCATCGCCCAACCCTACGCGGGTTCAGCGCACCGACCACTCCTCCACCGCGCCGCCCAGGTCGCGGTCGAGGAACCCCTGCCCCGAGTTGATGACCACGGCGTCGGGACCCGTGTCCCACGGCCGCCGGGCCGCCATGGGCCGGCAGAGGTACAGCTCGTCGGCGGCCCGGGTGACGGCGACGTAGAAGAGTCGCTCCTCCTCGTCGAGCTTGCCCTCGCTGACCGCCCACCCCGACGGGAACGAACCGGCCTCGACCTGGAGGACGAACACGACGGGCCACTCCAGCCCCTTCGCCTGGTGCACCGACGAGAGCGCCACGCGGCGGGCCGGCCCGGAGACGTCCTCGTCGGCCTCCACACGCTCGGCCAGCTGGAGGTCGCCGAGGAAACGGTCGAGGCTCGCGGTGCGCGCGGCCAGCTCGGCGAGGCGGGCGAGGTCGCCCTCCCGGTCGCGCCAGTTGGGGTAGGCGCGCTGCAGGTGGTCGCGGTACCAGTCCGCGCGGGCGACGCGCAGCACGATGTCCTCGGGCCGTGTCATCCCGGCGATGTCGCGGACCGCCTCGGCGAACCGGGTGAGGCCCGCGGCGCCCGCCCCCGTCGGCCGCAGGGCCGCCGCGGCGGCGAGCGGGTCGGGCTCGGCGGCGATCGCCGCCCACGTCTTCGCGGCGACGGCGGCGCCGACCCGCTCGAACAGGCGCAGCGCGCGGTTCCAGGCGAGGGCGTCGCGGGCGTTGTGGCGCAGGCGGCAGAAGGCGAGCACGTCCTTCACGTGCGCGCTCTCCACGAACCGCGCGCCCGAGTACAGCTCGAACTCCACCCCCGCCTGGGCGAGGGCGAGCTGCAGCTCGACGGAGTGGTGGTGGGCGCGGTAGAGCACGGCGATCTCGCCGGGCGCCCGGCCGGCCGTGATGAGGTCGGCGATCCGCTGCGTGACGAACCACGCCTCCTCCTGCGTGGACAGCAGGTGGGCCACCACGGGGAGCTCGCCCGACGGCGGCCGCTGCGCCTGGAGCCGCTTGCCGAAGGGGTTGCCGGCGGGCAGCGTCCGCTGCGCCAGGGCGACCACCTCGGGCGTGGAGCGGTAGTTCGTCTGGAGCGGGAAGACGCGCGTCCCGGGGACGGCCGCGAACCGGGACACGACCTCGGGGTCGGCGCCGCGCCACGAGTACACGGCCTGGTCGGGGTCGGCGACGGCGATGAGGTTGCCGGCCTCCCCCGCGATGAGCTCCGTGAACCGGGCCTGGACCGGGTTGACGTCGTGGAGCTCGTCGACCAGCACCCAGCGGTAGCGCTCCTGGAGCCGGGCGCGCACCCGGGGATGCTCCTCGAGCAGGCGCACCGCCAGCGTCAGGAGGTCGGCGTAGTCGACCGCCCCCATCGCCCGCTTGCGCTCCGCGTAGCCCTCGGCGATGGCGCGGAGCTCCGCCACGCGGTCGCCGAGCCGGGGGTTGGCCTCGAGCACGACCGCCTCGATGTCGCGGCCGCTCTCGGCGGCGAGGCAGGCGTAGCCGACGATCGTCGCCGGCTTCGGCAGCGACGGCCGGGTCTCGCGCCCGGCGAGGACGGCGTCGCGCGCCATGGCGCACACCTCCGCCTGGTCCTCCGCGTCGAGCACCGTGAACGACGACGGCAGCCCCACGAGCGGGCCGTACCGCGCGAGGATCCGGCGGCACACCGCGTGGAACGTCCCCGCGGTGACGGCCTGGAGGTCGACGCCCGTGAGCGCCCCGGCGCGCTGCACCATCTCCTTCGCGGCGCGGCGGGTGAACGTGACGAGCATGACCGCCTCCGGCGGCGTCCCCCGGTCGATGGCGTGCGCGAGCGTCGCGACGATCGTCCGGGTCTTGCCCGACCCCGCCGACGCGAGGATCAGCGTCCGCCCCGCCGCCCCCTCGACCGCCGCGAGCTGCTCCTGGTCGAGCATCGCCCGCAGGGCCTCCGACGCGCCGCCGTCGCCGCGCTCGGGCGGCCGCAGCCGGTAGACCTTCCGCTCCGCCGGCTCGGCGGCGAGCGGATCGCGGCCGTGGACGCGGTCGCGCGCGGCCTTCTGCGCCTCGACGTGCGGCAGGGTCGGCGGCGCCGTCTGCCAGCGCGGGTAGCCGTGGGCCGAGGACATGGGCGCGAACGCTAGTTCGGGGGTCGGACGGACCTCGCGCGGAGCGGGTAACTGCTAGACACGCGGTTGATCCAGACACCGAACCAGGGGGACTCGCATGGCAGCCAGGGGCACGGCGGAGTGGAAGGGCGACCTGAAGGGCGGCTCGGGGACGTTCACGGCCGGTGACGGCATCTCGGGGGACTTCTCGTTCAAGACGCGGTTCGAGGACGCCCCGGGCGCGAACCCGGAGCAGCTGATCGGCGCGGCGCTCGCCTCGTGCTTCTCGATGGCGCTGTCGAACGCGCTGGCGATGGACGGCCACGTGCCGGAGTCGGTGCGGACCGAGGCCGTCGTCTCGATCGGGAAGATCGACGGCGCCAACTCGATCGCGCGGATCGACCTGACGACGATCGGGGACGTGCCCGGGCATCGACCAGGCCACCTTCGAGGAGTACGCCGAGAACGCGCGGACCGGCTGCATCGTGAGCCGCGCCCTCGCGGGCGTGCCGGAGAAGAACCTGACCGCGACGCTCGAGAGCTAGGCGCGCAGCTCCCGCTCGAGCCGCAGCAGCCCGATCAGCGTCTTCGCGTCGCGGACCTGGTCGATGAGCGAACGCCAGGTCGGCGAGGGGCCACGGGATGACCTCGATCATCTCGTCCTCGTCGGCCTGGTGGTCGCCCTCCGCCGGGGTCAGGCCGGTGGCCATGAAGCAGTGGATGAACTCGGTGAGGATCGCCGGGGCGGTGTAGAAGCCGCCGACGTCCCGCCACGTGGCGGCGTCGCGGCCCACCTCCTCCGCCAGCTCGCGCTTCGCGCACGCCAGCGGGTCCTCGCCGCGGGTGGTCGAGCTTGCCGGCCGGCAGCTCGAGGGTGAACTCCTCCACCGCCTCCCGCGGCTGGCGCACCATCAGGACGTGGTCGTCCTCCACGGGGACCATCACCACGGCGCCGGGGTGGTCCATGACCTCGCGCGTCACGACGGTGCCGTCGGGGCGCCGGTACTCGGAGCGCGCGCAGGTTGACGATCACGCCCTCGTGGATCCGCTCGGTGGAGATCGGCGGCCCCAGGCCGCCCCCGTCGCCGCCGCTCACGCCGGCGCGGGCGGCGTCGACCAGCGCGAGCGTGACCTCGAGCATCTGCTCCGAGGCTCGCGCACGGCGATCCGCTCGTCCGGCGTGTGGACGTCGATCATCCCGTTGCACAGGTTGACCGCCGGGAACCCGTTGCGGATGAAGGCGTTCACGTCGGAGCCCCCGCCGCTCGGCACCAGCCGCGGCGTGTGGCCGAGCGCCGGCGAGGACGGACATCGCCATCGCCACCTGGGGGTCGCCCTCGCCGACGCGGTAGGCGGTGAACTCGCGCTCCACCCGCGTCTCCAGGTCGACCTCGCACTCGCTGGCCGCCCACGTCATCGCGTCGAGCATCGCCGTGAGCTGCACCGACAGCGACCGCTCGTCGCGCGAGCGCGCCTCCGCGGTGATGGTGCAGCGCTCGGCGATCACGTTGGTGGCGGTGCCGCCCTCGACCGTGCCGATGTTGGCGGTCGTCTCGGGGTCGATGCGCCCGAGCGGCATCCGCCCGATCGCCTTCGCCGCGGCGATGATGGCGCTGCGGCCCGACTCCGGGCGTGATGCCGGCGTGGGCGGGGCGGCCGACGAACGTCGCCTGGATGCGGTGCAGCGACGGCGCGGTGCCGACGATGTCCCCCACGGGCCCGGTGTGGTCGTAGACGAAGCCGAAGCGGGCGTGCAGCGGTCGCGGGTCGAAGTGGGCGGCGCCCCGCAGGCCGATCTCCTCGCAGGGCGTGAACACCAGCTCGACGCCGGCGTGGGGGCGCCCCTCGCCGACGACCTGCTGCATCGCCTGGAGCACCACCGCGACGGCCGACTTGTTGTCGCCGCCCAGGATCGCGTGGTGCTCGTTGGTGAGGTGCCCGTCGACCAGCCCGACCTCGATCGTGTCGGTCACCGGCACGGTGTCCAGGTGGACGCCGAACATGATCGGCACGCCGCCCTCGGCGGTGGGGGCGAAGCGGGCGACGATGTTGCCGCAGCCGGCGGGCAGCGCGGCGGCGGCGTCGTCCTCGTGCACCTCGGCGCCCAGCGCGCGCAGCTCGGTGCGCACCAGCTCCGCCACGCGGCCCTCCTCCCGCGACGGGGAGGGGATCTCGCAGAGGCGCACCATCAGCCGGGCCACCTCGGGCAGCCCGGCCAGATCCTCCGGCTTCACCCTCCGAGCGCCGCCCGCTCGCGCGCCGACGTCTCGCGGGCGCCCGCGTGACCGGCGGCCGCGCCGACGAACTCGCGGAAGAGCGGCTGCGGCCGGGTGGGCCGGCTCTTGAACTCGGGGTGGAACTGGGACGCGCAGAACCAGGGGTGGCTCCGGCAGCTCGACGATCTCGACGAGGCGCCCGTTGGGCGAGCGGCCGCTCACGACGAGGCCGGCGCGCTCGATCTCGTCGCGCATCGCCGGGTTGACCTCGTAGCGGTGGCGGTGGCGCTCGTAGATGACGTCCTGGTCGCCGTAGGCGGCCCGCGCCCGCGTGCCCGTCGACCATGTGGACGGGGTCGGCGCCGAGGCGCATCGTGCCGCCACGCTCCTCGATGGCGCGCTGCTCGGGCAGCAGGTCGATGACCGGGTACGGCGTCTCGGGGTCGAACTCGCTGGAGTTGGCGCCGTCCATCGCGCAGACGTGCCGGGCGAACTCGATGACCGCGATCTGCATGCCCAGGCAGATGCCCAGGAACGGCACGCCGCGCTCGCGGGCGAACCGGGTGGCGGCGATCTTGCCCTCGACGCCGCGCCCGCCGAAGCCGCCGGGCACCAGGATGCCGTCGGCCAGCGCCAGCAGCTCCTCGAGGTCGGGCGCCTCCGCGTTGACCCAGTCGATCTCGAGCTCGACGCCGTGGTGGATGGCCGCGTGCTTGAGCGCCTCGGCCACCGACAGGTAGGCGTCGTGGAGCTGGACGTACTTGCCGACGAGGGCGATCCGCACGCGGCCCTCGCAGGCGCCGATCGCGTCGACCAGCCGGCGCCAGTCGGTGAGGTCCGGCGGCGGCGCGACGCGCCCGAGCCGGTGCACACCACCTTCGCGAAGCCCTCGGCCTCCAGGTTGAGCGGGACCTCGTAGATGTCGCCGGCGTCCACGGCCGAGATGACCGCGTTGGTCGGGATGCCGCCGTAGAGGGCGATCTTCTGGCGGATGTCGTCGGTGAGCGGCCGGTTGGAGCGCAGGACCAGGACGTCCGGCTCGATACCGATGCGCCGCAGCTCGTTGACCGAGTGCTGCGTGGTCTTCGTCTTGAGCTCGCCGGAGGCGTCGAGGTACGGCACCAGGGTGACGTGGACGAAGCAGACGTGCTCGCGGCCGACGTCGTTGCGCAGCTGCCGGATCGCCTCGAGGAACGGGAGCGACTCGATGTCGCCGACCGTGCCGCCGATCTCGACGATGACCACCTCGGCGTTGGAGCTGGCGGCGGCCTGCTTGATGCGCGCCTTGATCTCGTCGGTGACGTGCGGGATCACCTGCACCGTCGCCCCGAGGAAGTCGCCGCGGCGCTCCCGCTTGATGACGGTGTCGTAGATCCGCGCCGGTGGTGACGTTCGAGATCCGGGTGAGGCTCTCGTCGGTGAACCGCTCGTAGTGGCCCAGGTCGAGGTCCGTCTCGGCGCCGTCCTCGGTGACGAACACCTCGCCGTGCTGGAAGGGGCTCATCGTCCCGGGGTCCACGTTCAGGTAGGGGTCGCATTTCTGCAGCGACACCTTGATCCCGCGGGCCTTCAGGAGCGTCCCGAGGGACGCGGCGCTGATCCCCTTGCCGAGTCCGGAGACGACGCCCCCGGTCACGAACACGTACTTCACCGGCGACTCAGCCACGCGCCCTCCCCTCGCCCGACGACGCACCACACCTTAGCGCGGGCCTCGGCGGGCACGACGGCGACGTCACAGGGGTCACAGGGCCGCCAGGCCGACCCGGCCCTCGGTGCGGGTCGCGGCGGCGCGGGCCATGGCGTTGCGGCGCAGCGCCTGGCAGACCGACAGGGCGACCTTGTACCCCGCATCCGACTCAGACCCGGTCATCACCATCGTCCCCGCCGGACGCCCCGACAACGCACGCATCAACCGCCGCGGACGCTCCGAGACGATCATCACCGGCCGGTCATCGCCCACCAACCCCTCCGCAAGGCCACCCCAATCGGCGTCCTCACCCCGCATGTCCAACATCACGATGTCCCCCGACGCCGGCGCCTGCCCATCCGGGCGCGCCTCCGCCGCCATCACCACATACCCCAGACGCGTCAACGTCTCCAACAGCGCCGACCGGCCGAGCCCCTCGGGCCCCAACACCAGGATCTGCATCGGCTGAATCACTGCCAACCCCTTCACGAACGCGGATGAAAACCCCACCCCCCAAACACCGGGACGGTGAGGCATGGACGCGAACGGACCCACACAGGCGCTGGGTGCTGACGCACCTCGCCCAGGGGTCAGGGGCCGAACTAACCGGGCCGGCGCACCGCCAAGCCGTGACCACTCCGCGGACCGACAAGGCCCGACAACCAGATCCGCTCAGAACCACCCGGCCGCGGCGCATACGCCGCCAACAGGATCACCCCGAGCATCACCAACAAGAACACCGTCCCCGCCGGCACCGGACCACTGCCCGGCAGGATGTAGGACGCCAACACCGCAAGCAGGCTCTGCGCCGGCGCCGGACCCGCCGGCGACACCAACTGCGGCGCCGCGATCTCCGCCGTCGCACCCTTCGCACCGAACACCACCGGCCCACCCGACGAGCCGCCACCCGCCACCACCGGACCCGACGGCCCCGCACCACGCGACGGATCCAAACTGATCAACCCGCCACGCAACGGCACCGACGCCGCGAGGGCGGCGGTGAGGTCCGCCGCAGGGCGCGGGGGCGGTGGCGACGGGGCCCGCGGCACGGAGGTCGGGCGGTCCTCCGAGGGCGCCCGCCGCCACGACGGCCGACTGCGCGGCGCGCGGCGCGACGATCGCGCCGACCGGGCCGGCGGGCACCGTCTGCGGGGCGTCCGCGGGCGGCACGACCAGGGCCGCGCGCGGCGCCTCGGGCGCGGCGATCAGCGGCACCAGTTCCGGCAGGCTCGGCGCGCTGGTCGCGGGAAGCTCACCGGCCGGGGCCGGCGGCTCCGTGGGGACCAACTCCCCGAGCGGGGGGAGCGCGATGGTCGGCAGGTCCACCTCGCCGCTCGACGGCGGGGCGGTGGGCACCTGCGCGGCCGGCTCGCCGGACGTGGCGCCATCGGACGGCGGCGCCGCCGGGGCGGTCGCAGCCGGCTCGGTCGCAGCCGGCTCGGTCGCGGCCGGCTCGGTCGCCGGCGACTCCGAGGCCGCCGGGTCCTCCGGGGCGGCCGTCTCGTCGGCGGCGGGGGCGTCCGCGGGCGCGGGCTCCTGGCC
This sequence comes from Miltoncostaeaceae bacterium, assembly GCA_963749475.1. Taxonomy (GTDB): domain Bacteria; phylum Actinomycetota; class Thermoleophilia; order Miltoncostaeales; family Miltoncostaeaceae; genus Miltoncostaea. The sequence goes on from CAVVMP010000007.1 coordinate 255,075, forward strand.
CGTCGCCGGTGCGTCCGCCGTGGTGGCCGGCTGCTCGGCGACCGCCGTCCCGCCCGCGGTCGCCCTCGTCGGCCCGCGCGAGCGCGGGCGCGAGCAGCGCCACGAGCAGGGCGGCGAGCAGCGCGCCGAGCCAGGCGAGACGGGGGGCCGAACGGAGATGGGTCACGCGAGGCTCAAGCGGGTCACCCTCAGGCGCCTGACACGGCTGTCACGAGCGCCGCATGATAGACGCGGGTCGTCGCGGAGCCATGCGTTTCCGCATGTCAATTTCCCGCTCTTTGCAGGTTTCCTGCGTGACACGTCACTGACACCGCGCTCCGCGTCAGACCCGGCGGGCGAGCAGCTCCTCGGCGTGGCGGCGGGCGCCCGCGTCGCCCGCGCCCGGCCCCGAGCATCCGGCACGAGCTCCTCCACCAGGGCCTCGTCGGACACCGGCTCGATCCGCGTGGTCGCGCGGCCGTCGTCGTCGAGGCCCTTGACCAGGCGGTAGTGGGCGTCGGCCATCGCGGCGACCTGCGGCAGGTGGGTGATCACGATCACCTGGCGCCCGTCGGCCAGCCCCCGCAGCCGCGCGCCGACCGCGGTGGCGGTGACGCCCCCGATGCCGGCGTCCACCTCGTCGAGCACCCAGGTGGCGTCGTCGGCCGCGGCCGCCACGCCGTGCAGCGCCAGCAGCACCCGCGACAGCTCGCCCGCCCGACGCCGCCGCCGCCAGCGGCGCCTCCGGCAGCCCCGGGTTGGCCCGCAGCCAGATGACGCACGAGTCGTGCGGGCGGGTCGCCCGGGTCCTCCACCAGCTCGACCCGCAGCTCGGCCCGCGGCATCGCCAGGTCGGCGAGCTCGTCCTGCACCGCCTCGGCCAGGCGGGGCGCCGCGGCGGCGCGAGCCTCGCGCAACGCTGCGGCCAGCTCGACCGCCTCGTCCATGAGGGCCTGGTGCTCCTCGGCGAGCGCCAGGACGTCGGCGGAGCCCTCGTCGAGCCCGCGCAGCGCCTCGCGCGCCTCGTCGGCCCGCGCGAGCACCGCCTCCGTCCCGGGGCCGTAGCGCCGGGACATCCGCGCGTAGGCCTCCAGCCGCTCCTCCACCGCCGCCAGGCGCCCGGGCTCGGCGTCGAGGTCCTCCAGGTAGGCGCGCAGGGCGATGACCGCCTCCTGGAGGGACGCCTGCGCGCCGAGCAGGTCGCCGTGCGGGCCGCGCAGGCCCTCGTCCACGTCGATCATCGGAGCGACCGCCGCCGCCGCCGAACCCGACCAGGTCGAGCGCGCCGCCCTCGCCCTCCTGCGGCGCCAGCGCCTCCGCCGCCCCCGATGCCGCCGCCGCCAGGCCCTCCGCGTGGCGCAGCCGCTCGCGCTCGGCGCGGAGCGCCGCCTCCTCCGCGAGGTCGAGGGCCGCCGCGTCGGCCGCCGCGACCAGCTCCTCCAGGTCGGCCCGCTCCCGCTCGGCCGCCTCGCGCCGGGCGCGGGCCGCCGCCAGCCCGCGGTCGACCCCCGCGAGCCGCCGCCGCAGCACCCGCAGCCGCTCCGCCATCGCCACCACGTCCGGCCCCGCGAACGCGTCGAGGACGGCGAGCTGGCTGGACGGGCTCACGAGCCGCCGGTGCTCGTGCTGGGCGGAGAAGCGCACGAGCGACCGCGCCAGCGCCGCGACCGCGTCGCGCGGGGCCGCCTGGCCGTCGATCATCGCCCGGGCGCGGCCCTCGGCCGGCACCCGCCGCGCGAGCACCACCTCGTCCTCGTCCTCCGCCAGCTCGCGGAGCGCCAGCGCCGGGTCGTCGTCCTCCAGGCGCTCCCAGAACCCGGCGGGCAGCGACAGCTCGGCCTGCACCAGCGCCTGCTTCGCGCCGGGCCGCACCGACCGCGGAGTCGGCGGGCGCCCCCGTCAGCAGCCCGAGCGCCTGCGCCAGGACCGTCTTGCCCGCCCCGGTCTCCCCCGTGATCGCCGTGAGGCCGCCCGGCGGCGCCAGCTCGGCCCGCTCGATCACCACGAGGTCGCGGACCTCCAGGCGGCGGATCACGGCCGGCCGAACTTCTCCCGGTAGCGCCGGAAGAAGGACGCCTCGGGGAACGTGGCCAGGTGCACCTCGGCGCCGCCCAGCCCCACCCTGACGGACCGCCCCGGGCCGAGCACGCCGATCCGCTGCCCGTCGGCCTGCAGCTCGCAGTCGCCGACGAGGGCGCTGTTGGTGACGGTGAGCGTCTCCTCCGCGCCGATCACCAGCGGCCGGCTGTCGAGGTGGTGGAGCGCGATGAACGACAGCACGAAGCAGCGCACGCGCCACGACACCGTGGGGCCCCCGGCGGCGAGGTTGTACGCCGTCGAGCCCACCGGCGTGCTCATGCACGACCCCGTCGCAGCGCACCGTGGCGACCACCTCGCCGTCGACGGCGTAGGTGAGGTCGGCGATGCGCGACTCGCCGCCGCGGAAGATCGCGAGGTCGTTGACCGCCTCGACGTCGCCGTCCGCCCACTCGGCCTTCAGCGACGGCAGGCCGAGCACCACGTACTCGCCGGCGAGGGCGCGGGCGCAGGTCGCGCTCGAGCGTCTCGCGCTCGATGGAGGCCAGGAAGCCGACGCGGCCGTAGTTCACGCCGATCACCGGGGCGCCCGACCCGGCCTCCCGGGCGAGGGCCCGGAGGATGCTGCCGTCGCCGCCGAGGACGAGGATCAGGTCCTCGCCGCCCGGGCGCATCTGCATGCCGTCGGCCGATGAGAAGGGGGCCAGTATGCGGTGCTTGACCACCTCGCCGGCCGGGACCAGCACCTGGACGCCCGCGTCCTTCAGGATCGACAGCACCGCGGGGAGCGTGGTGGCGGTGACCGCGGGCTCCCGGTGGGTGAGGAGCAGCACGCGCTTGACCGGCACGGCGTCCTCGATCGAGATGGGGACGCCGCTGCCGATGGGGGCGCCGCGGGCGCTCACGCCGGCGCTCCTCGGCGTGGACGAACACCTCGCGGTTGCCCTTCGGGCCCGGCACGGGCGAGTCGGCCGTGCCCAGCACCCGGCCCCCCGTCGCCTCGATGACCTCGATGACCCCGCGCACCGCGTCCTCCCGCGCCGCCTCGTCGCGCACGACCCCGCCGGATCCGACGCGGGCGCGACCCACCTCGAACTGCGGCTTGACCATCACCATGGCACGCCAGCCCCGCGCGAGACAGGGCACCACCGCGCCCCAGACCGTGCCGATCGAGATGAAGGAGAGGTCACACGTCACGAAGTCCGGCGCCCACGGGAGGTCGCCGGGTGCGAGGTGCCGCGCGTTGGTGCGCTCCATGACCGTGACGCGCGGGTCCTGGCGCAGCCCCCAGTCGAGCTGGCCGTAGCCCACGTCCAGGGCGATCACGCGCGCCGCCCCGCGGCGCAGCAGGCAGTCGGTGAACCCGCCGGTGGACGCGCCGAGGTCGAGGGCGTTGACGCCGGCGACGTCGACGGCCAGGGCGTCGAGCGCGCCCGCGAGCTTGAGCCCGCCCCGCGAGACGTAGCCGTCGTCGCGGCGGACGTCGAGTTCGGCGTCCTCCGCCACGCCGGTGCCGGGCTTGTCGACGGCCCGCCCGTCGACCCGCACGCGCCCGGCCATGACGGCCGCCTGGGCCCGCGACCGGCTCGGGAAGAAGCCCCGGGCCACGAGGGCCTGATCGAGTCGTGAACGGGCCACCGGGGAGAGTGTAGAGCGGTCCCCGGCGCGCTCCCCCTCGCGGGCCGTCCACCGGACCGGTTCACCGTCCGTCGCGGCGTCCGGCGCGAAAGACCGGCGGAATGGAGCGCATTCGCCGTTGGACATTTTCACAGGTTCGGAGGTAGCGTCGATCCATTCACGTCACGCCCGTCCAGCGCCCATCGCACGGCCGGCCGGGATCCTCACGGAGGTGGCGCACCGCGGTGCGTCGCGGTGGCGTGGGTCGCCTCGGGACGGCCGGTCGCGACGCCGGCGCTGCCACGCCGGTCCGGATGTCGGCCGAGGATGTGCGCTGCGTCGCCGGGGGCTGAGTCTCAGCCCTCGGCGATCAGCACCCGCGACGGCTCGCGCAGCGCGCGCACGGTGCGCGCCGCCACCCGCTCCGGCGTGAGGCCGACGTCGTTCAGCAGCAGCTCGCGCTTGCCGTGCTCGATGAAGCGGTCCGGCAGGCCGAGGCGCAGGACGCGCGTCGGGGTGTCCTCCAGGACCTCGAGCACGGCGCTGCCGAAGCCCGCCATCTCCGAGTGGTCCTCGATCGTCACGATGAGCTCGTGGCGGTCGGCGAGCTGACGGATGAGCGCGCCGTCGATCGGCTTGCAGAAGCGGGCGTTCACCACGGTCGGGCGCGCCCCGGTGCCCTCGGCGACCAGGTCGGCCGCCTGGGTGGCGAGCGTGGCGCCGAAGCCGTAGCCCACGAGCGCGACGTTCTCGCCGGCCTCGAGCACGACGCCCCGGCCGATCTCGACCGGCGCGGGGCGCTCCGGCAGCGCGATGCCGGTGCCGGCGCCGCGCGGGTAGCGGAACGCCACGGGGCCGTCGATGCGGAGGGCGGTGTGGAGCATGTGCACCAGCTCCGCCTCGTCCATCGGGGCCATGATCGTCATGCCCGGGATGGACCGCAGGTAGGCGAGGTCGAAGCAGCCGTGGTGGGTGGGCCCGTCGTCGCCGACGAGGCCGCCGCGGTCGATCGCGAAGACCACCGGGAGGTCCTGGATGGCGACGTCGTGGACGATCGGGTCGAACGCGCGCTGCAGGAACGTCGAGTAGATGGCGCACACCGGCCGGAAGCCGTTGATCGCGAGGCCGCAGGCGAAGACGACGGCGTGCTGCTCGGCGATGCCGACGTCGTAGGTGCGCTCCGGGAACGCCGCCATCATGTGCTGCATCCCCGTGCCCTTGAGCATGGCGGCGGTGATGCCGACGACGCGCGGGTCGCGCTCGGCCTCCGCCACCAGGGCGTGGCCGAAGACGTCGGTGTAGTTCGGCGGGCCGGCCTTCTTCTTGCCGGCCGCCTTGCCGCTCTCGATGACGAACGGGGTGGCGCCGTGCATCGCCTCGCCGTCGGCCTCGGCGGGCGGGTAGCCGCGGCCCTTGACCGTCTTGACGTGGACGAGCGCCGGGCGGTCCATCTCGAGGGTGGTCCGCAGCGCCTTGCGCACGCCCTCGATGTCGTGGCCGTCGATCGGGCCCGATGTACGCGAAGCCGAGCGCCTCGAACAGCGCGCCGGGGACGAACCACAGGGACTTGGTGGCGTCGCGGACCTTGCCGCCCAGCTCGCTGGCCCCGGGCAGGCGCGCGAGGCCGCGCTCGAGCTCCTCGCGCACCTTGGTGAGCGTCGGGTCGACGCGGACGCGCTGGAAGAGCTTGGAGAGCGCGCCGACGTTCTCCGAGATGCTCATGCCGTTGTCGTTGAGCACCACGGTGATCGGCGACCCGAGCGCGCCGGCCTGGTTGAGGCCCTCGTAGGCCATGCCGCCGGTGAGGGCGCCGTCGCCGATGACGGCGACCACGCGGCCGTCGCGGCTGCGCGTGGCGCAGGCCCTCGGCGAGGCCGGTGGCGTAGCTGATGCTGGTGGACGCGTGGCCCGGCGCCCATCACGTCGTGCTCGCTCTCGGCGCGGCGCAGGAACCCGCTGATGCCCGCCGTACTGGCGGAGCGTGCCGAAGCCGTCGAGGCGCCCGGTGAGGAGCTTGTGGCCGTAGGCCTGGTGGCCGACGTCCCAGACGATCCGGTCGCGCGGCGAGCTGAGCTCCGCGTGGAGGGCGATGGTCAGCTCGACGGTCCCGAGGCTGGCGCCGAGGTGGCCGCCGGTCTGGGAGACCGTGTCGATGATCACCTCCCGCATCTCCGCGGCGAGGTCCGCGAGCTGCTCGTCGGACCAGTCGGCGATGTCGTCCGGGTTGGTCAGCCCGGCGATGAGCGGGAAGCGGTTCTGGGTCTCGGTGTCAGCCATCCACGCACTGTAAACCACGGTTCCGACGCGCTGCACGCCCCGCGCGGCGCCCACGGTCGCGCGGGACGATCGTCCTCACGGGCGGCGAGGCCCGCCGGCGGGGTTCCGAGGCTCGGTTCCGGCCCTCCCGTCTCGCCCGGTCCCCTCCCCCCACACGGAAGGCTCGCGATGTGAAACCGCGGCTCACTGACTCTCGACGCGGCGCCCGTCACCGTGATTCCTTCCTGCACATGGGCGTCGAGGCTGCGGAGGACCGGGCTCCATCGCTGCGCGACCGCGGGGACGGTGGTCGTCCCGCGCGGACTGGGCCGCGCACGGGGTGGGTGACGAGGGCCTGGTTCCCGCGCCTCCGCTCAGACGCCGGGTAGCCGCCGAACCGCCGAACCGATCGGCACGGGACCGGCCCCGGATGGCCGGCCCGGCGTCCATGCCCGACCGGGGCGGATCCCGGGCACCGCCGGCGACGCGGCGGCGCTCACGCCAGCATCACCACCCGCAGCGCGGGCAGCGCGCTCTCGTCGTCCTCGGGCGCCGCCGCGATCCCCACGAGGTAGGGCAGGTCCGCCCGCAGCTGCATGATGTCGCCCTCCTCCAGCACCCCGCCGGCCAGGACGTAGGTCCCCAGCTCCTTCAGCAGCCGGACACCGCTCTCGATGAACGCCGTCGGCAGGTTCACCAGCGTCAGCTCCGGGTGCCCCGCGTACAGCGACAGGCCGAGGGTCTCCAGCTGGGCGCCGCGGACCGGCGGCCCCTGGGTGAGCCACGGGCGCTCCGCCAGCTCCGCCATCCCGGGACGGTCGTCGCCGCTCCCGATGCCCTGCAACTCCGCGTGCCCCGCCGCCTCCGGCTCGCTGGGGGGCAGCACCACCACCTGCACCCGCGGGTCGAGCGGGTCGTCCTCGCGTGCCACTAGTCCACGTCGCGGAGCGCGCGCGGCAGGGAGTCGGTGATCTCCTGCCCCAGCTTCAGCACCTCGTCGGCCAGGGCCCGCAGCTCGTCGGGCGGCACCCCGTCCTCGGCCAGCCGCCGGGCCACCTGCTCCAGGCGGTGGGCCGCCGCCTCGAGGACGTCCGCCGGGTCGGTCACGAGGCCACCCCGGCGTGCTCCGAGGCGATCCGCCCCAGGATCCCGTTCACCAGGCCCGGCGCCTCCGCCTGGCAGTACCGCTTCGCCAGGTCCACCGCCTCGTTGATCGACACGGCCGCGGGGATGTCCGGCCAGTCGAGCAGCTCGTGGACCGCGACGCGCAGGATGTTGCGCTCCAGCGGCGCCAGGCGCTCCGCCGTCCAGCCCTGCGCCGCGCCCGTGATCAGCTCGTCGAGGCTCGCCGGGTCGGCGGAGACGCCCTCCACCAGCGCACGGGCGAACGGGTCGAGCGGCTCGCCGTCGCGCGCGAGGTTGGCCTCCAGCTCCTCGAGCGGGAGCCCGGTCACGTCGTGCTGGTAGAGGAGGATGACCGCCTGGCGGCGGGCGGCCCTGCGGCCCCCCTCGGGCTCCAGCGTCATCAGGCCGCCCGGTCCACCCGCAGGGCCGGCAGGAACGCCTCCCGCTCGGTCAGGTAGGCGGTGGTGTAGCGGCCCTCCGTGAAGACGGCCTCGTGGGCGATGTCCCGCAGCAGCGGGAGCGTCGTGGGGATCCCCGTGATCGACGTCTCCGCCAGCGCCCGCCGCAGGCGCGCGACCGCCCGCGGGCGGTCCGACGCCCACACGCAGAGCTTCCCCAGCAGGCTGTCGTAGTGCGGCGGCACCGTCTCGCCCGGCTCGCAGTGGGTGTCCACGCGCACCCCGGGGCCCTGCGCGAGGCGGTAGTCGTCCAGGCGGCCGGCGCCCGGGCGGAAGTCGCGGGCGGGGTCCTCGGCGTTGATGCGGCACTCGATCGCGTGCCCCCGGGCCGGCGCCACGCCGGTCATGGAGAGCAGGCCGCCGGCGGCCACGTTCAGCTGCTCGGCCACCAGGTCGAGGCCGGTCACCAGCTCGGTGACCGGGTGCTCCACCTGCAGGCGCGCGTTCAGCTCGAGGAAGAAGAACTCGCCCTGCTGGTCCACCAGGAACTCCAGGGTCCCCGCGGATGCGGTAGTTCCACGACTTCACCGCCCGCAGCGCCGCCTGCTGCATCGCCTCGCGCGTCGCGGCGGGCAGGTGGGGCGCCGACGCCTCCTCCACGAGCTTCTGGTGGCGTCGCTGGATGGAGCACTCGCGGTCGCCGCACACCAGGGCGCCGCCCTGGCCGTCGGCCATCACCTGGATCTCCACGTGGCGGGCGCCCTCCAGCAGGCGCTCCACGTAGAGGCCGCCGTCGCTGAACGCCGCCTCGGCCTCGCGCTGCGCCACCTCGAACGCGTGCGGCAGATCGCCGGGGCGCTCCACGCGGCGCATGCCCTTGCCGCCGCCGCCCGCCGCGGCCTTCAGCAGGATCGGGAAGCCGGCCCGGTCCGCGGCCTCCAGCGCCGCCTGCACGTCCTGCACCGGCCCGTCGGAGCCCTCCAGCACCGGCAGCCCGGCCTCGCGCGCCGCCGCCTTCGCCGCGATCTTGTCGCCCATCCGCTCCATCACCTCGGGCGACGGGCCCACGAACGTCACGCCCGCGTCGGCGCACGCCCGCGCGAACGCCGGGTTCTCCGACAGGAAGCCGTAGCCGGGGTGCACCGCGTCGCAGCCGGTGATCTCGGCGGCCCCGAGGACGTTGGAGATGTTGAGGTAGGAGTCCCGCGCCGGCGGCGGCCCGATGCACACCGCCTCGTCGGCCAGGTCGACCGCCAGTGTCTCGGCGTCGGCCGTCGAGTAGACGGCGACCGTCGGGATGTTGAGCTCGCGGGCCGTCCGGATCACCCGGACCGCGATCTCGCCCCGGTTGGCGATCAGGAGCTTCACGGCTCGATGAGGAACAGGAGCTGGCCGAACTCCGCGGGCGCGCCGTCCTCCAGCGCGATCGTCCGCACCGTGCCGGACACGTCGGCGACGATCTCGTTGAACAGCTTCATCGCCTCGATCAGGCACAGCGTCTGCCCGGCCTCGACCTTCTGGCCCACGTCGCAGAACGGGTCCTGGTCGGGCGCCGGGCGCCGGTAGAACGTGCCCACCATCGGGCTGGTGACGCGGACGAGGCCCTCCTCGTCGTCCCCCCCGGCGTCGCCCTCGCCGGCCCCGGCACCGCCGCCGCCCACCGGGGCGGTGCCGGCGACCGCGCGGCGCACCGTGACGCGCGCGCCGGAGATCTCGACGCTCACCTCGGCCTCCTGCGAGGCCTCCACCACGCTCACCAGCGTGTCGAGCAGGTCGCGGTCGACCGCCGGCTGGCCGGGCCGGCTCGCGGCCTCGGCGCCCAGCGAGCGCCGCCGCTCCACCACCGGCTCGGTGGCCTCGCCGAACATCGCCCACAGCACCACGTCCTCGTCGGACAGGCCCTGCGGCGCCTCCTCGGCCACGGCGCCGATGTCGCGGCGCGGCGCCTCGCCCGGATCGTTCTCCCGCGCCACCTCGAGCACCTGGTCGGCCACCGGGCCCCGCAGGCGGCCCCGCGCGGCCGAGCGCGATCGGGACCAGGTCCGGCTCGATCTCGGCCCAGCGGCGGCCGTCGATGACGTGGCGGGCCGCCTGCGCGAGGACGGCCGCAGCCGAGCGGGTACGCCAGCGTGACGGCGCCGACGTCGCGCGCGACGGCCGCCGACTCGGTGGCGACCGCGACCAGGCTGCGCGACAGGCCGAGGCGGCCGAGGCGCGAGATGAGGCCCGCCTCGAGCGCGGGCGGCACCGCGACGGCCGGGCCGAACACGGCGGCGGCGGCCTGGCGGAGCCGGTCGGCGGGGAGCATCGGGCCCACGACGCGGGCGGCGCGGTCGATCGCGGTGGGCGAGCAGTCGAGGGTGCGCCCGCCGCCGACCAGCGCGGCGCGGAGCGTCTCGGCCGACGGGCGCGCCGACACCAGGGCCACCGGCCCCGCGGACGCCTGCACGGCGGACGCGCCCGCCTGCACCGCCGCGGTCGCCGACAGCGGCGCGAGGCCGCCCGGCGCCTGCACCTGCACCTCGATCGGCAGCCCCGTCGCCTCGGCCACCCGCGCCACCAGCGCCCCGAGGGCCGCGGGCGCGATGTGCCCGGCGCCGTCGGACACGCAGAGCGTCCTCGCACCCGGCAGCGCGGCGAGGGCGAGGGCCTCGTCGATCCAGCGGGCGTCCGAGATCGTCGGGCGCCGGCCCGATGATCAGGGTCGGGACGAACTCGGCGCCGGCCTCCTCGCACGCCCGCGCGACGGGGCCGAGGGCCTCCGGATCGTTGAGCGGGTCGGTGGCGCGGATCCGCGAGACGCCCGAGTCGACCGCGCACAGCACGAAGCGGCGCACCAGGTCGGGCGCGAGGGGCGCGTCGCCCCACAGGTTCCGCGCGCCCACCACCACGCCCACCGGCGTGCGCTGGGCCTCGCGGAGCACCGCCCGGAGGCGGTCCCACGGGCTCTCCGAGCGCGCCTCGAGGGCCGCCCGGGCGCAGCGCGCGTCGAGCGCCTCGAGCACCCTGGCCCCCACCTCCGAGAGCGCGGCCGCGGCGGCGGCGAGGTCGTCGGTCCCCACGGCGGTGCCCCACGGGAACGGGGCGAGGTCGCGCAGGGTCGCGTCAACGTAACCGACGGCGTCGGAGGGCGGCGTCACAGAACTCCCTTCATGGGCACAGGGAACGGCAGGCTAGCGACCGGGCTCACGCGCGGGCGGAGTACTCCCGCGTGCGGGTGTCGATCTTCAGCCGGTCGCCCTCGTTGACGAACAGGGGGACGTCGATCGTCGCGCCGGTCTCGACCTCGGCCGGCTTGGTCACGTTCGAGACGGTGTCGCCCTTCACGCCCGGGTCGGTCCGGGTGACGGTGAGCTCCACGAACGTCGGGCAGCTCCACCCGGATCGGGCGCGTCGCGGATGACCAGCACCTGCACGTCGGTGTTCGGCGCGAGCAGGTCGACGTTCTCCACCAGCGACGACGCCACCGGGATCTGCTCGTAGGTGGAGTTGTCCATCAGGTGCAGGTCGTCGCCGTCGCGGTAGAGGAACTGCATCGTGCGGCTCTCGGTGGTGACGCGCTCGACCTTCTCCCCGGCGCGGAACGTCTTCTCGACCACCGCCCCGCTCGTGATGTTCTTCAGCTTGGTGCGCACGAAGGCGCCGCCCTTGCCCGGCTTGACGTGCTGGAAGCTGACGACGCTCACCAGCTCGCCGTCGATGTCCAGGACGTAGCCGTTCTTCAGGTCGTTGGTCGTGATCATCCTCTGCTGTCCCCCATCGTTCTCACCTGACCGTCCGCAGCTCCTTCGGGGAGTGCGACAGCACCTCGGAGCCCGTCCTCGGTCAGGATCACGAGGTCCTCGATCCGCACGCCGGCCTCGCCCTCGAGGTAGATGCCGGGCTCGATCGTGACCGCCATCCCGGCCTCGAGCGCGTCGGCCGACTCCGGCCGCACGCCGGGGCGCTCGTGGATCATCATGCCCACACCGTGCCCCAGGCCGTGGCCGAAGTGCTCACCGTAGCCGCCCTCGGCGATGCGGGCCCGCGCGACGGCGTCCAGCTCGGCGGCGCCCATGCCGCCGCGCGCCGCCGCCATCGCCGCCTCCTCCGCGTCGAGGCAGACGCGGTAGATCTCCTCCAGCCTCGGCGGCAGCGTGCCCGTGGCGACCGTGCGGGTCATGTCGGAGCAGTACCCGTCCACCACCGCGCCGAGGTCGATGACGACGAGGGTGTCCGCGGGGATGACGTCCGGGCCCGGCACGTGGTGCGGCCGCGCGCCGTTCGGGCCGGCGGCGACGATCGTCGCGAAGCTCGGCTCCGTGGCCCCCGCGTCGAGCATCGCCCCGTGGAGCGCGAACGCCACCTCGCGCTCCGTCCGGCCCACGATCCCCTGGGAGAGCACGGTCTCGAGCGCCTGGTCCACCGCCGCCGCCGCCCGGCGCATCGCGTCGACCTCCCCCGCGTCCTTGATGACGCGCAGCCCCTCGACCAGCCCGCGGGTGGGCTCGGTGGCCAGGCCGCCCAGCAGCTCCCGCAGGCGGTCGTAGCGCGCGACGGTGAGGCTGTCGGCCTCCACGCCGATCGCGCCGCCCGCGGCGACGTCGCCCACGTGGGCGGCCACGTCGGCCAGCAGGTCGCGCCGGCCGATGACCACCTCGGCGCCCTGCACCTGCTCGGTGGCCGACACCGCGTAGCGCGAGTCGGTGAGCAGCACGCGGCCGCCCGCGCCGATCAGCGCGACGCCGTTCGAGCCGACGTAGCCGGTCAGGTAGCGGACGTTGGCTGAGTCGGTCACCACCAGCGCGCCGAGGCCGCGCGACTCCAGCAGGGCGAGGAGCTTCTCCTGACGGGCGGTCGGGTTCATGCGAGCTCCTCCCGGAGGCGGTCGAGGGCGTCCCGGTAGCCGTCGGGACCCTTGCCCCACACGGCGTGGAGGGCGATGTCGCGGATCACGGAGAGCCGCCGGTGCGGCTCCCGCGCCTCCACGTCGGACAGGTGGACCTCCACGAACGGCGCGCCCAGCAGCTCCAGCGCGTCGCGGATCGACCACTGGTAGTGGGTCCACGCGCCCGGGTTGACCACGGCGCCGTCCACCGCGCCGGCCAGGCCGTGGACGTGCTCCAGGAACGCCCCCTCGTGGTTGGTCTGGAAGGCGGCGACGGCCATGTCGCGCTCGGCGCCCCAGCCGCGGACGCGGTCCTCCAGCTCGCGGAGGGTGAGCGTGCCGTAGTGGGCGGACGGCCGGCGCCCCAGCTGGTCGAGGTTGGGGCCGTGGAGCAGCGCGATGCGCCAGCGGGGCGCGCTCACCGGCGCAGCTCCTCGATGGCCGACACCAGGCGGTCGCCGGGCGGGTTGACCTTCAGGCGCACGTCGCCGGGCGCCGCCAGCATCACCATGTTGAGCGCCCCGGCGGCGGCCTTCTTGTCGCGGCCCATCGCCTCGAGGATCGCGGGCGTGGGCACCTCCGGCGCCAGCCGGATCGGCAGGTCGTGGCGGGCGAGCACCTCGGCGGCCTGCGCGCGCACGCCCTCGTCCAGGCCGACGGTCTGCTCCGACAGGCGCAGGGCCGCCAGCAGCCCCAGCGAGATGGCCTCGCCGTGGCGGTAGCGGCTGTAGCCGGCGGCGGCCTCGATGCCGTGGCCGACGGTGTGGCCCAGGTTGAGGGACGCCCGCAGCCCGTGGTCGCGCTCGTCCTCCGCGACCACCCGCAGCTTGTGCCGGACGCAGCGGCGGATGAGCTCGTGCAGGTCCCCGGGCGGGCCGGGCAGCGCGGGCCACGACCGCACCGTCTCCCACAGGTCGCCGCCCTCCAGCAGGCCGTACTTGACGACCTCGGCGAAGCCGCAGGAGAGCTCGCGAGGCGGAAGGGTGGCGAGCAGGTCGGTGTCCATCACCACCAGGTCCGGCTGCCAGATCGCGCCGACGTAGTTCTTGCCCTCCGGGAGGTCGATCCCGGTCTTGCCGCCGATGGCCGAGTTGACCATCGCGAGCAGCGTCGTCGGCACGTGGACCAGGCGGATGCCGCGCTGGTAGCTGGCGGCCACGAAGCCGGCGAGGTCGCCGACGACCCCGCCGCCGAGCGCCACCACCGCGTCGTGGCGGCGCAGCCCGGCCTCGGCGGCCAGGCGCGTGAGCCGCTCGAGCTGGGCGAACGACTTGGAGCCCTCCCCCGGCGGCACGCTGGCGCTGATCACGCGGAGGCCGCCCTCCTGGAGCGCCGCGCGGGCCCGCCGCGCCACCTCGGGCAGGTTACCGTCGCTGACCAGGAGGACGGCGGCGCTCTCCCGCGCCTCCCAGATCTCGGCGATGCGGGGCAGCAGCCCGGACCCCAGGTGGACCGGGTAGCGGACCGTCCCCCACTCGGCCCAGAGCGTCGGCGACGGCGCGGACACGTTCACCGGCCGACCTCGGCGGCCTCCCGCGCGGCCCACGCCGCGACGCGCGCCGACACCTCGTCGACCGGGCCGTCCGCGTCGACCTCCAGGTGGGCCGCCTCGCGGTAGTTCGGCTCGCGCGCCGCGAGCCGGCGGGCGAAGCGGGCCTCGTCGGTGGCGAGCGGGCGGTCCGAGTCCTTGACCCGCGACCACGCCACGCCCGGGCTGGCCTTGAGCCACACGACGTCGGCGGTGCGGCGCAGCAGGTCGCGGGTGCGGGCGCTCTCCACCGCGCCCCCGCCGAGGGCCAGCACGCCCGGCTCGCCGGACAGGACGTCGCGGATCACGCGCTCCTCGGTGCGCCGGAACCACAGCTCGCCGCGCCGCGAGAAGATCTCGGGGATCGGCATCCCCGCCTGCTCCTCGATGACCCGGTCGGCGTCGGTGAACGACCGGCCGAGCCGGCCGGCGACCCGGCGGCCGACGGACGTCTTGCCGGCGCCCATGTAGCCGGTCAGCACGAGCCAGCGGGCCATCGCCGCACTCAGCCCGCGATCTCGACGCGGTAGCGCTCGACCGCCGCGTCGAGGTGGGCGATCGAGTCGCCGCCGAACTTCTCGAGCAGGGCCTGCGCGAGCACGAACGCCACGGCGGCCTCCGCGACGACGGCCGCGGCCGGCACCGCGCAGATGTCGGAGCGCTCCTTGAAGGCCTGGCGCGGCTCCTTGGTGGCGACGTCCACCGAGGCGAGCGGCCGGGTGAGCGTGCTGATCGGCTTCATCACCGCCCGGATCAGGACGGGCGCGCCGTGGGTCATGCCCCCCTCGATCCCGCCGGAGCGGTTCGTGCGGCGGAAGAAGCCGCGGTCGGGGTCGTGGAAGATCTCGTCGTGGGCCTCGCTGCCCGGGATGCGCCCCAGCTCGAAGCCGGCGCCGATCTCGACGCCCTTGATCGCCTGGATGCCCATGATGGCCTGGCCGAAGCGGCCGTCCAGGCGGGCGTCGCCGCTCACGTGGGACCCGAGCCCGGGGAGGGGGTCGAACGCCCACACCTCGAAGACGCCGCCGAGCGTGTTGTGGTCCTGGCCGGCCGCCTTGATCCCGGCCTTCATCCGCTCGGACGCCTCCGGGTCGAGACATCGGACGGGGCTCTCGTCCACCCCGTCGAAGTCGCCGGCGACCAGGTCGTCGCGGAGCGGCACCGCCTGGTCACCGATGCGCACGACGTGGCTGCGGATCTCGGTGCCGTAGCGGCGCAGGATGGCCTTCGCGACGCCGCCGGCGGCGACGCGGGCGGCGGTCTCGCGGGCGCTGGCGCGCTCCAGGATCGGGCGCAGGTCGTCGGTGCCGTACTTGAGCATCCCCGCGAGGTCGGCGTGCCCGGGGCGGGGCAGCGTGATGGGCTCCACCTCGTCGTGGGGCTCCCAGATCGCCATCCGGTCCTCGGCCCACTTGGGGAAGTCGAGGTTGGTGATCTCGAGGGTGAGGGGGCTGCCGATGGTGCGGCCGTGGCGCAGCCCGGACTTGACCTGCACGCGGTCGGTCTCGATCTTCATCCGCCCGCCGCGCCCGTATCCGAGCTGTCGCCGCGCCAGGTCGGTGTCGATGTCGTCGGGGACGAGCGGGAGACCGGACGGCAGTCCCTCGACCACCGCGAAGAGCGCGGGGCCGTGGGATTCCCCGGCTGTGCGGTAGGTGAGTGGCACGGCCCCGCAGTGTAACCGCCATCGGGGGTAGAGTGCGCTCAGGATGCCCCGTGTCCGCCCACTGATCGCCGCCTGCGCGGCGCTGTCGGCCACCGCTGTGCCGTTCGCCGCCGCGGCCGATGTGACGCCCACCCGGCCCGCGGTGACGCTGCGCGCCGACCTGACCGCGTCCACGGGGTCAACCTCCCTGGCCGTCGGCGGGCCGGACCGCTTCGCCGCCCGGCCCCTGCGGGGGGCGATCGGGCCGCTGGAGAGCCTGGTGATCAACCGCGGCCTCCAGACCGAGTTCTCCGACGGCGGCGGCATCCGGGTGGCGCGGACCTTCCCGGCGGCGCCCGACGGCGCCGGCCTCTGGCAGCTCTTCTCCCCCTCCTCCGACACGCTCCTGGCCCGCGCGCGCGCCGGGCAGGTGACCCTGTCGCGGGCCACGGCCGGCGGTCGCGCCACACTGCGCGGCACGGTCCGGCTGGGCGGCAACGACTGCGCCGGCCTGCGGGGCGGCGTGCGCACGATCGACCTGGACCGTGCCACCCTGCTGCCGCTGCGCATCCGCACCCAGCGCGCCGGCGCGCGCGCCGAGGTCGTGACCCTGGCGCCCCGGGCGCTGAACCGCCCGGTCCCCGCGGCGGCCTTCCGCCCGGCGGGCCCGATCCGCGCCGGCGACCAGCGCCTGGACCAGGGCTTCCGCCGCACCAGCCCCGCCACCGCGGCGCGCAACCTGCCGTACGCGCCGGAGCTGCCGTCCGCCGCAGCCGTCCCGGACGGGTTCACGCTGGCGGTGTCGGGCTGGGCGCCGCGGACGGAGACCACGGGGGCGGAGGGCTCGATCCCGCCCGGGCGGTCGCTGTTCCAGGCGGTCTATGCGCGCGGCTGGGAGCGCGTGGAGCTGACCCAGCGCGCGTCCGGCGGGCGCGCCTGGCCGGCCGACCCGTTCGGCGTGGAGTGCGGGCGCCTGTCGTCCACGCAGGTCTCCGTGAACGGCATCCCGGCGACGTTCGGGATCGGCCCGGAGATCACGCCGCACGTCTTCTGGCGTGACGGCGCGGTGCTCCACACCGTGAGCGGGCCCTTCCCCGCCGCGACGCTCGTCGAGCTCGCCGAGTCGCTGACGCCCATCGCGTCGTAGCCGTGCCGGTGGTCCTCCCGGCAGCGGTGTTCGGCCTGCCGGAGTGGGCCGGCCGCCTGGTGCTCGTGGGCGTGATCCTGGTGGCCGCCGCGCTGATCATGGCCGCGATCGGCTGGCTGATGGCGCGGCTGGCGGCCCGGACCCGCGCCGCGGGCGGCGCGCGGATCCGCCAGCGCCAGACGGCGATCACCGCCCTGGCGACGGGGATCCGCTACGCGATCCTGATCGCCGCGGTGATCGCGATCGCCGTCGTCCTGGCGGGCGGGGGCGGCATCGGCGCGATCGGCGGGGCGTCGCTGGTGGTGATCATCATCGGCTTCGCTTCGCAGCGGCTGCTGGTGGACGTGATCGCCGGCTTCTTCATCCTGTTCGAGGACCAGTACGGCGTCGGCGACGTCATCCGGGTGGAGCCCTTCGGCTACGCCGGGCGCGTGCAGAGCCTGGGGCTGCGGACGACGGTGCTGCACGGCCCCGCCGGCGAGCGCCTGATCGTCCCGAACGGGAACATCACCGCGGTCCGGGTGATCCCGAGCGGCCGGCGCCCCCACCGGATCGAGTTCCTGACCCGCGACCCGGAGCGCCTGGAGGCGATCGTCCGCGAGCTGTCGGGCGCGGTGTCGGGCGGCGGCGGCCCGTGGCGGGCGATGCCCCGGATGACCCGCCGCGACGCCGGCGACGGCCTGACCCGCGTGGTCGCCGTGGTGGACGTGGACGCCGCCCGCGAGGACGCCACCAGGTGGCTCACCGACGCCGTCGCGGAGCGCGCGGGCGAGGTGCTGGAGGCGGCGCCGTTGCGCTCGGTGGACCCGGCGGCGAGCCCCGACTGATCCCGGGAACGGCGCGGCCGCCGGCGCCCCGAGGGGCTCCGGCGGCCGCGGCCCGCCGTCTCTGTCTGCTCGGCTAGGCCGGGCGGACGTCCACCAGCTTGATCTTGTACGAGCGCTTGGCGGTCGCGTTGTAGAGCGTGATCGACTCGCCCTCGTCCAGATCGACGGTGTCCGTGCCGTCCGGCAGCAGGCCGCCGCTCAGCTCGAGCGTGACCGTGGTGGTCCCGATCGTCTGGACGATGAACTGCTGGGTGTCCGGCGGGATGGCGTCGCCCTCGCGGGCCACGACCGGCTCTCCGGAGACGTCGAAGTCGGCCTCCATCGCCCGCGGGTTCTGCACCGGGACCGTCGGGTCCGGCGTTGACCCGGTGTTCGGGTTGGCGGTGTCGCCCGGGACGGGCGTGGCCACGATCGGGTCGCCGTTGATCGGCGTGTCCGCCGGGATCTCGGCGGCCGTGCCCGGCTCGGAGTTGGCGCTCGAGTTCTGGTCAACCTGCTGGTCGAACGCGTCGTGCGGGGTCCCGAACCGGTCGTAGCCGGACAGCGTCTTGCCGAGGCCCTCCGAGTCGACCGCGCCCGGCGTCCCGAGGGCGGCGATCGCCTCGCTGGCCGACTCGGCCGCGCCGACGCCCAGGGCGATCGGCACGGAGGCGTCCGGCAGCGCAGCGCTGTCGCCCGCGGCGGCGTCGCCGCCGCCACCGCCCCCGCCGCCGCAGCCGGCGAGCATCAGGGCCGCGGCCGCACAGGCGACGAGCGGCGCGATGTGGCGTCGGCGGATCACTGGGTACCTCCGGAGCTCGGCGTGGCGACCGCCGGGGCCGAGCCCGCGCCGGTCGTGGTGCCCGTGCCGGTGGCCGGCGCGGTCGTGGTGGTGGTGGCGGGCGCGGCGACGGCCGTGGTCGGCACGACGCTCGTGCCGGCGCCGGCGCCGCCGGGGACGCTGGAGAACGCGACGACCTTCACGGTGCCGACGACCTGGTCGTCGCCCTTCGGGGCGCCGCTGGTGCCGTTGGACTCGCCGTCCTGCTGGAGGGTCAGGTCCACTGACGTCGTGGCGAAGAGCCGGCCGCCCACGACGGGGCGGTCCTTCTCGTTCACGGCGACCTGGCGGTGGACCCGGTACAGGAAGTCGTCCACGTCGAAGAAGCGGCCGGTGACCCGGACCTCGAACTCCGTCCCGCGGATCGAGCCGTAGTCGCTGTAGGTGTTCGTCTTGATCGAGGTGAGCTCAACGTTCGCCCGGTCGGCGAGCCGCTGCAGCTGCACCACGACGCCCGGCGTCTCGGTGGTCTCCGGCAGGGCCTTCGACAGGCGGAGCCGCTCCGCGGTCCGCTGCGACTCGCCCTTGTCGGTGGCCGCCATCCGGTCGAGGGTGTCGCGCAGGTCGTTGGTCTCGTTCTGGACCGCCGACAGCGTGTTCTTCTGGGTGCCGAGGTCGGCCTTGGCCGGCTTGACGACGAACCAGTAGAAGCCGCCGACGATCACGATCACGCCGATCACCGCGATGAGGATCTGGTCGCGCTTGGTCATCTTCATGGCGTGACTCCGGAGGCCGTGGAGGTCGCCGCAGCGCCGCTCACCGGGGTGAGCGTCGAGCGGTCCTGCGCGCGCTGGTCGATGGGGATGTCGATGACGAAGTGGATGACGTCCTTGACGTCGCCCGCCTGCACCTCGCTGCTCGCGAGGCGCGGCTCGCCGAGGCCCGGGACCGTCGCGGCCCTTGCCATCAGCAGGGCCACCTGGTCCTGGTTGTAGGCGTAGCCGTCGAGGTGGACCCCGCGCGGCACGGTCGTGTTGTTGAGGTTCGGGGCGTTGGCCGTCGCGGCCGTGGGGGCCGCGGCGACCTCGGTCTCGCCCTTCAGGTTGGTGAGCCAGACGTCGTGGGGCAGGACCGCCGACAGGTCGCGGATGACCCGCTCCCAGTTGACGCGCCCGGTGACGAGGCCGACCACGGCGCCCGTGCGGACCTCCTGCGCGGCGTCGCGCGCCTGGGCCGCCTGGAACGCACCGAGCTGGTCGCGCAGGCCGTCGCGCTCCGAGGTGGCGGTCGCGACGTCGGACTTCACGTCGCTCACCTGGCCGTGGAGCGAGTAGCCCCAGAAGCCCATGCCGCCGAGGACGGCGACCGCGCCGACCACCGCGAGGGGAGCCTTGGCGCCGGCGAAGCCCGGCGTGCGGCGCTCCTTCTGGGGGAGGAGGTTGACCGCCCTCATGACCGCTCCGGCGCGTCGAGCGCCAGGCCGAGGGCCACGGCCGCGCGGGCGGCCACATCGGACGACAGGTCGCCGGCGTCGTCGAGCTGCAGGCGGGGGTCGCCGATCTCGACCGGGATGCCGAGACCCTGCTGGAGGTAGCGGTCGATGCCCGTGCAGAGCGCCGTGCCGCCGGAGATCACCAGCTTCTCGATGGGCCGCGCGAAGCTCTGCGACCGGTAGTAGTCGAGCGACCGGCTGATCTCGCGGACCAGCGGGCGGGCGCCGAGCGCGAGCGCGTGGCGCACCTCCGCGACCGTGTCCGGGTCCCAGCCGTCGAGCGGCTCGCCGAGCAGGCCGCACGCCGTCTTGACGGCCTCGGCCTCCTCGGCCGGCAGGCCGGTGCGGTCGGCCACCGCCTTCGTGAGGTGGCTGCCGCCGAAGCCGACGAGGCGCGTGAAGTGGCAGCGCCGGTCGACCGCGACGATCATGTTCGTGACCTCGGCCCCGACGTGGCAGACCGCCTGGGCCTGCGTGTCGGCCGAGCCCTCGTCGATGACCATCGGCGGCGGCAGCAGCGCCCGCAGGATGGCGAAGGCCTCGAGGTCGATCCCGACCGGCTGGAGGCCGGCCTGGCGGACCGTGGAGACGAGCCCCTCGACCATGTCCCGGTGGGCCGCGACGACGACGTGCCGCTCGCGGTCGCCGGCGTCGTTGCTGAACCGCAGCACCGGCTGCGAGTCCACCACCGTCTGGTCGGGCGGGATCGGGATCTGCTCTGCCGCCTCGAACTCGACGGCGGCGCGGCGCTCGCGCTCGTCGTCGAGCGCGGGGAGCTCGATGGTCCGCACCACGACGCGCTGGTTCGCGACGCCGAGGCGGACGCGCTTCCCCGAGAATCGCGCCGTCTTCCAGAGGCGCTTGATCTCGGCGGCGAGCTCGTCCGGGCGCACGATCTCTCCGTCGTGCACGAGTCCGGGGGGCAGTGGCTCGACCGCGGCCTTCGCGAGCGTCACACGCTCGCGGGCGGTCTTCAGCTCGACGCCTGCGATGGCGCTCGAGCCGATGTCGAGGGCTACGACGGTGCTCATGGTGACGACGTCCGTGTCGGGGAGGGCAGGAGTTCCGAGGGGGTGGTCAGCCGAGCCGGTCGGCGTACCACCCGATCATCGAGGGACCGAACCACAGGGCGACCAGGGCACCGGTCGCGAGGAAGGGGCCGAAGGGCACGGCCATCTTGCGGGCACGCGCGCCGAAGCGCGCCAGGAACGCGACGCCCAGGAGTGCCCCGAGGGCGAACGCGATGAACAGGGCCGGCACGATGCTCGCGCCGAGGACGGCCCCGAGGAGCAGGGCGAGGTTGCCGTCGCCGTCGCCCATCCCACCGGGGTGGACGAAGCGCAGGATCTCGAAGAAGACGAACGCGCCGGCCGCGGCGGCGAGGTACACCCACCAGCGGTCGGAGTCGGCGAGGATCGCCGCGCCCAGGCCGAGGGCCGCCGCCGGGAAGACGACGATGCTCGGGATGAGGCGGTGCTGCAGGTCGATGACCGTCACCGGGACGAGCGCGACGCCCAGCAGCGCGGCGGCGAGCCCCTTCCAGGTGGGGCCGAAGGTCAGGATCGCGCCGGCCGCGAGCGCGCCGCTGGCGAGCTCGATGACCGGGTAGCGCCAGTGCACCCGTCCACCGCAGCCGCGGCAGCGGCCCCGCTGGGCCAGCCACGACACGACGGGGACGAGCTCGAGCGGCGTCAGCGTGCGCGCGCACGAGGTGCAGTGCGAGCGCGGGCTCACGAGCGACTCCCCCGCCGGCCAGCGCGAGGCCAGCACGGTGGCGAAGGAGCCGAGCGCGAGACCGATGAGGCCCGCGACCGTCGCCCAGTAGGCGGTGGGTGCGCCGAGCAGCATCAGCGGACGATGAACCGGTCGTAGACGAGGACGCCGCGCTGGCGGCTCGCCACGTTGGCGAACTTGCGCTGCGCGTCGCGCGGCACCCACAGGCGCAGGCGGTGGGTGCCCGGGTCGATGCGACCCGTGCTCACCGTGACCTGGAAGCGCTGCCGGGTCGGCTTGACCTTGCGGATCGTCAGCCAGCCGTCAGAGGTCTTCATCTGGATGGCGGCGGGGCGCTTCGGGTAGATGCTGCCCTTGACGACCAGGCCCTTCTTGCGCACGACGCGGCTGGTGGCGAGGCGGAAGGTGACGCGCGGCTGCACGTCGATGCCGAACGCCGCGGTGCCCTCCGGGTGGGTCGCCTCCTCGCGCCACACCAGGCGGTAGTCCGCCGAGCGGCTCATCTTGAGGGAGAACGCGAACCGGCCCTGCGGGTTGGTGCGGACCATCCCGGCGGCCTTGAAGGCGTCGCTCGGGTAGGTGCGGCGCTCGAGGTAGAGGCGCGCCTTGCCGACGCCGGCCCCGTTGTTCTTGAGCTGGCCGCTGACGACCACCGTCTGGCGGTAGTCGACCCGCGCCGGGACCGTGTTCAGGTTGAAGTCCGGCGGGAAGACGCTGCGGAAGCTCCGCGTGGTCGACCACTGCCCGACCGAGTCGGCGCCGTAGTTGGCGCGAACGCGCCAGTAGTGGACGCCCGGCGTGGTGATGTGCTCGCGTGCCGGGACGATGGCCGTCTGGGCCGTCGTGAGCATGGTCGCGCTCGCGGCGAAGCCGGGGTCGCGCGACACCTGCACGTCGTAGGCGACGGCGCCGGAGACCGGCGTCCACGTCATGAGCGGCGAGTACACGACCGAGGCGCCGTCGTTGGGGGCCTTCTGCGTGGGCCGCGGGCTGTTCAGGCTGAACGACCCGACGCGGCTCCAGGTCTGGCCGGCGTTGCCGCCGTCAACGGCGCGGACGCGCCAGCTCCACGTGCCCTCGGGCAGGCGGGGCTCGTCGTTCGCGATCGAGCCCGGGACGCCGCCGAAGCCGAAGACGCGGGCCTTGCGGGTGGTTCCGGACGCGAACTGGCCGTCGGGGCTGAGCTCGACGTCGAACTTGGCGATGCCGGGCACCGCGCTCCAGGACAGGAGCGGCGGCGTGTTGACCACCCCGCCGTTCGCCGGCGAGGAGAGCGTGATCTGGGTCTGCTTGCGGAACTGGGCGGCGGGCACGCTCGGGTCGCCCTCGTAGACCGCCCAGGTCGGCTCCTCATCCGTGCCCGTACCCCAGATGACGCGCCAGTAGTAGCCCGTCCCGGTCTGGTTGTCCGGGAGCGGGTTGCGGCTGGACCACGACGTGTTGGTGGTGAACCGCGACTCGATGATGGTGTTGAACTGCGGGTCGGCGGCGGTGTCGACGCGGTAGAGCGTCGCGCCGGTGACGGGCGTCCACGACAAGACGGGCGGAAGGCCGGTGTTGCTGTCGCCGGTCGAGCTGAGCGTCGGAACCGCCCCGGCGCTCGCCGGGGCCTGCCAGTTGACCTGCGACTCGCCGGTCCAGGTGCCGGGCACCCCGTCGATGACGGGACGGACCCGCCACCAGAGGTTGCCGTACGCCATGTTGCGCGTGCGCTCCTCGCTGAACGTCGGGACGAGCGAGGTGCCGCTGGTGGAGGTCGAGATCTTCAGCGCCGTGCCCGCGTAGGTGTGGGCGACGGACGTGACCTGGACCTCGTAGCGCTCCGCGCCGTCGACCGGCGTCCACTGGAACAGGAGGTTGCTCGTCGGGAGGGGATAGTCGTTCGGCGCCAGCTGCACGGGCGACGTCCAGGCGCGCGTGAAGTTGACCGCCGTGGTCCAGGGGCCCGGGTTGTCGTTGGTGTCACGGGCGCGAACGCGCCACGAGTACGTGTCGTCGGGGAGCGCCCCGACCACGCCCGGCGACGTGAACGGCTGGTTGATGCTCTTCGCGGCGAAGACGACGTTGTTGAACTGGTCGCCCGGGGAGACCTCGACGTCGTAGGACTTCGCGCCCGGGACCGGGTTCCACGACAGGTACGGGTTCAGGGCGGTGTAGGTGGCGGCGGCGCCGCCCGGGGTGGCGGTCATCTTGGTGCCGCCGATGATGTTGGGCCACGTCTTGGCGACCCGCGCGACGTCGCTCCAGACGCCGATGGTGCCGGCCTCGTCGACCGCGCGGACGCGCCACCAGTAGGCGCCGTCGGGGAGGACGATCGTCGGGCACGGCGATGGACTGCTCGGTGCTGCCCTTCCAGACGGTCTTGCTGAAGCCCGGGTTGTCGGCGACCTCGACCTCGTAGGAGACCGCGTCCGGCACGTCGCCCCAATCCAGGATCACCGCCGCCTCCGGGTACCTCACGGGGTTGGCGGTGGAGTTCGGGATGAGCGCCGAGGGCTGGCTCGACAGGCGGTCCGCCTTGAACGGCGACGCGACCGTCTTGGCCGGCGTGGTCCCCGTTGCGGGGTCCTGGGCGTGGGCCAGGGCCGGCACGACCAGGGTGCAGGCAGAGAGGGCGAGTGCCAGGCGGCGGGACCGACGCATGGCCCGCGACGCTACGACCGCCGGGCGCGCGTGAGGCGCGTCAACCGTGCCGGGCGTGTGTCGCGTCTGCATCAGGTCTCGAGTCCATTCGGGCGAGGGCACGAGCGCTTCCTTGCGTCGAGGAGCCCGCGTGGTGGGCGGCGGGCGGGGGGAACGAAACTGGGTGGTGCGGGAGGTCCTGCAGGGCTCGCGGTGTCGCGAGCGGGTGAGGGCTGCGCAGGCCCGCCGGGGCGGACCTGCGCCGGGTCCTCAGTCCGTGATCCGGACTACCACTTGCCTGCCGTGCCGTTGGCGGTGCAGGCGCTGGTCGGGCTGCAGTCACGGCTCACGGTGGAGCCGGTGGTGGCGCTCAGGTCCTTGGTGTACGTGTACACGGTGCCGGACTTGCTGGTCGCCGTCAGGATGTAACCGGTGGCGCTCAGGCCGGAGACCTTGACCTGGTCGGACGCGGCGTCGGACGCCGTGGTCGACCACGAGATGTTCGGCTCGATCGTGCGAAGGTTCGTCGGGGTGGCGGTGGCGTAGGTGTTGCCATCCGAGAAGAAGGCCTCCATCGCGGTGGCGCCGTTGCGCACCAGCGACTTGGCGGCCGCGTCGTTGGCCTTGTTGCGCTGACCCAGGAACGCCGGGATGGCGATCGCAGCCAGCAGGCCGATGATGATGACCACCACCAGGAGCTCGATCAGGGTGAAGCCCTTCTCGTTCCGGCGGCGGCGGAGTCGCTCAAGCATGTGCTCTCCTCCATGA
Organism: Miltoncostaeaceae bacterium; assembly: GCA_963749475.1. Lineage (GTDB taxonomy): Bacteria > Actinomycetota > Thermoleophilia > Miltoncostaeales > Miltoncostaeaceae > Miltoncostaea. Next base: position 279,877 of record CAVVMP010000007.1, read on the forward strand.
GAACGTGACGTCCGCGGTCCTCCTGCCCGTGACGTGGGCATCCGCGGTTCACACCCCATATCGAGCGACGTGGGCATTTTCTTGAGAAACCGGAGCATCGTGTCCGGTCATCCCCGTCGCGAACGGGGGCCCCGCGGCGGCTCAGACGGGGCGGCGGGCGATCGCGAAGAGCTTCACGAAGCCGTATGCGAAGCCCTCCGGGCCGCTGGCCTCGTGCACCGCGCGGGCGGTGCGCTCGGCGTGCCCGGCGAGCTCCTCCGGGTCGATGCCGGCGGAGATGTGGCTGGAGGTGGCGACCATCCGGGCCAGGTAGGCGTCGGGGGGCGTGCGCCGGATTCGGCGCTCCTCCCACGCGTCCACCACCTCGAGGCCGGCGTCGCCCATCCACCCCGCGACCTGGTCGGCGGTGCGCTGGACCGCGTCGAACGCGGCGGTCCACGCGACGGGCACCGGCGGGTCGATCCCCTCCAGCACCGTCTTGAACTCCCGGTCGGAGCCGGCGCCGGAGGCGAGGATCGCCAGCACCCCGCCGGGCGCGACCCGCCGCGCCATCGCGTGGATCGCCTCCTCCTGGCGCGGGAACCAGTGGAACGCCATGCCGCTCACGACCGCGTCGAACGCCCCGTCGGGCACGTCCATGTCGTGGACGCCGGCGGTGATCAGGTCGAGCTCGAGGCGCCCGCCGAGCTTCTCCCGGAAGCGCGCGAGCATCCCCTCGGACGGGTTGACCCCCGTCGCGTGGCGGGTGCCGAAGCGGTCGACCATCGCCTCGGTGACGAATCCGGTGCCGCAGCCGACGTCGAGGATCCGGTCGTACCGGCCCTCCGGGATCGCGGCCACCAGGCGCCGCGCGCCCTCGGCGTTGTGGCGCAGCAGGTCGTCGTAGTCGCCCGCGGAGCGGTCGTACGCCTCCCCCGCCGCGCTGCCGTCGCGCTCGCCACCGGTCGTCGCCATGGCCACTAAGGTAGAGCAATGGCCGCGACCTGGACCCTGGTGACCGACGGGGCGTGCTCCGGCAACGGGACCGACGAGTCGCGCGGCGGGTGGGCCGCGATCATCACCGGCCCCGACGGCGCCGAGACCGTCCTGACCGGCGGCGAGTACCCCACCACCAACAACCGGATGGAGCTGATGGCGGCCCTGGAGGGGCTGCGCGCCACGCCGGAGGGGTCGGACGTGGAGCTCGTGACCGACTCGAGCTACCTCGCGAACGCGATCGCGAAGGGGTGGCTGGACGGCTGGCAGCGCAAGGGGTGGCGCACGGCGAGCAAGCAGCCGGTGGCGAACCGCGACCTGTGGGAGCGGATGATCGCCGAGCTGGCCCGCCACGCCCGGGTGCGGCCCACGCTCGTGCGCGGCCACGCCGGTCACGCCGTCAACGAGCGCGCCGACCGCCTCGCGGTCGAGGCCGCCGTCGACGCCCAGCCGCGCCAGGAGGTCCCCGTGACCCCCGGCCAGGAGCAACTGGGCCTCGACGTCTAGGGCCACGGACGACCCGCCCCGCACGCTCGTCGTCGGCCCCGGCGCCATCGGCGGGTTCGTCGCCGCGCGGCTCACCGAGGCGGGATGGCCGGTCGCCGCGGTCGCCCACGGGGCGACGCTGCGGGCGCTCCGCGACGGCCCCCTGCGCCTGACCGACGGGGACGGCGAGCGCGAGGTCCGCATCCGCGCCGTCGGCGATCCCGCCCAGGCCGGGCCCGCGGACCTGGCGCTGGTGTGCGTGAAGAGCTTCAGCACCGAGGCGGCCGCGCGCGCCCTGGCCCCCGCGCTGGCGGACGGCGCCGTGGTCCTCTCCCTGCAGAACGGCGTCGCGAACCCGGCCGCGATCCGCCGGGAGTGCCCGGGCGCGGAGGTCGCGGGCGTCGCCGTCTACCTCGGGTGCCAGCGGCCGGCCCCGGACCACGTGATCCGGCGTCCCAGCCGCAACCCGGCCACCGGCGAGCTGCGCGACGCCCTGGCGGGCGGCGGCGACGGGCGGCCCGGCGACGCGCTGGAGCGGGTGGGCGCGGCCATCGGCGTGCCGGTGCGGCGGGGCGACGCCGACCTGGCGCTGTGGACGAAGCTGGTGGCGAACGTGTCGCTCAACACGGTGACCGCCCTCGGGCGCGCCCGCGTGGGGGCCCTGTTCGCCGAGCCGCGGGCGGTGGAGCTGATGCTGGCGCTCGGCCGCGAGACCGTCGCCGTGGGCCGCGCCGCGGGGATCCCGCTGCCGCCCGGACGCCGCCGAGGCCTACATCGCCGACGCCCGCCGCCGCCTGCCGCCCACCGGGGGCTCCTCCACCCTGTTCGACCTCGAGGCCGGCCGTCGCCTGGAGCGCGAGGCCCTGGTGGGCGCCGTGGTGGAGGAGGGCGACCGCCTGGGCGTGCCGGTGCCCGCGAGCCGGGCCTGCGACGCGCTGCTGCGCCTGCTCAGCCCCCGGGAGACCTGAGCCGCTCCACCGCGGCGCGGGCGGCGGCCGCCGCCTCGGCGGCGACGGTCTCCACGATCTCCCCCGCCGGCGCCTCGCGCGCCAGCACGTGGGCCTGGCCCGCCCAGAGGTTGAAGCCGCCGGCGTCGCCGGACTTCCGGGCCGCCGCGCGCAGCGGCGACGTGGCGTGGTGGACCTGCGGGTACGCGACGACGGCGTCGGCCTCGTGCTCCTCCATGAAGCGGTTCACGATCCCGCGGGCCGTGCGCCCGGTGAACGCCCGGGTGAGGCCGGTGCGGCCCTCCTCCCCCAGCGCCGCGCGGTGGGCGGGGTGCGTGCCCGCCTCGGCGGCCCGCAGGAACGCGGTGCCCATCTGGGCGGCGCTCGCGCCCGCGGCCAGCACCGCCGCCACGCCGGCGCCGTCGGCGATGCCGCCCGCCGCCACCAGCGGGCAGGTCGCTGGCCGCCGCCGCGAGCCGCAGCAGCGCCAGCAGCCCGAGCGACTCGGCGTCGTCGCGGTCGTCCCACGCGCCGCGGTGGCCGCCCGCCTCCGCCCCCTGGCACACCAGCGCCTGCGCGCCCGCCGCGGCGGCCGCCCGCGCCTCCGCCGCGCCCGTGACCGTGACCCACACCTCGGAGCCGGCGTCGCGCAGGGCGGCCACGACGTCGGCGGGCGGGCAGGCGAACGTGAACGACACGACCGGGACCGGATCCCGCGTCAGCAGCGCGATCTTGGCGTCCCAGGCGTCGTCCTCGTCCCGCGCCTCCCCCACCTCCACGCCCAGCGTGGCGGCCTCCGCGGCCAGGCTCCGGACGTAGGCGTCGAGCGCCTCCGGGTCGACCGGATCGCGCCGGGGGACGAACACGTTCACGCCGAACGGCGCCGGTGTCAGCGTCGCGGACCGCGGCGATCTGCGCCGCGAGGTCGTCGGGGGTGCGGTAGCCGGCGCCGATGAACCCGATGCCACCGGCGTCCCCCACCGCCGCCACCAGCGCGGGCGTGGTCGCGCCGCCCGCGAGGGGCGCGAGCACCACGGGGTGCCGGAGGGACGCCAGGATCGCCGCCATCACCGCGATCCTACGTTCAGGGGGCGGCCGGGGGCCCCTGGGGCGGGCGGGTGCCGAGGACGACCGGGACGTCCACCTCGTCGCCGTCGCGCAGGACGCGCACCGTGACGCGGTCGCCGGGGCCGTGTGCCGCCAGCGCCGCGGCCAGGGCGGCGTTGGTCGTGGCGGCGGCGCCGTCGACCGCGATGATCACGTCGCCGGGGCGCAGGAGGCCGGCGGCGGGGCCGTCCGCGACGACGTCCTGGAGGACGACGCCCTCCGGCACGTCGCCGCCCACGATGCCCATGTACGGCAGGTCGGCGCGGCCGGTGGCGATGATCCGCCGCGCCGTGCGGTCCACCACCGCGCCCGGGACGGCGAAGCCGATCCCCTCGTTGGTGCCGCTCTCCGTGGCGATCTGGGTCGCCATGCCCACCACGCGGCCGTCCAGGTCGAGCAGGGGGCCGCCGGAGTTGCCCGGGTTGAGTGCCGCGTCGGTCTGGATGACGCCCTGGATGGCGAAGCCGTTGGGCGAGTCGATCTGGCGCCGAAGGCCCGACACGATGCCGCTGGAGAGGCTGCCGTTGAGCCCGAACGGGGCGCCGATCGCCACGACCGGGTCGCCGATCCGCACCCCGGCCGAGTCGCCGAACGGGAGCGGCGGCACGTCACCCTGCGACCCCTTCAGGGTGAGCACCGCCACGTCCACCGACGGCTCGACGCCGCGCACGGTGGCCGCGACGTGCCGGCCGCCGAGGTCCACGTCCACGGTGGCGCGGTCGCCGACCACGTGCGCGTTCGTCACCACGTGGCCGCGCGCGTCCACCAGGAAGCCGGAGCCCGTCCGGTCGCCGGCGTCGATGAGCACGACCGACGGCGACGCGGCGCGGTAGACCGCACGCACGTGTGCGGCGTCGGCCGTCCCGGCCCCCACCGCCTCGCTGCGGATGCCGAGGAGCGCGGCGATCCCGACCAGGACGAGCCCCGTCACCAGGCCGCCCAGGACCGCCGCCCCCAGCATCCGCACCGACTCGCCGCGCATCCGTGTCATGGGGAGGATGGTGCGCGGGGACGGGCCGCCCCGCACCGTCCGCGCGCGGGGTGGGCGCCCCCCCGGACGGACGGTCGCCCCGGGGTCCCGCCGCGGCGCGGAACCGCCCTACACTGAACCCATGCGCACCAGCTACAGCCTCGGCCGCGTCGCGGGCATCGAGATCGGGATCAACTGGAGCGTCCTGGCGCTGCTGGCGCTGATCATGTGGACGCTCGCGACCGGGGTCTTCCCGGACACCAACCCGGGGCTGGGCGACAACACCTACTTCGCGATGGCCGTCGTGGCCGCGTTCGGCTTCTTCGCCTCGATCCTGCTCCACGAGCTGGGGCACGCCGTCCAGGCGCGCCGCGACGGGATGGAGATCGACGGCATCACCCTGTGGCTGTTCGGCGGCGTCGCGCGCTTCGCCGGGATGTTCCCCACCGCGGGGGCCGAGTTCCGGATCGCGATCGCCGGGCCGCTCGTGTCGCTGGCGCTGGCCGGCGGCCTGCTGGGCGCCACCTGGCTGCCCGGCCTGCCCGAGCCGGCCGACGGCGTCCTGGCGTGGCTCGGCGTGATCAACGCGGCCCTGCTGATCTTCAACCTGATCCCCGCCCTGCCGCTCGACGGCGGGCGGATGCTGCGCGCGGCGCTCTGGCACTGGAGGGGCGACCTGCAGTCGGCCACCCGGCTGGCCGCGGGCACCGGCCGGATCCTGGCGATCGGGATGATCGGGCTCGGGCTGGCGATCGCCGTGCTCGGCGACGGGATCAACGGCGTGTGGCTCGCCCTGATCGGCTGGTTCGTGCTCCAGGCCGCCGGCGCCGAGGCGCAGATGGTGCGGCGCATCGCGCCTCCGGTGGGGCCGCTGGTGGGCGACATGATGGACGCCGACCCCGTCACCACCCGCCCGGAGCTGACGCTGGACGAGTTCTCCCGTCTCTCCGGCATCGACCTTGACCACGACGCGTACGCCGTGCTCGGCGACGACGGCCACCCCGTCGGGATCATCCCCACCAGCGCCCTCACCGAGGTGCCGCAGGAGGAGTGGCGCAGCCGGACGGTGGCCGACTGCATGGTCGGCCGCGCGAAGGTTCCCGCCCTGACGGCGGAGGCGTCGCTGGACGACGCGATGGAGGCGCTGCGCCGCTCGCCGGTGCGCCGGGTGCTGGTGGTGGAGGGCGAGCGCCTGGTGGGCCTGCTCTCCCTGGACGACGTCGCCCGCACCCTCGGGCTGCACGTCGCCGGCCCCACCCCCTAGGCGGGCCCCTCGGGGGCGGTGTCCCCGCGGTCGCTGCGGGCCTGGCGGATGGCGCGCATGAACCGCACGTCCTTCAGGATCAGGGCCAGGCACGTCAGGCCGAGCGCGGCGTTCACCACGACGAGGGTCAGCTCCATGCCGGCGCTGAACGCCAGCACCTCGGTGCGCCCGGCCTCGCCGGCGAGCATCACCACCAGCAGCGCCTGCTTGGGGCCGAGGCCGCCCGGGGTGGCGGGGAACAGGCCCCCGAGGCTCCCCGCCACCATCACGGTCAGCGCCGCCGTGGGGGAGGCGGGCACGCCGAAGGCGACCAGGAAGGACCCCGCCGCGCCGATGCGGCAGCCCCAGCCGACCACCTGGTAGCTCACGACGGATCGCAGGTAGCGCGCCGGGGTCCGCAGGATGGCCAGGCCGCGGCCGAACTCGTGCCAGAACTGGCGCACCCGCCGCCCCAGCATCACGAAGAGGGCCAGGATGAACGCCGCGATGAAGAGCGTCCAGAACGGGTGCCGCAGCGCCAGGGACAGGTCGAACGCCGGGATCTCCGGGAGCCGGACGCCCGGCAGGATCCCCGCGGTGAGCGCCCAGACGAGCAGCCCGGACGCGATGAACACATCGACGACCGTCTCGCACACCAGGCTGCCCGTGAGCGTCGCGTAGCCGGAGTTCGGGACGGCCCGGCGCACCAGGTACATCTTCATCAGGTCGCCGGCGCGGGCCGGGAGCACCGCGTTCACGCCGACGCCGGCGCAGTACGCCCCGAACGTCGTCCGGTACTGGATCTGCTCGCCGGGGAGCGCCGCCCGCAGGATGTTCTGCCACGCGCGCGAGCGGAGGGCCAGGTTCGTGATCCCCAGCGACGGCGGCCAGGACCAGGAACCCCCAGTGGACGGCGGCGAGCCGCTCGCCGAACGCCTCGACGGCGTCGATGAAGGAGCGGATGGAATCTCACCGGCTACCGGGCCAGGAGGTAGGCGGCGCCGGCGGCGAACAGGTTCGGCCGCCGCTCCGCGCGCTCGGGCGCCGTCCGCCCGTCCTCGTCCAGCAGGCGGCGCGCCGACACCCGCAGGCCCTCCGCCGCCGCGAGCCGCTCGAAGTCGCGCAGCGTGCAGAGGTGGATGTTCGGCGTCGCGAACCAGGGGTGCGGAAGCGTGCGGCTCACGGGCATCGTCCCGCGCAGCAGCAGGCCGGCCCGCAGACGCCAGTGGCCGAAGTTGGGGAAGGAGACGATCCCGGCGGGGGCGACGCGCATCATCTCCCGCAGTACCCGGACCGGGCGCCTGGTCGCCTGCAGCGCCTGCGACAGGACCACCAGGTCGAACCCGTCGTCGTCGAACTCGGGCAGCCCGTCGTCGATGTCCGCGTGCACCACCGGCAACCCGCGCGCCACGCAGGCGTGGAAGGCCTCCGGGTCGACGCTCGACGCCCTGCACCCGGCAGCCCCGGGCGCGCGCGAGCTCCGCCAGCAGGTCCCCCTCGCCGCACGCCAGGTCCAGCACGCGCGCGCCCTCGGGCACCAGCGCCGCCACCACCTGCAGGTCGGGTCTCATGCGACCAGCTCGCGGTCGAGGCGGTCCATGAACCCGGCGACCGTCCGGTGGTACTCGGGGATCTCCAGCAGGAACGAGTCGTGCCCGTGCGGCGAGCGGATCTCGCGGAAGGTGACGTGCGCGCCCGCCGCCGACAGCACCCGCACGATCTCCCGCGAGTGCGCGGTGTCGAAGCGCCAGTCGCTGTCGAACGACAGCACCAGGTAGCGGGTGTCGCTCCGCCGCCAGGGCGCGCGACGTGGCCGCGGGGTCGGCGAACGCGTCGTAGTAGTCCATGACGCGCGTCAGGTAGAGGTAGCTGCCGGCGTCGAAGCGCTTCAGGAACGACGCGCCCTGGTGCTGGAGGTAGCTCTCCACCTCGAAGTCCACGTCGAAGCCGAAGCGGGGTGCGTCGGCGTCCTGGATCCGGCGCCCGAACTTGTGGCGCATGGACTCCTCGGAGAGATACGTGATGTGGGCGAGCATGCGGGCCGTCGCGAGCCCACGGTCGGGGCGCGCGCCCGTCCCGTGGTAGTCGCCCCCGTTGAAGTCCGGGTCGCCCATGATGGCCTCGCGGGCGACCGCAGAGAAGGCGATGTTCTGCGCCGAGAGCCGGCTCGACGCGCAGATCACCAGCGCCGCGCCCAGCTCGCCGGGGGCGTCGAGCGACCACTGGAGCGCCTGCATGCCGCCCAGCGACCCGCCCACGGCCGCCAGGGGCCGCTCCACGCCCAGGTGCCGCACCAGCGCCCGCTGCACGCGCACGAGGTCGGACACCGTGAACAGCGGGAAGCGCAGGCCGTACGGCCGCCCGGTGGCCGGGTCGGTCGACGACGGGCCGGTCGTGCCCTGGCAGCCGCCGAGCAGGTTGGCGCAGATCACGAAGAAGCGGTCGGTGTCCACCGGCTTGCCGGGGCCGATGAGGTTGTCCCACCAGCCGGGCCGGTCCGGGTCGCCGTGGTGACCGGCGGCGTGGGCGTCGCCGGTCAGCGCATGGCAGATCACCACGGCGTTCGCGCGCCGCGCGTCCAGCCGCCCGTACGTCTCGTACGCGACCTCCACGGGGGCGAGCGACGCCCCCGAGTCGAGCCGCAGGGGCGCGCCGGGCGTGAACAGGACCGCGCGCCGGGTCTCGACGCGTCCGACGGAGGCTGCTCCCACCCGGTTATCCTGACGCGCGATGGAGGACGGCGTCGCCCGCGCGAAGCTCGAACCCGGACGACCCGGAGCGGTTCGTCCCCCTCCGGCGTGCCCTGGGCGTCACCAGCTTCGGCCTGAACCAGATGCTCCTGCGGCCCGGCCAGCGCGGCCGCATCCACCGCCACGAGCGCCAGGAGGAGGTCTACGTGGTGCTGTCGGGGCGGCTGACGCTGGAGGTCGAGGGCGAGGCCCACGACCTCGAGGCCGGCGAGCTCATGCGCGTCGCGCCCGGCGTGCGCCGCCGCGTGGTGAACCTGGGGCCCGAGATCGTGCAACGTCCTGGCCATCGGCGGGGCGAACCCGCACGAGGGCCGCGACGGCCTGGCCTACACGGACTGGGACGACGACGACCCGCGGCCGCCGCAGGAGGTCCCCCTGCCGGAGGACCTCCCGGCGTCCGAGCTGCGCGGATCCTGAGGCTCGGGGACCGCTAGCCGGCGGGGTTCTTGGGGGGCGTGTCGTCGCCCTTCGCGCCCGGGTCCGAGATCGCCTCGGCAGCGGCCTTCGCCTTGTCGGTCAGGCTGCCCCCGCCCTGGGCGATGTCCTTCAGTTCCTCGGCGTCCTCCTTCAGCGCGTCCATGCCGCCGCGGTCGTCGATGAGCTTCTTCGCCTGGTCCGTGAGCTTGTCGATGTCCATCGCGCGCCTCCCTGTCGTGGGGCCTCCGCGGCACCCTAGGCGACGACACCGCCTCGCGGACCGCCGCCCGCCGTCTCACCGGGCAGCGTCCCCGATGTTCGATTAAGCTCGAACGCTGCCCCCGATGCCCACGAGCCCCGCCACCGTCACCCGTACCTACTACGTCCTGGTGCTCGGGAACACGGTCGCCGCGTCCCTGATCTGGGGGATCAACACGATCTTCCTGCTGGACGCCGGGCTCTCGAACCTCGAGGCATTCGCCGCGAACGCGTTCTTCACGGCCGGGATGGTCCTGTTCGAGGTCCCGACCGGGATCGTCGCGGACATGTGGGGCAGGCGGGTGTCGTTCCTGCTCGGCACGGTGACGCTCGCGGTGGGCACGGGCCTCTACGTGCTCCTCTGGGAGGTGACCGCGCCGTTCTGGGCGTGGGCCGTCGTCTCGCTGATCCTCGGCCTCGGCTTCACGTTCTTCTCCGGCGCGACCGAGGCCTGGCTGGTCGACGCCCTCGCCGCGACGGGATACGAGGGCGCGCTCGACCCCGTGTTCTCCCGGGCCCAGATCCTGACCGGGGTGGGCATGCTGACCGGCTCGGTCGCCGGCGGGTACATCGCCCAGGTCACGAACCTCGGCGTCCCGTTCGTGCTGCGGGCGGTCGTGCTCGCCCTCATGTTCGGCGTGGCGTTCGCGCTGATGCGGGACATCGGGTTCACGCCGACGCGGCGCGGGCACCCGCTCGCCGAGATGCGGCTCCTCGCCGAGGATTCCGTCCGGTACGGGCTGCGGGTCCCGTCGGTTCGCTACATCATGCTGGCGGCGCCGTTCTCCGGCGGGGTGGGGATCTACGTCTTCTACGCCCTCCAGCCCTACCTGCTCGACCTCTACGGAGACCCCGAGGCGTACGGCGTCGCGGGGCTGGTCGCCGCGATCGTCGCGGGGGCGCAGATCATCGGGGGGTTCGTCGCGCCGTGGCTGCGCTCCCGGTTCCGCCGCCGCACCTCGGCGCTGCTCGCCGCGCAGGCGCTGGCCGTGGCGACGCTGATCCTGATCGGGCTGATCGAGGTGTTCTGGGTGGCGATCGTGCTGATCACCGTCTGGGGGCTGCTCTTCGCCGCCTCCGTCCCCATCCGGCAGGCGTACCTGAACGAGCGCATCCCGTCCCAGCAGCGGGCGACCATCCTGTCCTTCGACTCGCTGATGTCCTCGGGCGGCGGGGTGGTGGCCCAGCCGGTCCTCGGCCGCACGGCTGACGTCTGGGGCTACCCGGCCTCGTATCTGCTCTCGGGCGCGATCTCGGCGATCGCCCTCCCCTTCCTCGCCAAGGCCCGGCGCATCGAGCCTCCCCGGCCTGACGATCCGGCATCGGCGCCGCAGCGCGACGCGGAGGTCCGCGGTCCCGCGGCGGGCCGGGTGGAGTACCCCGCCTAGCGCCCGCTCATCGCGCCGGCGCGGCCAGGCGCAGGCCGCCGACGCGCCGGCCGCCCACCGGGTGGATCCGGACGGCGGGAAGGGTCTCGCACGTCACCAGGCCGTCGCGCGCCGTGGCGGCCTCGATGACGGGCCACAGCCGGTGGACGGCCGCGGGGGTGTCCACCAGCGTCAGGTGGACCGGGGCGCGGCGGCGGAGCGCGAGGGCCCGTTCCTCGTGGACCGCCCCGCCGAACGTCGCGAACGCGCCCCGCAGGGCGGTGGCGCCCGCGCAACCCGCCGCGCGCAGGTCGCGGACCAGGCGGTGCGCGGCGCGGTCCTCGGTGCCGAGGGCCACCAGCACCCGCTGCCACAGGCCCAGCCCGGCCGCGTCGCGCTCCGGGACCATGGGCAGCGGCCCCACCGCGGCGCCCGCGCGGCGGACCACGTTGACGCGCTCCAGGCACAGGACCTGCCCGGCCCCCGCCGCACCGCGCACCCGCGGGAGGGCGCGCAGCAGCGCCGCCGACGGCCCCACCGCGATGACGGCCGCCGGGACGTCGCGCCCGCCGCCGAGCACCGGCCCCCGGCGGCGGCGCCCGGCCAGGACGCCGTCGACGCCAACCAGCGCGGTCACGCCGGCCGCCCCTTCGGCCACCAGGGCGTCCGCCACCGCGCGCAGGGCACCGCGCGCGCAGTGGACGGTGAGCTTCGCGGTCCCGCCCGCCGTGGCCGGGAACAGGTCGTCGTCGAGCCCGAGGCCCGGCAGCGCCGCCCGCTCGAGGGTGATCAGCCCGCTGGGCACCAGCTCGGCCACCGCCGTCGCCAGCGGCGCGACGACCCCCGCGGAGCCCACCGCCAGCGTCACCAGCGGCAGGTCGTCGGAGAGCGTCAGCAGCCGGTCGGTGCGCAGCCGGTGGTGCGCCCCGAAGCCCTCGACGCCGCGCAACGCCACCGCGGCGGCGACGCCGGCCCCCGCGACCGCCTCGAGCACGACGTCGCCGGTCAGGCGACCCCCGGTGCGCGCGCGCTCGCCGTGGTGGACCACGAGCTTCAGGTGCTCGCTCACGCCAGCGAGCCGAGCCACCAGCCCAGGCCGACGGCGCCGACGCCCAGGGCGACGCTCAGGCCGAGGTTGAGCGCCGCGGCCGAGTCCCAGCCCTCCTCCAGCAGGCGCTGGGTCTCGAGCATCCAGGTCGAGAACGTGGTGAACGCACCCACCAGCCCGCCCGCCAGGATCAGCCGGGCGTCGCCGTCGACGCCCACGCCCACCAGCAGGCCCAGGGCCAGGGAGCCGAGCACGTTGACCGCCATCGTCCCCCACGGCATCGCCCCCGACGTGCGGCGCGAGACGGCGCCGTCGAGCACCACCCGCCCCACCGCCCCGCCCGCGCCGAGCAGGCCCGCGAGCAGCCAGGCGACGGGGGTCACGCGGGCACGAGGCCCGCCCGGCGGACCAGCCCGGACGTGGCCACCACCAGCGCCATGCCGAGCAGCACGGAGGTCACCAGGTAGGCGCCGGCGAGCGCCGCGTGGCCGTCGCGCCCCAGCTCCACCACCTCGAGCTGGAGGGTGCTGAAGGTGGTCAGCCCCCCGCACAGGCCGCTGCCGACGAGGGGGCGGCGGTAGGCCGTGGGCGGCGTCCGCTCCAGCAGCAGCGTCCCCGCCCAGCCGAGCAGCGCGGCGCCGGCCAGGTTGACCAGGAAGGTGGCCCACGGCCAGCTGCCCGCGTGGACGGGCAGCGCCTCGGCCACCCCCAGCCGCGCCCACGTGCCGGTCGCGCCGCCCACCGCCACGGCGGCGAGGGTCAGGTCGCGGGGCCTCACAGCTCCCGCCGCAGCAGGCGGGACGCCACCTCCCGGGCGCGCTCGGTGACCGGGCGGCGGCGCCACTCGTCGAGCGTGATCTCGCCGGACACCTGGATGTCCGCGGTGAATTCGTCCGTCAGCGCCCGGGCGAAGTCGCGGTCCTGGACGGCGAGCACCGCTTCGTCGTTGAGCTGGAAGGAGCGGTTGTCGAAGTTCGCCGACCCCACGACCGACCACGCCCCGTCCACGACCAGGGTCTTCGCGTGGAGCATCGTCGGCCGGTACTCCCAGATCCGCGCGCCCGCGTCCAGCAGGCCCCCGTACGTGGCGCGGCCGGCGTGGCGCACCACGGCCTTGTCGATCGCCGGCCCGGGCACCAGGAGCCGCACCCGCACGCCCTGCTGGGCGGCGTCCTCCAGGGCCCTCAGGAATGCGGGGCGCGGCGCGAAGTAGGCCGACGTCAGGTCGATGGTCTCGCGCGCCGCGGCGATCGCCAGGAAGTAGAGGGTCTCGACGTTCGTGTCCCCCACCCCGGCCGTCGAGCGGATCACCTGCATGGCGGCGCCGTCCCCGACCGGCTCGAGCTCCGGCAGGTCGTCGTCGCCGGCGATCACCTCGCCCGTGGCCTCCAGCCAGTTCTCGGCGAAGGCGCCGAGCAGGCCGCGCACCACGGGGCCGCGCACGCGCACGTGGGTGTCGCGCCAGTGGTCGGGGTCGTGCGCGTCGCCGGTCCACTCGTCGGCGATCCCGACGCCGCCGGTCAGGCCGACCGACCCGTCCACCACCAGGATCTTGCGGTGCGTCCGGTTGTTCACCCGCCGTATGGCGTAGGGCTTGGGCGGCCGGAAGCGGCGCACCACCACCCCGCACTCCTCCATCCGCTCGATCAGCGACCCGCTCATCTTGACCGCGCCGACCGCGTCGATCAGCACCCGGCACGTCACCCCGGCGCGCGCGCGCTCGCAGACGGCCTCGGCCACCTCCTCGGCGATGTCGCCCTGCCAGTAGACGTAGGTGAGGAGGTTGACGGTCCGCCGGGCGCTCCGGATCGTCTCGAGGAAGCACGGGAAGATGCGGTCGCCGTTGATCAGCAGCTCGATCTCGTTGCCGCGGCTGATCGGCGCCTGGGTGAGCGACTCGGCGGCGCGCAGGAAGCCCTCGCCGCCGACCTCCGGCGGGTCGTCGATGGTGTAGCCGCGGCCGCCCTCGCGGCGATGGCGCAGCGAGTCGCTCGCGTACCAGAGCGCCGCCCACAGGGCGATCCCGGCCGGCCAGCGGCGGTTCACGGGACCACCACCTCGAAGTGGGCGGGCGCGATGGTGATCGGCATGCGCGCGGGGATCACCTCGCCGTCGACGTTCAGCTCCGCGCCGTCCGCCAGGCCCAGCGACACCCGCGCGCCGCGCGTGCTCAGCACCCCGGGCTGGTCGGTGATCCGCCCCTCGCGCAGGGCGGTGGCGTACTGCACCAGCCGCAGCCGGTTGCCCGCCTCGATCACCACCACGTCCAGCAGGCCGTCGTCCGGGTCGGCCTCGTCGATCACCGAGCCGGCGCCGAACGACCCGGAGCACGCCACCATCACCTGCCACGCCCGCCCCTGGAACACGCGGCGGTCGTCCACGTCGACCACGCAGCGCAGCGCCCTCCCCACCGCCGCGGTCACGCCCGCGCCCACGAAGTACGCGAACGGGCCCAGCACCCGCTTCAGCGGTGCCGCGCGGCGGGCGGCGGCGACCGACATCCCGGCGGTGGCGACGTTCACGAACGGGTGGTCGGCCATCAGCGCCAGGTCCAGGCGGCGCCGGTGCTCGCCGCGCACCGCGAGGCGGGCCGCCTGGCGCGGGTCGTCCGGAAGGCCCATCCGCCTGGCGAAGTCGTTGGCGGTGCCGCTGGGGATCACCGCGAGGGGCACGCCCGCCGCGCCGGCCGCCTCGGCCGCGGGCCCCACCACGCCGTCGCCGGTCGCGACCACGGCGCGGTCGATGCCCGGCACGATCGCCGCCAGCCCCTCCTCGACGGGCAGGCACGCGACCTCGGCGGCGCCCTCCTGCCGGAGCAGCGCCGCGAGCTCGTCTCCCGACGGTCCGGAACCCGACCCGGAGGCCGGGTTGTGCACGAGGACGACCCTCACGGCCCCCGAGCCTACCCACGGAGCGCCGGTTCAACGCAGTCGCGCGCGCTTCCGGCGGATTCCGCACGCGTGGCGTCCGGGCGAGCGCGGTAGCGTCCCGGCGGATGCGCCTGATCGTCGCCCGCTGCGAGGTCCGCTACTCCGGCCGCGTGTCGGCCGTGCTGCCGATGGCGGTGCGGCTCGTGATCCTGAAGCAGGACGGCTCGGTGCTGGTCCACTCCGACGCGGGCGGCTACAAGCCGCTCAACTGGATGACGCCGGCGACGCGCATCACCGAGTCGCCCGGGATGCTGGTGGTGGAGAAGGGCAGCGCATCCCGACTCGAGCGGCTGGAGATCCACATCGACGACGTCCTGTCCGACGTCGACCACGACATGGGCGAGGGGCTCGGGCTGGAGAAGGACGGCGTGGAGCGCGACCTGCAGGAGGCGCTCGCCGCCGCGCCGCAGGTGCTGGGCGCCGGGATGCGCCTGGTGCGGCGCGAGTACCCCACCCCCGTCGGGCCGGTCAACCTGCTGTGCGCCGACCCCGACGGCTACGTGGCGGTCGAGGTGAAGCGCGTCGGCACCATCGACGCCGTGGAGCAGCTCTGCCGCTACCTCGAGTACATCCGCGCCGACCACGGGCTCCAGGCGTGCCGCGGGACGCTGGTGGCCGAGACCATGAAGCCGCAGGCGCGGACCCTGGCGACCTCCCGCGGGCTGGCGACCGCGTGCATCGACCTCGCCGAGCTGCGGGGGCTGCGCGAGCCGGAGCTGCGGCTCTTCGGCGCCTGAGGCGGCCGGCGACGGACCGCCGGACCGAGCCGTTCCCCTGCCGCGTCGTGCGCCACCGCGGCGCGCGCCGGATGACGCTGCGCGTCGGCGCCGACGGCGTCCGGGTGACCGTGCCCGCCCGGGTCCGGGCCGCCGCCCTGGAGGCGTTCCTGCGGGAGCACCGGGGCTGGGTGGCCGACCGGCTTGCCGAGCTGCCGGCGGCGCGCCCGCTGGCCGGCGGCGACGCGCTGGCGCTGCTGGACGGGACGCTGACCCTCGAGGCGGTGGGCGCGCCCGGCGGCGGCGGGCGCGCGACACGGCGCGGTGACCGCCTGGTGGTGCGGCCGGACGCCGGCGGCGGTCTCGACGCCCCCGTCGAGCGCTGGTACCGGCGCGCGGCCCTCGCCGAGCTCGAGCCCCGCGCCCGCGCGCTGGCCGCCGAGCTGGGACGGGACGTCACCCGGATCGCCGTCCGCGATCCCCGGTCGCGCTGGGGAAGCTGCACCGCCCCGGGGCGACTGTCGTTCTCGTGGCGGCTGCTGCTGGCGCCCGAGCCCGTGCTGGACCACGTCGTGGCACACGAGGCGTGCCACCTCGTCCACCCGGACCACTCCCCCGCCTTCTGGGGCCTCCTCGGGGAGGTGCGACCCGGTTACGAGGCGTCGCGCACCTGGCTGCGCGAGCACGGCGAGCGCCTGCGCCTGGGGCCCGCCTGGAGGTCGCTCAGCCCCGTCTGATGCGGGTGATGCGGTCCTCGATGTTCGCGCCGCCCAGCAGGTCGTTGCGGGCCAGGGCGTCCTTGCGGAGCACCTCCAGCCCGGCGAGGGCCCCGGGGACGTCCAGGCCGAAGCCGGCCGAGCGCTCCCAGGCGTCGCCGGCGCGGACGGTCTCGCCGCGGTCGGTGAGCATCAGCGCCAGCGCCCGCCAGGCGTAGGCGTTCTCGTCGTCCTCCTCGATCACCCGGAGCGCGGCCTGCTCGGCGCCGTCCAGATCGCCGCGCGCGCGCAGGGTGGCGGAGAGCGCGACCCACCCCGGTGCGTTCTCGCGGACGGTGGACAGGAGCGTCACGGACCGGCGCAGGGCCTCCTCGCTGCCGGCCAGGTCGCCGGCGTCGCGCCGGGCGGCACCGAGTGTGGTGAGGCTGCCGGCGGTCTCGCGGATCGCGTGCGCCCGCTCGGCGAACGCGAGCGCGCGGACGGCGGCGCCCTCCACCCGCGCGCGGCGCGCGGTGGCCAGCGCCTCGCCGAAGTCGGTCGACCTTCGCGGCGGCGCGGTGCTCGGCGGCGAGGGCCTCCTGCGCCTCGTCGCCCGTCATCGACATCGCGGCGCCGGGCGCCATCCGCGCGTCGTCGTCGCCGAAGTGCTCGATGCGGTCGCGCGCGGCCCGCAGGCGCTCCTCCCGCTCGGCCACGTTCCGCGACACCGCCTCCTGCGCCCGCCGCGGATCCCGCGACGCCCGCAGCAGCTCGTCGTACTCCCGCCGGATGTCGGGCCTGAGCAGGGCCTTCTCGCCCTGGTCGCAGAACGCCTTCTCGACGGCGCGGCGGTTCTGCGGCATCGGCGTGCCCGCAAGCTCGCGGCGCTTGCGCTCGGCCCCCTCGCGGATCGCGTCGTCGCCGGCGTCGGGCGGGATGCCGAACCAGGCGTAGAGGTCGCGTTGCGCCAGCTCCTTCAGGAACCGGGTCCGCCGGGTGCGTGCATCCTCCGCCACGGACGCAAGCCTAGGGACCGGGGGGCCCGAGCGTGCCGCGGCGCGCCACCGCCACCGCGGCGGTCGCCGCCGGGGCCACCGCGGCGACCGCGAGGGCGGCGGCGGGCCCCTGCGCGGCGAGCGCGCCGGCGACCGCCGCGCCGGCGGCGAGCCCCAGCCCCTCGGCGCTGGTGAGCCAGGTGAGCGCCTCGATGGCGTTGCGCCCCGGCACCACCACGTCCAGCAGCTCCAGGCAGCCGACGTTGAGCAGCCCGAACCCGATCCCCGCCGCCGCGAGGATCGCCGCCAGGGCGCCGATCGAGCCCGCGAACGGCGCGGGCACCAGCGCCGCCGCGAGCAGCACCGCACCGGCCATGAAGCGGCCCGCGGGCCCGCCGGCCCGGCGGCTGTGCCCCACCCAGAACGACGCGAGCACGCTCCCCGCGGCGAACGACGCGAGCGGCACCGCGACGAGCGCCTCGTGCCCGTCGTCCAGCGCGAACGCGGGCGCGCCCACCTCCAGGCCGCCCAGCGCGATGCCGAGGGGCAGCCCGGCCAGCACGATCGTCCGGACCCCCGGGAACCGCATGGCGCCGCCCGCTCTCAATTGAGACTCGCCGCGGTTCTCAATTGAGACGCCCCCGGAGAGGCGCGCCACCAGGACGCATCCGACGAGGGGGCCGGCGCCGATGGCGGCGAGCGCGACAGCGGGCCCGGCGGTGGCGGCGAGCAGGCCGACGAGGACCGGCGAGAGGATGGCGGCGACATCGCCCAGGAGGGCGTTGGTGGCGTGGGCGGCGCGCGTCAGGCCGGGCCCGGCGATGCGCGGCCACGCCGCCCGGGCGGTCGCGATGAGCGGCGGCGAGAGCGCCCCCGCGACCGTCGCGACCGCCACCGTCAGGGCCGCGGCCCGTGACCGGAGAGGCCCACCAGCGCCGCAAGGACCACGGTGTAGGCCGCGCCCAGGCACAGGAGGGCCGCGGCGCCGCGGCGATCGACCAGCCGGCCGCGGACGGGCGCCAGGGCGCCCGCGCCCGCCGCGAAGCCGCCCACGGCCAGGCCGGCGACGGCGAACGAGCCCGTCCCCTCCTGCACCAGCAGGACGATCGCGAGGGTGATTCCGGCGAACGCGAGCCACCCCGCCGCGCAGGCGAGGGCGAGCGCACGGGCGCCGGGGCGCGCCAGCAGCGCGATGTAGACCGACATCCCAGGTCCCTCCGGCCGCCCTCCCGGACGGCGTCAACGACGACGGAGCGGGGCCGCGCGGGCCCGCGGGCTCCTACGGCGGCGTCAGGCGGTGGATGGGCGTGGGACGGCGCATCCGGGGCACGATAACCCCGCTCCGAGCGGACGCGCTAGCAGGTCGAGGTGTTATCCGCGAGGACGAACGGGTACTTGCGCCATCGGCCGGACCCCCGCTTCCATGTCCGGTCGAGCGCGGCGCCCCGGCCGATCCCGGCGACAACGTGGCCCGCGCGACGCGGTCGGCATCGACGCCGCAGCCGCGGACCCGGCGGCGATCCACGCCCCGGGGCCGAGTGCCCGCAGACCGGGGCGGCCCGCCCGCTCCCGGCCCCGCGCACGGACGTGCGGGCCCGCCCACGCTGAAAGGCGAACACGCTTGAAGTCCATCCTGTGCCTTGCCCTGGTCGCGACCGCCCTGCCGGTCGGCGCGGCCGTGCTCGACTCGGCCGAGCCGGCCGCGGCCCAGACCGCGCCCGTGTCCGTGGCCGGGCTGCCGCCGGGCCCCGACGAGATCGCCCTGCGCGCGCACGTGCGGGAGCTCAGCCGCACCGCCCGCGCCCACGCCGTGCGCCTGGGCCTGCGCCCCGCCGCCACGACGACGGTCCCCGCCGACCCCGGCGTGCTCGTGCGCCGCGCGTCGCGACTCGAGCAGATCGTCGGCTTCCTGGAGGGCCGCCGCGAGGTCAGCCGCGCCGTCGACGAGCGCCCCCTGCCCGGCGGCCGCGCCCGCGGCCGGGGCGCCGCCGCGGAGCTCCGCCGCCAGTACCTCCGAACGGCACGGCTGGCCGTGGCGCTCGGCATGACCCGCCCCGCGCCGCCGCGGATCCCCGCCGGGCGCGCCGCCCGCCTCCGCGACGCCGCCCGCTGGCACGCCATCGCCGACTGGCTCGGGTCCCGGAACGAGAAGCTGCGCCCCGCCGAGCGCCCGATGCGCGCGCGGGTGCCGCACTACGACGCGTTCATGTGCATCGCCGAGCACGAGTCGGGGGGCCGCTGGGACGTGGCGACCGGCAACGGCTACTACGGCGGCCTGCAGATGGACATCGGCTTCCAGCAGACCTACGCGCCCGGGCTCTACCGACGCAAGGGCACGGCGGACCACTGGACGGCGGAGGAGCAGATCCGCGCCGCCGGCCGGGCCGTCGCCGCCCGGGGCTTCACGCCGTGGCCGAACACCGCGCGGATGTGCGGGCTGCTCTGACGAGCGGCCCGCCCGCGCGGCGTCTCAGTTCCGGGAGCCCCCGAGCAGCTGGAGCATGAACAGGAAGATGTTGAAGGCGTCGAGATAGATCGACAGGGCGATCAGCGCGACGTCCCCGTTCCCGGCGCGGCGGAGCCGCCAGAAGTCGTAGACCGTCAGGCCGGCGAACACCACGAGGCCGCCGATGCACCAGATGAGGTTCTCGGCCGGGATGCTCACGAAGATCGCGACGATCCCGAACAGCAGCAGCGCGAGGAGGCCGAAGAACGAGATCCGCCCGAGGGCCGTCAGGTCGCGCTTCGTCATGTAGCCGACCGTGCCGAGCACGCCCATGAACAGGGCGGTGGCCCCGGCGGCCTGCGCGATGATCGTGCTGCCGCCCTCCAGGCTCGCGTAGGCGTTCAGCGTGGGGCCGATCGCCAGGCCCAGCAGCAGGCCGATGCCGAAGAGCAGCCCCATCTGCAGGGGCGTCGCCTCATCCTTCTTCCGCGCGGCGCTGATCACGAACGTCAGCACGATGGCCGCGATCCAGGCGCCGATCGCCCAGCCGCCGGACAGGTCGCGGCCGATGTAGGCCCCCGCCGCCGTGAAGCCGGCGGTGACGGCCACGAGGAACATCACCTTGCCGAAGATCGCCCTGCTGTCCACGCCGGCGGCGGCCGCCGCGCGGTCCCAGGTCTCCTGGCTGTATCCGTACTGGTCGGGCGACTCCCTCACCGTGTCTCCTCTGACGGGTGCGCTCCGTCGAGTGTGCCGCGACCGTCGAGCGGGCACAACCCTCACATGCATGAGGAAAAGCCCAGGAACGAGGGCGGCGAGGCCGCCACCGAGCGTCCCTCGGGCGGCGGTGGCGTGGGGTACACCGGGCGTCCCTCGAAGGAGCGCCCGGAGGACGGCGGCGCCACCCGCGACGAGGACCGCGAGCGCGGCGACTCCCAGGAGGGCCGCGAGCGGACCTAGGGGGCGGCGGGCTCCGCGCGCCGGTACGGCAGCGCCGCCTCGACGCGCGCGCCGCCCGACGCGGACGCGCCGATCGCGAGCGTCCCGTCCAGCGCGCGCATCCGCTCGCGCGCGGCCGCCAGGCCGATGTGGCCCTCGGCCGGCGCGGCGTCGAGCCGCTCGGGCGGGATCCCGACGCCGTCGTCCTCCACCACCACGCGGACCTCGCCGCCCAGGCGGGACACCCGCACGCGCACCCGGGAGGCCCCGGCGTGCTTGGCGGCGTTCTCCAGCAGCTCGCGCACCAGGCCCAGCACCACCCGGTCGTGGGCGCCGGCGCCCGCCGGTGACACGTCCATGTTGACCACGAAGCCGCCACGACGCGCGGCCCGGTCGGCGACCGCCTTGACCGCCGCGCCGAGGCCGCCGTGGGACAGCGTGACCGGGTGCAGCTCGGCCACCGCGTCCCGCAGCATCATCGTGGCGCGGACCAGACCCTCCCGTGCGCGCGCGACGCTCTCGCGCGGCGCCTCCTCCAGCGCCTCCGCCAGGTCCTGGCGCGCGGCGAGGAGGTCCTGCAGCACGTCGTCGTGCAGGGCCTCGGCGATCCGCTGGCGGGCGCGGTCCTCGGCGTCGAGCGCGTCGGCCACGAGCTTGCCGCGCTGGTCGGCGAGCGTCGCGACCTCCTCCTGTGCCGTCCGCAGCTCGGTGATGTCGAGCACGGTCCCGACCAGCCGGGCGCGCCCCGCCGCCGGGTCGCGCTCCACGTCGCCCTGCTCGGCCACGACGGTGCGCACGCTGCCGTCGGGCCGCACGATCCGGTGCTCCAGGCGCGGCATCACCCCGCCCTCCCGGCGGGCCGTCGCGACCGCGGCGGCCAGGCGCGCCCGGTCGTCCGGGTGGGTGAGCTCGAGCAGGCGCTCCGCCGGCACCGTCCGGTCCGGGGTCGGGGGGATCCCGAAGATCCGGAACATCTCCTCGGACCAGGTGATCACCCCCGTGCCGAGGTCGAACGCGTAGCTGCCGAGCCGGGCGATCCGCTGCGCGCGCGCCAGGTCGGCGAGGGCCTCCGCGCGCTCCTGCTCGCGGGCGCGGCGGCGCGTGACGTCCTTCACCACCGCCACGCCGGCGGGGCCGCCGTCGATGAGCGCGGCGGAGATGATCACCGGGATCCGCCGGCCGTCCTTGTGGCGGAACGTCAGGTCGAACTCCTGGACGCCGGCGCCGCGGAACCGGCGCGACGCGGCGGAGATCTCCTCCATCGACTCCGCCGGCCAGAAGGGGTACGGCCGGCCCGTCCCCACCAGCTCGCCCTCGCTGTAGCCGGTCATGCGGCAGAAGCTGGGCGACACGCGGATGATGCGGCCGTCGGCGGCGGTCGCGAGCAGGCCGTCCTGCATCGCGTCGATCAGCGCGGAGGTGTCGGGCTCGGCGACCTCGGTCTCGTCCGCGGGTCCGCTCACTCCAGCAGCCCGAGGCGGATCGCGGTCGCCACGGCCGCCGCCCGGTCGGAGACCCCCAGCTTCTCGTAGACGTTCTGGAGGTGGGACTTCACGGTGGCGGGACTCAGGTGGAGCCGGGCGCCGATCTGCGGCGCCGAGAGCCCGTCCGCGGTAAGCGCGAGCACCTCTCGCTCGCGCTCCGAGATCGCCGGGCCCTGGGTGGCGCCACGCAGCCGCACCCCCTGCGCCAGCGCGGTCTGCGCCTCGGGCGCCAGGACCGCGCGGCCTGCGGCGATCGCCTCGACGGCGGCGCAGATGTCGCCGCGGTCGGAGTCCTTGAGCAGGTAGCCCGAGGCCCCGACCGAGACCCCGTCGAAGATGAGCTGGTCGTCGCTCTGGGCGGACAGCAGCAGCACCCGTGTCGGGATCCGCTCGCGCCCGATCTCCGCGACGATGTCGATGCCGCTGAGCCCCGGCATCCGGACGTCCAGGACGGCGACGTCGGGCGCCAGCTCGCGGATGCCCGCCATCGCCTCGCGGCCGTCGGAGGCCACGCCGACGAGCTCCAGGCCGGCGCGCTCCGAGATGGCTCGGGCCACGCCCTCCCGGTAGACCGGATGATCGTCCGCGACGAGGACCCTGACCATTGCCGGAACGATAACCCGGCGCGGCCGGATCGCTCAGCCGACCGCCGCAGGGTCGTCGCCGTGCAGCAGGCGCATGAGCTCGGCCCGCGGCGTCTCCTTGCCGACGCCCGCCGCGGCGCCCGCCTCCCGGGCCCGCGCGTCGAAGTCGTCGCCGGGGCTGGCGGTGATCAGCACGACCCGGAATCCGGGGTGCGGCGGGTCGGCCGTGATGGCGCGGCACACGTCCAGGCCGCCCTGGCCCGGCATCCGCACGTCCAGGAGCATCACGTCGGGCTGCAGGAGCCGGGCGAGGCTGATCGCCTGGGCGCCGTCGCCCGCCTCTCCCACCAGCTCGAGGCCGGGGTCGGCGGCGACGGCGCGCACGAGGCCCTCCCGGTAGCTCGCGTGGTCGTCGGCGATGAGCACGCGGAGGCGCGGAGGCGGCACAGAGGGATCATCGGGATCCCTGCGCGTCGGGCAATCCGCCGATCGGAGGTTCCAGCTGGAGGAACCGCGGCCGGCGGCGGCGTCGCGTCCCCGCGGCCGCCGTCGCCAGCAGCCGCTCGTGGCGGTCGGTCATCGTCGTCAGCGAGAAGTTGCGCGCGACGTGCGCGCGGCAGTCCGCACGGTCGAGCGCACGGACGAGGCCGAAGTCCCGCGCCAGCTCCTCCGGCGAGTCCCGCACGATCCCGGTGACACCGTCGCGGACGACCTCCGGCACGGAGCCCCACCGCGTGGCCAGCACCGGCGTGCCCACGGCCATCGACTCGATCATCACCATGCCGAACGGCTCGGCCCACCGGATCGGGAACACGAGCGCGGCCGCATCCGAGAGGAGCGCGATCTTGCCCGCCTGGTCCAGCTCGCCCAGCCACTCGACGTCGTCTCCCAGGAGCGGCTCGACCTCGCGCGCGAAGTACTCCTGCTCCGCCGGCTCCCGGCACTTCGCGCCGATGCGCAGCGGCATCCCCACCGCGCGGGCGATCGTGATGGCCTCGGCCACGCCCTTGTCGGGGCTCATGCGGCCGAGGAAGGCGAGGTGGTGGCCGCGGCCGGCGCCGACCGGTATCCCGTCCAGATCCAGGCCGTTGTGGGCCACCCCCGCCCACGGCAGCCCGCCGCCCGACCCCTGCTGGTGGTGGCTGATCGCCACCAGCCGCAGACGCGGCGCGCAGTGGCACACCGCCCGGTACACCGCCCGCTCGGCGTGGCCGAGCGGGCCGTGCACGACGTGGAGGGCCGGTGGGCCGGCCGCCCCCATCAGCACGCCCCCGAGGGGGCCGGAGTGGTCGATCACGGCGTCCCGGTCGGCCATGAGCGCCACGGCTGGGACCAGGTGGGCCCACTCTTCTGCGGCGAGCCCGATCTGCGCGGGGACCTCCGCCAGCGCCGGCAGCGTGCGGACGCCCTCCACGTGGCTCCCGGGCGCCGCCACCAGCGCCACGTCGTGGCCGCGCCGCGCCAGCTCGCGGGCCGTGCCGGCCACCACCTCCTCGATGCCGCCGTAGCCGGGCGCCGGGATCGGGATCCACGGCGGTGCGACGATGCCGATGCGCATGGGCTCCTCCGCCCCGCCGCCGGAGGTCCGGTGCCGGCCGGCCGGGGTGCCGTCGCCTACCCGGGGTGGGCCCGCCTCAATCCCCGGTTGTCGGCTGGGAGGCGGGACGGAGGTTGACGGTAACCCCCGGCGGCGACTCGAGGATCGCCACTCCGCCCGGGCCCACCCGCACCGACAGGGCGCCGCCGCCCAGCGGGACGCCCCGCACCTCGAGCGACTCCATGCCCTGCGGCAGGGCCGGGCTGAGCGTGACCAGCCCCTCCGGCACGGAGGGCTCGAGCCCCAGGAGCAGCAGCACCAGGGCGAGCGGGACGCCCGCCGCCCACGCCTGGGGGCGGCACGCCGTCGGATACGGCACGGGGAAGCCACCGGGCACGTCGCGCCGATGCCCGCCGTAGAGCTCGGGCAGGCGCTCGTCGAACACCCCGAGGGCGTCCAGCAGGGCCCCGGTCAGCTGCACCGCCTCGGCGTCGTGGCCGTACTGCCGCAGGCCGGCGATCGCGAACGCGGTGTCGTGGGGCCACACCGAGCCCAGGTGGTACGAGAGCGGGTTGTAGCCCGCCATCGCGGCCGAGAGCGTCCGCAGCCCCCACCCGCTCGCCATGTCGGCCGACGCCAGGTGCCGCGCCACCTGCTCGGCCTCCGCGTTGGACGGGACGCCGCACCACAGGAGGTGCCCCATGTTGGAGGCGACGGCGTCCACCGGCCGCTTCGCCCCGTCCAGCGCGAGCGCGAACCACCCCGGCCCGCCGTCCCGGCCGGGGATCCAGAAGCGGTCGCGGATCGCGTCGCGCAGGGCGTCGGCCTCCGCGTGGAGGGCCTCCGCGGCGGGCGCGTCATCGCACCACTCCAGGATCGCGGCGAGCTCCCGGCGGGCGCGGTACGCGTAGCCCTGCACCTCGACCAGCGCGATCGGGCCGTCCGCGAACCGGCCGTCCGACCACTGGATCGCGTCGTAGGAGTCCTTCCAGCCCTGGTTCGCGAGGCTGCGGCCCCCCTCGCCGTGGTACTCGATGAACCCGTCGCCGTCGGGGTCGCCGGGGCCGCGGATCCAGTCCATGGCGGCGGTGAGCGCGGGCAGCAGCGCCCGGAGGGCGTCCCGGGGCGCGCCCCATCGGCGGGCCACGCCGGCCAGGATCACGAACAGCGGCGTCGCGTCCACGGTGCCGTAGTAGGGCCGCGCCCCTCCGGTCGTGCCCTCTCCGAGCCAGGCGCGCTCGCTGAACCGCACCTCGTGGAGGATCTTCCCGGGCTGCTCCTCCGTGCCGGGATCGTCGACGCGGCCCTGGCGGGCGGCGAGGGCGGCGAGCGTGTGCAGCATCCGCCACGGCTGGAACGCCCGCGCCTGCATCGCGGAGATGAGCGTGTCGCGGCCGAAGAGCGCGACGTACCACGGGATCCCGGCGGCGAGCAGCATGCGCCGCTCGTCCAGGCGGTCGGGCAGCGTGAGCCGGTCGAGGTCGTCGAGCGACCGCTTCACGGCGCGGCCCAGCACCGCCGGCTCGCTGGCCACGGTCACGGCGCGATCGTCGGGCGCGGGGCCCGCCGTCCCCCACCCCGCGCCGCCGCCCACGGCGACCACGTCGAGCACCAGCCGCCACGACACCCCGCGCGCGAGCCGCACCCGCCAGTGGCGGCCCGCAGGGTCGGTCAGGTCGCTCGGCGGCGCCAGGCCGATCACCGTCGCCCGGGTCCCGTCGGCGTCCTCCAGCCGGATCCGCCCGGGCTCCTCGATCCGCGACGGCGCGGCGCGCGCGGGCTCCGCGAACGGCTGACGCACCTCGAAGATGTCGGCGAAGTCGGCGTCGGCCTGCAGCGACACGTCGATCGTGACCGGCGCGGGCTCCCAGGAGGTGACCGCGATCTCCTCGTGCATCGCGCCCGCCGAGACGCGGCGGATCCGCTCCACCTCGAGCGTCGCGTCCGGTCCGCCGCCCGGCCGCGGCACCCACGCCCGGAAGCGGACGACGTCGGGCGTCCCGATGCCCGCGCCGAGCGGCTCGAGGGGCGCGCCGTCGATCCGCAGGTCCAGCAGGCTCACGTGCCGCACGTCGCCCGCGATGAGGCCGTCGTGGACCCCGTGGAGGTCGCCGCGCTCGTCCGAGATCGCGAACGTGAGACCCGAGATCACCGTGACCGTCCCCGGCCCCGCCAGCACCTCGGTCGCGTGGGGCGCCGCGGCGCGGGTCACGGCACGGCGCCGCCCCGAGCCTCGCGCGCGCGGCGGCACGCGCCGCACTCCGACCCGCGGTTGTAGCGGTTCAGGACCGTCGGGCAGCTCACGCACACGCGGCGCCGCGTGACGGGCGCCACCTCCTCCGGGCTGGGGCACGAGCACAGCTTGGGGCGGCGGGCCCCGCGGGGCCGCCACAGCTCGGCGATCAGCCCGCACTGGGGGCAGGCGATCTCCACGGGCTCCAGCGGGCGGCTCCTCATCGGCTGCGCGGCATGGTGACACCTGCCGGCGGGCCGGTGCCCCGGGGGTGGTCAGCAGGGATGATGTGCGGCATGCGCGAGATCCTTCCCGGCGTGTGGCACTGGACCACCGTCCACGAGCGCCACGGCATGGAGATCAGCTCGTACCTCCTCGGCAGCGAAGGGGTCGTGCTCGACCCACGGGTACCGGACGAGGGGCTGGACTCCTTCGACGCGACCGGTGCTCCATCGGTCGCGATTCTCACGAACCGCCACCACTATCGGCACGCGGGGCGGTTCGCGGAGGCCTTCGGCACCCGCATCCTGGTGAACCGGCTGGGGGCCCAGGAGTTCACGGACGGCGAGCCCGTCGAGTTCTTCGACGCCGGCGACGAGCTGCCCGGCGGGGTGCGCTCCGTGCCGGTGGGCGCCCTCTGCGCCGACGAGACCGCCCTGTTCATCCCCGCCCACCGCGCCGTCGCCGTGGCCGACGGGCTGGTCCGCTGGCAGCCGGAGAGCCCGCTCGCCTTCGTGCCCGACATGCTCATGTACGACCCGGAGCGGACGAAGCAGGGCCTCGCCGAGGCGTACCGCAGGGTCCTGGACCTCGACTGGGACACGCTGCTCCTGGCCCACGGCCGGCCCCTGGTCGGCGCGGACGGCCGGCGCGAGATGGCCCGCGTCGTGGAGGAGCAGGGGGCCTAGGGGCCCTCGGCGCCGTCCAGGTCCGGGAAGGCGCGCGCGGCGGCGGCGAACCCGGTGGAGGCCGCCTCCCGGACGTGCGCCTCGATCTCCGCGGCGGGGCGCCCGGCGAGCACCCCCTCCACCATCGCCCGGTGCCGCAGGCCCATCGCCGCGAGGAGCATCGCGACGAACGCCCGCAGCTCCACGTCGTCCGGATCCCGGCCGCGGGACCGGCCGATCACGGCGGCCAGGTCGTCGGCCATCGCCTCACCGGAGAGCAGCACGCGGGCGCGGAGCCCCTCCGACGCGTACCACGTCTCCAGGAAGCGGCGGAACATCGCCATGTGCTCCGGGTCGTTCAGTCCGGCCCACCCCTCGCCACCGGGGATGCGGTGCTCGGTGAACAGGCGCGTCAGCGCCTCGGTCACGGCCTGGCCGTCCGGCCGCCCGGCGACGGTCGAGACGATCGCGGTCCGCACCTCGGCCTCGCGGTCGAGGAACAGCTCCTCCTTCGACCCGAAGTAGTTGAAGACCGTCTTGATCGAGACGCCGGCGGCCTCGGCGACCTCCGCGACGGTCACCGCCTCGAACCCGCGTTCCATGAACAGGCGGGTCGCGACATCGGAGATCGCGCGACGCGTCTGCGCCTTCTTGCGCTCCCGAAGCCCCGGTGTGATCGGCACGCCCTCAGGATATCCCATTCGTTACATCCGAGCGACTTTTACTGTCATTGTAATCTTGCCGACGATGTGGCAACGTGGGGGGATGACCACATCCACATACGCCATCGAAGCCGTGGGCCTCGTCAAGCGCTACGGAGCGAAGACGGCGCTCGACGGCGTCTCGTTCGAGGTCCCCGCGGGCACCGTCTGCGGCCTGCTCGGGCCGAACGGGGCCGGGAAGACCACCGCCGTGCGCATCCTCACCACCCTGTCCGTCCCGGACGCGGGCTCGGCGAGCGTGGCCGGCATCGACGTGCTGGCGGCGCCGGGGGACGTGCGCAAGGTGCTCGGCCTCGCCGCGCAGGACGCGACGGTGGACGCGCTGCTGACCGGCCGCGAGAACCTCCAGATGATCGGCGAGCTCCACCACCTCGGGCGCCGCGTCGCGCGCGCCCGCGCCGACGAGCTGCTGGAGCAGTTCAGCCTGGCCGACGCCGGCCGCCGGCTGGTGAAGACGTACTCGGGCGGCATGCGCCGCCGCCTCGACCTGGCGGCGACGCTCGTCGCCCGGCCCGAGGTGCTGTTCCTCGACGAGCCCACCACGGGTCTCGACCCGCGCGCCCGCATCGAGCTGTGGGAGGTGCTGGAGACGCTGGTGGACGGGGGCACGACGATCCTCCTGACCACCCAGTACCTGGAGGAGGCCGACCGCCTGGCGGACGACATCGTGGTCGTCGACCACGGCGCCGTGATCGCCCGCGGGAACGCCCGGTCGCTCAAGCGCCAGGTGGGCGGGGCCCAGCTGTTCGCGACGGTGGCCGACCTCGAGCGGCTCGACGACGTCCGCGGCCACGTGGGCCGCATCGCCGGCGCCGAGCCCGCCGTCGACCCGGAGTCGCGGACGGTCCAGGCGCCCACCGAGGAGGGCCCGCGCGCGGTCTCCGCGCTGGCCGACGCGCTGGCCGACGACGGCGTCGACGTGGAGGACATCGGCCTGCGCCAGCCGACGCTGGACGACGTCTTCCTCACGTTGACGGGGACCGCCATCGTCGAGCAGGAGCCCGTGGAGGCGACCCGATGAGCATCGCCGTCCCCGCCCCCGCCGACCGGCGGGCGAACCCGCTGACGGACATCTGGGTCATCGCCCGCCGCGGGCTGCTCCACATGCGCCGCCACCCCGAGGCGCTCGCCGACGTGACGCTCCAGCCGGTGATGTTCACCCTGCTGTTCGCGTACGTGTTCGGCGGCGCGATCCAGGTGGCCGACGGCGGCTATCGCGAGTTCCTGATGGGCGGGATCTTCGCCCAGACCATCGTGTTCGGCGCGTTCGGTGTGGCGATCACCCTCGCCCACGACCGCACGAACGGCGCGATCGACCGCTTCCGATCCCTCCCCCTCGGCAACGGCGCGGTGCTGGGCGGCCACGCCGTCGCGAGCCTGCTGCGCAGCATCCTGCCGATCATCCTCATGTCCATCTGCGGCCTGATCGTCGGCTGGCGGATCAACAACGGCGTCGTGGACGCGGTCCACGCGTACGTGCTGATGCTCGGCCTCTCGTTCGCCGTCGTGTGGGTGGGCGTGCTCATGGCCAGCCTGCTGCCGACCCCGGAGGCGGTCCAGGGCGTGGCGTTCACGGTGATCTTCCCGGTGACGTTCATCGCCAGCACGTTCGTGCCGGTGGCGACGCTGCCGGGCGTCCTGAAGACGATCGCGGAGTGGAACCCGGTGTCGTCGGTGGCGGAGTCGCTGCGCGAGCTGTTCGGCAACCCGCGGGGCGAGTTCGGCGCGGACCCGCCCTGGCCGATGCAGCACCCCGTCGCCTACAGCTGGATCTGGATCGTGGGGATCGTGCTGGTCTGCGCCCCGATCGCGATCCGGGCCTACCGGAGGACCACGAGCGACTAGGGGCTCGGGAACCAGGAGAGCGCGCGGCCGAAGAGGTGCCGGTCGGCCAGCAGGTTCAGGGCGCGCCGGGCGTTGACGAAGCGCTCGGCGACGCCCTCGAGCAGGCGGGCCGACCCGGCCGCCTCCGGGGCGCGGGCGGCCAGGCGGTACCAGCGCTCGCCGAGGTGGTCGAGCAGGCCGACGCCGCCGCGGGTCTCGAGCGCCTCCCCCAGCGCCTCGCCCGGCCGGCCGGGGACGGCGGCGGCGCGGCCCAGGCGCTGCAGGTCGATGGGCCGGAACGCCCGGCCCGCCGTGTGGTCGGGGAACACGCCGGCGAGGAACAGCGACAGGTCGCCGAGGCGCCGGTGGACGGCCGGGTGGCGCGACTCGGGCAGGACGTCCAGCGTCGCGGCGAGGCGGACGGGGTCGAGCTCGCTGAAGCGCTGGCGCCGCCAGCCGCGCGCCGTGCGGCTCCAGACGGTGCCGCTGGCGACGCGGGTGAACGACGCGAGCAGCGCCGCGAGGAACGCCCGCCGGGGCCGGTCGGCGAGCACCTCGCGCAGGTCGTCGGCGCCCAGCAGGGGGAGGCGCTGACGGGGGCCCACCCACTCGGGCACGTGGGTGGCGTCGCGCAGGTCCTCGGCCACCCGCTCGACCGCGACCGCGAACGTCAGGAACGGCGACGCGCGGACGATCGGCTCCCGTTCGGGATCGGCGGCCCCGGCGCGCAGCAGCAGGTGCTCCGCCTCCTCCGACGCCAGCGCGACGTGGAGCAGCCCGGGTTCACGGCGGAGGATCGCGTGGGCCTCGGCGGCGTCCGCCGGCGGACGGCGACCCGCGAGCCGCAGGACGATCTCGAGATCGGCCGGCCCGAGGTGATCGAGGTACCCGTCCGCGATCATCGTCCGATGATAGTCCTCGTCCCGGCGGCGGCATCCCCCGGGGTCCCGGGCGCGCGCCCGCCGGTACGCTGCGGAGCCGATGGCGCGCCAGGTCCCCCGCATCCTGCGCATGTCCGGTGAGCTGAGGGCGCCGGGCGGCACCCGGTTCGCGCTGCTGCACGTCGTGGCGGGCGAGCGCCATCACGTCGGCTGGTTCGAGCTGACGGAGGACACGTGGCGGGTGGGCCTCACGGAGGCCGGCGCGGTGGCGGACGTGGGCATCGACCCCGCGGCGATCCGGGCGGAGACGGAGGCGCTGCTGGACGCCCTGCGCGCCGACCGCGACGCCGACCGCACCGACCTGCCGGCGCCGGTGGGGCCGATCCGGAACACGCTGCGGTGGACGGTGGACCGGCGCCGGGCGATCGAGCGCCTCGAGGCCGAGCTGGAGGACCTGCCGGCCGCCTGAGCACCCCTCCGGTGGCGCGGCGCTCAAGTCTCGTCGCGATCCGCCGACAGGGCGCGCATGCGCGGGCTCACCGGGTCAACCCAGGAGCGCCTCCTCCGACGGCATTCCGGCCAGGTGCGGCGGGTGTGCGCCCTCGCGCTGGGCGACACGCCGGAGGCCGACGGCGCCGCCGCCGATGCCATCTCCCTGGCCGCGTCGGCGACGGGCCTCACCACCCGGCCTGGCGACCGGCTGCCGCGGCTGCTGGCCCTGGCGGTGTTCGCGTGCGACAGCCGCGCCGCCGGCCCCGCGGGCGAGGGCGACGGCGACCCGTGGGCGCCGGTCCGCGACCTCCCGCCCGCCGAGCGCACCGCCCTGTTGCTGCACGAGGGCGCGGGCCTGAGCGTCCGCCGCACCGCCCGCGGCCTCGGGGTGCCGTGGCGGGAGGCGAGTGACCTGATCTTCTCGGCGCGCCGGACCCTCGCCCGCCCGGGCGACGGCTGGGAGCGCCTGGAGTGCACCGTCCACCGGCGGCGCCTGTCGGACGCCGGGTGCCCGGAGATCGTGCCGGAGGCCTCGCGCGAGCACGTGGCCCGCTGCGACGGCTGCCGCGGGATGGTTGACGCCGCCGCCGCGCGCCGCGCCGCCGCGGCACCCCATGCGGCCCCCCGGCGGCCGCCCGGCGTCCCGGCCCTGCGCCGCCCGGTGGTGATCGCCGCGGCGGTGTCCGTGCTGTTCGCGCTCGTCGTCGGCGGCGCCGTGGCGCTCGTGGGCGGCGGTCCCGGCACGCCGGAGCCGGTCGCCCAGATCGCCTCCGTGGACCGGGTGGGTGCGGTCCTGGCCCTGGGCCCCTCGGGCGAGCGGCCCGCCCTCGACGTGGGCGCCCAGCGGCGGGCGACGGTCGACCGCGCGCACGCGCGGACGGCCGCGAAGGCGCGCGCCAAGGCCCACGCGAAGGCCAAGGCGCGTGCGAAGGCCAGGGCGAAGGCGCGGGCCCGTGCCCGTGCGAAGGCCAGGGCGAAGGCCGAGGCGGACCGCGCGCGGCGCGAGGAGGCCGAGGCCGAGGCCGAGGCGGCCGACGAGGAGGCGGGCAACGAGCCGAAGGCCGGCGGCGGCGCGCCCGCGCGCGGGACCGCCCCGTCCCGCAGCGCCCGCCCCCAGCCCGCCACGACGACCCGCCGGCCGCAGCGCCGCTCCCCCGCCCCCCGCCCGGCGCGCCGCTCCCCGGCGCCCTCGACGGCCCCGTCCACCTCCCCGGCGCCGAGCACGCCGACCCCCGCGCCGAGCACGCCGGCGCCCTCGACCCCGGCCCCGTCGGTCCCGGTCGACCCGCCGCCCACGAGCGCCGGCTCCCCCACGCAGACCACCCCGGACCCAGGGACCACCACCCCCGCCCCGTCCGACCCGCCGCCGACCACCACCTCTCCCACCACCACGACCTCGGGGACCACCACCGCCCCCTGACGGCGGGGGGCGCGTCCCCCACGGCGCGGTCCGCAGTCTCGATAGAGACTCGCGTTTCTCGATCGAGCCGATACCCGTGGAAGCGGGCGTCGGACCCCTTCAATGAAGAGGGCTCGGAGGCACGACAGGGGTGTCGTGGCTCCCGTCAGGCGGACGGGGACGCGGGGGCCGGGGTCAGCCCCGTCCTGCGGAGGCGCCCCACCCGCCCCAGCGGGCGAGCAGGTCCATGGCGCGAAGCGTCGCCGGGCCCAGGGTGCCCCGGCCCGCGGGCTCGCGCACGTGGCGCAGCGCCTGGAAGCGCGTCACGGCCTTCGTGACGGCGCCGTCGTAGCGGCCCGAGCCGGCCCCGCCGTGGAGGACGCCCGCCCAGATCATCCGGTACCGCGCCTCGGCGAGGACGACGGCCTGGATGCCGACGCGGGGGCCGCCGCCCGGCAGCAGGCGGTCGCCCAGCCTGCCCTGCAGGCCCGGATCCTTCAGCCCGCCGAGGCGGATCGGGGCGGGGACGGGCGCCGCGAGCCGGGTGATGTTGCCGAACCGGTCCGACGCCACCAGCGTCGCGACGCGGCCTGCGGGGACCCCGGCCGTGCCGTTCGCGCCCATCCGGCGGCCCTCGTTCACGCTGGCGCCGCCCGGACCCGACGCGGCGTCACGCACCGACCACTGGATCTTCCCCTGCGCCGCGCCGGGCCGCGTGCTGGCCCGGGCCTTCACCGTCGGGCCGCGGGTGTCCACGATCGCGGTGACGCTCATCCGGCGTGTGTTGCCCGCCGCGTCCTTCGCGGTCAGCGTCACCGTGTGCCGTCCCTCCGGGATGGGGATCAGCGTGCCCCGCACGGTGCGGGTCGGGCCCTTGTCGATGCGGGCGGTCAGCGAGGCGAGGCCGGTGAGGTCCTCCGGCACCACGCGCAGCCGGCTGCCCACCATCTTCGCGTCGATCTTCGGGACGCTGCCGTCCACGATCACCGTGACCGACGTGGTCAGCTCGAGGCCGTCCGGCATGCGGGCCACCACCTTCGCGGTGACCGCGCCGGCGCGGAACGTCCGCGTGACGCGCGCCCCCGGCATCACCCTGCCGTCCGGGAACGTCCACCGGAGCTGGGCGGCCGCCGGCGCGCCCGCGGTGAACGTGACGTCCTCGCCGGGCCGCGCGAACGCCGTGGAGGCGCGCGCCGTCAGGGTCGTGGGGCCGGGGTCCGGCCCGCGCGCCGTGAGGCGCGCCGCCGGCGAGCGGTTCCCGGCCGCGTCGATCGCGGTGACGGTCAGGTCGTGCATCCCCGGCGGCAGCGGGACGTCCGCCGACACCGCGGATCCCGGCGCGACGGCGGCGACCGTCCCGGTGACCGCCGCGACGGGCGAGCCGTCGCGCGCCACCTCGAACGTCACGCCGCCGGCCGTCAACTCGAGGGGCACCTCCGGGGAGGCGGTGGTGTTGCCCTCGTCGTCCGTCGCGACCACCTGGTAGCGGTACACCGTGCCCCGGTCCGCGACCGGCATCCACCGCAGCAGCACGCCGCGGGCCGTGGCCTCCGACGCCACCCCGCCCGGGCCGACCGGCGGCGTCACGTCGCGGGCCTCCGGGTCCGTGAACGCCGCGCCCGTCGCGTTGCCGACGAACACGCCGTCGCGCATCACGCGGTACGCGCTCGAGCCTGGGGCGGCGTGCCAGTCGAGCCGCGGCGGGGAGCCCGTCGCGTCCAGCGCCACCGGCTGGGCGGGCGGCGTGCGGTCCGGGGTCGTCACCAGCGTGTCGTTGACCGGTGAGACGTTGCCGATCCGGTCGTACGCGACGGCCTCGTACCGGTAGGCGGTGGAGTCGGCGAGGCCCTCGTCGCGCACCGTGCCGAACGCGCCGTCGTGCACCAGCCGCCCGTTCTGGGTGACGACCACGCGGACCGACTTGGTGTCGCCCGGCGCGGGGGCCGTCGCGATGGAGACCGCGCCGCGGCCCGAGTTGGCCGGCACCGTCGTGTCCGGGGTGGCGATCATCAGGGGCGCGCCGGGCGGGGCGCGGTCGATGCGGACGCTTCCCGCGCCGCCGGAGGCGGCCGCGCTCCAGCCGCCCGTGTTGCCCGCGCCGTCGGTGGCCCGGAACTGCACCAGGGTCTCGCCCTCGGCGGTCAGCGTCACGGCGGCGCCGGGCGCCGGCGCGCTCCAGATGGTGCCGCCGGTGGTCGAGGTCCGGGACTCGTGGGCGGTGACGCCCGACGCGCCGTCGGTGGCCGCGGCGGTCACGGTCACGGAGGCGGCGTTGGTCCACGACCCGTCGGCGCCGCTCACCGTCACCGCCGGCGGCGTGCGGTCGATCCGCACCGACCCGGCCCCGCCGGCGGTCGCCGCCGTCCACGGGGAGGTGTTGCCGGCGTGGTCGGTGGCCCGGAACTGGACGAGCGTGGTGCCCTCGCGGCTGGCCGTCACGGCGGGGATGGACTGGGGCGCGTCCCAGGTGGCGCCGCCGTCGGCCGACGTGCGCGACCCGTAGCCCGCCACGCCGGAGTCCGCGTCGGCGGCGGATGCGGTGACCCCGACGGCCGCGGCGTTCGTCCACGCCCCGGTGGCCCCGGACACGGTGACCGCGGGCGAGGTGCGGTCCAGCTGGACCGACCCGAGGGCGCCCGCCGACGCCGGCGTCCAGGCGGAGGTGTTGCCGGCGTTGTCGGTCGCGCGGAACGCGACCAGGGTGGTGCCCTCCCGCGTGACCGTCGTGGAGGTGCCCGCCGTCGTCGCGCCCCACGTGGAGCCCAGGTCGTTCGAGGTGCGGTACTGGGTGCCGGCGACGCCCGACGCGCCGTCCGACGACGTCGAGGTGACGGCGCGGGAGGCGGCGGTCAACCACACGCCGTCCGCCCCGTTCTGGGACACGCCGGGGGCCGTGCGGTCGATGCGGACGCTGCCGCTGCCGCCGGCCGTGGCCGCCGACCACGCGCTGACGTTGCCCGCGGCGTCCGTCGCCCGGAACTGGACGAGGGTGACGGTCTCCGCCGTCACCGCCACCGACGTGCCCGCGGTGGCCGTGGACCAGCTCGCGCCCCCGTCGGTGGAGGTGCGGTGGTCGGTGGCGGCCACCGACGACACGGAGTCCGCGGACGTCCCGGTGACGGTGACCGACGCGGCGTTCGTCCACGCCCCGGTGGCGCCGGAGACCGAGACGGTGGGGTTGCTCCGGTCGAGGCGCACCGTCTCGGGCGTCGCCCACGCCGACGTGTTGCCGACGGCGTCGACCGCCCGGAAGCGCACCAGCGTCTCGCCCTGGGCCGAGATGACGGCGCTCGCGCCGGACTGGGGCGTGCCCCACGTCAACCCGGCGTTGGTGCTGGACGCCCACTGGTACCCCGCGCTGCCGGAGCCCGCGTCGGCGCCGCCGCTCGCCGTGATCGTGGTGGAGGCGGAGGTGAGCCAGGCGGTCGAGCCGCCAGCCGCGGACGGGGTCGCCGGGGCGGTCCGGTCGAGGCGCACCGAGCCGGTGCCGCCCGGCGTCGCCGCGCTCCACGGACCCGCGTTGCCCACGCCGTCGATGGCGCGGAACCCGACGAGGGTCTCGCCCTCGGCGCTGATCGTCACCGACGACCCCGACACCGGGCTCGACCAGGTGCCGCCGCCGTCGGTGGACTGCCGCGACTCGTAGCCGCCGATCCCCGACCCGGGGTCGCTGCCGCCGCTCGCGGTCACGGTCCGCGACGCCGCCGCGCTCCAGGCGCCGGTGGCGCCCGAGACCGTGGGGGCGGCGAGGGGGCCGCTGCGGTCGATGCGGACGCTGCCGGTGCCGCCGCTCGTGGCCGTGCTCCAGGCGCTGACGTTCCCGGCGGCGTCGGTGGCCCGGAACTGGACGAGGGTCTCGCCCTCGGCGGTCACGTTCACCGACGACCCCGTCGTGGGCGAGGTGAAGGCCCCGCCGTTGAAGGACGTGCGGTACTGGACGCTGGCCACGCCCGACGACGCGTCGGTCGCGCTCGCCGTGACGGGCACGGAGGCGGCGCTCGTCCAGGCGCCGGTGGCGCCGGAGACCGAGACGGCGGGCGCGACCCCGTCGATGCGGATGGTGGCGGCGGCGGTGCCGGCGGCGGGCGCCCAGGCCGAGACGTTCCCCGCCGCGTCGGCGGCGCGGAACTGCACGAGGGTCTCGCCGTCGGTGCTCACCGACACGCTCGTCCCCGTCGCCGGGGCGCTCCAGGTGATGCCCCCGTCGGTGCTGGTGCGCGAGTCGTAGGAGCTGATCCCCGAGAGGGCGTCGGACCCGCCGCTGACGGTGACGGTGCGCGGGCCGCTGGTGACCCAGGTCGCTGAACCGCCGTACGCGCCGGGCGCCACGCTCTTGAAGGGGTGCCCTGGCGTGAGGCTCGTCTGGGTGCCCCACTTCCACGCCAGGTAGCCCTCCATGAGCTCCCGGTCCGCGGTGGAGGGCACGCGGTCGAACAGGACCACCTCGCCCAGGTCGCCGGCCAGGCGGAAGCCCGCGGTGGGGTTCACGGCGATCCCGTCGACCGCCCAGACCGCGCCGCCGGTGGACGCCGGCGACCCGGCGGCGCCGTTGCGGTAGGCGGTGATCGTCGATCCGGTGTCGATGCCGCCCAGCACCTGCCAGGAGGCCTCGCTGGCGCTCGGCGCCAGGGCGGCGCCCGAGCCGTTCTGAGCGATGGCGTTGCCCAGGCCGCTCGAGGTGCCGAACGCCAGGTACGAGTCGCTCACGCCGGCGGCTCCGATGATGACGTTGGCGTTGCCGAGCGCCTGCTTGCGGCCCGCCACCAGGATCGCGCGCGGCGTCAGCGACGGGAGGCTGAGCCACTGCGTCCCCCCGCTGGCGAACCGGACGACGGCGCGGCCGTTCTGCACGCCGGCCACCGAGGTCGGCCGGTTGGCGGGGGTGGTCTGGGTGGCGTCGTTGAGGTGGCCGCTGCGGTCCGCCCAGCGGCTGATCGCGCCGCCCGACTGGGTCACGGTGGACCCGTCCGCCGCGTCGAACCACGCGATCACGCCCGCGACCTGGTCGGGCGGCGCGCCCGGCGCCGTCGGGCCGGTGCGGTCCAGGCGCACGCTGCCCCCGGCCCCGGGGGTGGCGTTCGTCCACGCCGAGGTGTTGGCCGCGTTGTCGGTGGCCCGGAACTCCACGAGGGTCGTGCCCTCGGCGGTCACGTCAACCGTGTCGCCGGTGCCCGGCGCGGTCCACGTCGAGCCGTCGTCGATGGACGTCCGGTACTCGACCGTGGCGACGCCCGACTCCGGGTCGTCGGCCGTGGCGGTGACGGTCACCGAGGCGGCGTTGCTCCAGGCGCCCGTGGCGCCCGAGACCGCGACGTCGGGCGGGGTGGTGTCCAGGGGGTCCCCCGCGGCGGCGCCCGGGGCCGCGAGCGCGACGGCGGCCAGGACGAGGAGCGCGGCGCGGACGGCGCGCCGGTGCGACGGCAGGCATCCCATCCCGAATTCATCGGTCCCTACGGGATCCAGTTGAGGCTGCGGGACACGGTTTGCAATGCGCGGCGGGGCGCCCCCGACCGCCCGCGCTGAGGCAACCCTCGCGCTGTCGGAGGGCGGCGGGTTACGATCGGCCCAACGAGGAGAGGCGGCACGATGGCGGCCAGCGTGCGCGACGTGATGACCGAGAATCCCCGCTCGATCGGCGTATCGGCGTCCGCGGTCGAGGCCGCGCGGCTGATGCGCGACGAGGACATCGGCTCACTCCCGGTCACCGATGGCGAGGCGCTCGTCGGGATGATCACCGACCGGGACATCGCCACGAGGGTCGTCGCCGAGGCGGCGGACCCCCAGGGGACGTCGGTGGGGGACGTCTGCTCCCGGGACGTCATCAGCGTCGCGCCCGACGAGGACCTCGACGACGCCCTTCGGCTCATGGGCCGCCACCAGGTCCGGCGGCTGACCGTGATCGAGGACGGCAGGCTCGTCGGCATCGTCGCCCAGGCCGACATCGCCCTGCGGGAGAACGAGACGACGACCGGTCAGCTGGTCGAGGCGATCTCCGCGCCCTCTGCGGGAGCGCGCACCTAGCGGGCGGCGCTCAGAACGCGTTCGCGGCCGACTTCCACTCCTCGAGGCGCTGCGCGATGAGCTGGGCCCGCTCCTCCCCGCTGCCGCCGTCCAGGACCTGGAGGTCCGAGGCGTCGGCCCTCAGGTAGATGCCGGAGGTTCGGGCGTGCAGCCCGGCGTCGCGCTCCGACCGTGTCGTCCAGTACCCGGTGGCGCGGTCCACGGTCTCGAGCCTGATCTCGCCGGTGCCCTCGAGCTGGGGGCTGTCCGGGTGCCGCGGGCGCTCGCCCTTCCAGAAGTAGATGATGCCGGCCGGGTCCCTGCGCTCCTTCGCGGCCTCGCTCCAGTAGCGGGCCGACAGGGTGCCGTCCTCCTGCCATGCCCGTCCGTTCACGTTCAGGCCGCCGTCGCGGTCCCGCGTGATCTGCAGGAGGCTCACGGCCGACGGCTCGTCGTCGGTCCGGGTGGTGAGCGAGAGCTGCCACCACAGCCCCTCGACCGGGCCGCGGCGACCCTCGGCCTCCATCGCCTTGCGGAGCTTCTGGTTGATCGCGCGGACCTCGGCCGGGCTGGTGGCCGGGTCGTAGCGGACGGAGGTCAGGCCGAGCAGGTCGGTGGGGAGCTTCGAGCCGTTCGCGTGGAGGATGAACGTGCGACGCATGCCGAGCGCCCCGCCGAACAGCCCGGCCTCGAACACCACGTTGTCGCGCGGCGACGCCTGGCCGGAGTGAGACGCATCGGCCGAGGTCCAGTCGTCCTGGGCGAACACGAACGCGGCGAAGTCGACCTCCTGGGAGAGCTCGACGAGCCGGTCGAGGGTGGACCTCCCCGGGTTGAACGTGGTCGTCCAGGGCTCGACGTCGGCGACCTCCTCCAGCCCGCGCGTGATCGCCCGGAGCAGCTTGGCCTGCTTGCCCGACGACCCGAGGAAGATGCGGGGCTTGCTCAAGCCCGGTTCCGCCGCGTGGCGGGGTCGTCGTCCGTCAGCCGCCCGCCACCCGCCGTGCATCCTTGGCCAGCTGCGCCATGCCGTCGGCCATCGCGTGCGTGTCGTCCGCCCGCGCGATCGTCCGGAACCGCCCGATCAGCGTGGCCTGGTCCCTCCGCTGGCCGTCGCGCCCCAACGTCACCAGCGCGCTTCCCACTTCGGCCACCGCTTCGGCGATGCGCTGGTTGTCGTCATCAGCAGCCATGACGCCCCCTCGGGTCGGTGCTCCGGCCCGCGCGATCATATATCCGGTCCCACGCGCCGCGGGACCCCGAGATTGCGCAAAGCACCGACACACCGGGAGGGGCGGCCCGCCGGCCGCCCCTCCCGCTCGCGGGCTACTGGACCAGCTCGAAGATCTTGAACATCGGCATGTACATGGCGATCACCACGACGCCGACGATGCAGCCGACGCCGATCATCATGATCGGCTCGATGATGGAGGTGAGCGACTTCAGCATCGTCGCGACCTCGTCGTCGTAGAAGTCGGCCAGCTTGTGGAGCATCGTGTCCACCGCGCCGGTCTCCTCACCCACGGAGAGCATCTGGGTGACCATCACCGGGAACACGCCGGTCCGGGCGAGCGGCACCGCCAGGGGCTGGCCCTCGCGGACGCGCTCGGCCACCTCGGCCATCGGGTCGGAGATCACGCGGTTGCCCGCCGTCTTCGCCGTGATGTCGATGGCCTGCAGGATCGGGACGCCGGAGGCGGTCAGGGTGCCGAGCGTCCGCGCGAACCGGGCGACCGCGATCTTGCGGACGATGTCGCCGACCCGCATCGGCATCCGCAGCTTGATCGTGTCCCACATCAGGCCGCCGCGGTCCGACCGCTTCCACTTGCGGAAGGCGATGACGATGACGGCCGGCACGAGCAGGAACGCGTACCAGTACGACCGCATGGCGTCGGAGAAGTTGATCATGATCTGGGTCAGGGCCGGGAGCTCGCCGCCCAGGTCTTTGAACATGTTCGCGAAGATCGGGATGATGAACAGCACCATCCCGATCAGCACGAGCAGGGCGAAGACGCCGATCAGGGTCGGGTAGACCATCGCCGAGCGGACGGTCCGGCGGAGGTTGTCGTCCTTCTCCAGCTGGACGGCGACCCGCTCGAGGACCTCCTCCAGGTTGCCGCCCGTCTCGCCGGCGCGGACCATCGCCACGAAGAGGTCGTTGAAGACCTTCGGGTGCTTCGCCATCGCCTGGCTCAGCGAGAGGCCGGCCTCGACGTCGCCGCGCACGGAGATGATCGCGCGCTTCAGCTTCGGCGCCTCGGTCTGCTCCTCCAGCACGTAGAGCGCGCGGAGCAGCGAGAGGCCGCTGGAGATCATGGTCGCCAGCTGGCGGGCCATGACCGTGACGTCCTTGGCCTTCAGGCCGCGGTAGCGGTCGACGATGTCCTCGACGTTCATCGCGGACTTCTTCTCGTCAACGTCCACCACCGTCAGGCCGCGCATCCGCAGCTGGGCGGCGACGGCCGCCTTCGAGTCGCCCGTGACCTCGCCGCTCAGCGTGCCGCCGGCACGGTCGAGGGCCCTGTAGACGAACGTGGCGGTGCTCATGCGGCCTTCACCAGACCGAGGATCCGCTTCAGCTCGTCGGCGTGGCCGGCGCGCTCGAGCGCGGTGTCCATCGACACGATCCCCTGGCGGACCAGGGTCGCGAGGTTCGCGTCCATCGTCTGCATCCCGTGCTGGGAGCCCGTCTGCATGACGGAGTAGATCTGGTGGGTCTTCCCCTCCCGGATCAGGTTCCGCACGGCCGGCGTCGGCATCAGCACCTCACACGCCACCGCGCGGCTCCCCGACAGGGTCGGGATGAGCTGCTGGCAGCAGACGCCCTGGAGGCCGTTCGCCAGCATGATCCGCACCTGCTCCTGCTGGTGCGGCGGGAAGACGTCGATGATCGCGGTCGATCGTCTGCGGCGCGTCCGAGGTGTGGAGCGTCGCGAAGACCAGGTGGCCGGTCTCGGCCGCGGTCAGGGCGATCTGCATCGTCTCGAGGTCGCGCATCTCGCCGACCAGGATCACGTCGGGGTCCTGGCGGAGGACGCTGCGCAGCGCGTTCGCGAACGAGAGCGTGTCCGCCCCCACCTCGCGCTGGTTGATCATCGAGCGCTTGTGGCGGTGGAGGAACTCGATCGGATCCTCGACGGTCATGATGTGACACGACCGCTTCTCGTTGATCTCGTTGATCAGCGACGCGAGCGACGTTGAACTTGCCGGAGCCGGTCGGGCCGGTGACCAGCACCAGGCCGCGGGGCTTGTGGACCCACTCGCGGAGCGACAGGGGGAGGCTCAGCTCCTCCAGCGACTTCAGGTCGGTCGGCACGACGCGGAACGCAGCCCCCAGCGACGCGCGCTGGTAGTAGGCGTTCACACGGAAGCGGACCCGGCCGGGCACGGCGTACGAGAGGTCCAGCTCGAGGTCGGTCTCGAGCCGCTGCCGCTGCGACTGGTTGAGCAGGCCGTACACCAGCTCGCGGGTGTCCTGCGACGTCAGCGGCTTGTCGCCCAGTCGGACGAGCTCCCCGTTCAGCCGCATCACCGGCGGGGCGCCGACCGAGAGGTGCAGGTCGCTCGCACCAGAGGCGATCACGTTGGTGATGAGCTCGGCGAAATCGACCATGTGACCTTCCGTGGTGGCTCGGGGGGGCGGCGGAGCGGACCTGCTCCGGGGTCTGTATCGGACGACTCCCCGTTCGCCTGTAGCGCCGCGAATCCTGAACGTCTGTTCAGGTGACCTCCGGCGGTCCGCCGATGCACACTCCCTCGCGACCGGCCTGCCGAACGGGCCGGCGGACACCGGACCCAGACGCTTGCCTGCACCCCGACGACGGGCCGCCTCGCGGCGCCCTCGATCAGCCCTGCTCATCGTCCTGGCGACGATCATGGCGGCCTGCGTCGTGGTGGCCGCGGCCGTCGCGGGATCGTCCCCGCCCGCCGAGCGGGTCATCTCCCGGCTCGAGCCCGAGCCCGCGCACCCGCTGGGCCACCTGATCGCGGAGATCCGCGCCGACCGCGCCCGGATCCGCAACTGCCGGCGGCCCGCGTACCGCCGCGCGCACGCCATGGGCTGCCCGTCCGGCCGCGGCAGCGCGGTGCGGGGCCAGCAGGCCATGGCCACGAACGACCCGGGGTCCACGGGGCGCTGGGCGGCGCCGTTCGCCGTGCCGCTGTGGCCCATCCACCAGATCCTGCTCCCCACCGGGAAGGTGCTGTGGCTCGCCCGCGGCGAGACCAACGCCGAGCAGGGCGGGCGGGCCTTCATCTACGACCCCGCCACCCGCGTCGCGCGGACCCTGGCGCTCCCCGATGTCACCTACCCCAACGGGGTCGTGAAGGCGGCGAACCTCTGGTGCTCCGGCCACACCGTCCTGGCCGACGGCCGCGTGCTGGTGGCCGGCGGCAACCTCGCGTACCCGGACCCGGCGGGCGGCCCCGGCTCGGACTTCAAGGGCAGCCGCTGGGTGTTCACGTTCGACCCCTGGACGGAGCGGTGGACCCGCCAGCCGGACATGCGCGCGGGCCGCTGGTACCCCACCGTCACCACGCTGCCCGACGGCACGGCGCTCATCGTGAGCGGGTGGGACGACGGCGGCAACGACGACACCAACGCCGACGTGGAGCGCTTCACCCCCAGCCCGCAGATCGACGGGCGCGGGACGCTCGCCGTGGTGGCGCAGCGCCGGTTCGGCCTCTACCCCCACGCCTTCGTGGTGCCGGACGCGACCGCCGCCGGCGCCGCGCCCGGCACCCAGGTGCTCTACGCGGGCCCGTCCACCGGCGACTCGGCGATCCTGAACACGGCCTCGTGGACGTGGAGGGACGTCCCCGACCTGGTCCACGCCCGGCTCTTCGGGGCCGGCGTGCTGCTGCCCGGCGGCACCGTCCCGCGCAAGGTGATGCTGATCGGCGGCTACGACTCGGGCCTCGCCACGGGGACCCAGCCGACCACCGAGGTGCTCGACCTGGACAACGTCGCGGCGGGCTGGAAGCCGGGGCCCACGCTGTCGGCCGGCCGGAGCCACCTGAACGTCACGCTGCTGCCGGACTCGTCGGTGCTGGCGGTGGGCGGCGGCGCCGGTGTCGGCGACTACGCCGGCAGCCAGGAGAGCCTCCACGCCGGACCCGTCTACGCCTCCGAGCGGCTCCCGGCCGGCGGGACGGCGTGGCGCCCGGCGGACGTCCAGGCCGACGAGCGCACGTACCACTCCACCGCGCTCCTGCTGCCCGACTCCACCGTCTTCTCCGCCGGCGACGACCGCGACACGCACGGCCCCGGCCACCGCACCGGCGAGGTGTGGTCGCCGCCGTACCTGTTCGCCGGGGCGCGGCCGGCCGTGACGTGGGCGCCGGCCGCGGTCCGGTACGGCGCGCCGTTCCACATCACCGCCACGGCGGAGGGCGCCGTGGCGGGCGTGGTGCTGATGCGCCCGGCG
The DNA here is from genome assembly GCA_963749475.1 of Miltoncostaeaceae bacterium. GTDB lineage: Bacteria > Actinomycetota > Thermoleophilia > Miltoncostaeales > Miltoncostaeaceae > Miltoncostaea. The sequence goes on from CAVVMP010000007.1 coordinate 323,635, forward strand.
TCCGTGACCCACGCCAACGACATGGACCAGCGCCTCGTGGCCCTCGCGGCCACGGCCGAGCCGGGCGGCATGGCGCTGACCGCCCCGCCCGACGCCAGCATCGCCCCGCCCGGCTGGTACATGCTCTACGCGCTCGACGCGCGCGGCCGCCCGTCCGACGCCCGCTGGATCCGCCTCGGCGCCGACGTCCCGGACGCGCCCGCGCCCCCCGCCGCCCCGGGCCCCGCCACGACCGGCGGCGGCGCCGCCACGGGCGCCACGGTGTCCGGCGCGCACCGCGCCGCCCCGCGCCGCCCGAGGGCGGTGCCGCTCCGCGCCCTGGTGCGGAAGGTCATGTGGCGCAACGGCGTGGTGCGCCTCATCGTCCGGGTGAGCCTGCGCAAGGGTCACGCGACCCGGGTCGCGATCACCGTGCCCGGCGGCGGGAGCGACGCCACCCGGGTCCGGACCTACGGGAAGGCCGGCGCGCGCGCCGTGATCGTCAACGTGGGCTTCTACGGCCCGAAGGCGTGGACGGTGCTGTCGCTGCCGGTGTCGATCACCGAGCGCCCCGGGAGGACCGCGCGCGGCAGGATCGTGATCACCATCCGCAAGGGGACCCCGGTCGCCAAGGTGGTCCCCGGGACCTAGCCGATCGCCCGGTGGACCTCCTCGATGCTGGTGTGGCCGCCGAGCACCTTGATCAGGCCGTCCTCGCGGAGCGTGCGCATGCCCTCCTTGCGGGCCTGGCGGGCGATCTCCTCGCCGGACGCCCCGGCGACGGTCATCCGCTCCATCGCCTCGCTCATCACCAGCATCTCGTACACGCCGACGCGCCCCTTGTAGCCCGTCTCCTGGCAGCGCGGGCAGCCGACGGCCTTGAAGATGGGCGCCGGGTCCGGCAGCCCCGCCGGCAGCGCGGGCACGTCCATCGCCTCGCGCAGCAGCGCGTGGCCCATGGTGGTCTGCTCCTTGCAGTGCGCGCACAGGCGGCGCGCGAGGCGCTGGGCCAGGATCCCGGCCACGGCGCTGGCGGACAGGAACGGCTCCACGCCCATCTCCGTGAGGCGGGTGAGCGCGCCGGCCGAGTCGTTGGTGTGGATGGTGGCCAGCACCAGGTGGCCGGTCAGCGCCGACTCGACGGCGATCTGGGCCGTCTCGCGGTCGCGGATCTCGCCGATCATCACGATGTCGGGGTCGCACCGCAGGATGGAGCGCAGTCCGGCGGCGAACGTCAGCCCCGCCTTCGTGTTCACCTGCACCTGGTTGATCCCCTGGAGCCGGTACTCGACCGGGTCCTCGACGGTGATGATGTTCTTGTCCGCCGAGTTGAGCTGGTTGAGGGCTCCGTAGAGGCTGGTGGACTTGCCGGAGCCGGTCGGCCCGGTCACCAGCACCGCGCCGTACGGCCGCGAGTAGCACTGCTCGAACTTCGAGAGCGTGTCCTTCGCGAACCCGAGGTCCGACAGGCGCATCATCACGTTGCTCTTGTCGAGGATGCGCATGACGATCTTCTCGCCGTACACCGTCGGGAGCGTCGCCACGCGCAGGTCCAGCGGGCGCCCGCCCACGGTCAGGCCCACGCGGCCGTCCTGCGGCACGCGGCGCTCGGCGATGTCGAGGTCGGCCATGATCTTCACCCGGCTCGCGACGCCGTTCGCCAGGCGGAACGGCACGGCGGTGACCGTCCGCAGCACGCCGTCCACGCGGTACCGGACCACCATCTCCTTCGCCTGCGGCTCGAAGTGGATGTCCGACGCGCGCTCGTCCACGCCGCGGGCGATGAGCGAGTTGACCAGGCGCACCACCGGCGCGTCGTCGGAGGCGTCGGCGATGTCGGCGGCCTCGACCGGTCCGTCGCGGTCGACGCCGGTCTCCTCCACCAGATCGGCCACCACCGCGTCCAGGCGCGACGTCTGGCCGAGGAGCTGCTGGAGCTCCTCCGCCGACGCCAGCACCGGGCGGATCTCGTGGCGGGTGAGGATCCGGAGGTCGTCGACCGCGAAGACGTTGCTCGGGTCGGCCATCGCGACCACGAGGCGCCCCTCGCCCTCCAGCCGCACGGGGACGGCCTGGTAGCGGCGCGCGGTCTTCTCGTCCACCAGGCGCGCCACGGCCGGGTCGACCCCGTCCGCGAGCGTGAAGAAGCCCACGCCCATCCGCAGCGCCATCGCTCGGGCGAGCTGGTCGCGGGTGATCTTCTCCTCGCCCACGAGCATCTCGCCGAGGCTCATCCCCTCCGACCGCTTCTGCCGCTCCAGGGCCTCGTCCAGGTCCTCCCGCGTCAGCAGGCCCAGGCGCACCAGCACCTGGCCGAGCGGCTCGGTGCGCTGCAGGCGCGCGGCCGGACGCCGCACGGCAGGCGGCCCGGCGACCGGCGGCCGCGGAGGGCCGCCCGCGGGGCGCGGGGCCGCCTGCGGCGGACCGGGCGCGGGCCGGCGCTGCGGCGGGGCGGCGGGGGGACGGGCGGCCGGCGGAGGACCGGCAGGCGTCGGGATGGGGTTCTGGGGCACGCGCACGTCCTGTGAGGAGGGCTCCCCACAAAGATCGTCATCGCCCGGAAAACGCTTGATAGCCCCCGGTCGGGCCGGGCCTCACGCGGCGGTGAGCGCGCCCCGCATCACGTCCACCGGCGCCGGCCGCCCCGTCCACTGCTCGAACGCCGCGGCGCCCTGGTGCAGCAGCATCGCCAGCCCGTCGACCGGCCGCGCACCCCGGGCGGCCGCGGCCGCGAGCCACGGCGTCCCGCCGGGCCGGTACACGATGTCGGCCACCACCTGGTCCCGGCCGATCCCGGACAGGGGCAGCTCGGGCGGCACGTCGTCGCCGTGCAGGCCCAGGCTGGTGCAGTTGACCACCAGGGCGCTGACGCCGGCGATCATGTCCATCGCGGGCACCGTGAACGGCACCGGATCGCCGAGCTCCGCCGCCTTCTCCGCCGTGCGGTTGGCCACGCGCACCCGCGCGCCGCGCCCGCGCAGCGCGAAGGCCACCGCCCGGGCCGCGCCGCCCGCCCCCAGCAGCAGCACGTCGCGGCCGGCGACGTCCACGGGCGCCTGCTCGTCGAGCGCCCGCGCGAAGCCCGCGGCGTCGGTGTTGTCGCAGCGGAACCCGCCGTCGCCGTCGGGCACGAGGGTGTTGGCCGCCCCGATCGCGCGGACCGCCTCGGACGCCTCCGAGCACGCCGCGATCACCGCCTGCTTGTGGGGGATCGTGACGTTGAGCCCCGCGCAGCCGGCGGCGGCCAGCCCCCGCACCGCCTCCCCCACCCGGTCCGGGTGGACGGGGAACGCCGCGTACACCCAGTCCAGCCCGAGGTGCGCGAACGCCGCGTTGTGCATCGCCGGCGACAGCGAGTGCTCCACCGGCCAGCCGATGATCCCCGCCACGCGGGTGCGCCCGCTGATCATCCGCCGGCGTTCGCCTCGGACTGGGCCACGTCGCGCGCGAACTGCTCCGGCGTCGTCGCGAAGAAGTGCCGTCCGGTGCCGTCGTTGCGGGCCACGTAGTAGAGGTACGGCACCTTCGCCGGCCGGGCGGCGGCGCGGATGCTGTCGAGCCCCGGGTTGCTGATCGGGCCCGGCGGCAGCCCCGTGAACCTCCGCGTGTTGTACGGCGAGTCGATCGCGAGGTCCGACGCCGACAGCTCCGGCTTCCACTCGCCGAGCGCGTACTGGACCGTGGCGTCGATGTCGAGGCGCATCCCCGCCTTCAGGCGGTTGTACATCACGCCCGCCACGATCGGGCGCTCCCGCGGGACCGCCACCTCCCGCTCGATCATCGACGCCAGGGTCAGCACGTCGTAGCGGGTGAGGTTCTTCGAGCGCGCGTACGCGTAGTTCACCTGCGCGGCGTTGGCGTCGTACGCCGCGAGCTGCTCGTCCACGAGCTGCGCCGCGGTGGTGTCGTCGGTGAGCTCGTACGTCGCGGGGAACAGGAAGCCCTCGAGCGACGTCGGGGCGTTCGTGCCCGCCAGGCGCCGCCCGCGCGACCCCTTGGCGGTGAGCGCCAGGTAGCGCGCGCCGGGGATCGTGGTCTGCTCGTCGAGGAGCTTCGCGATGTCCTCACGCCGCAGCCCCTCGCGGATCAGGAGCTTCTGGGTGGGCACCGTCTCGGCGACCGCATCGCTCGCCGGGGAGTCGTCCTTCGTCGCCTCCCGGGTGAGCGCCACGCCCACGGCGACGGCCATCACCACGATGAGCAGGACCCAGAGGACCGTGCGGCCGCCGCCCCGCCGGCGGGGCTCGCGGCCGTAGCGGCGGTACCGCTCCCCGCGGCTCACGACCGCGCCGCCAGGAAGGCCTCGAGCAGGACGCAGGCGGCCAGGCTGTCGACGTCCGCGCGCGAGCCGCCCTCGCGTGCCCGGCGCTCCGCCTCGACGGTGGTCAGGCGCTCGTCCCAGAGCTCCACGGGGATGCGCAGCCGCCCCCGCAGGCGCCCGGCGAAACCGGCCGCGGCCCGCGCCTGCGCGCCCCGCTCGCCCGACATGGAGCGGGGCTCCCCCACCACGATCAGGTCGGGCGCCTCGTCGCGGAGCACCCTGTCGAGGGTCGTGCGGCCGGCGGGCGAGTTGACGCGCGCGATGGCCGGGAGGGGCCGGACGATCGTCCCGGTCGGGTCGGACACCGCGACGCCGGTCCGAGCGGAGCCGTGGTCGAGCGCGAGGACCTTCACGCCCCCCGGGGAGCCGCCAGGAGCTCGCGGGCCCGGTCCAGGGCCTCGGGCAGCCGGGAGGGGTCCTTGCCCCCGGCGCGCGCCATCTGCGCCTTGCCGCCACCGCCCCCGCCGACGATCGGGGCGACCTCCTTGATGATGTCGCCCGCCGACAGGCCCGCCGCCACCGCGGCCGGGCCGAGGTTGGCGGCGATCATCGCCCTGCCGTCGGCCGCGGCGCCCAGCACCACGGCCGCGCCGTCGCCCAGCCGCTGCTTCACCAGATCGGAGATGCGCAGCACCTCGTCCATGTCGGCCGCGTCCACCTGGGCGGCGACCGCGGCGACGTCGCCGTTCGCGACGGCGTCGGCCACCAGCGCCCCCACGTCGACCTTCGCGGAGCGGGCGCGCTTCAGCTCGGACTCGAGGGCCCGGATGCGCTCGTCGCGCGCGGCCAGCTCGGCCTGCAGGCGCTTCTCGCGGTCGCGGAGCCACTCGACCGCCGCGGTGCCGGTGAGGGCCTCGACCCGCCGCGCCCCCGCGCCGGTGGAGCCCTCCGAGACGATCACGAACGGACCGATCTCCCCGGTGCGCGACACGTGGGTGCCGCCGCAGAGCTCCTTCGAGAAGTCGCCGGTGGACAGCACGCGCACGCGCTCGCCGTACTTCTCCTCGAACAGGCCGATCGCGCCGAGGTCGGCGGCGTCCTGGCGGTCCATGATCTCCCAGCCCACCGGCTGGTCCTCGTCGACGCGCTCGTTGACCATCCGCTCGATGCGCTCGAGCGTCTCCGGGTCGATGCGGCCGCGGTGGGTGAAGTCGAAGCGCAGCTTGTCGGGGCCCACGTAGGAGCCGGCCTGGCGGACGCCCTGTCCCAGCGTCTCGCGCAGCGCCCAGTTGAGCACGTGGGTGGCGGTGTGGTTCGCCTGGGTCTGGCGGCGGCGGGGGCCGTCGACGGTGGCCGTCACCTCCGCGCCGACGGGCAGGTCGCCCTCCTCCAGACGCACGCGCAGCACCTGGTCGGAGCCGGTGCGGTAGGCCTCCTCCACCCGGCCGCGCCCGCGGCCGCCGGCGATGACGCCGGTGTCGGACACCTGGCCGCCGCCCTCGGGGTAGAACGGCGAGCGCTCGAGCTTGACCAGCGCGGTGCCGTCGCCGAGGTCCTCCAGGGCGGTCACGCGGGTGTCGGCCGCCGTCTCGTCCCAGCCGACGAACTCGGTGGGCGCCGCCTCCTTCGCGACCGCCACCGCCTTCTCGCCGATCCCGTCGACCCCGTCGCCGGCGATGCCCGCGCGGGAGCGCTCGCGCTGCTCCTGCATGAGGCGCTCGAACGTGGTCTCGTCCACCTTCAGGCCCGCGTCGACGGCGGCCTCGAGGGTGAGGTCCAGCGGGAAGCCGTAGGTGTCGTAGAGGCGGAACGCGTCGGAGCCGGAGACCGTCCCCGTGGCCGACGAGCGGTCGATCACGTCGCCCAGCAGGCGCCGGCCCTGGGTGAGGGTGCGGGCGAACTGCTCCGCCTCGTCGCCGAGGACGTCGTGGACCTCGGCGGCGCGCTCGCGCAGCTCCGGGTACGCGTCGCCCCAGCCCTCCACCACCGGCGTGGCCAGGTCGGCGACCGCCGCCGGGTCCAGGCCCAGGTGGCCCGCCTCGCTCACCGCGCGGCGGATGATGCGGCGCAGGATGTACTCGCGGCCCTCGTTGCCGGGGCGCACGCCGTCGGCGGCCAGGAACGTCATGGCTCGGCCGTGGTCGGCGAGGGTCCGGAACGCGCGGTCGTCGCGCGCGTCGGTCCCGTACCCCTTGCCGGAGGCGCCCTCGGCCCACGTGATGAGCGGCCGGAACGCGTCCGTGTCGAACACCGACGGCACGTCCTGCAGGATCGCGGCGATCCGCTCCAGCCCCGCGCCGGTGTCGATGTTCTTGGCCGGCAGGGGCGTCAGGCTCCCGTCGGCGTGCCGCTCGTACTGCATGAACACGAGGTTCCAGTACTCGAGGTAGCGGTCGGTCCCGGTCACGGGGCCGCCCTCCGGGCCGAACGCGGGGCCGCGGTCGAGGTACAGCTCGGTGTTGGGGCCGCACGGGCCGGTGGGGCCGGCCTTCCAGAAGTTGTCGGCCTCGCCGAGCGCCTGGATCCGCTCGCGGGGGACGCCCATCTCCACCCAGCGCTCCACGGCCTCGTCGTCGCCGGGGACGCCCTCCATGCCCTCGAAGACGGTGATCCAGATCTGCTCGGGGTCGAGGCCGTAGACCTCGGTGGAGACCTCCCACCCGAAGCGGATGGCGTCGTCCTTGAAGTAGTCCCCGATCGAGAAGTTCCCGAGCATCTCGAAGAAGGTGAGGTGCCGGGCGGTGTGGCCCACCTGGTCGATGTCCACGGTGCGGAAGCACTTCTGGACGCTGGTCATGCGCCGCGCGGGGGGCGCGTCCTGGCCCATGAAGTACGCCTTCAGCGGCTGCATGCCCGGCGATGGTGAGCAGCACCGACGGGTCGTCCTCGTAGGGGACGAGCGACGCCGAGGGGATCCGCAGATGCCCCTGGCGCTCGAAGTATGCGAGGAAGGCCTCGCGGATCTCGGAGGTCGTCATCGGGGGGCGAGTGTAGCGACCGGCCGACGCTCTACCTCCGCTCGAAGGCCTCCTTGACCTCGCGGTCCAGATCGGCCTCGGCCTGGGCGGCGGCGCGCTTGCCCGCGGCGAGCGCCTCCTTGATCTGCGCGGGGATCCGCTCCTTCTCCCGCTTCACCGTGTCGGCCCACAGCCTGGGGTCGAGCGCGCCGATCGAGCCGAGCCAGCCGACGACCCCGGCCACGATCCCCAGCTTGACGAGCCTCGGCATCAGTAGGGGCTGCCGTGGCGGGGGTGCTTGGTGGCGGCGTCAGGCGCCGGCGGGGGCGGCGGCGCGGGCGGTGGCGCGGGCTGCTCGGCCGCGGGCGGCACCGGCGGCGACTCCGGCGGGATCGGCGGCGTGGGCGCGGGCGGCGGAGGCGGCGGGGCGAAGGCCGCCTTCTCGGCGGCGCGCCGGGCGCGGAGCGTGGCGACGGCCTCCTTCGCGCCCGCGGCGAGGCCGGTGAGCTTGCGCACCGGCGCCGTGACGGCGCTCGAGACGGTCACGACGGTCTTCTCGGCGCCCTTCGTGGCGCCCACGGCCGTCTGCATGATCTCGTCCACGCGGGCCAGCTCCAGGTTGACCCCGTCCACCGTCGTCTGGGCCTTGTTGAGGATCGGCACGACCTCGTCGGTGATGCGCGTCACCGAGACGCCGAGTCGCCCGAAGACCCCGGCCATCCGCAGGAACAGATAGGCCAACCCGATCCCCGTGAGGATCAGGAAGATCGACAGCGCGAGCTTCAGTACGTCAGACCAGTCCACCTGTCCTCCTGTGGGCGTCGGCGGTCGTCGGCGAGTGCGCGATGGTACCGGCCGCGACCAGGCGTCCGTCACGGTAGAGCGCGGCGGTCTGTCCCGGGGCCACCCCGTCGGCGGGATCGTCGAGGGCGATCCGGACCCCCGGGCCGTCGTCCACGACCCGTCCGCGCAGCGGCCGGCCGCGGTAGCGCAGGCGCACCTCGAGGGGCCCGTCGCCCAGCCCGCCGTGGACCCGGGCGTCGCCCAGCTCGACCGTCCGCTCGGCCAGCGCCTCGCGCGGGCCGACGACCACGGCGTTGCGGGCGGCGTCGGTGCGCAGCACGTACAGCGGCTCGGGCGACGCGAGGCCGATGCCGCGCCGCTGCCCCACCGTGAAGCGCCAGTGGCCGCGGTGGGTGCCGAGCAGGCGGCCGGCGGCGTCCTCGATCGGGCCCGGCGCGGGCACGGAGACCGCCGGTGCGCTCGAGGAACGGCACATGCCCGCCCTCCCCCACGAAGCAGACCTCCTGGCTCTCGACGGCGTCGGCGGCGGGCAGGCCCGCGTCGCGCGCCATCGCGCGGACGTCGTCCTTGCGGAGGTCGCCGAGCGGGAACACGAGGCGCTCCCGGTGGGCGCGGTCCAGCATCGCGAGCATGTAGCTCTGGTCCTTCCCCGCATCGGCGGCCCGCGACACGAGGGGGGAACCGCCCGCGTCGCGCTCCATGCGGGCGTAGTGCCCGGTCGCCATGCCACGGGCGCCGAGCAGGGCGGCGGCGTCGGCGAGCACGCCGAAGCGCACGCGCCCGTTGCAGGCGACGCACGGGTTGGGGGTGCGTCCGGCGGCGTACCCGGCGACGAAGTCCTCGACCACCCCGCGCCGGAACCGCTCCGCCACGTCGAGGGTGAGGTGCGGGATGCCGAGGGCGTGGGCGCCGGCGCGGGCGAGCCGGACGGTCTCGGGGGAGCAGCAGGAGCGCTCCGCGGCGGCGGCGGAGGGGTCGTGCCAGAGGCGCATCGTCACGCCGACGACGTCCCAGCCGGCGTCGCGGAGCAGCATCGCGGCGACGGCGCTGTCGACGCCGCCGCTCATCGCGACCGCCACCCGCCCCGCGGCGAGCGGGATCCCCGGGTCGCCGATCCGGGCGGAGAACCACGCCTCGAGCGCGCGGGCGACGGCGTCCTCCACCAGCTCGGGGCCGTGGCGCCGGGCCTCGCCGAGGCCGCCGAGGTCGGCGTCGATGCGCCCCGCCGAGAGGCGCAGCGCGTCGTCGAGCGTCGCCCCGGCCAGCCGGGCGCACGCGGCGCTGGCGGCCGCCGTCGCGGCGCCGCAGCCGAACGCCTGGAACCGCGCCTCGCGGACGCGCCGGCCGCGGATCCGCAGGTGGATCCGGACGAGGTCACCGCACGACGCGCTGCCGGACTCGCCGACGGCGTCCGCCGCCGCCATCGCCCCCGCACCGGCGGGAGACGCCAGATGGCGCATCGCCTCGGGGGGGTAGGGGGGCACGCGGCAACGCTACCACGGGGGTTCCCGGGCCCCGCGGACGGTCTCGGGTGGGACGGGGGCGGTGGCCCCCGTCCCCCCGGGGCTACTGGGTGGCGGTCCCCTCCGGGGTGGACGCCGTGTGCTTCTTCGGCACGGAGGCGCCGGGGTGGGCGGCGGCCGTGTCGGCGGCGTCCCAGATCGCCTGGCGGAGGATGTCCCCGTCGATCAGGCCGGTGAACAGGTTGGCGAGGTTCCGGTCGCGGCCGACGACGGCGACGGAGGGGGTGCCCTCCACGCCCAGGACGTCCGCGAGGTCGCCGAACGGCTTCTTGCCCAGCGTGTAGACGAAGAAGCGGGTGCCGTCGCTCACGACGGTGTCGGCCTCCGCCTCGCTGACCGCCTTGGCGACCTTCTGGTCGTCGGCGGCCTTGCCGTTCAGGAACGCGACGACGACGACGTCGTCGCCCTTGAGGGCGGCGGCCACGTCCTTGGGGGTGTCGGCGCCGGCGTGGACCGCGCCGCCGAGGGTGGCGGGGGCGACGGCGACCGGCGTCGCGACGGAGGTGGGGGCGGTGCCGGCGGGGGGCGCCGCGTCACCGGAGGCGCTGTCCCCGCCCCCCATGCACCCGGAGGCGAGGAGGGCGATGGAGGCGGCCACGGCGGCGGCGGCGATCCGGTGGCGCGTCACGGCCGGGCCTCGATGATGATGCCCCGCGGTGCCGTTCCGGCCTGTGACTTGAACCTGCGGTAGCAGGTGGGAGACGGGCGGCCACCGCCGAGACGGCACCCCGACACCGAATCCCTCATCACTCGTGTTGGCTCAAGATGTGAGCCGGTGGCGAACACTGCAGGGCACCTCCGAGTCTAGCCGCTGTACCAAGGGGGGTCGGCACCAGCGCGGCCCCTCTTGAACCTGCGGGCCAGGAGGGCGGCGATGCGCATGGGCATCCCCTCTATCGGTCCTTGTGGCCGACATCCGTAGGGGCGAACGTGGATCCACCACCACGCGTCCACGGAGACCCACCCGGTGCTCATCCCAGCCCCCCTCCCCACATACACCCTCGCCCCCGGCCTTCCGGACCTCCGGACGGGCCAGCAGCACGCGCTGGAGGCGGCCCTCGGCGGGCTGACCGGCCGGGTCCACGGAGTGGTGGTGACGGCCGTCGGCACCACGCTCTCCCACCACGTCATCGAGCTCCTGACCGCGGCCGGCACCCTCCTGGTGCTGGAGCGGGTCGCCGACCACCCGGACGTCGTCGCGGCATAGGCCCGGCGCACGCGGTTAGGCTTGCCGCGTGACGGACGACGAGGACGACGTCGGCGCGCGCCTCGAGATGCTGCTGGTGATGCAGTGGCTCGATGAGGGGGCGGACGACGAGGGCGCCGTCGCGCTCTCCGTCCCCACCGCCGCCAACGAACTGGGACTCGAGCCCGACCGCACCGGCCTCCTCGCCGTGATGGCGGCCCTCGGGGAACTGGAGGACCGCCGCCTCGTCCGCGTCGCCTGGCCCGCCGGCACGGGTGGCAGCGAGGCCCGCGTCACCCTCTCCGGCGACCTCCGCAAGGACGCCCGCCGCCTCTTCGGCCGGACCTAGCCTCCGGTTCCTCGCGTCCCGGGGGCGTGGGACCGGGGCCGTGTCACGGCGCCCGACCTGCCGCCGGTCCGTCCCAAGTGGGACTCGCTCGCTCACCCGCAACGTCGGCGGGGCGGCCCAAGTGGGACGGGCCAGTGACGCACACCACCTCGCCTTGGTAAAGGATCGGCGTTATCCTTTACTGATGGGCGCGGCGGGGAACGGGTCGTGAGGGGCCGGCTGGTGGAGCGGCGGTGGGAGGGCGACCCGGCGCGGTACGCGCCCGCGCGGCATCGGCGGGCATGTGACTACGCGACGTTCGAGCCGGTGGCGCTCGTCGGGGACGAGTTCGGCCTGCCGGCGGCGACGGCGGGCGTCGTGTCCGACGCGGAGCGGGCGATCGCGGGCCTCAACGCCACCCGGAGCCGGGCGCTCGACCCCCTCGCCCGCCTGCTGCTGCGCACCGAGTCGATCGCGTCGTCCAAGGTCGAGGGCCTCCAGGCCGACCCCCGCGGCCTCGCCCGGGCGGAGGCGCGCGGCGACGCCGGCGGCGGCGTCGGGCCCGACACCCGCGAGGTGCTCGCCAACATCGACGCGATGCAGCTCGCGATCGAGGAGACGAGCGTCGCCGAGCGCCTCACGGTCGACGGGATCCGCGCCGTCCACGCCGCGCTCACCGCCGGCCACCCCGGCGCCATCGCCGGCCGCGTCCGCACGGAGCAGAACTGGATCGGCGGCAACGACCACACCCCCTGCGGCGCCGACTTCGTCCCGCCCGACCCCGCCGGCGTCCCCGCGCTCATGGACGACCTCGTCGCGTTCGCCGGCGAGGAGGAGCTGCCGCCGCTCGTGCAGGCCGGCATCGCCCACGCCCAGTTCGAGACGATCCACCCCTTCGCCGACGGCAACGGCCGCACCGGGCGCGCCCTGGTCCACGTCATCCTCCGCCGCCGCGGCCTGGCGCCCGTGTTCGTGCCCCCCATCAGCGTCGTCCTCGCCGCCCGCCGGGACCGCTACATCGCCGCGCTCACCGCGTTCCGGGACGGCCGGGTGGCCGAGTGGATGGAGCACTTCGCCGTCGCCGCCGCCCGGTCCGCCCAGCTCGCCACCGCCTACCTCGACGCCGTGGGCCGCCTCCAGGACGCCTGGCGGGCGCGCCTCCGCGACGCCGTGAACCCGCGCGCCGACGCCGCCGCATGGGACGTCATCGACGTCCTCCCCGCCCACCCGGTCGTGAGCGTCCCCATCGGCGTCACCGCCACCGGCCGCACGCGGCCCGCCGTCAACACCGCCGTGGAGATGCTCGCCCGCGCCGGCGTCCTCCACCCCCTGTCGGCCGCTCGCCGCAACCGGTCGTGGGAGGCGGATGGGCTGCTGGACCTCATCGCCCGGCTCGAGGCGGGCGAGCTGCCGGACTAGGAGGCCGGCGGGGGCGCCACCGGGCGCACGCCGAGCTCCCGCAGCTGTGCGTCGTCAACCGGCGCCGGCGCGCCCGTGAGGGGGTCGCCGCCCGTCGCCGTCTTCGGGAACGCGATGACGTCGCGGATCGACGGCTCGCCCGCCAGCAGCATCACGATGCGGTCGAGGCCGAACGCGATGCCGCCGTGGGGCGGCGCGCCCAGCCGCAGCGCCCGCAGCAGGAAGCCGAAGCGGGCCTCCGCCTCCTCCTCCGGCAGGCCGATCATCGCGAACACCCGCTGCTGGACGTCGCGGTCGTGGATACGGATGCTGCCCCCGCCGATCTCCAGGCCGTTCAGCACCACGTCGTACGCGAGCGACAGCACCGACCCGGGATCGGACTCGAGGCGGTCCACGTCCTCCGGCCGCGGCGCCGTGAACGGGTGGTGGGTCGAGTCCCAGCGCGACTCGCCCGCGTTCCACTCCACCAGCGGGAAGTCGACCACCCAGAGCGGCGCCCACACGCCCTCCGGCACCAGGCCGTGCCGCTCGGCGAAGCGGATGCGCAGCGTGCCGAGCACCGCCTGCGCCACGGGCTCGGCGTCGGCCACCATGGCGATCAGGTCGCCCGGCTGCGCCCCGAAATCCGCGGCCAGCGGCCCCAGGAAGCGCGACACCGGCGAGCGCAGGGAGCCGTCCTCCTCCACCGCCGCCCACACCAGGCCCTTGGCGCCCAGCTCGCGCGCCTCCTCCATCAGCTCGTCGCCCACCTTGCGGCTCACGCCCGGCCCGGCTCCGGGGACCACGAGGCCGCGCACCACGCCGCCGCCCTCGACCACCCCCTGGAACACGCCGAACCCGGACTCCGACGCCTGCGCCGTCCAGTCCTGGATCTCCATCCCGAACCGCACGTCGGGGCGGTCGGTGCCGAAGCGACGCACCGCCTCGCCGTACGCCATCCGCGGGAACGGGATCGGGATCTCCACGCCCGCGGCCGCGAACGACTCCTGCAGCACCCGCTCCATCAGCCCCTGGATCTCGGCCGGCTCCACGAACGACGCCTCGATGTCCAGCTGGGTGAACTCCGGCTGGCGGTCGGCCCGCAGGTCCTCGTCCCGGAAGCACTTGACGATCTGGTAGTACCGCTCCAGGCCGCCCACCATCAGCAGCTGCTTGAACAGCTGGGGGCTCTGGGGCAGCGCGTACCAGGAGCCGCGCTGCAGTCGGCTCGGCACCAGGAAGTCGCGGGCGCCCTCCGGCGTCGAGCGCGTGAGGACCGGCGTCTCGACCTCCAGGAAGCCCTCCGCGTCGAGCACCCGCCGCATCGCCGACGCCACCTTCGCGCGCATCTCGAGCGCCCGCAGCCGGCGCGGCCGGCGGATGTCGAGGTAGCGGTAGGTGAGCCGCAGCTCCTCGGAGGCCTCCTGCGACTCGTCCTCCACCGAGAACGGCAGCGGGTCGGCCTCGCTCAGCATGTCGAGCGACGCGACCGCCAGCTCCACCCGGCCGGTCGGCAGCGCCGGGTTGATCGTCGCCTCGGAGCGCGCGACCACCTCGCCCTCCACGCTGATCACGTCCTCCGGGCTGAGGGAGCCCGCCGCCGCGTACGCGTCGCCCGCCTCGGGGTGGAACACGAGCTGGAGCAGCCCGGAGCGGTCGCGGAGGTCGATGAACACCACGCCGCCGTGGTCGCGGCGGCGGTGCACCCAGCCGGCCACGCGGATCCGATCGCCGGCGCGGTCCGCCGCGTCGGCGCAGGTGGCGGTGCGGTAGCGCCCCGACCCGATCACGCCCGCGCCTCCGCGGCCAGCGCGGCCACCAGGTCGCCCATGGACACCGTGCGCTGCTCGCCGCTCTCCATGTCCCGCACCGTCGCGACCCCCTCCTCGTGCTCCCGCGGTCCCACGATCACCGCGCGGCGCGCCCCGAGGGACGCGGCGTGGCGCATCATGCTCTTCATGCTGCGGCCGCCCAGGTTGCTCTCGGCGCGCAGCCCGGCGGCGCGCAGCTCCTCCAGCAGCGGCAGCAGCGCCACCCGCAGCCCCGCGTCCGGCACCGCCAGGTAGACGTCGGGGCCCCGGGCCGCCGCGTCCTGCGCCGCCTCGCCCATCGCCAGGACGATCCGCTCGATCCCGGCACCGAAGCCGATGCCCGGCGTCGGCGGGCCGCCCAGCGCCTCCACCAGGCCGTCGTACCGGCCGCCGCCCCCGACGGCGCTCTGGGCGCCCAGGTGGTCGCTGGTGAACTCGAAGACCGTCATCGTGTAGTAGTCGAAGCCGCGCACGAGCGTCGGGTCCTCGTCGAACGGGATGCCCAGCCGGCCGAGGGCCTCGGCGACCGCCTCCCGGTGGGCCTGCGCCGCCGGCGACAGGTGGTCGATCAGCTTCGGCGCGTCGCGCATCACCTCCGCCACGCGCGCGTCCTTCGTGTCGAACAGGCGCAGCGGGTTGATCCGCATCCGCTCCTGCGCGTCCTGGTCGAACGCGTCGCGGTGCTCCTCCAGGTACGCCACCAGCGCCTCGCGGTACGGCCCGCGGCTCTCGGGGTCGCCCATGCTCCCCAGCCGCAGGCGCACGCCCGGCACCTCGAGCGTGCGGTAGATGCCGTCGAGCAGGGCGATGACCTCGGCGTCGAGCAGCGGGTCGTCCGACCCGATCGCCTCGGCGCCCACCTGCCAGTGCTCGCGGTAGCGGCCCGCCTGGGGCGCCTCGTAGCGGAACATCGGGGCGGCGTACCAGAGCTTCACCGGCAGCGGCAGCTTGTGCATGCCGTGCTGCACGAACGCGCGCACCACCGGCGCGGTGCCCTCGGGGCGCAGGCTCAGCGACCGCCCGGACCCGTCCTGGAACGTGTACATCTCCTTGCGGACGACGTCCGTGCTCGTGCCCACGCCGCGCACGAACACCTCCGTCTCCTCGAAGGTGGGCGTCACGATCCGCCCGTATCCGTAGCGCTCGAAGGCGTCGCGGGCGACGTCGATCACGCGCTGGCGCACGGCGCTCTCGGGCGGGAGCACGTCGCGCGTGCCCCGGGGAGCCGCCGCCCGGCGGCCCGCCGTGCTCACCGTCCCGGGGTGCGGGCGGCCCGCCGCTCCTCCCACCGGCGCAACTGGCGCCGGTAGCGGAAGCGGTCCAGGAGGAGCCCGAGGGGGATCATGAGCGCCAGGGCGACGAGGCTGATCAGGATCGCCGCGGCCGGGTCCGACCCCGTGGCGTAGATGAGGTACGGGACGAAGAGCACGGCGATGATCCCGGCGCGCAGCAGCACGCCCCGGAACGACGGGGGCACCGGCTCGCCCGACTTGCGCTTCTGCACCTGGGGCTTCGTGGCGGCCTCCTCGGCCGCGGCGACCGCCGACGGGCGCTTCGGACCGGTCACCGGCGGCGGGCCGGCACTCTTGCGCTTCTTCTTCTTCGCCAAGCTAGTTCCGCGACGCCGTGTGCGTGTCGATGACCATCCCCGGCCGGAACCCGTGGATGTTGAGGGCGGCGGGCGTGGGCCCGCCGAGGAGGGCGTCGCGGGGGATGAGCCCCACCAGCTCGGCCTCGCCGGCCTCCACGCCCAGGCGCTCGGCCTCGGTGCGCACGGCCTGCACGACCATCGCCGGCGGCGCGGCGCGGCGGTCCTCGATGTTCATGGAGACCTGGGCCATCCCCGCCTCCGGCAGGTACAGGCCCAGGGCGCGCACGCCGGGCGGGCCTCCGCCGGTCTCGCGCACGCGGGCCGCGATGGCGCGGGCGTCGGTGAGCGTGCCCTCCGGCAGCCACACGTTCAGGGCGATGAGCGGCGGGCGGACGCCCACCAGCACCGCCCCGGCGCGTCGGGTGCAGGCGCGGCGGGCCGGCGTCCGGCACCAGCTCGCCCTCCTCCAGCAGGTGCTCGAGCTCCTCGGGACCCACGCGGCGGAAGTCCATGGGCCGCGCCCGGTCCGGGTCGGTGGCCACGTGCCCGTAGAGGAACACGGGCAGGTTCAGGTCGGTGCCGATGCGGCCCGCCAGCCCCCGGGCGATCTCGGCCGCGAGCGGCTCGTCCTCGTCGTCGAGCGCCACGATCGGCGCCACGTCCAGCGCGCCGATGCGCGGGTGCGCCCCGCGGTGCCGGCGCAGGTCGATGCGGTCGACGCACTCGCCCGCCAGGTTGACCAGCGCGTCCTGCACCGCGATCGAGTCGCCGCTGAGCGTGATGACGCTGCGATGGTGGTCGGGATCGGAGTGCACGTCGAGCACCCGCACGCGCGGCACGCGGCACGCGTCGACCAGCGACTGGATGGTGTGGGGGTCGCGCCCCTCGCTGACGTTCGGAACGGCGTAGGCCTCCGGATGGCGCGGCGACTCGGGCAGCGCGTCGTCCGCGACGGCCGCACGTCCTTGTGGGCCCCGTGCGCCTTCCCTATCGTTCACCAGTGAATCACCTTGCGAGTCCTCCGACGCCTGCTGCACTTCCTGCGGCCCCACACCGGACGCGTGGTCGTCACCGCAGTCAGCGCCGCAGGGCTGATGGCGTGCTCCGTCACCTTGCCATACCTGACCGGACGGGTGATCGACGACGTCGTCCGCGGTGGCGACAGGGCCTCGCTGGCCCCGCTGCTGTGGCTGGTCGTCGCGATCGTGGTGGTGCGGATGGGCTTCGCCGTGGTGCGCCGGTGGGTCTCCGGCCAGGTGAGCCTGGCCGTCGAGTACGACCTCCGCCAGCGCCTGTTCGCCCACCTCCAGCGCATGTCCCTGTCCTACTACGACCGCATGCCGGTCGGGCAGCTCATGTCGCGCGCCACCAGCGATCTCCAGACGGTGCGGTTCTTCCTCGGGTACGGCCTGATCTTCCTGTTCATGCAGGCGTTCACGCTCGTGATCGTGACCGTGATCCTGCTGGTGATGAACTGGTCGCTGGCGCTGCTGGCGCTGCTGATGGGCCCCGGCCTGGCGCTGGTGGCGTGGCGCTACAGCAGGCGCTCGAACCCCGTCCTGATCGACGTGCAGCAGCGCGTGGCCCTGGTCACCGAGATGGCGGAGGAGAGCGCCGTCGGGATCCGGGTGATCAAGGCGTTCGGCCGCGAGGGGGACCGCACCACCCGCTTCGGCGCCACCGCCCGCGGGGCGTTCGACCGCAGCATGGACGCCGCCCACCTGCGCGCCCTCTACCAGCCGCTGATGGGGTTCATCCCCGTCCTGGGGCTCGGCGTGGTCCTGATCTACGGCGGGCTCCTGACCATCGACGGGAGCATGACCCTGGGCGAGTTCGTCGCCTTCTACCTCTACCTGACCCTGCTGATGGCGCCGTTCCGCAGCCTCGGGCTGCTCGTGGGGCAGGCCCAGCGGGCGATCGCCGGCGGCACCCGCATCTTCGAGGTGCTCGACACCGAGCCCGACATCGTCGAGCCGCCGCGCGCCCTGCCCCTGCCGGCCGGCGACGGGCACCTGCGCATGGAGGGCGTCACGTTCGCCTACGGCCCCGACGAGGCGCCGGTGCTCCACGACATCGACCTCGACGTGCCCGCCGGCCGCACCATCGCTCTGATCGGGCCGACCGGCTCCGGCAAGACCAGCCTCACCCAGCTGGTGCCGCGCTTCGTCGACCCCGCCGAGGGCCGCGTGCTGCTCGACGGCGCCGACGTCCGCGACGTGCGCCTCGACGAGCTGCGCCGGGCGGTCGGGATGGTGTCGCAGGACCCCTTCCTGTTCTCCACCACCGTCCGCGAGAACATCGCCTACGGCCGCCCCGACGCGACCGAGGAGGAGATCCGCCGGGCGGCCGGGATGGCGCGCGCCGACGGCTTCATCGAGGCGCTGCCGGACGGGTACGACACCGTCGTCGGCGAGCGGGGCCTGACGCTGTCGGGCGGCCAGCGCCAGCGCCTGGCGATCGCCCGCGCGCTGATCACCGACCCGCGCGTGCTGATCCTGGACGAGGCGACGGCCTCCGTGGACGCCTCCACCGAGCGCGAGATCCAGGCGGCGCTCCGCGAGGTGATGGCCGGGCGCACCACCCTGGTCATCGCCCACCGGCTGTCCACCCTGCAACTGGCCGACGAGCTGGTGGTGCTGGAGGCCGGGCGGATCGTGGCCCGCGGCACCCACGCCGAGCTCTACGACGCCAACGCGCTGTACCGCGAGATCCACGACGGCGGCCTGGCGCGGCCCGACCTGATCGCGAGGGACGCGTGACGACCGCGGCCCCCTCCGCCCCGCGCCCCGTCGCGCTCGGCGCCGAGCCGCCGCCCGCGCGCCGCAAGCTGCGCCGGCTGATGCCGTACTTCCGCCCGTACCTGGGCCGGACGCTCGCCACGGTCGGCCTGATGCTGGTGGTCACCGCGTCCGGCCTGGCGATCCCGGCGATCGCCCAGTACGCGATCGACCACGGGATCACCGACGGCGACAAGGCCGTCCTGCTGGGGGCGGTCGGGCTCTTCGTGCTGGCCGGCCTGATCGGGTGGCTCGCGGGCTACCACCAGACCTACCTGTCGAGCTGGGTGGGCGAGCGCGTGCTGCTGGACCTGCGCACCCAGACGTTCCGGCACCTCATGCGCCTCGAGCTCGGGTACCACGAGCGCACCCCCACCGGCCGCTCGGTGAGCCGCCTGACCAGCGACATCGAGGCGCTCGACCAGCTCGTGACCGACGGCGTGACCTCGCTGGTGGTCAACGGGCTCACGTTCATCGGCGTGGTGGCGATCCTGTTCGCCTACGACGTCGAGCTGGCGCTGCTGACGTTCGTGATCTTCCCGGCCCTCGCGATCGGGACGGCGCTCTTCCGCGTGTACTCGACACGCGCGTACCGGCGCACGCGCGAGCGGGTGGCGGAGGTGCTGGCGACCCTGCAGGAGACGCTCTCCGGGATGCGCGTGGTGCAGGGCTTCGGCCGCCAGGAGCCCACCGCGCGGCTGTTCGAGCGGGTGAACGACGAGTACCGCGAGGCCAACATGGCCACGATCCGCCTGTCGGGGGTCTACTTCCCCGGCGTCGAGCTGCTGTCGGGCATCGGCACCGCGATCATCCTGTACTTCGGCGCGACGATGGTGCTCGACCAGGAGATCACCGTCGGCGTGATGGTGGCCTTCGTCGGCTACCTGTCGAGCTTCTTCGACCCCATCCAGCAGCTGTCGCAGCTCTACGCGACGTTCCAGTCGGCGATGGCGGCGCTGGAGAAGATCTTCGGCGTGCTCGACACGGAGCCGCGCCTGGCCGACGCCCCCGACGCGGTCGAGCTGCCGCCGATCCGCGGCGAGGTGGAGCTGCGCGGCGTGGGCTTCGCCTACGACCGCGTCCCGGTCCTCCAGGACGTGGACCTGCACATCCGGCCCGGCGAGACCGTCGCCCTGGTCGGCACCACGGGCGCCGGCAAGTTGACGCTCGCCAAGCTGATCGCGCGCTTCTACGACCCCGTCGAGGGGGCGGTGCTCATCGACGGCCACGACCTGCGGAGCGTCACGCAGCGCTCGCTGCGCGACCAGCTGGCGGTGGTGCCGCAGGAGGGCCACCTCTTCGCCGGGACCGTCGCCGAGAACCTGGCGTTCGGCCGGCCGGAGGCGACCGACGAGGAGCTGTACGCCGCCGTGGCCGCGGTCGGCGCCGCCGACCTCGTCGCCGGCCTCGCCGACGGCATGGACACCGTGATCAGCGAGAAGGGCTCCGGGCTGTCGGCCGGCCAGCGCCAGCTCATCAGCTTCGCCCGGGCGCTGGTGGCCGACCCGCGGCTGCTGATCCTCGACGAGGCCACCTCGTCGGTGGACCTCCGCGCCGAGGCGCGGATCGAGGCGGCGCTCGAGACCCTGCTGGCCGACCGCACCGCCATCGTCATCGCACACCGCCTCAGCACGATCCGCGACGCCGACCGCATCGTGGTGCTCGAGGCGGGGCGGATCGTGGAGCAGGGGACCCACGACGAGCTGGTGGCCGCGGGCGGCCGCTACGCCGAGCTCTACGGCGACTGGGAGTCGGTCGCGGGCTGATCTGGCGGTTCGCTCGGGTTTACGCCTGGCGGATCCCGGTGAATAGCGCTTGTGCGGATGGTAACGTCCGGCCTGCCGAGCAGGTTGTGACAATCCGCACGAGCGACTTCCCCGGACCCTGGAGGCCGAGATGGTGCCCATCCGGCAACGCGTACGGTGGCGACCGCGTGCTCGCGCTCGCCGCGGCCGCGGTCGCCGCGGCCGGTGCTGCTCACCGCGCTGCGGCGGCGGCGGCGGCCCGCCGACGCTCACCTGGTACATCAACCCGGACCCGAACCCGCCGGACGGGTTCGAGGGGCGCCTTCGGCCAGGCCGGCATCGCCGAGCGGTGCAGCACCGACCAGTACACGATCAAGACCGAGCTGCTGCCGCAGAGCGCCACCGAGCAGCGCATCCAGCTGCTGCGCCGGCTGGTGGCGAAGGACTCGTCGATCTCCCTGATGAGCCTCGACCCGGTCTTCACCGCCGAGTTCGCCGAGGCCGGCTTCCTGGAGCCGCTGCCCGACGACGCTCGGCCACGCGCTGTCGACAGGACGACCTGCAAGGGCGCCATCGACGGCGCCACCTGGAACGACCAGCTGGTGGCGGCGCCCCCTGTGGGCCAACACCCAGATCGCTGTGGTACCGCAAGTCGCTGGCGAAGAAGGCCGGCCTCGACATGACCAAGCCGGTCACCTGGGACCAGATCATCGAGGCCGCGCCGACAACGACGCGACGGTCGGCGTGCAGGCCAACAAGTACGAGGGCTACGTCGTGTGGATCAACGCGCTGGTCGAGGGCGCCGGCGGCGACATCGTCAGCGACACCGCAGGCCGGTCCGGACGCGACCGTCGACATCGGCTCGCGAGGCCGGGACGAAGGCGGCGCGACGTCATCAGCAAGCTCGCCTCCTCGCCGGCCGCCGAGCCGGACCTGTCGGTGTCCAACGAGGGCACCGTGCTCGGGCCGCTGGCGATCCGACAAGGGCGGCTTCATGGTCAACTGGACCTTCGCCTACAACAACTACAAGCGACGGCGACGTCGCCGACGACCTCGGCTGGGCCCGCTACCCGGAGACCGTCGCGGGCGAGCAGTCGCAGCCCCCGATCGGCGGCATCAACGTCGGCGTGAGCCCCTACGGCGAGCCACGATTCGACCTGGCGATGGACGCCGCCAAGTGCATCACCTCCGAGAAGGAACCAGGTGCAGCTACGCGATCGAGACGGCCAACATGCCGGCCCGCAAGGCGGCCTACGACGACGCCGGAGCTGCGCAAGCAGTTCCCGGCCGACCTCCTGGAGCTGTGGCAGCACGAGCATCGACACGGGCGGGCCCCCGGCCGGCGTCCCCGTACTGGGCGACGATCGTGAACGCGACGCTCAGACAAGTGGCACCCGGCGGACTCGGTGAACCCGGACTCGACGCCGGAGTCCTCGGCGAACTTCATCGAGGACGCCCTGCAGGGGAAGGTGCTCTAGTGACCCGCGGCCGAGGGAGGACGCCGCATGACCACCGAGACCGTCGCCGCCCCGCGGGTGGTGACGACCGACCGCACGCGGACCGAGGAGCGCCTGGGCTGGAAGCTGGTGGCCCCGGCCGTGATCGTGATGCTGCGCGGTCACGGCCTATCCGATGTTCCAGGCGCTGTACCTGTCGCTCTACCAGTACCGGGCGACGGCGCCGGACGACCAGAGCTTCATCGGGCTCGACAACTACGTCACGGTCCTCACCGACCAGCTGTGGTGGAAGGACGTCTGGAACACCGTGGTGATCATGGTGGTGACCGTCGGCGTCGAGCTCGTGATCGGCTTCGCCTTCGCCGTACGTGATGTGGAAGATCATCTTCGCGCGCGGGCGTCATCCGGACGTCGATCCTGATCCCCTACGGGATCATCACCGTCGTCTCGGCGTTCGCCTGGCAGTTCGCCTTCAGCCTCAACAACGGCTTCGTCAACGGCTGGCTGCCGTTCGTCGGCGCCGACTACAACTGGTTCGGCCACCACTGGTCGGCGATGACCGCGATCATGCGTCTCCGAGATCTGGAAGACGACGCCGTTCATGTCGCTGCTGCTGCTCGCCGGCCTCGCGCAGATCTCCGAGGACATGGTCGAGGCCGCGAAGGTCGACGGCGCCACGTGGTGGCAGCGGCTCTTCAAGGTGATCCTGCCGAACATGAAGGCGGCGATCATGGTCGCCGTGCTCTTCCGGGCGCTCGACTGCGTTCCGGATCTTCGACAACATCTACGTGATGACCAGGGGGGCGCAGGACACGGAGTCGGTGTCCTTCCTCACCTACCGCCAGGTCATCGAGCAGTTCGAGCTCGGCCTCGGGTCGGCGCTGTCGGTGCTGCTGTTCCTGTCGGTCCTGATCATCGCCTTCGTCCTGGTGAAGCTCTTCCGGGTCGACCTGGCGGCCGCGAGGAGGGACGGCTGATGAGCGCAGAGACTGAGCCCCGGCATGATCGTCGGCGGCGTCCTGATCCTGGTGTGGTGCCTGCTGCCCGATCGTGTGGATCATCGTCGCTGTCGTTCAAGCCGCAGGCGGAGACGGCGGCGGGCAGCCCGCAGTTCCTGCCCGAAGGAGTGGACCTGGGACAACTTCAGCACGCGTGCTCCAGAACGACGACTTCCAGCGCGCGCTGATCAACTCGTTCGGCATCTCGATCATCGCCACGGTGCTGTCGGTGATCCTGGCGACGCTCGCGCGCGTACGCGATCGCCCGCCTGCAGTTCCGGGGCAAGAAGCTCGGTGCTGAGCCTCGCCCTGGCGATCGCGATGTTCCCGGTCGTGTCGCTGATCGGCCCGCTGTTCGACATGTGGCGGACCCTGGGCCTGTTCGACACGTGGCCCGGCCTGATCATCCCCTACATGTCGTTCACGCTGCCGCTCGCCATCTGGGTCCTGACGGCGTTCTTCCGCGAGATCCCGTGGGAGATGGAGCAGGCCGCCCAGGTCGACGGCGCCACGGCGTGGCAGGCGTTCCGCAAGGTGATCGTCCCCCTGGCCGCGCCCGGGGTGTTCACGGCGGCGATCCTGACGTTCTTCTTCGCGTGGAACGACTTCGTGTTCGGCATCTCGCTGACGTCCACCATCAACGCCCGACCGGTGCCGGCGGCAGCTCGCGTTCTTCGTCGGCCCGGACCAGTTCAACCCGCCGGTGTCCACGCTGGCCGCGGCGTCGGTGATGGTCACCGTCCCGGTGATCCTCCTGGTGCTGCTGTTCCAGCGCAAGATCGTCGCGGGCCTCACGGCCGGCGCGGTGAAGGGGTAGGAGAGGCTCATGGCTGAGATCCAGATGAAGAACATCGTCAAGCGTACGGCGACGGGTTCCCCGCCGTCAACGACGTGAGCATCGACGTCGACGACGGCGAGTTCGTGATCCTGGTCGGCCCGTCCGGCTGCGGGAAGTCGACGCTGCTGCGGATGATCGTCGGCCTCGAGGACATCACCTCCGGCGACATGATCATCGGCGGGCGAGCGCGTGAACGACAACGCCCCGCGCGACCGCAACCTGGCGATGGTGTTCCAGAACTACGCGCTCTACCCGCACCTCACCGTCTACGAGAACATCGCCTTCCCGCTGCGCCTCTCGAAGAAGTTCAGCGACGAGGAGATCGACGCGAAGGTCCGCGAGGCGTCCAAGACGCTCGAGCTGGACGAGCACCTGGAGCGCAAGCCGGGCAACCTCTCGGGCGGCCAGCGGCAGCGGGTGGCCATGGGGCGCGCGATCGTGCGCGACGCGAAGGCGTTCCTGTTCGACGAGCCGCTGTCCAACCTCGACGCCAAGCTGCGCGGCCAGATGCGCACCGAGATCTCGCGGCTGCAGAGGCGGATGGGCATCACGACGGTGTACGTCACCCACGACCAGACCGAGGCGATGACGCTCGGCGACCGGGTGGCGGTGCTGAAGCGGGGCATCCTGCAGCAGCTGGCGACGCCGCGGGAGCTGTACGAGCAGCCGGTCAACCTCTTCGTGGCCGGGCTTCATCGGGTCGCCGCCGATGAACTTCATGCCGGCGACGGTGAAGGGCGACAAGGTGGAGCTGCCGTTCGTCGACCGTCGACCTGCCCGAGCACGTCCGCGACGGGCAGGATCCCCGAGGACACGCTGCTCATCGCCGGCATCCGGCCCGGAGTACTTCGAGGACGCGACCGTGCTCGACGGCGCACAAGGCGCGACGGCGCGACGTTCCGGGCGAAGATCGACGTGGTGGAGTGGCTCGGCAACGAGGCCTTCGGCTACATCCCGTACGACGCGCCGCCGGAGGTGGAGTCCCAGCTGGTGGAGCTGGCGAAGGAGCTCGACCGCGAGGCGCTGCGGACGCAGATCATCGTCGCCCTCGACTCGTCCAGCCGGATCCAGGACGGCGAGCGAGGCCGAGCTGCACGTCGACTCCCGCCGGATGCACCTGTTCGAGCCCGGCGTCGGGCGACAACCTGACGCTCCGGAAGGTGAGCGACGACGAGCGGGCCGCCGTGGCGTAGCGGCCGCCGTTCCTAGCCCCCGTCCTCCTCGGCGCGCAGCAGGCGCTCGTCGGGGAGGCCGGGGAGCACGGACGCGACGTAGGAGTCCATCGCCGCCTCGTTGCCGACGTTGCCGCCGGCCTCCTCCGACAGACGGTCGCGGTGGCGCAGCATCTCGTGGAACAGCTCGGGGGGCTCGCGCCGGGAGCGGAGCTCCGGCGGGACGCGGTCGATCGCCGGCTGGTAGATCTCCCGCAGCCAGCGGTAGTCCATGACGGCCTCCGGGATGGAGGCGCCCTCCTCGTGCTCGAGCCAGGCGCCGTAGGCGGCGATGTCGTTGAGCAGGCGGCGGGCCTGGTTCTCCTGCACCCGCAGGCCGGTGCGGCCGGCGAGGGTGCGGGAGTGGTGGCCCTCCTCCACCAGCGTCGGGCGGATCCGCAGGCGCTGGCCGTCGGCGGAGCGGACCAGGGCGAGCTCCTGGACGTCGAAGCCGAGGTCGTTGAGGCGCTCCATGCGGCGGTCGATCTGCCACGGCTCGTCGGCGCCCACCTCGTCCTCGCGGGTCAGCTCGTTCCAGAGGGCGCGGTAGCGGTCGCCGAAGCCCTCGGCCGCCGCGAACGGGTCGAGGCCCTCCTCGATCCGGCCGGCCGCCTGGAGGTCGACGAGGCCGCCCGCGATGTTCTCCACCGCCACCTCGACGTCGTTGGCGCGCATACCGTCGGAGACGGAGGGGCGCTGCTCGGCGGTCTCGGCGTCCACCAGGTAGACGACGAAGGCGCCGGCGTCGCGGCGGAAGAGGGCGTTGGAGAGGGAGAAGTCGCCCCAGTAGAAGCCCTCCAGGTGCAGGCGGGCCATGAGCACGGCGCCGCCGTCGAGCAGGCGGTCGAGCAGCCCGGGGCGGCCGCGCCGGGCGAGCAGGTAGTGGTAGGGCAGCGAGTAGTCGAGGTAGCGCGTGATGAGCGTCGCGCGCTCGCCCTCCCCCTCCCCGCCGCGCCACCGCGCCGTCCCGACCGGCTCGACGCACGGCAGGTTCTCCTCCCGCAGCCCGAGGAGCATCTGATACTCCCGCCACGCCGACGCGGCGTCGGTCTCCTTGAGGGCGTACACGCGGTCGTCGTAGGCGACGAACCGGACGACGTGGCGCGACACGCCGCGGGCCATCCGGACGACGCGGTCCGACCTCCACGCCTCGAGGGGCTCCGACCACGGGAGGTCGAGGAAGTCCGGATGCCCCGCGCGGACCACGACCTCAAGCTCGCCGGGCATCGGCCGAGGTTACCCGCATCGCGGCGCGCGGGTTGAGGGGCTGGGATCGTTTGGTACCCTTCCCCGGCGTCCGGTTGATGGGGGATCGTCTAGCGGTAGGACGCCGGGTTCTGGCCCCGGTAGCGGGGGTTCGAATCCTCCTCCCCCAGCTTCACCCGGTTCGCACCGAGCGGTTCCACGGCGCATTCGTCTAGGGGCCTAGGACGCCGCCCTCTCACGGCGGTAACACGGGTTCAAATCCCGTATGCGCTACTCGGCACCACAAGAAGCCCCGCCCCGGCGGGGCTTTCGTGTATCTGGGACCCCTTTACGCGGCGGCTCCAGGCTGATCGGCGGCTATGGCAGCCATGCCGTCGAAAAGGCGGCGCGAGAGGTTCGCCGAGATGCTGAGGTCGAACCCCACCTCGAACGTGGGCACCACTTTGGCCCACAGCCAGCTCAGCATTCGGGCAGCTCCGGCGCTCGAGGCGGGAGGCGACTTCCTCGGCTCCTGGGCCGGACTCATGCCCCAGAGTTCCGGCGGCGCTGTCAGGAGGCCAACTCCTCCATAGTTCGTCGGGGCCGCCGGACGCATTGGCGACAAGCCGCTCGCGGGCCCTCTCCCCCGCCTACACGACACCCGCCACGCATGGGCAGTCGCGATGCTCCGCGCAGGTGTGGCGCCTCCGGGCCTGGCGAAGCTCGGCGGCTGGTCGGACGTCGGGATCATCCATCGCCGCTACGGCCGCCACGCGCTGCCCGACGAGCTCGAGGAGGCCGGGAAGGCCCTCGGCGAGTGGCGCGCCCGACGAAGGGCGGCCCGTCTACGCTCTGAGCTCTCTCGTGGCGAACGCCCTTGACGTGCGAACTGAACGCGGTACGTCTCCGCTGGTGAAACGGACGGCTCGACGCTCGCGGGGTGCGTCCGATGCATTCGCCGCCCGCGCGGGGCCGGACCGCCTATCGAGAGCCGGGAGCATCTCGTCCCGACTCCCGACGGCGGGAGCATTCCAGTAGCGACAGCGTCATCCCTGTTCAGTACGACGTCATACCGAGCCGGATCTACGCGACAGGGGCGACCTCCGGCTTCGGCTTCGGGCCCCGCTTGTGGAGGAAGCCGAGCACCGTCTCCGGATTCCGAAGCGCTCCGCCGATGGCGAGGATCGCGAAGCCGAAGCCCGCCAGCAGAAGGGCCACGCCGACGATGATCGCGAACAGCGACAGCTGAGCGGCCATGTAGGTCGAGTTGAGCGCGGTCGATAGCGCGGTCTCGGTCACCCACACGTTGCGCGCCCCGTTGGACTGGGGCTGCTTCGTCTCCGGGTCGATCACCGCGAACTGCCGGTCGCTCGTGCCTCCGCCCGGCGCCAGCGCCGACGCCGGAGCGCCCGGCTTTGCGACGTACTGACCCATCTCGGAGTACGTGAACCCGCCGGTCGCCTCGAGCGCGTGGATCCGCATGTAGCCCGCGAAGGCGCGCGCCCTGTCGCCGCTGTTGATCTCCAGGCCGGCGACGCTCGTGGTCGGGTAGTTGAGGTTGTCCGGGAGACCGGCCTCCTTCGCCTCGGCTCTGATCAGGGCCGGGGTCATATCGGGCGAGCCGACGATCTTCTCCTGGGTGAGGCTGGTCTGAACCGTGGAGCGGCCGTTGACGCCCATGACGAGTGCGGCGACGCCGAACGCAATCAGGATCGCCGCAGCGACGAGGCCTCCGATTTCGAAGAGCCTGCGCATATCGAACTCCCTTATCGATCGCGGCTGAGACTGGCTGCCTGCCGCGTCATCGGGTTCGCGCGGGATCTTGGCGCGGGTCACCCGATTCGGGCCCGCCCTCTTTCGCACAGGGGCCGGGGCCGCGAGCCACTCTAGCGCGTTGATCGATGTCCGTCGGCACTCCGAGCGATGCTCGGCGCCTGGCGAGACACGCGGCGCGCCAATGGTCACGTGATGGTCACGTCGAAGGGGCACGCACAGAATGCCCTGCAAATCACTGGGTCGTCGCCGCGCTCTCACGGCGGTAACACGGGTTCAAATCCCGTATGCGCCACTCGGCACCACGAGAAGCCCCGCCCTTGGCGGGGCTTTCGTGTTTGCCGGTTGCGTTCCGCCGGAGCTCGGCCGGGGCCGCCCGTTCGTCCCACGTGGGGCGGTCCGCCGGTCCCACTTGCGACCCGATGCGACACGCCGGTCGGCGCGAAGTCGGGGGTTGGGTGGTGTGCCGGCACAGGCGGTGGGGTGAGGATGCCGTTGATGCCGAAGAGCTTCTACAAGGGGAGCGGTTGGGGTCGCGTCCTCCGTGTGGATCTGATGGGACGCGGTGAGGGTGAGCGTGGCCGGCGGACGCTTCCCGCTGGGGTTCAGTGCGGCGGTGTGCGGCCCATGCTCGGAGGCGTTCCCGCGGTCCCGTGCTGGGGCGGAGTTCCCTTCTCGTCGAGTGGAGGCGGAGGGGATGAGGGCTCAGGGGACGCCGCGTCGGGCGGTGATCGACCGGGCTCAGAGCCCGGGCGGCCAGGGACGAGGCCAGCCCTCCGTCCAGGACGACGATGTACCGGTGGTTCGGGGAGGCCAGGTGGCGGACCCGGGCGGGGCCCGCCGCCGCCGCGCCCGTGGCGGCGTGAGATCCGCCCTCTGGCGGGGTTCTCGTTCAGGCCGAGGTCAGGCGCGCGTCGAGTTCCGGCAGCGCGGCCGGGAGGTGCCTCCGGGAGGGGATCCCCAGCTTCGTGAACACGTTCCGGAGATGCCACTCCACGGTGCGGGGGCTGAGGAAGAGCTGCGCGCCGATCTCCGGGTTCGAGAGGCCGTCGCGGGCGAGTCGCGCGATCTGGAGCTCCTGGGGCGTCAGGTCGTCGCGCGTCTCTGCCGTGCGCCTGCGGACCCGCTCCCCGGTCGCCGACAGCTCGCCCCGTGCGCGCTCGGCGAACCCCTCCATGCCGATCGACACGAACGCCTCGTACGCCGTCCGCAGTTGGACGCGCGCGGCCCCGCGGCGGCCCTCGCGGCGCAGCCACTCCCCATAGAGGAGATGCGCACGGGCGAGGTGGGGTCGGAGTCGCGTCCGCCCCAGGTGGTCGATGGCCTCCCGGTACGACTGCTCGGCAGCCTCGCCCTCGCTCAGGAGCGCGCGCGAGTGGGCGTGGACACCGCGCGCCCAGTCGGCGTCGCTCGCCTGCGTCTGCTCGCCGAGGCGCACAAGGGCGCCCCTCGCCCGCTCCACGTCCCCCGTCCTCGTGGAGGCCTCGACAAGCTCGCTCAGCGCCCACGTGGCGATGAAGATCTGCGGTGCGCTCTCGGCCGCCTCCACGGCCGCCGCGAGCGCCTCCTCGTAGCGACCCAGGCCGTTCATGAGGACGGCGGTCGCCCAATGCGCGTACTGGACCGCGGTCCCCTGGCCGCCGGCGGTGGCGCGCTCGACGAAGCCCGCGATCAGCTCCGAGGCCTCGGCCTCCCGCCCGCGGAGTCCCACGAGCGAGATCGCGGCGTACGGCCCGATGCGGCTCCCCGTGGCCTCCTTCACAGCCTCGACCTCCGCCACCAGCAGGGCGCCGAGCTCGAAGTCGCCGCCCCACACGGCAGCCTGACCGCAGACGTTGTCCGCGACCGCGAGGACCTCGAGCGCCCCGGAGTCGCGCGCGATCTGGACGGCGCGCCTGGGGATCTCGAAGCCGTTGTCGTAGTCCCAGAGCCAGATCGCCGCCCGCGCCGCCAGCCAACCCCACCGGAGCACCTCGTCGGCCGAGGCCTCACCGGTCGCGAACGCGGTGATCGCGCGCTGCAGCGTCGGCTGCGCGGCGCGCGCCCCCTCGGTGAAGATCAGCGCGAGGCCGGCGAGCAGCAGGTCGCGCGGGAGCGTCATCCGCCGGATCGGGGGCGGTCGCCGCGGCGCGCGAGACGTCGAGCAGGCTGCCGCCGGGGCCGGCGAGGTGCCCGACGAAGAGGGCGGCCCCCCACGCATCGAGGTATGTGTCGCGCGCCAGGCGCGCGTCGAGCGGCTCGAGCCTCCTCGCGGCCTGGAGCAGCAGCACCGGGGCGTCGGGTCCGCGGGTCTGCGCGAACACGATCTCGGCCTGGAGCAGATCGACGCGGGCCCTCCCGATCTCGTCGAGCGGCCCGGCCTCCGCCGTGGCGAGCAGGCCGCGGGCGACCGCGAACGCCCCGGCCCCGAGGCTGGCCTGCGCGGCCGCGAGCGCCCGTGCCGCCCGCCGCGCCGGGTCGTCCGTCAGCGCGACCGCGCGCTGGAGGAACGCCGCGGCGGCGGCCTGGCCGCCGCGGGCCTTCGCCCGGTCGGCTGAGCGCTCCAGCTCGCGCGCCACGTCCTCGTCGGGGCCGGGGGCCGCGGCGGCCAGATGCCACGCGCGGCGATCCGGATCGATGTCCCCATCCGTCGCCTCCGCCAGCGCGAGGTGGGCCGCCCGGCGCTCCGACCCGGCGGCGGCGCGATAGACGGCCGAGCGCACCAGCGGATGGCGGAAGGTCACCCGCTCGTCGATGGCGAGCAGCCCGTCGGTCGCCGCGTCGACCGCCGCGACCGTGATCCCGAGCCTGCCGGACGCGCGGCGCAACAGGAGCGGATCGCCGACCGGGTCGGCGGCCGCGAGCAGGAGGAGACGCCGCGTCTCCTCCCCGAGGGGCTCGAGCCGCTGCACGAAGCTCTGCTCGATGCGCCCGGAGAGCGCCTGGGCCTCCACGATGCCGAAGCCGCCGGCCAGCTGCGTCGCGCTGAGCCCGCGCGGCAGCTCGATCAGCGCCAGCGGGTTGCCGCGTGTCTCGGCGATGATCCGGTCGCGGACCCGCTCGTCCAGCACGAACCGGACCGCCGAGTCCAGGAGGGCCTGTGCGTCGCCGTCTCGCAGGCCCTGGACCTCGAGCTCCGGGACGTGCTGGAGCTCCTGGCCCGGCACGCGCGCGGCGAACACGAGTCCCACCGGCTCGGCCAGCAGGCGCCGCGCCACGAAGGCGAGCGTCAGCGCCGAGGTCTGGTCCAGCCATTGCGCGTCGTCGACCACGCACAGGAGGGGCCTTCGCTCGGCGGCGTCCGACAGGAGGCTGAGCACCGCCAGACCCACCAGGAACCGGTCGGGTGCGGACCCGGCGCTCACGCCGAAGACGATGCCGAGCGCGTCGCGCTGGGGAGCCGGGAGCCGGTCGAGCCCGTCGAGCAGCGGCCCGCACAGCTGGTGGAGGCCCGCGTAGGCCAACTCCATCTCCGACTCCACCCCCACCGCCCGGGCGACCGTGAAGTCCGGCGCGGAGGCGATCAGGTGATCGAGCAGCGCGGTCTTCCCGATCCCTGCCTCACCGCGCAGGACGAGCGAACGGCTCTCGCCCCGGCGAACCCGTGCGATCAGCTCGTCCAGGAGGGCACACTCGCGCGCCCGGCCGGACAAGCCGGTGTTCCACCCCGGTCCCAAGGGCCCGCCTTCCATCGGCCAGCGCCGAGCCTAGAGCGGGCGCCACGGGCCCCGCAAGACCGGGCGCGGACCGGCGGCGCGGGGGGCATGCGCACATGCCCCCCGGAGGGCCGTCTAGCGCAGGGGGCGGAACGCCGCGCGGAGCTCGGAGCTGAACAGCTGCGGCTCCTCCCAGGCGGCGAAATGCCCGCCACGGTCGACCGCGTTGTAGTAGGCGAGGCCGGGGTATACCGCCTCCGCCCAGCTGCGCGGGGCGGCCCAGAGCTCGCCGGGGAACGCCGTGAAGGCGACGGGGACCGCGGCCGGCGGAGGCGCCGCCCCCGCCGCCTTGGCAGCGGCCACGAACCGCCCGAACTCCCAGTACCACCGGGCGGCCGAGGCGCCGGTGCCGGTGAGCCAGTACAGCGTGATGTTGTCGAGGACGTTGTCGCGGGTGAAGTTGCCGACGGCCTCGCCGTCGACGAACGCGCGGGAGATCTTCTGGTAGGCGTCCGTGTCGTGGTCGAGCAGCCAGGCCGCCAGCCCGACGGGTGAGTCCAGCAGTGAGTAACCGATCGTCTGCGGCCGGGTGGACTGCTCCAGGAAGTAGCCGAAGCCGTCTGACTGGAACGCCGTGACCGCTTCGTGCGCCGCGCGCTCCTGCCCGGACTCCGCCGGCAGGTGCTCGACGATCGCCAGCGCCGCCGTGAGCAGGTTGACGTGGACGCCGATCAGCCCCTCGGGCGACTGGCGGGCCAGCGCGTCGGTGACGTCGGCCCCCACGTCGCCGCCCTGGGCGACGTAGCGCGTGTAGCCGAGGCGGCCCATCAGCGCCGCCCACGCGCGGGCGATGCGGACGGTGTCCCAGCCGAGCTCGGCCGGCTCCCCCGAGAAGCCGTAGCCGGGCAGGGACGGCAGCACCAGGTGGAACGCGTCGCCGGCGCTGCCGCCATGGGCGGTCGGGTCGGTGAGCGGGCCGACCGTGTCGAGCAGCTCGATGACCGAGCCGGGCCAGCCGTGCGTCATGAGCAGCGGCAGCGCGTCCGCGTGCGGCGACGTCACGTGGATGAAGTGGACGTCCACCCCGTCGATCTCGGTGATGAACTGCGGCAGCGCGTTCAACCGCGCCTCGCACGCGCGCCAGTCGTGCTCGTCCCCCCAGTAGCGGACGAGCTCGCGGATCGTCGCCAGCTGCACGCCCTGGGAGCGATCGTCGACGAGCTCCCTGCCGGGGAGGCGCACGGCGGCGAGGCGCCTGCGCAGGTCGTCGAGGTCGGACTCGGGGATCTCGACCGTGAACGGCCGGATCGCGGTGGTGCCGGCGGACGGCTGGGCCGTCGTCGTCATGGTGACCTCCTTCGAGGCGATGTGGTCGGCGCGAGCCTCCGCCGTCCCGACCACGCGTCGCCCCCGTGAAGTCCCTGGTCTGCTGCCTGGTGCCCGCCGGGGCCGGCCGACCTCCGGCACCCGCGAGAGGCTCCTCGCTAGAGGCCCTCCTCGAAGTCCACGCGCCAGTGGTCGTTGACGCCGCCGGGGGGCTTGTACGCCTTCGCCACGTCCTTCGCCCGCTCGAGCGCGTCGAGGGCCTCCGGCGGCGTCAGGAGCGCGTTCGTCCGGACGTCCGCGACCCGGCCGCTCGAGAAGATCGCCGCCGTCACCGCCGCTGCGGCGGCCGCATCCGGCGCCTCGTAGATCGCCAGGCCGTCGTGGTCCCCCAGCATCCAGTAGAAGGCCAGCAGGCTCCCGCCGGCCGAGCCGATCACCGCTCTGACGGCAGCCTCCCGGTCCTCGGGGCGGCGGACCATGTCGCGCCACGCCTCCTTCTCGTAGGTGAAGAGGGCGAGATACGTGGACACCGTCGCACTCCTTCCGCCTGGAAGCCGGGATGGCATCACTCTCGTCCCCACGGCCACTCTGGGCAACCGCATCCGCGGTCTCAGCCGACCAGCGGGAAGTCCACCCCTGCGACGGCCGCCAGCACGACGGCCACGATCACCAGCAGCAGGATCACCGCGAGCGGCCGCCGCCAGCGCGGGCGCTGGCCCACGCCGCGGGGCGTGATGCGCGTGGCGCTCACCCTCACCGGCCGGGCGGCGGAGCGGCCACCGGTCGGCGACGGCGTCCCCGGCACCGGCAGCTCCTTCACCGGCCCCTCCACCGTCACCCCCAGGTGGGAGGCGTAGGCGCGGACGAACCCGCTCACGTACGCCGGGCCGGGCAGGGACTCGAAGCGGCCGTCCTCGATCGCGATGAGGTAGCGCTCGCGGATCCGGGTGGCCGCGGCGCAGTCGGCGAGATCCAGCCCCTGGCGCATCCGGGCCTCGCGCAGTCTCACCCCGATGGGCGCGAGCTCCTCCTCCACGCGGTCAGATTACGCGCGGGGGGCGCTTCGCGCGCGATCCGTCATGCTCCGGGACGGACGTGCGCGACCCCGACGACCACTACGCGGCGCTCGACGTCGACCCCGCCGCCACCCGCGAGGAGATCCGCGAGGCCTGGCGGTTCCACCTCACCGCCTTCCACCCCGACCGCTTCCGCGACCCCGCCCAGCGCGCCCGCGCGGAGGAGATCACCAAGGCCGCGAACGCCGCCTGGCAGGTGCTCGGCGACGCGTCCGGGCGGCGGCGCTACGACCTCCGCCGCGACCGCGACGGCCGCGGCGCCGCCCCGCCGGCGCCGCAGGCACCGCCCCCGCCACCCGTGCGGGAGCTGCCGTGCCCCTCCTGCGCCACGCGCAGCCGGGTGCCGGACGCGGGCGGCCGCGTCGTGCAGCTCGCCTGCCCAGGGTGCGGCGACACCTTCCCCGCCATGATCGGCGCCCGGTGCGTCGGACGCCCGCGCCTCGACAAGCGGTGGCTGGGCCTGCGCTACCAGGCGGTGTTCGCCGACGAGGAGGGCCGGCTCAGCACCGTCGAGTTCCGGCGCCTCCCCGCCGAGCTCGCCCTCACCGAGGGCGAGCGGTTCTCCATCGTCTTCCACGCCCGCCGCGCCCGGCCCAAGTACGCGATCCTCCACGGATCGTCGCTCGACCTGGGCTGGCGCGTCCGCTAACGGCGGGCGCCCCTGATGGTGAAGCGGACGCTGTCCACCGTCCCCACGCCCCGCGCGGTCATCACGTAGGTCCGCCCGGCCCGGAACCGGTGCGACAGGCCCGCCGGGATCGTGACCCGCGACGGCCCCGCCGCCAGCGGCCGCGTGAACGACCCGAGCGCGCGCGACGTCGCGGCCGGCCGCACCGAGAAGCTCACCCGGCCCGCCTTCGCGAGGGTCACGCGCACCACGGGCCGGCCGCCGGCGCGGACCGCCGGGATCCCGCCGAGCGCCAGGCGGCCGGGACGCGGCCGGCGGCTGGACCCCCGTGACCGTCAGCGTCCGCGCCGACGCCGCCGACGAGTTGCCGACGCCGTCCACCGCCTGGACCTGCCAGACGTGGCCGCCGCGGGTCATCGCGACCGTGGCGGCCCGGGCGGTGCCCGGCAGGGTCCGCACCGCGACGCCGTCCACCACCACCCGGTACTGCGCGACGCCGGTCAGGGCGTCGGCCGCGCCGGACCAGGACAGGGTCACCGACGGACCCGGCACCCGGGCGCCGCCGGCCGGCGCCGACAGCGGCGGCGCGCCCGGACCCGTGCGGTCCACCACCAGCGTGCGCGGCGTCGCGCTGCGCTGGTTGCCCACCGCGTCGCGGGCCGTGACCGTCCACCGGTGGTCGCCCTCCGGCACCGCGCCCGGCGCGCTCGCCGACGTCGCGCCCGGGGGCACGGTGGCGACCGCGGCGCCGTCGAGGGTGAGGGTGTAGCCGGCCAGCCCGCTCTGGGGGTCCGCCGACGGGGACCACCGGAAGACCGGGCTCAGCGCGTTCGTGGCGAGGCCGTCGGCCGGCGACAGGAGCGAGAACGGGTCGGGGCCGCCCGTGTCGGGCGTGACGCCGTTCGCGCTGACGCCCAGCGCCCCGCTCAGGCTCAGGCGACGGCCGCTGGCGGTGGTCCCGGACATCGACGTGACCGCGTCGCCGCCCAGGGTGATCGACGCCTTCACCTGCCACGGCGCCAGGCCCGGGTCCTCGCCCAGCAGCACCGCCGCGACGCCGCTCACATGCGGGGCGGCCATCGACGTGCCCGACTTGTAGCCGTAGGAGTTGCCCGGCATCGTGCTGCGGATCGTGTCGCCCGGCGCGCCGATGTCCACGTTGGCGGCCCCGTAGTTGGAGAAGCCCGCCAGGGCGTCGGTGGAGGTCGTCGCGGCCACGCTGATGAGCGAGGACGCCGGGCAGTTCGCCGGCCAGCTCCCGGTCGCGTCGTTGTCGGCCGAGTCGTTCCCGGCGGCGGCCACGAACAGGACGCCCGCGTCGCCGGCGAGCTGGATCGTGTCGCACAGCGGCTGCGAGTAGTCGCTGCCGCCCCACGACGCGTTGATGACCTTCGCCCCGTGGGCGACGGCGTAGTCGATCGCCCGCATCGCGTCGGACGTGTAGCCGCCGTCCGGCTTCAGGAACTTCAGCGCCATGATGCGCGCGTTGTCGGCCACGCCGGCCACGCCCAGCGCGTTGTCGCGCTGCGCCGCGACCGTGCCCGCGACGTGCGTGCCGTGCGTCTCGTTGTCGGCGGCGCTGTACAGCTGCGCGTTCTCGTCCGCGAAGTTCCAGCCGTGGACGTCGTCCTTCAGGCCGTCGCCGTCGTCGTCGACGTTGTTGCCCGGGATCTCGCCGGGGTTCGTCCACAGGCGGCCCGAGAGGTCGGGGTGGGTCGTGTCGATGCCCGTGTCGATGACCGCGACGGTCACGGGGGTCCCCGTCGTCGCCGCGTCCCAGCCGGCCGGGGCGCCGATCTTCGGCAGCGCCCACTGCGACCCGTACAGCGGGTCGTCCGGCACGTCCATCGGGTGCAGGCGCAGGTCGAGGTGGACGGCGTCCGCCGCCGGCTCGCCGGCCAGCAGCGCACGCGCCCGCGCCAGCGACAGCGGCTGGTTCAGCGTGTAGACCCGCCACCCGCCGGCCAGCCCGGTCGCGGCGCCGGCGTCCAGGGCGCGGGCCACGCCGGCGCGCTCCGCGGCGGGCGCGCCCGGGTCGACCCGCACCAGGACCTGGTCGCTGGTCTCGGCCGCCATGGCGGTGCTGGCGGTGGCCCCGAGGGCCAGGACGGTGAGGACCCACGCGGCGGCGGCGGCGCGCGGCGAACCGCGTCCGGGCAGGCGTGATGCTCCCTGTGCGGGCGAGTGGGACATGCGGACGGCCAGGCCTCCTTGCCGGGGTCGTCGCTATGGGGGCGCCCGGGTCCCCCCGACGGGGGAGGGCCGGTCGCCGACATCATCCGTATCGGCACCCCCCTCCGAGGGCACAACCCCCTCCGGTCACCGGTGGTCGCTCATGCCCGCGGCGCCCGGCGCCGATACCGAAAACACCTGCAAAACGAGACGGATCCGGATGGCGCACGTCAACGGCATCGCGGGCGCCGGGAACGCAGAGGCGACCCGGCTCCAGCAGACGGTCGCGCACCGCGGGGCGGAAGCCGCCGCGCTGGTCGTGGTGGGCCGGCGCGAGGACCGGCTCCGCGCGGAGCGGATCCCGGAGGCCGCGACGGGCGACCGGATCGGCGACCGCGAGGCGGGCGGCCGAGGAGCCGACGGCGACGGGGCCGGCGACGGGCGCCGCGAGCCGGGGCGCGAGGCCGGCGCACCCGACGAGGGGCACGGCGGCCTGATCGACCTGCGGGCCTAGGGCCTAGGCCGCATCCTCCGCGCCGCCGAGGCGCGACTGGAAGAACTCGCGGATGGCGTCGCGGCCGCCCTCGGTCGCGGCCTCGGCGAACCGGGCGGCCAGCGTCCCCTCCCCGGGCTCCCCCGCCCCACTGCGGCGGATGACCTCGGCGTCGAGCGCGTGCCAGCCGAGCTCGGCCAGCTCGATCTCGATGCGCACCTGGGACGCGGACGGGAAGTCGGCGCCGGCGATGAGCACGCCGCCCTCGCTGAGGTTCACGCTGTGGGCGTCGACCACCTCCTCGTCGGCGACGAGGCGCACCGGCAGGTCGATGTCCTCGCGCCGGTGCTTGCGCCTCTCGTCCTGCGGGCTCTGACCGGCCACGTGCGACACCCCCGGTGATTCGGGCCTGGGAACGGTTCGCGCGATGGTAGCGGAGTCCCCGGCGACCCCGGCATCGGCGTCGAGGGGGAGGGCCCGCTCGTAGACGAACCGGTCGCCCCCGGGGCCGAGGTAGCCGGGCTCCCAGCGCCCCGTGAAGCCGAGGCGCTCGTGGAACCGCCGCGACGCCTCCCGGCCGGGCGCGGCGAGCGCACGGATGCGCCGGCACCCCCGGGCCGCCGCCCGCTCGGCGAACTCCCGGTACAGCACCTCCCCCAGCCCCCGCCCCCGCAGCGCCGGGTCGACCACGTGCATGTGGACGTACGCCAGGTCGGGCTCCGACTCGCTCACCAGCCCGAGCAGGAACCCCGCCGGCGCGCCCTCGTCGGTCTCGAGCCACACGCCGCTCGGCCCGAGCTGGTCGAAGAACAGCCGGTGCATGACCAGCCCCACCGGGTGGCCGAACCACCCGTCGACCACCTCGCGCGCCCGCGGGTAGTCGTCGCCGCGGAGCGGGCGGGCCCGCACGGCGCCCCGCCGGCCTACGCCGCCTCGCCCTCCCCGCCGCCCAGCCGGGCGACGTAGTCCTCCAGGAGCAGCAGGTTCCCCTCGCCCGCCCGGCGCGTCACCTGGAGCAGCTCGCCCATCGTCGAGACCTCCTCGACCTGCTCGCTCACGAACCACTGGAGGAACGCCTGCGTGGCGTGGTCCCGCATCGCGACCGCCTGGTCCATGATCGCGTCGATGTTGGCCGTGACCTCCTTCTCCCAGTCCAGGCTGGCCGCGACGGCCTCCTCCGCGCTCTCGAAGGCCGGCTTGGGCGCGGCGAGGGCCGGGATGACGACCGGGCCGCCGACGTCCTGGATGTAGGTCAGGAACCTCATCGCGTGATCGTGCTCCTCGGCGGCCTGGCGCGCGAAGAATCCGGTGAGCTCCGGGAGGCCCTCGGAGTCGAACCAGCTGGAGATGGCGAGGTACTGGAGGTGGGCCTCCAGCTCGCGGCCCAGCTGGGCGTTGAGCGACTCGATGACGTCCGGCGCGACGGGCATTCGGGGCTCCTTTTCCGACTCGCGGGAGTCTCGCACAGACCCACCCGGACGGGGGGCGCGGACCGCGGGAGCCGCCGGTATCGTGCCGCGCGTCCTCTCGGCAAGGAGAAACGCATGCCCTTCGTCCGCCCCCGCCCGCTCGCCGCGCTCGCCGTGGTGGGCGCCGCGGTCGCCATCGCCGGGTGCGGCGGCGGCGACGACTCCGGCGGCGCGCTGAGCGCCGATGAGTTCCGCACGCAGGCCGACGCGATCTGCGCCGACGCCAACACCCGCCTCGAGGCGCTCGACGAGCCGACCGGGAACGACCAGGTCCTGGGCTTCCTGCAGTCGGGCCTCGCCGTGCAGCAGGAGCAGCTCGACAAGCTGAAGGCGCTCGAGCCGCCGAACGACCTGGCGGGGACGTTCAACGAGGCCATGGATCTGCTCGACCAGCAGACGAGCGAGATCCAGGGGGCCACCGATCGCATCTCCGGCGGCGAGGACCCCCAGACGGTCGTCAGCGACGTGTCGCCGAAGCTGGACAGCATCAGCGCGCAGGCCGACGCGAAGGCCAAGGAGCTGGGCCTGACGGTCTGCGGCACCGAGGACACCGCCACCGGCGCCGGCACCACGGCGACCACCGCGACCGTCCCGCCGGCGACGGTCACCGCCCCGGACACGACGACCTCCACCTCCCCGTCGTCGGCGACGACGGGCGACACCGCCGGCTACGTCCAGGACGTCCAGGCGGCCGCGGCGGCGCTGACGACGTTCGGCACCGCCCTGCAGAGCACCACCAGCCTCGACGACCTGAAGGCGAAGGTGCCGGACGCCACCGCGGCGCTCGACGATTTCGACGCGGCGATCGCCAAGCTCAAGGCCTACACGCTGGCCGACGAGACGCTCGACAAGCAGCGCTCCGGCCTGGTGCGGACGGGCCCGAAGGTGAGCGACGTGCTGCGCCGCTTCCTCGACGCCGCCGAGAAGGGCGACGTGGGCGCGGTGCAGGCGCTGGTCCCGGAGGTCACGAGCACGATCACGGAGTTCCAGCAGGCCGCCACCGGCGGCTGAGGGGCGGACAACCCGCCGGCCGAAGCAGCACCTCTCGCGGGCGCTGCGGCCGCGCTTCGCGCGGCAGGGCCGGCGGGCGACACCGGCGCGGGGCCCCACGGCCCCGCGCCTATCTCTCCCGGCGGGCCTTCTCGGAGCGGGAGGCCCCCACCACGGCGGCCGTCACCAGCAGGCCCCAGAACACGCCGTAGGCGAACCCCCGGCCGACGGGCTGGTTCAGGAACACGACGTGGCCGTACCACAGCAGCAGGATCGCCACCGGCGCGACGATCGCGACCTGGGCGACGACGTGGAGGCCCTCCCACCGGCGCAGCCACGCGGGCGGCGGCTTGCGCGCGGGGCGGCGGGCGGCGGGTCGGCGTTGCGGCGGCGTGCTCACGACGCCGAGGATACGCCCGGCGACGGCCCCGCCCGGCGCAGCGGGCCGCCGCGGCCTAGTATCCCGGCGATGCCGGGACGGACGTCAGCCGAGTGGGCGCTCGCGAGCGAGTGGATGGGCGTGGTCGCCGACATCGCCGGATCCGCGGCGCTGCTGAGCTGGGACCGCGAGACGCTGATGCCGCCGGGCGGCGCGGCAGGCCGCGCGACGCAGCTCGGCACCCTCGCCGCGCTCCACCACCGCGAGCTGGTGCGCGAGGACGCCGGCGAGGCCCTCGCGGCGCTCGCCGAGACCGACGGGCTGGACGAGGAGGCGCGCGCCGCCGTCCGCCTGGCGGTCCGCGACCGCGACCGGGCGCTGCGCGTCCCCGAGTCGCTGGTGCGGGAGCTGAGCGAGGCGTGCTCGCGGTGCGTGAGCGCCTGGGTGGAGGCGCGGGCGGCGGACGACTTCTCCGCCTACGCGGGTCCGCTCGCCCGGGTGGTGGAGCTGAAGCGGCAGGAGGCGGAGGCGGTCGGGACGGGCGACGAGCCGTACGACGCCCTGCTCGACGCGTTCGAGCCGGGCGCCACCACCGCCGAGCTGGAGCCGGTGTTCGCCGACCTGCGCGCGCGCCTGACGCCGCTCGTGGGCCGGGCGGCGGCGACCGGGCCGGCGCAGCTGCCGGAGCGGGAGTGGGACGAGGACGGCCAGCTGCGCATCGCGCGCGTCATCGCCGAGATGGTGGGCTTCGACCTCACGTCGGGGCTCATCGCGAAGTCGGCGCACCCGTTCACGGGCGGTGGCCACCGCGGCGACGTCCGGTTCACCACCCGCACCGACCCCGCGAGCCCCCTCAGCAACATCTCCGCGGTGATGCACGAGCTGGGGCACGCCCTGTACGAGCAGGGCTTCCCGGCCTCCGCCGACCGGACCCCCGTCCACGACGCCCCGTCGCTGGGCGCCCACGAGTCGCAGTCGCG
The DNA here is from genome assembly GCA_963749475.1 of Miltoncostaeaceae bacterium. Classification (GTDB taxonomy): domain Bacteria; phylum Actinomycetota; class Thermoleophilia; order Miltoncostaeales; family Miltoncostaeaceae; genus Miltoncostaea. Next base: position 364,605 of record CAVVMP010000007.1, read on the forward strand.
CTTCTGGGAGAACCAGATCGGGCGGACGCCGGCGTTCTGGGAGCGGCTGGAGCCGTCGATGCGGGAGGTCTTCCCCGGCGCGATGGCGGGGATCGACGCGTCGCTGCTGTGCCGCGCGTCGCGGGTCGTGCAGCCGTCGCTGATCCGCGTGGAGGCGGACGAGGTGACGTACAACCTCCACATCGTCCTGCGATTCGGCCTCGAGCTGGCGATGATCCGCGGGGACCTGGAGGTCGCCGACCTGCCCGGCGCGTTCGCCGACGGGATGGAGGACGTCCTCGGCATCCGCCCTCCCACGACCGCGCTCGGCGCGATGCAGGACATCCACTGGGCGGACGGCCTGTTCGGCTACTTCCCGACGTACACGCTGGGGAACCTGTACTCCGCCCAGCTGGCCGAGGCCGCCACCGAGGAGCTCGGCGACCTGCAGCCCCTCATCGCGGACGGCCGTTTCGACGTGATCCTCGCCTTCATGCGCGACAAGGTCCACCGCCACGGCGCCACCCTGCCCACCCGCGAGCTCATGCGCCGTGCCACCGGCCGGGAGCTCAGCTCCGACGCCCTCATCGCCCACCTCGAGCGGGGATACGTCACCGCCTGAGACCGGGGACGCGCGGTTCCAGACGAGGGGCCGGATGACCGATACCCGTTGGGATGCCCCGGATCCGTCCGTGCCCGCGCCCGCTCGTCCGCATCGCCGCGATCGCCGCCGCGGCGGTGGCGTGCTGGTCGGCGGGGACGGCCGTCGCCGCGCCGTCGGCCGCGGAGCTCCGTGACCTGAGGTCCCGGTTCGACGCCCAGGACGCCGCGATCGGGGCCCAGCTCGACGCCGAGCAGGCGACGCTGTCGGGCGGGCGGGCCCGTCTCGACCGGGTCCGGGATGAGTACGACGCCGCCCGGCGCGGCCTCGAGAAGCGCCTCGTCGCGCTCTACGTCACCCCCCAGCCCAGCCCGGTCATCGAGATCCTGACCGGAGCCGACATCGGCGAGGTCCAGGCCCGCATCGACCTGCTCGAGGCCCTGGGGCGCAGCGACCGCGCCACCGTCGCCCGCTTCCGCACCTCCGCCGCGCGCCTGCGCATCGCCGAGTCCGGGTCCCGCTCGCGCAAGGACGACCTCACCTCCCGCCGCCGGGCGCTCGCGGCGAAGCGACGCGACGTCGCCGCCGGGCTCCGCGCCGCGGAGAAGCGCGAGGCCGCCGCGCGCGCCGCCGAGGAGGCCCGCGCGGCCGCCCTGCCGGTCGCCGCCCCCGCCGCCGGCGGGACGTCCCCGACCGGCGGCTCCGGGATCGTCGGCGACGCCGCTCCCAGCCCCACCAACCGGGGCCTCTCCGCCGACCTGCTCGACGGCCGGGGCCTGCCCGGCGACGCGCCGGTCGACGCCACCAGCGGCGAGGCGGTCGACTCCGAGCCCGCGCCCGCCGGCCCGCCCGTGACCCGTGCGCTCCCCGGCCTCGGCGTCGTGGGCCCCGCGAACGGCGCCCCCATCACGGACAAGCTCCCCACCTTCACCGCCGTCGCCGGCTGGTACGGCCCCGGCTACACCGACGACCGCCTCGCCAGCGGCGAGGCCTACGACCCCACCGCCTTCAGCGCCGCCCACCGCACCCTGCGGCTCGGGACGATGCTGCGCGTCGCCTACGGCGGGAAGGCCGTGACCGTGAAGGTCAACGACCGCGGCCCCTACGTGAAGGGCCGCGACCTCGATGCTGTCGCAGGCCGCGGCCGCGGCCCTCGGCATCCCCGGGATCGGCACCGTCACGGTGCAGATCCTGCCGGGGTACGGCGCGCGCGCCTAGCCCGCGGGCGGGGCGCCCGGCCGGCCGCCTCCAGCGCCCGGGCCCGCAGGGCGGCGCCCACGATCCCGGCCTCGTTGCGCAGCGCCGCCGGCACCACCCGCGCCCGGGCGGTCAGCAGCGGCAGGAACTTCTCGCTGCGCTTCGAGATGCCGCCACCCAGGATGATCAGGTCCGGCCAGATCAGCCGGTCGACGGCGTCGAGGTACTCGTCGAGCAGCGGCGCCCACTCCTCGTAGGACAGGCCCCTGCGCTCCCGGGCGCCCGCCGACGCGCGCCGCTCCGCGTCCTTGCCCCGGATCTCGATGTGGCCGAGCTCCAGGTTCGGCACCAGGACGCCGTCGACGAACAGCGCCGAGCCGATGCCGGTGCCGAGCGTCAGGACCAGGACCGTCCCCCGCACGCCCCGTCCCGCGCCGAAGCGCATCTCGGCCACGGCGGCGGCGTCCGCGTCGTTGAGCACCGTGACCGGCCGCCCGATCGCGGCGGTGAAGAGCTCCGGGGCCGGCTCGCCCACCCACGACGCGTCCAGGTTGGCCATCATCAGCACCCGACCGCCGACGATCGGACCCGGGACGCCGACGCCCACCGGGCCCTGCGTCGGCCCCAGCGACGCCACGAGCGCGGCCGCCGCCGCCACGACCGCGGACGGCGTCGCCGGCTGGGGCGTCGGCACCCGCACCCGCTCGCCGATCAGGACGCCGCGGCGCGAATCGACCACGCCCGCCTTGATCCCCGATCCGCCGATGTCGACCCCGATGAGACCCCTCATGCCTCGACCGCCTCGCTCGCGTAGCTGACCAGGGACATCACGTCGTAGCCCGCGAGCGCCTCGCGGCCGGGCAGGAACGTCAGCTCCGCCACCACCGCCACGCCCGCCACGACCCCTCCGAGCTCCTCCACCAGCCTGCACACCGCCAGTGCCGTGCCCCCGGTGGCCAGCAGGTCGTCGTGCACCAGCACCCGCTGGCCCGGCGCGACGGCGTCCGTGTGCATCTCCAGCACGTCGGTGCCGTACTCCAGGGCGTACTCGCGGCTGACCCGCTGCGAGGGCAGCTTCCCGCGCTTGCGGGCCGCCGAGAAGCCGACGCCCAGCTGCGTCGCGATCGCCCCGCCCAGGACGAACCCGCGCGCCTCGACCCCCACCACCCGGTCGACCGCGCGCCCGCGGCCCCATGCGGCGATCGACGCGACCGTGGCCGACAGGCCCGCAGGCTCCTGGAAGAGCGGCATCAGGTCGTAGAAGAGGATCCCGGCGTGCGGGTGGTCGGGCACCCGCCGGATCGCCCCGTCGATGTCGAAGGGGCCCGGCGTCACCCGTTCGCGATCTGGCGCAACTCGGCGATCAGCATCAGGTGGCGCATGTGCGCGGCCAGGGCGGCGAGCCCCTCCAGCGACTCGAGCGCCTCGCGGCGCCGCTCCGGGTTGCGCGACCGCAGACCCACGCTCAGCAGCTGCTCCAGCAGCCCCGCCTCGCGCTCGGCGGCGACCCGGAAGATGCGCAGGTGCCGGGCCTCGACGCCGTAGGACGACAGCTCCAGCGCCGTCTGGACCACCTCGCGGTCGGTCTCGTCGTAGACCTGGCCGTCGCCGTCGCGGACGTGGCCGCCCACCAGGCCGTACTCCTCCAGGGCCTTCAGGAGCGACACCGGCGCGCCCGTGGTGGCCAGGATCTCCTGGGCGCTGTAGCGCCGGGTCGGCGCCGGCTCGGCGAGCTGCGCCCGCTTGAGCTGCTTCGCCTGGTTCGCGACGCTGAACGCGCCGGTGGTGGACGACTCCAGCTCCTGGCGGATCACCCGCAGCGGCAGGAACTCGTCGCGCTGGAGGCGCAGGATCGTCCGCAGGCGCTCCACCTCCAGCGGGCTGTAGAGCCGGTAGCCGCCCCCCGTCCGCTTCGGCGTGATCAGCTTCTGGTCCTCGAGGTACCGGATCTTCGAGATCGAGATCGTCGGGTGCTCGGCCCGCAGCAGGTCGCAGACCGCGCCGATGGTCATCGATCCCTCCTCGGGCCCCCGCTCGTCCGGGAGGAGGGTGGGCTCGGTCACCCGACCAGGTACGTCAGGCGGAACTTGCCGATCTGGAGCTCGTCGCCGTCCTCGAGGACCTCCTCGCCCTCGATGCGGCGGCGGTTGACGTACGTCCCGTTGAGGCTGCCCAGGTCGCGCAGCGCGGCGCCGGTGGGCAGGCGCGTGATGACGGCGTGGTTGCGCGAGACGGTCACGTCGTCCAGGAACACGTCCGCCGTGGGCTCACGGCCGATGGTGACGGTGTCGCGGTCGAGCGAGAACATCGCGCCGGGGGGCCCGCCGGCGCGCACCGCCAGCGTCGGACCTTCGATGGAGGGGCCCTGCCACTCCCCGGTCTCGGCGGCGTGATCGCTGATCGCGAACGGGCCGGTGATCTCCCCCGTGCCCTGGTTCTCGACGATCAGCAGCGCGCCGCAGCGACCGCAGTACTTGTGAGCCTCGCTCTGATGGAACCCGCATTCCGGGCAGTACACGCCATTCCCCCCGACGGCCCTGGGCCCCGCTAGGCCGCGTCGCCCTCGAGCTGCTCGAGGTCGGGCAGCCGACCGGCCAGGATCTTGCTGAGGGCGTCCACGTCCACCACCGACAGGGCGCCCTCGTCCCGGCCCTTGAGGCGCCCGACGAGCTCGCTCTTGAGCATCTCGATCCGCCCGTGGAGCACGCGGCGCTGCATGGAGACGGACCGCTCCTCCTCGGTGAGCTGACGGATGAGGCTCTTGAGCTCCTCGTCGGAGAGCTGCGTCAGGTCCGGCTGTGCGTCCATTGAGGGGGCTCCTGGTCGGTGAACGGTCAGTGTAGCGCCCGGCGCGATCAACCCTCAGGGCGGGGTCGAGGTTCGGCCCGCAGCCGGGCGACGGCGATGCGCGAATAGTTCAGGAACGTGCCGACGGCGAGCGCGACCGCGACCCACATCAGCACGTCCACCCAGACCTCGTCGAGCAGGATCGCGCCGCCGGCGGCGACCATCGTGAGCGCGGACGACACCTTGCCGGCCATGTCGACCCGCATCTCGATCCCCCGCGCCAGGAGCGCCGCGAACGCCGCGATGATGAGGACGTCGCGGGCGATCAGGATCGCGGGCGCCAGCGGGTTCATCCGGTCGAGCAGGATCACCCCCACCAGGGCGAGGCCCACCAGCAGGCGGTCGGCCAGGGGATCGGCGATCCGGCCGAAGCGGCTCTCGGCGTGCAGCGCCCGCGCGAGCTTGCCGTCCACGAAGTCCGTGAACGCCACCACGCCGAAGATCCCCGCCGCCAGCGGCGAGGTGGGCCCCTCCGCCTCGATCAGGACGATGAGGAGGACGGGGAGGGCCGCCAGACGCGCGATCGTGAGCGCGTTGGGGATCCAGCGAAGGCGATGAGCCACGTGGGAGGGTTAGATCGGGGCGAGAGGATTTGAACCTCCGACCGCCCGGCCCCCAGCCGGGTGCGCTACCAGGCTGCGCCACGCCCCGAGGTCGTTCCACACTACCGCAGCCGGGCCCGGATGTCCCGCGGGGCGGAGGCCGCTAGAGTGCCGCGCCGATGGGCAAGGCACCGATCCTCGCGTCGCGCACCGACGACTTCCCGCAGTGGTACCAGGACGTCGTCGCCAAGGCGGAGATGGCCGAGAACGGCGCCGCCCGCGGCACGATGGTCATCCGCCCCTACGGCTACGGCCTGTGGGAGCGCATGCAGTCGGAGATGGACGCCCGCATCAAGGCGTGCGACGCCGAGAACGTCTACCTGCCGCTGTTCATCCCGGAGTCGTACCTGCGCCGCGAGGCGGAGCACGTGGAGGGCTTCAGCCCGGAGCTGGCGGTGGTCACGATCGCCGGCGGCAAGGAGCTCGAGGAGCCGCTGGTGGTGCGGCCCACCTCGGAGACCCTCTTCGGCGAGCTCATGGCCAAGTGGATCCAGTCGTACCGCGACCTGCCGCTGCTGCTGAACCAGTGGTGCAACGTGGTGCGGTGGGAGCTGCGGCCGCGGATCTTCCTGCGCACCACCGAGTTCCTGTGGCAGGAGGGGCACACCGCGCACGCGACGCAGGCGGAAGCCGCCGCGTACGCCCGGCGGATCCTCCACGACACGTACCGCGACTTCATGGTGGAGCTGCTGGCCGTGCCGGTGCACGTGGGGATGAAGACCGCCCGCGAGCGCTTCGCCGGGGCGATCAACACGATGACGTGCGAGGCGATGATGGGCGACGGCCGCGCCCTCCAGATGGGCACGAGCCACGAGCTCGGCACCAACTTCGCCGTCGCATTCGGGATGCAGTACCTCGACGCCGAGGGGGTGCTCCAGCCGTGCTGGACCACCTCGTGGGGCACCACCACCCGCATGATCGGCGGGCTCATCATGTGCCACGGCGACCAGGACGGCCTGCGCGTCCCGCCGCGGATCGCCCACGTCCAGGTGGTGGTGCTGGTGGTGCGCGACGACGACGACGGGACCGTGAGCGCCGAGGCGCGGCGGGTGGCCGACGCGCTGAAGGCGGCCGGGATCCGCGTGCGCGTGGACGACCAGACCGCCACCGGCTTCGGCCGGCGCGTGACCGACTGGGAGCTGAAGGGCGTCCCGGTGCGGGTGGAGATCGGACCGCGGGACGTCGGCGAGGGCGTGGTGAGCCTCGCCCGCCGGGACCAGCGGTCGAAGGAGACGGTGCCGGCCGCCGGGCTCACGGAGCGCGTGTCCGCGTTGCTGGAGCAGATCCAGGCCGACCTCCTGGCCGAGGCCACGGCCTTCCGCGACGGAAGGACCACCGAGGTCGGCTCCGTGGAGGAGGCGCTCGAGGCCGCCAGGACGGGGTTCGCGATCCTGCCGTGGAGCGCGGTGGGCGACGACGGCGAGGACCGCCTCGCCGGCGAGGGCATCACCGTCCGGTGCCTCCAGCGCCCCGACGGCACCGTCCCCGACGACCCCGGCGAGGGGGACCTCCGGGCGATCGTCGCCCGCGCCTACTAGCGGCGCCGGCTCGCGAACCCGCGCAATCCGTCCAGCAAGGCGCGGGGGTCGGAGGGGTCGAGCACCCGCCGGGGCAGCACCGCCGCCCCGATCACCTCGCCGGCGCCGCGGACGGCGTCCCGGGCGCGGCCGGCGCGGAGGTCCTCCCGGATCCCCTGGAGCTCCCCCGCGAGCCAGACGTACCGCGCGGGGCGGATCGACCCGATGTCGAGCCGCGGATCCCCCTGCGCGATCGCGACGGCGAGGGCCGGCGTGTCCATCCCGGCGGCCATGTCCACGCCGACCGAGTAGACCGGGCGCAGGTTCACGTCGTGGACGACGAACCCCGCGTCGGACTCGATGAACTGGATCGAGCCGATCCCCTCGTAGCCGGCCGCGGCCATCAGGCGGGAGGCCGCGCGCCCCAGCTCGGGGGGCACGGGCACCATGTGGGTGACCGACGACATCCCCGTCGACCGCGGGCTGCTGCTCACCGTGTGCAGCGCGGTCGCGACGAACCCGGCCCCGGTGCGGGCGAAGTGCACCCGCCACCGCCGTCCCCGCACGATGGGCTGGACGATCACCGAGCCGGTCACCGCCGCCATCTCGCGGACCAGGAGGTCGCGCGCCGCCGCGTCCGCCGCGATCGTCGCGGCGCGGTAGACGAGGCCCGCGTCCGTCGATGAGGCGGACGTCACGGGCTTCACCACGCACGGGGCGTCGGGCAGCGGCGTCCCGTTCAGCGCGCCGTGGACCACCACCCCGCCCGGGCTGGCGACGCCGGCCAGCGCGGCGGTCGCCTCCAGCCCGTCCTTCGCGCACAGCGCGCGGTACACGGCGCGGCCGGGGCCGGTGCTGCGCGCGGCGCCCACCCGGCCGTCGAAGCGCTCGGCGATGAGGTTCGTGGTGCGCCTCGGTCACCGGGACCACGACGTCGATCCCGCGCTCGCGCACGGTCGCCTCGAGCCAGGCCGCGTAGCCGTCGGGGTCGTCCTGGGGCGACGGGCTGCGCAGCGGACGCCCGGCGGCGCGGCTGATGCCGGTGGCGCCGCCCGAGCGGCCGTCGTGGGCCGCGACAACCTCGTGGCCGGCCGCCGCGAGCGACCGGCAGGTCCATGGTCCGGGTCGGGAGCCGCACTGCAGCACGAGGATGCGACAGAACATGAGCCCTTTTACATGGGCATCGGATGTGCTGCACCCTGCGGCGGACCAGCCGCGCGCCTCTCCACCCCACCCGCGCGGGCGGTCAGGCGGTTGGGACGACCTCCGCGCCGGCGCGGGGGAAGCGCGCGTCGACGTAGTCCTCGACCATCCGGATGAAGTCCTCGGCGAGGGTCGGTCCCTCGAGCGTGGTGGCCTTCTCGCCGTCGATGTACACGGGGGCGCGCGGCTGCTCGCCGGTGCCGGGCAGGCTGATGCCGATGTCGGCGGCGCGGCTCTCGCCCGGGCCGTTGACGATGCAGCCCATCACGGCCACCTTCAGCTCCGCGACGCCGGGGCGCTCGACGCGCCAGTCGGCCATCCGGCGCTCCAGGTGCGCCTCGATCGTCTGCGCCAGCTCCTGGAACACCGTGCTGGTGGTGCGGCCGCAGCCGGGGCACGCCGTGACCGACGGGCGGAACGCCCGCAGCCCGAGGCTCTGGAGGATCTCACGGCACACGCGCACCTCGATGGTGCGGTCGCCGCCCGGCTCGGGGGTCAGGCTCGCGCGGATGGTGTCGCCGATGCCGTCCTGCAGCAGGATCGCGAGGGCCGCGGTGGTGGACACGATCCCCTTGCTGCCCATCCCCGCCTCGGTCAGGCCGAGGTGCAGCGGGTACGAGCAGCGCGCCGCCAGGTCGCGGTAGACGGCCACCATGTCCTGCAGGCGGCTCGTCTTGCACGACAGCACGATCATGTACGCCGGCAGGCCGAGCTCCTCCGCCGCCTCGGCCGAGGTCAGGGCGCTCTGCACCATCGCCTCGCGCAGCACCGCGTCGGCCGACCACGGCTCGGCGCGGCGGCCGTTCTCGTCCATCAGCCCGTCGATCAGCTCCGGGTCCAGGGAGCCGGCGTTCACGCCGATCCGCACGGGCCGGCGGTGGTCGATCGCCGCCTGCACCATCGTCGCGAAGTTCGCGTCGTGGCGGACGCCGCGCCCGACGTTGCCCGGGTTGATGCGGTACTTGGCGAGGGCTTCCGCCGCGTCCGGGAACTCCCGCAGCAGCGTGTGGCCGTTGTAGTGGAAGTCGCCGACGAGCGGGACGTCCACGCCGTGGTCGTCGCGCAGGCGGTCGCGGATCTCCGCCACCTTCGCGGCGGCGGCCGCGGTTGTTGACCGTGATGCGCACGATCTCCGAGCCGGCGCGCGGCCAGGTCGGCCACCTGCGCGGCGGTCGCGACGGCGTCGGCCGTGTCGGTGTTGGTCATCGACTGGACCACCACCGGCGCGTTGCCGCCGACCACCACGTCGCCCACGCGGCAGGCGTGGCTGTGGCGTCGTGGGGCCGTGTCGCTCACAGCCCCCAGCCTATCCCTAGCGGTCGACCTGGAAGCCCGTCGCCCGTGATGTGCCCGATGTCGTTCTGGAGGGCGATCACGAAGACGAGCATCACCAGCGCCAGGCCGATGAACGAGGCCTGCCCGTAGGTCGCGGCGCTGAACGCGCTCCCCTTCACCCGCTCGGCGATCGCGAACACGATGTGCCCGCCGTCCAGCGGCAGGATCGGGATCAGGTTGAAGATGCCGAGCGCCAGGCTGATGACGCCGACGAAGCGGAGCACCGTGGTCAGGCCGTCGTCGGCGACCTGGTTGAACACGGCGCCCACGCCGACGACCGAGTTGATCTGGCCTCGCGCCTCCGAGCTGGTGAACGCATCGCCGATCACCTGGACGTTCGTCTTCATGATGAACCAGGCGAAGTCCCAGCCGTCGGTGACCCCCTCGAGCGGCCCGGACCGGACCGTCGGGCCCTGCACCGCGTCGAACGTGAATCCGAGGCCGGTCAGCGGCCGGCCCGTCTCGGGGTTGGTGAGCGGGTCGCCGTTCGTGCCCTTCAGCACCTGGAGCTGCGCCGTCTTCTGCTCCGTGCGCCCGTTGCGCTCGACCGTGATGCTGGACGGTCTGGCCCTCCGTCCCGCGCTGGAGCGCCTGCGCACCTTCTCGGTGTCGCCGTTCACCTTCGTGCCGTCCACCGCCAGGATGCGGTCGCCCGCGCGCAGGTCGGCCGCGCGCCGCGGCCGAGCCCGAGTTGACGCTCCCGACGCCCGTGGTCAGGGAGAAGGTGGGCACGCCGATCCAGAAGATCCCGGCGAAGATGCACGATCGCCAGGAGGATGTTCACGGCGGGTCCCGCGGCGATCGTCGCGATCTTCTTCCACATGGGCGCGGCGAAGTACGCCCGGTGCTCGCACCTCGGAGGGGATGTCCTCCCCCACCGTCATGCCGCTGATCTTCACGTAGCCGCCGAGGGGCAGCCAGCCGATGGCGTACTCGGTCTCGCCGCGGGTGAACGAGGCGATCGGCCGGCCGAAGAAGATCGAGAAGCGCTCCACGCGCATCCCGCACCACTTGGCGACCACCATGTGGCCGGCCTCGTGCACCAGCACGAGGAACATCAGGATCAGGACCAGCCAGAGGATGTTCACGCCGAGGATGCGAAGGCTCCTTCGATGGACCGACGCGCCGTCTCGCGTGCGCGGGCGTCGGCGTCGAGCACGGAATCCAGGGTAGCGCCATCCCCCTGCGGCACGCGCTCCGAGCGCGTCGACGCACCACGCGCGGGACGTCCATGAACCCGATCCGCCCCTCCAGGAAGGCCGCCACCGCCACCTCGTTCGCCGCGTTCAGCACCGCCGGGGCCGTGCCGCCCGCGATCCCCGCGGCGCGGGCGAGGGCGAGGCACGGGAACGCCTCCTCGTCGGGCGCGCCGAAGTCCAGGCGGGTCCCCACCAGGTCCATCGGCTCCCGCGCGGGGGGAGGCGAGGGGTACCGCAGCGCGTAGCCGATCGGCACGCGCATGTCGGGCGGGCCCAGGTGCGCCAGGACGCTGCCGTCGTCGAGCCGCAGCATCGCGTGGACGCTCGACTGCGGGTGCACCACCACCTCGATCCGGTCGTACGGGAGGTCGAACAGGTGGTGCGCCTCGATCACCTCGAGGCCCTTGTTCATGAGGGTCGCCGAGTCGATCGTGATCTTCGCGCCCATCGTCCACGTCGGGTGGCGCAGCGCGTCGGCGGGGGTGACGCCCTCGAGCTCCGCCGCCGTCCGCCCGCGGAACGGCCCGCCGGACGCCGTCAGGATCGCGCGGTGCACCCGCTCCCGGGGGACCCCCTCCACGAGCTGGAACAGCGCGGAGTGCTCCGAGTCGACCGGCACCAGGCCGGCCCCGGTGCGCGCCCGGACCGCCGCGACGATGTCGCCGCCCGCCACCAGGCTCTCCTTGTTGGCCAGGGCGACGGTGATGCCGCGCTCCAGCGCCGCGAGCGTCGGGCGCAGCCCGGCGGCGCCGACCAGCGCGTTGAGCACCACGTCCGGCGCGGTGGCGTCCATCAGCTCACCCAGGTCCGCGCTGTGCACGACGCTCCCGCCGCCCCCGCCGCACGCGGTGTGGGCGATGCCGCGGGCGGCGGCCTGCTCCGCCATCGCGTCCGCGGAGGATCCGCACGACAGCCCCACGGCCTCGAGGTCCGGGGCGGCGTCGATCACCTGGAGGGCCTGGACGCCGATCGACCCGGTCGAGCCCAGCACGAGGACGCGTGTCACCGCGTCGAGTCTAGCCTGAGGGCATGGCCGTCCTGCTCCTCGTGGCGGTCGTGGCCGGTGTGGCCACGGCCCTCTCCCCCTGCGTCCTCCCCGCGCTGCCGGTGATCCTGGCGGGGTCGGCGGGCGGCGGCCCGCGCCGGGTCGTGGGCATCGCCGCCGGGTTCGTCGGCGCGTTCGTGCTCTTCACGCTCGCCCTGACGACGGCGCTGCGCAACGCCGGGCTGAGCCCGGACGCCCTCAGGAACATCGCCATCGGCGCCCTGATCGCGTTCGGCCTGACGCAGCTCGTCCCGGCCTTCGGGGACCGCCTGGCCGCGCTGCTGGCGCCCGTCGGACGCCTGGGCGAGCGGATCCCGCGAACCCGCAGCGGCCTCTCGGGCGGCCTGCTGGTGGGCGTCGCGCTCGGGCTCGTGTGGACGCCGTGCGCCGGCCCGGTGTTCGCCGCCGTGGCCGCCGCCGCGGCCACCGGCGACGCGTCCGCCACCGCGGGCCTCGTGCTGCTGGCCTACGCGATCGGCGCCGTGATCCCGCTCTGCCTGATCGCCCTGGGCGGCCGCCGCGTGCTGGCCCGCGTGCGCGGGCCGCACGCGTGGGCGGTCCGGCCGGCGCTCGGGCTGCTGATGGTCGGCGCCGGCATCGTGCTGGCGCTCGGCCTGGACACGCGCCTCACCACGGCGCTCGTCCAGGACGTCCCGGCCTACACCGACACCCTCCAGGTGCTCGAGCGCAGCGACGTCGTGCAGCGGGAGCTCGACGGGGTCCGCCGCCCGTCGCCGACCGACGTCCCGCAGTTCATCCCGGCGGCCCGCGGCACGCCGCCCGCCGGGGCGGGCGACGCGCTGGGCCTGCCCGACGCCGGCCCGGCGCCGGAGCTGGCCGGCATCTCGGCCACGTTCAACGCCGGCGACGCCCCGCTGACGCTCGCGTCGCTGCGCGGGCGGGTGGTGCTCATCGACTTCTGGACGTACTCGTGCGTCAACTGCCTGCGGACCATCCCCGAGCTCGAGGGCCTGTACCGCCGGTACGAGCGTGACGGCCTGACGGTGGTGGGCGTCCACACGCCGGAGTTCCAGTTCGAGCGCGACGCGGGGAACGTCGGGCGGGCGGTCCGCGACCTCGGGATCACGTACCCGGTGGCCCTCGACGCCGACTACGCGACCTGGGACGCCTACGGCAACCGGTACTGGCCCACGACCTATCTGCTGGACCGCCGCGGCCACGTCCGCGACCTCCACGTCGGCGAGGGTGACGAGGCGCGCACCGAGGCGCTCGTGCGGCGGGCGCTCGCCGTCCCCGCGGATGCGCCAGACGCCGACGCGCAGGCCGAGGCCCCGCCGGCGATCCACTCCGCGACCACGCCGGAGACCTACCTCGGCACCGCACGAGGGCCCCGCCCGCCCCGCGTGACGCTCCATGGCCGGTTCCTCGAAGGAGGCGAGGCGATCCAGGCCGGGGCGGGCGCCGCGATCGACCTGCGCTTCCGCGCGAAGGGCGTGTACCTGGTGCTGGACGGCGACGGCGCGCCCCGCGTGGGCGCGGTCCGGCTCGACGGGCGGGTCCCGTCGGCGGCCGAGCGCGGCCGTGACGTGGGACCCGGGGGCCGCCTGGTCGTGACCGGACCGCGGCTCTACCGCCTGCTGCAGCTGCCCGCGGGAGCGGACCGGGCGGATCCGGATCGCCCTCGCGCCGGGGACCCGCGCCTACGCGTTCACCTTCGGGTGATCCCGTCCCGGTCAACCAGCTCCATCAGGAGCAGGTCGCGCCATGCGCCGTCCCCGTCGCGCCACGCCGCCTCCAGCGTCCCGACCGGGCGGAAGCCCACCTTCCCGTAGGAGCGCACCGCCGCGACGTTGTCGACCGCCGGGTCGATCGTGATGCGGTGGTGGCCGAGCTCCCGGAACAGGTACCGGACCAGCAGGCGGATCGCGGCGGTGCCGTGGCCGCGGCCCGTGACGGCCGGGTCCAGGAAGACGTCGATCGAGGCGTGGCGGAACTCCGGGTCCTCCTCCTCGTAGAACTGGATGAGGCCGGCGATCCGGTCGTCCACCAGCACGGTGAAGCGAGTGGCGTCCTCGTCGTCGAACGGGAACCCCTCCGCCGGGGCGCCCCACCACTCCCGGACGCCCGGCGTCTCGTGGATGGCGAGGAGGGCGTCCGCGTCGGCGCGGACCGTCGGCCGCAGCGCGACGGGGCCCTCGCGCATCACCCCAGGAGCTGCTGGGCCGTCTCGCAGAACGCCACGACGAGGTCCACCGAGGCGTCCAGGTCGTCCGGATGGCACGACTCCACCACCTGGTGGACGTAGCGGGTGGGGATCGAGACGCAGCCGGCGACGGCCCCCTCGCCCGAGAGCGACAGCTCGCGCGTGTCCGTGCTCCCGGCCGGCAGCACCTCCAGCTGGGTGGGGATCCCGCGCTCCTCGCCGACCGCCAGCAGGTGGTCGACCACCGCCGTCGGGACGATCGTGCCGCCGTCGAACACCTTGACCGCCGCGCCGCCGCCCACGGTCGTCACCCGCTCGTGCGGCTTGATCCCGGGGCCGTCGTTGGCGAGCGTGATGTCGATCGCCAGGCCGATCTGCGGACGGATGCGCGCCGTCGCCACCCGGGCGCCGCGCAAGCCCACCTCCTCCTGGACGCTCGCGACCGCGATCACCTCGCACTCGTGGTCGCCCAGCGCCTTCATCGCCTGGATCATCACGTAGAGGCCGGCGCGGTTGTCGAGGCTCTTGCACGTGACCAGGTCGCCGAGGCGCGCCAGGGCCCGCTCGCGGGTGACCACGTCGCCGGGCCGCACCAGCTCCTTCACGCGGTCAACGGGCAGCCCCACGTCAACGTAGTAGTCGTCGAGCTTCGGCGCCCGCTTCTTCTCCTCGTCGGACATCAGGTGGACGGCCTTGCCGCCCAGCACGCCGAGCAGGTCCTCGCGCCCGTGGACGATCACGCGCTGGGCGGTCAGCGTCTTCGGGTCGAACCCGCCGAGCGGGATGAGGCGCAGGAAGCCGCCGTCCTCGACGTGCGTGACCATGAACCCGATCTCGTCCATGTGGGCGGCGAGCATCAGGCGCGGGCCGCCGCCGCCCGCGCGGCGGGCGACGAGGCTGCCGAGCGGGTCCTCCTCGATCGTGTCGGAGACCGGCGCCAACTCGGTGCGAACGACCTCGCGGATGCGCGCCTCGCGGCCCGGCGCGCCTGGCGTCTCGCACAGGCGGGTGAGGAGGTCAACATCCACGATTCGCGGGAATCTACGTGAGGCGGCGGCCTGGCGTGAGCCGGTCGCCGACGCGGACGGTCCCGCCCTCGAGGACGTCGGCGCGCAGCCCGCCGCGGTGCACGAGCGGGCGCAGGACGCCGCCGCCGTTGAGACGGTCGAGGTGGGCGCACGGCTCGCACAGCCGCCGCCCGTGGCAGCGCGCCTCGCCGAGCGTGAACTCCCGCCCGACGAGCGCGTTGAGGTCGGTGCCGCGCACGACGACGTTGCGGCGGTGGTCCAGATCGCCGAGCGCGTCGAGGACCGCGGCGTCGATCAGCGTCAGGGCGCTGCCCGGCCGTCCCGAGGCGAAGGTGCCGGCCCCGTCGGCGTAGCGGTCGCCGCGCAGCCCCTGCCCCGGGATCACGACGGCCTCATCGACGAGCGTGACCGGGGCCTCGGCCGACGGCGCGAGGACGAGCGCCTCCACACGGCCGACGCCGGCGTCGGCGGCCGTGCGCGGCGGCCACGCGGCCAGGTCGAGGGCCGCCAGGACGACCCCGTCGATGACCTCGTCCGTCGTGTCGCCGGGATCCCAGATCGGGCCGGACGGCACGCCGAACATCACGACGGCGCGGGGGCCGCCGCCGTCGCGCGCCGGGCGGCGGGCGATCCACGGCCCCGCCCACGCGAAGGTGGCCGCGTCGTCCACCGGCACCAGGCCCAGGCCGCGCTCGGCGAGCCACGCGCGCTGCTCCCGCGGGTCGAGCGGGACGTCGCCCGGGGCGACGCCCGCGATCTGCGCGATGCATGCGGCCATCGTGGACCGCTCGGCGTGGTCGCTCCCGGGGGACGGCGTCATGGCGCCAGCGTCGCAGCCCTCAGTAGACGAGCGCCACCGTCACGAAGTACCCGGCGACGGCCCCGAACAGCAGGGCGTCGAAGCGGTCGAGCACCCCGCCGTGCGCCATCAGGAGCCGCCCGGAGTCCTTCGCGCCGGCGTCCCGCTTCAGCAGCGACTCGAACAGGTCGCCGTAGAAGGCGGCCGGGCAGATCGCGAGCCCCAGGATCAGCGACTCCCAGCCGCCGATCCAGTCCATGTAGAGCCCGGCGATCCACACGGCGAGCGTCGCCGTGACCAGGCCGATCACCGCCCCCTCCACCGTCTTCCTGGGCGAGGTGAGCGGCGCGATCGGCCGCCTGCCGTACATCCGGCCGCCGAAGTACGACGCCGAGTCGAACACCCAGACGCCCACCAGCACGTTGACGATCGCCGCCGCGCCGTTCGGAAGGTCGCGCATGATCACCAGGATCGCGAACGGCACGCCGAGGTAGACGATGCCGAGCAGCGTCGCCGCCATCCGGATCGTGATCTCGTCGCGGCGCGGCACGATGAGCCCGGCGATCACCGTGAGGAAGAACCCGATGGCGAGCCCGAGCAGCAGCCCCCGCTCGTGATCGTCCATCCCCCACGCCAGGGCGATGGTGGCGAACACGCCCACGTCGCCCGCCCAGCGCAGCGGCCGCTGCGCGGCGATCAGGCTGTAGAGCTCCCGCAGCCCGAGTGCGGCGATCACCGCCATCGCGATCGCGAACACCACCCCGCCGATCACGACCACGGCCACCGCGATCGCGATGCCGGGGATCGCGATGAGGAGCCGGCTCGTCAGCCCGCTCAGCGGGTCCTCACCGTCCCCCGAAGCGCCGGTGGCGGCGCCCGTACTCGGCCATCGCGAGCTCCAGGTCCTCCGGCGTGAAGTCCGGCCAGAGCCGCGGGGAGAAGATCAGCTCGGCGTAGGCCCCCTGCCACAGCAGGAAGTTGGAGATCCGCTGCTCGCCGCTGGTCCGGATGATCAGCTGGGGGTCGCGCATGTGCGGGGCGTAGAGGAACTGCGCGAACTCGGCCTCGCCCGCCTCGGGGCCGCACTCGGCGGCGAAGCGGCGGGCCGCGTCGATGATCTCCCCGCGCCCGCCGTAGTTCATCGCCACGAACAGGCGCATCCCCTCGTTCCCGGCGGTGAGGGCCTCGGAGGCGGCGATCCGCGCCTTCAGCCCCGGGTTGAGCTCGTCGAGGCGGCCGATGAAGCGCATCTGCACCCGCTCGGCGTGCAGCTCCGCCACCTCGCGGTCGATCAGCTCGGTGAAGAGCTCCATCAGGTCGTCAACCTCGGCGCCCGGGCGGGTCCAGTTCTCGGTGGAGAACGAGAACACCGTCAGGTCCTTCACGCCCGCGTCCGACGCGGCGCGCACCACCCGCTTCAGGGCCCGGGCGCCCGCCCGGTGGCCGGCGCCCACGGGCAGGTGCCGCTCACGCGCCCACCGCCCGTTGCCGTCCATGATGATCGCGATGGACTCGGGGATCTCGGTGGGGCCGGAGGGCGGCTCGGTGCGCGGCGCGCGGCCGAGCCCGAGCACGGCACGCGCCGTGCGCAGACGGGCCAGCAGGGTCGGGGTCAAACTTCGAGGATCTCGGCCTCTTTGCGGCCCATGAGGTCGTCGATGGTCTTGACCTCGGCGTCGGTCAGCTTCTGGACCTCGTCCTCCGCCCGCTTCAGCTCGTCGCGGGAGAGCTCGCCGTCCTTCTCCGCCTTCTTGAGGTCGTGCATGACGTCGCGGCGGACGTTGCGGACCGCCACCCGGCCCTCCTCGGCCATCTTGTGGACCAGGCGGACCATCTCCTTGCGCCGCTCCTCGGTGAGCTGCGGGACCGGCAGGCGGATGATCTTGCCGTCGTTGTTCGGCGTCAGCCCGAGGTCCGACTCCATGATCGACCGCTCGATCGCGCTCATGATGCTCGGGTCGAACGGCGACACGGTCAGCAGCCGCGGCTCCGGGGCGCTGATGGTGGCGAGCTGGTTGAGGGGCGTCCTGGTGCCGTACGCGTCCACCTGGATGCGGTCGAGGAGGCTCGTGGAGGCACGGCCGGTCCGGACGGCGGCGAACTCGGTCGTCAGCGCCGACACGGCGCCCTCCATGCGGCGCTTCGCGTCCTTCATGCGGTCGTCGTCGGCCACGTCCTCCTCCTCCTCACCTGGGGTCGTCGGTGACGACCATGGTGCCGATCCGCTCCCCGTCGAGCAGCCGGCTGATGTTGCGCTCGTCCCCCATGTTGAAGACGAAGATCGGCAGGTTGTTGTCCATGCAGAGGGTGAGCGCGGTGGTGTCCATCACCTTGAGCCCGCGCTCGATCGCCTCCATGTGGCTGATCCTGGGGATGAGCTTCGCGTCGGGCACGACGCGCGGGTCCGCGTCCAGCACCCCCTCGACGCCGTTCTTGGCCATCAGGATGCACTCCGCCCCGATCTCGAGGGCCCGCAGGGCGGCGGTCGTGTCCGTCGTGAAGAACGGGTTGCCGGTGCCGCCCGCGAAGATGACCACCCGGCGCTTCTCGAGGTGGCGGATGGCGCGCCGGCGGATGTACGGCTCGGCGACCTCCTGCATCGCGATCGCCGACTGCACCCGGGTGGTCAGGTCGAGCTTCTCCAGCGCGTCCTGGATCGCGAGCGCGTTCAGCATCGTCGCGATCATGCCCATGTAGTCGGCCGTCGCCCGGTCCATGCCGATCGCCATGCCCTGGAGGCCCCGGAAGATGTTCCCGGCGCCCACGACGATCGCGACGTCGACGCCGCGGTCGTGGGCCTCCTTCACCTGGCGGGCGATCCCGGCGATGCGCGCGGGGTCGATGCCGTAGGGCTCGTCCCCCATCAGCGCCTCGCCCGAGAGCTTCAGGACGACGCGTCGGAAGGCCGCGCCGGCCGGCGCGGCGCCGGGCCGGGCGGCCTCGTCGGTATCGCTACTGGCCAAGCTCGAACAGGGCGAATCGGCGGATGGTGACGTTCTCGCCGAGCGAGCCGGCGACCTCCACGCGGAGCGCCTCGATGGTCCGCGGCTTCTTCTCGTTCTGGTCGCGGACGAACTCCTGGTCGAGCAGGACGATCGAGGAGAGGTGCTTGGCGAGCTTGCCCTCCACGGCGCGCTCGCGCGCGTGCTCCGGGATGTCCTGGGCCTGGCCCTCGTAGATGGCGCGCTCGGAGGCGATGTAGTCCTCCGGCACGTCCTCCTTCGAGACGTACTGCGGCTTCAGGGCGGCGATGTGCAGCGCCACGTCGTGGACGAAGTCCTTGAACTGGTCGGTGCGCGCCACGAAGTCGGTCTCGCAGTTCACCTCGAGCAGCACGCCCACGCGACCGCCGGCGTGGATGTAGCTGTCCACGATGCCCTCGTTGGCCTCGCGGCCGGCCCGCTTCGCGGCGTCGGCGAGGCCCTTGGTGCGCAGCGCGGCGGTGGCGGCCTCGATGTCGCCGCCGGCCTCCTCGAGCGCCTTCTTGCAGTCCATCATCCCGGCGCCGGTCTTCTCGCGCAGCTCCTTGACGAGCTTGGCGGGGATCGTGGTGCTCACGCGGTCTCCTCGGTGCTGGTCGTGGTGGCGGGCGCGGCCTCCTCGGCGACCTCGGCCTGCGCGTCCGGAGTGGCGGCGGCCTCCGCCTCGGGCGGGGCGGCCGGCGGCTCCTCGACGGCCGCGGGCGCGGCCGGGGCGGTCACGGGCGCGGCCTCGGCGGGCGCGGCCTCGGCGGGCGCGGCCACCGGCGCGGCGGCGACCGGCGCGGGGGCCTCGGCCTCGGCGTCGTCGGCGGCCTCGCCGCCCGGGATGCCCGAGGAGGGCAGCGTGCCCTTGCCCTCGAGGACGGCGTCGGCGAGCGCGCCGAGCACGAGGTTGCAGGAGCGGATCGCGTCGTCGTTGCCCGGGATGACGTAGGTCGCCTCGTCCGGGTCGCAGTTCGTGTCCACCAGGCCGATCACGGCGAGGCCGAGGCGGTTGGCCTCGCGCACGCCGATCGCCTCCTTGCGGAGGTCCACGATGACCACGGCGTCGGGCAGGCGCTGCATGTCGGCGACGCCGCCCAGGTTGGTCTCGAGCTTCACGAGCTCGCCCTCGCGGGCGAGGCGCTCGCGGGTGGGCAGCAGCTCCAGCTGGCCCTCGCGCTTCTGGTTGCGGAGCTCGTGGAGGCGGCGGATCCGCTGGGAGATCGTCCCCCAGTTGGTGAGCAGGCCGCCGAGCCAGCGGTGCGAGACGTAGGGCATGCCGGCGCGGACGGCGTTCTCCTGGACCGCGTCCTGCGACTGCTTCTTCGTCCCGACGAACAGCACGGTCCCGCCGCGCTGGGCGATGTCGCGCACGACGTCGCACGCCTGCTCCAGCAGCACGATCGTCTGCTGCAGGTCGATGATGTAGATGCCGCCGCGCTCGCCGTAGATGTAGCGCTTCATCTTCGGGTTCCAGCGGCGGGTCTGGTGCCCGAAATGCACTCCGGACTCCAGCAGCTGCTTCATGGTGACGTTCGGCACGTCGGCCACTCCTGTCTGCATGCGGTTGGGAGGATGGTGCGCCGGCGCCGGCCGATGGTTCCCGGGCACCGCGCATCGTGGACGCGCGGAAGCCCGGGCACCGCCATCGGTGGGGTGCGCCGGGGAGGGGACATTGGGCCGTGCGGGCGGACATCTTAGCCTGGATCGGTCGTATCCCGCGGCGCGTGCGACGATCGACCGGCTCGCGAACCGCCCATTGGAGGTCTCGGATGCCCGTCCGCCAGCTGCGGCTCGTCGTCCTCGCCGACGAGTTCGACACCGCCCTCGCCTTCTACCGCGACGTCCTCGGCATGCCCGAGGCCGAGGCCGTCTCCTCCCCCGGCGGCCGGATCGCCATCCTCGACGCGGGCCGCGCCACCCTCGAGCTCACCGACCGTCCGCACGGCGAGTACATCGACCAGGTCGAGGTGGGCCGGCGCGTGGCCGGGCACATCCGCGTCGCCCTGGAGGTGGAGGACTCGACCACGGCGACGGCGGCGGCCGTCGGCGCCGGGGCGACGCTGATCGCCGCGCCCACCGTCACCCCGTGGAACAGCCTGAACTCCCGCCTGGATGGACCCGCCGGCCTGCAGCTCACCCTGTTCCAGGAGATGGCGTAACCATGCCCGGACCCGGGATCACCACCGCCGTGCTGGAGGAGTTCCTCGCGGCGTTCAACGCCCACGATCTCGACGCGATCATGGCGTTCTTCACCGACGACTGTGTGTTCGAGATGCCGCGCGGGCCCGCGCCGGGAGGCCGCCGGCTCGTGGGCCGTGAAGAGGTCCGCGAGGGGATCCGGTCCCGGCTGGAGGGGATCCCGGACGTGCACTACGGGGACGACCGCCACTGGGTCTGCGGCGACCGCGGCGCGTCGGAATGGACGATCCGCGGCACCCAGCGCACCGGCGAGCCGATCGAGGTGCGCGGGTGCGACCTGTTCGAGTTCTCCGGCGACCGGATCAGCCGGAAGGACTCGTTCTGGAAGATCGTGGACTGACCCGCGCTCCAACCCCCGGCCAACGCCCGCCGATCACCGTGCGGCACCACTTGGTACCCGACGAGAGGACGCCGATGGCCACGCACCTGATCATCCGATGCACGCGGAGGCGTGCGTCCCAGATACGAAGCGACGCCGCCGGTCCGCTCGCCCCATCCGGACCTGGTCGGCCGGCTGACCGATGACGAGCTCCTCGAGATGGTCACCGCAGCGTGAGGGCGTGCCGGTAGGCTCTGCGGCGGAGGGCCGTTGACCAAGGCGATCTACTGCGACTGCGGGCTGATCTGCCGCGGCGACTCCGACGAGGAGCTGTTGCGCGCAGCCGAGGAGCACCTGCGCCGGGAACACCCGGCCCTCGCCGGGCGCGTCCGGGGTGACGACCTGCTCGCGATGGCGGTGGAGGTCGAGCCGGACCCGGTGGATGACGCGCTCCGGGACGCCGACGTACCTCTGGCGGTCCGGCGCGACGGGCCGATCGCCACCCTCGTGATGAACCGGCCCGCATCACGGAACGCCCTGTCCCTCGACCTGATGCGGACCCTCCGCCGCGAGCTGGACGCGATCGGCGCGGACGGGGGCGTGCGGGCGGTGGTGATCGGATCCGCGGGACCGGTCTTCTGCTCCGGGCACGACCTCCGCGAGCTCCGCGGCGCCGACGGGGTTGCTGCGCGGACGATCTTCGAGGCGGACACGGCGCTCATGCGGGCCATCCGTCAGTTGCCACAGCCGGTCGTCGCGCGCGTCCAAGGCCCGGCGACCGCCGCGGGATGTCATCTGGTGGCCGCATGCGACCTCGCGGTCGCCTCGTCGCAGGCGACGTTCGCCGTGCCGGGGCCGGTGATGGGACTCGTCGGCGCGACGGCGATGGTCGAGGTCTCGCGCCTGATCGGCCGGCGCCGGGC
The DNA here is from genome assembly GCA_963749475.1 of Miltoncostaeaceae bacterium. GTDB lineage: Bacteria > Actinomycetota > Thermoleophilia > Miltoncostaeales > Miltoncostaeaceae > Miltoncostaea. Next base: position 386,528 of record CAVVMP010000007.1, read on the forward strand.
GACCCAGATGCTCCTGACCGGCGCGCCCGTCTCCGCGGCCACCGCGCTCGACTGGGGCCTCGTCAACGCCGTCGTGCCGGCGCGCGAGCTCGCGACGGCCGCACGTGCCTTGGCGTCAAGCGCGTCCTCCGGCGCGCCCGAGACGACGGCGATGGCCAAGCGCGGCCTCCACGAGTCGCTCGAGAGGCCGATCGATGCCGCGTACGAATGGGCGGTGGACCTGACGGTGCGCACCATCCCCGGCGACGAGGCCCAGGAGGGCATCGGCGCGTTCCTGGCCAAGCGCCCACCCACATGGCGCGCCGGCCGGCGCGGGGCCTAGCCGAGCAGCCGCCGGTGGAGGTGCCGCAGCTCGGGCCCCGGAGCGGTGCCGAGCTCGTCGCGGAGGCGCAGGCGGAAGCCCTCGAAGGCCACGAGCGCCGCCGCGGGATCACCGGAGGCTGCATGGACGTGCATCTGGAGGCCGACGGCGGACTCGTCCAGCGGACGCCGCTCGGCGAGCCGGCGGGCCGCCCGTTCGGCCGTGGCGAGCTCACGGCCGCCGAGGGCGAGCCCGCAGCCCACGATGCACCGCTCCGCCCGCTCGAGGACCCGGTCCAGCTCCCGGCGCCGCTCGTCAACCCACGGGTGGTCGTGGCCGATCAGGAACCCCCGCTCCGCGATCACCGCGGCCACGCGGGCCGCGCCCCAGACCTCCCCCAGTCGCCCGAGGCGGCGGCGCCCTCGGCCCGGTGGAGCGCCTCCTCCGCGGCCTCCACGTCGATCCAGGCGTCGTCCTCGAGGTGCAGGCGCACCCGCTCGCGGCCAACGACCGCATCGGGCCCGAGCACCGTCCGCAGCTTCGACAGGAGGGCGCGGAGGGCGGCGCTCGCCGCTGGGGGCCGGCCGCGCGGCCAGAGCACCTCCATGAGCGTCTCCCGCTCGAGGGGACGCCGGCGATTCTCGATGAGGAAGGCGAGGAGCAGCACGCCCTGCCGCCCGGGCAGACGCCATTCGCGGTGCTCCCCGTCGACGACGACGCCGACCGCGCCGCACAGGTGGATGCGGGTGTTCATCGGATAACGCGACCCTAGGTCCAGCTGCCCGGAAGGCGCCAGTTCCACGAGCGCCGCTGCAACGTCCCTCCAACGCCCCGCCAACGACGCCGATCCAGGGTGATCGGGCACCCGCCCCATCCCCGGAGGACACGAATGGATCACGCACGATCTACGCGGGCGGCGGCGCCCGTCACCGCCGACGCCCACATCGACCCCGTGTGGGACATGACCCTGCTGCTCACCGAGATGGGGATCGGCGGCCCGCACCGGGACGGCGACGCGGACCGGCGCGCCTGGGCGGCGGACTACGAGGAGATCGAGTAGCCGCCCTCAGGGACCGGGCCGGGGCTCCAAGACGACGACGGCGGTCGGCCGCGAGCGGCGGGCGGCGTAGTCGTCGAGGCCCTCGTCCACCTCGGCCCAGCGGGCCCACAGGCGCTCGCGCTCCTCGCCGGTGGCGGCCCGGGCGTGGACTGCCCGCGGCCCGTCCGGGAGCACCACCGTCGTGTCGGGGTGGGCCTGGAGGTTGAGCCACCACGCGGGCTCCGGGTCGGCCCAGCCGTTCATCGCGAGGGCGGTCAGGTCCGGGCCGTCCTCCAGGTAGGCGATGATCGCCACCCGGGTGCGCCCGGTGCGCCGGCCGCGCGTGGTGATGCGCATCGTGCCCCAGCGCGTGTCGCGGGCGCGCCACAGCCCGAACCTGCCGCCGGTGACGCGGTACACGAACCGGTGGCCCACCCAGAACGCGCGGATGAACCACCGCGGCGGGAGCCGGCGGCGGCGGCTCACGCCATCCTCCGGGCGCGCCCGAGGGCGAGCTCCAGGTCGTGCGGGAGGGGGCTCCGGCACGTCGATCTCCTCCCCCGTCTCGGGGTGCGGGAACGCCAGGCGGGCGGCGTGGAGGAACTGCCGGTCCAGGCCGAGCGTCTCCTCCCGGCGGCCGTAGACGCGGTCCCCCACGACGGGGTGGCCGACCGCCTCCAGGTGGACCCGGATCTGGTGGGTGCGGCCCGTGTCGAGCCGCGCCTCCACCAGGCTGAAGCGCCCCAGCTCCTCCAGCCGGCGCAGGTGGGTGACGGCCTCGCGGCCCTCCTCCAGGTCGATCGCCTGGCGGGTGCGGACGCGACGGTCGCGGCCGATCGGCCGGTCGATGGTCAGCGCGGGCGGAAAGGCCCCGTGGACGAGGGTCGTGTACTCCCGCCGGACCTCCCGGTCGCGCAGCAGCCGCTGCAGCCGCCGGTGCGCCCGCTCCGACCGCGCGACCACCAGGAGCCCGCTCGTGTCGCGGTCCAGGCGGTGGACGATCCCCGGGCGGGTGGGGTCGCCGCCCCCGGCGACGGCGTGGGCGAGCAGGCCGTGGACGAGGGTGCCGTCCCGGTGCCCGGCGCTCGGGTGCGTCACCACCCCCGCGGGCTTGTCAACCACGATCAGGTCGGCGTCCTCGTACGCGATCCGGAACGGGACCGAGGGCTCCGGCACGAGGTCCGACACCGGCGGCGCCATGGGCCGCACCTCGATCACCTCGGACGCGGCGAGCTTGTGGCGCTTCGGCCGCGGCTCGCCGTCGACCAGCACCCTGCCGGCGTCGATCAGCCGCTGGGCCTCGGCGCGGCTGCCGACCTCCTCCATCGCGCCCACGGCCGCGTCGAGCCGCATCCCGGCCCGCACCGCGCCGGCCGTCGCGCGCACCCGGGGCGGGTCGTCACTCAGGCTCCTCCGCCTCCCGGTCGTCGGCCATCAGGCCGAGCACGATCAGCACCGCCCCGACCGTGATCCCGCAGTCCGCGACGTTGAACGCCGGCCAGCGGGCCACGTCGATGAAGTCCGTCACCGCGCCGTGGGCGAGCCGGTCGATCAGGTTCCCCAGGCTCCCGCCCACCAGCAGGCCGGCGCCCGCCGCCACCATCGGGTTGCGCGACACCAGGCCGGCCAGCGCGATCGCGATCGCCGACAGCGCCACCACCGTCAGCACGGCGATCGCCTCCTGCCTGCCCGGGAACAGGCCGAACGCGATGCCCTCGTTGTTGACCCGCGAGATCGAGAACCACGAGGTCACCTCGTGCCGCTCCCGGAGGTCCATCTGCCCGCGGATGATCGCCTTCGTGATCTGGTCGAGCACCACCACCAGGGCCGCGAGGGCGGCGAACGCGTACCAGCGCGCCTTCGTCTGGCGGCGGTGGCGGCGGGCGATGGCGTCGGCGACGGCCTCGCGGGTGCTCGGGGGCGCGCTCACGCGCCACCCACGTCGATCGCGGCGGCCAGCCGGGCGGCCACCTCGGCGGGCGGCCCGTCAACCTCGATCAGCTTGCGCGCGCCGGACGACCCCCGCCGCAGGCGCACCGCCGACGGCCGCACCCCGGCGGCGCCCGCCAGGTAGCCGCAGAGGGCGGCGTTCGACTGCCCCTGGTGCGGCGGCGCGGCGATCTGCACCCGGAGGGCGCCGTCCTGCACCCCCACCGCCCGCGTCGCCCGCGAGCGCGGCACGGCCTTCACCGCGACGGTCACGCCGCCGTCGCGGAGGGTGATCCAGGGGGGCAGGAGGCTCAGAAGCTGTCCAGGAGGGAGAGGACCAGGCTACGGACGATGTACAGCACGATGATGGCGAGGATCGGCGACAGGTCGAACATCCCCAGGGGCGGGATGAGCCGCCGGAAGAACCCGAGGAACCAGTCGGTGCTCTGGTGGCAGAAGTCCCAGAACGCCCGGGCGGGCCGCGACGACGGCGCCATCGGCGAGAACGACAGCAGGATCCGGATGAAGATGATCAGGATGAAGACGGTGAAGAGCGCGGAGACGTAGGTCTCGACGTGGTCCACTAGTGCACCGCCGCGGGAGTCTCGTGTGGGTTTCCCGAGCGAATCGCCCGCGAGGCAGGGACGCAGATCCTCGGCGATAGCGGTGTGCTATCGCCGAGGTCGAGGACGTCGCATCGCGATGCGATGCAGCCGGGAAACACCGCGCGACTTTCGGGGCGGTGCACTACAGACCCCCGGCGCGCTCGGCCGCCGCCCGCACCGCATCCGCAACGTGCGCGCGCACGGCGCCGCGCTCCAGCACCGCCACCCCGGCGATCGTCGTCCCGCCGGGGGAGCTGACGCGCTGTCGCAGCAGCGCCGGGTCGGTGCCGTCCGCCAGGAGGGCCGCCGTCCCCGCCAGCACGGCGTGGACCATCTCGCGGGCCTGACTCCGCGTCAGGCCGGCCGCGACGGCGCCCTCCTCCAGGCCCTCGGCGACCACCGCCACCAGTCCCGGCCCGCTACCCGCGAGGGCGGTCGCGGCGGCGAACAGCGACTCCGGCAGCGGCACCACCGCGCCCAGCGGGCGCAGGAGGGCGGTCACCGCCTCCTCCCGGGCGTCGTCCAGGCCGCGCGTCGCCAGGGCCACCACGCCGGCGCCGTGGCGGACCGCCAGGTTCGGCATCGTCCGCACCAGGGCGGCGCCGGGCAGCGCCTCCTCCAGGCGGTCGAGGTCCCATCCGGCGATGACGGACAGCACCGTGGCGTCCGCCGCGGCGGCGGCGGTGATCGCGGCGAACGCCTCCGGCGCGTCCTTCGGCTTCACCGCCACGACCACGAGGGCGGCGGCGGCGGCCTCCTCGAACGCCGCGGGCCGGCCGCCGCAGTCGGCGACGGCCGCGGCGATCGCGTCCGGCACGGCGTCGGTCACCAGCAGGCGCTCGGCCACCTCCGGGCGGCCACGGACGAGGCCCGCCGCGAAGGCGCGCCCCATGGCGCCCGCCCCGATGAGCCCGATGCTCCCGGGCCAGGCCTCCGTCACGAGCGTCCTAGTACTGGTTGAAGAAGCCCTTCTCCAGCAGGCGGGCACGCTCCTCGGCCGACACCTCGACGTTGCGCGGCGTCAGCATGAAGACCTTGTCGGCCACCCGCTGCATCCCGCCGTCGAGGGCGTACGTGAGCCCGCTGGAGAAGTCGATGAGGCGCTTGGCGAGGTCGGTCTCGGCGCTCTGGAGGTTCAGGATCACCGGGATCGTCCCCTTGAACTTGTCCGCGATCTGCTGGGCGTCGTTGAAGCTCTTCGGGACGACCAGGTGGACCTCCGCCGGCTGCGGACGCGCCTCCACGGAGCGCATCACCGGCCGCGTCGAGCGCGGCGGCTCCTCGGCGAAGATGTCGTCGAAGTCGCCGTCGCGGCGGCGGGGGCCGAGCCGGCGCACGTTCGGCCGCTCGCGGTACGAGCGCTCCAGGTCGTCCGACGCGTCGCTGCGGCGGTCGCGGCTGGGGTAGCGCGTCTCGGTCTCGTCGTCGTACTCCTCGACCCAGTCGTCCGGCTCATCGGCCATGCCGAAGTAGACGAGGGTCTTGTGCCACAGGTCGGTGACGGCCATCTACGTGAGTCCCTGAGTGGTTGTGCGGGCGCGCTCGAGGAGACCGCGCCCCACCCGGACCTTCGTGGCGCCCTCCTCGGCCGCCACGATGTAGTCCTGGCTCGTGCCCATCGAGAGATCGCCGAAATCGTGTCGGCCACGCCACTCGCCCGCAAGTCGCTCGGCCAGCTCGCGCGTCTGCGCGAACCACGGCCTGCTCGCTTCCGGGTCGGCGTGGAGCGGGGGCATGACCATCAGACCACCGATCACGAGGTCGGACCCCTCCGACACGTCTTCGACGAACGCCCTGAGTGAGGGCGGCACGATACCACCTTTGCTCGGTTCCTCGGCGACGTTGACTTCGACGAGAACCCGCATGGGACCTTCCGATCGGCGGTCGATCTCCTGGGCGAGGCGAACCGAGTCGACCGAGTGCACGAGCCGTGTCAGCCCGATGACGTCGCGCGCCTTGCGCCGCTGGAGGTGGCCGATGAAGTCGAATGTGAGGCGCCCCCGGGCCATCTCCGCCCTGGCCTGGAGGTCCTGGAGCCGGTTCTCGCCGATCACCGACGCCCCGGCCGCGATCAACGTCTCCGTCTCCTCGGCCGGGACGTACTTCCCCGCCATCACCAGCTCCACGGCGCCCGCCGGGCGCCCGGCCCGGGCGGCCGCCTCGTCCAGGCGCTCGCGCGCCTCGTCCAGGGCCTCGCGGAGGCGGTCCGGGTCGATCACGCCGCCGGCTCCGCCCACACGATCCCTGCCTGGCGGCCGGTGCCGCGGCCGTCGCGGCGGTACGAGAAGAAGCGGTCCTCCTCGCAGGACGTGCACCCCGGGACCGCCGCGATCGCGGCGTCCGGGACGCCGGCGGCAACCAGCGCGCGCCGCGCCGCCAGGACCAGGTCAACCGCCTCCCCCGCGATCACCGCGTCGCCGAACCGGCCCGCGAACCGGTCCCGCACCTCCGCGGAGACGGGGTAGCAGCACGGCCCGATCCCCGGTCCGATGGCGACGCCGGTCGCCGCCGGGTCCCCGAGCTCCGCCACCGTCGCCTCCAGCACGCCCGCCACCAGGCCGCGCCAGCCGGCGTGGGCGGCGCCCACGAGCGGGCGATCGCGGCGCCACATGAGCACCGGCAGGCAGTCGGCGCCGAACACCGCGAGCGGCGCCTCCGGTGACCCGGTCACCAGGCCGTCGGCCTCCGGCCAGTCGCGCAGGTGCCCGACGAAGCCGCCGTCGCGGGCACCGTCGACACGGCGGACGCCGGCGCCGTGCACCTGCCGGTTGGCGCTCACCGCGGCGGCGTCAACGCCGAGCGCGTCGCAGGCCCGGCGGCGGTTCTCGCGGACGTTGTCGTCCGGGTCGTCCCGGTCCGGTCCGAGGTTCAGCGATGCGAACGGCCCGGCGCTCACCCCGCCCGCACGGGTCGTGAACCCGGCGCCGGCGCGGGCGTCGGTCGCGACGACGATCACCTCGGCGCTCACGTGTGCTCCCGGGCGACGCGCAGCGCGAGTTGCAATTGAGACTCCCGGTTCTCAATTGCACCGTCGAGAACGGCCGCCCGCACCGCCGCCAGGGCGCGGCCGATCGCCGGCCCGGGCGCGATGCCCGCAGCCACCAGGTCGGAGCCGTCGACGTCGGCCCGCCGGTCGCGGTCCCGCTCCCACCAGCGCTCGACGACGTCCGCTCCTGCGGCCAGGGCGCCCGCCTGCGTCGCCGGCGGCGCCGCCCGGAGGATCCTGTCGACCTCGGACGGACGCGAGACCGCCTGCAGCGCACGCGCCAGCCGCGCGCCCTGACGCCATTCCTGGGCGGTCGCGACGGCCCATCCGGGAAGGGCCGCCCGCTCCAGGAAGCGCCCGCCGACGACCGCGCCGAGGCGAGCGGCCCACCGCGGGACCTCCGGCGCGGCCGGGTGCGCGACCGCGTCGTCCACCGGGCGCACGTGGGATCCGGAGGCCCACGGCACGCCCAGCCGATCGAGAATCCGCAGCGCCATCTCGGGCTCCTCCTCCTCGAGAAGCCGCCGCAGCTCGCCGGCCACCCGGGCCGATCGCAGGTCGAGCGCGGGCGCGACGCGGCGGGCCGCCTGCTCCGTGTCCGCCTCGAGCAGGAAGCCGAGGCGGCCGGCGTAGCGGGCGGCCCGCACGACGCGGCTCGGGTCCTCCTCGAACGCGTCGGCCCGCAGCGACCGGATGAGGTGCGCGTCCAGGTCGCCCCGGCCGCCGTGCGGGTCGATCAGCCTCCCGGCGTCCGGGCCGCCGAGCGGGACGGCCATCGCGTTCACGGTCACGTCGCGCCGCGCCAGGTCGTCGAGGAGCGTCCCGGGCGCGACCACCGGTAGGGCCCCGGGCGCCGGGTAGCGCTCCCGCCGCGCCATCCCGATGTGCAGGGTCCCCTCCGGGAACGCCTGGACGGCGGTCCCGAACCGGTCGTGCGCCGACCACCCCGGGAGCCGGCCGGGGTCGCCCTCCACCACCAGGTCCAGGTCGTCGCCCGGCGGCAGCCCGAGCAGCGCGTCGCGCACCGCGCCGCCCACCACGACCGCCCGGCTCGCCAGTGCCGGCGGCAGGTGCCGCAGCAGCGGATGGCGGAGGACCGCGTCGGCCGCGCGGCGGCTAGGATCGTCGTCGTGGCCTACGACCCGGTCTCCATCAAGCTCAGCGCCGTCGCGCCGATCGCGCCCGACCTGGTCGAGGCGTTCGGCCGCTTCGAGGGGCTGACGCTCACCCAGCTGCAGGAGGCGTTCGACGCCGCCGACGAGCGGTTCAAGGCCTGGGTGCGCGATCCCGCCAACGAGGGTCGCCCGATCAGCGACGCGCCCGACTATCTGGACCGGATCGCGCTCGACAGCCTGCTCGAGCGCCGCACCTGGGCGGAGTAGCCACGCGGCTCACCGCGGCCGGATGACGGCCACGGCCTCGATCTCGACGCGGGCGCCCAGCGGCAGCGCCGCGACCCCGACCGTGGCGCGGGCGGGCGCCGAGCCGGCGAACGCGTGGCCGTACACCTCGTTCATCGCCGGGAAGTCGCCCGAGAGGTCCGTCAGGTAGACGGTCGTCTTCACGACGTCCGCCAGGCCGCCGCCGGCCTCCGCCAGGATCGCGGCGATGTGGCGCAGCACCAGGGCCGTCTGCTCCGAGACGTCGTCCGCCACGAGGGTGCCGTCGGCGGGGTCGATGCCGAGCTGGCCCGACACCCACACGATCTCCCCCTCCCCCGGCGCGGCCGCCGCCGCCTGGCTGTAGGGGGCGCCCGCGACGGGCGCGGGCGCGGCCTCGGTGCGGATCGTCCTCACGCCCGCAGACTACTGGCGGACCGGGACCCCCGCCTGGTCCATCGCCGCCTTCACCTCGGCGATGGTGTACACGCCGTCGTGGAACACGGACGCCGCCAGCACCGCGTCGGCCCGCCCGCGCACGACCGCGTCGGCGAAGTGGTCGAGCGTGCCCGCGCCGCCCGAGGCGATCACCGGGACCGGAACCGCGTCGGCCACCGCCGCCAGCAGCTCGACGTCGAACCCGTCCTTGGTCCCGTCGCGGTCCATGCTCGTCACCAGGAGCTCGCCGGCGCCGCGCTCCGCCGCCTCGGCGGCCCACGCCACCGCCTCGCGGCCGGTGGGCAGGCGCCCGCCGTTGAGGTACACCTCCCAGCCCGAGCCGTCCTCGCGCCGCTTCGCGTCGATCGCGACCACGATGCACTGGGCGCCGAAGCGCTCCGACGCGCGGGTGATCAGGTCGGGGTCGCGGACGGCCGCCGAGTTGAGCGACGTCTTGTCGGCCCCGGCCGCCAGCACGTCGCGGATGTCCTCCACCGTCCGGAGGCCGCCGCCGATGGTGAACGGGATGAAGACCTCCTCCGCGGTGCGGCGGGCGAGCTCGACGATGGTGTCGCGCCCCTCGTGGCTCGCGGTGATGTCCAGGAACACCAGCTCGTCGGCGCCCTCGCGGTCGTAGCGGGCAGCGAGTTCCACCGGGTCGCCGGCGTCACGGAGGCCCACGAAGTTCACGCCCTTGACCACGCGGCCCTGGTTCACGTCCAGGCAGGGGATGACGCGGATCAACGGCGGCCCGCCCGCAGCACGTCGAGCGCCTCCGACACGGTGAAGCGCGCCTCGTAGAGGGCCCGCCCCACGATGATCCCGTCCAGGTTCGCGACGTCCAGGTCGCGCAGCCTGGCCAGGTCGTCGAGCGAGGAGATGCCGCCGGAGGCGATCAGCCGCAGCGGCGGGGCCGCCTCGGACAGGCGCTTCATCGCGGCGATGTTGGGGCCGCCGAGGGTGCCGTCGCGCCCGATGTCCGTGTACGCCAGTCGCCGCACACCCATGTTCACCAGGCTTGTGGCCACCTCCACGGCGTCGCGGTCGGTGACCTGCGTCCACCCGTGGGTCGCCAGCTTGCCCTGCCGGGCGTCGAGGGCCACCACCAGCCCGTCACCGAGCCGGTCGATCGCCCAGCCCAGCAGCTCGGCGTCGTCGACCACCGCCGTCCCCACCACCACGCGGTCGACGCCCGTGGCCAGGGCGGTCTCGATCGCCGCACGCGAGCGCAGGCCGCCGCCCAGGTGCACGGTCCCGGGGAAGGCGGCGGCGATGCTCGCGACCAGCGCCGCGTGCACCGGCTCCCCCTCCCGCGCGCCGTCCAGGTCGACCACGTGGAGGGACTCGGCGCCCTCGTCGGCGAAGCGCCTCGCCTGATCGACGGGGTCGTCGCTGAACACGGTCGTCTGCGCGAAGTCGCCCTGCCGCAGCCGCACGGCCTGGCCGCCCTGCAGGTCGATCGCCGGGTAGAGCGTGATCACGCGGCGGCGGGGCGCGCGGCGCGCACGCCGGCGAGCCAGCGGCCGAGCAGGCCGAGGCCGGCGGCGCTCGACTTCTCGGGGTGGAACTGGACGCCCTGCACGCCGGGGCGGCCCGCGGCCGCGCAGAACGCGACGCCGTGGTCGGCGCGGCCCAGCACCAGGGCCGGGTCGTCGGGCTCGCACCCGAACGTGTGGACGAAGTAGTAGGTGGAGTCGCCCCCCTCGCCCGGGCCGGGGCCCAGGCCGCTGTCGGGGCTCCACGCGACCCGGCTCCACCCGATGTGCGGCAGCTTCCGGTCGGTCCGCAGGCGCCGGACCGTCCCGGGCAGCACGCCCAGGCCGGCGACGCCGGGTGCCTCCTCGCTCCCCTCGAACAACAGTTGCATGCCCAGGCAGATACCCAGGACGGGCACGCCCCGGTCGACCGCGCCGAGGACGGCCTCGTCCAGGCCCTGGCCGCGGATGCGCCGCATCGCCTCGCCGAAGTGCCCGACGCCCGGCAGCACGACCGCGTCCGCGGCGCCGACGGCGTCGGGGCCGCGGATCACCCGCACGGTGGCGCCGAGGCGCTCGAGCGCCTTCACGGCGCTGCGCAGGTTGCTCATCTCGTAGTCGAGCACGACGACGTCGGCGCTCACAGCGACCCCTTCGTCGAACGGCACGCCGCCCACCCGCGGGTTGGGGGCCACGGCGGCGCCGAGCGCCCGCGCGACGGCCTTGAAGCTCGCCTCGATGGCGTGGTGCGCGTTGCCCGGCGCCAGCAGGCGCAGGTGCAGGGTCAGGCCGGCGTGGTTCGCCAGCCCGCGCATGAACTCCTCGAGCAGCTCGGTCTCGAAGCCGCCGATGACCATGGGCGGGAGCGGCACCTCGATGAGGGTGAACGGGCGCCCCGAGAGGTCGATCGCCGCCTGCGCCAGGCACTCGTCCATCGGGATCAGGGCCGCGCCGTAGCGCTCGATCCCCGCCCGGTCGCCCAGGGCCTCCGCGATCGCCTGTCCCAGCGTGATGCCCACGTCCTCGACGGTGTGGTGGCTGCCGGTCTCCAGGTCGCCGCGCGCCTCGACCTCCACGTCGATCAGCGAGTGGCGCGCCAGCAGGGCGAGCATGTGGTCGAAGAACCCGACGCCGGTCGAGACGGCGGCCGTGCCGGAGCCGTCCAGGTCCACGGCGGCGCGCACGTCGGTCTCCCCCGTCGTGCGGCGGGACTCGGCGCGGCGGCTCATGCGTCCTTCACCCGGGCGTCGGCGGAGGCGCGGTGCATCGGGAAGCCCTCGGCCTCGGCGAGCACGGCGAGGTGGGGCGCGAGCTGTGCGACGGCCTCGTCGGTCATCTCGACCACGGACATCCTCCGCAGGAAGGTCGTTGGGCCGAGGGCCGACGCGTAGCGTGCGGCACCCCCGGTCGGCAGGACGTGGTTGGAGCCGGCGACGTAGTCGCCGAAGGCGGTCGCGCAGTTGGGGCCGACGAACACCGCACCCGACCGCGTGATCCGCGACGCGACGGCCTCGGGGTCGCGCGTCGAGATCTCGAGGTGCTCGGGTGCGAACGCCTCGGCCAGCTCGATCGCCAGGGGCATGCTGGCACACTCGACCAGGGTGATGGGCCCGATGGCATCGGGCATCCCGTCCAGCGCTCCGGCCACCGCGCCGATCACCTCGGGGTCGTCGCTGGCCAGGACGGCCGGCGAGTCGGGCCCGTGCTCGGCCTGGGCCAGCAGGTCCAGCGCCATCGCGACGGGGTCGGCGGTGGCGTCGGCGATGATCAGCACCTCGCTGGGGCCGGCGACGCCGTCGATGCCGACGGTGCCGACCACCTGGCGCTTCGCCTCCTGCACCCACGGGCTGCCGGGCCCCACGACCACCGCCACGGGTGCGATCGTCGCCGTCCCGTAGGCGAGCGCCCCGATTGCGGCCGCGCCGCCGGCGGCGTACACCTCATCCACGCCGAGCAGGCCGGCGGCGGCCATGACGAGCGGCGACGGACGGCCGTCGGGGCCGGGCGGGCTCACCGCCACGATCCGGCCCACGCCGGCCACCTGGGCCGGCACGATCCCCATGATCAGGCTCGACGGGTACGCGGCCCGGCCGCCCGGCGCGTAGCAGCCGGCGGAGTCGACGGGCACGTGGCGCACCCGGATCCGCTGCCCGAAGGGCATCGTCATGGTGTGGTCGCCCGGCAGCAGCGCCTCGGCCACCACGCGCACCTGGGACGCGGCGGCCACGATCGCCGTCCGCAGATCCTCCGGCAGCGCGTCCACCGCGCGCTCCAGCGCGACCCGCGGCACGCGCAGGCGGTCGTGGGTGAAGTTCTCGAGGTCGAAGCGGCGGATGTCGTCGATCAGGGCGTCGTCGCCGCGCTCGCGCACGGCGGCGAGGCTCGCGGCGACGCTCGCGGCCACGCCCTCCTCGTCGATGTCGGGGCGCAGCGTCAGGGCGATCGCCTGGGCCCCGCCGGCGCGCAGCCGCGCGACGCGGACGTCGCTCACGACAGCCCCTCCTCCAGACGGGCGAGCAGCGCGTCGATCTCGTCGGCCAAGAGGGTCTGGCTCACCCGGTTGGCGATCACCCGGGCCGAGCTGTGGAAGATCTCCTCCCGCTCGACGAGCCCGTTCTCGCGCAGCGTGCGGCCGGTGGCCACGAGGTCCACGATGCCGTGCGCCAGGCCCACCAGCGGCGCCAGCTCCACGGAGCCGTTGACCTTCACCACCTCCGCCTGGCGGCCGGTGGCGGTGAAGTGGCCGGTGGCGGCCACCGGGTACTTCGTCGCCACCCGGACCAGGCCGAGGTGCTCGAGCGCCGCGGGCGTCGGGTCCTCGCCGCCCCTCGTGGCGTAGACCATCCGGCACCCGCCGAAGCGCAGGTCCAGCAGCTCGTAGACGTCGGGGCTGCGCTCGTTGAGCACGTCCTTGCCGACGATCCCGATGTCGGCGGCGCCGCTCTCCACGTACGTCGGCACGTCGCTCGGGCGGGTGGTGATGTACGTGGTCCCGTCGGCGGCCTCGACCACCAGGCGCCGGCCGGCGTCGCGCAGCGGCGCCACGTCGAGCCCCGCGCGGCCCAGGGCCTCGACGGAGTCCTCGAACAGCGCCCCGAGCGGCACGCAGATCCTCATGAGGGCGTCAGCACCTCCTCCAGGCGCGCCAGCGTCCGCGACGTGCCGGCCACGCGGTCGAGGACGGTGTATCCCTCAGGCGCGCGCCGCGCCACCCACCGCCACCCGTCGGCCGCGGCCAGGGCCTCGGGGTCGGCCGCCGCGGCCGCCAGCGCCACGACGGGCACGCCCGCCGCCCGCACGGCCTCGCCGGCCGCCGGGTCGTCGTCCAGGCCGCCGACCAGCACGACCCCGTCCCGGGTGGCGGTGGCGCCGTTCCCGGCCGCCAGCAGCGCCTGGTGCAGCAGGTCGAGCGTGATGCCGAAGCCCACCGCGGGGCGCGCGCGCCCGAAGCGGCCGCCCAGCTCGTCGTAGCGCCCGCCCTGCGCGATCGGCGCGCCCACGCCGGGCGCGTACGCCTCGAACACGATCCCCGAGTAGTACCGCCACTCGCGGAGGACGCCCAGGTCGAGCACCACCGCGTCGCCCACCCCGTGGCGCCCCAGCAGCTCCAGCGTGGCGCCCAGGCGCTCGGCGGCGGCCGCGGCGGACGGGACCTCCCGGGCGATCCGCTCCACCAGCTCCGGCCCGCCGCGCAGCGACGGGCAGCTCGGCCAGCAGCGCGGACTCCGGGGCGACGGCCCGGGCGAGGCGCCGCCACTCCACCATGTTGCGCGCGGCCAGCGCGGCGCCGAGCGTCGCCCGCGAGCCCTCCGGGACGCCGCTCCCCTCCAGCACCGCGGCGGTCAGCGACACGTCGCCCACCCCCACCCGGGCGTCGGGGAGGCCGGCGGCGCGCAACGCCCCCACCAGCAGCGCCAGCACCTCGGCGTCGGCGCCCGGGCCGCCGTCCCCCAGCAGCTCGATGCCCGCCTGGCGCTGCTCCGCCGGCGCCGGCCTGCCGGGGGCGGGCGGGCGGAACGCGCGGGCGAGGTACGACACGCGGACAGGTCCGGGGTGGTCGGCCATCCGGGTGGCCACGAGGCGGGCGATGGGGATCGTGAGGTCGGGGCGCAGCACCAGCACGCGGCCGGACTCGTCGAAGAGCCGGAACGCGTCGCGCAGGCGGCCCTCCTGGGCGCGGTCGAGGACGTCCGCGTACTCCAGGACCGGGGTCATCACCTCGCGGTACCCGAACGCCGCGAACCGGCGCCGTATGGCGCCCTCCACCTCCCGCAGCTCGCCGGCCTCGACCGGCAGGACGTCCTTCGAGCCCGCGGGCAGCGCCGCGGGCGGCGGCCCGCCGGGGTCAGTCACGGAAGCGCTCGATGTCGGCCCCGACCGCCTGGAGTCGCTCGTCGATGCGCTCGTAGCCGCGGTCGATCTGGCCGACGTTGCCGATCACGCTCGTGCCGTTCGCGGCGAGGCTCGCGATGAGCATCGCCATGCCGGCGCGGATGTCCGGGCTCTCGAGACGCTCGCCGTACAGCTGCGCGGGGCCGCTGACCACGGCGCGGTGCGGGTCGCACAGCACGATCCGGGCGCCCATGGCGACGAGCTTGTCCACGAAGAACAGGCGGTTCTCGAACATCTTCTCGAAGATCATCACCGTGCCGTGCGTCTGGGTGGCGACGGCCGTGGCGATGCTGGTGAGGTCGGCCGGGAACGCCGGCCAGATGCCGTCGTCGACCTTGGGGATCGCCTCGCCCTCGTCCGACACGACGCGCAGGTCCTGGTCGGGCGGCACGCGCAGCGTGTCGCCGGTGATCTCCACCCGGATCCCGAGACGCTCGAAGGTCAGGTTGATCATCCGCAGGTCCTCGGCGCGGACGTCGGTGATGATCAGGTCCGACCCGGTGATCGCGCCGAGCCCGATGAACGAGGCGATCTCGATGTGGTCCGGCCCCACCCGGAAGCGGCCGCCGTGGAGGCGGTCGACCCCGTCGATGATCATCCGGTTGGTGCCGATGCCGTCGATCTCGGCGCCGAGCTCCACCAGGAAGCGCGCGACGTCCTGCACGTGCGGCTCGCTCGCGGCGTTCAGGATGATGGTGCGGCCCGGCGCGGTGACGGCGGCCATCAGCGCGTTCTCCGTCGCGGTGACCGACGCCTCGTCCAGGAAGATCTCCGCGCCGCGCAGCCCGGAGTGGCGCAGCTTGTAGCTCCGCTCCACGACGGTCTCGGCACCGAGCCCGCGGAACGCGAGCAGGTGCGTGTCGACGCGCCGCCGGCCGATGAAGTCGCCGCCGGCGAGCGGCAGCTCCACCTCGCCGCACCGGGCCAGCAGCGGCCCCGCGAGCAGCAGGGACGCGCGCAGGCGGCGGCACAGGTCGGGGTCGAGGTGGGTGGTGCGGACCCGGTCGGCCTTGAGCGCGAGGGCGTTCGGCCCGTCGTCGCGGATGCGTCACGCCCAGGTCGTCGAGCAGGGCCAGCATCACGTGCACGTCGAGGATGTCGGGCACGTTCTCGACCACGACCTCCTCGTCCGTGAGCAGGCACGCGGCGAGGATCGGCAGGGCGGCGTTCTTGTTGCCGCTCGGCACGATGTGGCCGGACAGCGCACGGCCGCCCCTGATGACCAGCCTGTCCTGGCTCACGACGCTGGAAGCTAGCAGCCGTCGCCGGTCGCGACGGCCGCGACCCCGGCGGCGAGCCGGGCCACGTCCTCGTCGACCGTGAAGAACCCGAGCGACGCCCGCAGCACGCTCGGGACGCCGGATCCAGCGCACGATCACGCCGTCGGCGGCCAGGCGGCGCGCGACCGCCTGGGGCGCGTGGCCGTCGACCGTGAAGGACACCAGGCCCGCCTGCGGCCCCGGCGGCGTCAGGACGCGGACGCCGGGGATCGCCGCCAGCGCCGCCCGCCCCGCGGCCTGGGCGGCGTGCGTGCCGGCGACGACGGGCTCCCAGCCCACCTCCCGCTCCAGCCAGCCCAGCGACGCCCGCCAGGCGGGCAGCAGCGCCGCGGGGAGCGTCGCCGCCTCGTGACGGCGGGCGCCGGCGTGCAGGGTCAGCGTCCCGTCGGCGGCGTGGTCGCGGCCCGTCTCGTAGCCGGTGAACGTCAGGTCGATCGTCCCCGACGCCTCCGGCGACACCCACAGCGCGCCGAGCCCCTCCGGGCCCAGCAGCCACTTGTGGGCGGGGAACGCCACGGCGTCGGCCCCCAGCGCCGCCGCGTCCAGCCGGGATGGCCCCCGCCGACTGCGCCGCATCCACCGCGACCACCGCGCCGGCGCGGCGGGCGGCGCGCACCGCCCCGGCCACGTCGAGCAGCGCCCCGGTGGACCACGACACGTGCGACACCACCACCAGCCGCGTCCGCGGCCCGGCGACCTCGGCGACGGCGGCCTCCAGGTCCTCCTCCGTGCCGTCCGGGTCGATCAGCCGCAGCGTCGCGCCCGCCCGGCGGGCGGCGTTGGCCAGCAGCACGAGGGTGCCGGGGTACTCGAGGGCGGGCGTCACGACCTCGTCGCCGGGGCGCAGGCCGACGCCCCAGGCCACCCGGTTGAGACCGTCGGTGGTGTTGCCCGTCAGGGCGATCCGCGCCCCGTCGGCGTCGCCCACGAGGCGGCCGAGGTCGTCGCGCAGCGCCACCGACGCCGCCTCCGCCCGGCCGAACCCCGCCATGCTGCCGCGCCCGCGGACCATCGCGTCCGCCGCCCAGCCGGCCAGGGCGTCGGCCGCAGCCCGCGTGAGGGGCCCGCACCCGCCCGTGTTGAGGTAGGTCTCGGACGCGAGCGAGGGGAGGCCCGCGTGGAGCGCGGAGGCGGTCATGCGCACCCGGCCGATGCTACCCGCGGTGTCGGTGACACCCCGGACCGTCCCGTTGCGCGGCATGCGCGAGGCTTGGTAGAACGGCCTGGCATGAGGCTCCTACGGATGATGCCGGGATACGGCGAGACGCTCGTGGCGGAGGGGGACCCGCGCCTGGACGAGGAGCGCGAGGCCCTGGTCGAGGCCTTCCACCGCCAGTTGGAGGAGGGCATGTGGGCCGCGGTCCCGGTCACCGACTCGGGCAGCGGCCGCCGCGAGGCGGTGCTGGTGACCGACTTCGCCGACATCCCCCAGGACGCGGAGCGGGTGCTCTTCTGGCCGCGCGCGGCCGGGGGCGCCACCCCGCCGGCGCCCTAGCGCCGCGACGCCGTGGCGGGCCTCGGGGTGATCGTCCTCGTGGTCGCCCTCGGGATGCTGGCGACCGTCATGGCTCGTCCCGCCCGGACCGCCCAGGCGCGCCGCCGCGCCGTGCGGGCGATGCCCGCGTGGGTGCACGAGCCGCCCCTGCGCGGCGAGGAGGCCGAGCGGCGGTCGCTCGAGCTGCTGCGGTCGGTGGTGAACCCGGAGGAGTGGGACATGTTCTGCGAGCTCGGGTTCATCTGCATCACGGGGCGCCGGGGCCGCCGCCCGGGGAGCCCGCCGGACAGCCCGCCGCGCTACCGCTACCTGATCTACCCCCACCTCCCGGTGGTGGCGCTGCTGCCCCGCTCCATGGCGCCGGTGCGCGAGTACTGCGTCCAGTTCCCGGACCGCACCGGGATGCCGGGCGGCCCGCTGCTCCCGGTCGGCGACGACGTCCTGGCGAAGTGGATGACGCTGCGCGCCGACGAGGACCGCCTGCTCTCATACGCCAACGTGGGCGGCGCCGGGTGCCAGGTGCCCCTCTCCACCGTCGAGCGCGACCTGGAGCGCCTGGAGCGCTGGCGCCGCCGGCGCGAGGAGGCTCAGAACGGCTCGTCGGACCCCGTCGCCGGCGGCCCGGCGGGCGGCAGGTCCTCGGCGGTGAGCTCCTCGATCCGCTTCTGAGCGGCCGCCAGCCGCTCGCGGCACACCGCCAGGTAGCCCTGGCCCCGCTCGAACAGGGCGACCGCCTCCTCCAGGCCCACGTCGCCGCTCTCGAGCCGCGCCACCACCTCGTCGAGCAGGCGCAGGGCCTCCTCGAACGTGGCCGGCGGGGGCGCCCCGCCCACCGGCTCGCTCACTGCGACACCTCCGTCGCCGTCGCCGCCACCCGCCCGTCGCGCAGCTCGACGCTCAGGCCCTGGCCGGCGACGACCGCCCCCGCCGACGCGATCACGGCCCCGCCGTCCGCGTCGCGCACGATCGCGTAGCCGCGCGCCACCGTCCGCCGGGGCGACAGCAGGCTCAGGAGCCCCTCCGCACGGGCCAGGCCCGCCTCGGCGCGCTCGCGGCGGGCCCCGGCGGCGCGGGCGAGCGCGCGCGCCGACTCGTCCACCCGGCCCGGCGCG
This sequence comes from Miltoncostaeaceae bacterium, assembly GCA_963749475.1. GTDB lineage: Bacteria > Actinomycetota > Thermoleophilia > Miltoncostaeales > Miltoncostaeaceae > Miltoncostaea. The sequence goes on from CAVVMP010000007.1 coordinate 404,959, forward strand.
CGCGCCGCCGCCCGCGCGAGCGCCGAGCGCATCCGCGGCTCCACCCGCTCCACCCGGTCCCGGCCGATCGCCTCGGGCCGGCGCAGCGCCGCCCCGAGCGCGGCGGTCCGCCGCGCGATGGCCGCCTCGGCGTCGGCGCGTGCCCGCACCAGCCCGCGGCGCACCGCCAGGTCGGCGTCGCGCAGCCGCCCCTCCAGGGCCTCGGCGCTCGGCACCACCACCGCCGCGGCAGCGGTGGGCGTCGCGACGCGCACGTCGGCCACCTCGTCGCACAGGGTCACGTCCCGCTCGTGCCCGACCGCCGACACCACGGGGACCCCGGAGGCCGCAACCGCGCGGCAGACGACCTCGCTGTTGAACGCCATCAGGTCCTCCAGCGAGCCGCCGCCCCGGGCGACGATGATCACATCGACCCCGGCCACCGCGTTCAATTGGACGATCGCGCGTTGGATTGCGCGCGGTGCGGCGTCGCCCTGCACCGGAACGCCCGCCAGCACCACGTCGGCGGGGAAGCGCGCCCACAGGGTGGTGAGGACGTCGTGGCGGGCGGCGCCGTCGGCGGCGGTCACCAGCCCGATGCGGCGCGGCATCATCGGCAGGGCGCGCTTGCGCTCCGGGGCCAGCAGGCCGTCGGCGGCCAGCAGCCGCCGGAGCTCCTGGATGCGGGCGAGCAGCAGCCCCTCGCCGGAGGGCTCCAGGCGCTCCACCGCCATCGTCACCTCGGCGCGGCCACGCCAGAACTCCATCTTCCCGAAGGCGTGGACCTGGTCGCCGCGCGCCGGCTTCTGCGGCAGCCGGTCCCAGACGGCGGCCTTCATCGACGCCCGGATCACGTGCTCGCCGCGCAGGTTGAAGTACACGCGGGCGCCGCCGGCCCGGACGTCCTCGATCTCCGCCTCCACCCAGAACTGGCGCAGGCCCTCGAACATCTCCGCGAGGCGGCCGGTGACCTCCTCGACGGAGAAGACCCGCCGGTGGCCCACGAGCTTCACGGCAGCAGCGCGCCGACGATCCCGGCCGCGCGCGTCCCGCTCGACACGGCGCCCTCGATGGAGGGGTGCGTCGTGAGGTCGCCGGCCAGGACCAGGTTCTCGACGGCGGTCCGCGGCCCGGGCAGCTCGCGGCGCACGCCCACCCGGGGGCGGTACTGGGCGAACCGGTGCTCGTAGACGCCGATCGGCTCCGCCAGGCCCGCCCAGTCGAAGCGCGGAGCCCACCGGGCCATGAGCCGGCCCACCGACTCGACGAGCCCGTCGGCGCCGCCGCCGTCCGTGGTGACGGTGGTGGCCAGCACGATGTGCGGCCCGTCGGGGGCGCCGGGGCGGGTGATGTTGGTGGTCTGGCACACGAGGTCCACCCGCGGGCCGTCCACCGGCCCCGGCGCGGCGTTCACCAGGATCGTCCGGCCCCGGTACAGCGGCGTCCCGAGCGCGAACGCGGCGGTCGCCGACGACGCGGGCTCGGTGGGCAGCCGGACCGCCGCCGCCGGGTCGAGGGGCTCCAGCAGCGGCCGCGCCGCAGGCGCCTCGACCGCGAGCACCACATACCGGGCCGCGATGCGCCGTCCGTCGGCCGTGCGGACCGCCGTGATCCGCCGCCCGGCCGCGTCGGGCTCGAGGCGCCTCGACCCGCACGCCCAGCTCCACCGCGCCGCCGGCCTGGCGCACCGCCGCCGACGTCCACTCGGCGATCATCCCGAGGCCGTCGCTCGGGATCACGGACGAGCCCTTCGCCAGCATCGCCAGCAGGAAGCGGAAGTAGCCCGGGTCGGCGGCCAGGGACCGGTCCTGGAACACGACGCCGAAGAACGGGCGGAAGAACCCCTCGAGCGCCTGGTCCGAGAACCCCTGCGACCGCAGGAACGCCTCCGTGGACGGCGCCTCGTCGTCGCGCGCCAGCAACACGTCCGGCGGCGTGGCCAGCGCGGACGCCGCGAGCCTCGCCAGGCGGAGCCGGTCGCCGGGCGGCATCCCGCGGAACGCGAGGGGCGCCAGCGGCGACGTGCCGAACCGGGGGTTCTCGGCGCCGTTCATGAAGACGGCCCCGCCGCCGACTGGCCGGAGGTCGCGGCGCGGCAGGCCGATCGCCCGCAGCAGCGCCCGCGTGCGCGGGTAGGCGCTGAACAGCACCTGGAAGCCGCGGTCCACGGGGCGTCCCCGGTGCCAGACGGTGCGGGCCCGGCCGCCGGGCGCCTCCTCCGCCTCGAGCACCAGCACGGATCGCCCGGCCGTCACCAGGCCGTGTGCGCACGCGAGGCCCGCGAGCCCGCCGCCCACCACGATGCAGTCGAGCCCCTCGGCCGCGGTTCCCGGTCCGGTCATCGCCCGCGATGCTACCGGCCGGTCCCGGACCCCTACCGGCCCACGGCCTCCCGGAGCACGGGCGGCTCCAGCTGCGCGCAGAGCTCCCGGGCCAGCGCGATGAACGCCCGCGCGGCGGGCGAGAGGGTGCGGTCGCGGTGCCACGCGATCGCGATCCGGCGATCCGGGACGCCGCCCTCCACGCCGAGCAGCGCCACCGCCTCATCGCTCTCGTCGGCGGCGAGCAGCGGCACGAGCGCCGCCGCCATGCCCGCGCCGACCAGTCCTTGGACGGTGCCGTTGTCGTCGCTGCGGAAGACGACCCGGCCCTGGACCCCCCGGTCCCGCAGCCAGCCGTCGATCCGCTCTCCGCACACGCAGTGCCGGAAGCCGATCATCGGCAGCTCGTGCAGGTCCCGCAGGGCCGCGACGCCCTTCGCCGCCAGCGGGGAGTCGGCGGCCACCATCAGGTAGTACGGGTCCCGGAGCAGCTCGACGGCCTCGAAGGGTCCGTCCTCGACCGGCAGCACCGCGAACGTCAGGTCCAGGTCGCCGCGCTCCAGGTGGTCGAGCAGCTCCACGTCGGATGCGCTCTCGGTCAGGTGGATGTCGAGGCCCGGCCGTTCCACCACCAGCCGCCGCATGAGCTCCGGCAGGATCTTCGCGCCGACGCTCTGGTACGTCCCCACGCGGATGGTTCCGGCGTCCCCGGCGGCCAGCGCGGCCAGGTCGGCCCACGCGGCCTCCATGCCGGCCACGATCCGCTCGGCGTGCCGCAGCAGCACGCGCCCGGCCTCGGTCATCGACACGCGCCGCGGGCCGCCCGGCCGGTCGATCAGCCGCTCCCCCACCGCCCGCTCGAGCGTGGCGATCTGCTGGGAGACCGCGGACTGCGTGTAGCCGAGCTTCGTCGCGGCCGCGCCGAACGAGCCCTCCTCGGCGACTGCCCGGAGGGCCGCGAGGTGCCGCACCTCGACCCGGAGCCATCCATCACGTTCCATGATTGATAGACACGCTAACCCGATTTGTGCTGATCGTCCACCCTTGGGATCATTTCTTTCGACACCGATCGAACGTCGAGTGAGGGGTCGGACGATGAACTACCACCAGGAACTCCTCGCGGTCCGCACGAGTCGGCGGGAGGGCGCGGAGACGGAGCGGCGCCTGGCCCACATGGCGGCCGCCCGCCGCGCCCGGCCCGTCGCGCCTCGCGGTGCTGCTACGCGCGGCCGTAGACCGGTATCGCGGCCCCCGTCACGGCGGAGGCGCCCTCGGACAGCAGGAAGGCGATCGCCTGGCCGATCTCCCCGGGTCGCACCCAGCGCCCCGGGTCGGCGTCGGGCTGCGCGCCTCGGTTGGCCGGCGTGTCGATCACGCTGGGCAGCACGCAGTTGACCGTGACCCCGTCGTGCTTCACGTCCTCCGCGGCGGCGCCGACGAGTGCCAGCAGCCCGGCCTTTGACGCGGCGTAGGCGGCGGAGCCGGCGAACGGCCTGAGCGCCACCCGGCTCGACACCGCCACGACCCGCCCTCCTCCCCGGGCGACCATCCCGGGGAGGAGCGCGCGCATCATGTACGCCGCGCTCGTCATGTTCAGCGCGATCTGCCCCTCCCAGCCGGCGGGGTCGAGCTCGGCGACGGGTTCGCCGTCGCGGTAGCCGCCCACCAGGTGCGCGAGGCCCCAGACGCCGCCGCCTTCGTCCAGCCGCGCGCCGAACGCCTTCGTGGCGGCGGGGTCCGTCACGTCCAGCTGCTCCAGGCGCACCGTGGAGCCGTACCGCTGCTCCGCGGCGTCGCGCTCCCGTTCCACCACCCACGTCACGACGGGCGCGAAGCCGGCCTCGAGCAGGACGTCCACGACCCCCGTCCCGAGCGCCCCGGTTCCCCCGGTCACCACCACGGTCCGCGCGTCCGACATCCGACCTCACCCTCCCCGTCGACGACGAAAGCCGCCGGCAAATGCGGCGGCTTCCAACCGTATATCGAACATAATCCCGGCGGCGACCTACTCTCCCGCGAGCCTTCGCTCGGAGTACCATCGGCGCGGAGAGGCTTAACGACTCTGTTCGGAATGGGAAGAGGTGTTTCCCTCTCGCTAGAGCCACCGGGAACCCTTGAGGTTCGTACCCTCAAGACTGCATAGCGGCGGAATGGTGTGCTCTCAAAGTTAGAGGTCAAGCCCTCGGCGGATTAGTACGGGTCTGCTGAACGCATTGCTGCGCTTACACATCCCGCCTATCAACCAGGTGGTCTACCTGGAGCCTTACCCCCTCGAAGGGGTGGGAGATCTCATCTTGAGGTGGGCTTCCCGCTTAGATGCTTTCAGCGGTTATCCCTTCCAGACGTAGCTAGCCAGCAGTGCCGTTGGCACGACAACTGATACACCAGAGGTCTGTTCATCCCGGTCCTCTCGTACTAGGGACGACTCCCCTCAAATCTCCAACGCGCACCGTAGATAGGGACCGAACTGTCTCACGACGTTCTGAACCCAGCTCGCGTACCGCTTTAATGGGCGAACAGCCCAACCCTTGGGACCAACTCCAGCCCCAGGATGCGACGAGCCGACATCGAGGTGCCAAACCCTCCCGTCGATGTGGACTCTTGGGGAGGATAAGCCTGTTATCCCCGGAGTACCTTTTATCCGTTGAGCGACGGCAATTCCACTCTCTACCGCCGGATCACTAAGACCTACTTTCGTACCTGCTCGACCTGTCAGTCTCGCAGTCAAGCTCCCTTATGCCTTTACACTCTACGCACGATTTCCAACCGTGCTGAGGGAACCTTTGTGCGCCTCCGTTACAATTTGGGAGGCGACCGCCCCAGTCAAACTGCCCACCTGACACTGTCCGAGAGCCGGATCACGGCCTCCCGTTAGAAGCTCAGAACATCCAGGGTGGTATCCCAAGGTCGGCTCCACCGCAGCTGACGCCACGGCCTCACAGCCTCCCACCTATCCTGGACAGGATGTCCCAAACACCAATATCAAGCTGCAGTAAAGGTTCACGGGGTCTTTCCGTCTTACGGCGCGTAATCGGCATCTTCACCGATACTACAATTTCACCGAGTCCCTCGTTGAGACAGCGCCCAACTCGTTACGCCATTCGTGCAGGTCGGAACTTACCCGACAAGGAATTTCGCTACCTTAGGACCGTTATAGTTACGGCCGCCGTTTACCGGGGCTTGGTTTCAAAGCTTCGCCCGAAGGCTAACCTCTCCACTTGACCTTCCGGCACCGGGCAGGCGTCAGCCCCTATACGTCGTCTTACGACTTCGCAGAGACCTGTGTTTTTGGTAAACAGTCGGTTGGGCCAATTCTCTGCGGCCCCCTCGAGCTCGCGGCGCGAAGCCGGTCACTCTACCGGGGCGTCCCTTCTCCCGAAGTTACGGGACAATTTTGCCGAGTTCCTTAACGAGGGTTCTCTCGATCACCTCGGTATGCTCTACCTGCCCACCTGTGTCGGTTTTGGTACGGGCGCGTTCCCACTCCCTAGAGGCTTTTCTCGGAGGCATGGGCTCGACGACTTGCCGGCTTACGCCGACCGACATCCCCTCTCGGCGTTGATGGACCCCGGATTTTCCTAGGGTCCCGCCTACCGGGTTGTCCGTGGTCAACCAGCGCCACGGTTCGCCTACCCTTCCCCGTCCCCCCTTCGGTGATAGCGCGGAAGACGCGGTACAGGAATATCAACCTGTTGTCCATCGCCTACGCCTGTCGGCCTCGGCTTAGGTCCCGACTAACCCTGAGCAGATTAACTTTACTCAGGAAACCTTGGGCATCCGGTGGAGGAGTTTCTCACTCCTCTTTCGTTACTTATGCCTGCATTCTCACTTCCCCGCGCTCCACGGACGCTTGCCGCGACCGCTTCACTGCACGAGGAACGCTCTCCTACCGCTCCATCCGAAGATGAAGCCCACAGCTTCGGGGGCTGGCTTGAGCCCCGTTACATTATCCGCGCACGAGCACTTGACCAGTGAGCTATTACGCACTCCTTAGACGAATGGCTGCCTCTAAGCCAACATCCTGGTTGTCTGTGCACTCGCACAACGTTTTCCACTTAGCCAGCGCTTAGGGCCCTTAGCTGGTGGTCTGGGCTGTTTCCCTCTCGACTACGAAGCTTATCCCCCGCAGTCTGACTCCCCTGCTCTAAAGTCATGGCATTCAGAGTTTATCTGACTTCGGTAACCTGGTAGGGCCCCTAGGCCAAACAGTGCTTTACAACCACGACTGAACGCAGGAGGCTATACCAAAATATATTTCGGAGAGAACCAGATATAACCGAGTTTGATTAGCCTTTCACTCCGATCCACAGGTCATCCCCGCCGTTTTCAACCGACGTGGGTTCGGTCCTCCACGAGGTCTTACCCCCGCTTCAACCTGCCCATGGATAGATCACTCGGTTTCGGGTCTACCGCGTCCGACTGAATCGCCCTATTCAGACTCGCTTTCGCTACGGCTCCGTTTCCTTAACCTCGCCGGACACGAGTAACTCGCAGGCTCGTTATGCAAAAAGCACGCCGTCACCGGACAAAGCCGGCTCCGACCGCTTGTAGGCACGCGGTTTCAGGTACTATTTCACTCCCCTCCCGGGGTACTTTTCACCTTTCCCTCACGGTACTAGTTCGCTATCGGTCGTCAGAGAGTACTTAGCCTTACGGGGTGGTCCCCGTGGATTCGGACCGGGTTTCCCGTGCCCGGTCGTACTCAGGTGGTGACAGGGGAGGGCGTGAGCTTCCACCTACGGGGCTCTTACCCTTTGTAGCCAGCCGTTCCAAGCTGCTCGGCTAGCTCACGCCTTTGTAACTCCCCGACCGTCCTGTGGAACGGTCCAGTCACTCCTACAACCCCGATCGAGCTAAGCCCACAGGCATGGCACCCGATCGGTTTGGGCTGATCCCCTTTCGCTCGCCACTACTCAGGGAGTCGAGATTTCTTTCCTTTCCTCCGGCTACTGAGATGTGTCACTTCGCCGGCTTGCCTTCACCCGCCCTATGTGTTCAGGCGGGGATACGCGCGCATTACCACGCGTGGGTTCCCCCATTCGGAAATCCGCGGATCAAAGGTTGTTCAGCACCTCCCCGCGGCTTATCGCAGCCGTCCACGTCCTTCATCGGCTTCTGACGCCAAGGCATCCACCGCGTGCCCTTAATATCTTGACCAGATATTCAATAGAGCACACCTACTGCCGCTATGCAGTTTTCAAGGTACGTGCCCCCTGGGGGGCGACGCGAGCGGGCGCCGGCC
>CAVVMP010000007.1:415000-517992 GCA_963749475.1 Miltoncostaeaceae bacterium
GTGGGCCTCGGCGGACTCCCCGGCGCCCGCGCCGTGGAAGCGGTCGGCGATCAGGCGGCCCAGGCGGCGCTTGTCCTGCGCCGGGTGCCCCTCGGGCGGCGGCGCGTCCGGCGCCAGGAGGCGGTACCACTCGGGCAGCAGCGCGTCCGGGATGCTCATGGCGCGGCCGAACTGCTCCTCGGCCGGGTCGCGCACCCCGATCTGGTTGCCCAGCGACTTGCTCATCTTCTTCTCGCCGTCCAGCCCGGTGAGGATCGGCATGGTCATCACGACCTGTGGCTCCTGCCCCCAGCCGGCCTGGATGTCGCGGCCGAGCATCATGTTGAAGAGCTGGTCGGTGCCGCCGATCTCGACGTCGGCGCGCAGCTGCACCGAGTCGTAGGCCTGCATGAGCGGGTAGAGCAGCTCGAGCACCGAGATCGGGCGGTCGTCGCCGATCCGCTCGGCGAAGTCGTTGCGCCGCAGCAGCTGGTTGACGGTGGCGCGGCCGGCGAGGGCGAACACCTCCTCGAGCCCCATGCCCTCGAACCACTCGCCGTTGCGCCGGATCTCCGTGCGCTCCGGATCGAGGATCCGGAAGGCCTGGTCGCGGTAGGTGTCGGCGTTGCGCTCGATGTCCTCCGCGCTCAGGACCGGGCGGGTGCTGGCGCGCCCCGACGGGTCGCCGACCCGCGCCGTCCAGTCGCCGATGATGAGCACCGCGGTGTGGCCGGCGTCCTGGAACTCGCGGAGCTTGCCCAGCACGACGGTGTGGCCCAGGTGGATGTCGGGCGCCGTCGGGTCGACCCCCAGCTTCACGCGAAGGGGCGTCCCGCGGGCGAGCTTGCGCGCCAGCTCGCCGGGCGGCAGCACGTTGACCGCGCGCGCGGCCAGGCGGTCGGCGGCGGCGCTCACCGGGCCCGGAACGGCTTGGAGAGGTACGGGGAGCCGGCGACGCCGAAGCGCCACGGGCGGTCGGCCGCCTGGCTGATGCCGATGCGCGGGCCGCGGACGACCTCGACGGGCGCGGCGCGGCCGGAGAGCGCGACGTGGCCGCCCGGGAGCAGCGCGTCCGCGCCGTCCAGGTGACGGTCGATGGCGAGCGCCGAGCACAGGCGGCCAGGGCCGGCGCAGAGCAGGCGGTCGGCGGCGCCGCGGCGCCGGGCCCGCATCGCCGGGATGCCGTGCATGGGGGCGAGCGCGCGGATGAGCACCGCCGCGCCCGAGCCCTCCGGCTCGCAGACGAGGTTGGCGCACCAGTGCAGGCCGTACGACCGGTACACGTAGAGGTGCCCGGGCGGGCCGAACATGACGGCGGCGCGCCCGCGCGGTCCGCGGAAGCTGTGCGACGCGGGGTCGTCCTGCTGATAGCGCTCGGTCTCGACGATCATCCCGCCGACCCCGTCGACGGTGATGACGCAGCCGAGCAGGTCGACCGCCACGTCGCCCACCGGCCGCGCGAAGAAGTCGCGGTCGAGGCGCGCCCCCGTCCCCGCCGGCGCGGGCGCGCCGGTCACCACGCCGCCACCCGCTCCCGCGCGGCGGCGAGCTGGTCGGCCACGGCCGCGCGGGCCGTCCCGCCGGGGGCCCGCTTGGCCTCGACGGACGCCTCCGCGGTGAGCGACGGCATCGCCACCCCGTCCAGCCCGGCGGCCGCGATGTCCTCGGGCGTCGCGTCCTCCAGGCCCACGCCGCGGTCGAGGCACGCGCGCACCAGGCGCCCCACCGCCTCGTGCGCCCGCCGGAACGGCCAGCCCAGCGTGACGAGGTGGTCGGCCAGGTCGGTCGCGGCCAGGAAGCCTCCGGAGCTGGCGGCCGCCATCCGGTCGGCCCGGAAGCGGGCGCCGGCGACCATGCCGGCCATCGCGGGCAGGAGCAGGTCGACGGTGTCGATCGCGTCGAACAGGTACTCCTTGTCCTCCTGCATGTCCTTGTTGTAGGCCAGCGGCAGGCCGGACATCACGCCGAGCAGGCCCGACAGGTCGGCGATCAGGCGCGGCGCCTTGCCGCGCGCGAGCTCCGCGGCGTCGGGGTTCTTCTTCTGCGGCAGCATCGACGAGCCGGAGCTGAACGCGTCGTCGAGCTCCACGAACCCGGCCTCCTCCCCCGCCCACAGCACGATCTCGGCGCCGAGGCGCGAGAGGTGCACGCCGAGCTGGGCGGCGAAGTGCAGGTAGTCGGCGAGCGCGTCGCGGCTGCCGACGGCGTCGAGGCTGTTCGGGCCCGGGCCGGCGGTGAAGCCGAGCTCCTCGGCGGTCATGTCCCGGTCGATCGGGAAGCCGACGCCGGAGAGCGCCCCCGAGCCGAGCGGCGAGGTCAGGGTGGCCGCGATCGCGTGGCCCAGCCGCGCCCGGTCGCGGTCGAGCATCCACACGTACGCGAGCAGGTGGTGCGCCAGCCGCACCGGCTGGGCCCGCTGGCCGTGCGTGTAGCCGGGCAGGATCGTGTCGATGTGGGCCTCGGCCTGGGCGAGCAGCGCCTCGCCGAGCGCGCGCAGCCCCTCCGCCTGCCCCACCGCCGCGGCCCGCAGGTGCAGCAGCGTGTCGGTGATGACCTGGTCGTTGCGGCTCCGGGCCGTGTGGAGCCGCCGCCCGGGGTCGCCGATGAGCTCGGTCAGGCGGCGCTCGACGGCGGTGTGGATGTCCTCGTCGCCCGGGGCGAACGCGAACGTGCCGTCGGCGAGCTCGCCGGCGATCCGCTCCAGGCCCTCGTCGATGGCGGCGGCGTCGGCGGCGGGGATGATCCCCCGGGCGCCGAGCATCCGGGCGTGCGCGCGCGAGGCCGCGACGTCCTGCGGCCACATGCGCCGGTCGACCGCCAGCGAGGAGTTGATGCGGTCGAAGGCCTCATCCGGGCCGGCGCCGAAGCGGCCGCCCCACAGGCGCCCGCCCCCGGTCACGCCCGCGCGCCAGCCGCGGACCGGTGCCCGGTGATCGCGACCGCCAGCGCCCCGCACACCCGGTCGACCTGCGCCTCGGTCATCTCCGGGAAGAACGGCAGCGCGATCGTCGAGGAGCTGATCGCCTCCGTCACCGGGAACTCGCCCGGCCGGTGCCCGTGCTCGTCCTGGTAGAAGGGCTGGAGGTGGATGCACGGCAGGTACGGCTTGGCCGACACGCCCACCGCGTCGAGGTCGCCGATGATCCGGTCGCGCTCCAGGTCCGGATCGAGCCGCGGCGCGTACACGAACCACGACCGCGTCTGCGGGCCCTCGTACATGGGGTTGACCCCGTCGATCTCGCGCACCCGCTCCTGGTACCACCCTGCCACCCGGGCGCGGCCGGCCATCATGTCCGACAGTCGTTCGAGCTGGGCGACGCCGATGGCCGAATGAACATCGGAGAGGCGGTAATTGAACCCCAGGCGGGAGTGGACGAGCCAGGCGCCGTCGTCGGAGCGCCCCTGGTTGCGCAGGCTGTCCAGCTTGCCCGCGAGCACCGGGTCGTCGGTGAGCACGACCCCGCCCTCGGCGGTGGTGAGCTGCTTGTTGGCGTAGAAGCCGTACACCGCCGGGTGGCCGAACGTGCCGAGCTTGCGCCCGTCGTACGCGCCGTCGATCGTCTGGCAGGCGTCCTCCACCCGGGCCAGGCCGTGGCGCTCGGCGATCTCCACCAGCGCGGGCACCTCGGCGGGGTAGCCGAAGATGTCGACGATCAGGATCGCCTTGGTGCGGGGGGTGATGGCCGCCTCGACCGCCGCCGGGTCCATGTTGAACGTGAGCGGGTTGACCTCGGCGAACACCGGCGTGGCGCCGGTGAACAGGATCGCGTTGGCGGACGCGACGAACGAGAACGACGAGGTGACCACCTCGTCGCCCGGCCCGAGGCCGAGCGCGTGCAGGCAGAGGTGCAGGCCGGCGGTGCCGCTCGACACGGCCACCGCGTGCTTCACGCCGATGCGATCGCACCACGCCTGCTCGAACCGCGGCACCATCGGGCCCAGCGACAGCTGCCCCGACCGGAGCACCTCGTCCACAAGCTCCCGCTCGCGGTCGCCGATGACCGGCTTGGCGAGGGGGATGCGCTCCGTCGCCCCGCTCACCTCGCGGCCGCGGCCCGGTTGCGCGCGATGCGGCGGACGCCGTGCTCGAGGCTGTCGACCAGCGCGCCCCAGGACGCCTCGATGACGTTCTCGCTCACGCCGATCGCGCCCCACCGCTCGGTGCCGTCGCTCGAGTCGAGCAGCACGCGGGTGACGGCGCCGGTGCCCTTGGTCTCGTCGAGGATGCGGACCTTGAAGTTGACGAGCTCGATGTCGCGCAGCTCCGGCACCCGGGCGTCGAGCGCCTGGCGCAGCGCGCCGTCGAGCGCGTTGACGGGGCCGTTGCCCTCGTGGGTGGCGACGATCCGCTCGCCGTTGTGGAACACCTTGACGGTGGCCTCGGTCTCCACGCGGCCGTCGGCGCGCTTCTCGGTGATCACGCGGAAGCTCTCGAGGGTGAAGAGCGGCTCGTAGACCCCCGTCTCGCGCTCGATCAGCAGCTCGAACGAGCCGTCGGCGGTCTCGTAGTGGTAGCCCTCGTGCTCCAGGTCCTTCACGCGGGCGAGGATCGCGGCGACGCGCTCCGGGTCCTCGTCCACGTCGAGCCCCAGCTCGCGCGCCTTGGCCAGGATCGTGCCGCGGCCCGACAGCTCGGACACCAGCACCCGCCGGTCGTTGCCGACCACGGTCGGGTCGATGTGCTCGTAGGCGCGGGCGTCGGCGTTCATGCCCTGCTGGTGCATCCCGCCCTTGTGGGCGAACGCGTTCATGCCGACGTACGGCGCCCAGTCGTCGGGCTGGAGGTTCGCGGTCTCGGCCACGAAGTTGCTGAGCGCGGTCAGCTCCCCGAGCCGCTCGGGCTCGAGCGCGTCGTACCCCATCTTGAGCACCAGCGACGGGATGATGGAGACGAGGTTGGCGTTGCCGCAGCGCTCGCCGTAGCCGTTGACGGTGCCCTGGACCATCCGGGCGCCCTCCTCCACCGCCACCAGGCTGTTGGCCACCGCGCACTCGGCGTCGTTGTGGGTGTGGATGCCGAGCGGGACGCCCGGGAGGGCGGCGCGCACCTCGCGCATCACCGCGGCGACGCGGGTGGGGAGCATCGCGCCGTTCGTCTCGCACGGGACCAGCCATGCGGCCCCGCCGGCCTCGGCCGCCCGCAGGCAGTCGAGCGCGTAGTCCGGGTGCGCGTCGTAGGCGTGGAAGAAGTGCTCCGCGTCGTAGACGACCTCCTTGCCCTGCGACACGAGGAACGCCACCGACTCCTCGATCATCCGCAGGTTCTCCTCGCGGGAGACCCGGGTGACCTTCTCGATGTGGAGGTCCCACGTCTTGCCGACGATCGTCGCCACCGGGGCGAAGCTCTCGGCGAGGCCGCGGAGGGCCGGGTCCTGCTCGGCCGGGGTCCCGCGGCGGCGCGTCATGCCGAACGCCGCCAGCCGGGTGGCGCCCAGGTCCTCCTGCTCCAGCAGCTGGAACAGCTCGCCGTACTTCGGGTTGCTCGCCGGGAAGCCGGCCTCCAGGTACTCCACACCGAAGTCGGCGAGCCGCACCGCGATGGCGAGCTGCTCGCCCACGGTCAGGCTGAGGCCCTCCCGCTGCATCCCGTCGCGGAGGGTCGTGTCGTAGATGACGACGCGCTCAGGCATGCGGTGCCGGCGCCGGCGAGGGTTCCGACGCCTCGGCCCCCACGTAGTCGAGCCACTGGGCGGACAGCGGGTCGCGCCCGCCGACGGCGGCGAAGAAGCGCTCCTGCAGCCGCGTGGTGATGGGGCCGGGCGGGCCGACCGGGTGGTCGTCGACCTCGTTGACCGGGCAGACCTCGGCGGCGGTGCCGGTGATGAACACCTCGTCGGCGGTGTAGAGCTCGCCGCGGGCGATCTCGCGCTCCTGCACCGGGATGCCCTCGTCGGCGGCCAGCGTCATGATCGTGGCGCGGGTGATCCCCTCCAGGATCGAGGCCTGGAGCGGCGGGGTGAAGAGGACGCCGTCGCGCACCACGAAGATGTTCTCGCCGGAGCCGTCGGCCACGAAGCCCGCGTCGTTCAGGAGGATGGCCTCCTGGTAGCCGGCCTTGTGGGTCTCGATCTTCGCGAGGATCGAGTTGAGGTACTGGCCGCCGGCCTTGGCCGTGGCGGGGATGGTGCTGGAGCCGATGCGCCGCCAGCTCGAGATCTTGGCGCGGATGCCCGACTTGAGGCTCTCCTCGCCGAGGTAGGCGCCCCACTGCCACGCGGCGATCGCCACGTCGACGGGCGCCTCCAGCGGGAACAGCCCCATGGTGCCGTAGCCGCGCATCACGATCGGGCGGATGTAGCAGCCGCCGAGGTCGTTCGACGCCACGACGGCGTGGACCGCCTGCCGGAGCTCCTCGCGCGAGTACGGGATGGGCATGTGGTACATCGCCGCCGACCGCTCGAGCCGCGCCAGGTGGTCGCCGAGGCGGAACACGGCGGTCCCCTCCTCGGCGTCGTACGCCCGGATGCCCTCGAAGACCGTGGTGCCGTAGTGCAGGCCGTGGGACAGGACGTGCACGCGCGCGTCCGGCCAGTCGACCAGCTCACCGTTCATCCAGATCTTCTCGGCTTCCTGCATCAGGGGGCTCCTCCCGACGGTCCAGCCGAGAAGATTACCGGGCGCCCGCCGCGCGGACGACCCGGCCCAGGCCGCTCAGCCGCCCGCGCGCGGCCGGGGCCGGTCCCCGCCCGGGCCGTGCCCGCGGCGGTAGACCATGAGCGTGCGGGTGAACGTGATGACCACGACGCCGTCCTGGTTGGAGCCGGTGGTCCGGACGCGGACGATCCCGACCTCGGGGCGCGAGCGGCTCTCGCGCACCTCCAGCACCTCGGACTCGGAGTAGATCGTGTCGCCCTCGAAGACGGGGGCGGGCAGGCGCACCTCGTCCCAGCCGAGGTTGGCGAAGACGTTCTGGGAGACGTCGGCGACGCTCTGGCCGGTGACGAGCGCGAGCGTGAACGTCGAGTCGACCAGCGGCCTGCCCCACTCCGTCCCGGCCGCGTAGTGGGCGTCGAAGTGGATGGGCGCCGTGTTCTGCGTGAGCAGGGTGAACCAGGAGTTGTCGACGGGCAGCACCGTCCGGCCGAGCCGGTGGACGTAGACGTCCCCGACCGCGAAGTCCTCGAAGAAGCGCCCCTCCCAGCCGGGGACCTCCGGCACGGCTACGCCTCCAGCGCCCCGAGGATCAGGTCGCCGACCGCGCGGGTCCCCAGGTCGCCGCCGAGGTCGCGGGTGCGGTGGCCGGCGTCCAGGACGGCGTCGACGGCGCCGTCGATGCGGTCCGCCGCCTCCGGCGCGCCGAGCGAGTAGCGCAGCATCATCGCCGCCGACAGCAGCGTGGCGATCGGGTTCGCGATGCCCTGGCCGGCGATGTCGGGCGCCGAGCCGTGGACGGGCTCGTACAGGCCGAGGGTGCCGGGGCCGAGGCTGGCGGACGGGAGCATCCCGATGGAGCCGGTGATCATGGCGGCCTCGTCGGAGAGGATGTCGCCGAACAGGTTCTCGGTGACGATCACGTCGAAGTCGGCGGGGCGGCTCACCAGCTGCATGGCGGCGTTGTCCACCAGCATGTGCTCGAGCTCGATGTCCGGGTGCCCCTTCGCCGTCTCGATCACCTGCTCGCGCCACAGGCGGGAGGTCTCGAGGACGTTCGCCTTGTCCACCGACGTGACCTTTCCGCGACGGCCCTTCGCGGCGGTGAAGCCGACCTCGGCGAGGCGGGCGACCTCCTCCAGGCTGTAGACGCAGGTGTCGAAGGCGGAGTCGGGCTCGCGGCCGCGGGCGCCGAAGTAGAGGCCGCCGGTGAGCTCGCGGACCACGAGGAGGTCGGTCCCCTCGATCCGCTCCCGGCGGAGGGGGCTCGCCTCGTACAGCGCCGGCCACGGGCGGACGGGCCGCAGGTTGGCGTAGAGGCCGAGGCCCGCGCGCAGGCCGAGGAGCCCCTGCTCGGGGCGCGGCTTGTCGGGGTCGGTGGTGTCCCACTTCGGGCCGCCGACGGCGCCGAGGAACACCGCGTCCGCGCCGCGGCACGCGTCGAGCACCTCGTCGGTGAGGGCCGTCCCGTGCGTGTCGATCGAGATGCCGCCGACCAGGTGCTCGGTCCAATTGAGCGTGAGGTCGTGGTCCGGTGCCACCGCGTCCACGACGCGCCGCGCCTCCGCCACCACCTCGGGGCCGATCCCGTCCCCCGCCAGCACCACCACCGACGCCTCGCGCAACCCCGTCCCCCGTCGTCCGCCCACCTGACCGCCGGGACCCTACCGGCGTTCATTTGGCCGTGACCCCGACGTTCATTCGATCGTCGACGACGCGGGGGGCCGCAGCCGGCGGGGGCGCCGCCGGCTGCGAACCGTCCCAGCTCAGGCGAAGGGGGTGGTGACGGGCCCCTCGCGCTCGCGGTCCTGCTCGTACGCCGTGATCTCGTCCGCGTGGGCGAGGGTGAGCGCGATGTCGTCCCAGCCGTTGAGCAGGCGCTCGCGGATGACCGGGTCGATCTCGAACGGCACCTCGCGGCCACCCGGCATCCGGACGACCTGGGCGTCGAGGTCCACCTCGGCGCGGGCGCCGGGCTCGCCGTCGGCCGCCTGGATCAGCTCCTGCACGTCCGCCTCCGGCAGCTGCACCGGGAGCAGGCCGATCTTCGTGCAGTTGGTGCGGAAGATGTCGGCGAAGCTCGGGGCGATGACCGCCCGGAAGCCGAAGTCCTCCAGCGCCCACGGCGCGTGCTCGCGGCTCGAGCCGCAGCCGAAGTTGCGGCCGGTCACCAGGATCGGCGAGCCGGCGTACTCGGGACGGTCGAGCGGGAAGCCCTCCTCGCCCCGCCAGTCCCAGAACAGGAACTCGCCGAAGCCGGTGCGCTCGATGCGCTTCAGGAACTGCTTGGGGATGATCTGGTCGGTGTCAACGTCGGACCGGTCCAGCGGGGTCACGACGCCCTCGACCTGACGGAACGCCTCCATCAGTGCACCTCCGCGGGAGTCTCGTATGGGTTTCCCGAGCGAATCGCCCGCGAGGCAAGGACGCAGATCCTCGGCGATAGCGGTGTCCTATCGCCGAGGTCGAGGACGCAGCCCCGCGATGCGATGCAGCCGGGAAACACCCGGTGACTTCCGGGGGGGTGCACTAGGCCACCGCCTCGACCGCGTCGGGGTCGAACGCCCGCACGTCCACCAGGTGCCCGGCGATCGCCGCGGCTGCCGCCATCGGCGGGCTGACCAGGTGGGTGCGCCCGCCCTTGCCCTGGCGGCCCTCGAAGTTGCGGTTGCTGGTCGAGGCGCAGCGCTCGCCCGGCTGGAGGACGTCGTCGTTCATCGCGAGGCACATGGAGCACCCGGCGTCGCGCCACTCGAACCCGGCGTCGCGGAAGACCGCGGTCGAGGCCCTCGGCCTCGGCCTCCGCCTTCACCTGCATCGACCCCGGCACCACCATGGCGCGGACGGTCCCGGCCACCCGCCGGCCGCGCACCACCTCGGCCGCGGCGCGCAGGTCCGGGAGGCGCCCGTTGGTGCACGAGCCGATGAAGACGGTGTCCACGGCGATGTCCTCGATCGCCTCGCCGCCCCGCAGCCCCATGTACTCGAGCGCGCGGCGCACGCCGTCGCGGTCGGCGGGGTCGTCGTACTCGTCCGGGGTGGGGACGCGGCCGGTGACCGGCGCGACCATCCCCGGGTTGGTGCCCCACGTGACCTGGGGGGCGAGCGAGGCGGCGTCAACCGTCACCTCGCTGTCGAAGCGCGCGTCCCAGTCGCTCGGCAGCTCGCGCCACCGCTCGACCGCCGCGGCGAAGTCGGCCGGCGCGCCCGGGCGGCCCTCGAGCCACGCGAACGTGGTCTCGTCCGGCGCGATCATCCCGGCGCGGCCGCCGCCCTCGATCGACATGTTGCAGACGGTCATCCGGCCCTCCATCGAGAGCCCCCGGATCGCCGAGCCCGGCGTACTCGATGACGTGGCCCTGCGCGCCCGCGACGCCGATCTGGCCGATCGTGCCGAGGATGATGTCCTTCGCGCCGACGCCGACGCCGAGCTCGCCGTCGACCGTGATGCGCATCGTCTTCGGCATCGCCTGGGTGAGCGTCTGGGTGGCCAGGACGTGCTCCACCTCGCTGGTGCCGATGCCGAACGCCAGGGCGCCGAACGCCCCGTGGGTGGACGTGTGGCTGTCGCCGCACACGATCGTCATCCCCGGCTGGGTGACGCCGAGCTCCGGGCCGATGATGTGGACGATCCCCTGCCGGCTGCTGCGGATGGAGAACAGCGGGATGCCGAACTCCTCGGCGTTGCGCTCCAGGGCCTCGATCTGCGCCCTCGAGAGGGGGTCGGCGATGCCCTGCTCGCGCCCGATGGTGGGGACGTTGTGGTCAACCGTCGCGAGGGTGCGGTCGGGACGGCGGACCGCGCGGCCGGCGAGCCGGAGGCCGTCGAAGGCCTGCGGCGACGTGACCTCGTGGACCAGGTGGAGGTCCACGAACAGGATCGCCGGCCCGTCGGGGCCCGCCGGGCGGACGACGTGGTCGTCCCACACCTTCTGGAACAGGGTCCTGCCCATCTCACACACCCCCTGCGACGCGCTCGCCGTGCTCGGCGTGCCTGCTCGCGTTGACGGCTCTCACGTAGGCGATGGCGCTCGCCTCCAGGACGTCGGTCGACACCGACTGGCCGGCGAACCGGCGCCCGTCGATCTCGCACACCACCCGCGCCTCGCCCAGCGCGTCCTTCCCGCTCGTGACCGCCGAGACCGAGTACTCGAGCAGCGTGCCCGAGCTGCCGGCGGCGGCGTCGATCGCCTTCATCAACGCGTCCACGGGGCCGTCGCCGTCGGCCTCGGCCTCGTGGCGGGCGCCCTCCGCGTCGACGATCACCACGCGCGCGTGCGGGGTCTCGTGGGTGGCGCCCGCGAAGTGGAGCTCCTCCAGGCTGAAGCCGCCCTCGGCGCTCTCCACGCGCATCTCGTCGCCCACGATCGCCTCGAGGTCGGCCGCGGAGATGCGGCCCTTGCGGTCGGCGAGGTCCTTGAAGCGCGCGAACGCATGGTCGAGCTCGTCCTTGTCCAGCTCGTAGCCCATCTCGATCAGCGCATTGCGCAGGGCGTGGCGGCCGGAGTGCTTGCCCAGCACGATCTCGCTCTGCGCCAGCCCCACGGAGCGCGAAGTCCATGATCTCGTAGGTCAGCGGGTTGGAGAGCACGCCGTGCTGGTGGATGCCGGCCTCGTGGGCGAAGGCGTTGCGGCCCACGATCGCCTTGTTCGGCTGCACGACGTAGCCGGTCATGCGGCTCACCATCTTGCTGGTGCGCATGATCTCGGTGGTGTTCATGCCGCACCACAGGCCGCCGAGCGAGTCGGCGCGGGTGCGCAGGATCATCGCGAGCTCCTCGACGGAGGCGTTGCCCGCGCGCTCGCCGATGCCGTTGACGCAGCCCTCCACCTGGCGGGCGCCGACCTGCACGCCGGACAGGGAGTTGGCCACCGCCAGGCCCAGGTCGTTGTGGCAGTGGACCGACAGGGTCACGCCGTGCAGCGACGGGCACAGCTCGTAGAGGTCGAGCAGGAAGCGCTGGAACTCGGTCGGCATCGTGTAGCCGACGGTGTCCGGGATGTTGATGGTGGTGGCGCCCTCCGCGATCGCGGAGCCGACCACCTCGGCGACGAAGCGGACGTCGGAGCGGGTGGCGTCCTCGCAGCTGAACTCCACGTCGTCGACGATCGAGCGGGCCAGGCGGACGGCCTCGGTGGCGGCGTTCAGCACCTGCTCGCGCGATCATCTTCAGCTTGTACTGGAGGTGGATGTCGCTCGTGGCGATGAAGGTGTGGATGCGCGGGCGGCCCGCGTCGCGCACGGCCTCGCCGGCGACGGTCACGTCCTTCTCGTTCGCCCGGGCCAGCCCGGCGACGACGACGCCCTCGACCTCCTGCGCCACCGCCCGGGTGGCCTCGAAGTCGCCCGGCGACGCGATCGGGAACCCGGCCTCGATGATGTCAACGCCGAGTCGCGCGAGCTGCTGGCCGATCTCCACCTTCTCGCGCGTGTTGAGCGTGATCCCCGGCGCCTGCTCGCCGTCGCGGAGCGTGGTGTCGAAGATCAGTACGCGCTTGTCGGGGTCCTGCGGAGCTGGGGTCGCGCTGTCGGCGGTCACGGAGAGATCCTCCTCACGAAAGGGCTTCGAGGCATCGGCTGCCCGGCGCATCCGGGCGTGGGTGTCGGCAAGCTCCCCCTACCGGGGGAGGAGCCCACGAAGCCCCAGGAGCGCGCGCCGCGACAGGTGGAGATGGGCGCAGGTCCCAGGCATGGGGCGGAGGATACCGTCAGGTGCCTGAGGGCACAAACGGGCATCGCGCGGCGCGATCTTGACGCGGCGGCGGGGGCGGTGGGAGCGTCCGGCAATGCGCCGTCTCCCGGATGGTGGCCGCGGCCCTCGCGGGGGCCGCCGTGTCGCTGCTCGTGCCCGCCCTCGCGCAGGGCGCCCTGCGCGCGGATCATCTGACGATCGCGAACACGCCCGGGAAGGTGCGGGTGGTGGTCCACTTCACCGGCGGCCCGCCGCTGACGGGGTTGGAGCGCCAGGTGGACGCGCCCGACCCGGATCCGATCGACGGCCGATCGAGCGTGCGGATCAACGCGACGGGGATCACGACGGGCGCGGCCCAGGTGACCGGCTCCGGGGTGACCGCGAAGGTGGTCGGGCTGCCCGGTCGGATCGTGGTGCGGATGCGGTCCGACGCGGACACGCTGAAGTTCCTGCAGTACAAGATCTCCGTGCCACGGAACGTCGTGGTGATCGACCTGTGGAAGGTGACGTCGTCGGCGAAGGCGCGGGTGCTGTCGGACGGGTGCCTGAAGATGACGTCCTGGTCGGCGAAGAACGGCCGCGCGAAGGCGAAGGGCCTGGAGCTGCAGCCGCTGTTCGAGCACGGGCTGGTGCTGACGCTGCGCGGGTCGGACGGGTCGGCGATCGCGGAGAAGCCGCTGACGGCGACGGAGGGCGTGTTCAAGCCCGACTTCTCGGGGTACGCGTCGCCGGGGCACTGGAGCGGGTCGATGCCGGTGCCGGCGGCGTCGCACGGGGCGCGGGCGATGCTCGAGGCGTGGTCGTCGTCGGCGAAGGACGGGTCGCTCGAGTGCCTCGTCCAGACCCCGGTGCGCATCGCGCCGTAGCGGTCGGGCGGTGACGGGCGCGACGGGGTTCGGCGCGCCGGCGGAGGCGTACGACCGGTTCGTGGGGCGCTACGGGCCGGCGCTCGCGGTGGAGCTGATCGGGCTGGCGGACGTGGCGCCGGGGATGCGGGCGCTCGACGTGGGCTGCGGGCCGGGGGCGCTGACCCGTGCGCTTGCCGAGCGGGTCGGGGCGGGTGGCGCGGTGGCGGCGGTGGATCCGTCGGAGGGGTTCGCGGCGGCGTGCCGGGCCCGGGTGCCGGAGGCGGACGTGCGCGTCGCGGCGGCGGAGGCATTGCCGTTCCCTGATGGTTCATTCGACGCGGTGCTGTCCCAATTGGTCGTCAACTTCATGGCCGATGCGGAGGCGGGAGTGCGCGAGATGGCGCGAGTCGCGCGACCGGGCGGGGCGGTGGCGGGGTGCGTGTGGGACTACGCGGGCGGGATGACGCTGCTGCGTGCGTTCTGGGACGCGGCGCGGGAGGTGGACCCGGTGGGAGCCGGGCGGGCGGACGAGGGCGTCGCGATGCCCTGGTGCCGTGAGGGGGATCTCGAGGGGCTGTGGTCGGCGGCGGGCCTGGGTGACGTGCGGGGGACGGCGCTGGAGGTGGAGGCGGCCTACGAGGACTTCGACGACCTCTGGTCCCCCCTCCCCGCCGGCGTG
This sequence comes from Miltoncostaeaceae bacterium, assembly GCA_963749475.1. Classification (GTDB taxonomy): domain Bacteria; phylum Actinomycetota; class Thermoleophilia; order Miltoncostaeales; family Miltoncostaeaceae; genus Miltoncostaea. The sequence goes on from CAVVMP010000007.1 coordinate 428,791, forward strand.
GGACCGGCGGGAGCGTGGTGCGCATCGCTGACCCCGGAACACCGGGAGGCACTGAAGGCCGCCCTCCGCCGACGCCTCGACGTCGGGGACGGACCCTTCTCCCTCACCGCCCGAGCCTGGGCGGTCGTCGGGAGGGCCTGAGCGCCTTCTGTTCCGCGCGTTCGTCCGTGAGTCCGACCGCGATCTGAAAGGGCCGCTGGGATGGGGCTGGGGACGGTGAGTGGTCGACGTTCATTCGATCGTGACCGCCACGATCACTCGCACCCCCAGAGACACGCAGTCGGCCCCGGGTCGTGCGGCTTCGGTCTTCACCCGTCACCAGGGCCGGATCCTGGACGCCGGGATGCCGCGGAGCTTCGACAAGGGTGAGTGGCTGGGGAACTGCCGGCGTGTGCGATCTGCATGGGCCGCGGACACGGCCCCCGCGCTGCTGCACCTCCGTTGGGGGTGTCGGTCTGGTGTGCGCCGCCCACCGGGACCCCGAGTGGCTGGCTCGCGGCGGCGGGACCTGGTGGTGTCCCTGCAGACGGTGTGGGGGGCGGCCAACTGCCTCACCGCCCGCCGCTCCCGGGCGTTGTCGCTCTTCCAGGCGGCCCTTCGCTCCGCCCACCGCACCCGTCGCCTGCCCGGCTCCTACTCCTGGCGTGAGCTTCGCCGCGAGGCGGAGGGGCGCTTCGCCGCCGGCGAGCCGCCCTCAGCCGTGATCGACGAGCTGCGCCGCAGGGAACTCAACCGCCCCGGCCCCGCCCATCCCCCGTCGGTGCAGACGATGCGCAGGTGGTTCCGCGACGGACGGTGGCGTGGCGCAGGCGGAGGACCCGGCCCGGGGTCAGAAGAGCCCCGGCTGCCCGACCTCGGCGGGGGGACGCAACCCCAGGTGCCGGTACGCCCGCGCCGTGGCGACACGCCCCCTCGGGGTCCGCTTCAGCAGCCCCTCCTGGAGGAGGTACGGCTCGTAGACGTCCTCGATCGTGTCGGCGGCCTCGCCCACGCTGTCGGCGAGGGTCCCGAGGCCGACGGGGCGGCCCTCGAAGGTCTCGGCGAGTCGGCGGAGGATCTGGCGGTCCAGCTCCTCGAGGCCGAGCGCGTCCACCTCGAGGAGCTCGAGCGCCTCCTCCGCCATCGCGCGGTCGACGCCCGGGGCGCCCCGGACCTGGGCGACGTCCCGAACCCGTCGCAGCAGGCGGTTCGCGATCCGCGGCGTCCCCCGGGAGCGCTCCGCCAGGGTGGAGGCGCCGTCGTCGTCGATGTCGACGTCGAGCAGGCGGGCGGACCGGTGGACGATCGCCGCGAGCTCGGTCGCGTCGTAGTAGTTCAGCCGGTGGAGGACCCCGAACCGCGCGCGCAGCGGCGTGGTGAGGAGCCCCGTCCGGGTCGTCGCGCCGATCAGGGTGAACCGCGGCAGATCGAGCCGCAGCGTTCGCGCCGACGGCCCCTGGCCGAGGACGACGTCCAGCTGGAAGTCCTCCATCGCCGGGTAGAGGACCTCCTCGATCGTCCGGTTCAGCCGGTGGATCTCGTCGATGAAGAGGACGTCGTGCGGCTCCAGCGCGGTGAGGACGGCGGCGAGGTCGCCCTTGCGCTCCAGCACCGGCCCGCTCGTGACGTGGAAGCCGACCCCGAGCTCCCCGGCCACGATGCCGGCGAGCGACGTCTTGCCGAGCCCGGGCGGCCCGGCGAGCAGGACGTGGTCGAGGGCCTCGCCGCGCTGACGGGCGGCCTCCAGGAAGATCGACAGCTGCTGCTTCACGCCCTCCTGGCCGATGAAGTCGTCCAGCCGGCGGGGACGGAGGGAGCGGTCGAGCTCGTCCTCCGCGCCGATGTCCTCGCCGCTCGCGAGGCGGTCGTCGTCCATCACTTCCGCCTCAGCGCGGCGAGGCCGTGCCGCACGAGGCCCTCGGCGTCGAGACCGGCGGGCGCGTCGGCCAGGGCGGCGTCGGCCTCCTCGGGCCGGAAGCCGAGGGCGACGAGGCCGTCGCGGGCGGAGAGGTGGTTGTCGGCGGCGCCCGCGACGACGGCGTGGGCAGCGCCGTTGAGCGAGCCGAGCCGGTCGCGGAGCTCCAGCACGATCCGCTCGGCGGTCCGCTTGCCCACGCCGCTGGCGGCCTGCAGGCGGGCGCTGTCGCCGCGCGCGATGGCGAGGCGCAGGTCGTCCGGCCCGGCGACGCCGCAGATCGCGAGCCCCAGCCGCGGCCCGACCCCGTTGACGGAGGTGAACGCCTCGAAGAGGGCGCGCTCCTCCCCCGTCGCGAACCCGTAGAGGTCGAGCGACTCCTCGCGCACCACCAGGACGGTGAGCAGCGACACCTCGACGCCCACGGCGGGGAGCGCCTGGGCCGTGGTGGCGGAGACGCGGACGAGCATGCCGACGCCCCCGACCTCGATCACGGGGCCCTCGGGCTCGTGCACGAGGACGCGTCCCCTGACGGAGCGGATCACGCGGCCAACGCTAGCGCGCTCGGCGGATGGCCCCCCGCAGCGGCGACGAGCTCAGATGGCAGATCGCGGCGGCCAGGGCGTCGGCGGCGTGATCGGTCTCCGGCTCGGCGCCGGTGAGGCGGCGGACCATCGCCCGGACCTGGCCCTTGTCGGCGCTCCCCGATCCCGTGACCGACTGCTTGATCGTGTTCGGCGAGTACTCGACCACCTCCACGCCGGCGCGGGCGAGGGCGACGATGATCGCGCCGCGGGCCTCCGCCATCGCCATCGCGGAGCGGCTCATCGGGTGGATGAACCAGGACTCGATCGCCGCGGCCTCCACCCCGTGCTCGCCGACGAGGGCGGCGATGCCGTCGTGGAGATCGCGGAGGCGCTCCGGATGCGGCTGGCGCGGCGACGTCCTGAGCGTCCCGACCACGACGGCACGCGGCCGCTGCGGCGGCCCGGCCAGCAGTGCGTACCCGGTCGACGCGAGACCGGGGTCAACCCCGATCACCACGGCGCCACCATGGAGGCGTGTTCGGGGCGCGGGCCGGCGGTCCTGCGCGGAGGGCTCCACGCCGCCAGTCAACCGGGCCGCCCGGACGGCGCGCGGCGCGCGGCGTTCAATCCACCGGGACCGCGACGTTCATTTGATCGTCAGCCGGACCGGAGGGGCGCGGCCCCGTCGCGGGGCCTCGGGGAGTCGCTCGCCACCCGCCGTGAGGGCGGCGGGCGGCCGCCTAGCCGGCGACCGCCTCCAGCAGCTCCTCGGAGATGTCGAAGTTGGAGTAGACGTCCTGCACGTCGTCGTTCTCCTCGAGGGCGTCGATGAGCCGCAGGATCTGGCGGGCCTCCTTCTCCGAGGGCTCGACGGTGGTCTTCGGCACCATCGTCAGCTCGGCCGAGACGTAGCCGATCCCGGCCTCCTCCAGCGCCTGCCGCACCGGCATGAAGTCGGACGGCTCCGTGGTGATCTGCCACTGCTCGCCGTCCTCGGAGATGTCCTCCGCCCCGCCGGTCAGCGCGACCTCCATCAGCTCGTCCTCGTCGACGCCGGCGCGGTCGACCATCACGACGCCCTTGCGGTCGAACTGCCACGCGACGCTGCCGGGGGTGCCGAGCGAGCCGCCGTTCTTGGTGAAGATGAAGCGGAGGTCGCTGGCGGTGCGGTTGCGGTTGTCGGTGAGGATCGTGCAGATCACGGCGACCCCGCCGGGGGCGTAGCCCTCGTACAGGATCGACTCGTACGACTCGCCGTCGCCGCTGCCGGCGCCGCGCTGGATGGCGCGCTCGATGTTGTCCTTCGGCATCGAGTTGTCGCGCGCCTTCTGGATCGCGGTGGCGAGCGCGGCGTTGGACTCGGGGTCGGCCCCGCCCTCCTTCGCCGCGACGAGGATCGCCCGCGACAGCTTCGAGAAGAGCTGGCCGCGCTTCGCGTCGGCGGCGCCCTTCTTCCGCTTGATGGTCGCCCATTTACTGTGCCCGGACACGGTCCCTCCTCGTCGTCACGCCACCGCCGTCGCGCCGCTCGCGGGCCCGCGCGACCAGCCACTCGTGGAACCGGCGCTCACCCGACAGCTCCGGGTGGAACGCGGTCACCATCAACATCCCCTCGCGCGCGGCCACCGGGTGGCCCGCGTGCTCGGCGAGCACCTCCACCCCCGGCCCCGCCTCCTCGATCCACGGCGCCCGGATGAACACCGCATCCACCGGCTCGGGTCCCATCGCCGGCACGTCCAGCGCCGTCTCGAACGAGTTGCGCTGGCGGCCGAAGGCGTTGCGCCGCACCACGATGTCCATGCCCCCGACCAGCGGCTGCGCGCCGCCGGTGGTGCCGCGGGCCAGCACGATCATCCCGGCGCAGGTCCCGAGCGCCGGCAGGCCGCCGGCGATCGCGTCACGCAGCGCCACGAGCAGCCCCGAGTGCTCGGCGACCAGGCCGAGCGTGGTGCTCTCGCCGCCCGGGAGCACGATCGCGTCGAGCCCCTCCAGGGCCGCCGGCGTGCGCACATCGACCGGCTCGGCGCCGGTGGCGACGAGCATCTCGCCGTGCTCGGCGAACGCCCCCTGGACCGACAGGACGCCGACCCGGGGCCGGCCCAGACCGCCTGGCGCCGTGCTCACCACCCCCGGCCCTGGAGCATGTCGCCGGCCCCGAGCGCGCTGATCTCGAGACCGGGCATGGCATCCTTCAGCCCCGTGGACACGCGCGCGAGCACCTCGGGGTCGCGGTAGTGGGTCGCCGCCTCGACGATCGCGCGGGCCCGCTTCGGCGGGTCCTCGCTCTTGTAGATGCCGGAGCCGACGAACACCCCCTCCGCCCCGAGCTGGAGCATCAGCGCGGCGTCGGCGGGCGTCGCGATGCCGCCCGCGGAGAAGAGCACCACCGGCAGCCGGCCGTCGGCCGCGACCTGCGCGACCAGGTCGTAGGGGGCCCGCAGATCCTTCGCCGCCGCGTGCAGTTCCTCGGGCGGCATGGATTGCAGCCGGGCGATGCCGGAGCGGATGCTGCGCATGTGACGGACCGCCTCGACGACGTTGCCCGTGCCGGCCTCGCCCTTGGACCGGATCATCGCCGCGCCCTCGGAGATGCGCCGCAGCGCCTCGCCCAGGTCGGTGGCGCCGCACACGAACGGCACGGTGAAGCCCTGCTTGTCGATGTGGTGGGCCTCGTCGGCCGGGGTGAGGACCTCGGACTCGTCGATGAAGTCAACGTCGAGGGCCTGCAGGACCTGCGCCTCCACGAAATGGCCGATCCGGCACTTCGCCATGACGGGGATCGTGACCGCCGCCTGGATGCCGGCGATCATCTCCGGGTCGCTCATCCGGGCCACGCCGCCGTCGACGCGGATGTCCGCCGGGATGCGCTCCAGCGCCATCACGGCGCACGCCCCGGCCTCCTCGGCGATGCGCGCCTGCTCCGGGGTGGTGACGTCCATGATGACGCCGCCCTTCAGCATCTGCGCCAGGCCGGTCTTGACCCGCATGGTGCCCGTCCGGCCGTTGCCCTCTGCCACCCTGTCCCCTCGTCGTCCGCCTGCGGAGGGGCCGATTCTAGCGAAGGCCCCCGCCGCGCCGGTCCGGGCAGATTGGCCCGGGGGCCAAAGTGCCCGCGGGCGTCGGCCGCCTAGCGTCCGTGACGATGGAGCGCGATCCCGAGATCCGGTTCCTCCAGCGACTCGCCCTGACGGCGGCGTCCACCGCCACCATGGGCGACCTGGTGCGGCTGGTGATCGCCGAGACGACGGAGGCCACGGGCGCCGACGTCTGCTCCGTGTACCTGATCGACCCCGCCGACGGGAAGCTGGTGCTCACCGCGACCAACGGGCTGTCCCATGACGGCATCGGGCGCGTGCGCCTGGCCGTCGGCGAGGGCGTGACGGGGTGGGCGGCCGCGGAGCGGCGGCCGGTGGTGGTGCCCGACGTCCGCGAGGAGCCGCGCTTCCGCTGGATGGAGGACGTCAACCAGGCCCGGTTCGTCTCCATGTGCTCGGTGCCGATCCTCGCGGCCGACCACCTGGTGGGCGTCCTGAACGTCCAGAGCGACGCCCGCCGCGAGCTGAGCGAGGGCGACGTCGGCTTCCTGTCGGCGATCGCGGCGCAGGTGGCCGGCGTGCTGGCGCGCACCGAACTGCAGGAGCGCCTGGAGCGCCGGGCCTCGGAGCTGCGCCGCTCCGAGGAGGTCCACCGCCGCCTCGGCGAGCTGGCGCTGGCGGGCTCGGGCCCCGCGGCCGTGTGCGCCGCCATCGCCGCCCTGGCCGGCGCGCCGGCGGCGGTGTACGACCCCGAGGGCCTCCGGATCGCGGCGGCCGGGGCGGGGATGCCCGAGCGCCTGCCGCGGGCGGTGACGGACCGCTCCCTGTCGGTCACGCCGATCCGGGCGGGCGACGAGCCGCTCGGCTGGCTGGCGATCGCCACCCGGGGCCTCGGCACGGCCGCCGTGCGCCAGGTGGCCACCCACGGCGCGACCGTCCTCGCCCTGGAGCTGGTGCGGCGCCGCGCCGACCGCGAGGCCGAGCGCCGCCGCCGCGCCGACCTGGTGGAGGAGCTGCTCTCGTCGCGCCTGCGCCGCGAGGAGGCGGACGACCTGGCCGACCGCGCGGCGCGCCTCGGCCATCCGATCCCCGACCCCGCGTGGGTGATCGCGTTCGAGCTGGACGACCCGGGCGACGGCCACGTGGTGGCCTCGGCCCACGCCCCCCACCACATGGCCGACGAGATCCGCGCCCTGGCTGCGGCCCGCGGGTCGAACGCGTTCGTGGTGGAGCGCGGAGGCGGCCTGGTGGTGCTGGCGTCGGGGCTGCCGGAGCTGGAGGCGGCCGAGGAGCTCGCCGCCGCCGCCCGCGACCGGGTGCAGGGGCTCGTCGGCGCGGCCGCCGTGTCGTGCGGCATCGGGTCGCGGCCGTGCGCCCCCGCCGATCTCCGCCGCGGCGCTGAGGAGGCGCGCCAGGCCCTGCGGGTGGCCCGCCGCCTGGGCGAGCGCGGGACCATGGCGTCCTACCGCCGCCTCGGCATCGAGCGGCTGCTGCTGGGCATCGACCCGCCTGAGCTGCTGGAGGAGTACGTCGAGGACTGGCTGGGCCCGCTGATCCGGCCGGGGCAGGGCCGCGGCGCCCCGCTGGTCGAGAGCCTGGAGGCGCTCGCCCACGAGGGGTGGAACATGCGGGCGTCGGCGCGCCTGCTGGGCGTGCACGTCAACACGCTGCTCTACCGGGTCGGCCGGATCGAGCAGATCCTGGGCCGCACGCTCGACGACCCCGAGGTGCGCATGGCGATGGCCGTCGCGCTGCGCGCCCGGCGGCTGGTGGCCGGGCTGGAGGGCGTCATCGACGGCGCGCGGGCCGAGCGCCGCGGGCCCGCGGCGACGGATGCAGCCGCGCCGGACGCCCGCCCGACGCTCCGCAAGCTCCCGCGGGCGGCCTCCTAGGGCCTACGCGCCGACGGCGGCCAGGTCGGCCCGCGGCCGCACCGGGGCCAGGGCGCCGGCCAGCGCCTGCGCGACCGCGACCATCGCCACCAGGGTGGGCGACCCGTCGCGGGCGTCGGCGGGGACCACCCGCGCCAGGGGGCTGCGGGCGAGCGGGTTGAGGCCGGAGTCCACGAGGACCGCGGCGGGGACGCCGGCCTGGCGCGCCGCCGAGACGGCCGCCTGCGCGACCCGCGACTCGCGTCCGATCGCCACCGCCAGCACGGCGCCGCCGGGGCCGAGGGCGTCCAGCCAGGCCCGGGCCGCGGGGTCGAGCGAGGTGACCGCGGCGACCGGGCGGCCGGCACGGGCGAGGCGCTCCTCGATGAGCGTCACCACGGTGCGGGCGTGCCCCTCCCCCGCGATCACGAGCGGGGTGCGCGGCGCGAGCGCCGCCACGATGGCGGTGAGCCCGGGGGCGTTCAGGCGCTCCGCGGCGTCGTCCAGGGCGAGGCGCTCGGCGGCGAGCGCCTGGTCGAGCCCCTCCGCCGACACCGGCACCCCGATCTGGCGGTCGCCGGCCCGCGGCGGCAGGCCGGGGCGCTGGGCGCGGCGCACGATGCGCTGCATCTCCGGGTAGCCCGCGTAGCCGAGGGCCTGGGCGAAGCGCACGACGGTGGCCGGGCTGCAGTGCGACAGCCGGGCGACCTCATGGGCCGACAGCAGCGGGATGTCCGCCAGGTGGTCGGCCAGGTAGCGCGCGAGGGACTGCTGAGCGGGGCTGAACCGCTCGTAGTCCCGCTTGAGTCGCTCGGCGAGCGCGTGGACATCGGGGGGCACGCGCCACCTGTTCGCCGTCGGGGCCCGGTCCCCTACCGGCGGCGCGCGGCGAGCGTGATCGACGGTTCCGGACCGGCCGCCATCGTGACCGACGAGATCTGGTCGGCGTCCGCGCCGCGCAGCACGAGGTAGGCCACGCCGGCGCCCATCGAGGGGACGCGCGAGGGCACCGTTCGCAGGCGCGCGCGGGCCTGCCGGGCGGCGGGGCCGCGGGCGCCGCGCAGCGCCTCCAGGGCCGGCGTGAGGATCACGGCGCGGCCGCCCTCGAGGATCGCGACGAAGCCCGGCGCGTCGAACCCGGACGAGGTCTCGTTGACGATCGAGGCGATGCCGACGTCCGGCAGGTCGCCCGTCGGGCCGGCCTCCGCCACCAGGGCCCGCTCCACCGACCGCGAGACCGGGTCGTCGCCCAGCATGTCGACCGTCGCGCCGATCCCGTCGCCCGAGCCCACGAAGTAGCCGGTGCCGCTCGCCGGGGGCGGCGGCGCCGTCTCGGGCGGCGGGGACCCGTCGCCGCAGCCGGCGAGCGCGAGCAGCAGCGCGGCGAGCGCCGCGGCGGCGGCCCTCACCCGGCGCCGAGGCGCGCGAGCGGCCCGGCCAGCTCCTGCCGGTCGGTCAGCAGGCCGGCGGCCAGGTCCCCCTCGCGCTCCACCCGACGCGCGACCACGCCCATCGTGAACCCGCGCGGGTCGAGCCCGGGCAGCACCTCGTCCCAGCGCAGCGGCGTCGCGACGGGCGCCCCGGGCCGCGGGCGCACCGAGTAGACGCCCGCGATGCTGCGCCCCCGGCCGTTCTGGAGGTGGTCGAGGTACACCTTCGGTCCCCGCCGCTTCACCTCCCGCTCCACGGTCACCAGGTCGGGGCGGACCCGCACCAGCCCCTCGCTGACCACCCGCGCGAACATGCGCACGTCGTCGAACGTGTGCCCCGGCGTGACGGGCACCAGGATGTGCATGCCGCTGGCGCCCGACGTGCGCGGGTAGCCCCGCACCCCGATCGCCTCGAGCGCGTCGCGCACCATCAGCGCCGCCTCCACCACCCGGTCGTACGGCAGGCCGTCGGCGGGGTCGAGGTCGAACAGCACCCACACCGGCTCGTCCGGCGCGGACGCGGTGCTCTGCCACGGGTTGAGGTCGATGTTGCCGAGGTTGACGAACCACAGCAGGCCCATCGGGTCGTCGATCAGGACGTACCGGCTGGTCTTCTCGTCGTCGCGCCCGCTGCGCGACAGGTCGGCCGTGCGCATCCACGGGGGCGCGTCGTTGACGGTGTGCTGGAAGAAGAAGTCCTCCTCGATCCCGTTGGGGTAGCGCTTGTGGATCATCGGGCGGTCCGCGAGGTGCGGCACCAGCACCGGGGCCATCCGCAGGTAGTGGTCCAGGAGGTGGCCCTTCCGGATGCCCTCGCGCGGCCAGTAGACCTTGTCGAGGTTCGTGAGGGTCACCCGCCTGCCGCCCTCCTGCACCGCCTGGTCGCCGGTCACGCCGGAGAACGGGCCGTCCGGCAGGTCGGGGCCGGCGTCCTCGGGCTCCGCCAGCCCGCGGAACACGGGTGCGCGGAGCCGGTTGTCGGGGGTCCGCTCGACGAAGCGCACCTCGGCGCGCAGCTCGGGGCGCACCCAGTGGGGCGGCTGCGGCGCCTTCGGCACGGCGTTCGCGAACGGCGACTCGCGGACCTCGATGGCGCTCAGGCGGTCCCAGAGCGCCCGCGACATCGGCCCGGTCAGGCCGGAGCCGACGTGCGACAGGTACGTCAGGCCGTCGCCGTCCGGCTCGCCCACCAGCAGCGCCCCCACGGTGCCGCGCCGCGACCCGGCGCCCTCGGTGAACCCGCCGATGGTGACCGTCATGTCGTGCCGCGCCTTGACCTTCACCCACTCCCGCACCCGCCGGCCCGGGCGGTAGGGCGCGTCCGTGCGCTTGCACATGATGCCCTCGATCCCCGTGTCCGCCGCCGCGTCGAACAGCGCCTGGAGCCCCTCGGAGACGTGGTCGCTGAGCATCAGCGCGGGCGGGGCCTCGGGCGGGACGATCCCGGCGAGGAGGGCCCGCCGCTCGGTCCAGGGCAGGTCGCAGATCCAGCGCCCGTCGAGGTACAGCAGGTCGAAGGCCACGTAGGTGAACGGCCCGCGGCCGTTCTGGAGGGCGTTGAAGTCGGAGCGGCCCGTCTCGTCGACGACCACCACCTCCCCGTCGAGCACCGCCTCCTGGCAGAGCAGGCGCCGGCGCAGGTCGCCGAGCTCCGGGTAGGACGGCGTGAGGTCGCGGCCGGTGCGCGAGCGCAGCTCGGTCCCCTCGGAGGTCACCAGGGCGAGCGCCCGGTAGCCGTCCCACTTCAGCTCCGCGGCCCAGCCGTCGCCGCGCGGGACCTCGTCGGACGAGGTCGCCAGCATCGGCCGCAGCGCGCGGAAGCGCGCGGCGGGGTCGTCCGGCCCGGGCGGCCCCTGGGCCGAGCGGAAGAGGAGCCACTCGTCCTTGCCGCTCCGGCGCCCCGTGCGGACCAGGTGGTAGTTCCCGTCGACGATCCCGCCGTGGAGCACGAGCTTCCACTCGTCGTCGGTCCGCAGCTCCTCCTCGAAGGTGCCGGTGTCCCAGACGGTCATGCGGCCCGCGCCGTACTGGCCCTCCGGGATCACCGCGGAGAAGTCGAGGTACTCGAGGGGGTGGTCCTCGGTCCGCACGGCCAGGCGCTTGGGGCCCTCGCGCAGCGGCAGGCCCTTCGGGACCGCCCACGACGCGAGCGCGCCGTCGACCTCGAGCCGCAGGTCGTAGTGGAGCGCCCGCGCGTCGTGGCGCTGCACCACGAACCGGGGGGCGCCGCCGGGCGCCGCGCCCTCGGAGGGGGCCGGCTCGGGCGTGGCGCCGAAGTCGCGCTTCGCCCGGTACTCCCCGAGGTCACGCCCGGGCGTGGAACGCCTCCAGGATCCCGGTCTGCCACCGCGCCACCGCCGCGGGCGACTGCCCGTGGTGGGGCGGCGACACCCAGAGGCGGTCGGCCAGCCCCTCCCACGCCCGCGCCTGCTCGCGGACCTCCGCGGGCGTGCCCGACGCGGAGAACGCGTCGGCCATGTCCGGCCCGACCGCATCGACGAGCCGGTCGAGGTCGCCCCCCATGAAGGCCTCCCGGATCGCCGGCAGCCGGCCGGCGAAGCCGTGCTCGGAGAACATCCCGGCGTAGGTCCGCACCACGGCGTAGAAGCCGACGGTGGCCGCGGCGGCGCGCCGTGCGCCGTCGGGGTCGTCGGCGCTGGCCGCGCAGATCACCGCCCCGCCGACCTCCGGGAGCTCGCGGCCGGCGCGCTCGGCGCCGGCGCGCAGCTCGGGCAGGGTCGTCTCGCGCAGCCAGCCGGGGCTGGTGACGGGGTGGTCCAGGAACCCGTCGGCCACCTCGCCCGCCAGGCGGGTCATGCGGGGCAGCACCGCGGCGATCCACACCGGGACCTCCGGGCGCGGCGGCCGGGTGGCGCGGCGCAGGCCGCGCACGTCGATGTCGTAGAGGCGCCCCTCCGAGCGGGCGTCCCGTCCGGAGGTGAGCGCCAGCATCAGCTCCCGGACGGCGGCCACCATCTCGCGCATCCGCCGCACCGGCGGCGCGTACGGCGCCCCGTGCCAGGACGCGTTGAGCCGGCGCACCCCCGCGCCCAGCCCGAGCGTGAACCGCCCGCCGGACACGTCGTCCAGGTCGAGGGCCTCCAGCGCCGTGACCATCGGGCTGCGCGTGAACGCCAGCGCGATGCCCGTGCCCAGCTCGATGCGCTCCGTGGCATCGGCGGCCACGGCGAGCGGGATCGTGGCGGAGCGGTACAGCTCCGTCGCCCACAGGCGGGCGATCCCCGCGTCCTCCGCCGCACGGGCGAACGCCGCGATCTGCGCCGCGTCCTCGCCGATGAGCTGCACGTCAACCGGGATGGCGAGGGGCCCTGCCACGTGTGCCAGTATCCCAGCCCGTGCCCGCGACGACCTCCGTCACCCCGGTCGCCCGCCTGGTCACCGAGCTCAGCATCAGTGGCGTCGGCCAGACCGCGCTGGGCCTGGCCGTGCTGGCCGTGGGGCTGACCGCCGCCGACATCGACCCGGTCCGGGTCCTGGTGCCGTTCGCGGTCGTGTTCCTGGTGATGTGCGGGCTGAGCCTCTACGGGTCGCGCTGGATGCGGGAGGCGCCCACCCCGCCGGTGGATCCCGCCGCCCGCATCGAGGAGCCGTCGGACACGACCCGCCGGAGCCTCGTGGCGATGCTGCCGGCGATCCTCGCGGTGGCGGCCTGCACGATCATCGCCCCCGGCCTCGGCGTGATCGTGGGCGGCATCGTCGCCGCCGTGGGCCTGGTCGACCTGCGCAACCGCGCGTGGGCCCAGGACCGCGAGGAGGAGGCCGGCGCGGAGCTCCTGCGCGCGCTGGGCCGGTCGCCGTTCACGGCCGGCCGGCGGCCGCTCTACACCCGGCCGCGGTAGGCCAGCACGCTCCGGACGTAGTCCTTCGTGTCGTCGTAGGGGCCGATGTCGGCCAGCGACCGGAGGCCCTGGTAGTACGCGCCGATCGTCTGGCGCTCGCCGGTCGAGCGGTGTGACAGCCAGGCGAGGTACGCGACGCCGCCCTCGATGTTGTCCTCCAGCCGGGTCGGGTCGAGGTGGCGGCCGACCACGTCGCGGCCGAGCCACCGGGCGGTCGCCGGCATGAGCTGCATCACGCCGATCGCCCCGACGTGGGAGCGGGCGGCCTGGTTCCAGCGGCTCTCCTGCCAGGCGATCGCCCGGGCCAGGCTCGGGTCGACGCCATAGCGGGCGGCATGCGCTCCCAGCAGGTAGGCGACCTCGCCGGCGCTCGCGCCGCCGCCGCCCGACGACGGCAGGTCGCCCGGGACGCGCAGCACGCGCCCGACCGACAGCACGTTCGGGTTCGTGATGCCGTTCAGCGAGGCCAGAGCCGCGGCGTCGGTGCCGTAGCCGGCGGCGATCCCCGCCAGCGTGTCCCCGGGCCGGACGGTGTAGGAGCCGCCCCCGGAGGCCCCCGAGGAGCCGGTCAACACGGTCGCCGCGCCGCCCGCCGGGACGGTGAGCCGCTGCCCGACGTGGATCAGGGCCGGGTTCGCGATCCCGTTCGCCTGCGCCAGCGCCCCGACCGTGGTGCCGTTGCGGGCGGCGATCGCGCCGAGCGTGTCGCCGGAGCGGACGACGTATCCGCCCGAGGCGGCGGTGCCGGTGGAGACGGGCGTCATGCCCGCGGCGCCCCCGGAGGGCACGGTGAGGGCCCGGCCGGCACGGATCACGTTCGGGTTCGCGATGCCGTTGGCCCGGGCCAGCGCCGCGACGGTGGTGCCGTTGCGGGCGGCGATCGCGCCGAGCGTGTCGCCCGGCCGGACGGTCACGGTCTGCGCGGAGGCGGTGGCGACCCCGGCGGCGAGGCTCAGGAGGAGGGCCGCGACCAGGGCGAGGAGGGCGGTGCGGATGGGCGCTCGAAGGTGGGTCACGCGGGCCATGATCGGCGTTTTCAGCGCAGTTTCCAGCCCTCCCCACCCCTCCCCGCCTCCCTCTTTTTCGGGGCCGGGTCCCCCCCGCTCCCCGCCCCCTCTCCCCCGGCCTCCCCCCGGCCCCCTCGGCCGGGCAAGATGGTGCGATGGAGGCCGCGGGGACGCTGATCGTGGGTGCGGGGCTCGCCGGGAGCGCCGTCGCGATGCACCTGGCCGACATGGGTCACGACGGCGTGGTGGTGGTCGACCCCGACCTCGCCGGCGTGCGCTCGTCGTCCGAGCTCAACGCGGGCGGCGTCCGCGCCACGTGGTGGCAGGCGGTCAACGTGGAGCTGTGCGCGGCGACGATCGACTGGTTCGCCGAGCGCCCGGAGGAGTTCGGGCTGCGCCAGCGCGGCTACCTGTGGCTCCACGGTCCGGAGCGGTTCGCCGAGGCGGCCGGGCGGGTGGGGATGCAGAACGGCTTCGGCCGGGAGATCGAGCTGCTCTCCCCGCAGGAGACGCACGACCGCTGGCCGATCATCGACGAGGTGGCCGACCTGGGCGGGGCGACCTTCTCGCCGCGCGACGGCCTGGTGAGCCCGAACGCGGTGCGCGAGCACTACCGCGAGCGCGCCCGGGCGGCGGGGGTCCGGTTCGTGGACCGGACGGTGGTCACCGGGGTGCGCCGCGACGGCGGCCGGGTGACGCACGTCGAGGTGCGCGACGTGGAGGACGGTGACGAGGCGGTCCAGGTGCTGGAGGGCGACCGTCCCCACGGGCCGCGCGACGCGATCGCCTGCGAGCGGGTGGTCAACGCCGCCGGCCCCTGGGCGGTCCAGGTGGCCGACCTGCTGGGGGTGCCCGTGCCGTGCCGGGCGGTGCCGCGCCAGATCTGCGTGGTGGCGTCACACGACGTGGACCTGTCGGACCACGGGATGATCGTCGACTCGAGCGACGTCTACTTCCACCACGAGGGCGGCGAGCTGATCCTGGCCGGGTACTCGCCGCCGGACGACCCGCCGGGCTACGACTTCCACTACGAGGGCGAGGCGTTCTTCGAGCGCGAGATCTGGCCGCGCCTGGCCCACCGGATCTCGGCGTTCGACCGCCTGGCCCACGTCCGCGGCTGGACCGGCCTCTACGAGCTGTCGCCCGACCACTCGGCGCTGCTCGGCGCCGTCGAGGGGCTGGACAACGCCTACGAGATCCACTCGTTCTCGGGCCGCGGCGTGATGCAGTCGTGGGCGGCCGGGCTCTGCCTGGCGGAGCTGATCGTCCACGGCCGCTACGAGACGTTCCCCCGGGCGGCGGACCTGGCGGGCACGCGCTTCGCGCAGGGCCGCCTCCAGCCCGAGGACCTCCACATCTGAACCCCCCGCGGGTCCGGAGCGCCCAATTGAGATCGCCGGGGTCTCAATTGAGATCACGGCGTCCCAATTGAAACCCGGCGGCGACGGCCAGGGGGCGGTCCGGGCGGGGGGCCTCCCGCCGGGACCGGGGTCGTGAACGCCTCGTTGCGACCGTCCCGGGCGGGCGGGCCGGCTACAGCTTCGGCAGCAGCTGCACCCTGATGTGGAGCTTCCCGGGCTTGCCCTGCTCGCCCGGGAACTTCAGCTTCACCTGGTACCGGGCGGGCGTCAACGACGTGCTCGTGATGATCGCCGACTCGGTGTTGCCGCCCGAGATGGTGGCGAAGCCCTGCAGGACGACGTACTTCGACGGAGGCTTCACGGTGACCGTCTGGTAGCCCGTGAACTGCCTCGTGCTGGTCGGCGCCGGGGTGATGGTCCGCGTGATCACCTTCATCGCCGCCGCCTTGGCGTCGATCGGGTTCGCCGCCGGCAGCGACGCGCCCCCGCTCGCGCCCGACGCGACGAACGCGGTCGCCGCGCCCGCGGCGAGGGCGGCGACCAGGCCCGCGAGAGCGGTCCGCCCGACGCGGCCGTTGAACGTACCCATGTGCTCGCTCCTGCTCGTGGGATGGAAAACGTATCCTCCACCGAGGCCGCGCGGCTGCGATAGTCCCCCGGTGCACGAGGGCAGCAAGCGGGCGATCTTCGCGGCGTTCCTGGCCAACCTCGGCATCGCCATCGCGAAGTTCGTCGGCTTCCTGATCACCGGGGCGTCGTCGATGCTGGCCGAGTCGATCCACTCGGTCGCCGACACGGCCAACCAGGGGCTCCTGTTCCACGGCGGCCGCCAGGCGGCGCGGCCGGCGACGCCGGAGCACCCGTTCGGCTACGGCCGCGACCGCTACTTCTGGTCGTTCGTCGTCGCGCTGGTGCTGTTCTCGGTGGGCGGCGTCTTCGCGATCTACGAGGGCATCGAGAAGATCCGCCACCCCCACGACATCGACTCCCCCGCCGTCGCGTTCATCATCCTCGGCGTCGCCGTGGTGCTGGAGGCGTTCTCCCTGCGCACGGCGGTGAAGGAGTCGAACCACGTCCGCGGCGGGCTCGGCTGGGTGTCGTTCGTGCGCCGCTCGAAGACCCCGGAGCTGCCGGTCGTGCTGCTCGAGGACCTCGGCGCGCTGTTCGGGCTGTTCTTCGCCCTGGTGGGGCTCACGCTGGCCGTCACCACGGACGAGCCGAGGTGGGACGGCGTGGGGACCCTCGCCATCGGCGTCCTCCTCATCACCATCGCGGTGATCCTGGTGGTCGAGATGAAGAGCCTGCTCATCGGCGAGTCCGCGAGCCCGGATCAGCAGCGCGCGATCCTGGGCGCAATCGAGGAGACACCGGGCGTCCGCCGCCTCATCCACATGCGCACCCTGCACCTCGGCCCCGACGAGCTGCTCGTGGCCGGCAAGGTGGAGCTGGCGGGGTCGCTCAGCGTCCGCCAGGTGGCGGACGCGATCGACGCGGCGGAGGAACGCGTCCGCTCCGCCGTGCCGATCGCCAGGGTGATCTACCTCGAGCCCGACCTGTTCGACGCCGCCGAGGTGGCGGCGCCGGACGACGGCGGGAGCTCAGGGCACTAGCCGATCCGGTCCCCGGGGGCGATGTCGGGGATGTCCACGCCGCCGCCGACGAGCTCGCGGAGGGCCGCGGGCGTGCCGGCCAGCGCGGGGAACGTGCCGAAGTGGCTGCACAGCACCTGCGGCGCCTTCAGGAGCCGGACGGCATGCGCCGCCCGCTTCGGACCCATGGTGTAGAAGTCGCCGATCGCGAGGACGGCGACGTCGAGCGGATCGATCTCGCCGATGACCCCCATGTCGTCGAACACGTCGGTGTCGCCGGAGTGGTAGGCGACGAGCCCGTCCGGGAAGCGCAGGACGTAGCCCACCGGCTCCCCGCCGTCCACGATCGTGCCGTCGTCGTCCGTGATGCCGCCGGAGTGGTCGGCCTGCACCATGGTCGCCGTCACGCCCGCCACCTCGACGGAGCCGCCGGTGTTGAAGCCGGTCACCTCGACGCCCTTGCCGCCCAGGTAGGTGGCGACCTCGAACCCGGCGAACGCCGGGGCACCGCTGCCCTGGATGACCCGGATGGCCTCGGCGCCGCCCTGGCCGATGTGGTCGAAGTGGCCGTGGGTGATCAGGACGCCGTCGAGGTTCAGCGCTGCGGGATCCTTGTACTCGTCGGGCGTGGCGGGGTTCCCCTCCAGCCAGCAGTCGATCAGGAGCCGCTTCCCCTCGGACGTCTCCCACAGCCAGGTGCCGTGGCCCAGCCACGTGGCGGCATTGCCCTTCAGGTCCATCGTCACTCCCCCCTCGGTCGGTTCACCGCTCCGGGGCGGGCAGGTGGCCCTCCGCGATGGCGCGTTCGAGCGCCTCCACGACCACGGGCCAGAACTGCGCGCCGGAGCATCTCCGGCACTCTGCCAGGGCGTCCTCCCTCGAGAGCGGCGCGCCGTAGGGCCGGGCGGACGTCATGACGTCCCACGCGTCGGCGAGCGTCAGGATGCGGGCGCCCTCCGGCACGTCCTCGCCGGCCAGCCCGTCGGGGTAGCCGCGCCCGTCCCACCGCTCGTGGTGGCCGCGCACCCACGACACCTGCGCGGGCGACAGCACGTCGGCCACGATCTCCGCCCCCAGGGCGGCGTGCGCGGTGACGCGGTGGAACTCCTCCGCCGTCAGCTTGTCCGGCTTGAAGAGGATCGCGTCCGGCACGGCGATCTTGCCGACGTCGTGCACCAGGCCCGCGTCGCGCAGCGCCGACGCGTCCTCGGCCGTCCACCCCAGGATGTCGGCGAGCACGCGCGCCACCTCCGCCACGCGCTCCGAGTGCTGCCGCGTGGAGCGGTCCTTGGCGTCCACGGCGCGCGCCAGCACGCGGATGCTCTGGAGCGCCTGGAGGCGCGTGAGGCGCTCGGCGTTCTCGGCGTCGGACAGGACCTCCACCACCTCGGGCGAGTAGAGGAACGCGACGTCGCGGCCGTGCTGCTTCGCCCAGTAGAGCGCGCCGTCCGCCAGGCGGAACAGCTCGCTCTGCTGCGGCGCCTGGTCGAGGTCGCAGACGCCCGCCGAGATCGTGATGTGGCCGATGCCCGGGAAGTCATCCGCCGCGATGGCCTCGCGGGCCCGGTCGGCCGCCCGCCAGGCCTCCATCCCCCCGGCCTCCGGCATGAGCCAGGCGAACTCGTCGCCGCCCACCCGCGCCATCAGGTCGCCGGCGCGGGTGAGGGCGTTCAGGCGCCGGGCGGTCTCGCGGATGACGGCGTCGCCGGCCTGGTGGCCCAGGTCGTCGTTCACGCGCTTGAAGTGGTCGATGTCGAGCAGCACCAGCGAGAACCGGCGGCCGTGGCGGGACGCGCGCACCACCTCCTGCGCCAGCCGCTCCTGGAACGTCCGGTGGTTCGCGAGCCCGGTCAGGTGGTCGGTGGCGGCCAGGGCCGCCAGGCGGGCGCGCGCCTCGGCGTTGCTCACCGCGATGCCCACCAGCTCGGCGAAGCGCCCCAGGCGCTCCGGGGCGTCCGGCATCGCGGCCGGGTCGATCGCGCCGAGCACGCCGATCGCGCCCCACAGGCGGTCGCCCGCCCGCACCGGCGCCGCGATCGCGACCCGCCGGCCGGTCTCGTCGGGGACCTCGATGCGGGCCGCGCGGCCGGTGCGACGCACCGTCCCCGCGAGGCCGTCGCCGTCGAGCCGCTCGCCCTGCGCGAACGCGGGCGGCGCGCCCACCGCGCCCCACGCGCCCATCCGGGTGGCGGTCCCCTCGTGCTCGAAGCGCACCAGCCCGCCGCTCGCCGCACCGAGCAGGCGCACCGCCTCCTCGCACACCAGGTCGAACGCCGCCTGCGGGTCGTCCTCCTGCGCCACCGCGGTCGCCACCCGGCGCAGCGCCCCCTGCTCGGTCGCCAGCCGGCGGTTCTCGGCCTCGCGGCCCCGCAGCTCCAGCTCGGCGGCGTGGCGGGCGGTGATGTCCTGCACCACCGCGGCGATCACGGGCGGGCTCTCCGACCCCACCAGCTGCATCCGCATCTCGACCGGGTAGGTCGAGCCGTCGCGGCGGCGGTGGATCGTCTCGAACTGGACCCGGTCGACGTCGCCGGTGCGCAGCGGCTCCACGATCGCGGCGAACGCCTCGCCGTCGAGCTCCGGCAGCAGCTGGAGCGGGGTCAGACGGTGGAGCTCCTCCATCGTGTAGCCCGTGTTGCCGACGGCGCTCCGGTTCACCTGGACCAGGCCCAGGGTCCGGGTGTCGAACACGTACACCTCGTCGCGGGACTGCTCCAGGATGCGGCCGAGGCGGTTGACGAGCCCCTCGCGGCGGCGGCGGACGGAGATGTCGGCGAAGCTCGCCACGACGCCGGTGGGCCGGCCGCCACCGGCGAGCACCGGCTCGGCGTTGACACCGATCCACAGCAGGTCGCCCCCCTCCAGGTGGAGGCCCATCACCGCGTCGGTCTGGGGGCGCCCGGTGGCGGCGGCGAGCGCGGCGGGGTCGTCGTCGGGGCCGACCGGAGTCCCGTCCTCGCGGACCGGGCGCCAGTGCGCCCACGTGCGCCCCACGATCGACGTGGCGGGGGCGCGGAGGATCCGCTCGGCGCTCGGGTTGCACGAGCGGATGACGCCGTCGGGCCCGTGGGTCACCACGCCCTCGTGGATCGCCGCGACCACGGCCCGGTGCTCGTCGCCGCCCGCGGGCAGGCCCGGGGCGACCGGCGCGCGCTCCAGCACCACCACGGTCCCGTGCGGGCCGTCCTCCTCCAGGGGGACGGAGCGGACGGTGGCCGGCATCGTCGTGCCGTCGCGGTGCACGAGCACGGCCGCGCCCTCGCGGACGGGACGGGCCGGGAAGCGGCGGGCGCCCGAGGGGACCGACGGCTCCACCAACCAGGGGTGCGGCGGCCCCTGCCCCACGATCTCGGCGCGGGTGTAGCCGAGCATGTCGCAGAGCGTGTCGCTCGCGTCCAGGACCACCCCGTCGCCGTCGAGCACGAGGATCCCGTCGGGCACGGCCGCGAACAGGGCGCGGGCGAGGGCCCCGGCGGGCAGGTCCGTGAGGCGCCTCATCGCCATCCGGGCAGGGTAGGACGGTCGTCCCCCCGACTCCAACGCGACCTGCAGCCTTTGTCAGCTTCGAGGGGCGCCGGGCCCACCGGCCACCTCCGCATCGGCCCGCTCCGCCGCCGCGGCGAGCACCTCCGCCGCCCCGCGCGCCTGGTCCGGCGTCATGCGCAGGAAGAGCGGGCGCAGGCCCTCGCTCACCCGCACGTCCACCACCGGCCGCCCCCGGAACGCCGGCCCGGCGACCACCGCCTCGGCGGTGATGCGGGCGTCGCCGTCGCCGTAGCGGACCGACTGGGGGTCGGCGGTCAGGACGACCTCGCCGCGGGAGAGCACGCGGGCGTCGATGTCGTGGCGGCCGAGGCCGTCCTCCCAGATCGACCCCTCGTCAGGCTGCTCGGCCACGCGTCTCCTCGCTCATCGGTGCGCCTATTTCGGCGGGAGGGACCCCATGTCCTCCGGGACCAGCGAGAAGAGGACCATGTCGCTGCGGCCCCCGCCGCGGTACCAGGATCGGCGCATCACACCCTCGCGCACGAAACCGCAATGTTCCGCCACCCTAAGTGACGCGAGGTTTACGATCGCCGCCTGAAGGTCCAGTCGTTCGAACCCCCCGTCCGTCACGCACCACCTCGACAGGAGACGGAGGGCGCGGGTGGCGACGCCCCGCCCGCGGGCGTCCGGGGACACCCAGTAGCCGATCTCCGCGCGGAGGGCGTCGTGCCGGTCGGCGATGAGCCCGATCATCCCCAGCAGGCGGTCGTCGCCGCGGTCGGCGACCACCAGCTCGAGCGACTGCCCCAGGATCCGCCGCCCCGCCGCGCCGCCGATGAACGCCCGGCCGTCGGCCTCCTCGTACGGCGTCGGGACGCGGGTGAAGCGCTGCACCAGCGGGTCCTGGCACGCCTCCACCACGGCGTCGAGGTCACGCGGGGCGGGCTCGCGCAGCCGGACGGCCTCGTCGGCCAGTGGCGGGTCGGGGAGCGTCAGCACGGTCGGCCCCTCGGACACGGCGCGCCCGCCGCGCCGTCAGGCGCGGATCGCGACCGGTGTGCCGGGGGTCGCGAGGCGCGCGAGGCGCACGATGTCGGCGTTGCGCATCCGCATGCAGCCGTGGCTGGCCTGCGTGCCGATGAGCCCGGGGAGGCTGGTGCCGTGGATGGCGACGCGCCCGTTGCCGCCCGCGAACTCGTTGAGGGTCTCGGAGAAGCCGGTGAGCGGCAGCACGATCGGGCCGAGGAATCCGCCGGGCGTGTTGGTGTCGATCCGCTCCGCGATCGCGAAGTGGGGGCCGGTCGGCGTCGGCGTCTCGGGCTTGCCGATCGCGAGCGACGCGCTCATGACCCGCTTGCCGGCCTTGAAGACGCGGAGCTTGCGCTCGCTCAGGTCGATGGCCACGCGCACCCGGGTGCGGCTCACCACGAGCACGTCCTGGGGGATCCAGCCGCGCGCGCCGTTCGGGCGCATCGGCAGCAGCACCTCGACCCACGGGACGCCGTCGACGACGGTCCGGCGGGTGATGAGCAGGACCGTGCCGTTGCCGGAGAAGGGCGCCGTGGTCTTCAGGACCATGCGCTTGCGCGCCGCCGGCTTCGGGGCGGCCCGCGCCGTGACCGTCGCCACCACGCGGCCCGTCCAGGCCTCCGTCGGCGTCGGCGCGCCCGGGACGGCCTCGACCGCGTCGGCCGCCCGGGCCTGCCCGGCGACCAGCGCGAGGCCGGCCAGGAGGACCGCCGGCGTGATGATCCGGATCCGCATCGTCGCCGAGGCTATCGGCGCTGGCGCAGCAGACCCAAGATCAGGGGCACCTCGCCCACGGCCACGAGCGCGCGGAGGTTCACGGACCGGCGCGGCAGCGCCTGCTGCCCCGCGCGCGCGGCGGAGCGCAGCGCCCCGTTCAGCGCCATCTCCCGGGTGACCCGCAGGCCGATCTTCGGGCCCGCCTCCCGGGCGACGTGCGTCACGGCGGGCAGGTCGAGGGGGCCGTCGAGGGTGCCGACGACCACCAGGCCGGCGGCCTCGAGGTCGGCGCGCGCGCCGGCGGCGGTCAGCGGGTGGATGCCCGCCGCGGCGAGGTCGTCGCGCGCGTCGGCGTCGGCGCCCTCGCCCCACGCGAGGTCGTGGATGACGACCCGGCCGCCGGGCCGCAGCACCCTGGTCGCCTCCGCCAGCACCTCGCGACGCGCCCCGGCGTCGGGCAGCGTGGCGAGCAGGGCGTCGACGACCACGACGGTCTGGGAGCCGTCGGGCAGGCCGGTGGCGGTGACCGGCGCCTCCACCACGTGGCGGGTCTGGGTGGGCCCCTCGCGCCCGGGAAGCGGCAGCCCGCCTCGCGCGGCGCGGGACTTGCGCAGGTGCTCGGCGGCGAGCGGGTCGGGCTCGACGGCGGTCCACGTGCGCGGCGAGCGCGCCAGCACCGTCTCCGACGACAGCCCGAGGCCCGGCGCGAGCTCCACCACGCGGCTGCCGTCGTCGAGGCCGGCGGCGTCGAAGGCGCGGTCCGCCATCCTGGCCCCGCCCGGCTGGGCCAGGCCGACGACCATCCGCCGCGCCAGGGGCCAGGGGGTCACGACCGTCTCGTCCTGCGCGCGCGTGGTCATCGCCCTCCTCGGTGGCACCGCCGGTCAGCGGCACATGGAATCAGCCGCCGCAGCGGATTGGAACCCTGCGATGCGGCGATGCGGGCAACCCGCCGGCCGAAGCAGCACCGCTCACCCGGGCGCTGCGACCGCGCTCCGCGCGGTAGGGCCAGCGGGATGGCCGTCTCAGCGCAGCACTGCGGCGCGCACGCCGGACCCCTGGGTGGCCCACAGGGCCGTGGCGCCGCCGCCGGCCGCGGTGACGGCGGGCGTGGCGTCGGGCCGGCCGCCGCCGATCCCGGCGCGCGCCCAGTCCTCCCGGCCGGCCGACAGGGCGGCGACCCCGCCGCCGGTGCCGCCGTCCTCGTCGTCGCGGCGCCACGCCACCACCGCCGTGCCGTCGTCGGCCACGCCGACGCCCGCCACCCGGAGGGTGCAGTTGCAGGAGCGCCGCGGGACCACGGTCGTCGCCCGCCACGCGCCGGTCGGGCCGGTGCGCGTGACCGACTCGACGCCCTGCGGCCCGCCCGCGCCGCCGAGGGACCACGCCACCACGGCGTCGCCGTCCTCGTTGAGGGCCGCGACGGGCGTGGCCCCGATGCCGACGTCGTCCGGCTCGCCCCACGCGTCCCCGGGGTCGGTGCGCCCGGCCGCCTGGACCACCGACGTGCCGCCGGGCAGGCGCGCGCTCCACGCGGTCAGGGTGGTGCCGGCGGGGCCGATCGCGGCGGCGGGCCGGCCGCCGGCCTCCCCCGCCACCTCCCGGGGCGCCTCGAAGTCGCCGGTCACGGTGCGCGAGGCGAGGGTGCGCCCGTCGTCCGTCCACGCCACCAGCGCGCCCGCGCCCGCCGACAGCGCGAGCGCCGGCGCCGTGGGCCCCGGCGTGCCGATGCGGGCGGGGCGCACGCGCCAGCCCGCCGACGCCGACGGCCGCGACGCGACCCGCGCCACGAACCCGCTGTCCATCGCCTCGCTCCACAGCACCATGGGGCGGCCGACACGGTCGATCGCCAGGCGCAGATCCCGGATCGTGCCGTCGGCGCGGGCCACGAGGGACGCCGACCACCGGCCGGCCGGGCCCCGCCGGACGGCGGCGACGATCGCGCGGTCGCCGACCCACGCGACGGCCGCGTCGCCCAGGGCGTTCACCGCGGCGCGCGGCCGCGCCGCCCCCGGGCCGGACAGCGCGGCCTGGGGGGTCCACCGTCCCGCGGCGCGGGAGCTCACGAGCACGCGGGTGCCATGCCGGTCGGTCCGCAGCCAGGCGGCCACGGCGCGTCCGCCGGCGCCGGCCGCGACGTCGCCCGACGCCACGATGGCGCCCGGCGGCGCGATGCGGCACGGCGGGCCCCCACGCCCCGAGGGAGGCCGCCGGGAGCGCCGCGAGGGTCAGGCCTGCGACGAGGAGAGGCGCCGGCCGCATCGCGGCCGACGGTATCAGCGGACGGGCCTACGCAAGGTTGATGACGGGGGTGCCGACGGGCACCCGCGGCCACAACCAGAGGATGTTGGCGTTGTAGTTGCGGGTGCAGCCGTGCGAGTAGTACCGCCACGAGCGCGCCAGCAGGTACTCCTGGTTGGTGCCGTGGATGCCGTAGCCGCGGTGGTACCAGAGCACCAGCGGGCCGAAGGCGGCGCTCGGGCCGGTCGTCTTGGAGTAGACGGCGAAGCGGCCGACGGGCGTCGGCGTGGACGGCTTGCCGAAGACGACGGGGAACACGCGCCGCAGCTTCCCGTTCTCGTAGTAGTAGAGGAGGGTCTGGGAGAGCTCCTGGACCAGGTAGTGCGATGCGCCGGCGGGCACGCCGTGCGGGTTCGCGCCGTAGACGCTCATGGCCGGCGTGGTGGCCCTGCCGCCCACGTCGCGCCCGGGGGTGGGGGCGACGGTGAGCCGGAAGCGCCACCTGCCGCCCGACGGCGGGGTGAACGTGGCGCGCACCCGACCACCCTTCGTCCCGAGGGTGGTGAGGGTGCGGAACCCCTTGCCGTTCACGGAGCCCTGGAGCTGGACGCGCTCGCCCTTCGCGGCGGCCCCGAGGGAGCCCTTGATCGTGAACGGGCGGCCGCTGATGTTCTCCATCGGCGCGGCGGTGACCGTCAGGGCCACGCGGCGGCGCAGCGCCACCGACCGGCGGCGGCTGCTGGCCACCGTGCCCTCGGCCGTGGCGACGCTCACGCGGAGGCTGCTCGACATCCGCAGCGGCAGCGCGGCGCCGAATCGCCCCTTGCGGTCGGCCTTCAGCGTGACGAGCGGCACCCATGCGCCGTTCTCGAGGCGCTCGACCACGACGGGGACCGCCGCCGCCGGCGCGACGCGGCCCGACACCGCGGCCCGCTGGCCCTGGGTCACCGCGGACGGCGCGGTGAACGACGCGACGTGGAGCCCCGGGGGGGCCTGGGCGGCCGCCATCGCGGGCAGGGCGCCCGCCGCCGCGAGCGCCGTCGACAGGACCGCCGCACGCCGTGCGAACCGCATCTGACCCTCCCCGTCCCGAATTGCGTCGCATGCGCCTTTTCGACGCGGGACGGCGAGTCCTTGGTCGGGGCGGCTACCGTTATCGCCATGACGGGCGCGAACCTGAGGCTCTTCGCCGCCACCAGCGGATGGGAGGGGCCCTTCCAGCACGAGCAGGTGATCGTCGCCGCGGGCGACGCCGAGGCCGCCCGCCTGCTGGCCGAGGAGGCCTTCGCCGGCGTGGCCCAGCCGGTGTGCCGCGCGAAGATGCGCATCGCCGACCTGGGGCCCGTCGCGGCGGGCGTCGTCGTCGGGCCCCCTGAAGGCCGGCGAATCGCTCGCCGCCTCGGGCGAGCCCGTGGACCTGCGCTGCGGTACCCTGAGCCTGCACGGCTCGGCGATAGGCGGCGGAACCGCGGTACAATGCGAGCGAGGCAGCCGGAGCCCGCTAGAGGGGCCTTCCTGACCGCCGAGTCGCCGCAATGCCGTCGCGAAGCGCCCGAGTCCGCGGCGCCCCGCTGCGAGAGAGTCACGCGTCGCTGGACTGGCGGGACTTCCGCGGCGCTCGGGCTTAGAGCCCGGGCCCCCCGGCCGAGGGCGGGTCCGATGCCGGGAAGGACTCCATGGAGGCCTCGTCCACGGCGTCCTCCGGCTCCTGCTCCGCCCGGGAGCGGCGGCGCTTCACCACGACGGCGGCGCACGTGGCGCACGCGGCCGTGGCGATCACGATCAGGCGGCGGCTGGGCACGCCCCCAAGTCTAGGCGTCCACGCTACGGCGCGGGCAGGCGGGCGGCCGAGCCGCGCTCCAGCGCCTCGGCCTCCAGCGCGCCGCCGCGGTGCAGCCGCTCGAGGGCGTCCACCGCAGGCCCCCAGAACTGGGCGCCCACCTGCCGGCGGCACTCCTCGAGCGCCTCGGCGTCGGTGAGGGGGGTGACGTAGGCGCGGTTGCTCGTCATCACGTCCCACGCGTCGGCCACGTGGAGGATGCGCGCGCCCTCGGGCACGTCCTCGCCGGCGAGGCCGTCGGGGTAGCCGCCGCCGTCCCAGCGCTCGTGGTGGCCGCGCACCCAGCTCGCCTGCTCGGGGCTGAGCACGTCGGAGAGCATCTCGGACCCGAGCGCGGCGTGGACCCGCACCTTGGCCATCTCCGCCTCGTCGAGGCGCCGCGGGGTGAAGAGGATCTCGTCGGAGACCGCGATCTTGCCCACGTCGTGCACCAGGGCGGCCTCGTGGAGCAGCGACGCGCGCTCGCGCGGCCAGCCGCACGCCTCGGCGAGCATGGCCGCCAGGCCCGCGACGCGCTCCGAGTGCCGGCGGGTGGACGCGTCCTTGGCGTCGACCGCTCTGGCCAGGACGCGGATGCTCTGGAGCGCCTGGTTGCGCCGCAGCTCCGCGGCGCGCTCCTCCTCCCCCATCGCCTCCATCGCCTCGGGCGTGTAGAGGAACACGACGTCGCGGCCGTGGCGCTTCGCCCAGTAGAGGGCGACGTCGGCCAGGCGGTACAGCTCGGTGTGGCGAGGTCGCGCGGACCAGGTCGCACACGCCCGCCGAGACGGTCACCCGGCCGACGCCGGGGAACGGGGCGCCCGCCATCGCCGCCCGCGCGCGCTCGGTGGCCTGCCACGCCTCCATCCCGTCGGTCTCCGGCATGAGCCACGCGAACTCCTCGCCGCCGAGGCGGGCGAGCACGTCGCCCTCGCGGACGCGGGAGGCCAGCCGCAGCGCCGCCTCCCGGAGCACCCCGTCGCCGGCCATGTGGCCGTGGACGTCGTTGACGTCCTTGAAGTGGTCGAGGTCGAGGACGGCCAGGGCGAGCTCCCGGCCGTGGCGCATGGCGCGGGCGGTCTCGGCCAGCAGGCGCTCCTCGAACACCCGCCGGTTCATCAGCCCCGTCAGGGGGTCGGTCGCGGCCCGCACCGCCAGCTCGGCGCGTGCCTCGGCGTTGCCGATCGCGAGCGACACGAGGTCGGCGAATCGGCCCAGGCGGGCCTCGGCGTCGGGCGGCAGGGCCTCGTCGCGGTCGGTCGCCACCACCACCGCGCCCCACAGCAGGTCGCGGACCCGCACGGGGGCGGCGACGCTGCCGCGGAACGCGTCCGGTCGAGCACCCACGGGACGGCGCCCGCGAAGGCGCGGAAGTCGTTGGCGCGGGCGGTCCGGCCCGTGCGGGCCACCTGCACCGACGGGAGCGGGCTGGTCAGGGGGACGGTCAGCTCGCGCGGGGGCCAGGAGTCGGGCCGGGTGGCCCACCGGCCCACGAACGTGGCCTCGCCGTCGTCGAAGCGCACCACCGCGCCGCCGGTCACGCCGTGGACGGTCGCCGCCTCCTCCGCGACCAGGTCGAACACGTCCTGGGGCGAGGCGCCGCGGGCGACGGCCGTGGCGATGCGGCGCAGCGCCACCTGCTCCAGGGCGGCGCGCCGGCGCCTCGCCGCGCAGGGCGGCCCCGGCGCGCGCCACCAGGTCGGCCGGCGACAGGGGCAGCGTCACGTGGTCGTCGGCGCCCTCGGCGCGGGCGGCCAGGGCGGCCGCGGCGTCGCCGCCGCGCACCAGCGCGAGCACGGCCGGCCCGCCCGGCGCGGCGAGGGCCCGGACCAGGGAGCGCTCCCCATGGCGCATGTGGGCGCCGGCGACCACGAGCCCGAGGGGGGTGCGCGCCGCCGTCGCCAGTGCCGACGCGGCGTCGCCGGCCTCGAGCACGCAGTGCCCCGCCCGTTCGAGTGACGCCCGGCAGGCACGGCGGACGGGCGCCTCGTCGTGCGCGACGAGGACCCGGCCGGCATCGCCAGCACGAGCCGGAGGGAGCGCATCCATGCACTGGCGGTTTCGGCGTTGCGCGGCCCGACCTTGAGCGCCACCCTTCACGGGATGCGCTCCCCCACCCCCGACCGGACCCGCGCGGCCGGCACGCTCGCCGCCTTCGGCCTGCTGTCGGCGGCCGCGGCGGCGCTCCTCGGGCTGGTGGCCGTCGGGACCGAGACGGGCCAGCGGTCGGACGACGCCGGCCGTGGCGGCGCGTCGCCCTGGGACCAGCCGCAGGTGTTCCGGGGGGCGAACGGGCTGCTCGACACGATCAGCGTCGCGTCGCTCGCCGTCGTGGGCGGGGCGATCGTCCTGCTCGCGCTGCTGCGCGGCCGGCCGCGGCTGGCCGTGGCCGCCGGCGTGGTGCTGCTGGGCGCCAACCTCACCACCCAGGTGCTGAAGGAGACGTTCGACCGGCCCGACCTCGTGCTCGGGTGGGCCGCCGAGCCCGGCGCGTTCCCCAGCGGCCACGCCACCGTCGCGATGTCGCTGGCGATGGCGCTGATGATCGTGGTGCCCGCCCTCCTGCGGTGGACGGCGGCCGCTCGGGGGCTGCGCCTACGCGGCGGCCGTGGGCATCGCCGTGATCGCCATCGACTGGCACCGTCCCAGCGAGGTCGTCGGCGCCTACCTGGTGGTGGTGGCGTGGACGGCGCTGACGATGGCGTCCTTCGTGCTGCTGGGCGGCGAGGAGGCCCGCGGAGCCGGCGCGGGCGGCGCGGGCGCGCGACGCTCGCCGCGGGCGGCGTGGTCGGTGGTCTTCGCCGCGCGTGGTGCTCGGGGCGGCGGCGCGGCGCCTCGACCTGCACGAGATGGTCATCGACCGGACGGCGTTCGCGGTCGCCGCGTCGTGTGCGCCGGCGGCGTGCGCCGTGCTCGGCGCGCTGGCCACGGCGCTGGTCCAGCGGGCGTTGACGCCCTCGCGGGAGGCGGGCCTCCACGGTTATGGTCCCCCGCGATGCGCGTCGGCATCCTGACCGGCGGGGGTGACTGCCCCGGCCTGAACGCCGTGATCCGGGCCGTGGTGCGCACCGGCGGCCGGCACGGGCACGAGCACGTCGGCCTGCTAGCACGGGTGGCGCGGCCTGCTGGAGCGCGACGCGCCGGCCCCTGACCCGCGACGACGTCGCGCGCGATCCTGACCCGCGGCGGCACCATCCTCGGCAGCTCGCGCACCAACCCCTTCAAGTCGGAGGGCGGCGGCGAGGAGTGCGTCCGCGCCTTCGCCGACCTCGGCCTCGACGCGCTCGTCGCGATCGGGGGCGAGGACACGCTCGGCGTGGCCCGGCGGCTGTACGCCGAGCACGGGCTGAAGGTGGTCGGGCGTCCCGAAGACGATCGACAACGACCTCTCGGGCACCGACTTCACGTTCGGCTTCTGGACGGCCGTGCAGATCGCGACCGACGCGATCGACCGCCTGCACACCACCGCCGAGTCGCACGACCGCGTGATCGTGGTCGAGGTGATGGGCCGGCACGCCGGCTGGATCGCGCTGGAGTCGGGGCTCGCCGGCGGGGCCCACGCGATCCTGATCCCCGAGCAGCCCACCTCCGTGGACGCCGTGGTGCGCGCGCTCGAGGACCGGCGCGCGCGCGCGGCGGGGCTACGGCATCGTGGTCGTGAGCGAGGGGGTGGTGCTCGACGAGGAGGCCGCGAGCGGCGAGGTCGACGACTTCGGGCACGCCCAGCTCGCGAAGGCCGGGGTGGGCGAGCGTGCTCGCCGAGCGCCTGTCGAAGCGGCGATCCGGCGCGGAGGCCCGGCCGGTCGTGCTCGGGCACGTGCAGCGCGGCGGCACCCCCATCGCGTTCGACCGCGTCATCGCCACCCGCTTCGGCGAGCGGGCGGCCGAGCTGGTGGCCGAGGGCGGCTTCGGCCGGATGGTCGCGCTGCAGGGCGGCGCGCATCGGCGACGTCGCCCTCTCCGACGCCGTGTCCGTGCTGAAGACGGTGCCGGAGGACATCTGGCGGCGCGTCGAGGCGGTCGTCGCCGGCCCCGTAGGGCCGGTCCGGCCCGCCGCGGGAGGGGGCTGGACGGATCCGGGGAACCCGGTGCTACCCTGCGCCGCCATGCCGTCCCTCGTCATCTGCGAGAAGCCGTCCGTCGCCCAGGACGTCGCCAAAGCGCTGCATCGGCCCGAAGGCCAAGCGCGTCGGCGACCACTGGGAGGGTCAGGACGCGATCGTCGCCTTCGCCGTCGGCCACCTGGTCGAGCAGGTGGATCCCGACGCCTACGACGACCGTTACAAGAAGTGGAAGCTACGACGACCTCCCGATCCTGCCGGAGGAGTTCCGCTACCAGCCGCGCGACGCGAAGGCCGCCAAGACCCTGAAGTCGCCTCCACGCCCTGATGAAGCGGCCCGACGTGGACGTGATCGTCAACGCCTGCGACGCCGGGCGCGAGGGCGAGCTCATCTTCAAGCTCATCCTGGAGACCGCGCCGAAGGCGGCGCGCGAGAAGCCGGTGCGCCGCGCCTGGTTCAGCTCGATGACCCAGAAGGCGATCCGCGACGCGTTCGACGCGCTGCGCGACGACGAGCAGATGCTGCCGCTCGAGGCCGCCGCCCGCGCCCGCAGCGAGGCCGACTGGCTCGTGGGCATGAACGCCACCCGCGCCGCCACCACGAAGGCCGGCTCGATCCGCAAGGTGCTGTCGCTCGGGCGCGTGCAGACGCCGACGCTGGCGCTGATCGTGAACCGCGACCTGGCGATCGCCGCGTTCGTCGCCCGAGGACTACTGGGAGGTCGAGGCCGGCTTCGCGATCGCCGGCGGCTCCGGCTACAAGGGCCTGTGGCACGAGGGCTCCACCACCCGCCTCGACCGCGGCCGCGCCGGCCGAGGCGATCGCCGCCGCCACGAGCGGGCAGCCCGGCGTGGTCGAGGCGCTCGAGACGAAGCCGCAGATCGAGCAGCCGCCGCTGCTCTACGACCTCACCACGCTCCAGCGCGAGGCCAACGGCCGCTTCGGCTTCTCGGCCAGCCGCACCCTCGGCACCGCCCAGGCGCTCTACGACCAGCACAAGCTGCTGACCTATCCGCGCACCAGCTCGCGCTTCCTGTCCGGCGACATGGCCGGCCAGCTGAAGTCGGTGGTGAGCGGCGTCGGCGCGGCCGCGGCGCGAGTACGCCGACCCGGCGCGCTACGTGCTCGGCCTCGACCGCCTGCCGCTCGGGCCGCGTGGTCAACGACGCCAAGGTCACCGACCACCACGCCATCATCCCCACCGAGGGCGACCACGACCTGTCCGGGCCTCACCCGCGACGAGCGCCGCATCTACGACATGGTCGCGCGCCGCTTCCTGGCGGTCTTCCACCCCGCCGCCAGGTTCGAGCGGACGGTGGTCGAGACGCGGGTGCGGCGAGCACCTGTTCCGCTCGCGCGGCAAGGTCCTGATCGAGGCCGGGTGGCGCGCCGCCTACGGCGAGGAGGGCCTGGCCGACGCGCCGGCCGACGCCCAGAACGGCAAGGGCGAGGAGGAGTCGGAGCAGTCGCTGCCGCAGCTCGCGGTGGGCGACGCCGTCACCTGCACGGAGTCGCGAGGCGCTCGCGAAGCAGCACCAAGCCGCCCGCCCGGTACTCGGAGGGCACGCTCCTGCGCGCCATGGAGACCGCCGGCAAGCTCGTGGACGACGACGAGGCGGCCGAGGCGATGAAGGACGCCGGCATCGGCACCCCCGCCACCCGCGCGGCCACCATCGAGCGGCTGGTGGACGCGGAGTACGTCGAGCGCGAGGGCCGCGCCCTGCGCGCCACCGAGAAGGGCATCGGCCTCGTCCGGATGCTCGGCGACCACGTGCTCACCAGCCCCGAGCTGACGGGCCGCTGGGAGCAGCGCCTCAACCGCATCGAGCGCGGCGAGGAGCAGGCGCAGGAGTTCCGCCTCGAGATCGACGACTTCACCCGCCAGGTGGTCGCCTGGTTCGCCGACAAGGAGCGCGGCGACCTGCGCATCGAGCGCGAGCCGCTGGCCCCCTGCCCCACGCCGGGCTGCGAGGGCCAGGTGGTGGAGTATCCGAAGAGCTACGGCTGCAACACGTACCACGGCAAGGACGACCCGGGCTGCGGCTACACGCTCTGGAAGCAGCAGAACGGGCGCACGATCACCCGCGAGGAGGCGCTGGAGCACATCGCACGCCGGCCGCTCCAGCAAGGACCTGGAGGAGCAGCGCGAGGTCATCGGCCCCTGCCCCACCCCCGGCTGCGGCGGCGAGATCGTCGAGCGCACCAAGAGCTACGGCTGCACCAGCTGGAAGAGCCGCTCCGAGCCGGGCTGCGGCTACGTCATCTGGAAGAAGGTCCGCGGCCAGAAGGGCGAGGTGGACGTCGAGGCGGCGCGGGCGATGGTGGCCGCGCGGCGAGACCAACGCCGCCCCGGCCGCGTCGAAGGAGCCGCTCGCGGCGTGCCCCACGCCCGGCTGCGGCGGGCAGATCGTGGAGAACAGCCGCGCCTACGGCTGCACGAGCTGGAAGAGCCGGAAGAACCCCGGCTGCGGCTTCGTGATCTGGAAGCGCGAGAAGGGCCACGACGTGACCCGCGAGGAGGCGATCGGGCGCATCGAGGAGGCCCGGGCGGCCTCCGAGGCCGAAGGTCCCCGCCCCGACGGGATGACCCCCGCCGAGGTCGCGGCGCTCCTCGCGGTGCGCGGCGCCTGGACCTGGTCCCGCGCGTCGGGGCCCGGCGGCCAGCGGCGCGACCACGCGGAGACCCGCGCCGTCCTCACGATCCGCGCCGAGGACCTGGCGGGCGTCCCCGAGCCCCTCGCGGAGCGGCTGGCGGCGCGCCTCGGGCTCGCCCGGCGCCCGCTGCGGCTCAGCAGCCAGACGGACCGCTCCCGGGAGCGCAACCGCGCGATCGTGGTGGCCCGCCTGGAGCGGCGGGTGGCCGAGGCCCTCGCGCCGCCCGCCCCGACGCGCCGGCCCACCCGCCCGTCGCGCGCGTCGTCGGAGCGGCGCCTGGCCGGCAAGGCCCGGCGGTCCGCGGTCAAGGAGGGGCGCCGCCGCCCGGAGCCCGACGGCTGAGGGTAGATTCCGCGCGGCCTGCCCCGACCCGCGAGGAGCCAATGGACGCCCTGGAGGCCATCCGCAAGCGGCGCAGCGTGCGCCAGTTCACGAACCGCCCGGTCAGCGACGAGGACCTGGACGAGCTGATCCGCCTCGCCCTGCTCGCCCCCACCGGCGGGATGCAGCAGGCGTGGAGCCTCCTGGTGGTCCGCGACGCGGAGAAGCGGGCGGCGCTCGCCGAGCTGGTGATGCGCGGCGGCGCAGAGTACTTCCGCATCGCGCGGCCGCCGGCGGAGGGCGCGAGCCCCGAGGACCACGCCGTCTGGGCCCGCGGCTACGCCGAGACCGCGCTCGGGACCTACCCGCTGGTGCCGGTGTGGATCCTGTGCCTGCGCGTGCCGCGCAACGCGTACCCGCAGGTGTCCGACCGCCAGTTCGAGCGGGACGCCGACATCACGTCGGTGGCGTTCATGCTCGAGAACCTGATGGTCGCGGCCCGCGCGAAGGGCCTCGGGACGGTGCCGACCGTCTTCCAGTGGTTCGTGGAGGACGAGGTGCGCGCGCTCTTCGGCCTGCCGGACGAGGTCGAGGTCCCGCTGCTCACGCCCCTCGGATACCCCCTCCAGTTCCCGGAGGGGCTGCCGCCCATGCTCGCGAAGATCCGGCGCCCGTGGCGGACGCTGGTGCACGACGACCGCTGGGGCGCCGCCCGGGGCTAGCCGGCGCCGGCCCCCGCGACGGCCGCGCGCGGCCGGGCCGCGGGGGCCTCGGCGTCGCCGCCGGTGACCGCGCCGGCGGCGACGAGGCGCGCGAGCGCGTCGACGGCGACGGGCCAGAACTGGCTGCCGGCGCAGCGGCGCACCTCGGCCAGCGCGGCCTCGACGCCGCGCCCGGCCTGGTAGCTGCGCGAGCTCACGATGACGTCCCACGAGTCGGCCAGGGCCAGGACGCGCGCCTCCTCCGGGATGTCCTCGCCGGCGAGGTGGTCGGGGTAGCCCGTCCCGTCCCAGCGCTCGTGGTGCGCGCGCACCCAGGCGGCCTGCTCCGCCGACAGGACGTCGGCGACGATCCGCGCGCCGACCGCCGCGTGGGCGCTCACCGCCTCCCGCTCCCCGTCGGTCAGCGGGCCGGGCTTGAACAGGATCGCGTCCGGCACGGCGATCTTGCCGACGTCGTGGACCAGGCCCGCCTCGCGCAGCTGGGCGGCGCGGCTCACGGGCCATCCCAGCGCCGTCGCGATCTGCACCGCCAGGTCGGCGACGCGGGCGGAGTGGCGGTGGGTGTAGGGGTCCTTCGCGTCCACCGCCCACGCGAGCGCGCGCATGGCGCGCAGGCTCGGCGCCTCGGCGCGGTCGCCGCCGCGGTGGGCGAAGACCTCCTCCGCCACCGCGAACGAGTAGGCCATCGCGCGGTTGCGGCCCGACACCTTCGCCCAGTGGAGGGCCACCTCGGCCTGGCGGTGGAGGTCGGCGGTGGCGTCGGCGGCGGCGGCGGTGGCGATGCCGACGGAGGTGGTCACGTACCCGGCCTCGGGGAACGGCGTCTCGGCGATCGCGCGGCGCAGGCGGGCGGCGGCGTCGCGCGCGTCGTCCGGCCCGGCGTGGGGCAGCAGCCAGGCGAACTCGTCGCCGCCCGTGCGTCCGACCGCGTCGCCCGCGCGGATGTGGGCGGACATGAGCTCGCCGATCGCGCGCAGCACGTCGTCGGCCACGCGCGCGCCGTGGCGGTCGTTGACCCTGCGGAAGCCGTCCACGTTGACGAGCACCAGCGACAGCGGCCCGCCGTAGCGGCGCACGCGCTCCACCTCGCGCGACAGCTCGTCGGCGAAGGCCTGGGGGCCGGCGAGGCCGGTCAGGGGGTCGGCGGCCGCCCGGGCGGCGACGAGGCGCCGGGCCCGCTCGCCGATCACGGCGCCCGCGGCGAGGTCGGCCATCGACTCGAGCACCTCCCAGAGGCCGGCGGGCAGCACCCGGCCGGGCGCGGGGGCGGCGACGACGCAGCCCCAGCGGGCGCCGTCGACCTCGACGGGGGCGCGCAGCGCGCCGCGCCGGCGCCGCGGGGAGGAGCCGGGGGCGGCGGCGTCGGAGGCGGCGGCGATGAGCTCCACCCCGCCCGCGCCCCGGTGGACCGCGCCGTGGGCACCGTTGCCCAGCACGGCCACCTCGCGGGCGATCCGCACGAACACGGCGCCGGCGTCGGCGCCCGCCGCGGCCACGGCGCCCACCCGGCCCAGGGAGGCGCGGACGGCCTCCGCCCGCAGGCGGTCGGTCATGTCCTTGACGGTCGCGACGTAGGCGCAGGGGCGGCCGGAGCCGGGGCGCGACACGGCGATGCTCACCAGCGCGGGGAAGTGGGTGCCGTCGGGCCGCGGCAGCACGACGTCCCGCTCGGCGGCGCCGGCGCGGGCGGCCTCGGCGAGCGCGGCGGACAGGCGCGGCCGCTCCTCCTCCGGCCACTCCGGGAACAGGGAGCGGCGCCCCACGAGCTCCTCGCGCGGGATCCCGAGGATGCCGCAGAGGGCGTCGTTCACCTCCACCACCGTCCCGTCCGGGGCCATGATCACCAGGCCGTCCGGCAGGGACGACAGGACCGTGGCGGCGCGCTCCCGCTCGCGGGTGGCGGCGGCCACGATGCCGCGCACGCCGCGGCGGACGCGGCCCGCGCGGAGGGCGACGGCCAGCCGGGCGGTCAGGTCGCCGGGCCGGACGGGGCGCAGCAGGCAGTCGTCGGCGCCGGCCTCGAGGGCCGCGGCGGCGTCGGCCTCGGCGCCCGGCTCGATCAGGGCGACGAGGTACGGCGCGCCGTCCCCCGCCTCCCGGGCGGCGAGCAGGTCGGGCCACAGGGGCTCCAGGCGGGGCCAGTCGGCGAAGACCACCCGGGACGGGCCGATGCCGCGGCGGCGCACGGCGTCGGCGTCGCCCGCGGCGGGGTCGGGGCGCCAGCCGGCGCCCTCGAGCAGGGCGCGGAGGCGGGCGCGGGAGCCCCGGTCGCCGTCCAGCAGCAGCGCGCGCGGGCGCGCGTCGTCCGCGTGGTCGCCCAGATCGGCCATCACATGTGACATTCGGCGCGCGCGGGCCCGAGTTGACCGGCGGGGAGCGGCGTCCCGCAGTGCGCGACGGGCCGTCCGTCGCCCGGACGGGCCCGCGCGGCTTGATGCCGTCCGGGCGATGGGCGAACATGTGTTCGATGATCGTGGCCGTCCACCTCCCCCGCCTGCCGCTCCTGGTGGCGCTCCTCCAGGCGCGCACGCCGGCCGACTCGCCGGTCGCGCTCGGCCCGGCGCCGGGCGCCCCCCAGGTGGTGGGGCTGTGCACGCCGGCGGCCGAGGCGCAGGGCGTCCGGCCGGGGCTGCGGATCGGCGAGGCGCTCGCCCGCTGCCCGCGCCTGGAGCTGGTGGTGGCCGACCCCGACGCGGCCGCCGACGCGTTCGAGCGCACGCTGGAGCGCCTGGAGGCGGCAGGCTTCGCGGTCGAGCCCGCCGGCCAGGAGGGGGCGGCGTTCGACGCCCGCGGGACCATGCGCCTGCACGGCGGCCTCCCCGGCGTCATGCGGCGGGTGCGGGGCGCGCTGCCGGTGGGCGCCGACGGCCGGGTGGGCGCCGCCCCCACCCTCTTCGCCGCGCTCCAGGCGGCCCGCGAGGCGGCCCCCGGCCGCCCGCTCCTGCTCGACGAGGAGGAGGTGCCCGCGTTCCTCGCCCCCCTCCCCGCCGACCGGCTCCCCCTGGCCTCCGAGCTCGTCACCGCCCTCCGCGACTTGGGCATCGCGTCGATCGGGCAGGTGGCGGCGCTGCCGCGGGCCGCCGCCCTCGAACGGCTGGGCTTCCCCGGCCTCGAGGCGTGGCGGCTCGCGCGCGGCGAACCCGGGCGCCCCCCGCGGCCGCGGATCCCGCCGCAGCCGCTGCGCGCCGCGATCACGTTCCCCGAGGCGGTCGGCTCCCTGCCGGCCCTCGAGGCCGCGGCGCGCCTGATGCTCGGCGAGATCGCCGGCGTGGCGCGCGGGCGCGGCGCGGCCCTGCGCACCCTGGTGCTGCGCGCGCGCCTCGCCGACGGCGGGTCGTGGGCGCGGGAGCTCACCCTGCGCGAGGCCACCGCCGACCCCGACCGGCTGGCGGTCGCGTGCCTGCCGCGGCTCGGCGAGATCGCCGCGCCCGTGGCGGAGCTGTGGATCGGCGGCGACGCGTCGGGGACGGTGGCGGGCCACCAGCTCACGGCCATCCCCTCCCCCGCGGAGGAGCGGAGGGCGCGGACGCGCGAGGCCGTCAGCCAGGTGCGCGCCGCCCAGGGGCAGGAGGCGATGCTGCGGGCGGTCGAGCTCGAGCCGTGGTCGCGCCGCCCCGAGCGGCGGTGGGCGTTGACGCCCTACGAGCCGTGACGTGACCCTGGATCCGGCGGAGATCGTGGATGCGGGGCGTGGAAGCGCCGCGTCAGGCGGGATTCGGCGTCGCACCCGCAGGGTCACCCCTCAGGTCGCGCCGAATCCCGCATGGCGCGTGCGATTTCGCGCATCCGCGCCGCGAGATACGACGGATCC
This sequence comes from Miltoncostaeaceae bacterium, assembly GCA_963749475.1. Lineage (GTDB taxonomy): Bacteria > Actinomycetota > Thermoleophilia > Miltoncostaeales > Miltoncostaeaceae > Miltoncostaea. The sequence goes on from CAVVMP010000007.1 coordinate 466,228, forward strand.
AGGGTGAGCCTCCGGGCGATCGGCGCGCCGCGGGCCGCCCGGGTGGCGTGCGACGCCGACGGCGCGCCCACCGAGGTGGAGCTCGACGGCCGGATGCGGCAGGTGGCCGCGGTCCGCGACGACTGGCTCGTGCAGGACCTGTGGTGGACGGGACGCCCGATCGACCGCCACTACTGGGAGCTGGTGGTTGACCCGGGCCGGCTGGTGGTGCTGTACCGCGAGGCGGCGGACGGCTCGTGGAGCGTCCACTGACCCACGTCAGGGGGTGTCAGGGCTGGGGGAGGGCGGTCCTCAGGACCGCGAGCCAGCCGCCCCGGCCCACCGGGTTGGTCTTCCCGCTCTTCACCAGCCGGTAGCCGGACGGCACGTGGGCCGGCCTGGTGCGCCACGGCCCGATCGTCGCGGGCAGCGCGCGCTGCGCCGGCTGGCGGAACCCGGAGATCACCGCGAGCCACCCGCCCTTGCCGACCGGGTTGGTGATCCCGGTCCTCACCAGCCGGTAGCCGGCGGGGACCCGGGCGGGCTTCGTCGCCCACGGGCCGATCGTCGGCGGCAGCTCCGGCGGCGGCGCCACGTCGGCCGCGGCGTATGCGGCGATCCCGCGGCCCACCGCCTCGGCGATCCGCTGCCGCACGTTGGGGTCGGCCAGCATGACCACGTCGGTGGCGTTGGTCAGGAACCCGCCCTCCACCAGGATCGCCGGCATCCGCGTGTGCCGGAGCACGTAGAAGCCGGCGGTCTTCACCCCGCGGTCCGGCAGGCCCAGCGTCGCGACGAGCTGGGTCTGCACGGCGTTGGCGAGGGTCCGCGACGCGGCGCTCGAGTAGTAGTAGTGGAACGTCTCGGTGCCGCTGCCCGCCGTCGAGCCCATCGCGTTGTTGTGGATGGAGACGAAGATGTTGACGCCGGCGGCGTTCGCGGCGTCGGTACGGGCCTTCAGGTCGGCGCCCTCGGTGGTGTACGGCACGTTCCCGCCCGCGAGGTCCTGGTTGCGGGTCAGGAGGGTGCGGCCGCCGTTGGCGCGCAGCCAGGCGTCGAGCCGCAGCCCGATGTCGAGGTTGACGTCCTTCTCCATCAGGATCGTCCGGCCCTGGGCGTCGGTCCGCGGCGGCAGTCCGGTCACGGTGCCCTGCGGGAGCTGGCCGACGGCGCCGGTGTCGCCGCCGCCGTGGCCCGGGTTGACCGCGACGTAGGGCAGCGCCGCAGCGGCCACGGCGGGGACGGCGACCAGGGCGGCGATGGCGACGGCGGCGGCGGCGCGCGAGAGGCGGTTACGGATTCGTGAACCTCGAGAGGGACGGGGTGCGAGCGGGGCGGGATGGTATCCACGCCGGCTGTCGCCGCCCAACATGAATGGGTCCTTATCTGCCCGGTGGCGGTTTCGCATTCCACGTCATGGGCACGCTCTCTATGCACACGCCTGGGAGATCCCCTTCCGGGCGATGCATGTGGTGCAGGACGGACCACCACATCACTGCGACGCCGGCGGGCACCTGGCGTCGCGGAACCCGAGGGGGGCGCCTGGGCACTGGCGCCCCCCTCACACGTTCCGGAGCGGCGCCGGGGTCGCGGATTTGCCCAGGGCCGGTGGCGTGACCTATGGTCGCCCCAGTGGAACCACATCCCATCCGGCTCTCCGTGAGCGACGACCTGCGGCGCACCCGCCTGACGGTGTTCTTCCGCCTGATCCTCGCGATCCCGCACCTGATCTGGCTGGCGCTGTGGGGGATCGTCGTGTTCTTCGCGGTGATCGTCAGCTGGTTCGCGACCCTCTTCGCGGGGCGGACGCCGGACGGGCTGCACGACTTCATCGCCCAGTACCTGCGCTACCAGACGCACATCTACGGCTACCTGCTGTTCCTCGCGGACCCGTATCCGGGGTTCATGGGGACGGACCCGTACCAGGCGGACCTGTCGATCGCCCCGCCGGCGCCGCAGAACCGGTGGACGGTGGCGTTCCGCATCATCCTGGCGATCCCGGTGCTGATCGTGAGCTCCATCATCGGCTACCTGCTGGAGATCCTGGGGCTCATCTCGTGGGTCGCCTGCCTCGTCCTGGGCACGATGCCGCTGGGCCTGCGGAACCTGACGGCCTGGGCGGTCCGCTTCACGGCCCAGACGCACGGCTACATGGGGCTGCTGACCGACCGCTACCCGAACTTCGGCACGGAGATCGACGCCTGACGGGCCGTCGCCCGTGAGCCGCTGCTGCAGCCGCGAGTACGAGGCGTTCTTCACCGAGCGGGTCGCGCGCCGGGACGCACGGCGCTATGAGCGGCGCGGGTTGGACCGGGCGTCGCGCCGCGTCGTCGCCGAGGTCGCCCGGCACGGCGTCGATGGCCGCAGCGTGCTGGAGGTCGGCGGCGGCGTCGGCGCCGTCCCCCTCGAGCTCCTGCGGGCGGGCGGGACGCGGGCGACGGTCGTCGAGATGTCCCCGGCCTACGACGAGCAGGCCCGGCGGCTCGCCGAACGCGCCGGCCTCGCCGGGCGGATGACCCGCCGGACCGGCGACTTCGCCACCGCCCCGGACATCCCCGCGGCGGACGTCGTCGTGCTGAACCGGGTCGTCTGCTGCGACCCGGACGGCCCGCGCCTCACGGGCATCGCCGCCGGCCACGCCCGGTCGCTGCTGGTGATGACCTATCCCCGGGCCGGGTGGCTGACCCGCCTGGCGGTCGGCGGGGTGAACCTGGTGGAGCGGATGCGCCGCCACGCCTTCCGGGTGTACGTGCACCCGCCCGCGTCGATCGTGGCGGCGGCCACGGCGGAGGGCCTGGAGCCCGACGGCCTGCACCGGGGGCTGTTCTGGGAGATGCGCAGCTTCACGCGGTGAGGAGCGGCGAAGGAGCGCCGCCCGGCGACGGCCGGTCCCGGGTTCCGGGACCGGCCGGGTTTGACGGCGGGTGAATCCGACCCGCTCAGCCGTTCGGCGACATGCAGACCTTCACGGTGCCCTCGCGGCGGTCGGCCATCGGGGCATAGCCGGCCGCGGCATCGTCCATCGCCAGGTCCTGCGTCAGGACGGGGGACGGGTCGATCCGGCCGTCCTCCAGCAGCGGCCACAGCTCCGGGAGGTATCGCTTCACGGGGGCGACGCCGCCGCGGATCGTGAGGTTGCGCAGGAAGCAGGCGTCCCACGGGAGCTCCGGGGCACCGAGGAACACCTCCATCCCCACCCAGCTCACCGTCCCGCCCGCCTGGACGCGCTCGACAGAGGAGCGCATCGACTCGGGGCTGGAGACCGCGTCGATGACCGCCTGGGGGCCGAAGCCGTCGGTGAGGTCCCCCAGGACGTCTGAGAGGTCGTCGCCGGCAGAGGTGTTCACCGCGTGGGTGGCGCCGAGGCGACGGCCGACCTCGAGCCGGTCGTCGTGGTGGCCGGCGAGCACGATCGCTGCGGGATTGAACAACCTGGCGGCGTGGCAGGCGAGCAGACCGACCGCGCCGTCGCCCACCACCAGCACCGTGTCGCCCTCCGCGATGTCCGCGCCCACCACCGCGTGGTACGCCGTGGTGAACACGTCGGTCATCGGCAGCACGCGGGCGTCGTGCTCGTCGTCGGCGAGCGCGTCGGGGACGGGCTCCAGCGTCCCGTCCGCCATCGGCACCCGCACCCACTGGGACTGGCCGCCCTGCACGTCCCCGCCGCCGGGCCAGAACGGCTGGAACCCGTACGCCCCGCCGTGCACGCAGGACGTCTGCAGCCCCCGCCGGCAGAAGTGGCACTCGCCGCACGAGATCCAGAACGGCGACGCGACCTTCTGCCCCGGGCGGACCCTCTGGACGTCCGCACCCACCTCCTCGACGACGCCGACGAACTCGTGGCCGAGGCGACAGCCCGGGTCGAAGCCGAAGGCGTCGCCGTGGTTGTAGATGTGCATGTCCGAGCCACAGATGCCGGCCTTCGTCACGCGGACGAGGGCGTCGCCGGGCTCGAGGATCGCGGGGTCCGGGACATCCTCAACGGACACGTCCCCGGGGAGCGTTGAAGACGATGCCGCGCATCCGTCTCTCCCTCTCTCGGAGCCGTGGGAGGACGCTCCCATCGAGCGGAGCGAGGGTCAACGAGGCGCGGAGAGCAGGGCGCGATCCGAGACGGTGACGACCACCTGACCCCGCAACCCGGTTGATCTGCCTGCCCGATGGTACGAACATGTGTTCGATGCCTCCGCCGTCCGTCCCCACCTCCACCCCCGTCCCCTACGTCGAGCTGCACGCGCACTCCGGGTTCAGCTTCCTCGACGGGGCGTCCACACCCGAGGAGATGGCCGAGACGGCGGCGGCGATGGGCCACGAGGCGCTCGCGCTGACCGACCACGACGGGGTGTGCGGATCGCTCGCGTTCGCCCACGCCGCCCGCGCCGCCGGGGTCCGGCCCATCACCGGGGCGGAGCTCACGCTCGCGGATGGCTCCCACCTGACCCTCCTCGCGGCGACGGGCCGGGGGTACGCCAACCTGTGCCGCCTCATCACCCTCGCCCACGCGGAGACGCGCCCGCCGCCGGACCGCCGCGCGATCCCCCCGGCGCTCGACCGCGCCGCGCTCTCGGAGGCGGGCCGCACGGAGGGCCTCGTGTGCCTCACCGGGTGCGCCCGCCACGGCCTCGTCCCACGGCTCGTCCGCGCCGGCGACCGCCGCGGGGCGGACGCGGCGCTGCGCGCGCTGATCGCGGACTTCGGCCGCGAGAACGTCCACGTCGAGATCCAGCTCACCCGCAACCGGGGGGACCGGGCGCTCGCGCGCGACCTGGAGCGCCTGGCGGAGGCGGCCGGCGTCCCCGCCGTGGCGACCGGCGACCCCCACGCCCACTCCGCCGAGGCGGCGCTGCTGCAGGACGCGTTCGTCGCGATCGGGCACCGCCTCACCCTCGACGGCTCCGAGGACGCCCGCCGCGGCAACCGCCAGGCCGTCCTGCGCCCGCCCGCCGGAGACCGCCGCCCTCTTCGCCGACCACCCCGCGGCCGTCGCCCAGACCCTCCGGGTCGCGGAGCGGCTCGAGTTCGACCTCACCCGCGACCTCGGCTACCGCTTCCCCGACTTCGTCGGCTCCCACCCCGGCCAGACCGCCCAGGACGCCCTCGCCGCCCTCTGCGTCCACCAGCTCGGCGCCCGCTACCCCAACGCGGGCAAGCGGGCGGTCGCGCGCGCCCGGCTCGACGAGGAGCTCGCGCTGATCGCCCACCACGACCTCGCCGGGTTCTTCCTGCTCCACCGCGACGTCCTGGAGCTCGCCCGCGAGGTGGCGCTCCAGGTGCGCCCCGCCGGCTCCGCGCGCCGCTGGCTGCCGCCCGGCCGGGGGCGGGGGTCGTCCGTCGGCTCGATCGTCTGCTACCTCACCGGCCTCTCCCACATCGACCCGGTCGAGAACAGCCTCTTCCTGGGCCGCTTCCTCAACCGGGACATGGCGTCGGTGCCCGACATCGACCTCGACTTCCCCCGCGACGTCCGCGAGCGCCTGATCGAGGAGATCATCGCCCGCTACGGGCACGAGCACGCCGCGCTCGTCGCCGCCTTCCCCACCTTCCGCATCCGCATGGCCATCCGCGAGCTGGGGAAGGCGCTCGCCCTGCCGGAGGCGGACATCGAGCGCCTCGCGCGCCTCTCCGACGGCTGGTCGTCGGCCCGCGCCGTGGAGGAGGAGCTCGCCCGCCTGCCCGACGGCGAGGCCAAGCTCGCGTCGCCCCGCTGGCGCGCCCTCGCGTTCCTGAGCTACCACGCCGCCGGCCTCCCCCGGCACCTGTCGCAGCACTCCGGCGGCATGGTCGTCAGCGCCCGCCCCCTCGTGGAGCTCGTCCCCGTCGTGCCCGCCGCCTTCCCCGGCCGGCAGATCTGCCAGTGGGACAAGGACTCCTGCGCGGACGCCGGCTTCGTGAAGATCGACCTGCTCGGCCTGGGGATGCTGTCGGCGGTCGAGGAGTGCGTCGACATGATCGCCCGGGAGCGCGGCGCGTCCGTTGACCTCTCGCGCATCGGGTTCACCGATCCCGCCGTCTACGAGGAGATCCAGGACGCCGACACCGTCGGCGTGTTCCAGATCGAGAGCCGCGCCCAGATGCAGAGCCTCCTGCAGACGCGGCCCGAGAACCTCGACGACCTCACCATCCAGGTCGCCCTCATCCGCCCCGGGCCGGTCAGCGGCGGCGCCGTCCACCCGTACGTGAAGCACCGGCGCATGAAGCGGGAGGACCCCGACTTCGAGCCGCCCTACGACCACCCCCTCCTGGCCGACTGCCTGCGGGAGACGCTCGGGGTGGTGGTGTTCCAGGAGCAGGTGCTCGAGGTGGCGATGGCGCTCGCCGGCTTCACCCCCGGCCAGGCGGAGGCGCTGCGCCGCGCGATGAGCCGCAAGCGCAGCCGCGAGGCGATGATCGCCCTCTGGAAGGAGTTCCGCGACGGCGCCCGCGCCCGCGGCGTTGACGACGAGACGATCCGGACCGTCTTCACGAAGCTGATCGGCTTCTCCAACTTCGGCTTCCCCAAGGCCCACTCGTCGGCGTTCGCCGTCCTCGCCTACCAGAGCGCCTGGCTGCGGCAGCGACACCCCGCCGAGTTCCTCGCCGCCCTCCTCAACTCGCAGCCGATGGGCTTCTACCCGCCGGCCAGCCTCGTCCGCGACGCCCAACGGCGCGGCGTGCGGGTGCTGCCGCCGTGCGTCGCCCGCTCGCACGCCCACTGCGAGATGGACGACGGCGCGGTGCGGATCGGCCTCGGCTACGTGCGCGACGTCCGCCAGGAGGCCGCCGCCCGCCTCGTGGCGGAGCGCGAGGCGAACGGGCCGTTCCGCGACATCGCCGACCTCGCCGCCCGCGCCGACCTGCGCCGCGAGCAGATCGCCCAGCTCGTGAGGTCCGGCGCCTGCGACGTCATGGAGCGCCCGCGGCGGGCGATGCTCTGGGAGCTCGGCGTGCTCGCCCGCCCCCGGGCGACCGCCGCCGGAACCCAGCTCGCCCTGCCGATCCCCGCCGCCCCCGCCCCGCCGCTCCCCGAGCCCGGGCGCTTCGAGCGGGTGGTCGCCGACTACGAGACCACCGGCCTCTCCACCGGCTGGCACCTCGTGACCCTGGTCCGGCACGGGCTGCCGCCGGGCGTCCGCACCGCCGCCCAGCTGCGCGAGACCCCCCACGGCAGCGACGTCCTCGTCGCCGGGCTCGTGGTGGCCCGCCAGCGCCCCGCCACCGCCGGCGGCATCGTGTTCCTGCTGCTCGAGGACGAGACGGGGATGGTCAACGTGATCGTGCGCCCCGAGGTGTACGAACGCCACCGCGCCGCCGTCCGTGGCGACCCGCTGCTGGTCGTGTGGGGCCGGCTCGAGCGGCGCGAGCGCAACCTCAACGTGCTGGCCCACCGCATCGAGCGGATCGAGCCGCCCGTCGAGGACCGGGAGCCCGAGGCCGTCCCCGCCGCCACCGCCGAGCTCGCCCGGGCGCGGGCGGCGGCCCCCGGCGGCCAGGACTTCGGCCGCGGCCGCCGCTAGCCCCCGCTCAGCCGCTCCCGGATCCGACGACGTCGCGCGTCGCCGGCGCCGCGTATGCGTCGGCGAGGGCGGCGGCGATCCCCGTCACGCCCAGCTCCTCCGCCGCACGGCGCTGCCGGGCGGCGCCGTTCTCGCGCGCCAGGTCCGTCACCGCCTCCAGCTCCGCGACGCACCCGAGGTCCTCGGCGTGCGGCGCCAGCCGGGCGAGCGTCCGGTCGAGCAGCACCGGCAGCGGCGTCGGCCGGCCGTCGTCGATCAGGCGGGCCTGGATGCCGTGCCGGGCCGCGATGAAGCGGTTCTCGTCCAGCACCTCCGGCGGCGGCGCCTCCTCTGGGCTCTCCTCCGCCGCGGCGCGCACCAGGCACTGGACCAGCGCCGTCAGCGCGGCGGTCTCCCACACCTCCACCTGGGCGTCCATCGCGCGGATCTCGATGGTCCCGAGGTGCGGCTGCAGGCGCAGGTCCCACCACACGAACGTGTGGTCGCGGATCGCCCCCGCCCCGATCAGGGCGTCCAGCGCGGCGACGTACTGCTCGTACGTCGCGAACGCGCGCGGGAGGCCGGTGCGCGGGAACGCCCCGAACACGAACGTCCGGGCCGACGCCAGCCCGCTGTCGCTGCCCCGCCAGAACGGGGAGTTGGCCGACAGCCCGATCAGCAGCGGCACGGCGACGCGCAGGCTGTCGTACGCCCGCAGCGCCGCCTCCGGCGTCGGCAGCCCCACGTGCACGTGGAGGGCGAACGTCGGCTCCCGGCGGGCAAGCGCCCCCAGCGCCCGGTGGATCTCCTGGTAGCGGTCCTGCGGGGACACGGTGGTGTCGAGCCCGAGCGACAGCGGGTGGGTGCCGGCGCTGGCGGCACGCAGGCCGAGCGCCTCCAGCTCGCCCGCCAGCTCCGCGCGCAACCCCGCCAGCTCGGCGGCGGCGTCGCCCACGCGCTCCTGGATGGACGTGTGGACCTCCAGCGCCGAGGCGTGCGTCTCCACGGACACCACCGCGCGCAGGTGCGGCGGCAGGGCCTCGGCGACGCGCGGGCCGGCGGGCTCCAGCTGCAGCCGCTGCCCGCCGAGCACCATCAGCTCCTCCTCCACGCCCAGGGTGTAGGCGGGCGCGCCGGGACGCCAGTCCGACCAGTGGCCGCTCACGCGGCCACCTGCACGGCCGTGCGCCTCATCTCGCCCCCGGCGGCAGCCGGGGCGTCTCCGTGGCGCGCCGCCGCCCCCGCGGCGGCCGCGGCGGGGCGGTGGCGCGCGAGGCGCCGGTGATCGGCGTCGCGTCCTCGATCCCCTCATGGGGCGAGCGCTCCGCGCGGGCGCGGATCTCCTCGCCGATGGTCCGGGACTCGGTGCGCCGTGGGGTGCGGGTCATGCCGTACTCCCTCTCTCGCGTTCCGGTCATCAGCGGGGCTACCCGGAGACGGCCGACCTCCAACTGGCCCCGCGGCCAGAGAACCGACGAGAACCTCCGACGCGCGGCTACGCTCGCCGGGTGGAGTACCTGTTCGCCGTCGCCCTGCTGGCCGCCCTGAACGCGACGCCGCTGCCGATGCCGCCGTCGTGGCTGGTGGCCGCGTACCTCAGCGTGCAGCTCGACGTGCACCCGGTCGGCATCGTCGTGGCCACCGCCGCCGGCGCCGCCCTGGGACGGACGATCCTGGCGGCGTGGACCCGCGTCCTCGGGCCGCGCCTCATGTCGGCGGGGGCGCGGGAGAACATCGACTACCTGGGCGAGCGGCTGCACGGCGGGCGATCCACCCTGGGCGTCGCGACCGTGCTGGCCGTGTCGCCGCCGCCGTCGGGCGCCCTGTACACCGCTGCGGGCATCCTCCGCGTGAACCTGGCCCTGGTGTTCGGGTCGTGCTTCGCGGGCCGGCTGGTCACGTTCGGGTTCGGTGTGGCCGTCGCCGGCACCGCGGCCGACGAGCTCGCCGACCGCCTCCGCGACTGGGTGGGCCCGGTGCCGATCGCGCTCGGGCTGGCCGCGCTGTTCGCGGTGCTGTGGCTGCTCGGCCGGATCGACTGGCGGGCGACGATCGAAGGCCGCCGCCCCCGGCTCAGGGCTGGGAGAGCAGCATCCCCAGGAGGAGACCCAGCCCCCAGAGGCTGAGCGACACGATCCCGAGCACGAACCCGGCGACCGCCAGCCCGCGGCCCCCGATGCGGCCGCCGCTGACGCGGACGTCGTCCATCGCGAACAGCCCCAGGCCGATCGCCGGCGCCGCCGCGACCGGGATGATCATCCCCACGATCCCCAGCACCAGCGACGCCACCGCCTTGCCGTCCTTCGGGTCGAGCCCCGGGTCGGGCGCCGTCGCCGGACGCCGCAGCCCGATCAGCGCCAGGGCCGTCCCGGCGAACAGCAGCAGCGCGCTCGACCAGCATGAGCCAGCCGGCGGGCCCCATCGTCACGTCCACGCCCGCGACCAGGTCGTCGGACGTGCGGAACCCGATGAGCGCGAACGAGACGAGGAGCGCGAACAGGCTGGTGATCGCCACGCCGGTCAGGCGCGCCCACGGCCACGGCGCGGCGGCCGCCGCGACGCCCAGCACGGCGGCGATCACGCCGATCCACGACCCGCCCGCCACCTCGATGTAGCCGAAGGGCTCCTGCTCGACGGCGGTCGAGCCGGCGGTGGCCGCGGTCAGGATCCCGCCGACCGCCGCCACGCCGAAGCCGGCGCGGCCGAGCGGGGTCCACGGGTACAGGCCGGGCCCCGCGGGGGCCTGGCCGGAGGCGGGCCCGGCGGGGGCGGCGCCGGGATCGGGACGGGATCGTTCGCGGTGGGGCCGCCGTCGCTGACGTACGAGGTCCACCCCTCGCCGTCCCAGTACCGGCGCCGCCCCGCGCGCGTCGGATCGTCGTACCAGCCCGCGACCACCATCAGCGCCCCCTCTCGGAGATCCGCGGGAGCCCGTCGCAGACGCCGCCGTTCCCGAGCCGGTGCCGCGCCGCCCGTGCGACCTCGGCGATGAAGCGGTCGCCGGTGGCGTCGCCCACCCCGGACGCGCTCCACGTCATCGCCGCGGCCACGACGGGGCCGCTCCGGAGATAGACGATGCCGCCGTCGTGCTTCACCTGCTCCGTGTAGCCGGTCTTGTGGGCCACCGGGACCGACGCGGGCAGGCCCGCCACCAGCTTGCTGCGGTCGCGCACGTCGAGCAGCCGGGCCAGCAGCTCCGCCCGGGCGGCGCGCACGCCGATGCCCAGCCGGGCGACGCCGCCGCGCCCGACCGCGCCGCGGTGGATCGCCACCATCAGCCGCGCCAGCTCGTAGGGCGTGGTGATGAAGTTGGTGAACAGCGCGGGGGAGCGGTCGGTGCGGATCACGAGCGGCCGGCGGGCGTCCTCGATGATGTACGGGCGGCGCACCAGGGACCGGTCGAGGCCGAGCGCGTGGAGGGTGTCGGTGACGCTGCGGGCGCCGGCGTCGCCCGACCCGCCGCCGAGCGACGCCAGCACGCTGTTGGCCGCGACGTCGTCGGAGTCGATGACCATCCGGTCGAGCGTGGACCGCATGTCGTCCGCCCGCCCCCGGCGGACCGCGTCGACCAGGATCGCCGCCTTCAGCGTGGAGGCCGCCGGGAACTGGGCGTCGGCGTTCGACGACGCGCCGCAGCCCGTGACCAGGTGCTGGACGTAGACGCCGGAGATCGCGGGCATCCCGGCGACCAGGCGGTCGATGTCGCCCTGGAGCCGGCGGTCGACCCAGCCCGGGATCCGGCCGGCGCGCAGCGCCGACCGCGGCAGCGCCCGCACCCGCACGGTGGCCGACCAGCGCGACCCGCCCGGGCCGATCGCGCGCACCCGCACGGGGTGGACGCCCACCGGGACGGGGACCGACATGCGCCGCGGGCCCGGCGGGACGGACCGGCGGAGCGTGATGCGCCCGTCGGCCTGCACCTCGATGCGCCGGGTGCCGGGGCCGAGCCGCACCGCGATCCTCCCGAAGCTCACGGCGGGGGCGGCGATGACCGGGGCGGGCGGGGCGGCGTGCGCGATCACGGGCGCTGCCGGACCATCGGGTCGAGCAGCGCCTGGATCGCGTCGCGGACGTCGGCGGTCAGGCGGGTGCCCCGCTCACGCCGGGTGCCCTCGGCCGACACCGGCACGGGCGGCCCGAACGCGACGCGCACGGGCCCCCTCCCCACCGGCCGCCAGCCGCGCAGCACCCGGTGCGTCCCCCACAGTGCCGCGGGCACCACCGTCACCCCGGGCGTGAGCGCCAGGTGGCCGACGCCCTGGCGGAACTCCGACATCTCCGGGCCCCACGTGGGCGCGCCCTCCGGGAAGATGACCACCAGGCGGCCCGCCTCGAGCTGGTTCCGCGCGTGGCGCAGCGCCCGCGTGTCCGGCTGGCCCGCCTGCACCGGGAAGGCCCCGAGCGAGAACAGCAGCATCGCGAGCGGCTGGTGCGTGAAGTGCCGCGCCATCGCCAGGTACTGGGCGGGCCGCGGCGTGCACGCCAGGCCGAGCGCGGCGGGGTCGATGTCGGCGAGGTGGTTCGCCACCACCAGGACGCCCCCGCGCGCCGGGATGTGCTCCCGCCCCCGCACCCGGAGGCCCACGAGCCACGGCAGCGTGACGCGCAGGACCCCCCAGCCGAAGGCCCACATGGGCCACCACACACCACGCTTCGGCGGGCGCCAGTGGACCCGTGGCGCACGCGCTCGTCCAGTCACCCGGAAATGCTCGCACATGTCGCGGGCGGACATTCAGCGGGCGCCCCCTGCCGCCGATAGAGACTGGGATGCTCGGACGTGCATCAGCTCTGGCCATGACGGCCGCGTGCGCCATCGTTCTCGGGACCGGCTCCGCCGAGGCCGCCGACTCCCCGACCCCGGAGACCTTCGGGCCCGGGCGGATCGAGACGGCGCTCGTGGCCGAGATGAACCGCGTCCGTGCGGACCACGGCCGCAAGCCGCTGCGCATGTCCGCCACCCTGCGCCGGCCCGCACGCGCGCAGAGCCGCTACCTGCTGGCCACGGGGCAGCTCACCCACGACGGCCCGGACGGGTCGCCGTTCTGGACCCGGCTGGTGGAGGCGGGCTTCCCCCGCGACCGCTGGATGGCCGAGAACCTGGCCGAGCTCGGGGGCTGCGACGCCTCGACGGCCCGGCGTACCGTCCAGATGTGGATGAACAGCCCGGGGCACCGGACGAACCTGCTGAACCCCCGCTACCGGTGGGTCGGCGCCGGCAGCGCCAGCGACGGGGGCTGCGACACCACCCTCGTCACCGCCGACTACGGTTCCTAGACGGACAATCCCGCCGGCCAAGCAGCACCTCTCTGCACGGGCGCTGCGACCGCGCTTCGCGCGGTAGGACCGGCGGGAATTGCGGTCGCGGGCCGGACGCTCCGCGCTAGGCCTGGAAGCTCTTCCCGCAGCCGCAGGAGGCGGACGCGTTGGGGTTGTTGATCAGGAACCCCGCGCCCTGGAAGCCCTCCTCGTAGTCCAGCTCGACGCCGAGGAGGTACGGCACGCTGAAGCGGTCCACGATGACGCGGACCCCGTCGCCGTCCACCACCTCGTCGCCGTCGGCCGGTGAGGCGAGCGACAGGTCGTACTCGAAGCCGGAGCACCCGCCGGGGACCACCTGCACGCGCAGCCCGGTCTCGGGATCGCCGGCCGAGGCGATCAGGGATCGCAGCTTGTCCTTCGCCTCGGTGGTGAGCGTGACCATGTGTGGCGACCTCTCTCGGTGGCTCGGCGGTACAGTCCGAGTGTGGCAGAGCCCCAGGACACGAGCAAGCTCGTTCGCCCGTTAACGACCGAGCGCCGCTCGGTGTTCGCCAAGGCGTTCAGCGACCGCGACGGCAACCTCCGTACCACCCTCCTGATCGCCCTCATGGTGGGCGTGGTGGTCGTGCTGGCGCTCGGGACGTTCGCGGCGCTCCTGGCGGCCAACCTCGGCAGCCCGGGCACCCTGGCGCTGTGGGTGCTGGGGGCGTTCGTGCTCATCAAGGTCCCGCTGCTGATCGTGTGCTGGTGGATCATCACCCGCCGCCGCGACCCCGTCGGAGGCGGCGGCTGGGAGACCCGCGAGTGCCGCCAGATCCTCGACTACCTCGAGACCCAGGCCGCCGCCGCCGAGGGCCGCCCCGACGCGGGCGCGCGGCTGTCGTACTTCGCCCGTGAGGCGTGGTTCGTGGCCGACCGCGCCGCCGACGCCGACAAGGGCGCCGCCGTCGAGACGGCCGTGCGGATCGACGCGATGGCCGCGGCGGCGGGTGCGCGCGTCGGCCGCGGTGGGTTGCCGCCCGACCCCGCGGGGGACTAGCCCGAGATGACCGACCCGCCGACCTGAGGGGGACCCCATGGGCACCCAGCCACCGGACCGCGACGACCCGTTCGAGGACATCGACGCCGAGGAGCTCATGGAGGAGCCGGGCCTCGACGTGCGCGAGATCGAGGACGACGCGTTCCGCACCCTGGACGGCGCGTACTCCGACGAGCCCTTCGACCCCGCGATGGCGCCGGTGATCGAGTCGGGCGGCGGCGTGGCGGAGGGCTTCGAGCAGTCCGAGGCCGAGCTGATCGACCACGCCTCGCACGGCGATGACGAGGGCACCGAGCGGATCCTCGAGGACGCGTTCGGCGAGGAGGCCGAGGAGGACCGCGGCGTCTACGGGGAGGCCGACGAGGAGGACGTCTCCGAGGACGAGACCTAGGGCGCAGGGACGCGGTGGCCACGGAGGACGACGTCCGCCGGCTGGCCCTCGCGCTGCCCGAGGTCGTGGAGAAGTCGTCGTACGGGACTCCCGGGTTCCGGGTGCGGGACCGGCTGTTCGCGCGGATCCACCAGGACGGCGGCGTCCTGGTGCTCTGGACCGCCGACGTCGTCGAGAAGGAGTCGTTCATCGAATCGGAGCCCGGCGTGTTCTTCACCACGCCCCACTACGACGGCCACGCCCACGTGCTGGTGCGGCTCGACCGGATCGACGAGGCGCGTCTGGCGGAGCTGCTGGAGATGGCGTGGCTCGTCCGGGCGCCGGCGCGCCTCCGGGCGCAGTTTTGTGAGTGAACGTTCACTTGCTACGTTGAGGCGGTGACCGCAGGACTCGACGACCGCACCCCCGCCAGGGCCCGCATGACGCGGGAGGGCCGCCGCGCCCTCCTGCTCACCGTGGGCCGCCGCCTCTTCGCCGAGCGCGGCTACCACGGCACCAGCGTGGGCGACATCGCCCGCGAGGCGTGTTGCTCCGAGGCGGTGCTGTACCTGCACTTCGGGGGCAAGCTCGAGCTCTTCACCGCGGTCCTGGAGGAGCAGGCCGAGCGGATCCGCTCGCGCCTGGACGCCGCCGCGCTGGCGGACCCCGGCGACCCGTTCGCCGGCATCGCCCGCGCCCTGGGCGAGCGGATCGCCGAGCCGGACGTGCCCGACTCGCTGAAGCTGCGGTCCCTGGCGGTGACGATGACCGACGAGCCGGCCGTGCGCCGCACCCTGGACGGGATCCGCCAGGGGTTCGTCGAGGTGGTCGGCGACGCGGTGCGCGCCAGCCAGGCCAACGGCCGGCTGCGCGCCGACGTCGATCCCGACCACGTGGTCGGCCTGTTCGCCGGGCTCAGCTTCCTCGGCGCGTTCCAGTGCGCGGTGGCGGGCGACGACGAGCTCCGCAGGCTCGCCCCGCTGGCCGAGACCCTCCTCCACGTCCTCGCGATCGATCCCGACGGCCGGAAGGCTCCCTCATGACGGCGCGCGCACAGGGGCACAAGTGGCTGACGCTGGCCGCGATGTGCTTCGGCCTCTTCCTCATCATGCTCGACAACACGATCGTCAACGTCGCGTTGCCCTCGATCCAGCGGGACCTGCACGCGACGCCGTCGCAGCTCGAGTGGACGATCAACGCCTACGTCCTGTCGTTCGCCGTGCTGATCATGCTCGGCGGCAAGCTCGGGGACCGCTTCGGCCGCAAGAAGCTGTTCCTGGTGGGCCTCGTGATCTTCACGGCCATGTCGGTGGCGTGCGCCCTGGCGCCGAGCATCGAGTGGCTGATCGCGTTCCGCACCGGCCAGGGCGTCGGCGGGGCGCTGATGAACCCGCTCACCCTGTCGATCCTGGTCGCCGCGTTCCCCCGCCAGGAGCTGGGCACGGCCATCGGCGTGTGGGCCGGCGTGTCCGCCTTGGCGCTGGCGATCGGGCCGGTGCTGGGCGGCGTGCTGGTGGAGCACGTCGACTGGTCGGCCGTCTTCTGGATCAACCTGCCGGTCGGCATCCTGGGCATGCTCGTGACGCTGTGGGCGGTGGCGGAGTCGCGCGATCCCACCACCCTCTCCCTCGACCTGCCCGGCATCTCCCTCATCACCGGAGGCCTGTTCCTGCTGGTGTGGGGGCTGATCGAGACGAACGACCACGCCTGGACGTCGTCGTACACCATCGGCTTCCTGGTGGCGGCCGTCGTGGTGCTCGGCGCGTTCGTGGCGTGGGAGGCGCGGGCGGCGAACCCGATGGTGCCGCTGGAGTTCTTCAAGCGCGCGGCGTTCAGCGCCCCGGTGATCCTGGTGGTGTTCGTGGGGCTGGCGCTGTTCGGCGTCGTCTACTTCATCACCCTGTACTTCCAGAACGTGAAGGGCTGGTCGCCGCAGAAGAGCGGCCTGGCGGCCCTGCCGCTCACGTCGATGGTGATGCTCATCGGCCCGTTCGCCGGGAAGCTGCAGGAGCGGTTCACGCCCCGGCAGCTGATGACCACCGGCATGCTGATGCTCACCGGTGGCCTGATCGGGCTGAGCCAGATCCAGGTCAACACGAGCTACAACCAGATCTGGCCGTTCTACGTCCTGATGGGCGCGGGCCTGGCGCTCACGATGCCGACCACGTCGGCCACCGCGATGGCGGCGGTGGACCCGCGCAAGGCGGGCGTGGCCTCCGGAGTGGTCAACTCGGCGCGGCAGGTGGGCGCGGCCGTCGGCCTTGCGGTGCTCGGCGCCGTCGCGGCCACGCTGGCCACCCGCCAGTGGGAGCAGGACCTGTCGTCGCTCCCGCCGGCGCTGCAGGCGCGCGGCCAGGCGGCCGAGGAGCTGGTGATCGGCGGGCAGGGCCGGGTGATCGGCCGGGTCGCCGGCCCGGCGGCGCAGAACAGCGCGCTCGAGTCCTTCGTGACCGGCGTCCAGGGGGCGATGTGGCTCGCCGCGGGCCTCACCTTCCTCGCCGCCATGACCGCGTTCTTCGGGCTCCGGGGCACCCCCTCCCCGCGGAACCAGGAGGGCCCGGCGAGCCCGGCGGTCACGCGGGAGAAGGTCACCGCCTAGGACTTCGCCGCCCGGACCGCCGCGCGCGTCGGCGGCTCGGGCGGCGGGTAGCACCTCCGGGTCAGGGAACCCGGACCCGAGGAGACGCCATGGACCCCCGCGAGGACGCGCCGGAGATCACCGAGGAGGATCGCGAGATCCTCGAGCACCCCGAGGACGGGTTCGACCCGGACGCCCCGCCGGAGGAGATCGACCGAGAGCAGGAGATCCAGGCCGAGGTGGTGGAGCGCGACAAGGCGTGGATCGACCCCCGCGAGAAGGTCGGCGGCGAGGATTAGGCCCGACGCCGTGGCGCGACCCGGCGGCCTGTGGGAGCGTTCGCGCGTGGCGGGCACGCGCAACAGCAGGGTTTCACGAGCGGGATTTGCGGCGGTGATGTGCGCCGCCGTCGCCGGGGCGACCGCCGGCACGGCGGGCGCCGTGCCGTCGATCACGGGCGCCGACACCGACGCATGGAACGCCGGGAGCCCGTCCGTCGCCTATGTCCTCACCACGACGGTGGGCAACGGCCGGCTCACGTGGACGCTCGACGGCCCGTCGGACAGCAGCGGCCCGGGCCCAGGGACACCCGGGTCCGGGAACGGCCGCTCACCCCTCACCGTGAGCCTCCCCGGCCTGCGCGACGGCTCCTACACGCTCACCGCCCGCGACCGCGATCTGTTCAACCCGGTGGCGCGGCGCACGTTCGTGGTCAACCGGACGCCCCCGACGATCACGATCGCCTCGCCCGGCGCGGGCGCCGTCGTGGACCAGGGCGCCGCGCTCGTCGCGGACTTCGCGTGCGCCGGCGCGACGACGTGCACGGGCACGGTCGCCGACGGCGCGGCGCTGGACACGTCGCAGGCGGGGTTCGGCAGCCTGCGGGTCAACGCCGCCGACGGCGCCGGCAACACCGCCGGCGCCCAGGTCTCGTACCAGGTGCTGGCCCCCGGCCAGACCGCGCAGCCGCCGGCCGACACGACCCCGAAGCCCCCGAAGGCGGTGCTCCCGCCGACGATCAACGCCGACCGGCTCCTGCCGCGGCGCAACGGCGTCGTGCGGACCACGCAGCCCGTACTGCGTTGGCCGGCCCGCGCGGGGGCGCGCCTCTACAACGTCCAGGTGTTCCGCCTGAAGGCCGGGGTCGAGCCCGCCAAGATCGCGTCGCTCTTCCCCCGCACCAACAGCGTCCGCGTGCCGCCGAAGCGCCTCCGCACCGGCGTCCGCTACGCCTGGCGGGTGTGGCCGTTCATGCGGGCCGGCTACACCAAGTCGCCGCTCGGGCTGAGCATCTTCTCCGTGAACCTCCGCCGCGGCTGAGCGGCGGGGCCCCCGGCCATCCGGGCCGGGGGCGGCCACCGACGGGCCGGGCCGTCAGTTGTACGGGTTCGTGTTGGAGAACCCCAGCCCGGGCGGGCCGAAGTGGCAGTGGTTCTTGTCGCCGTAGCCGTAGCCCGGCTTGCAGTGCTTCACCGGGGGCGGTTTCGGGCAGGAGCCCGTCGCGAGCGCGGCCGGGGCACCAGCCCCGAGCATCAGCGCGCCCGCTGCGACGAGCCCGACAAGACGACGGCGTCGTCTCATGGTGGACTCCTCTCGTCCGGGATCGCCGGCCGGGTCCACCCGGCCGACGGCGGCGTCTGGGCGCCGTACCCGGGGGCTCCCCGCCCCGGGGAGATCGACGCCGCTGCCGGTTCCCTCGGAACCGCAACCGATGACCTGCCGCGTCCGGCCGCGCGCGGTCTTCCTCTCCCGCAGGGTGAGACCGGGGGCACGGGGCGGTTGACCCCGGGCCCGCGGCGCGCATAGACAGCGCGCATGGACAACGAGCCGGCGCGGGGCGCGGAGTTGACCCACGCCGAATGGCTGGCGCAGGAACTGGGCCTGGATCCCGTCGCGTGCGGACGCGCGTTCGCCCGGGCGATCGCCGGCGATCGCCGGCCCGCCGCCTGGTACCGGACCAGGCGCGGCAGGCTCCGGATGGAGGCGATGGTCGTCGGCGCGAGCCTCCTCGCGATGGTCGGCGTCTCGCCGCTGCTCTTCGCGTTCGTGTCGGACGCCGCGGGGCTCACCGTCGGTCTCCTCGCGGCCGGGGTGATGCTCATCTGCTTCGCCGCCCTGTACGTCGAGGTCATCGCGGGGGCCCAGTCCGGCGCCGAGGAGGACGAGGCCGAGCGGGCCGTCGCGCGGCTCGTCTCGGGACGCGGGATCGGGCCGCCCCCGCCGGACGAGCGCTGACGGCCTAGCGGTACCCCGTCGCGTCCGCGGGCCTCCCCGCGTCCTGGACCTCCACCATGTACCGCCACGCGTCGGGCCGGCTGCCGTCCGCGTCGGTGAAGCCGTACTCCTGCGCGAGGCCCCCGGACGACAGCGACATGCCGTTCCAGCGGGCGCGGTCCTCGTCGGCGGCGAGCGTGGCGACGGCGCGGCCCACGTAGAGCGGGGTCTCCGAGATCGCGAAGTGCGGCTGCGCGGCGAGGGCGTCGCGCCAGTTCGCCTCCGTCACGCCGAAGATGTCGAGCATCATCTCCGAGCGCAGCCACCCCGGCGTGAGCGCGACCGCGGTCGCCCCGTGGGGCGCGAGCTCGCGCCCATGCCCCCAGGCGAGGCGGATCACCGACGTCTTCGCCAGATCGTAGAAGGCCGACAGCCGGTAGTTGACGGCGTTGTAGCCGGCGGTGCCGTCGGTCATCTCCACCAGCAGGCCGCCGGGGGCGCGGATCATCAGCGGCAGCGCGTGGTGGCTGGTGATGAGGTGGGTGTCGACCGCGAGGCGCAGCAGCCGCAGGCCCTTGCCGAGGTCGTGCTCCCAGACGGGGACGTTCCACTCCACCAGGTGCTCGCCGCCCCAGATGTCGTTGACCAGCACGTCGAGGCGGCCCGACTCGCGGTCGATCTCCTGCACCAGCGCGCGCACCGCGTCGGGATCGAGGTGGTCCACGACGCGCGCGATCCCCCGTCCCCCCGCCGCGTTGACGAGCGCGGCGGTCTCCTCGATCGTCTCCGGACGGTCGTACTCGGAGCGGCGGGCGGCGGTGCTGCGGCCGGTCACCCAGACCGTCGCGCCGGCCTCGCCGAGCGCCCGCGCCACCCCGCGCCCCGCGCCGCGGGTGCCGCCCGCGACCAGCGCGACGCGGCCCTCGAGGTCGGGCGTCGTGGCCATGGCGTGAACGTTCCCAGCCCCGCCGGACGTCACTCGGCCTGGCCGGCCGCCCTCAGTTCCCGGCGTGCCGCGCCATGAGGGCGAGGACGTCGCTCAGGCGCGAGAGGAGCAACGCGCGCTCCGCGATCGCCGGCGGCAGGCGGCCACCGTCGTCGATGTGCTCCCGCCAGACCGCCGCCGACTCGTCCTCGGCACGGAAGGCCAGGACCGCCAGATCGAGCCCCGACATCTCCGCGAGCTCGCCTGCCGTGTACGAGGAGACGTGTCGCCTCGACTCGATCACGGCGCGAACCTACCCACGCCGCCATCCCGTAAGCAGGGGATCGACGCCGCCCCTGTCCGCGGTTCGGGCCGGCCGCGGCCGCACCGGCGCACACCCGCTTGTGCGCGGCGGCCCGGCCGGGTGATGATCGCCCCCGCATCGATGCCGGCTCCCCCTCGCGCCCCCGCCCGCTGGGTCCCTCGGACCCTCGCACTCGTCGCCGCGGCCCTGCTCGGCACCGCCGTGGCGCCGCTGGTCCTGGGCGACGGGCGGTCGGCGGCGGCGCCGCAGTCAACGCAGTCGCCGCACCAGGGGCATGGAGAGGGCGCGGCCCAGCCGCTGCCCCCGATCCCCGACGCCGAGAGCGGGTCCGTCGTGACTGGGCTCCCGTTCTACGACCCGCCCGTCGTCTCGAGCGTGAACGACGTGCTGAACGCCGACCTGACGGCGGCCGCCCAGCGGGTGACGATCAGCGGGAAGACCGTCAACGCGCGGGTCTACAACGGGGCGTTCATGCCCCCCGTCCTGCGCGTCAGGCCCGGCGACCGGCTGCGCATCTCGACGAAGAACGAGCTCGACCAGTACACGAACATCCACACCCACGGCTTCTTCGTGGCGCAGGACGGCAACTCGGACAACATCTTCGTCGAGGTCACCCCGAAGGCGACGTTCGAGAACCAGTACCGCCTGCCGCGCACGATCACCCCCGGCACCTACTGGTTCCACTCGCACGCCCACCCCCACGCCGAGGGTCAGGTGTTCGGCGGGATGAGCGGCGTGATCGAGGTCGACGGCCTGACGCCCCTGCTCCCGAAGCGTCTGCGCGGCGTCACGGACCGGGTCCTGGCGCTGAAGGACTTCCAGTTCGACGGCACCAACTCGATCCCCGCCGACAACATCGACTCGAACGCGCCCACCCACCGGACCATCAACGGGATCGTCCAGCCGGCGATGACGATGCGGCCGGGCGAGACCCAGCTCTGGCGGCTGGCGAACATCGGCGCGGACATCTGGTACGACCTCGAGCTCCGCGGGCACACGTTCGCGGTGATCGCCGACGACGGCAACCCCGTCAACACGGTCGTCCGGGCACGGCACCTCGTGCTGCCCCCCGGCAAGCGCTACGACGTGCTCGTCCAGACCCCCCGCGCCGGGACCTTCACGCTCATCTCACGGCGGTTCGACCAGGGGGCGTGGGGCGACACCTACCCCCGCAGCCTCATGGCCACCCTGACCGTCGCGGGCGAGCCCGTCCGGCGCGCGGCCCTCCCGACGCACCTGCGCACCCACTTCGACAACCTCGCCACCGCGAAGGTCGACGTCCACCGGCGGGCCGTCTTCAGCGAGACGAACAAGGGCAACGGGGTGTACGAGGTCAACGGCCGCGTGTTCACCCCGCAGATGGTCGACTACACGCCGAAGCTCGGCACCGTCGAGGAGTGGACGATCCTCAACACCTCGCGGGAGATCCATCCGTTCCACATCCACGTGAACGACTTCCAGGTGATGTCCGTCAACGGCCGGCGCGAGCGCAGGCACTCGCTGCAGGACACCGTGCCGCTCCCGGTCCGACGCGGGAGGACGCCCGGCAAGGTCGTGATCCGGATGAGGATCAACACCTTCACCGGGAAGTACGTGTTCCACTGCCACATCCTGGGCCACGAGGACCTCGGGATGATGGGCGTGGTCAACGTGTCCTGAGCCCCTTCAGTCCTCGTACAGGGCGAAACCCGCGTAGAAGAGCGCGGCGACCACGAGACACCAGAGCGCGGTGAGCACCCGGTAGCCGCGAACCGACTGCGGCTCCCAGAGGTGGAGCAGAACGGCCAGCCCGAAGACCGCGACGTAGAAGGAGATGAGCCCCATCCCGCCGTCCCCCGTCGGCGTTGGCGTTCGTGTCGCCCCTCCCTAAGCCCCCTCGGGCCGCGCCGTCAACGGACACCCCCAGGCGGTTGCGGCACGTGGAACCCGGCGGCGACGCGGGGCGGGATGCTCACGACCGGTCCTTTCCGGTCAGGTACGCCTCGACGCCGTCGAGGTCGAGGCCGTCGCCCGTCTGCGGGTCGCGGCCGGCGTGGACGACGGCGCGGGTGTACGGGTGGACGAGCTGGTAGCCGCCGCGGCCCGGGGCGGGGGTCGCGTCGCCACGCCCGCTCCAGTCGCAACCCCTGGCGCTCGGCCATCAGCCGGAGTCGGTTCTCCCGGACCTCGTCGGTCTTCTCCTGGTCGCCCATCGAGCCTCCTCGTCCATGCTGGACGTCATGCCTGAGCATGTACCCGAAGCCAAGCTGGACGCGAATCCCCGCCCGCTCCTCC
The DNA here is from genome assembly GCA_963749475.1 of Miltoncostaeaceae bacterium. Lineage (GTDB taxonomy): Bacteria > Actinomycetota > Thermoleophilia > Miltoncostaeales > Miltoncostaeaceae > Miltoncostaea. The sequence goes on from CAVVMP010000007.1 coordinate 488,666, forward strand.
GGGACCAGGGCGACCCCCGCGGGCAACGCCGACGTCGATCCCGCGGGACATCTACTGAGGCGGTGTCCATGGAATCCCCGAAGCACGATTCCGGGCGCCGCGGGAGCATGAAAGGGAAGGCGAACGGATCGCTTGGAGGAGACGATGACCCAGAGATGGGAGTACATGGTGGTCCCGCTTCAGGAGGCGGGTGGCCTGAAGAAATCGGCCGATCTCGCGCCGGACCGTCTCAACCGGCTGGGGTCAGAGGGCTGGGAGGCGGTGGGCCTCACCCTTAAGAAGGGCGACCTCGTCGCCTGGCCCGTCGTACTGCTCAAGCGCCCGATCGACTGAGCGCGCGCGCCCAGGACCGGCCGCCGCTCCGCTCGGCCGTTCCGGGTGGAACGCGCCCGGCGGTCAGCTGGAGCTGGAAGCCCCGCCGCTTGCAGCGGACACACCCCGAACCGCTCCGCGTTCCGCAGGGCGTGGTCGCGGGCGTTGTTGTTGAAGACCACGGCCACGTCCGGCCGAGCTCCGCGGGGGCGATCCGGCGTGGCCTGGCGTCAGGCGTTGGCAGCCGGACGCTTGACGAGGTGCTTATCGTCGCGTCCGAGCTGTTGTCGAGCGGGCCGTTCCGCCTGGAGGCCGGCGCTGGGGCGATCGAGTTCAGGTGCTGCGGGTCGGGCGGGAGGTCCGCGTCGAGCTCGATCAGCCGCGCATCCGTCCGCAGACCTTCGATGCGGGACTGGCCAGATTGCACCACTGTCCGCCATTCGGGCGGGCTGCCCCTCGGCAACGACCCCCAGACGTGGAATGAAGGGGTGCTGGCCGCTTAGGCCGGTGCCGCACGCCGACCCTGATCCTGTCGTGCACCGAGCGCCGCTCCTGACGTCATGTTTGCTGGCGCGGCACGGTGACCTGCCTTCTGGTCGCCACACACAGGAAGGGTCATGTGACTCATCCCGAGCATCTCGCCCCGTCGGGGCTGCTGCGAGGACGCCTCGAGCACCTCGACGGGCGCGTCGAGTTCCACCTTTGGGGCGAGCTTGACATCAGCAGCGCCGACGGCTTTCGCGAGCGCGTCGCCGAGTTGTCCGCCGCCACAAACGGCGAGGTCATCCTCGACCTCGCCGACCTCAGGTTCCTCGGCTCCTCCGGGTTGCGCACGCTCATCCAAATCCACGATGAGCTCGAACGGGAGAGCCGACGGCTCGTGCTCCGGAACCCCAGCCGATCGTGCGCCGGAGATTCCAGGCTGACCGAGACGGAAGCCTGCTGGCGATCGAGTAGGCGCTGGTGCAGCGGCGCGGCGCGACGTTGTTGCATCTCCGACGAGGTGTGGCCGTAAGTCGCCATCCTGACCGCCGCCGCGCCAGGGCTTCCGCGTGGCGACCCCGGCAGCCGGACCACTTGTTGGTTGAGACGCGGCAGAACGGCCGCGCGTGTTCGGGCAGCCGTCGAATGAGACAAGCTGGACCCCTCAACCGTGTGGGCTTGCCGCCCGAGCGGCAGCGGCCTCCTTCCATCTGGCGTCATGCTCACTGTGCCCGAAGGGAAAGACCCAGCGGAACGTGCTCAGCAGCGGACGCCGGCGCCAGCAGTGGGCGCGGCAGCCGCATCGGTGCAGGCCCACAGCCTCCGCTGCCCGGTTCAGCAATGCGATGCCGACATACGCGCCGAGGAGGATGCCCATCGCTCGCATCCACCCGATGCTACTCCCATGATCGGCGGGGCCGGCGGCGCGATCCTAGGACGACGCCGGACCGCAACCGTCGTCTGGACACGGGCGGCCGAGGACCTGACGACCCGGGCGGTCAGCTGCCGAGCCTCCCGCTCACGTCATCCCACCATTCGTCGCCGTGACTCCCGGGCGGCGGTCCGAGACACCGGCGACAGATCCCGCGCGCGCACGACGACCACGTGACCGTGTGCCTTCACGGCGCAGTAGCGCCCTCTGACCTGGGCGACCGTCACCTCCTGGCCGGAATCGAACCAGAGCGAGCTGCCCGGGCCGAGCGGTGTGCGACGCGTTAGGACTGCGCGGTCTCCCGGTTCCACGGTTCGGGGCTTCCCCCCGCGGACGCCGCGAACACATTGCGGTTTCGTATCGAGACGATCCTGTGTGTCCACCACGACCGAGGCGCGCGTCCAGGTCCGGGAGGAGGGCACGATCGCGGATGAAGCGTCGCGCCGCAGGTCGGCCGACGATCCCGCGATCGAGGGGGACCACCTGCTCTGCGGCCTGACAGGCGGCCGACTCAGCGGCTCACGAGACCTAGACGCTCGCAGGAAGGGTCTGGCGTCGGCCCGGCCCTTCGCTCGAGTGGGAGTCGATCCCGCGACCGATGGCCGGAAAGGCGCTTCGCGCTTGTTGTCGTGCACCGGCGGACAGGGGCACGTGACGCGGCTCAACTCAACCGTCGACGGAGGCAGCATGCTCTGGACCATCCTCGTGCAGTCATCGTGATCGTGCTCAGCAGTGATACCGGTCTCCTACGCCCTGGTGCGGGCCGCGCCTGAGGCGCGGGCGAGGTACGTGGAGGCCTGGCGCGGCACGGCGACGGCTGGCCGCGCGGCGAGGCGGTCGAGCTAATCGGCGTGAGCGTGTGCCAATGGATGCGACGATCCCGAGCGTCTACTGGGCACGGCGACGCCTGGCCGGCGCCGGCGTGTCGTTCAGGACGAGCGCAAGCGCGGGGACGGCCTGGTGCGGGCCGCCGGCTACACCGCCACGCCGACGTGCCTCCCGGGCGAGCCGTTCGTGCTCAGGGTCGCGTCGCCCCTCGCCGCCTGACGATTGCGTGGACCGAGGGGCGACCGCGGCTAGCGTGACCCCATGACCGACGATGACTGGACCGAGCCGGTCGGCGCCGCGCACGTTGGTGTCGCCGTCGCAGCCTCAACCTGCGCCTCTTCGAGCGCCACAACGCGTCGGAAGACCTGAAGGCCGTTGCCGGGCAGCACCTCTTCGAGGCCCTCGACGACCTCGAGGCCGTGGCGCCCGGAATGTTCGCCGAGGACTCGACGGCGTGCGCGCTCAGCTAAGAAACCGCGAGGCCATGTGAATGGCGGGACCCTGAACGTGGCGTTGAACAGCGTCTTTGCGGCTCACGCCTGAGCGAGGGTCAACGCACGAGGTCATATGGCGCTGGCCCGAGGAGGCGGTCGAGCAGCCGATGCTCAGCAGGCCACGCCTCGTTGATCGCCTCTCGCGGTATCCGTCGTGCGGCGTACCGAAGCGCGAGCGCGACCACGAGCACGTCGTCGAGAGGTCCGATCACCGGCAAGAACTCCGGGATCAAGTCGATCGGCGACAGCACCCACACGCCCGCGATGGCGACGGCGAGCTTGGCCCGGCGCGGGACCCGAGGATCCTTTCGCAGTCGTCGGCATGTCGTCACGCACGCCGGGAGCGACCGTCGCCAAGTCCTTGGCCGAACCCGGCGGAAGCCGCTTGGCAAGCACGATCATCAGCAGCCACGTCGCCACCAACACTGCCAGGCCGATCAACACGACTTTAAGCATCACGAGGCAACCCTAGAACGGACAGGCGCGCCGGTCGCGACGACGGTTCGGTCGCGGTCGCGATGACCGCGTTGAGCAGCGAAGGGCACGAGGACCATCCCTCCCACTCATGGGCGCTGACGCTACGCGGGGCTCGGATGCACCTATCAGTCACGCCGGGGAACCCGCGCTTTCATGCGCCCAGCACGTCCTCTTCGTCGTCCAGCCGGATGACGGCCTGGAACCGTTCGGCGACGGACAGCGTGGCCGCGACCTGGGCAGCGGCGATGAGCTGGTCAGTCGTCGCCTTCTCCGTCCCCTCCCGCCACGGACCCGTCGCTTCCTCGAGCCACCGCGTGGCTGAGGACGCCGGATCGGACCAGTACGCGCCTCCGTCCCAATCGCTCCACCCGGCCATGCCGAACCCCCTTCGTCGTGTGGACCAATCGTGGACCAAAATGCTGGTCCATGCGCGATCTTGCGGAGGCTGGCGCCGCTCGACGCGCGGCCCCCGCGATCGTCAGAACCTAGCCCTTTCCAGCGGAAAGCAGCTCGCCGAAGCGCTCAGCGTTCCGCAGGGCGTAGTCGCCCGCGTTGTTGTTGAAGACCACGGCGACCTCCTGGGCCCGCTCGGCCATGTCGAGCACCGGGTCGATCCACTCCTCCATCTCCTGGTCGGAGTAGACGTGGTCGAAGCGCTCGGCGACGGTGCGGCCGGTGTTCCAGGTGGCGGCGTTGCGGCCGTGCAGGCGCAGGTAGGCGAGGGACGGGCTCGTGACCTCCACGATGGGCGGCATCACGTTCTTCGCGTCGATCCGCGGCGCGTCGACCACCACCCACGACGCACCGTGCGTCCCCAACAGCTCCGCCGCCGCCTCGCGCTCCCCCGCCTCCGCCCACGAGCGGTGACGGAACTCCACCGCGGCGCGGGCCGGGGCGAGGCGCGACAGGATCCGCCCCAGCTCCTCGCGCTGCGCCGGCCCGGACACGACGTACGGCGGGAGCTGCACCAGGATGGCCCCGAGCTTGTCCCCCAACGGTCCGACCGCCTCCAGCAGGGAGTCGATCACCGCGTCGCGGAGCTCCCGGCTGGGCTTGCGGATCCGTCCCTTCCGGTCCGGCTGGAAGGGCAGGTTGCGCAGCGGCTCCGGCAGGCGCCCCGGCTCGGACGGGTGCCCCGAGATCACCTGGTGCGCCTTCACGTGGAACCGGAACGCATCCGGCGTCCGCTCCGCCCACGCGGCGGTGGTCTCGACGGTGGGCAGCGCGTAGAAGCTCGCGTTGACCTCGACCATCGGGAAGTGGGCGGCGTAGTAGCGCAGCCGCCCCTCCGCGTCGTCCTTCACGTCCGCCGGGTACCAGCCGGCCTTGATGAACTCCGGATCCGTCCAGGACGCGGTGCCGATGCGGACGTCGCTCACCCCCGCATCATCGCGCACCCCCAGCCCGCGGTGGCCGTCCCTCCTACACCCAGCCGCGCTCCCGGGCCAGCAGCAGCGCCTGCGACTGGCCGGACACGTCGAGCTTCCGGTAGATGTGGTGCAGGTGGTTGTGGATCGTCGAGGCCGAGCATCCGAGCTCGTGCGCCACCTGCTTCGCGGCCTGCCCGCGGGCGAGCATCCGCAGCACCTGGACCTCGCGGTCCGTGAGGCCCGGCGGGCGGCGCGGCCCCTCGGTCTCGGGCGACGCCATCAGCATCGACTCGAGCGCGTCGGCGGGCATCCCGCACGCCGCGGCGGCCAGGGGCAGGCGCGCGATCGCGGCCTCGACGCCCTGGGCGGCGTGCACGGCGATGTCGGCGAGCCAGACGGCGCGGGCGACGGGCTCGGCGGGCGGCTCGGCGTCGTGGTGGTGCTCGAGGGCGACGGCGAGGTCCTCGGGAAGGCCCCAGCGGCGGGCGATCCAGGCGCCCACCCGGGCGTGGTCGGTGCCGAACAGCTCCCGCTCGTCCGCGGTGGCCCGGAGGTCGCCGGTGCCCACCCCCAGCTCGCGGTCGGCGGCGACGGTCCCGAGGATGGCCTTGCCGATGTCGTGCAGCAGGCCGGCGAGGTACGCCTGCGAGGCGAGGATGGTGGACGTGCGGCGCGTGAGCTGCTGCGCGAGCGTCGCGACCTCGCCGCTGTGCCGCAGCAGGTAGAGCCGCGGGAACCCGTACGCGGGCATCGCGCTCTCGAGCAGCCGGTAGGTCGTCGCGGCGAGCAGCAGCCCGCGGAGGGTGCGCTCGCCGATGCGGACGACCGCACGGTCGAGCGAGTTGACCGGCTCGGTGAAGAGCGCCGAGTTGGCGAGGCGCAGCACCTGGGCGGCGATCTCCGGGCTCTGCGCGACCCGGGCGGCGATGAGCCGCACCGGCGCGGAGCCGCCGTCGAGCAGCTCCAGCACGCCGCTGACGACGGTCGACGGCGCGGACAGGCGCTCGGCGGCCTCGGCCACCACGCGCGCGGTCACGCGCGTCGCGGTGCCCTCTGCGATGTCGGTGGTCGGGACGGTCACGGGCTCCTCCTACGGAACGCGGGGCGCCTCCGCCGCGCCGCGGCCGACGAGGGCGCGGAGCGCGGCGACCGCCACGGGATCGAACTCCGAGCCCGAGCGGCGCTCGAGCTCACCCATCACATCGGCCGGGGCGAGCCGCACTCCACCCCAGCGCCCCGATCGGAGGTGTTCCCAGGCGTCGGCGACGGCGAGGATCCGCGCCTCGAGGGGGATCGCCTCGCCCGCCAGGCCGTCGGGGTAGCCGGCGCCGTCCATCCGCTCGTGGTGGTGGCGCAGCCACGGCGCCACGTTGGCCAGGCGGCTGCCGGTGAGCATGCGCTCGCCGATCTCGGGGTGCCGCCGCAGCTCCGCCAGCGCCTCCTCCGGCAGGTCGCCCTCGGCCGCCAGGACCTCGTCGTCCATGCCGATCTTGCCGACGTCGTGGATGAGGCCCGCCACCCGGACGTCCTCGACCGCGTCGGGCGGCAGGCCCAGCTCGGCGGCGATGAGGGCGGCGACGCGGCCGACGTTCTCGTGGTGGCGGGCGGTGGCGGGGTGCTTCGCGTCGATGCCGGCGGCGAGCGTGGCGACGGTGGTGAGCACCGCCTCGTCGTCGACGACGCGTTCGCGCGACTCCGCGCGCAGGATCTCGGCCGTGTCGGCGGTGTAGAGGAACGTGCGGTCGCCGCCGTGGTCGCGCGCCCACGCCAGCGCGGCCCGCGCGTGGGCCACGAGGGTGTCCGAGCGGCCCGCCTGGGCCGGGAAGCTCGCGACCCCGATCGACAGCGTCACGCCGTCCCCCAGGCCGGGCGCCCCGGCGAGCGACGCCCGCAGGCGCTCGCCCACCCGCAGGGCGTCGAGGCCCTCCACCTCGGGCAGGATGGCGGCGAGCTCGTCCTCGCCGACGCGGCAGCCGACGTCCATCCCCCGCAGGCGCTCCGTCACGTGGACGGCGAGCGCCTCGATCGCGGCCTCGGCGGCATGGCGGTGGCCGGCGGCGCGCAGGTCGGGGGCGCCGTCGAGCGCCATGACCGCCACGCTCACCGGCGTGCCGGCGCGCAGCGCCCGCTGGCACTCCTGCTCCAGGCGGCCGGCGAAGTAGCGCTCGTTGAAGAAGCGCGTGAGCGGGTCGACCACCCCGAGCTCGCGCACCTCCTGCTGCAGGACGGTCGCGGTGAGGGCGGAGGCGGCGTGCCCGGCGAGCGCGGCCAGCGCGGCCAGGTCGCCCTCCCCCACCGCATCGTCGCGGGGCCAGAACGCCGCGAGCAGCCCCAGCCCGGCGCCGGCGCCCACCGGCACGAGCGCCCCGGTGAGCAGGCCCCGGCGCCGCAGCACGCTGTCGCCGGGCAGCGGGCCGCCCCATGCGGCGCCCGCGGTCAGCTCGGCGGCGAGCTCGGGCGTGACGAGCAGCGCCAGGTCGTCGGGCGACAGCGGGTCGAGGCCGTCGTAGGCGGCCACCTCGGGGCTCGGGGCGCCGGCGGCCAGCAGCGCCGCGGACGGCGCGCCCACCAGCGCGCGGGCCTCGGCCAGCACGCGCTCGACCGTCGCGCGGGGCTCCCCCGCGTCGCGGACGGCGACGGCGGCGGCCTCCAGGCGGCGGGCGCGGCTCAGCTCGGCCGCGTGGGCGCGCTCGGCCAGGTGGGCGTCGAACGCCCGGCCCGCGACGGTGGCGACCAGGTCGAGCAGGGCCTGGGCGGCGGAGGCGTCACCGGCGTCGCCCGGCCCGCTCCACACCTCGACGGCGCCGACGGGGCCGTCGACACCCGGCAGGTCGGCGCGGATGCGGTCGCCGGCCTCCGAGGGGTCGCCCTCGGCGGCGACGATGCGCCCGCCCGCCGCGACGCGGCCCCCACGGGCGCCGGTGGCGGCCAGGGCGGCGTCCAGCACGGCGGGGCCGAGGCGCTCGGGCCGGCGCTCCCCGGCGATCCGCGCGACGATCTCGGCGAGGCGGCCGGGGCCGACCACGCACCACCCACCCTGCATGCCTGCGGTCAAGCCCGGCCTCCCCGCCGTCGTTCCACGGGGTACATCGGACGTCCCCGCGGAGGAATCAAGCGGCGGGCGGGCCCCTATCGCAGGCGGCGAAGCTCCTCGTCCAGGCGCCGCGCCTCCTCATCGGTCGGCGGCGGCCCGGCGGACGCGGCATCCGGCCGCGGCCGGCGCGACCAGGCCCGGGTGAGGATCGGGATGGCGGCGAGCCCGATGAGCACCACCAGGCCGGGGACGATCCAGGCGATCAGGTCGAACCCGGACTTCGGCGGCGTCGCCAGGACGCCCCGGCCGAACTCGTCGACCAGGCCGTCGATCACCTCCTGCTGCGTCCAGCCCGCGTCCCGCTTCTCGGCGATGTAGCGCTTCATGTCCAGCGCGACGGGTGCGTTCGAGACGTTGAGGGGCGTGTTGCAGGTGGGGCAGCGCACCTGCTCCGCGACGTCGTTCACCGTGTACGCCTGCGCCGCGACCGGCAGCGCGGCGAGCAGGATCAGGGCGACGGCGGCGAGGCGGCGGGCGCTCCGGATCATCACGACTCCCGGAGCTGCTCGATCGCGTTCGTGACCTGCGCGGGATCGGTGAGCTGGCCGGCGACCTTCAGGGCGATCCGCCCCTTCTGGTCGATCACGAACGTCTCGGGCAGCGCGGGCACCTGGTACGCGTTCTTCACGTCGTCCTCGCCGTCGCGCAGCGAGGGGTAGGTGATGCCGTTCGTGCGGGCGAAGTCGAGGGCCTCTTCCCGGAGATCCTGGACGTCGACGCCGAGCACCACGACCTCCTGGGGGCTCACCCGGTAGCGCGCGGCCACCTGGTCCAGGACGGGCGCCTCCAGCTCGCAGGGCTCGCACCACGACGCCCAGAAGTTGAGCACCACGACCTTGCCGCGCAGGCTCTCGAGGGACACGTCCTGGCCCACGGGGCCGATGCCGTCCGCGGAGAGCAGCACGGGGAGCGTGGCGTCCGGGGCGGTCGGCCGCTTGCCCTCCTCCAGGGCGTCCTGGATGGACGTCCCGATGTCCTTGTTCGCGAGGCCGACGACGAGCAGCCCGATGACCGCCGCGACGATGACGCCGCCGACGATGGCGCCGATGGTGCGCCGCCGGTCCCAGCCGCGCTCCTCGGGCGGGGTCTCCTGCGGAGTCGGCTCGGTCACACCGGACAGCGTAGCGGCGCGAGGGTCCCGGTCGCGTTAACCCGGGGCCCGCCCCCGAGGGGTCAATCGCCCTGCTTGCGCTCCCGCTCGCGCTCCTGGCTGCGGGCGATCGACTGCTCCACGCGCTCGATGAGCCAGTCGGGCACGGGGCCGCTGGTCTCGGGCTCGGGCTCGGGCTCCGGCTGTGGCGCGGGACCGGCGCCGGCAGGGCCTGCGCGCCCGGGCGTCCGCGGGGCGTCGCCGGCGTCGGGCGGCGGGGGCGGCGGGGGATCGAGCGAGGTGGGCGCGAGCCGCGGGCCCTGGGTGCCCTTGGGGCGCTCCTCCCAGACGACCTCGTCGTCGCGGAGCACGACGACGCGCCAGTCGCTGGCGGCCTCGCCGTAGATCACCTCGAGGCGGTTGCGCTCGTTGCGGGCGTCCTCGCGGGCGGCGTCCTCGGAGCGGTGCTCGCCCACCACGCTGCGCTGCGCGGCGGCCTGCCCGGACAGGCCCTCGACGACGACCTCGTATCGGCGGCGGCGGCGCACCGCCCCATCTTCGCAATTCCGCGGCGTGTACCTGCGCCCGCGGGGTCGCCCGGCGTCAGGACGGGGTCAGCGCGACCGATCCGTTCGGGTCCCCGCCGAGCTCTCCGTAGAGGAGCGTCGTGTTGCGGAGCCAGTTGGAGTTCAGGTTGGTGGGGTCGTTGGAGACGCCCACCGGCGCGTAGCGGCCCTGGATCTGGGCGAGGGTGAGGAGCCCGTCGTCGAGGTAGCCGCTCCGCAGCCCGCGGGCGACCGTGGCGATGTTGTCCTCCCACGACGCGAACGTCGCATGTGGACCCCACCCGAAGGCGTTGTTGCGGGCGCGGGCGCCGGGATCGGACCCGAGCGACGACTCGGCCCGCGCGATCGCGACGAGCGCCCGCGGGTCGATGCCGTTCTTCTCGCCCTCGCGCACGAACACGTCGCCGAGGCCCACCAGCGGCGCGCCGGGGTTCTTGGACTGCATCCAGGCGTCGAGCTGGGCGCCCGTCACGCCGGACGCGCCCGTCGCGGACGCGGACGCACCGGGCGTCGCGGCCGTCGCGGCGGACGGCGCGGTGGCGCCGACGGCGGTCGTCGCCCCCTGGAGGGCGTCGGCGAATCCCGTCCCGGACGGCGCGGCGTTCCCGGCGATGGCGTCAACGCGGCCGGTGATCTCGCGGATCCGCGAGATCGTCGCGGCGATCCCGCCTGCGGTGTCCAGGCTCACGCCACGCCCATCGGCGGGTCCTCAGCCCGCCTTGAGGCGCCCGGTCCGTCTCAGGCGGACGCGGGCGCGAACCTCCGCTCCATGATCTCCGCCACCTCGTCCGGGCCGGGCATGGCGCGGATCTCCGCCGCCATCCGCCCGGCGGCCGCCCGCACCGACGGGTCGTCGAGGACCTCGCCCACGGCGGCGCGGATCGTCGCCACATCCGCCTGCCCGGGCGGCACCACGCGCGCCGCTCCCGACGCCGCGCCGGCGGCGGCGTTCAGGAACTGGTCGGCGCCCTGCGGCAGCACGACCTGCGGGATCCCGAGCGCGAGCGCGGCCAGGAAGGTCCCCGAGCCGCCGTGCGAGACCACCGCGGCGCACCGCGGCAGGATCGCCGTCTGCGGGATGTACCCGGCCACGCGCACGTTCGCCGGCTGGGGACCCAGCGCGCCCGGGTCGCGCCCCCGCCCCAGGGTGACGACGACGCGGACCGGCAGCTCCCGCACCGCCTCGACGGCGGCGGCGAGCGGCCCGAGGTGCATCTCCACCGTCCCGAACGTGACGTAGACGAGCGGCTCGGGCCCGTCCGGCACGTCCGGGTCCTCCCCCGCCCCGGACCCGCCGAACGCCTCGGGCCGCACGTCCTGGACGTCCGGCACGTGCTCCGGCGCCCCTCCGCGCATCGCCGGCGGGTAGATGTCGAGGTACATGGTGTCGTAGCAGCCGCCGTACGGGCGCGGCTCCAGGCCGCAGCGCCGCCAGAGGCCGGCGACGACGTCCCCCGCATCGGCCACCCGGACGGCCGGCAGCAGCCGCCCGAAGCCGTGCGTCACGCATGGGACGCCGGCGGCCGCCGCCACGATCGGCCCGGCGAGCTCCGCCTGCTCGCTCAGGACCAGTTCGGGACGCACGCGGCGGGCGACGGGGATGAGCGCCTCCAGCATCGGCCCGGCCCGGACGGCGCCGAAGAGGGCGGCGAACATCCGCGTGGGTCGCTCCTCGGCCGGCATGCTGATGATGTCCGGGAACCGCGCCGCGAGCGTGGTGAACCCCTCACGGTCCGGGAGCCCGGCGGGCTCGGCGGCGAAGCCGTCCGCCCGGAGGCGCGCGCAGGCGTCCTCGGCGGCCGCCCACGTCACCTGGTGGCCCCGCGCCGCGAGCGCCCGCACGAGCGGGACCATCGGGTGGACGTGCCCGTGCCCCGGCGTGGTGGTCACGAGGATCCGCACCCGACACGCCTCCTAGCCGAGCAGCTCCCGGACCGCACGGACGGGGTCGTCGGCCCGCATCAGGGCCTCGCCGACCAGGATCGCGTCGACGCCCGCGCGCTCCAGGCGCTCGACGTCCTCGTTCATCGTGATCCCGGACTCGGCCACCACGACGGTCCCGGCGGGGACGTCCGCGAGGAGCTCGAACGTCGTCTCCAGGTCGACCTCGAGGGAGTGGAGGTCGCGGTTGTTGATGCCGATCAGCTCGGCGCCCGCCTCCACCGCGGCCTCGACCTCCTTCTCGTCGTGCACCTCGACCAGGGCGTCCAGGCTGAGGTCGGACGCGGCCCCCATCAGCTCCTCCATGCGGCCCGGCTCCAGCGCCGCCACGATCAGCAGGACGGCGTCCGCGCCCGCCACCCGCGCCTCCAGCAGCTGGTACTCGTCCACCACGAAGTCCTTGCGCAGCAGCGGCAGCTCGCAGGCGGCGCGCGCCTCGACCAGGTCGTCGAGGCTCCCGCCGAACCAGTTCGGCTCCGTCAGCACCGACACCGCGCTGGCGCCGGCCCGCTGGTAGGCCGAGACGACGTCGCTGACGCTGGCGCCCGGCCGGATCGGCCCCCTCGACGGGCTCGCCCGCTTCATCTCCGCGATGAGCGAGATCCCCTCGTCGATGAGCGCCTCCGAGAACGGGCGCCCCCGTGTCGCCGGGCCGAGCTGCGACTCCAGCTCGGCGATCGACACCCGCCGCCGCCGCGCCTCGACCTCCGCGCGCGTGCGCTCCACCACCGTCTCGAGGAAGGTCGCCATCGCGGGCTAGGCCGGACCCCCGAGCCGTCGGGTGGTGGCGACGAAGACCTCCAGGCGCTCGCGCGCCGCGCCCTCGTCGATGCTCCGCTCGGCCACCTCCACCGCCTCGGGCAGCGTGTCCGCCCGGCCGGCCACGTGGATCGCGGCGGCGGCGTTCAGCACCACCACATCGCGCTCGTGCCCCTTCGCGCCCCCCAGGACGCTCCGCAGCACGTCGGCGTTGTGCGCGGGGTCGCCGCCCGAGATGACCCCGTTCGGCGGCGCCGGGAACCCGAGCTCGTCCGGGTCGATCGTGCCGTGGGTGACCGCGCCGTCGATCACCGCGACCGTGTCGCTCACCGCTCCCGTCGACACCTCGTCCATCCCGTCCCGGCCGTGGACCAGCAGCGCCCGCTCGATGCCGAGCAGGGCCAGCGCGCCGCCCATCCGCTCGAGGAACGCCGGGTCGGCCACCCCGATCAGCTGCCGCGGGGCGCCCGCCGGGTTGGTGAGGGGGCCGAGGAGGTTGAAGATCGTCCGCACGCCCAGCGCGCGCCGCACCGGGACGATGTGCCGGAACGCCGGGTGGTGGGACGGCGCGAACATGAAGCCGAGGCCGGTCTCCTCCAGGCAGCGCGACACCCCGTCGGGGCTCAGGTCGATCCGGGCGCCGAGGGCCTCCAGCACGTCGGCGCTGCCGCAGCGCGACGTGGCCGACCGGTTGCCGTGCTTCGCCACCGCGACGCCCGCCCCCGCGACGACGAACGTCGACGTGGTCGAGATGTTGAACGTGGAGCGCCCGCCGCCGGTGCCGCACGTGTCGATGAACGGCCCGTCCGGCGGCGTGACCGGCTCGGCGTGCGAGCGCACGGTGGCCGCGAGCCCGGCGAGCTCCTCGGCGGTCTCCCCCTTCGCCCGCAGGGCGACGAGGAAGCCGGCGGTCTGCACGTCGCCGGCCTCGCCGGACATGATCGCGTCGAGCGCCTCCGAGGCGCCGTCGCTGCCGAGGTCCTCACCGGCGAGCAGCCGGTCGATGGCGTGGGACAGGACCTCCGAGGGCACGACGGGAAGCCTACGCCGACAGGCTGAGGAAGTTGCCCAGCAGGGCCTTTCCCTCGCCCGTGAGGATCGACTCGGGGTGGAACTGCACGCCCTCCACCGGCAGGTGGCGGTGGCGCAGGCCCATCACCACGTCGCCGTCGCACCACGCCGTGACCTCCAGGTCGGGCGCGCGGTCCGGGTCGACCACCAGCGAGTGGTAGCGGGTGGCCGTCATCGGGGTGGGCAGCCCGGCGAAGACGGTGCGGCCGTCGTGCGTGATCTCGCTGGTCTTGCCGTGGACCGGCTCGCGGCCGCGCACCACCCGGCCGCCGAACGCCTGGCCGATGGCCTGGTGGCCGAGGCACACGCCGAGGATCGGGACCGTCCCCGCCAGCTCGCGGATCGCGTCGACCGAGATCCCCGCCTCGTCGGGCGTCTTCGGCCCGGGGGACACCACCAGGTGGGTGGGCCGCAGCGCCGCCACCCCCGCCACGTCGATCTGGTCGTGGCGGTGCACCAGCACCTCCGCGCCCAGCTCGCCGAGGTACTGGACGAGGTTGTAGGTGAAGCTGTCGTAGTTGTCGATCAGCGCGACGCGGGGCGTGGCGGCGGCCATCCGCTCACCACCCGTCCTGGCCGGCGGCGACCTCGATCGCCCGGAAGAGCGCGGCCGCCTTGTTCTGGGTCTCCTCGTACTCGGTCGCGGCGACCGAGTCGGCCACGATCCCGGCGCCCGCCTGCACGTGGGCCATCCCGTCCTTGCACACGATGGTGCGGATGGTGATGCACGAGTCGAGGCTGCCGTCCCACCCGAGCCAGCCCACGGCGCCGCCGTACGGCCCGCGCTTGGTGGGCTCCAGCTCGTCGATGATCTCCATCGCACGCACCTTGGGCGCGCCGGACAGGGTCCCGGCGGGGAACGTCGCCCGCAGCGCATCGGACGCGCGCCGCCCCGCGGCGAGCCGCCCGACCACGGAGCTCTCGATGTGCATGACGTGGCTGTAGCGGCGCACGTCCATCAGGTCCGTCACGCGGACGGTCCCGATCTCGGAGACCCGGCCCAGGTCGTTGCGCCCCAGGTCCACCAGCATCACGTGCTCGGCCCGCTCCTTCGGGTCGGCCAGCAGCTCCTCGCCCAGGCGCTCGTCCTCCAGCTCGTCGCCGCCGCGCGGCCGGCTGCCGGCGATGGGGTGCATCTCGACCATGCCGCCCTCCACCTTCACCAGCATCTCGGGCGACGAGCCGACCAGCGTCACCTCGCCGGTCTCGAAGAAGAACATGTACGGCGACGGGTTCACGGTGCGCAGCCCGCGGTACACGGCGAACGGGTCGAGCGACATCGGCGCGGAGAAGCGCTGCGACGGGACGATCTGGAACGCGTCCCCCGCGAAGATGTACTCGCGGCAGCGCTCCACCGCCGCCTCGAACGCCTCGCGCGACATGTTGCTGGTCACGGGCCCCAGCACCGGGTCGCCGGCGGGGGCCGACGGCCGCGGCAGCGGGCCGGACAGGCGCCCCTTCAGCTCCGCGATCGTCGCGACGGTCCGCCAGTACGCGGCCTCCTGCTCGTCGTCGTCCTCCTCCAGCGGACAGGGCGCCACGATCGTGAGGGCGCGGCGCAGGTGGTCGAACACCACCACCGGGCCGGTGACGAGGGCGATCAGGTCCGGCAGGCCGCGGTCGTCGGGCGGCTCGCCGGGGAGGCGCTCGACGGTGCGCACCAGGTCGTAGCCGAAGAAGCCCACCGCCCCGCCCGAGAACTCGAGCGGCTGCGGCGGCGGCGCCATCCCGACGCCGTTCGACCACGTCCTCCACGGCCCCGAAGGGGTCGGACGCGTCCAGCTCGCGCTCGCCGTCGGCGCCGCTGACCACCAGGCGGCCGGCGGCGCCGCGGACGACGGCCTGCGGACGGATCCCGATCATCGAGTGGCGCCCCAGGCGCCCGTGCTCCACCGACTCCAGCAGGAACGCCGGCCCGCCGTCGCGGAGCTTCAGGTAGGCGCTCACCGGCGTCTCGCAGTCGGCGATGTACGTGTGCGCGAGCGGCACCTGCCGGTGGCCGGCCGCGGCCAGGCCGCGCACCCCGCCGAGCTGCGGGGTCACGTCGATCTGCTGCCCGCGCCGCTGCGGGACCTCCAGGCGCAGGCGGGTCACGGGCGGCGGCGGGAGGCGAGCTCGGCGGCCACCTCGTCCAGGCTCACGCCCGTCGCGCGCCAGAGGACGGCGAGGTGGTACAGCAGGTCGGCGCTCTCGTAGACCACCTGGCCGTGCTCGGCGCCCTTCGCGGCCACCACGACCTCGGTCGCCTCCTCCCCCACCTTCTTGCACACGGTGTCGATGCCCTTGGCGAGCAGGCGGGCGGTGTACGACGACTCGGGGTCGGCCGCCTCGGCGCGCGCCGCGACGGTGCGCTCCAGGTCGGCCAGGGCGGCGAAGGGCTCAGGCGCGTCGCCGCCGGTGAGGGCGTCGCCGAAGCAGGTCTCCGCCCCCGTGTGACAGGCGGGCCCGGCGGGGTCGACGAGCACCACCAGGCTGTCGCCGTCGCAGTCGAGCAGCACGGCGCGAACGGCCTGGGTGTTGCCGCTCGTGGCGCCCTTGCGCCACAGCTCCTGGCGGGAGCGGCTCCAGAACCACGTCTCGCCGCGGTCGAGGGTGCGCTCCAGCGACTCCCGGTTCATCCACGCCTGGGTCAGCACCCGCCCGGTGGCGGCGTCCTGGACGACCGCGGGGACGAGCCCGTCGGCGCCGAAGCGCACGCGCTCGGCGATCGCCCCGGTCGCCTCCCCTCCCATCAGCCGTCGCCGTTCAGGATGGCCAGCTCGGCCATGACCCCGACGGCCGACGACGTGCCGACGCGGGCGGCACCCGCGCCGATCATCGCCTGCACCAGCTCGAGCGTGTCGATGCCGCCCGAGGCCTTCACGCCGACGCCCTCGGGGAGGGCGTCGCGCATCAGCTCGACGTCGTGGATCGACGCCTTCGTGCCGCGCCCCGTGCACGTGCGCGCGAAGTCCGCGCCCACATCCGTCACGATCTTGCACGCAAGCCGCTTCACCTTGTCGTTCAAGAGGGGCGCCTCGATGATCACCTTCACGATGACGTCACCGCGCGCGTCGTTCGCGGCGCGGCCCCGCACCGCGCGGACCACCCGCATCAGGTCGTCGCGCACGGCCTTGAACTCCCCTGCGAGCATCGCGTGGTAGTTCATGACGATCTCGATCTCGTCGGCGCCCTCGGCGACGGCCCGGTCGGCCTCCGCGATCCGCTCCGCCGTGGGGGACGCACCGCCCGGGAAGTCGAGCACGGCGCACGTCTTGACGTCGCACCCGCGCAGCAGGTCGGCCACCTGTGGCACGAAGCGGCTGTCGGCGCAGAGGGCCGCGAAATGCAGCTCCCGCGCCTCGGCGCATGCCCGCTCGATGTCCGCCGCGCTCGTGTCCGGCGCGAGGACGGTCAGATCGAGCGTCTTGGTGAGGTCCTCCGCCCGCATCAGATAGGCGCCGGACGCCGCGAACCGCTCATCGGGCCGAGTATAGCGGCGCCCCAGGGGGCGGCCCGTGCCTGAGCTGCCGGAGCTCCAGGCCCTGGCCGAGGGCCTGACCGCCCACCTCGCGGGTCGCGAGGTCCAGGGGGTCGCCGTCCACCACCCGGCGACGCTCAAGACGGCCGACCCGCCGCCGAGCGCCCTGGACGGCCGCGCGATCCGCCGCGTCTGGCGTCGCGGGAAGCTCCTGGGCGTGGAGGTGGAGGGCGGCCTGCACCTGGTGATCCACCTGATGCAGGCGGGCCGGCTCGGCATGGCGGCCGCGCCGGCGAAGCGCCCGGGCCGGCAGGCGTCGCTCGACGTGGACGTCGGCGACGGCGAGGTGCTGCGCCTGCGGGAGCTGTCGACGAAGCGCCGGGCGTCGGCCCACGTCCTGGACGACGCGGGCCTCGCCGCCCACCGGCCGTACGCCCGGCTGGGCCCGGAGCCCATCGGCCTGGACCCCGAGGGCTGGCGCGCCGTGCTCGACGGCCCCGGGGTGCTGCACACCGTGCTGCGCGACGGCCGCCGCGTCGCCGGGATCGGCCGGGCCTATGCCAGCGAGATCATGTGGGCGGCCAAGCTCGCGCCGTTCGCGCGCGCGTCGTCGCTCGACGACGACGCGGTCGCCCGCCTGGCGCGCGCGGCCGACGCGGTGCTCACCCAGGCGCTCGAGCGCGCCCGCGAGCGCATCACCACCGACATGCCCAACAAGGAGGCCCGCGTGACCGCGGTCCACGGCCACCACGGCGAGCCGTGCCTGCGGTGCGGCACGCGGCTCGAGCACGTGGCGTTCAGCGAGTACGACCTCGTCTACTGCCCCACCTGCCAGACCGGCGGGCGGGTGTACCGGGACCGGCGGATGAGCCGGTTGCTCGGGTGAGCGGGCCGCGCCGCGCCGTGGTCGTGCCGCCGGGCGCCGGCGTGCCGTTCGGCAACGTCGAGTTCCTCGCGCTCAGCGAGCACACTCCGCGGGTCAACGTCAGCGTCATCACCATGGCGCCGGGCCGGAGTGGGCCCGAGTCCCACGTCCACGAGTCGGAGGACGACGCCTTCTACGTCCTCCAGGGCGAGCTGACGTTCCTGCTCGGCGACGACGAGGTGTGGGCGCCGGCCGGGACCTTCGTGCTGGTCCCGCCCGGCGTCCCGCACACGTTCGCGAACCGGACCGCCACGCCCGTGCGCGTGCTGAACATCCACGCGCCCGCCGGCTTCGACCGGCGGCTGATGGGCTGAGGGCCTAGGAGGCGTACTCGGAGAGGTACCGCTCGAAGGTGCGGAGGTGGTTCTCCTCGTCGCGCAGGATCTCGATGACCATGTCCTGCGTCGCCCAGTCGACCCCGTCGCACGCCTCGATGACCGTCAGGTAGTGCTCGATGGCGCCCCTCTCGGCCTCGATCACGCCCTCGATGACGGTCTTCACGTCGGTCGCGTCGTCCAGGGGCTGGAGGTACGGCTGGTCCGGCGTGAACTCGGCCGACCCCGGCGGGGTGCCGTAGAGGTCCTTGATGCGGCCCGCGAAGGCGCGGGCGTGCCCGAGCTCCTCGGCGACGTCCTCCGACAGCGCCTCGGCGATCTCCTCCGCGCGCACCCCGTCCAGGTGCTCGGCGTTCGCCAGATAGTTCATGACGGTCTCCATCTCCATCCAGTAGGCGCGGCGGAGCAGCCCGAGGATCTCCTCGCGCTTCGCCGTCTGCGCCTCGGACAGGATGCCCGCGCCGACCCTGCTCGTCCTGGTCGCCATGACCCGCTCCCCTCGTCGTTCCGGTTCCGGTGGCCACAATAGCAACTCATTCAAGATAACGAGCGACTTCGGTGAGCCTTCGGTTTGCGATACACTGGCCCGCATGAGCACCGACGTCGCCGCCGACCTGCACCGCGCCCTCCGCGACCGCGGGCAGCGCGCGACCCCGCAGCGCCTGATGATCGCCGCGACGGTCGCCTCCCTCCCCGGCCACGCCACGGCCGAGCAGATCCACGGCGCCGTGGCCGAGCGGATGCCGGGCGTGTCGCTGCCGACGGTGTACGCCACCCTCGAGCTCCTGGAGGAGCTGGGCCTGGTGCGGCGGCTGGCCTCGACGGCCGGCTCGGCGGTCTACGACCCGCGCACCGACGCCCACCACCACCTCGTCTGCCGCCGCTGCGGCCGGATCGCCGACGTCGACGGCGACGTGGACGACGACGCCGTCATGCGCGCCGCGCGCCGCGCCGGGTTCGCGCCCGACGACGCGCAGCTGGTGGTGCGGGGCCTCTGCGCCGACTGCCGCGCGGCCGCGGAGCAGGCGGCCTAGGGCCGGTCGCCCTCCGGCGCCGCGGCGGTGGTCGCCGCGCGGGCCCGCCACTCGGCGAAGCGGCCCTCCGGGGTCTCGAGCCACTCCCGCAGGTCGCGCTCGAAGCGGCTCCAGCGGCGCGCGCGGGCGCCGTACTCGGGGAACCAGGTCTCGGGCTCGCCTTCCCTCACGTCACGCATTCGGCACACCTTACACGGCGGGCTCCCGACGATGGCGGGACCCGTCGGCCGGACCCGCGATCGCGCTACCCTCGGTGCGATGTCGACGGCCCGCTGGCGGGTGCTCTACGACGAGGGATGCGGCTTCTGCCGCTGGTGCGTCGGCGTGCTGCTCGCGCTCGACCGGCGCCACGAGCTGCGCCCGGTCGCGATCGGCTCCCACGAGGGCGCCATGCTCCTCGGCGACCTCGACGAGCGGGCGCGCCGGGACTCATGGCACCTGGTCGACCCGCAGGGCCGGCGCACGTCCGCCGGCGCCGCGGTCGCGCCGCTCCTGGACCTGCTGCCCGCGGGCGCCCCGGCGGCCGCCGTGGCCCGCGCGCTGCCCGGCCCGGTGGAGCGGACGTACCGCTTGGTGGCCCGCAACCGCGCGACGGTGGGCCGGCTGGTCGGCGACGGCGGCCGCGCGTGGGCCGAGCGCCGGATCGCCCGCCGGGCGTAGGACCCGGAGGGCCTCAGAGGCCGAGGCGCTGGAGCATCGACTCGTCGTCGCGCCAGCGCTTGCGCACGCGCACGGTGAGGTCCAGGTGGACCTCCGTCCCCCACAGGCGCGAGAGCGCCGAGCGGGCCGACGACCCGATGTCGCGGATCATCCCCCCGCCGCGGCCGACGACGATGCCCTTCTGCGACTCGGTCTCCACCAGCAGCGACGCGCGCACCACCACGCCGTGGCGGGCCGGCTCGATCTCGCGGACGTCGACCGCCAGCGCGTGCGGGATCTCCTGGCGCAGGCGCAGCAGGGCCGCCTCGCGGATCAGCTCGGCCGCGAGCTCCTCCTCGGTCTGGTCGGTCGCCATCCCCTCCGGGAAGTAGCGCGGCCCCTCGTGGAGCAGGCGCGGCAGGTCGGCGCGCAGCTCATCGACGCCCCGCCCCAGCTTGGCGCTCACCGGGTGCAGCTCCACGAAGTCGACGAGGTCGGCGGCGCGGGCGATCGCGGCGACCGTCTCGTCCGGGGCGAGCCGGTCGACCTGGTTGACCACCGTGATGACCGGCAGGCCCGAGGCCCGCAGCCGCTCGGCGATGAACCGGTCGCCGCCGCCGACGGGCTCGGCCCCGTTCAGCACGAAGACGGCGGCGTCGCAGTCGGCGAGGCTCTGGTCGACCGTCGCCTGCATCCGCGACGTGAGGACGTCGGCGGGGCGCTGGAAGCCGGGCAGGTCGAGCAGCACCGCCTGCCAGTCCTCGCCGTGGACGACCGCCGTGATCCGCCGCCGTGTGGTCTGCGGCCGGGGCGACACCGCCGCCACCTGCGATCCGGCCAGGGCGTTCGCCAGCGTCAACTTGCCGACGTTCGGGCGCCCCGCGAGCGCCACGAGGCCCGAGCGGTACATCACCCCCACAGCTGGAAGATCACGATCGCGACGCACGTGCCCAGCACGGCGCCGGCCAGGGTCTCGACCACCGAGTGGATGCCGGCCTCCACCCGTGACTGGGCCACCAGCAGCGCCATCAGGAACGCGAGGGTCGAGACCAGCACGGCGTGGCGCAGGGGCTCGGCGATGATCGTGATCGCCGCCCACCCGGCGAACGCGGCCGCCGCGTGCCCACTCGGGAGCCCGCCGCGCAGCGGCGTGCCGCGCCCGGTCCACGCCTTGATGGCGATGACGAGGATCAGCGTCAGGATCATCACCACCACCACCAGGTGGGTCGGCGAGCGCCGCACCCCCACCAGCAGGTCGCGGCTGTCATCGGTCAGGCGGTCGTAGAAGACGAAGTAGGCGACGGCCAGCGCGTTGACCGTCGCGACGAGCACGGCCCCGGCGGCGACGTCCTTCGCGATCTTCACCAGCGGGTGGTAGGTGGTGACCACGGCGTCGATGGCCGCCTCGATCGCCGTGTTCAGCATCTCCGCCACGAGCACCAGGCTCACGGCCGCCATCACCGCGACCAGCTCCAGGCGGCTCAGGTCCAGCAGCAGGCCCATCACCAGCACGAACACCGCGGCGGCGGCGTGGATCTGCATGTTCCGCTGGGTGCGGACGACGTAGACGATGCCCTCGAACGCCCAGTTGAAGGACCAGCGCAGGCTGTGCTGGCGGGGCAGGCTCGACCGGGTCGCCATCCGCAGCATCCGGCCGAACCGCCGCCCCTCCGACTCGGGCGGGTCCTCGGGTGCCTTGGGCGGGGTCTGGGAGGTGGTCACGGCGCCTCGGCCACGAGCTGGTCCTGCAGGGCGAGCATCTCCCCGTCATCGACCTCGTGGTCCCATCCCAGGAGGTGCAGGACACCGTGGACCGCGAGCGTCGCCAGGGGCTCCTGCGCGGCGTCCGGGCAGATCACCACGTCGCCGAGCTCCGGGGGCGGCCCGCCCTCCGGCCACCTCAGGGCCTCCGGGCCGTCAACCGGGAACGCCAGGACGTCCGTGGGCTCGGGCTTGCCGCGGTGCTCCCCGTTGATGCGCGCCATCTCCTGCGGCCCGACCACCATCAGACCGACGGTCGCGTCGTCCAGGCCGAGGCGCTCGCAGGTCCAGACGACCCGGTCGACGAGCGCGTCCGCGCCGTCGCCGCGCGCCTCCACCTCGATCATCCCCGGCCCGTCGCCTGGCCGCCGGACTCCGCGGAGTCGTAGGCCTCCACGATCCGCTGCACCAGGCGGTGGCGGACGACGTCGCGGCGGTCGAGCCGCACGAACGCGATGTCCTTCACGCCCTCGAGCACGTCGATCGCGCTGAGGAGGCCGGAGCGCGTGGCCGACGGCAGGTCGACCTGCGTCGTGTCGCCGTTGACGATCATCCGCGAGCCGTACCCGAGGCGGGTCAGGAACATCTTCATCTGCTCGGGTGTCGTGTTCTGCGCCTCGTCGAGGATGATGAAGCTGTCGTTCAGGGAGCGGCCGCGCATGAACGCGAGCGGCGCCACCTCCACCTGGCCGCGGTCGAACAGCGCCTCCACGCGCTCGGGGTCGAGCATGTCGTAGAGGGCGTCGAACAGGGGGCGCAGGTACGGGTCGACCTTGGCGGCCAGGTCGCCCGGGCAGGAAGCCGAGGCGCTCGCCGGCCTCCACCGCGGGCCGGGTCAGGATGATCCGCGCGACCTCGCGCCGCATGAGCGCCGCCGTGGCGATCGCCACCGCCAGGTACGTCTTGCCGGTGCCGGCGGGGCCGAGCCCGAATGTGATCGTGCTCTGCCGGACGCTGTCGACGTAGCGCTTCTGCCCGGCGGTCCGCGGCGTCACGACGAAGCGGCCGTTGCGCCACACCACGTCGTCGAGGATCGGCCCGATCGCCTCGGCCCCCTCGACGGCGTCGGCGACGCTCTCGATGGTCCCCGGGGCGATCGGGTGCCCCTTCAGCACCATCTCCGCGAGCTGGCCCACCACCTCGGCACCGGCGCGCACGCGCGGCTCCATGCCGGTCAGCGTGAGCCGGTTGCCTCGGAGGGCGAGCTCGACGTCCAGGCGTTCCTCCAGGTCGCGCAGCACCCGGTCCCGCTCGCCCGCCAGCTCGACGGCGACGCGGTCGTCGAGCTCGATGACCTGATCCACGCGCTCGGCCGCGCTCACATGCCCACCGACAGCGTTCCGCCCCCCATGACGTGCCAGTGCAGGTGATGGACGCTCTGGTGGGCGTCCGGGCCGTGGTTGGTGGTCACCCGATACCCGCTCCCCTCCAGGGCCAGGTCGCGGGCGACGTCGGCGATGAACGTGAGCATCGCTGCGCGGGTGGCCTCGTCGAGCCCGTCGACGGCAGCGATGGAGGGCACGTGGTCGACCGGGACCACCAGCACGTGGACCGGCGCCTTCGGCGCGATGTCCTGGAAGGCGACGAAGCGCTCGTCGCGCCGGAGGGTCTCGGCGGGGATCTCGCCGCGCACGAGGCGGCAGAACAGGCAGTCGTCGCTCAGCGGTCCTCCTCCCAGCCGGGGGCGGACGCGATCGCCATCGCCGCCACGGCGGCGGTCTCGGCGCGCAGGATCGTCGGGCCCAGGCGGCAGACGGCCAGCCCGGCGTTCCGCGCCCGCGCGACCTCCGCCTCGGAGAAGCCGGCGTCGGGGCCGACGACCAGGGACACGCGGGCGGACGCCCCGCCGTCGGCGACGGCGGTCGGGAGCGTCAGCTCGCCACGTGGGTCGATCAGGAAGCCCTCCCCGGCCGGGATCCCGGCCACGACTGCGTCGAACGCTAGCAGCCCCCGTACCCGTCCCACCCCGGTCGTCCCGGCCTGCCGCGCAGCGGCGGTCGCAACCCGGTCCAGGCGCTCGCGGCGCCGCGCCCAGGCGTCGTCGTCCGGCACCCTCCGGGCGCGCTCGGAGGCGAACAGCGTGACCGGGCCCACGCCCAGCTCCACCGCCTTCTCCACCACCACGTCGATCCGGTTCCACTCCGCCAGGCCCTGGTAGAGCGCCACCCGCGGCGGCGCGGCGTCGCGCGGCGCCCCCGTCGCCCGCACCGTGGCGGCCGGGCCCGCCGCGACCACCACGGCGGGCCAGATCCGCCCGTCGGGGCCGATCACCTCCACCGGGTCCCCCGCACTGCGGCGCACGACCCGCGTCAGGTGGCGGGCGTCCTCGGGCGCCAGCGCGATCTCGCCCCCCGCGCCGGGGTCCTCGCTGACGGCGTAGCGGAACACGTGCCTCACGCGGCGAGCAGGACGGTGGCCCAGCCGTCCTCGTCGATCCGGTCGGCCACCGCGAGCCCGAGCGGCGCGAACGCCGCCGCGACGCCGTCGACCTCCTCCGGCCGCATCCCCGACGCGATCAGGTGCCGCGGGGCGGGCGCCGGGAGCGCGGCCGCGAGCATCCGCAGCACCGTGCCCGTCAGGTTCGCCGTGACGGCGGGGCACGCGGGCAGGCGGTCGGCGCCGATGGTGCGCCGCCCCACGGTCAGGGCCACGCCGTTGCGGCGGGCGTTCGCGACGGTGGCCGCCACCGAGAGCGGGTCGTGGTCGACCGCGGTCACGGGGTCCCAGCCCAGGCGGCGCGCCGCGACCGACAGCACCCCGGAGCCGCACCCGGCGTCGAGCAGCGGCCCGCCGGCGGGGAGCCCGGCGAGGAGCGTCAGGCACGCGCGGGTGGTGGCGTGCTGGGCGGTCCCGAACGCCATGCCGGGGTCGATCTCCACGTCCAGCAGGGGGGGCCGGGGCGCCTCCCACGGCGGGCGCACCAGCACGCGCGCGGCGATCTCGACCGGCCGGTGGAAACGGCGCATCGCGTCCTGCCACGAGGCGTCCTCGGGCGCGGCCTCCACGGTCGCGGCGATGCCGGCGGCGGCGAGGGCGGCGCGGAGTCGGCCGGGATCGGCGGAGCCCGGCGTGGTCCAGAGGCTCAGGCGCACGGTCCCGTCCGGGCCGTCCTCCTCCATGCAGCCGGTGCCGAGGGCGGCGCAGGCCTCGGCGGTGGCGCGCTCGGCGTCGGCGGCGTCGACGACCGCGTCAGGCCGTATGAGATCGCTTTCATTCAAGACCGTCCCTCCGGGGAGCGGATCCCCACCCTGGAGGGGGGTGATGGACGCCGCGCGTCCTCCTACGGTCCGCGCGAACCGTATCCCGGACCACCGAGGAGCCCTCCCGATGCCGACCGCCCCATCCACGCGCCGCGCCCTCTTCGCGGCGCTCGCCTTCGCCGCCCTGGCCGCCACCGCGACCACGCTGCCGGCGACGGCGCGGCGCGAAGGATCCACCGCGCCTGATCGCGGCGTCCCGCATCGACCGCCCGTGTGCGTCCCGAGCGCCGCGAACACCGTGCGCGCCGACGTCCGCGTGTTCATGAGCGTCGTGAACTACCACGGGATCGGCCGACTGGGCGGACCACATGGAGGCCAAGGCCCGGCTCGAGTCGACCGCGCCGGGCTGAACCTCCACTCGAGCTGGAAGAAGTGGAAGACCCCGTACCTCATCCAGGACAAGCGGCATGCCTACAACATCCGCCTGGTGACGGACAACAAGAGCGGGACCGCCGACTGGCGGCTGCACGTGAAGCTGATCTGGCACCGGCCCGCCCCGATCGCGAACGTGACGAAGGACGTCTTCCTGCCGTTCAACGAGTCGTGCGCGCCCCAGACCGGCGGTGGCGGTGGCGGTGGCGGCGGCATCCCGCTGCCGGCGGCGCCCGCGGGCCCCAGCGCCGGCGGAGGCTGAGCGCCTAGCGGAAGGCGTGCTTGAGGCGGTCGAAGAAGCCCTCGTCCTCTTTGTAGGCGCGCGCGTCGAGCTGCGAGGCGAGCGACTCCACCGCCTTGCGGCCGTCGTCGGTCTGGACCCGCGGGACGCGCACCTCGACCACGACGCGCTGGTCGCCGCGGCCGCGCCCGTTGAGCGCCGGGAAGCCCTTGCCGCGCAGGACGTACTCGTCGTTGGGCTGGGTGCCGGGGCGCAGCTCGACGTGGGCCTCGCCGTCCACGGTGGGGACGGTGACCGAGGCGCCGGTCATGGCGTCGGTCACGGGGACGGCGACCCGGGTGACCACGTCGAGGCCCTCGCGGCGGAACCGCTCGTCCTCGGCGACCTGGACCTGCACGTAGAGGTCGCCGGCCGCCGCGCCGCGCTCGCCCGCCGCGCCGCGGCCGGGGATCCGGATGCGCTGCCCGTTGGCGATGCCGGCCGGGATGTCCACGGTCAGCTGCTGGGTCGTGGGCCGCCGGCCGGACCCGCGGCAGTCGGCGCACGGCTCGGCGGGGCGCTCGCCCTCGCCGTGGCAGTCGGGGCACACGGAGGTCCGCAGGAACTGCCCGAACGGCCCGCGCGACACCTGGCGCACCTGGCCCTGCCCGCCGCATGTCTCGCAGCGGGTCATGTGCGTGCCGGGCTTCGCGCCGAGCCCCTCGCACGTCTCGCAGGCGCCGACGATCCCGTACTCGAGGGGGCGCGTCGCGCCCTGGGCGGACTCGGCGAACGTGAGCTGCACCGCGACCGCGACGTCCTCGCCGCCCCGGCTGCCGCGCGTCGCCCGCCCGAACACGTCGCCGCCGAAGAACGCGTCGAACAGGTCCTGGAACGACCCGAAGTCGGTGAAGTCGCCCCCGCCCTGGCGCCCCCGCAGGCCGTCGTGGCCGTAGCGGTCGTACAGCCCGCGCGCCTCCGCGTCGGCCAGCACCTCGTAGGCCTCGGCGCACTCCTTGAACTGCGCCTCCGCCTGCGGATCCGGGTTGACGTCCGGGTGGAGTTCGCGGGCCTTGCGCCGGAAGGCCTTCTTGATCGCCGCCTCGTCCGCGTCCCGCGGGACGCCGAGGATCTCGTAGTAATCGCGCTTCATCGAGGTCGTCCGCGCACAGTAGCAAGGGGGCCCGCGCCCCCACCCCAAGGGGCATCGGCGCCGTGGGGGGCCCGCTGAAGCCTCGACCACCGGGGAGGCGCGGAGTGCCGCCGGCAGCGGCTATCGTCCGGGCCGATAATGGAGCAACGCACCAACGCGCGCCCGCGGCGGCTGCTCCCCTGCGTCGCCGTCCTGCTGACCGCGCTGGCCCTCGCGGGGCCGGCGGCGGCCCAGAACCTCGGCGGGCCCGACGCGCCGCCCGGCGCCACCCCGGCGCCTGCGCCGACGGAGGTCACGCCGGCACCGGCGCCGACGCCGACCCCACGCCCTCGGTCGCGCCGGACGCCCCGGCCGACCCCGCCGCGACGCCGGCCGACCCCGCCGCGACGCCGGCCGGCGCAGCCGCGCCGGACGCGGCCGCCCAGGCCGAGGCCGCGGCGGCCGCGGAGCACGCCCGCGCGCTGCGGGCCGCAGCCCAGCGCAGGCGGATCCGGGAGAACATCACCGCCGTCCGCACCGCGGCGCTGGAGGGCGGCCAGGCGCTGGCGGGCACCCGGCGCGCGACGCGCGCGGCGGTGGCGGCAGCCGCTCCGCCACCGGCGATCACCGCGGACGCCGACGAGCCCGCCGGCAGCGGCCGGGAGCGGATCCTGCTGGTCCTGCTCGGCGTCGCCGCCCTCGGGTTCGCGCTGGCGGCCTACCCGTCGGTGAGCCGGCGCGGCGGCGCGCTGGAACGCGTGCGGCTCGAGCTCGCCGGCGTCTCCGTGGCCTGCGTGCTCGTGCTGCTGATGGTGCTCGCCGGGATCGTCTAGCCCGCGGCGACGGCCTCCGGCTCGGCGTCGGCGTCCTGATCGTGGCCGGGCGGCGGGAACCAGATCCCGCGCGTGCGGTCGATGGGGCGCTGCGGCCCGACGGGCGGGTCCTGGACCGGGCCGCCGACGCCGGGGAGCAACTCCGCGAGGACGGTCATGATCCGGTCGGTCGCCAGGCGGTTGCGCTCGTGGCGGCTCGGGGCCGCGATGTCGGACAGGTCGACGGGGGGGCCGAAGCGCACTCGGGCGGGGCCGCGGAAGAGCTGGGTGTCCCAGATGACCGCGGGCACGACGGTCACCCCCGGGCGGAGCCCGAAGAAGCCGGCGCCGGGCGCGCCGCGCCGCATGGTGCCGCGGCGGCTGACGTGGCCCTCGGGGAACACCACGACCGCCTCGCCCTGGTCGAGCAGCGCGCAGGCGCGGCGGATCGCGGTGAAGTCCGCGGGCTTGGCGCGGTCCAGGGGGATCGCCCGGTACGTGCGCAGCAGCCAGCCGAACACCGGGTGCTTCTGGAACAGCTCCCGCTTGGCGACCATCGACGTCCGCCGCTTGCGGGCCGCGGCCATCAGGATGATCGGGTCGGCCACCGAGACGTGGTTGCACACGATCAGCACGGGCCCCGTCCGCGGCAGGTGCTCCACCCCGAATCGCCGCATCCGCAGCGGATAGATGTAGAGGACCGGCAGGACGATCAGGCGCGACAGGGTCCACAGGAGCCAGTCGGCGATCACCGGTCGGCGTCCTCCTCGTCCTCGTCGTCGGGGTGGCGGGCCAGGTTCGCCTGGGCCGCCTCGATGATCGTGTGGGCCTCCTCCAGGTTCGCCGCGCGGTGCAGCAGCCGGGTGAGGCTCCGCGCGTCCCGCGCGGCGAGGTGGTCCACCGCCCCGTCCTCCACCCAGAACGGCGCGGCGTCGGGGTCCTGCCGCAGCAGCTCCACGGCCTGGTGGCCGCAGTCGAGCGTGTACGTCGCGATCGCGTAGCGGCCGGGGGTCGACGACTCGGCCTCCGGCTCCCACGGCACGAGCGGCTGCGAACGCAGGCCCCCCGGCTCCACCACCTCCGACGCCAGGTCCACGTCGCGCCACGCCAGGTCCACCGGCACCCGCAGGTCGAACAGCAGGCTCTCGGCGTCCTCCACGCGCTCCGCGGCGCTCGCCAGGACGGCGGCCACCCAGTGGGCCTCCGCGAACGACAGCCCGGTGAACAGGTCGGCCTCGTCGAGCAGCGGCGCGAGCTGGGCGTCGGGCCGCGTGCTGATGCCGACCGCGTACTCCTCCGGCCCGTAGGCGCCCGCCTCGACCTTCGCCAGCACGCGGACGGCCGCGGATCCGTCGCCGATCAGGGGGCGGCGCCAGACCTCGAGGATCTCGAAGCGGTCGTCGATCGTGCGGGGCTCGTCATCACTCACAGGGGGCGTCCTCCGGCCGGGAGCGGATCAATGTAGGGCACGGGGCGTCCACCTGCCCATCCTCATCCCACCAGCCCGTCGATGAACGTGTCGATGGCGAAGGCGAAGCGCTGCGCCCGTGGCGGCGGCCTGGACCTGCTCGGCATGGTGCTCGTGGGCGCCGCCGCGCTCGCGCTGGTGTTCCCCCTCATCGAGGGCCGGGAGCAGGGCTGGCCGGCGTGGACGTTCGCGCTCATGGCCGTCGGCGCCCTGCTGGCCGTCGCCTTCGCCCGCTACGAGCGGCGCCGCCCCGCGGACCGGGCGCTGGTGCAGGTCACCCTGATGCGGAACCGGTCGTTCACGTCCGGTATCGCGGTGGCCGCCGGTTTCTTCGCCGCGTTCGCGGGGATCATGCTGGTCCTCTCGCTCTTCTGGCAGGTCGGCGAGGGCTTCACCCCGATCCGGGCGGCCCTGTCGCTGGTGCCGCTGTCGCTGGGGATGGTCGTCGGGATGGTCGCGTCGTTCGGCCTGGTGGAGCGGCTCGGCCGCCGGC
>CAVVMP010000008.1:0-24214 GCA_963749475.1 Miltoncostaeaceae bacterium
GCCCAGCACTTCAGCGGCACGTCGCCCGCGTCGCGGCAAGTCGCGTCCGGCGAGCCGGTTCTGGTCGCCGTCTGACGCCGCAATCACGGCACGCGCTGCACCCGGGGTGGGAACGTTCATCGACTCCCTCCGTGAGGCGCGGACGCTGCTCGCGGCGGCCCGCCCAATCCAGGGAAACGCCACTGACCTTGCACGCCGCGCTGAACGCCTCCAGAACTCTTCTGGCGCCTCCGTCGGAGCCTCATTCCGCCTCCGTGAAGACGACGGGGAGTCGTGAACGACGGGCGTGCGGGGATCCGCAAACAGATTGCGGGTGACGGGGGTCCCGAAACGCGCGGGCATCTGAGATGCTCGCCGCATGTGACAGGCGGCGAGCATCTGGGGGAGCGATGGCCGGCGAGACGCAGCGGCGTCCGCTTCTGGTCTCGAGGGTGTGGGTGCAGGGAGCCATCCTGGTCACGCTCTGCGGCTTCTTCATCCTCGGGCTGCTCGCCTATCGCACGTACACGTCGCAGCCCCCGATTCCGAAGACGGTGGTTGACCCGAACGGGGAGGTCGTCTACACCGGTGAGGACATCCAGAAGGGCCAGCAGGTCTTCCTGCACAACGGGCTCATGGAGTACGGCTCGGCGTTCGGCCACGGCGCCTACCTCGGGCCGGACTACACCGCCGACTACCTCCGCCGCTCCTCCGACCTGGTCCAGCAGGCCTACGGGGGGCCGCGATCGGACGCCGCGGCGCGGCAGACGGTGCAGGACTTCCGCACCAACCGCTACGAGGAGCGCACCGGAACCCTGACGCTGACGGCGGCCCAGGCGGACGCCTTCCGCCGGCTCGTGCCCTACTACAGCCGCTTCTTCTCCGAGGATTCGACCCGGCACGGCCTGCCCCCTGAGGCGATCACCGATCCGACCCAGCTCCGTCAGCTCACGGCGTTCTTCGCCTGGACGGCCTGGGCCGCCTCGACCAACCGTCCCGGCCACAACTACACCTACACCAACAACTGGCCGCCCGAGCCGCGCGTGGACAACACGCCGACGGCCAACGTGATCGTCTGGTCGGTGCTGTCCCTGATCGCGCTCCTCGGCGGCATCGGCATCCTCTTCGCCGTCTTCGGGCGCTGGGGGGGTCAGCTCGGCTGGCACGGACGAGAGCAGGCCACGCTGTCGTTCCGCCCGCCCGGCGAAGTCGCCCTGACACCGGCTCAGCGCGCCACGGCGTGGTTCTTCTTCGTGATGGCCGCGCTCTTCCTCATCCAGACGCTCGTCGGAGCCGCCGCCCAGCACTATCGGGCCGAGATCGACGACTTCTTCGGCTTCGACCTCGCGCAGTACTTCCCGTACAACCTCATGCGCACCTGGCACGTGCAGCTCGCGATCTTCTGGGTGGCGACCGCATTCGTCGCCGCCGGCATCTTCCTGGCGCCGATGATCGCCCGGCGCGAGCCCAAGCATCAGGGAAAGCTCGCCTTCGCGCTGCTCGGTGCCCTCGCCGTGGTGGTGATCGGCACCCTGGTGGGCTCCTACGTCGCCATCCACGGGCAGCTGCAGAGCGCCGCCGCCAACTGGTTCGGCCTCCAGGGCTTCGAGTACCTCGACCTCGCGCGCCTGTGGCAGGTGCTGCTGTCGGTCGGCCTCGTCTTCTGGATCTTCATGCTCTGGCGGGTGCTTCGCCGGCGGCTGAAGGCCGAGCATCCCGGCAACATGCCGTGGCTGTTCTTCCTCGCGGCCTGCGCGATCCCGGCCTTCTACGCGGTCGGGTTGATCGCCCGCACCGGGGACAACTTCACCACGACGGAGTTCTGGCGCTTCTGGGTGGTGCATCTGTGGGTCGAGGACTTCCTCGAGCTCTTCACCACCGTGATGGTCGCCTACATGTTCGTGCTGCTCGGCGTGGTGCGCGAGAAGGTCGCGCTCACCGTCGTGTTCCTCGACATCGTCCTCTACTCGATCGGCGGCGTCGTCGGCACGATGCACCATCTCTACTTCTCCGGCGAGCCGGCCGAGCACATGGCCCTGGGGGCCTTCTTCTCGGCGGTCGAGGTCCTTCCGTTGACGTTCCTCAGCGTGGAGGCGTGGTCGTTCCTGCAGCTGGGCGCCGCCCAGGAATCGCGATCGCAGACCCCCTTCCCCCACCGCTGGGCGGTCATGTTCCTCGTGGCCGTGGGCTTCTGGAACTTCCTCGGCGCGGGGATCTTCGGCTTCCTCATCAACCTGCCGATCGTGTCCTACTACGAGATCGGCACCGCCCTGACGGCCAACCACGGCCACGCGGCCATGATGGGCGTCTACGGCATGCTCGCGCTGGGCCTGGCGATGTTCTGCCTGCGCTATCTCCTGCCGGCCGACAGGTGGCCGGAGAGATGGGCGCGCATCTGCTTCTGGTTCGACACAACATCGGCCTGGCCTGGATGTGCTTCGCGACCCTGCTGCCGCTCGGGATCCTGCAGCTCTACAAGTCGGTGGACTCCGGGTACTTCGAGGCCCGCGAGCTGACGTTCCTGGGCAACGACACGAACACGCTCATCGAGTGGCTGCGCCTGCCTGGCGACGTGATCTTCATCGTGGGCGGCGCGCTGCCCGCGCTCTACATCGCCTACCTCGGGGTCCGCCACACGGTCAAGCGGGTGACGCTCGAGGAGCCCGAGGACATCCTCTTCACGGAGGTGGACCAGCCCGCGGGAGTGCCGATGGTGGGCCCCGGCGAGGCGAGCGCGGCGAAGCTGTCGTGAGCGGCGAGACGATCCTCGCCGCGGGCTACGCGGCGCTCCTCATCGCCGGCGCCTTCGTGCTCGAGTGGCTGTCGGCCCACACACATCGCCGGGCACTGCGCTTCCGCACCGCCGGGTTCACCTACGACGCGACGCGCGATTTCTGGCAGTGCCCCGAGGGTGAGCAGCTCTGGCCGCACGAGTTCGACCACGAGCGGCGTCTGGTCCGATATCGCGCAAAGCCCCAGATCTGCAACGCCTGTCAGCGAAAGCACGCGTGCACCGACTCCGACCGGGGGCGCGAGATCGTCCGCGCGATGGACCCCTGGCCGCATTCGGAGGCGGGCCGCTTCCACCGCGTCATCGCGCTTCTGCTCGTCGGGCTGGGCCTGCTGATCCTCCTGGCGGAGGTCGCCCGTCACCACCGCCCCGGGGAGGCCGGCCTGCTCCTGGCCGTGTTCGTCCTCGGAGCCCTGGCCGTCCGCTGGCTGGGGCGCGATCTGCGGCGGCATCCGTCGGGCTTTCCCGATCCCACGCCGAGCCACGGCGTGGGACTGAGAGGGAGCGGCCGCGGCGGCCACCGCGGCGGGCCCTGAGCCGGCCTCGAAGGGGCATACGCTGATCACCGGATGAAGCGCTCCGAGGCCCTGACACCCCTCTCCCGCGACCATCACCACGCGCTCGAGGCGGCGCGCCGGCTGCGGCGCGCCTCGGGCGCCGAGCTCGACGACGCCGTCGCGTCGTTCCACCGGTTCTGGGAGGAGCACGGGCGGGACCACTTCGCGGTCGAGGAAGAGCTCCTGCTGCCGGTCATCTCTGACGCGGACGTGGAGTGGCGGGCCGCCGCTCAGCGGGTGCGCGACGAGCATCGCGCGATCCGCCGACGCGTCCCCGGTCTCCGGTCAGGAACCGCCGCCGAGCGCGTCGCGACCGCCCACGAGCTCGGCGGGCTCCTGCACGACCACGTCCGATTCGAGGAACGCAGCCTCTTCGGAATGCTCGAGGATCGCCTCGATGAGGCCGCGCTCGCCGCGCTTGGCGACGCCATCCGCGAGCGCGAGCACGGCCAGGACGTGGCGCCGGACGGCGGTCGGGTCGAGGTCGCCGACCTCGTCGAGATGGCCGACGAGAGCCTCGCCGCGGGGGTCGGCTGGCACCTCGTGGGCGCCGGAGACCTGAACGCCAACCTCGTGACCTTCGCCGCGGGTCAGGGCATCGCCGCCCACGTGAACCACGAGGTCGATGTGCTGGTCGTTGGCATCGCGGGAGACGGGGAGGTCCTCGTGGACGGCGTCGTCCATCCCGTGCGCCCGGCGGTCGCAGTCCTCATCCCCCGTGGTGCGCGTCGAGGGGCCCGCGCGCTGTCGGAGCGGTTCGCCTACCTGACCGTGCATCGCAGCCGCGTACCGCTGCTACCGGTGCCCGAGGACACCTGAGTCAGCCCGCGACGGGCGGCCGCCGAAGCCCCCTGACCTGGGCGGCCGGCGAGGGCGAAGACCCGCGTGGTTACGGCGCTTCTGCTGATGCGCCAGACAGGATTCGAACCTGTGACCTTCGGTTTCGTAGACCGACGCTCTATCCGACTGAGCTACTGGCGCGCGACGAAGAAGGTTACCAGGGAGGGTCCGGGGCTCCCGAGGTGTCAGATCGGTGACGGCGGTGACGCAGCCTCCCCGGCGCGCGCCGGGCATCCGTAGGCTGAGGCGGTGCTCAACCGCGGACGACCGCCGGCGCCGCCCGACCGCCACAGCGGGGGCTAGCGGCCGGTGCGCATCACCGTCTGCGGCGCCCGCGGCTCGACGCCCAGCCCGGGCCCGGGGACCGTCCGCTACGGCGGGGAGACGTCGTGCCTCGTCGTCGGCAACGGCGGCGAGCCCGCCCTGATCCTCGACGCCGGCACGGGCCTGCGGCAGTTCGGCGACCTCATCGGCGGGCGGTCGTTCCAGGGGGCGATGGTGCTGACCCACCTCCACTGGGACCACACCCACGGGCTGCCGTTCTTCGGGCCCGGCGACCGCGACGACGCCGCCGTGCGGCTCCTGCTGCCCGAGCAGGGGGTCCCCGCCGACGAGCTGCTGGGGCGCGCGATGTCGCCGCCGCACTTCCCCATCGCCCCCGCCGGGCTGCGCGGCGACTGGAGCTTCGACGCCTACGACGAGGGCGAGTTCGAGGCCGGCGG
This sequence comes from Miltoncostaeaceae bacterium, assembly GCA_963749475.1. Lineage (GTDB taxonomy): Bacteria > Actinomycetota > Thermoleophilia > Miltoncostaeales > Miltoncostaeaceae > Miltoncostaea. The sequence continues at coordinate 4,890 of CAVVMP010000008.1, forward strand.
GTTCCGGATCACCGCCCGTGAGGTGCCGCACGGCGGCGGGCGCACCATGGGGCTGCGGGTGGCCGGCGACGGACGGTCGATGGCGTTCATCCCCGACCACGCGCCCCACTTCGCCGGCCCCGGCGACCGGGGCGTCGGCGTGCTCCACCCGGCGGTGCTCGAGCTGGCGGACGGGGTCAACGTGCTCATCCACGACGCCCAGTACACCGCCGAGGAGCTGCCGTCGCGGGCCGCGTTCGGGCACGCCGCGTTCGAGTACGCCGTCGCGCTGGCCGAGCGCTCCCGCGCCGGGCGGCTCGTGCTGTTCCACCATGACCCCACGCGCGACGACGACGCGCTGGACGCGCTGCTGGCGCGCGCCCGCGCCATGACGTCGATCCCGGTCAACGCCGCGGTGGAGGGCGCCGTCATCGACGTGTAGCGGTCAGGCGGGCGCGGTCGCGGACAGCCGCTGCGCGATGCGCCGGACCGCCACCAGGCTGCCTTTCTGCTCGTACAGCGCGAGCGCGCGGCGCAGCGTCGCCCGCTCGCCGTCGGCGTCGCCCGTCACGCCCAGGGCCTCGGCGAGGTCGGCGAGCGCGTCGGCCCGGGCGATCAGGTCGTCGGTGCCCTCCGCCAACGCCACCGCCTCGCGGCAGCTCGCCACCCCCGCCGCGGCGTCGCCGTGGCGCGCCCGCAGCTTGCCGTGCACCGACCGCCAGATGATGTGGGTGGCCACGTCCCCCTCGGCGGCGACGTCGCGGCTGAACGCGACCGCCTCCTCCGCCTCGCGCAGGCGTCCCCCCGGTACCGCGCCTCGCCGAGCAGCGCGGCAACGGTCAACACGTAGTTGCGCTCCCCCATCGCGTCGAGCGTCTCGAATGCCCACTGCAGCTCCGCCTCGGCGCCCGCCGGGTCGTCGGCGAGCAGCGCGACCGGCGCCGCGTCGAGGCAGACGAGGGCGGCGTCGAGCACCCAGCCCAGCTCCTCCAGATCAGCACGGCAGCGCCGCAGCTCGGTGCGCGCGTCCTCGAGCTCCCCCCACATGCCGCGCAGGTGCGACAGCGCCCGCCGCGCCACGGCCTCGGCCTGCCGGTCGCCGGCGACGTCGCCCAGGATCTGACGGCAGCGCACCATCGCGTCGAGCGCGGGCATCGGGCCGCGCAGGCTCAGCTGCGCGAGGACCGGGAGCATCCGGTTCACGAGGAGCCGGTTCCCCGCCCGGGTGGCGTGGACGACGATCTCGCCGGCCGCCGTCTCGGCCTCCTCGAAGCGGCACCCGGTGAGGCGCACGTTCAGCAGGAGGCGCCAGGCGGTCGCGAGGCCCTCGTCGTCCTGGGCCGCGGTGAACGCGTAGATCGCGCCCTCGGCCTGGGCGGCGACGTCGTCATCGCCCGGCCCCCCACCCGTGAGGTACGCGAGCCGCGTGCGCTCGAGGCGCGCCACCGACGCGAGCCCGGAGGCGTGCGCCCCCGCCGCGAGCTCGGCGGCATGGCCCAGCACGGCGTCCGCGTCGGTGAGGCGCCCGGCCTCCATCTCGGCCTGGCCCGCGTCCACCAGGAGCCGGGCTGCCGGCGTGGGGTCCTGCGGCAGTACCCCGGCGGCCCGCCGCAGCAGGTTCGCCGCCGCCGGCATGTCGCCACGCTCCAGGGCGCGCCGGCCCGCCGCGCCGAGGCGGTCGGCCGCGCGGCGCCCCAGGTCGAGGCCGTGGCCGTCGAGCGGCCCCAGGTCGACGCGCAGCCGGTGCGCCTGCTCCAGGTGGTAGCCGAGCACCTCCTCCACCTCGAGGGGGCGGTCGCGGGCGAGGTCGGTCGCCTCCGCCCACCGCACGAAGCGCTCGTGCAGCTCGGCGCGCGTCCGCTTCAGCAGCCCCCCGTACGTGACGTCGCGGATCATCGGGTGCGCGAAGCGGTGGTCCGCCGGCCCGTCGGCCTCCTCGATCTCCTCCACCATCTGCCGGCCGGCGAGCGCGCGCAGGTGCTCCGGCACGGCCTCCCTGACGTCGTCGCCGGCGAGCTCCCGCACCGCCCCGGAGGCGAACTCCTCCCCCGCCACCGCCGCCGGCTCCAGCACGGCGCGCTGGCTGTCGGGCAGCTCGTTGACGCGGGCCGCGACCACCGCCTCCACCGAGGGCGGGACGGTCAGGTCCGCGAGGTCGCCCTGCAGGCGCCAGCGCCCGCCCGACCGGACGATGCGCCCGGTGTCCACCAGCATCGAGAGCAGCTGCTCCACGAACAGGGGGTTGCCGGCGGCGGCGTGGACGATCCGCGCGCGCGCGGCCGGCGGCAGCTCGCCCCCGATCAGCCCGTCCAGGAGGCCCGCGGCCTCCTCGGGCGGGAGCGGGCCGAGCACCAGGTCCAGGCGGCCGTGCCCCTCGGCCAGGTCCGGCCGGCGCGCCCGCAGATCGCCGCGGGCGGTGCCGAGCAGCAGGACGGGGGCGTCGCCCTCGACGAGGTGGTCGAGCAGGTCCAGGAGGGTGTCCTCCGCCCAGTGGAGGTCGTCGAGCCGCACCACCAGCGGCCCGCGCCGGGCGAGGTCCTCGACGAACGCCCGCACCGCCCAGAACAGCTCGGGCAGCGGGAACACGGCGTCCGAGACGCCGATCAGGGACGCGATCCGCTCCTCCACGCTGGCGTCCCGCGCCACCGCGCCGAGCCGCGCGCGGACCTGGGTGACGGAGTCGTCGGAGCCGACGCCCGCCGCCTGGTGGACCACCTCGAGGATCGGCCAGAACGTGATGCCCTGGCCGTACGAGAGGCACCGGCCGCGCAGCACCTGGGCGCCGTCGGCGGCGGCCGCCTCGGCGATGGCCTCGGCCAGCCGGCTCTTGCCCACCCCGGCGTCGCCCGTGAGCAGCGCGAGCCGCGGGGTGCGGGTGGCCACGGCGTCGCGCAGCGACCCGCGCAGCGCGGCGAGCTCGGCCCGGCGCCCCACCATCGGCGTGTCCATGCGCACGGGGGGCGGCGCGGCGGAGACCCAGGTGACCCGGAACGCGGGGACCGGCTCCGCCTTCCCCTTCAGGTCGAGCGGCGGGAGCGCCTCCGACTCGACGGCCGCCCCCGCCAGCATCGCGGTCTCGCGGCCGATGATCACCTCGCCCGGCGCGGCCGCCTGCTCGAACCGCGCGGCGACGTTCACCGCGTCGCCGGTGACCATCCGCTGCCGCAGCGACGCGTCGCCCGCCACCAGGTGCCCGGTGTTCACCCCGATGCGCTGCTCCACCCGCACCCCGAGGTCGTCGGCGGGCCCGATGCCGCGCAGCTCCCATGCGGCGCGGACGGCGCGGAGGGCGTCGTCCTCGCGGCGGCGGTCGATCCCGAACACCGCCATCACCGCGTCACCCATGTACGACTCCACGATGCCGCCGTGCTGCTCCAGGATGCCGCGCGCAAGCGCGAAGTGGCGCCCCATCGCCTCGTGCAGGGCCTCCGGGCCGGGGGCCGCGCCGGCGGCCGCGACGGGCCGCGCGTCGGCGAAGACGATCGTGACGGTGCGCCGGGTCTCGCGCCCCGCCCCGGCCGCCTGGCCCGGGGCGGCGGGCGCCACCCACGGCGGCAGCGGCGAGGTGACCGCGACGAGCCGGTAGACGGGGACCGAGCCGACCGCGGAGACGAAGACGTCCCCCTCCGGGGCGACCTCCACCCGGCCCGCCACCTCCGCGCGGGTGGCCTCGGCCAGCAGCACCTCGAGCGGCGGCGCGGCCGCCTCCAGGCGCCCCGCCACGTCCATCGCGTCGCCCGCGATCCAGCGGTCGCCCGCCGCCTCGCCCACCAGCACCTCGCCGGTACAGACCCCGGTGCGGTTCACCAGTCGCACGTCCCACCGCCGCTCCAGCCGGTCGTTCAGCGTCGCGAGCACGCGCCGCGTCTCGTCCGCGGCCTCCACGGCCCGCCCCGCGTGGTCGTCGAGCGCGCCGTCGAGCCCGAAGACGGCGATGATCGCGTCGCCGACCACCTTCTCCACCCGGCCGCCGTGGCCCTCGAGCACGGCGCGCATCTCGTCGAAGTAGCGCCCCAGCACCTCGCGCAGCGACTCGGGGTCGAGCCGCTCGCCGAGCGCCGTGGAGCCCTTCAGGTCGGAGAAGAGGACGGTCGCGCGGCGGCGCGAGGGCCCGCCGTCCCCCGCCCGTTCGTCAGGGGCGGCGGGCGCGGCGGTCGGATCTCGGTGCACGGGGCGACGGTGTCACTGTCGGCGCCGCCTGTCCACGGTCCGCGGCGTGCCGGCCTCCCTCGTGGGAGGCCGGCAGCCGGGGCACGGTCAGCCCTTGATCCAGGGGTCCCCGGGGGGCGTGACCGCGGCGAGCGTGACGATGCCCCGCTTGAACTCGGGCGCGAGCGCGCACGGTGCGTTGGTCGGGGTGCTCGAGCCGCCCGAGCCGTTGCGGTAGGCACAGTCCGGGAGGATCACCGCGGCGGGTGCGTCCTCGGCACGGAAGCACAGGTCGTACTGGTTCGCAGGCTTCGTCGGCTTCTTGATCTGGAGCTTCACCGTCTTGAGCCCGCCGGCGGCGCCGCCGGCGGCGTTCGTGAGGTCGAACTCGACGGTCTCCGTGGTCTCCTGGTACGCGGAGCAGTCCACGGTGGGCACGTCCGGTGCCGCGAGGCTCACCCGGATCCGGTCGCCGTCGGAGGTGGCGACGCCGGACACCGACGCCGTGGAGGCGCTGGTCGACGTGTCGGCCGTGCACCGCTCGCCCTCGTCGCAGGGCACGCAGGCCCCGACGCCGGACAGCAACGGTGCGGCGTTCTTGGGGTTGAGGTCGTTCCCGGTGCCGTTGAAGTCGTTCGACTGCTTCACGGCGATCGCGAAGCGGTAGTCGGCGGCTCCGGCAGTGCAGGGGACGACCGCGGCGAACGTCACGAAGGCCGATCCGCCCGGGGTCAGGTTGAGGTTGCGGAGCTGGATCACGTTTCCGGCGAGCGTCGCGCTCCCGCCCGGGGGCGTCACGAGCTGCACGGAGCCGGCCTGGGCCGTCACGCCCGGCGGAAGGGTGATGTTCGCCGAGCCGAGGTCCTGCTGGCGCGTGTCGTTGCGGAGGCGGATGCCGACGTCCGCGACGCCGCCGACGGAGCTCTTCGCCTGCGTGGTCGTCGCCGTCGCAGACGGCGGCGCCGAGATGAATGCGCTGTACGGCTTGTCCGGTGCCGAACCGGCGATCGCCGCACCGAACGCGGCGAGAGCCACCGCGACGAGGGCGGTCGTGATCGCCACCCGTCGCAGCGGGCGGCGGCTTACGTTTTCCGCTGAGGGCGTCACTTGATGTCCTTTTTCAGGGGCGCCCGGTCCGTGGGCGGAAGATCCGGCGGCTCGCCACGGTATGGCAGCACCCGCGCGCCTGTCCATGACCGAACGTCGAGTCCTGCGGTGTCACATCGATGTCACCATCGTCGCGGAGTCCCCTGGTTACGCTCGCGCCGTTCAATCCGCCGTGTGCCCCGGAGGGCTGCCATGGGATCCATCGCGTCGCCCAACCGCTTCGAGATCTTCCGCCACGTCGACGACTTCGAGCGCCATGCCGCGGGGGACGTGATCTTCCACGAGGGGGACGCGGCCGAGCTGGCCTACGTCGTGCGCTCCGGCGAGGTGGCGATCGCCGTCGGCGGGCGCGAGGTGGAGCGCCTCGCGGAGGGCGCGATGTTCGGCGAGATGGCGATCATCGAGTCGGAGCCCCGGAGCGGCACCGCCACCGCGGTCACCGACGTGGAGCTCGCGGTGGTGGACCGCCGCGCCTTCCGCCGCCTCGTCGCGGAGACCCCGTTCTTCGCCGAGAACGTGATGAAGGTGATGGCCGCGCGGCTCCGCCGCGCGATCGAGTCCTAGCGCCGCCGGCCCGCCGGCCAACCGCCCCGGCGGCGGCAGGGATCAGGGCGCCGCGGACGCCGCCACGCCGCCGACCATCAGGGCCAGCGCCCGGTGGCCCACCTCGGAGCGGGCGGCGACGCCGTGCACGCCCGCCATGGCGCCGCGCGCCATGGACAGCATGAGGAAGACGTCCGCGATCGACAGGTCGCGCCGCAGCGTGCCGGCCGCCTTCGCGTCGCGCATCGGGCCCTTCATGAGCTCCGCGATGACCAGCCGGTTCTGCTTGAGGCGCTGATCGGTGCGGGCGTCCTCGCGGGCGAGATCGGCCAGGGCGTACACCCCCGCCATCGAGGTGACGAGACCCCGGAGCAGCACGAAGAATGCGTCGGGGTCCCCCTCATGGTCGGCGGCGAGCTCGATGATCCGCTCGATGCGCTCGGCCAGGATCTCGGCCGCGAGCGCGCCGCGGTCCGGGAAGTTGCGGTAGAGCGTCGCCTGCCCGACGCCGGCGCGGCGCGCCACCTGGCACATCGCGACGTCGGCCGAGTCCGCGAAGAGCTCGCGGCCGGCCTCCAGGATCGCCTCACGGTTGCGCCTGGCGTCGCTGCGGAGCCCGTCCGAGGTCTTCACCTCCACCGTCACCCTCCCCCTGGAGCCAACCGGACACGCGTGTCCAGAACCAACGGAACGCAGCCCGGATCATGGCCCTCATATCACATCTGTAACCGGACAGACCTCTCCGGTTTTGTGTTATGAACCGGCTCTCATCATCCATGTCGCCCAAGGGAACCCTCCACCACATGCCCCAGCTCCACAGGCCCCGCCGCGGGCGCCCCGCCGCAGGCGGCGCCGGCTGATGCGTCAGGGCCCACTCGCCGGTCGCTACCCCGCGGTGGCGACGATGGTCATGGCCGCGCTGATCCCCTACCTCGCGCTCTCCGCGGCGGTGGGGCCGGTGACGTCGATCATCGCCCGTGACCTCCACGCCAGCATGCAGACGATGAGCATCGGCGCCGGCCTGGCCAACGCCGCCTACGCCGTCGGCACCGTGCTGGCGGTGCAGTTCGCGCAGCTCCTGCCCCAGCGGAGGATGTTGCTGGGCTACGCGGTCGTCCTGGTGGTCGGATTCGTGCTCAGCGCGGCCGCCCAGAACGTCGCGATGTACATCACCGGACACATCCTGGCGGGCCTCTGCACCAGCCTTCTGCTGATCGCCGCCGTGCCGCCGCTGTCGCTCGGCTTCCCGGCCAGCAAGCTGCAGATCACCGGGATGATCATGAACATGTGCATCTTCGGCGCCGTCGCCGCTGGGGCCGACCATCGGCGGCCTCCAGGCCGAGGCGGACGCCTGGCGGCCGCTCTTCTGGATCGTCGCCGCCATCGCCCTGTCGGCCCTCGTGCTGGCGGTGCTGACCTTCGAGGACGCGCCGCCCGCCGACCCGGACGCGCCGGTGATCTGCCCGGCGCTCTCGCTGGCGGCCGCCGGGTGCGTCGCCGCCTTCTTCGGCGCCTCGCAGCTCGTCACGCACAGCTTCAGCGACCCGATCGTGATCGTGCCCCTGCTGGGCGGCCTGCTGACGATCATCGGCCTGGTCGTCTACCAGTACCGCGCCCGGAACCCCCTGCTCACGATCCGCGAGATGCTCACCAGCACGATTCCGATCGCCGGCATCATCGTCGCCCTGTTCGCGGCGGCGGCGTCGGTCTCGGCCACCGTGCTGACCGCGAGCGTGCTGTCCGAGGAGTACAGCCCGCTGCACGTGGGGCTGCTCTACCTGCCGGAGGCGGGGGGCGCCGTCATCACCGCGGTGGTGCTCGGCCTGGTCCTCGACAAGCTCTTCATCCACTACCTGCCGCTGATCGGCATGGGCTTCCTGGCGGCGGGGATCGCGGTCTTCCTGATCGACGTGCCGACGAGCCAGGCCCAGACGCTGCTCGCCTCGTTCCTCACCGGGATCGGGCTCGGCGCCACGGTCGCGCCGGCGCTGTTCGTGGCCGGCTTCTCGTTGCGAGCCCTCAACCTGCAGCGGGTGTTCGCGATCGTCGAGCTCTTCCGCGCCGTGGCCGCGTTCATGATCGCGCCGATCTTCGCCTACTTCGCGGCCACGATCGGCGACGACCTGGCCGAGGGGGTTCGCACCGTGCTCTGGGTCGGGCTCGGGCTCGCCGTCGGCGGCGCCGTCCTGGCCGTCGTGACCTACGCCCTGGGCGGCGCGCGCGCGCAGAAGCCCGACATCGAGGGCTTCATCGCGGGCCGGAAGGCCGCCTGGTACTCGCCGCCGCTGCTGGCGCGGATCAGGCGGACGGGCGGTGCCCGCGCACGCGGTCACCGAAGGGGCGGACTGAGATGGCGCCCGGCGACCAGCCGGCCGGGGCGCCACCCCGCTCCGCCGGGCCCGTCCTCCTCGCCTACGACGGCTCGGAGCTCGCCGCGTTCGCCATCGAGCGCGCGGGCCTCGAGCTGGCGCCGGGGCGGGACGCGCTCGTGGTGGTGCGTCTGGCATCCCGCCGATGTCGGGTTCACGCCCGTCGACGGCAGGCACCTGCGCGCGGCGGCCGCCGACGAGGTCAAGGAGGCGGCCGAGCAGACCGCGGCGCACGGAGCGTCGCTCGCCGACGCGGCCGGCTTCCGCTCGCGGGGCCTGGCGGTCGAGGCCACGCCGACCTGGCAGGGGATCGTCGACGCCGCCGACGAGCACGGCGCGACGCTGATCGTGTTCGGCTCGCACCGTCGCAGCGGCCTGCTGGGCCACCTGGCCGGCAGCGTGACCGACGCCACGGCGGCCCACTCCGAGGCGGCCGTCCTGGTGGTGCACCGCCCCGACTGACGGCAGTCTGTGCCGCGATCGACGAGGGGTCTCACACCTCAACGGGCTACGGGCGACCCCCTATCGTCCCGGGGGCCACTCCATGCAGGGCCCAGGATGAGGAGACCGCATGCCGACCGTGATCGCCACCCATGACGTCAAGGACACCGCACACTGGTTGTCCTCGCCCAAGCGCGCCGAGATCTTCGCCACCATCGGGGTGACGGATATCCGCACGTTCGTCAATCCCCAGGACCGCAACAACGTCGGCTTGCTCATGGACGTCCCAGACATGGACGCGATGATGGCGATGCTGGAGTCCGACGAGGGTAAGGCCGCTGCGGAGCACGACGGGGTCCTCGCCGAGACCATCGCGATCTTCATCGAGGAGTAGTCGGGGCTGCCGGTGAGACGGTTCTGGAGGAGGGGCGCACCGAGCACCCCTCCTCGGGGAGCGCCCGACGATCCCGGCGGGTTCCGCCTCCGAGATGTCGCCGGCAACTGGCCCTACGATCGCTTGGAGGGGCCACGACGATGAGTTCTCGTCTCGCGAACGGTCATGAGCGGCGAAGCACACCGCAGGAGGAAGGAGGGCCCGATGTCGAGCCTGAGGGTGGACCTCTCATCGATCATCGTCGGTCGCTCCGGCCCGGCGGTCTGAAGCCATGCTGATCTACTCGATGGGCGTCTCCGTGGACGGCTTCATCGCCGACCGCGAGGGCGCGTTCGGTTGGTCGATCCCCAGCGAGGAGCAGTTTCGTTTCCACATCGCGCAGACGCGCGAGCTCGGCGGTTTTCTCTGCGGCCGCAGGCTCTACGAGACGATGCTGGTGTGGGAGACGGATCCGTCGCTGCGCGACGACGAGGCCGGTGCCGCGTTCGCCGACGTCTGGTGCGCGATCCCGAAGGTCGTCTTCAGCCGTACGCTCGACAGCGTTCAGGGGAATGCCCGGCTCGCCGAGGCGTCACTGCCCGATGAGGCCGCTGCGGCGCTGGACGCGACCGACAAGGATGTCGCGATCGGCGGCGCCGGCCTGGCCGCGGCGGCGATCGAACTCGGCCTCATTGACGAGCTGCGCATGTTCCGCAATCCGGTCGTCGTCGGTGGCGGCACGCCGTTCCTGCCGCCGGTCACCGAGGACGTCCCGTTCGACCTGATCGAGACGAGGACGTTCGGCGGGCGCGTGATCTACGAGCGTTACCGGCGCGTCGGCGAGGACTCGGACTGACACGTCCAGCGGCGCGCCCACACGAGCACGGCCAGAGATCGCCGGCGGCGGACCCGTGCTCGACCCGCTGCGTGTCTCCGCCCGAGCGCACGCTCAGGCGGTGAGGTCGGCGTCTCCGCCATTTCGCCTGTGGCCTCCGGATCGTGGGGCCGAGTGGACCCCGCCGGTGCGGGAGATGGCGCCGCGGTGACGCCATCTCCCAGCCGGGGCGTTTACTTCCGGGGCAGCACGACGATCTCGATCGTCGCGTCGAGGCTGAAGCCGAGGTCGGTGAAGGTGCCCGTGATGTGGATCGTGTGGTCACCGACGCTCAACGGCTTCACCATGAGGTAGACGCCATCGGCGACGCCGGTCCCGGTGCTCCCGGCTGCCACCCCGAGCCGGTTGTCCGCCGGCAGCGGCGCGATCGAGAACTGCGGCGAGACGACCCGGAACCGCAACGGGTTCGGCACCTCCCTGCCGTTGACCGCCGCCGCGATGTCCTCTGTCCGATCGAACAGCGCGGTCGCGCAGGCGCGTTGCGCCGCCGCCGTTGCTCCGAAGAAGGGCGGCGCCTCCACGGAGGAGCAATCGACGTTCAGCACCGGCAGGAACAGCGCCGTGCCTGCGGGGAGGACGCAGTCGATCCGGTTGGTGGGGCTGAAGATGCCCACGAGGAAGTAGACGTGCTTGTTTTCGCTCGGTCGGCAGTTCGGCGGGTGACCTGCGGCGCTGGGATCGAAGTTCGGGATCGTGAGCGTGAACTCCCACCAGTCACCGCTCCACGCCGCGTAGCTCGTGCCGTACGGATGGCTCGATGGCGGGAAGACTGCGCTTTCGATCGAGGCGGCCTTCTGCGGCGGCTCCCCCTTCGCGGCAACGGCGCTGCTCGCCACGAGGGCCAGCGCCGCCGCGAGCACCATGGCGATGCCGAACGCGAGGGCGCGACCTCGCCACAGGCGGGAATCGGCGCGCCGCCGCCGTGTGCCGGGCGGATGGCGTGGATCGGGAGAGGGCATCGTGGCCTCCTGCAGCGGCGCGGTGGCGCCGTCTGCTTCTGGGGCGGTTGCGATCGGTGTCAGCGACCGTCCGTTGTTCGTCACGATATGTCCGGTCCTCGCGGGACGCCATCCCCCAGCGGAGGTCGGCACCCAGGTTCCCCGGCATCCGGCCGCGCTCGACCGCGGGTCACACGGTCGGGGAGATCGCTGCATCGAATCGCAGACGCTGTACGCCACAGTTGCGATCGCGAAAGGGGCCGGGCATCGCGACCGCGTGGGTCGCGTCGCGGATGACGTGGTAGGGGGCGGGGATCCCGAGGGCCCGCATCCGATGGGCACCCCCTTGGCAGCGTGCGGCCAATACGCTGGTCGCGTGACCGAGACCGTCACCCTCGGCGACATCCGCGACGCCGCCCGCCGGCTGGAAGGTGCGATCGTCCGCACCCCGGCGGCGATCTCGGCGACACTCGGCGAGGTGCTCGGCTGCACCGCCGTCGTCAAGTTCGAGAACCTCCAGTTCACCGCCTCCTTCAAGGAGCGCGGCGCCCGCAACATGCTCGACCGCCTGACACCCGCCGAACGCTCGGCGGGGGTCGTTGCGGTCAGCGCGGGCAACCACGCCCAGGCCGTCGCCCGCCATGCCCGCCTGCTCGGCATCAAGGCGACGATCGTGATGCCCGAGCCGACCCCGTTCGTCAAGGTCTCCCGCACACGGCTGCTCGGCGCCACCGTCGAGCTGTACGGCGAGACCCTCGGCGAGGCGATGACCCGCGGCGAGCAGCTCGTCGGCGAGCACGGCCGGACATTCGTCCATCCGTTCGACGACCCGCACGTGGTCGCCGGCGCCGGCACCGTGGCCCTCGAGCTTCTCGCCGATCATCCCGATCTCGACGTCCTCCTCGTCCCCGTCGGCGGTGGCGGATTGCTCGCCGGGATGTCCGTGGTCGCCCGCGACCTCTACCCGCAGGTCGAACTCGTCGGCGTCCAGACCGAGGCGTACCAGTCGATGCTGCGGGCGCTCGCCGGTGACCCGACGCCCGTCAACGGCGGTTCGACGCTGGCCGAGGGGATCGCCGTCGGCCAGGCCGGGCGGCTGGCGGCACGGCTGCTCGCCGACGCCGGGGCACGCATCGTCACCGTGAGCGAGAGGGCGATCGAGGAGGGGATCAACCTCCTCCTCGAGATCGAGAAGGTCGTCGCCGAAGGTGCCGGCGCCGCCGGCGTGGCCGCGCTGATCGACCACCCCGAGCAGTTCAGAGGGCGGCACGTCGGGGTCGTGCTCACCGGCGGGAACGTCAACCCGCGGACGCTCGCGTCGGTGATCATGCGCGGCCTCGTGCGCACGGGCCGGCTGAACCGCTGGCGGGTTCTCGTCAACGACCGCCCCGGCGCGCTCGCCAAGCTGACGGCGGTGGTCGGCGCCGTCGGCGGGAACATCATCGAGGTCCTGCACCAGCGGCTGTTCGCGTCGGTGCCGGTCCGGTTCACCGAGGTCGAGCTCGCCGTCGAGACGATGGATCCCGAGCACGGTGAGCGCGTGCTCGCCGCACTGCGCGAGACGGGTTACCGCGTCGGCGTGGTCCCCCTCGACGCTGCGCCCTGAAGGGCGCCCGCCCAGGCGGTGCCCGGGAACGTCCAGCCGGTCGGCCGACAGGGCGGTTCCAAGAGCAACGGACCTCGCGCGATCAAGTTGTCGTCGAGCGCGATCTCCCAAGCCGCCACTTCCCACTCCCCGGCCGCTCCTGGCCGGCGACGAAGATGGTGAGTGCCTCTCGTGCGAGCGTCACGGCACGACGCCCCGAAGCTTCGATCGGCTGGCAGACGGTGCAAGGGGGAAGCCGGCTGGCCTTGGTGTGGGCTTTGCATTGACGGCGGCGTGCCAGCGCAGCGCGCGGGTCGCGCAAGCGAGTTAGTGTCGCAGCCATGGCCGTCTGGGCGCGGCGACAGGCATGAGCGACCCGATGCGGGACGTGACGCCGCTGCCGGACCTGCTGCACGGGCGCTCCCACACCGGCCCGGTCCGCGAGCGCCGCCCGGTCTACGTCGACCTGCTGCCGCCGTGCAACGCCGGCTGCCCGGCCGGCGAGAACATCCAGGCCTGGCTGTCGCACACCCAGGCGGGCCGACACGAGCAGGCGTGGCGCCAGCTCGTCGCCGACAATCCGCTGCCCGCGATCCACGGGCGGGTCTGCTACCACCCGTGCGAGAGCGTCTGCAACCGCGCCAACCTCGACAGCGCCGTCTCGATCCACTCGGTCGAGCGGTTCCTGGGCGACCTCGCGCTGGAGCAGGGGTGGCGCTTCGACCCTCCACCGGTCCGCAGCGGCAAGCGGGTGCTCGTGGTCGGCGCCGGGCCGAGCGGGCTGTCGGCCGCCTACCACCTGGCCCGGCTCGGCCACGAGGTCGAGATCCGGGACGCGGGCGACGAGCCGGGCGGGATGATGCGGTACGGCATCCCTGCCTACCGGCTGCCCCGCGACGTGCTCGACCGGCGAGCTCGACCGGATCGCGGCGCTGGGCGTGCGGATGACCTGCGAGCACAGGGTCGAGGATCTCGTCGCCGAGCGGCGAGGAGGGCGGCTTCGACGCGGTCTTCGTCGCGGTCGGCGCGCACCTGTCCAAGCGGGTCGACATCCCGGCCCGGGACGCGGGCCGCATCGTCGACGCGGTGTCGTTCCTGCGCAGCGTCGCCTCCGGCGAGCGGCCGGTGATCGGCCGCCGCGTGGCGGTCTACGGCGGCGGCAACACCGCGATGGACGCCGCCCGGGTCGCCCGCCGGCTGGGCGCCGACGAGGCGCTGATCGTCTACCGGCGCACCCGCGAGCAGATGCCGGCCCATCTCGAGGAGGCCGAGGACGCCGAGCGGGAGGGCGTGCGGATCAACTGGCTGCGGACGATCACGGCCTTCGACGGCCCGGAGCTGCAGGTCGAGGTGATGGAGCTCGACGAGTCCGGCTACCCGCAGCCGACCGGGCGGTTCGAGACGCTCGCCGCCGACACGGTGATCCTGGCGCTCGGCCAGGAGACCGACACCGCGTTCCTGCGCGAGGTGCCCGGCGTGGAGTTCGAGCGCGACGGGACCGTGCAGGTGTCGACGTCGCTCGAGACCGGCTGCCCCGGCGTGTTCGCGGGCGGCGACATGGTGCCGAGCGAGCGGACCGTGACGGTCGGCGTCGGCCACGGCAAGAAGGCCGCCCGCCACATCGACGCCTGGCTGCGGAGCGCCGCCGGCCGCGAGCGCGCCGAAGCACGACCTGGCGACGCTTCGACAAGCTGCATCTCTGGTACTTCGGCGACACCGCCCGCCGGCAGCAGCCGGAGCTCCCGCCCGAGGAGCGGATCGCGGACTTCGGCGAGGTGGTCGGCGGCCTCTCCGCCGAGGAGGCGGTCTACGAGGCGGGCCGGTGCCTGTCGTGCGGCAACTGCTTCGAGTGCGACGGCTGCCTGGGCGCCTGCCCCGAGGACGCCGTGATCAAGCTGGGCGTCGGGCACCGCTACCGGTTCGACTACGACCGCTGCACCGGCTGCGGGGCGTGCTTCGAGCAGTGCCCGGTGCACGCGATCGAGATGGTCCCGGAGCGCGACTGAGATGCGCGCGACGATCGACGGCAACGAGGCCGCGGCCTCGGTCGCCTACCGGCTGAACGAGGTCTGCTGCATCTACCCGATCACGCCGTCGTCGCCGATGGCCGAGCTGGCCGACGAGTGGGCGAGCCAGGGGCGGCGCCAACGTCTGGGGCACCGTGCCGGCGGTCGTCGAGATGCAGAGCGAGGGCGGCGCGGCCGGCGCGCTGCACGGCGCGCTGCAGAGCGGCGCGCTGGCGACGACGTTCACCGCGTCGCAGGGCCTGCTGCTGATGATCCCGAACATGTACAAGATCGCCGGCGAGCTGACGCCGGCGGTGCTGCACGTGGCCGCCCGGTCGCTCGCGGCGCAGGGGCTGTCGATCTTCGGCGACCACTCGGACGTGATGGCGGTCCGCCAGACCGGCTTCGCGCTGCTCGCCTCGGCGTCGGTGCAGGAGGCCCACGACCTGGCGCTGGTCGCGCAGGCCGCGACGCTCCGGACCCGGGTGCCGTTCGTGCACTTCTTCGACGGGTTCCGGACCTCGCACGAGCTGAACACGATCGAGCTGCTCTCCGACGACGACCTGCGCGCGCTCGTGCCCGAGGAGCTCGTGCGGGCGCATCGCGGCCGGGCGCTGTCGCCGGAGCGGCCGTTCATCCGCGGCACGGCGCAGAACCCGGACGTCTACTTCCAGGCGCGCGAGACGGTGAACCCGTTCTACGCCCGCGTCGCCGGACGCCGTCGAGGACGCGATGGCGCGCCTCGCCGAGCGCACCGGCCGCCGCTACCACGTCGTCGACTACATCGGGGACCCGGAGGCCGAGCGCGTGCTCGTGGTGATGGGCTCGGGCGGGGAGACGGTCCGGGAGACCGTGGCCGCGCTCAACGCGCGCGGCGAGCGGGTCGGCGTGGTGCAGGTGCGGCTGTACCGGCCGTTTCCGGCGCAGGCGCTGGTCGACGCGCTGCCGGCGACCGTGCGCCGGATCGCCGTGCTCGACCGGACGAAGGAGCCCGGCTCGATCGGCGAGCCGCTCTTCCTCGACACGGTCGCCGCGCTGACCGAGTCGTATCGCGGACGGCGAGCGGGCGGTGATGCCGCGGGTCGTCGGCGGCCGCTACGGGCTGTCCTCGAAGGAGTTCACGCCGGGCATGGTCGCCGGCGTCTTCGACGAGCTGGCGCGCGAGCGGCCGCGACGCCGGTTCACGATCGGCATCAACGACGACGTCTCCGGCACGAGCCTCGACTACGACGCGTCGCTCGACATCGAGCCGCCCGAGACGGTGCGCGCGATCTTCTTCGGCCTCGGCTCGGACGGGACGGTCGGCGCGAACAAGAACACGATCAAGATCCTCGGGCCGAGGAGGGCCTGCACGCGCAGGGCTACTTCGTCTACGACTCGAAGAAGTCCGGCTCGCAGACCGTCTCGCACCTGCGCTTCGGGCCGAAGCCGATCCGGGCGCCCTACCTCGTGCAGCAGGCGAGCTTCGTCGGCTGCCACCAGTTCGGGCTGCTCGAGCGGGTCGACGTGCTCGGGCCGGCGGCGGACGGCGCGACGCTGCTGCTCAACTGCCCGCACTCCGCCGGACGAGGTCTGGGATGCGCTGTCGCGCCCGGTGCAGGAGCAGATCCTCGCCAAGCACATCGACGTGTACGCGATCGACGCCGGCCGGATCGCCCGCGAGGTCGGCCTCGCCGGCCGGATCAACATCGTCCTGCAGACCTGCTTCTTCGCCATCTCCGGCGTGCTGCCGCGCGAGGAGGCGATCGAGCGGATCAAGGCGGCGGTCGCCAAGACCTACGGCCGGCGCGGCGCCGAGGTGGTCGAGCGCAACCAGGCCGCGGTCGACCGCGCGCTCGACGGTCTGCACCGGGTCGAGGTGCCCGAGCAGGCGACGGCGACCCGCGGGCTGCCGCCGGTCGTGCCCGCGCACGCGCCCGAGTTCGTCCGCACCGTCACGGCGGAGATGCTGGCCGGCCGCGGCGACGACCTGCCGGTCAGCGCGCTGCCGGTGGACGGCACGTATCCGAGCGGCACGGCGGCCTACGAGAAGCGCAACATCTCGGAGCTGGTCGCGGTCTGGGACTCCGACCTCTGCATCCAGTGCGGCAACTGCAGCTTCGTCTGCCCGCACAGCGTGATCCGCTCGAGGTACTACGACGAGTCCCGCCTGGAGGGCGCGCCGGACGGGTTCCGGTCGGCGCCGCTCGACGCCGTCGGCCTGCCCGACACCCGGTACACGCTGCAGGTCTACGTCGAGGACTGCACCGGCTGCGGGCTGTGCGTCGAGGCGTGCCCGGTCGTCGCGCCGGGCGACCCGGTCCGCAAGGCGATCAACCTCGCGCCGCGCGAGCCGCTGGTCGCCGCCGAGCGGGAGAACATCGCGTTCTTCGAGACGCTGCCGGCGAGCGACCGGTCGCGGGTCGACTTCGGCACGGTGCGCGGCACCCAGTTCCTGGAGCCGCTGTTCGAGTTCTCCGGCGCCTGCGCGGGCTGCGGCGAGACGCCGTACCTGAAGCTGCTCTCGCAGCTGTTCGGCGACCGGCTGATGGTCGCCAACGCGACCGGCTGCTCGTCGATCTACGGCGGCAACCTGCCGACCACGCCGTGGACGACCGACGCCGACGGGCGCGGCCCGGCCTGGTCGAACTCGCTCTTCGAGGACAACGCCGAGTTCGGGCTCGGCTTCCGGCTCGCCGCCGACCGGCACACCGAGCTGGCCCGCCGCCGCCTCGCCGAGCTGCGCGACGCGGTCGGCGCGGAGCTGGTCGACGAGATCCTGGCCGCGCCGCAGCTGCGCGAGTCGGAGCTGCGCGCGCAGCGCGAGCGGGTCGCCGAGCTGAAGCGGCGGCTCGACGGGCTGGACGGAGCCGCCGTCGCCGACCTGCGCAGCGTCGTCGATCACCTCGTCCGGCGCAGCGTCTGGATCGTCGGCGGCGACGGCTGGGCCTACGACATCGGCTCCGGCGGGCTCGACCACGTCCTCGCCAGCGGGCGCAACGTCAACGTGCTGGTGCTCGACACCGAGGTCTACTCGAACACCGGCGGCCAGATGTCGAAGGCGACCCCGCTCGGCGCGGTCGCCAAGTTCGCCGCGGCCGGCAAGACCGTGCCCAAGAAGGACCTCGCCCTGCAGGCGATCGCCTACGGCAACGTCTACGTCGCCCGGGTCGCGATGGGCGCCGATCCGCAGCAGACGCTGAGCGCCTTCCGCGAGGCGGAGGCCTACGACGGCCCGTCGCTGGTGCTCGCCTACAGCCACTGCATCGCGCACGGCATCGAGATGCGCAACGGGCTCGACCAGCAGTACCGCGCCGTCGCCAGCGGCTACTGGCCGCTGATCCGCTACGACCCGATGGTCCGCGCGGCCGGCGGCAACCCGTTCCTGCTCGACTCGCCGCGGCCGCGCATCCCGCTCGCCGACTACACCAACCGGGAGCTGCGCTATCGCACGCTGACGAACACCGACCCGGCCGAGGCCGAGCGGCTGCACGGGCTGGCCGAGCAGGCGGTCGACCAGCGCTGGGACGTGTACGAGGAGATGGCGACCCGCGGCGCCCAGCACTTCGCCGCCGACGCGCGCAGGGACCGCTGATGAACCTCACGACCAGCTACATGGGCCTCGACGCTGCGCAACCCGCTCGTCGCGTCGGCGTCGCCGCTCTCGCAGACCGTGGACGGCGTGCGGCGGCTCGCCGACGCCGGCGTCGGCGCGGTCGTCCTCTACTCGCTCTTCGAGGAGCAGCTGCGCCGCGAGGCGGCCGAGAACGCGCGGCTGGTCGACGCCGGCACCGAGAGCTTCGCCGAGTCGCTCTCCTACTTCCCGGCCGCCGCCGAGGACGAGGCCGGCCCGCGGCGCTACCTGAGCCTGCTCGAGCGCGCCGCCGCCGCCGTCGACATCCCGGTGATCGGCAGCCTCAACGGCGTCACGCCCAGCGGCTGGACCGACTACGCCCGCGCGATGCAGGACGCCGGCGCCGCCGCGATCGAGCTGAACATCTACTACCTGCCCGGCGACCCGCGCGATCTCCGGCCGCGACGTCGAGCAGCGCCACGTCGACATCCTGACGCGGGTCAAGGACGCGGTCAGCGTGCCGGTCGCGGTCAAGCTGAGCCCGTACTTCAGCTCGACCGGCGAGATGGCGCTGCGGCTGGACGAGGCGGGCGCGGACGCGCTCGTGCTGTTCAACCGGTTCCTGCAACCCGACATCGACCCCGAGACGCTCGCCGTCGTGCCGCAGGTCGGCCTCTCGAGCCCGGCCGAGGCCCGGCTGCCGCGCACGTGGATCGCGCTCCTGCACGGACGGGTGCGCGCCTCGCTCGCGGCGACCACCGGCGTCGAGACCGCGGCCGACGTGGCCAAGTACCTGCTCGCCGGCGCCGACGTCGTGATGACCGCCTCGGCGCTGCTGCGGCACGGCCCCGAGCACGCGACCGTGCTGCTCGACGGGCTCGTCGGACTGGATGGCACGCAAGGGATTCGCGACCGTCGACGAGCTGCGCGGGATGCTCGCCGTGCCGCCCGGCGCGGACGAGGCGGTCTACGAGCGAGCGGGCTACGTCGGCGCGCTGCGGGAGGCCAACAGCGGCATCTACGGGGCCCTGGTGAGCCAGCCGCCAGCCTCCTTGTAGCGGGGCACCCTGCCCCTCGAGAGCGGCAGCGCCATGAGCGCGACGGCGCTGATGGTCTCGATCGGGGACGTCTGGCGCTTTCCCAGCTCCCGCCATCTGGTGGCCTACCGTGGCCTCAACCCGCGCGTGCACACCAGTGTGGCGCAGAGCCCTGGGCTCCTCGACGACGCTCACGCGGCGTCGCGGGGGGAGGCGGAGGCCGGGTCCGAGCGTGCAGGTGACCGGCGGTGGGGCCGGCGCGCATCGCCGGGTCGGCCGTCGCCGATCCGCTCCTGGGCTACCGCGCCGCCCGCGTTCGGGCACGTCGTCGCCGAGGCCCTCTCACCAGC
>CAVVMP010000009.1:0-334281 GCA_963749475.1 Miltoncostaeaceae bacterium
CGATGGGCACCCCCTTGGCAGCGTGCGGTCAATACGCTGGTCGCGTGACCCAGACCGTCACCCTCGGCGACGTCCGCGACGCCGCCCGCCGGCTGGAAGGTGCGATCGTCCGCACCCCGGCGGCGATCTCGGCGACACTCGGCGAGGTGCTCGGCTGCACCGCCGTCGTCAAGTTCGAGAACCTCCAGTTCACCGCCTCCTTCAAGGAGCGCGGCGCCCGCGACATCCTGACCGCCTGACACCCGCCGAACGCTCGGCGGGGGTCGCTGCGCACCACGCCCAGGCCGTCGCCCGCCATGCCCGCCTGCTCGGCATCAAGGCGACGATCGTGATGCCCGAGCCGACCCCGTTCGTCAAGGTGCTCCCGCACACGGCTGCTCGGCGCCACCGTGAGCCTGTACGGCGAGACCCTCGGCGAGGCGATGACCCGGCGGCGGGCAGCTCGTCGGCGAGCACGGCCGGACATTCGTCCATCCGTTCGACGACCCCGCACGTGGTCGCCGGCGCCGGCACCGTCGCCCTCGAGCTTCTCGCCGATCATCCCGAGCTCGACGTCCTCCTCGTCCCCGTCGGCGGTGGCGGATTGCTCGCCGGGATGTCCGTGGTCGCCCGCGACCTCTACCCGCAGGTCGAGCTCGTCGGCGTCCAGACCGAGGCGTACCAGTCGATGCTGCGGGCGCTCGCCGGTGACCCGACGCCCGTCGACGGCGGTCCGACGCTGGCCGAGGGGATCGCCGTCGGCGAGGCCGGGCGGCTGGCGGCACGGCTGCTCGCCGACGCCGGGGCGCGCATCGTCACCGTGAGCGAGAGGGCGATCGAGGAGGGGATCAACCTCCTCCTCGAGATCGAGAAGGTCGTCGCCGAAGGTGCCGGCGCCGCCGGCGTGGCCGCGCTGATCGACCACCCCGAGCAGTTCAGAGGGCGGCACGTCGGGGTCGTGCTCACCGGCGGGAACGTCAACCCGCGGACGCTCGCGTCGGTGATCATGCGCGGCCTCGTGCGCACGGGCCGGCTGAACCGCTGGCGGGTTCTCGTCAACGACCGCCCCGGCGCGCTCGCCAAGCTGACGGCGGTGGTCGGCGCCGTCGGCGGGAACATCATCGAGGTCCTGCACCAGCGGCTGTTCGCGTCGGTGCCGGTCCGGTTCACCGAGGTCGAGCTCGCCGTCGAGACGATGGATCCCGAGCACGGTGAGCGCGTGCTCGCCGCACTGCGCGAGACTGGTTACCGCGTCGGCGTGGTCCCCCTCGACGCTGGGCCCTGAAGGGCGCCGCCCAGGCGGTGCCCTGGAACGTCCAGCCGGTCGGCCGACAGGGCGGTTCCAAGAGCAACGGACCTCGCGCGATCAAGTTGTCGTCGAGCGCGATCTCCCAAGCCGCCACTTCCCACTCCCCGGCCGCTCCTGGCCGGCGAAGGGGGAAGCCGGCTGGCCTTGGTGTGGGCTTTGCATTGACGGCGGCGTGCCAGCGCAGCGCGGGTCGCGCAAGCGAGCTAGTGTCGCAGTCATGACCGTCTGGGCGCGGCGACAGGCATGAGCGACCCGATGCACGACGTGACGCCCCTGCCGGACCTGCTGCACGGGCGCTCCCACACCGGCCCGGTCCGAGAGCGGCGACCCGTCTACGTCAACCTGCTGCCGCCGTGCAACGCCGGCTGCCCCGCCGGCGAGAACATCCAGGCCTGGCTGTCGCACACTCAGGAGGGCCGACACGAGCAAGCGTGGCGTCAGCTCGTCGCGGACAATCCGCTGCCCGCGATCCACGGGCGGGTCTGCTACCACCCGTGCGAGAGCGTCTGCAACCGCGCCAACCTCGACAGCGCCGTCTCGATCCACTCGGTCGAGCGGTTCCTGGGCGACCTCGCGCTGGAGCAGGGGTGGCGCTTCGACCCTCCACCGGTCCGCAGCGGCATGAGGGCGCTCGTGATCGGTGCCGGGCCGAGCGGGCTGTCGGCCGCCTACCACCTGGCCCGGCTCGGCCACGAGGTGGAGATCCGGGACGCGGGCAGCTCGCCGGGCGGGATGATGCGGTACGGCATCCCGGCCTACCGGTTGCCCCGCGACGTTCTCACCGGCGAGCTCGACCGGATCGCGGCACTGGGTGTGCGGATGACCTGCGAGCACAGGGTCGAGGATCTCGTTGCCGAGCGGCAGGAGGGCGGCTTCGACGCGGTCTTCGTGGCCGTCGGGGCCCACCTGTCCAAGCGGGTCAACATCCCGGCCCGGGATGCGGGGCGCATCGTGGACGCACTCTCGTTCCTGCGCAGCGTCGCCTCCGGCGAGCGGCCGGCGATCGGTCGCCGCGTGGCGGTCTACGGCGGCGGCAACACGGCGATGGACGCCGCCCGGGTCGCCCGCCGGCTGGGTGCCGACGAGGCCCTGATCGTCTACCGGCGCACCCGCGAGCAGATGCCGGCCCATCTCGAGGAGGCCGAGGACGCCGAGCGGGAAGGCGTGCGGATCAACTGGCTGCGGACGATCACGGCGTTCGACGGCCCGGAGCTGCAGGTCGAGTTGATGGAGCTCGACGCGTCCGGCTACCCGCAACCGACCGGGCGGTTCGAGACGCTCGCCGCTGACACCGTGATCCTCGCGCTCGGCCAGGAGACCGACACCGGGTTCCTGCGCGAGGTCCCCGGAGTGGAGTTCGAGCGCGACGGCACCGTCCGGGTGTCAACGTCGCTGGAGACGGGATGCCCCGGCGTGTTCGCGGGCGGAGACATGGTGCCGAGCGAGCGCACCGTGACGGTTGGTGTGGGCCACGGCAAGAAGGCCGCCCGCCACATCGACGCCTGGCTGAGACGCACCCAGGCGGTGAGCCCGCCGAAGCACGACCTGGCGACGTTCGACAAGCTGCATCTCTGGTACTTCGGCGACGCCGCCCGCCGGCAGCAACCCGAGCTCCCGCCCCAGGAGCGGATCGCGGACTTCGGCGAGGTGGTCGGCGGGCTCTCCGCCGAGGAGGCGGTCTACGAGGCGGGCCGGTGTCTGTCGTGCGGCAACTGCGTCGAATGCGACGGCTGTCTGGGCGCCTGCCCCGAGGACGCCGTGATCAAGCTGGGCGTGGGGCACCGCTACCGGTTCGACTACGACCGCTGCATCGGCTGCGGGGCGTGCTTCGAGCAGTGCCCGGTGCACGCGATCGAGATGGTCCCGGAGCCCGACTGAGATGCGCGCGACGGTCAACGGGAACGAGGCTGCGGCTTCGGTCGCCTACCGGCTGAACGAGGTCTGCTGCATCTACCCGATCACGCCGTCGTCGCCGATGGCCGAGCTGGCCGACGAGTGGGCGAACCAGGGGCGTCCCAACGTCTGGGGCACCGTGCCGGCGGTGGTCGAGATGCAGAGCGAGGGCGGGGCCGCGGGCGCTCTGCACGGTGCGCTGCAGAGCGGGGCGCTGGGCACGACGTTCACCGCTTCGCAAGGCCTGCTGCTGATGATCCCGAACATGTACAAGATCGCCGGTGAGCTGACTCCGGCGGTGCTGCACGTGGCCGCCCGGTCGCTCGCCGCGCAGGGGCTGTCGATCTTCGGCGACCACTCGGACGTGATGGCGGTCCGCCAGACGGGTTTCGCGCTGCTCGCCGCGGCATCGGTTCAGGAGGCCCACGACCTGGCGGTGGTGGCGCAGGCCGCGACGCTCCGGACTCGGGTGCCGTTCGTGCACTTCTTCGACGGGTTCCGAACCTCGCACGAGCTGAACACGATCGAGCTGCTCTCCGACGACGACCTGCGCGCATTGGTGCCCGAGGAGCTCGTGCGGGCTCATCGCGGCCGGGCGCTGTCGCCGGAGCGGCCGTTCATCAGGGGCACGGCTCAGAACCCGGACGTCTACTTCCAGGCGCGCGAGACGGTGAATCCCTTCTATGCCCGCGTCGGGGACGTCGTCGAGGACGCCATGGCACGCCTCGCCGGCCGCACCGGCCGCCGCTACCACCTCGTCGACTACAGCGGGCACCCGGAGGCCGAGCGCGTGCTGGTGGTGATGGGGTCGGGCGGGGAGACGGCCCGGGAGACCGTGGCCTCGCTCAACGCGCGCGGTGAGCGTGTCGGCGTGGCGCAGGTACGGCTGTACCGGCCGTTTCCCGCGCAGGCGCTGGTCGAGGCGCTGCCCGCGACCGTGCGCCGCATCGCCGTCCTCGACCGAACGAAGGAACCCGGTTCGATCGGCGAGCCGCTCTACCTCGACACGGTCGCAGCGCTGACCGAGTCGCATGCGGACGGTGAGCGAGCGGTGATGCCACGGGTCGTCGGCGGCCGCTACGGCCTGTCCTCGAAGGAATTCACGCCGGGCATGGTCGCCGGCGTGTTCGACGAGCTGGCGCGTGAGCGGCCGCGACGCCGGTTCACGATCGGCATCACCGACGACGTCTCCGGGACGAGTCTCGCCTACGAGGCGGGGCTGGACATCGAGCCGCCCGAGACGGTGCGCGCGGTCTTCTTCGGCCTGGGCTCGGACGGCACGGTCGGTGCGAACAAGGACACGATCAAGATCCTCGGGTCGGAGGAGGGTCTGCACGCGCAGGGCTACTTCGTCTACGACTCGAAGAAGTCCGGCTCGCAGACGGTCTCGCACCTGCGCTTCGGGCCGAAGGCGATCCGGGCGCCCTACCTCGTGCAGCAGGCGCGCTTCGTCGGCTGCCACCAATTCGGGCTGCTGGAACGGGCCGACGTGCTCGGGCGGGCGGCGGACGGCGCGACCCTGCTGCTGAACTGCCCGCACTCCGCGGATGAGGTGTGGGATGCCCTGGCCCGCCCGATCCAGGAGCAGATCCTCGTCAAGCACATCGACCTCTACGTGATCGACGCCGGCCAGATCGCCCGCGAGGTCGGCCTCGCCGGACGGATCAACATCGTCCTGCAGACCTGCTTCTTCGCCGTCTCCGGGGTATTGCCACGCGGGCAGGCGGTCGAGCGAATCAAAGCTGCGGTCGCCAAGACCTACGGCCGACGTGGCGTCGAGGTGGTCGAACGCAACCAGGCCGCGGTCGACCGCGCGCTCGAGGGCCTGCAACGGGTCGAGGTGCCCGAGCGGGCGACGGCCACCCGCGGCCTGCCGCCGGTCGTCCCCGCCCACGCCCCCGAGTTCGTTCGCGCCGTCACCGCGGAGATGCTGGCAGGCCGGGGCGACGACCTGCCGGTCAGTGCGCTGCCGGTGGACGGTACGTATCCGAGCGGCACGGCGGCCTACGAGAAGCGCAACATCTCGGAACTGGTCGCCTCCTGGGACTCCGAGCTCTGCATCCAATGCGGCAACTGCAGCTTCGTCTGCCCGCACAGCGTGATCC
Organism: Miltoncostaeaceae bacterium; assembly: GCA_963749475.1. GTDB lineage: Bacteria > Actinomycetota > Thermoleophilia > Miltoncostaeales > Miltoncostaeaceae > Miltoncostaea. The sequence goes on from CAVVMP010000009.1 coordinate 5,287, forward strand.
GCTCCAGGTATTACGACCGGTCCCACCTGGACGGCGCACCGGACGGGTTCCGGTCGGCTCCGCTGGAGGCCGTCGGCCTGCCCGACACCCGTTACACGCTGCAGGTCTACGTCGAGGACTGCACCGGCTGCGGGCTGTGCGTCGAAGCGTGCCCGGTCGGCGCGCCGAGCGACCCGGTCCGCAAGGCGATCAACCTCGCATCGCGCGAGCCGCTGGTCGCCGCAGAGCGGGACAACATCGCGTTCTTCGAGACGCTGCCCGCGAGCGACCGGTCGCGGGTCAACTTCGGCACGGTGCGCGGTACCCAGTTCCTGGAGCCGCTGTTCGAGTTCTCCGGCGCCTGCGCGGGCTGCGGCGAGACGCCGTACCTGAAGCTCCTCTCGCAGCTGTTCGGCGACCGGCTGATGGTCGCCAACGCAACCGGGTGCTCGTCGATCTACGGCGGCAACCTGCCGACCACCCCGTGGACGACCGACGCCGACGGGCGCGGCCCGGCCTGGTCGAACTCGCTCTTCGAGGACAACGCCGAGTTCGGGCTCGGCTTCCGGCTCACCGCCGACCGGCACACCGATCTGGCCCGCCGGCGCCTTGCCGAGCTGCGCGACGCGGTCGGGGCGGAGCTGGCGGACGACATCCTGGATGCGCCGCAACTGCGGGAGTCGGAGCTGCGAGCCCAGCGCCAGCGGGTGGCCGAGCTGACGCGGCGGCTCGACGGGCTGGAGGGAGCCGCCGTCACCGACCTGTTCAGCGTCGTCGATCACCTGGTCCGGCGCAGCGTCTGGATCGTCGGCGGCGACGGCTGGGCCTACGACATCGGCTCCGGCGGGCTCGACCACGTCCTGGCCAGCGGCCGCGACGTCAACGTGCTGGTGCTCGACACCGAGGTCTACTCGAACACCGGCGGCCAGATGTCGAAGGCGACCCCGCTCGGCGCGGTCGCCAAGTTCGCGGCCGGCGGCAAGACCGTGCCCAAGAAGGACCTCGCCCTGCAGGCGATCGCCTACGGCAACGTCTACGTCGCCCGGGTCGCCATGGGCGCCGATCCCCAGCAGACACTGAGCGCCTTCCGCGAGGCGGAGGCCTACGTCGGCCCTTCACTGGTGCTCGCGTACAGCCACTGCATCGCGCACGGCATCGAGATGCGAAGCGGGCTCGACCAGCAGTACCGCGCCGTCGCCAGCGGCTACTGGCCACTGATCCGCTACGACCCGATGGTCCGTGCGGCCGGCGGCAATCCGTTCCTGCTCGACTCACCGCGGCCACGCATCCCGCTCGCCGATTACACCAACCGGGAGTTGCGCTATCGAACGCTGACGAACACCGACCCGGCCGAGGCCGAACGGCTGCACGGGCTGGCCGAGCGGGCGGTCGATCAGCGTTGGGACGTGTACGAGGAGATGGCGACCCGCGGCGCGCAGCACTTCGCCGCCGACGCGCGCAGGGAGAGCTGATGGACCTTTCCACGGGCTACATGGGCCTCGCGTTGCGGAACCCGCTCGTCGCGTCCGCGTCGCCGCTCTCCCAGACCGTCGACGGCGTTCGGCGGCTCGCCGATGCCGGCGTCGGCGCGGTCGTCCTCTACTCGCTCTTCGAGGAGCAGCTGCGCCGGGAGGCGGCGGAGAACGCGCGGTTGGTCAACGCCGGCACCGAGAGCTTCGCGGAGTCGCTCTCCTACTTCCCGGCCGCCGCGGAAGACGAGGCCGGCCCGCGGCGCTACCTGAGCCTGCTCGAGCGCGCCGCCGGCGCGGTCGAGGTCCCGGTGATCGGCAGCCTCAACGGCGTCACGCCCAGCGGCTGGACCGACTATGCCCGGGCAATGGAGGATGCCGGCGCTGTCGCGATCGAGCTGAACATCTACTACCTCCCCGGCGACCCACACGTCTCCGGCCGCGACGTCGAGCAGCGGCACGTCGACATCCTGCAGCGGGTCAAGAGCACGGTCAGCGTGCCGGTGGCGGTCAAGCTGAGTCCGTACTTCAGCTCGACCGGCGAGATGGCGCTGCGGCTGGACGAGGCGGGCGCCGACGCGCTTGTGCTCTTCAACCGGTTCCTGCAGCCCAGCATCGACCCCGAGACGCTCGCCGTGGTGCACCAGATTCGGCTTTCCCGCCCGGCCGAGGCTCGGCTGCCGCGCACGTGGATCGCGCTCCTGCACGGACGAGTGCAGGCTTCGCTCGCGGCGACCACCGGCGTCGAGACCTCCGCCGACGTGGCCAAGTACCTCCTCGCCGGCGCCGACGTCGTGATGACCGCCTCGGCACTGCTGCGGCACGGCCCCGAGCATGCGACCGTGCTACTCGACGGCCTGTCGGACTGGATGGCACGCAAGGGATTCGCAACCGTCGACGAGCTGCGCGGGATGCTCGCCGTGCCGCCCGGCACCGACGAGACGGGCTACGAGCGAGCCGGCTACGTCGCGGCGCTGCGGGAGGCCGCCAGCGGGATCTACGGGGCCCCGGTGAGCCAGCCGCCGGCCTCCTTGTAGCGGGGGGCGCCCGGCCCCTCGAGAGCGGCAGCGCCATGAGCGCGACGGCGCTGATGGTCTCGATCGGGGACGTCTCGCGCTTTCCCGGCTCCCGCCATCTGGTGGCCTACCGTGGCCTCAACCCGCGCGTGCACCAGTGTGGCGCAGAGCCCGGGCTCCTCGACGACGCTCACGCGGCGTTGCGGGGGTAGGCGGAGGCCGGGTCCGACGGGATCGTGCAGGTGACCGTCGGTGGGGCCGGCGCGTTTCGCCGGGTCGGCCGTCGCCGATCCGCTCCTGGGCTACCGCGCCGCCCGCGTTCGGGCACGTCGTCGCCGAGGCCCTCTCACCAGCGCCGGCGCTTGAACGGGCCTAGCGGGACTGAAGTTGAACCTGAACCCCGGGACCTGGATCGGCGCGAAACCCGTCAAAGCAGCTCACGCTTGCTCGGAACGCCACTCCCTCGCCGGCGATCGCTGCGGAGGTCTCGATGGGAATGATCGCGCGGGTGTCGAACCTCAGCCACGGGGTCCACGGCGCGATGACCCGCTGAAGGGTCTCGGCGCTATCGACCTCGATCAGGGCCACGCCGCCCGTGCTGTCGGCGAATCCGAAGAAGCCCTTGAACTCAGCCTCGTCCGGCGGCTTCCACTGCGAGAAGACCTGGAGCGACCGGGCCGTGCCGGCCTCGCTCAGGTCCGTGAAGATCGCCACCCATGACGTCAAGGACACCGCCCACTGGCCTCCTCGCCCAAGCGCGAGGAGGTCTTCGATGCGGTAGCTCCAGCCCCGAGCTCAGCTGGCCGCAAGAAAGGTTCCAAAGGCGTAGGGGCGGGGGACGGCCGGGAGCCGGCCGTCGCTTGACGCTGAGGGTCCGCTGACGTAGAATGACTGACATATGTCTGTCAGTCTTTCAGAGCGCGAGGACCGAATGCTTCCCGCCCCTCCGCCGAGCGCGGAGGACCTCCGCCGCATCAACGCCTGGTATGGCCAGTACTTCGGGGCGGTCAACGAGGCGCGCGAGGAGGGGCGCCTCTCCCCCGCCTCGGCGACGACGTACCTGCTCCACTCGGGAAACTTCGTGCGCTGGCTCGAGAGCAGGTTCGAGCCCGGCATCCGGGCGCGCTCAGCCGCGACTCGGTCGTAGCCGTGGGACCCCGGCGCGGCGGCCGCCGGCGCTCCGACGAGCGGCCGGCACTCCGGCGACGGCATCTCTGCTGGGCACGCACGTAGTGCGCGCGCTGGAGGGGGCCGCGCTTCGTGCGCCGTGACACACCGAATACTCCTCGGGACACGGGCTCGCGCCCTCATGATCTGAGCGAGCCGGTATGCCGAGCTGGTCCGAAATCTTGGGCGCGTCGCGCTCTTCGCCCGCGCCGCGCCTGGGCGGTGCTCGCGGCCCTCGGCGGGATTGGCCTGCTCGTTCTCGGCGTGCGCGGGCTGGATCTGGGCGCCCTGGCCGCTGCGCTCGCGCAGGTGGACGGGGGCTGGCTGGCCGCCGCCGCGGCACTCCAGGGCCTCTCCCTCCTCTTCGGAGGTCTGGCCTGGCGGGTGGGTCTGACCGCCGGAGTGGCCCGGCTTCCGGTGCGGCACGTGGTGGCCGCCCACTGGATCGGGCAGGCGGCCAACACCCTGCTCCCCGCCCGCCTGGGCGAGGTGGCGCGCGTGATGGCCGTGCGCCGCCACGTGGGTGAGGGAGCGCCGGTGGCGCGCATCGCGGGGAGCCTGGCCGCCCAGCGCCTGCTGGGCGGAGTGGCGAGCTTCGTGGTGGTCGTGACGGTGATCCTCGTCATGCCGCTCCCGGGCCTCCTCGGGACGTTCCGACCGTGGGCGGGCGGGGCGCTCGGCCTGGCGATCCTCATGGCGCTGGTTCTCCCCCGGCTCGGGCTCGGGCGGTGCGCCCTGGGCATGGCGCCCGAGCGTCTGCGCGGAGTGGTCGCCAACGTCGTCAACGGATCCCGGGTCCTGCGCTCCGGCCGGGCCCGAACCGTCTCGCTGGTGATTCACATGGGCGAGCTCGGGGCCCAGCTCGGCTCGATCATCGCCCTCTTGCGTGCGTTCCACGTGCAGGTGCCCATGAGCGCGGCGCTCCTGGTGTTCTGTCTGCTCGCCATGGCCAGCGTCCTGCCCTCGCTGCCCGGCGGCCTCGGCTTCAACCAAGCCGCGGTGGTGGCTCCGCTCGGCTCCCTCTACGGCGTCGGCGCCCCGGTGGCCCTGGCCTTCTCGCTCGGCATTCAGGCCACGGCTGTGGGCGTCGCGCTCCTCGGGGGCCTGGTCGCCGTGGGCCACGAGCGCCTGTGCAGGTCGCACACCTGCCGAGGGGCGGCCGCAGGCCGAGCGGGCGCCGTCGAGCCGAGCCGGGTAGCCGAACGCTGGCCGCGCCCGTGGCGGACGCATCTGGTGCCCTGAGCGAGCCCCCCTCGGCCGGTACTCGCCAGACAGCTCGCCCAACGCTGTGGCGGCCCTTCTTTGCGAAAGACACGGCATACGCAGGGAGAGCGTTGTGCTTGTCACAACGAACGGAGGGGGAGGGATTCGAACCCTCGGCCCGGCTCGCGCCGGGCAACGGTTTCAAGACGCAGCCACCTGGCCAGCTTGTCCCCGCAAATCGGCTCCCCTCAGCTGCGACGAGGGAGAGCACGCTCCGATGCGATTACTCACACACTCTGCCGGGGAGGCCACGCGCACGCTTGGCCGCGCGATCCGCGCCGAATCACCCGGATGAGGTGAAGCCGGACGGCGCGGCCCGTCGCCGCGAGGCCTCTCCTCAGGAATCCGACAGGACGATGCCGCGGCCGTCGATCTGGAACTCGCGTATCCGCGTGTCGTGGTCGCTCGCCCGCGTCTTCAGGACCGTGAGCGTTCGGCGGATGCGTGCGGCGTCGTTCGCGTACTGCAGCAGGACCACGTTGTCGCACAGGCTCGCCAACCCCCCCTGGCTGACGCGTCCGACGGTGAAGAGCTCCGGCAGCTCGAAGGTCATGAACAGGCTGACGCCCCTCCGGGAGAGCCGCTGCAGGAGCGAGTAGAGGTGCTCGCGGAAGCGCTGCTCGTCACCGGCCGCGAAGGCGATGTCGCCCACGCTGTCGACCATCACCCGGCGGGCGCCGGTCCGCTCGACCGCCTCGAGGAGGTCGTAGACCCACTCGTCGATGTAGAGGTCAACCGGCGACCGGTAGAGCACCTCGACGCGCTCGTCGGCGAGCGTCCACCCGAAGCTGGCGGCGACGCGCTCGAGCTGGCTGGGGTTCTCCTGGAAGGAGGCGATCAGGCCGGTCTCCCCGGCCTCGCTGCCCCGGAAGATCAGGTGGAGCCCGACGAGCGTCTTCCCGCATCCCGTGGGGCCGATGCACAGGGTCGACGCGCCCGCGATGTAGCCCTCGCCCAGCATGTCGTCGAGCGCGGGAACCCCCGAAGGGACCCGCGCGGCGCGGAAGGGGTACGGCGCCTCGTCGGCGTCGTCGGCGAGGCGCGGGAAGACCCGGAGCCCGTCCTCCGTGAGCCGGTAGGCGTGCGCGCCCGAGGCGAAGCCGCTACCCCGCAATTTGAGGACCCGGAGCTCGCGCACCGTGCGCTCCCGGTGGTGCGCGCTGTCGAGGGCGATGATCGTGTCCGCGACGGCGAACTCGGGCGCGCCGCCCCGCTCGGAGGGCTCGTACTCGCCGACCCAGAAGGTGGACGTGTCGAGGACGCTGAGGACGCCGGCCAGGTCCGTGAGGAACGTGCGGAACTCCTGTTCGTCCGCGTACGCGCTGAGCGGCCGAAAGCTGTCGATCACGATGATCCCGGGGGCGCGCGTCCGGATGAGACGGTTGAGCTCGCCGAGCACGCCGGGCAGGCCCCCGTCCTCCACGACGCGTGCGAGATCCTCGAAGAACACCGAGCGCCCGACGAGGCGGGGGTCGAAGAAGCTCAGCGTCTGTCCGTAGCGGACGACCTTGTCGAACGGCTCGGAGACCGTCGCGAGATAGAGGCCCGGCCGCTCGGGCGTCGCGTTCGCGAAGAGGTATTGCAGCGCGAGCATCGTCTTCCCGCTCCCGGGGCTCCCGGCGATCAGGTTGATCGCGCCGAGGGGCAGGCCACCCCCCAGCAGCCCGTCGAGCCGGTCGACGCTGCTCGTGAGCCGGTCGTTCAGGACAGGACGCCGGCGCGCGTTCCGAGCATCGCGCTCCGCGCCAGGAGGTCGTTCACAGCCGCGACGAGGGCCAGTGAGCTGAAGGGCTTGGCGAGGAACGCGTCGGCGCCGGCCGCGAGTGCCTCGTCCTGCAGCCGCAGCCCGGACGTGGCGAGGACCGCGTCCGCTCCCCGGGCCTTGAGCTCGCGGCAGACGGCCAGGCCGTCGCCACCGTCGAGCAGCAACTCGACGATGGTCAGGGCGGGTCGGGTCGAGGCGAACGCCGCGAGCGCGTCCTCGCCGCGGGTCACGACCTCGACAGCGAGGCCGTCGGTCCGCAGGAAGTGCTCGACCAGCTCGGCGGCGTACGGGTCACGCTCGGCGACGAGGACGAGGAGCCCCGGGGCGGCCGGGCCGGGCTCCGACAGTGGAAGGTCGGCCGCCAGGCGCTCCGTGAGGAGCCGATGGGCCTCCGCGGGGCTGGCTCCCTCGACGACCTCGTCACGCACGAACCTCAGCCGCTCGACGTCGTGCCGCGAGTAGAGCCGCTGCCCGCCGGCCGAGCGATCGGGCTGAACCACGCCGTAGCGGTCCTCCCAGTTCCTGATCGTCGGCGCGGAGAGGTCCAGCATCCGGGAGACCGCCCCGATGCTGTAGATCGGGCGACTCGCAGGGGACGACGACGGCATCGCCCGAGTCTAACGGCAATCGCGCAGCCGAGCCACTCCTGATGAAGTTATCTCCAGCAAGACGGGCCGTCTCGTCGCGTTTGAATAAATATCTTCGTCAACACCTTGTCAGAAGGGTCACCGGGCGGGATACTGGAGCCATGACGTGCCTCGAGCAGATTCCCCCGCTCAGACGAGAGCCGTTCGCGCCCGGCACCGTCCACGCGTCGGTGCGCGGCGATGCCACCGTGGTGACCCTGGCGGGAGAGCACGACCTCGCGACACTGGGATCCGTCCGCGCGGTCCTGGACGACGCGACCCGCGGCGGGGGCGCGGTGATCGTCGATCTGTCGCCCTGCGCCTTCATCGACTGCGCGGTCGCGCACGAGATCTGCCGCGTGTCCAAGCGGACGCCCGTCACCGTGCTGGTGACGGACGACGCGGCAACGGTCGTGCGGCGCCTGCTGGAGCTGACCGGTCTCGTCCTCCGGGCGTCACCGCCCGAGACGATCTCACGGGACGCCCCCGGCCGCGGCTGATCCGCTGCCGGGCCCTCGGGCCTCCGTCGCGCGCCGCAGCGAGGGCAAAATGGCTCGGGAAGCGGGCCTTGCGCGATTAAGTTGAACCCAAACCTTCTGCGGTGGCTCGCCGAGACGAGACCCGGCGAGCGCGCCATCGGCTCCGCGCCGGCAGTGTCATGCTGCCGGCGATGCAGTCCGACATGACGGGCTGGACGAAGGCCTTCGGCGCACGCGCCACACCCACTCACTCACGCTGTGAGGGCGCGACGGGACGTACCCGATGAAGGTCTGCATCGTCGGGGCCTCCGGGAAGCTCGGGCAGTACATGGTGCAGCACGCGCTGGATCGGGGCTACGAGGTGGTTGGCGTGTGCCGCGAGCGCAGCGTGGAGAAGCTCGATGCCTTCAAGGGGCGCATCACCGTCATTCCGGGAGCGACGAACGACCGCGAGGTCATCAAGCGCGCGGTCGCCGGGTGCGACGGGGTGCTCGTCGTGCTGGTCCCGTGGGCGTCCACCAGTACGCGTCGGGAACGGCCCAGGCGGTGCTCGACTACGCGCCTCCGGGGGCGCGCCTCGTCTTCTCGTGCGGGTGGCACATCACGCGCGACGGCCAGGACGTGTACTCGTGGAAGCTCAAGGCGCTCGTGAAGGTCGTCGGCCGGCTCGCGCGCCTCGCTCGCTTCGCGGACCTCGACGACCAGGTGGAGGCGTGCCGGCGGGTGTTTGCAAGCGACACGCGGTGGACCGTCGTGCGCGGGAGCGACCTCGAGGAGGGCGAGAGCCAGGGCCTGCCCGTGTGGAGCCGGCACGTGGGCGACCCCATCCTCGAGAGCAACATCACGCGCCGCGTGGACTTTGCCCTGTTCATGGTGGCGGCCCTCGAGAACGACGAGCTCGTCCACGAGGCCCCGGCGATTGTCGGCTGCCAGACGCCCTCGGCGCTCGCGCATGCCGCCAGCGAATGAAATCGATCCGGGACATCCATCCGCCACTCGGCGCAGGGGTAGGGAACGGAGGGGGAGGGATTCGAACCCTCGGCCCGGGGTCACCGGGCAACGGTTTTCAAGACCGTCGCATTCGACCGCTCTGCCACCCCTCCGCGGGTGACCCCGGCCACGATACGGGCCGGGCGGGCCGGTCAGCCGGAGGCGCGCACCGGGCTGGGTCGCCCGGGGTGGACGCGGGCGAGGGCGTCGACCGCCGCGGACCAGAACTGGGTGCCGGAGGCGGCACGGCACTCGGCGAGGGCGTCCTCGACGGTGAGCTGGCTGCGGTAGCGGCGGGCGGCGGTCATCGCGTCGAATGCGTCGGCCACGGCGAGGATGCGTGCGCCGTCGGGGATCATCGGCTCGGTCAGGCCGTCCGGGTAACCCGTGCCGTCCATGCGCTCGTGGTGCCACCGGATCCAGCAGACCTGCTCCTCCGTGAGCGCCCCCGCCACGATCCGGGCGCCGGCGGCGGCGTGCGCCTCGATCAATGCGCGCTCCTGGGACGTCAGCGGCCCCGGCTTCAGGAGCACCTCGTCCGGCACGCCGATCTTCCCGATGTCGTGGACCAGCGCGGCCTCCTGGAGCAGCGCGGCCTGCGGATCCGACCAGCCCAGGTCGCGCGCGATGGCGACGGCGAGGTCGGCGACGCGCTCCGAGTGCTCCAGGGTGTGGGGGTCGCGGGCGTCCACGGTGCGCGCCAGGACGCGGACCGTCGCGAGGCTCTGCTCCCTCACCGCCGAGCGGGCCATCTCCTCGGCGGTCAGGGCCGTCACCACGATCGGGCTGTAGCGGAACGTGACGCCGCGGCCGTTGCGCTTCGCCCAGTACAGGGCGCCGTCGGCCAGGCGCACCAGCTCGGCGCCGCCGAGCGGCGGGTCGAACCTGCTCCAGGTCGCACACGCCGGCGGAGAAGTTGAGCTGGCCGGCCCGGGGCACCGGCGACGCCAGCAGCAGGCGGCGGGCGCGGTCCGTCGCCTGCCACGCCTCCAGCGCGCTCGTCTCGGGGAGGATCCAGCCGAACTCCTCGCCCCCGATCCGCGCGAGGGTGTCCCCGGGGCGCACCACCTCGCGCAGCGTGTCCGCCACGTGGATCAGCGCTCGGTCGCCCATGGGGTGGCCGTACGTGTCGTTCACGAGCTTGAAGTGGTCGAGGTCGAGCACCACCACGGACAGGTCCCGGCCGTGGCGGCGGGCGCGGTCCACCTCGGCGGCCAGCCGCTCGTGGAACTCGCGGTGGTTCGGGAGGTTGGTGAGCGGGTCCGTCGTGGCGCGCAGGTGGAGGCCCGCCAGGGCGCGCTCCTTCTCGTGGAACGTCAGCGCGAAGCGGCCGATCCCCAGCAGCAGCGCCCCGACGGCCAGCAGGGCGGCGGGCGGCGAGACGTCGACCACCTCGCCCGCGACCAGGACCGCGAGGGCCAGGATCCCGCCGCCCGCGGGGATCGCGATCTGGCGCAACCCACGGGCGCTCGCCGGCACCGTCGCGGGGTGCTCCATCCACGCGGCCAGCGCGATCACGATCGTCGCGGCCGGCCACAGGGCGTCGAGCACCGTCCCGTCCGGCCAGGCGCCCTCCGCGTACAGGGCCAGGTACACGCTGTCCGCGACCGCCGACAGGCCGATCCCGATCCCGAGCACCAGCAGCGGCATGTCCTTTCGGCCGCACACCGACAGCCCCATGGCCACGAGCGCCAGCAGCGCGATGTCCCCCACCGGGTACGCGAGGTTGACGCTCGTCGCGAGGGTCCCGCCCGAGGCGCTGTCGGCGACGGGCTGGACCACCGCCGCCACGCCGAGCGACGCGATCGCGAGCCCGGCGATCACGCCATCGAGCCAGACGGCCGCGGTGAGGCCGCGCGAGCGCGCCGCGATCAGGATCACCAGCGCCGCGGCCGCAGGCGGGTAGAACGCGAGCCATCCGAGGTCGGCGACGGACGGGACCGGCAGGTCCGGGTTGGCCGTGTAGATCATGTCCCCGGCGGTCCACGCGAGCAGCGCGATGCACAGGAGGCCCCACACCAGGCGATGGTGCGGCCGCAGGAAGGCGCGCAGCCCCAGTGCGAGCGCGCAGGCGAGCTCGGCGGCGTTCGTCACCCAGAGATCGGCGGGCGCCGGGAGGGCGGTGGCCGCGATGACGGCGAGGATGGCCGCGGCGACGATGGCGGCACGGGTGCGTGTGGCGACGGACCCCATGTGGATGACTTCGGCATTTGAGGCCGCCGACTTGTCCGCACGGGCGCCGCGGATGTCCAGCGCAGCGCGCGTGGCCGCTACAGTACGGCGTCGCCTGGGAGAGGTGGCCGAGTGGCTGAAGGCAACCGCCTGCTAAGCGGTTAATCGGGGTCAACCTGATTCGAGGGTTCGAATCCCTCCCTCTCCGTTTCGACCGTCGGAGGGATCGCGACGATCCCGGGGATCGACGAGTCGCATTGGTTCGAGGACCCGGACGGCAATACGCTGGCCCTCTTCCAGCCGGAGGAGATCGACCCGGAGTCGGCGAGAGGGGGGACGAGATGGCGTACGGCGTCGTGCATCAGTTCGCGGGTGGCACGAAGGAGCAGTACGAGGCGTCGATCGGTGCCGTGCATCCCGCTGACGGAAGCCTCCCGGAGGGGCAGGTGTTCCACGCGGCCGGCCCGTCGGCCGCGGGCTGGACGATCGTCGCGATCCACGACTCCAGGGAGAGCTGGGAGCGGTTCCGCGACGGGGTGCTGATGCCCCGGATGGCGCAGGGCATCGACGGCGGGTTCACGGTTCAGCCTCAGGAGACGACGTTCGAGGTCTACAACCAGGTGACCGCCTAGCCGATGGCCGGCGGCTGGGAGCACCCCGAGCACGGGGTGCTCCCCGAGGCCCGCGGTAGGTTCGCGGTGTGAGGAGCATCTACGAGGCGCTGGGCGGAGACGCGGGCGTGATGCGCCTGGCCGAGGCATGGCACGAGCGGGTGCTCGCCGACGACGTGGTCGCCCACGCCTTCAGTCACGGGTTCCACCCCCGGCACACGGAGCGGCTGGCCGCCTACTGGGGGGAGGCGCTCGGCGGCCCCGCGACGTACTCGCGGCGGTACGGCGACGAGACGTCGGTCGTGCGGATGCACAGCGGCAACGGGCCGCACGAGGAGATGGACGCGCGCGCGATCGCCTGCTTCGACCAGGCGCTGCTCGACGTCGGAGTGGCCCCGGAGACGCGACTGCACCAGGTCCTGCACGACTACTTCGCGTGGGCCACGACCACCACCATGGCGCGACACCCGGCCTCCGCGAAGGACGTCCCGGCGGGGCTGCGGATCCCGCGCTGGACCTGGACGGGGCCGGAGCCTCCTGGCTAGAACCCGCGACCTCTGGGTATCAGGAATGTCGCGATGGACGGCGAGGTCTTCAGCCGCATCCTGACGGGGGAGTTGGCCCACGCCGATGGGAGGGTCGTCTACCGCCTGACGGGGGACCTCGACTCCGCCGTCGCGGATGCCGTCCGCGACCGGCTCGCCGAGCTCGTGGACTCGGCGTCGGGAGGCCTGATCGTCCTGGACCTCTCCGACCTGCGGTTCATCGACTCGCGCGGCGTCCGCGTCCTCCTCCAGGTCCACGATCAGGCGCGGGCCGGCGGAGGGACCCTCGTGCTGTTCCGGCCCAATCCGCACCTGCGGAAGATCCTGGACCTCCTGGAGCTCGGCGCCGTCTTCTCGATCGAGCCGTGAGCTAGACCGTGGCCCTGCCGCCCCAGGAGTCCACGGTCTCCGTTCCGGCGGACGTGCTGTCGCTGTCGATCGTCCGGCGGTGGATACGCGAGCTCACCGAGGAGCACCTCGCGCCCGAACGTGCCGACGACCTGGTGCTGATCGTCAGCGAGCTCGTGGCGAACAGCATCGTCCACGCCGGGTTGACCCACCAGGACGACATCGACGTCGTCGCCCGGTTCACGCCCGAGGCGATCCGGATCACCGTGGCGGATCCGGGCCCCGGGTTCCCGGACGACTGGCGGTGGCGCACCGGCATCGGCCTGCGGCTCATCGAGCAGCTCGCCGACCGGCTGATGGTGCAGCCGGGATCGAGCGTGGTGACGGTCGAGATGTCCGTCGAGGACTGACGGCGGCTCGCGCGCCGAGCGGCCCCGACCGTCACCACGTGCGCCGCGTCAGGCGTCGCAGCGGCCCATGAACAGGGCCGCCTGCGGCCGTCCCTTGTGCCCGGCCTCCTTCATGATCGGCGGAACCGCGGGGTCGGAGACGAAGTTCGTCCAGCCGTCCTCGTCCCAGTCGAAGACCGCCCAGATCCGGTCCTCCTCGGCGGGGTCGCGGAAGACGACCACGCCCTTGCACCCGTGCTCCCGGCGCTTGTCCGCGCCGGCCGTCGAGAAGACCTGCATGAAGCGGTCGAGCTCCTCCACCTGCGTCGTGGCGAGTAGCACCGTGATCTCCTTCGTGAGATGGGTCGCCCGGCCTCAGCCGGCGAGGGTCGGCGTCCCGACGGGACGCTCCTGGGGGTCGATCGCTCCGAGGCGCTCGACGATCTCGAACCGCCCGCCCCGGGACCGGGCGATGTACATGTTCATTCGCACGTGGTGCTGGCCGGGGACCATGGCCGCCGGGCCGCCCGGGCCGTCGGCGATCGCCGCCCGGTCGAGGGCGGCGACCACGTCCTCCTGGACCAGCGAGCCGGCCTCCTCGACGGCGGCGGCCCAGAGCCGCAGCCCGCGGTACAGGCCGGAGCACGCGCTGCCGCCCGTGAACGGGGCGTCGCCCGGGTAGAGCGCGTCGTACTGGGCCAGCAGCTTCCGGCTGAACGGGTCGTCGACGGACTGGTAGTAGTCGAGGCAGCTGTACAGCCCCTCGACATGCTCCGCCGGCACCATGTTCAGGAAGTTCTCGTCGAAGTACGTGCAGACGAGGTGACCGCCGCGGCGCTGGAAGCCGGAGCCGTGCAGCTGCTCCAGGAACGGGCCGACGCCGGGCGGGACGATCGTGTTGAACACCACGTCCGCGCCGCTCGCCGCGATCCGCTCGACCGTCGCCGCGTAGTCCGTGTGATCGAGGGGGTGGTACTCCTCCCCCACGACGGTCCCGCCTGCGGCCGCGACGGCCTCCCGGACCCGCGCGTTCAGGATGTGCGGCCAGATGTAGTCGGCCGACGGCAGGTAGAACGTCCGCGCGCCGGTCTCCCGCATGAGCCACGGGATGAACGGGTCGACCTGCTGGGCCGGCACCGGGCCGGTGCAGAAGATGAGCGGGTCGGACTCCTGCCCCTCGTACTGCTCGGGGTAGATGTAGAGCGTCTTGCCGTCCACGACCGCCGGCCCCTTGATGGCCTGCCGCGTGGAGCTGAAGATGCCGCCCACGATCACGTCGGCCCGCTCCTGCTCGACCAGCTTCGCGGCCGCAGCGGCCGCGACCGCGTCGTCGGTGGCGCCGTCCTCGATGCACAGCCGGACGCTCCGCCCCAGCAGGCCGCCCCTCGCGTTGATGTCGCCGACGACCATCCGGGCGACGTTTGCGTTGGCGAGCCCCGCGAACGAGAGCGGCCCGGTCTGGTCGGCGATGACCCCCACCGTGATGGGGTCGCCGCCCGTGCCCGCCGTCGAATGCACCATGGTCTCCTCCTCCGGTGACGCCGCGCCGTTGCGGCGGCGCCTCGTGTTGACGGATGCTCTCCCGACTCGGCGAGGCCATACATCGGGAGGAACCCCTATCTCCGACCATCCACTCCGGCTCGCCGAGTTCGTCGCGACGCTCGCGCTCGCGCAGGACAACGCGTTCGGCCAGCCGCTCGAGTCGCAGCTGCGGTCCTGCCTGCTCGCGTCGTGGATCTGCGAGGAGGCGGGGTTCGAGCGCGAGGTGCGCGAGGCCGCCTACTGGGTGGCGCTGCTGCGCTACGTCGGCTGCACCGGCCACGCCCACGAGGTCGCCACCGTGTTCGGCGACGAGATCGCGATCCGCGCCCGCACGCTGGTGCACGACGCCGCCGACCCCGGCGAGGTCATGGGCGACGTCGTGGCCTTCGCGACGGCCGGGCGGTCCGAGGAGGAGCGCGACGAGATCATCCGGATGCTCCAGGCGTCCGCCCACGAGTGGGCGGTGCACAACTTCTCGTCCGGGTGCGAGGTGGCCGACATCCTCGTCGGGCGGCTCGACTTCGGCCCGGACGTCCGCGAGGCGCTGGCCCACACGTTCGAGCGCTGGAACGGCAACGGCTTCCCGGCCCACACCAGCGGCGAGGCGATCCCGCTCCCGATGCGCGTGGTGCACCTCAGCCACGACATGGAGGCGATCGGCCGGCTCTTCTCCCCCGACCACGCCATCGACGCCGCCCGCGACCGCCGCGACCGCACCTACGACCCGGCGCTCGCCGACCTGTTCGTGGAGCACGGCCGCGCCTGGTTCGACCGGCTCGCCGTGACCGAGCCGTGGGACGCGGTCCTGGCCCTGGAGCCGGAACCCCACCGCATGCTGGAGGGCGACGACCTCGACGACGCGCTGGCGGTGGCGGCCGACTTCATCGACCTGAAGTCGCCGTTCATGGGGGGCCACAGCCGGCGGTGCGCACGGCTCGCCGGGGACGCGGCCCAGGTGATCGGGCTCCCCGCGGACGCCGTCACCGCCCTCCGCCGGGCGGCGCTGGTGCACGACTTCGGCATCACCGGCGTGTCGAACTCCGTCTGGGACAAGCCGGGGCCGCTCACCCGCACGGAGTTCGACCGGGTCGAGCTGCATCCGATGCTGACCGAGCAGATGCTGCGCCGGTCGCCGGCACTGGCGGCGCTGAACCCGGTCGCCGCCGCGCACCACGAGAAGTGCGACGCGTCGGGCTACCACCGCCGCGTCCGGTCGGGGGCCGGCGACGCGGGCGCGTGCGTGCTCGCCGCGACGGAGGTCTACGTGGGGCTCACGACCGAGCGGGCGGACCGTCCGCCGTTCCCGGAGGCGGAGGCGGCCGACGAGCTGCGGCGCCTCGAGTCAGCGGGGGTGCTGGAGCCGCGCGCGACCCGCGCCGTGCTCGTCGCCGCCGGCCACGGCGAGCCGAGCGCCGGCGTGCGCCGTCGGCCGCAGAACCCGGGCGGGCTCTCCCGGCGCGAGGTCGACGTGCTGTGCCTCGCGGCGCGGGGGCTCACGACGCGCGAGATCGCGGACCGGCTGGTCATCTCGCCCAAGACCGCCGACCACCACATCCAGCACATCTACACCAAGATCGGGGTCTCGACCCGGGCGGCCGCGGCGCTCTGGGCGATGCAGAACGACGTCGTCCGCTGAACGCCCCGGCGTCCTACTTCCGGCGCGCCGCCCGGTCGGAGGCGTTGAGGTCGATCGCGGCGCGGACGAGCGCCTGGAACGCGCCCGCGTCGATCTCCTCGCCCTCGGAGATGTCGATCGCGCGCCGCACGTTGCCGTCGAGGCTCGAGTTGAAGAGCCCGGCCGGGTCGTCCAGCGCGGCCCCCTTCGCGAAGGTGAGCTTCACCTTGTCCTTGTACGACTCGCCGGTGCAGATGATCCCGTCGTGCTCCCAGACGGGGGTGCCCTTCCACTTCCACTCCTCCACGACGTCCGGGTCCTCCTCGTGGATGAGCCGGCGCATCCGGGCCAGCGTCTCCCCGCGCCAGTCCCCGAGCTCGGTGATCCTCGCGTCGATCAGCTCGGACGGCGACCCGTCCCCGGTCGAACCCGACTGCGGCATGTGCTCCCCCTGACGCATCCACCTGCGGACTCCGGCACGGATTCTAGGTCCCGCTGGCGGCGGAGGGGCCGGCTGGGACAGGATCCCGCCTGATGCTCTTCCGCCTCGACACCTGGGCGCTCTGGCTGATCGTGTTCGCGGTCGTCCTCGGCGCGACCGCCCTCGGGCTGCTCACTGGCCGGCTGCTGCGGCGCCACTCGGAGCACCTCCGGGAGCCCATCGGCGTGGTGCAGGGGGCGCTGCTCGGGTTCGTCGCCCTGATCCTGGCCTTCGGCCTGTCGCTCGCCGTCGGCCGCTACGAGAACCGGCGTGCCGTCACGGTCAACGAGGCGAACGCGATCGGCACCACGTACCTGCGGGCGCAGACGCTGCTGGAGCCGCAGCGCTCCCGGTCCCTCGCGCTGCTGCGACCGTACGCCGACGCGACCATCCGCCTGTCCCACGAGGTGCCCGGCACCGCCGGCTTCAAGGAGACGGTCGCCGAGGCGGGGGTCCTCCAGCGACGGCTGTGGGCTGTCGCCGGGGAGTCGCTCGACCGCAGCCCGCAGGCCAGCGCGCCGCGGCTCTACGTCGAGACGCTCAACGAGACGATCGACGCGCTCAGCACCCGGACGGCCGCGCTCGGGAACCGCGTCCCCGGCCCCGTGCTCCTCGTCGAGCTCGGCGGGGCCGCCGCGGCGCTGTTCCTGCTGGCCCTCTACCTTGCGTTCGTGGGCCGCGGCACCACCACCGTCGTGGCGGCGGCGGTCCTCGTCGCGTTCCTGCTGCTGATCACGTTCGACCTCGACCGTCCCGTCCGCGGCATCATCACCGTCCCCGACGCCCCGCTCGTCGCGGCGCGGGCCGAGATGAGCCTGCCGCCCGCCGCCGCAGCGCCGACGCCGCCGTAGCGCCGGGTCGTCCCATCGGGATGATGGCGGCGCGGAGCGTTCGTCCTAGGCTCGGCCGAGGCCGCGACGGCGTCGCGGGCGGACGGCCGGACGACCCTGGGAGCCAGGAATGTCACAACTGCACAGCGGCGCCGACGACAGCGCCAAGGTCTCCGTCAACCCGGTGTTCACCCGGGCGGGCGAGCGCGAGGCCGTCCCCAAGTACCGGCTGCGGGAAGCACCGATGCGGCCGGAGACGGCGTTCCAGATCGTCCACGACGAGGTGTCGATGGACGGGAACGCCCGCTTCAACCTGGCGACCTTCGTGACCACCTGGATGGAGCCCGAGGCGTCGCTCCTCATGGCCGAGTCCTTCCAGAAGAACATGATCGACAAGGACGAGTACCCGCAGACCGCCGAGATCGAGAAGCGGTGCGTCGCGATGCTCGCCGACCTCTGGAACGCCCCCGACCCGCACGATGCGATGGGCACGTCCGCGGTCGGCTCGTCGGAGGCGTGCATGCTCGCCGGGATGGCGCTGAAGCGCCGGTGGCAGGAGGCGCGGCGCGCCGCCGGGAAGCCGGACTCCGCGCCCAACATGGTCTTCGGCGCCAACGTCCAGGTGGTGTGGGAGAAGTTCGCGCGCTACTGGGACGTCGAGCCCCGCTACGTGCCGGCCGAGGGCGACGTGTTCCGCCTCACCGCGGACCGGATGCTCGAGTACATCGACGAGAACACGATCGGCGTGGTGGCGATCCTCGGGTCCACGTACGACGGCTGCTATGAGCCGATCAGCGAGATCGCCGCCGCCCTCGACGCGCTCGCCGACGGCGGCGGCCCGGACGTACCGCTCCACATCGACGCGGCCTCCGGAGGCTTCGTGGCGCCGTTCATCCAGCAGGACATGCCGGCGTGGGACTTCCGGCTGCCGCGCGTGGCGAGCATCTCCGCCTCCGGGCACAAGTACGGGCTCGTCTACCCGGGCGTCGGCTGGGTCCTGTGGCGCGAGGTCGCCAACGTCCCGGAGGACCTGATCTTCCACGTGAACTACCTGGGCGGCGACATGCCGACGCTGGCCCTCAACTTCTCGCGCCCCGGCTCCCAGGTGGTCGCCCAGTACTACAACTTCCTCCGCCTCGGGTTCGAGGGCTACCGGCTCGTGCAGCAGACCTGCCAGGACGTCGCCCTGCACCTGTCGTCCGCGATCGACGCCACCGGCCGGTTCCGCCTCATCACCCGCGGCGACGAGCTGCCCGTCTTCGCGTTCGCGCTCAACGACGACGAGGAGCGCTTCACGGTCTACGACCTCTCGGCGAAGCTGCGCGAGTGGGGCTGGCAGGTGCCCGCGTACACGATGCCGCCGAACCGCGAGGACCTCTCGATCCTCCGGATCGTGGTGCGCAACGGCCTGAGCCACGACATGGCGGACATGTTCCTCGGGGACCTGCAGAAGGCGCTCGCCTGGTTCGACAGCCTCGACGCGCCCATGCCGCACACGCGCGAGACCTCGAAGGCCTTCAGCCACTAGGCGGTGGGGCGGGACGACGAGCGGGCCGGCGTCGCCGGCCCGCGGCGGCGCCGGAAGGGCCGGAACCGGCTGAGCGTCCGGCTGCGCGGCCGGCGCGGCCGGACCGAGGGCATCTTCTGGGCGCCGCACCGCATCGGCTGGTGGACGGGCGCCCTGTTCGCGGTGGGCTCCACCCTGTTCCTCGTCCCGTCCCTGCCGGGCGCGGCCGAGGTCGCGTCGGCGGAGGTGATCGCGATCACCTATTTCGCCGGGTCGATCTTCTTCACCGCCGCCGGGTACACGCAGTACCTGGAGGTGCTGAACGCCGACCGCGAGCACCTCCCGGACGACGCCGGCATCCGCTGGTTCGGGTGGGAACCGGGAGAGGCCGGGTTCTGGGCGGCCACCATCCAGTCGATCGGGACGCTCTGCTTCAACGTCAGCACCTTCGCCGCGCTCTCGGACGCGCTCGAGCCGCGCGGCGAGGACCTCCTGGTCTGGCTCCCCGACGCGTACGGGTCCATCTGCTTCCTCATCGCGAGCTGGATCGCCGTGCGCGAGGTGTGCGGCGGCGGCCGGCCGTGGTGGTCGCCCCGGCGCCACGAGTGGCAGATCTCGTGGCTCAACATGGCGGGCTCGGTGGCGTTCGGGGCGTCGGCCGTCGCCGCGTACGTCGTGCAGGACACCGGCGAGCTTCGGAACGCCGCCCTCGCGACGTCCGGCACGCTGGTGGGCGCAGCATGCTTCCTGGCGGGCGCCATCCTGCTGATGCCCGAGGCCGCCGTCAACGAGGACCACGACTGGCTCGACGCCCGGCTCGCGGCCGCCGGGGACGGGATCACGTGAACGCGTTGACCGCCCGGGCCACGACGAGGGCGAACAGCGCCAGGGCGACCGTGGCCTGCACCAGCATCGCGTACTTGCCGCGGAGCGTCAGCGGCATCACGTCCGTCGGGCTGAACGCCGTCGCGTTGGTGAAGCCGAGGTGGAGGTAGTCGAGGAAGACGGGGCGCCACCCCGGCGGCGCCAGCTCCGGGCTCATCTGCTGGGTGAACGCGAAGTCGGGGGGATTGTCGCGGCGGGCCGCGCGGGCGGTCGGGCCGCCGGCGTCCAGCAGCCAGTAGAGCAGCGCGAAGGACAGGTTGTTGCCGGACCACACGACCAGGGCGGCGGCCAGGAGGTAGCCGGCCTCGTTCGCCACGCCGGTCCCCTGGATCAGGTCGCGGATCAGCACGCCGGTCCCGTAGAGCGCGGCCAGCACCAGGAGCCCCACGATGACCAGCGCCCCCTGGCGCCGGCGGCGGGCCTCCGCGATGCCCACCGGATCCACGGTGACGAGCGCGACGAGGAGCACCGCCTCGAGCGCCGGGATCAGCCAGGGCGCCCGCACCACCTCCGTCGTGCCCGGCAGCCACAGGTGCACCGTGATGTGGGCGACCATGAACAGCACCACCGCGATCACGGGCGGCCACCGCGACTCGCCCATCGCGGACGGCGCCCCCGCGCGGCTGCCGGCGTCGATCAGCCCCGGGCCCCGGCGTCCGCGGGGCGGCGGGCGACGGCGAAGAGCTTGCAGTAGTCGTAGACGAAGCCCTCCGGCCCCGCGGCGGCGCGCAGGGCCGCCTCGACGCGCTGGTCGAGCTCGCTGAACCCCCCGGGCGGGTTGCCCAGCAGGTGCCCGGCGACGGCGCGGGTGCGCGCCATGAACGCGTCGGGATGGGTGGTGCGCCGGCGCCGCTCCATCCACACGTCGAGCGGCTCCAGGCCGGCGGCGCGCAGATCGTCCGCCATCTCGTCCACGTCGCGCTGGTTCACGGCGAACCAGCCGGTCCACTCCTCGGGCGCGCCCATCCGCTCGAGCAGCTCGCGCCACGCCTCCTCGCCGCCGCGGCCGGCGGTGAGGATGCCGATCACCCCGCCGGGGCGCAGGGCGCGCGCCATGCGGGCGACCGCGCCGGGCTTGTCGGGGAACCAGTGGAGCGCCATCGCGCAGATCACGGCGTCGAACGCGCCGTCGGGCACGTCCATCGCCATGACGTCCTCGGCGCGCAGCTCGACCTCGACGCCGGGGAACCCGGCCAGCTTCGAGGCGAACACCTCCAGCATCCCCTCGGCGGGGTCAACGCCGACGAGCGTCTCCACGTCGAAGCGGCTGAGCATCGCCGCCGACGAGAAGCCCGTGCCGCACCCGACGTCCAGGACCCGCGGGTAGTCCCCGTCGGGCAGGGACATCACGAGCCGCTCCGAGCCGGCGATGTTGTGCCGCACGGCGTCGTCGTACGACCCGGCGCTCTTGCTGAAGCCGTCGGGGGCACCGCCATTGGTCGTCGTCATGGCGTCAGTCTGCCCGATGCCCGGGCGACGGGGTTCGGGAAGGCCGCACGCACGAGGTCGCGTTCCCCGATGGCGCTGAGCGGGCGCCGGTGGAAGCTGCCCGGTGTCCGGTGCACGCCGAGCACCGCCCGGCGACCAGGAGGAAGACATGAACCGCCGACCGATCGTCCTCAGCGCCGCCGCCGCGGTGCTCGCCGCCGGCGTCCTCGCCGCCACCGCCTGCGGCGGTGACGACAGCTCGGCGTCCCCGACCACGGCGCCCGCCACGGCGCCGGCCGCCACGGCGCCCGCGACCACGGCGCCCGCGACGACGGCACCCGCCGCCACCGCCACCGCCGTGACGGTCGCCCTGGGCAAGCCTCAGGAGTTCTCGCTCGTCCCGAGCGTCCCGTCCGTGGCGGCGGGCAAGGTCACCTTCACGGTCACGAACTCCGGGCAGGTGCTGCACGAGATGGTCGTGGTCCCCGCCCCTGGCGGCTCGCAGTCCCTGAAGCAGCCCGACGGCACCGCCTCGGAGGACGGCACGCTGGGCGAGGCGCCCGACGTGGAGGTCGGGAAGACGACGACCTTCACCGTCACGATGAAGCCGGGGAAGTACTCGCTG
Organism: Miltoncostaeaceae bacterium; assembly: GCA_963749475.1. Taxonomy (GTDB): domain Bacteria; phylum Actinomycetota; class Thermoleophilia; order Miltoncostaeales; family Miltoncostaeaceae; genus Miltoncostaea. Next base: position 27,019 of record CAVVMP010000009.1, read on the forward strand.
CTCTGCAACCTCCCCGGTCACTTCGCCAACGGGATGTACGCGGACTTCACCGTGAACTGAGCCCTCCCCACACGGGTCGCGCCGACCGCGCCGCCGGGCTTAGGGTGGCGCGGACGGACGTCCGCGACCGTTGGGGGGGCGCGATGGGTGACACGACCGCGGGGGCCACGGCCTTCTACGAGGCGCGCGACTTCCTGTGGTCCCACCGCGAGGACTACGACGCGGCATGCCGCGGCTTCCGCTGGCCCGAGCTGTCCGAGTTCAACTGGGCGCTCGACCACTTCGACGCCGTCGCGGCCGACCCGGAGCGGGGCGCGCAGCGGGCGCTGTGGATCGTGGAGGCGGACGGCTCGGAGGCCTGGTGGACGTTCGCCGGGCTGTCGGAGCGATCGAACCGGGTCGCCAACCGGCTGCGGTCCGCCGGCGTCGCCCGCGGCGACCGGATCATCCTGATGCTGGGCAACCAGGTGGAGCTGTGGGAGACCCTGCTCGCGGCGATGAAGCTCGGCGCGGTGGTCATCCCCGCGACCACGCTGCTCACGGCGTCCGACCTGCGGGACCGCCTCGACCGCGGCGCCGCGCGGCACGTGGTGGTGGGCGGCGCCGACACCGGCCGGTTCGACGGCGTGGAGGGCGACTACACCCGCATCGCCGTGCGCGGCGCGCCCGAGGGCTGGCTGCGCTACGAGGACGCCGACGCGGCCGACCCGGCGTTCACCCCAGACGGCCCGACCCGCGCAGGCGACACGCTGCTCCTCTACTTCACGTCCGGGACCACCGCGCGGCCGAAGCTGGTGGAGCACACGCACGCGTCGTACCCCGTGGGCCACCTCTCGACCATGTACTGGATCGGCCTGGAGCCGGGCGACGTCCACCTCAACATCTCGTCGCCGGGCTGGGCGAAGCACGCGTGGAGCAACGTGTTCGCCCCGTGGATCGCCGAGGCGACCGTGCTCGTCGTGAATTACTCGCGCTTCGACGCCGAGGCCCTGCTGGACGCGATGCATCGGTGCGGCGTCAACGCCTTCTGCGCGCCGCCGACGGTGTGGCGCATGCTCATCCAGACCGACCTGTCGCGCCTCACCCGCCCGCCGCGCAAGGTGGTGGGCGCCGGGGAGCCGCTCAACCCCGAGGTGATCGACCAGGTGGAGCGGGCGTGGGGCGTCCGGATCCGCGACGGCTTCGGCCAGACCGAGACGACGGTGCAGATCGCCAACACGCCCGGCCAGGAGGTGCGGCCCGGGTCGATGGGGCGCCCGGTGCCCGGGTACCCGATCGTGCTGGTCAACCCGGCCACCGGCCGGCGGGACGTCGAGGAGGGCGAGATCTGCATCGACCTGACCGGCGGGCGGCCGCTCGGCCTGATGGTCGGCTACCGGGGCGACGCCCAGCTGAACGAGGAGGCCATGGAGGGCGGGCTGTACCGCACCGGCGACATCGGGTCACGCGACCCGGACGGCTACATCACCTACGTCGGGCGGGCCGACGACGTGTTCAAGGCCTCCGACTACCGCATCTCCCCGTTCGAGCTGGAGAGCGTGCTGATCGAGCACCCCGCCGTCGCGGAGGCCGCGGTGGTGCCGTCGCCCGACCCCCTGCGGCTCGCCGTGCCGAAGGCCTACGTGGCGCTCGCCCCCGGGCACGAGCCCACCGAGGCCACCGCCCGCGACATCCTGGCGTTCGCGCGCGAGCAGCTGGCCCCGTACAAGCGCGTGCGGCGCCTCGAGTTCGCCGAGCTGCCGAAGACGATCTCCGGGAAGATCCGCCGCGTCGCGCTCCGGGACCGCGAGCGCGAGATCCACGCCGACCCCTCCGCCGCGCCGCCGGGCGAGTTCACGCTCCAGGGCTGACGCTCCAGCGTCCGCGGCCGCCTTGACCCCGTGCGCGCGGCGCGACGATCATCGGCGGGTGCGCGGGATCCGGATCGTGGTCGCAGCGATCGCCGCCGCCGGGCTGGCCGTGTCCGCCACGGCCGCTCACGGGGCGGGCAGGACGCCGCCGCCGCGCCCGGACCTCGAGCTGACGAAGGCCACCTTCACGCCGCGCGTCCTCTTCACGGGCGAGCCGACGTCCCAGGCGCGCTTCTGCGTGACGGTCGAGAACCACGGCAGGCGCCGGTCGGGCCGGATCGTGGCCACCATGACGCTCCGCGGCCGCGGGGTGGAGGCCGTGGTGGCCAGCCGGTCGCTCGCGCCGCTCGCGCCGCCCACCCGGCCGCGGCGGGGCGCCCCGCTCGAGGTCAACTCGGTCAGCGGCTGCGAGCAGGGCGACGCCGGGCCCCTCGTGCTGCCGCTCGGCGCCTACGACGTCGAAGTGTGCGTGCGCGAGCGCAGCGGTCGCGAGCGCCGCACCGGCGACAACTGCCGCGCGCGGCCGAAGCGGGTGTTCGTGGTGAAGCGCACCTGGAACGCCAACCTCAGCGGGCAGGCCGGGCTGGGGGTGCTGGAGCTGGGGTTCGAGCGCTGGCAGTCGAACGGGATGACGTTCACGTTCGACCCGGCGCAGCAGCGCGTCAACGCGGGGCACTTCACCTACCGGCTGTCCGCCGGGAGCGTGACGTACAACGACCAGGAGAACGCCACGGGCTGCGAGCGGACCGGCACCCTCACGGACTTCGCGCCGACCGGCCGGCTGAGCCTCGACTACCTCAAGGGCACCTACGAGTCGGTCGCGCGCGTGCACGAGGGCTTCACGTACCCCATCAACAGCCTCTGCGACGACCTCCAGGGGCCGGTGATGCCGGTCTTCCTCGACACGGGCATCGGGGTGGCGCCGCAGCCGTTCCCGTTCGGCGCCGCGGCGCTCGCGGGCACCCGCGGCGGCGCGCTGGATCAGCAGACCTACACCTGGTCGTTCAGCTGAACCCGACCCAGCTCGACCGTCTGGACGAGCCAGAAGACGACGAACAGGACGATCCCGGCGGTCTCGACCGCCAGGAGCCAGTACCGCCAGTCGAAGGGCCCGACGCCGACCGCGAACAGCACCCCGACGATCCCGTTCAGGACCATCAGGGCGACGATCCCGGCGTAGATCGCCTGGAAGGGCGGCTTCGTCGGCGGCAGCGCGTTGCAGAGCACCACCACGCCCATGCACACGAACAGCGAGATCGCGGCGGTGAAGTGCCCGGCCGCCACGTACTCGCCGGTGCCCTGGAACGAGTCGGGGGCGAGGTCGTACCAGAGCCAGGTCCCGAGCACGATCCCCCCGGCGACCACCAGGCCCAGGATCCGCCGCACACGCTGGCCCGTGTCGTCGAGATCCGGCCATGAGCGCGCCAGCACCGCGACCGCCACGACCATCGCGATCGCGCCGGTGATCACCAGCGTCTTCACGTTGTTGTCCACGAACGCGGCCGCCGACGCGCTCGACAGCACCCCGTCCGTCACGCCCTCGCGGTCGATGGGCACGAACGCCACCAGCGGCGCGAACATGCCGGCGAGGTTCAGGAAGATGTCCTCCACGTCGCGCTCGGCGCGCATGATGATCAGGCACGCGCCCACCGCGACGAGGCTCCCGACCAGCACGGATTGCACGGGCGTGTAGTAGTAGTCGCTGATCGACGTCTGGAACTGCCCGGCCGGGCCGTCGACGCGGTCGACCACGATCGACACCGCCAGCATCACCATCAGCAGGACCATCCCGACCCGCAGGTACCGGTAGGTCTTCAGCCGGTTGGCGTTCGGATCGGCGAGTGCGGTCTGCGTCGGATCCGCAAGCATGGGGCCATCCGATCACGCCGGGGCCCGCGGCGCCACATCACCGCGGCCCGGCCGGAGCCGGACCGCGGCGATGGGTGGATCTCAGGCGGCGCTCGCCTCGGCGGCGGGCTCCGCGACGGCCTCCGCCTCCTGCGGCCGTCCGGAGCGCACGAGCGCCAGGACGGCGACGGCGCCGGCGACGGCGAGGCCGACGGAGGCGTACAGCGCGAGCTGGAAGCCCTCGGTCAGAGCCTGCGGCTGGGACGTGCCGCCCGCCAGCAGGTCCTCGCTGCGGGTGATCGCCAGGGTTAACATGATCGCGGTGCCGAGGGCCCCGCCGATCTGCTGCGCGGTGTTCGACAGCCCGGACGCCAGGCCGGCGTCACGCGACGACACCCCCTCCAGGGCGCCGATCGAGAACGCGACGAAGGCGAGGCCGAGCCCGAACCCGCTGATCAGGAAGCCCGGCAGGAGGTCGGAGAGGTACTCCCCGTTCACCGGGATCTGCGCGAGCAGGAGCACCCCGCCGGCGAAGGCGAGCAGGCCCACGACCATCGGCACCCGCGGTCCGATGCGGGTCACCAGGACCGAGCCGCCGACCGACGCGACCAGCGCCGCCAGCGACGTCGCGAGGTACGCCAGCCCGGTCTCGAGCGGCGAGTACGCGGCGACCTGCTGCATGTAGAGGGTCATGATGAAGAACATCCCGAACATCGCCCCGCCCAGCGCGAAGCCGGCGACGTTCGAGCCGGTCACCGCGCGGATCCGGAAGATCGAGAACGGCAGGATCGGGCTGCGCGAGCGCAGCTCGATCGCGACGAAGACGGCCATCAGGGCCGCGGAGCCCGCCAGCCGGCCGATCGTCGTCACCGACGCCCATCCCTCGGCCGACGCCTCGACGAGCGCGTAGACGAGCAGCGCGAGCGACGCGGTGATCGTCACGCCCCCCGCGATGTCGAAGCGGCGGTGCGTCGACTCGGCGCGGCTCTCGCGGAGCAGGAACGGGGTCACGGCGATCACCGCGAGGCCCACGGGCACGTTCAGCAGGAAGATCCACTCCCACCCGATCGTGTCGGTGAAGACGCCGCCGAGCAGCACGCCGACGGTGCCCCCCGAGGCGCCGACGGCGCCCCAGACTCCGAGGGCGGTGTTGCGCTCGCGGCCCTCCGCGAAGGTGGTCATCAGGATCGAGAGCGCGGCAGGCGTCATGAGCGCGGCCCCCACGCCCTGCGCCGCCCGGGCGCCGATCAGGGTCGCCTCGCTGGTCGCCAGCCCGGCGATGAGCGACGCGGCGGCGAAGAGGGCGACGCCGGTCACGAACACGCGGCGGCGCCCCACGAGGTCGGCGATGCGCCCGCCCAGCAGCAGCAGGCCGCCGAAGGTCAGGGCGTAGGCGCTCACGACCCACTGCAGGTTGCGTTGCGAGAAGTCGAGGTCGGTCTGGATGGTGGGTAGAGCGACGTTCACGATCGCCACGTCCAGGATGACCATGAAGAACGCCGCGCAGAGCGCGACGAGGCCGAACCAGCGGCGCCGGTCGGACGTGTCGGTGGAGGTCATGGTGGTGCTCATGTCGTGCTCCTCTCTCCCGCCGGCTGGGGCGGGGTCATTGACGGTGGCTCGGCGCCGATCAACCGGAAGGCCAGCGGAACGAGGTCCGCGACCGGATCCGGGTCGTGCGCGGCGCGGACCATCACGGACAGGCCCTCGATGTAGGTGAGGACCGCCCGTGCGGCCTGCGCCGTGTCGATCGGCGCGATGTCGCCTGCGGCGACGGCGTCGTCCAGCGCGATGCGGATGAGGCCCGCCCAGTCCGTGAACAGGTCCTCGAGGCGCTCCCGGAGGACCGGGTCGACGCCGGACATCTCGACGGCGAGGTTCCCGAACGCGCATCCGCACGCGCCGGTCGCCGCCTTCAGGTCGTACTGCTCCTGCAGGCCCTGCTCCAGCAGCGCCCGGAGGCGCTCCAGCGGCGGCAGCTCGCACGTCATCAGCGCGTTGATCCGCGCGCGGTCGCCGTGCTCCCAGCGGTCGTCGATCACGGCGAGCGCGAGGTCCTGCTTCGAGGGGAAGAAGTGGTAGAAGCTCCCCTTCTGCACCCCGGCCTCGGCGCAGATCTCGCCGACGCCGACGTCGGTGTAGCTGCGGCGGTGCCAGAGATCCCCGGCCGCCTCGATCAGCCGCTCGCGCGCGTCGCTGGTGCGTCCCACCTGTCCGGCTCCTGTCTACTAGACGACCGGTCAACTATTCACCAGGCGGAGTCGTGGGGTCAATCCCCCGATGGGGTGACGCACCCCGCGGCGGTCAGGCGGTGGCGGCGGCCTGGGCCAGCGCCAGGGCGCCCGCGGCGCCGGCCGCCCCGCCGAGCCCGGGCGGCACGACGAACGCGTCCGAGGCGTGGTCCGGCACCCCGGGGTACCCGCCGAGCGCCTCGGCGAGGCGCGCGCGGAGGGCCGGCAGCAGCCCCGGCAGCCCGGCGACGCCGCCGCCCAGGACGATCCGCTCCGGGGCCAGCACGTAGACGACGTTGCGGAGGCCCGCGGCCAGGTAGTGGGCCTCGACCTCGACGGCGCGCTCCAGGTCGGCGCCGGCGAGCTCCTCGGCCGGCCGGCCCCAGCGGGCGGCCATCGCGGGGCCGCAGGCCATGCCCTCGAGGCAGTCGCCGTGGAAGGGGCAGATCCCGGGGAAGTCGTCGCCCTCCAGCCGGGTGACGCTGACGTGTCCCATCTCCGGGTGCGGCAGCCCGTGGACGGGCGCGCCGCCCACGACGGCGCCGCCGCCGATCCCCGTCCCGACGGTGACGTAGACGAAGCTCCGCAGCCCGCGGGCCGCCCCCCAGCGCCCCTCGCCGAGGGCGGCCCCGGTCACGTCGGTGTCGAAGCCCACGGGGACGGCGAGCGCGTCGCGCAGCGGGCCCACCAGGTCGGTGCCGGACCAGCCGGGCTTCGGCGTGGTGGTGATGAAGCCGTACCGCGGGTGGTCGCGGCGCAGCTCCACCGGGCCGAACGACGCGACGCCGAGCGCGTCGATGTGGTGCCCGCCGGCGGCGGCGTCGCGGAAGAAGGCGATCGCGTCGGCGATCGTCGCGGCGGGCTCGCGGGTGGGGAAGCGCGCCTCGCGGACGATCCGCTCCGGCGACGTGCCGACCACGCAGACGAACTTGGTGCCGCCGGCCTCGATGCCCCCGAGCATGGTCGGGTCAGGCTATGGGATCCGCCGCCCCGCGAGGGGATAACGTCCACCCCCGATGCGCTCGGGCGCCCACCTGATCGCCTACGCCGACCGCCTCGCGGGGTCGCTGCCAGGCCTGCGCGCGCTGCTGGACGGCCCGCTGGCGGGGGTGTTCGCCGGCGTGCACGTGCTGCCGTTCTTCACGCCGTTCGACGGCGCCGACGCAGGGTTCGACCCGATCGACCACACCGCCGTCGACCCGCGGCTGGGCGGGTGGGACGACGTGCGGGCGCTGGCCGCGACCCACGAGGTGATGGCGGACGCGATCGTGAACCACGTCAGCGCCGACTCCCCGGCCTTCCGGGACTGGCTGGCGCGGGGCGACGACTCGCCCCACGCAGGGATGTTCCTGACCCTCGGCGGCGCCTACCCGGACGGCGTGACGGAAGAGGAGCTGCTGCGGATCTACCGGCCCCGGCCGGGGCTGCCGTTCACGCCGGTGACGCACGCGGACGGGACGCGGCGGCTGGTGTGGACGACGTTCACGTCCCAGCAGATCGACATCGACGTGGCCCACCCGCGGGGCCGGGCGTACCTGCGGGAGGTGCTCGGAGCGCTGGCGGCGGGCGGGGTGTCGGTGGTGCGGATGGACGCGGTGGGCTACGCGGTCAAGACCCCCGGCACCAGCTCGTTCATGACGCCCGAGACGTTCGCGTTCATCGCGTCCCTCACCGAGGAGGCGCGCGCCATGGGCCTGGAGGTGCTGGTGGAGGTGCACTCCCACTGGCGGCGGCAGGTGGAGATCGCCCGGCACGTGGACCTGGTCTACGACTTCGCGCTGCCGCCGCTGGTGCTCCACGCGCTCATCTCCGGCGACGGCGCGCCGCTGCGCGCCTGGTGGGAGGGCCGGCCGCGCAACGCCGTCACGGTGCTGGACACGCACGACGGCATCGGGGTCGTCGACGTCGGCGCCGACCGGGCGGACCGCTCGCTGGCCGGGCTGCTCGGCGACGCCCAGATCGACGCCCTGGTCCGGGCGATCCACGCCAACTCGGGGGGCACGAGCGCCCGGGCGACCGGGGCGGCGGCCTCGAACGTGGACCTCTACCAGGTGAACTGCACGTTCTACGACGCCCTGGGGCGCGACGACGCGCGCTACCTCCTGGCCCGCGCGCTCCAGCTGTTCACGCCGGGGCACCCGCAGATCCACTACGTCGGCCTGCTGGCGGGCGGCAACGACATGGACCTGCTGACGCGCACGAACGTCGGCCGCGACGTGAACCGACACCACTACGCGCCCGACGAGGTCCTGGCCGCGCTGGAGCGCCCGGTGGTGCGGACGCAGCTCGACCTGCTGCGCGCCCGCTCGAGCCCCGCGTTCGACGGCGACTGGTCCGCCGGCGGGACCGACGCCGCCCCGGAGCTGCGCTTCCGCGGCCCGGGCGGCGAGGCGACGCTGGTGTGCGATCTGCGCACGGGCGAGTTCGAGGCCGTCGTGCGGGACGCGGAGGGCGAGCGGAGGATCAACCCGGTGTAGAGGTCGGCCGGGCGTCGCGGGTCGCCCGCACCATGCGTGGAAATCACGTGGACGTCCTGCGAACATCGCATGGCGACCCCCGGACCGGGATCCGTCCTCGTGATCTCCATCGGCCAGCGCCTCTCCGACCAGCGCCGCCGGCGCGGGATGACGCTGGAGGAATGCGAGGCGGCGACGCACATCCGCGGCCGCCACCTGATCGCCCTGGAGGAGGACCGGCCGGGCGACATCCCGGACCCGGCCTACGCGCGCCTGTTCCTCCGCGGCTACGCCGTGTTCCTCGGCCTGGACGCGGACGCGCTGGCGGCCGAGCACGACGAGCGACGGGGCGCGGCGTCGCCGTTGGAGGAGCACCGGGTGGTGCCCCTGGAGTCCGGTCCCGGCGGCCGCTGGGATGAGCTGCGCCGCTGGGTCGTTCGGCCACGCCGCCGCTCCCGGCGGCGCGAGGCCGGGTGGGCCGCGATCGGGCTGCTCGGGGCGATCGCCGTGGTGCTCTGGATGGGCGCGCGCTCCGGGTCCCCACCCCCGCCCCAGCCCGCCGCCGAGGCGCCGGTGCCCGCGGCGTCCGGCCCCTCCACGCCGGCGCGGACGATCGCGCCGGCCGCCACGCGCCGGGTCCTGTTGGTGCTGACCGGCCAGGGGACGAACGGGTCGTGGGTGAAGGTGGCGCGAGGCGACGCGTCGGGCCCCGTCGCATGGGTCGGGACGATCGCGCCCGGCCAGAGGGTCCGGCTGCGCCTGTCGGGCACGCTGTGGATGCGGGTCGGCTGGGCGCCGTCGGTCAGGGTCGCGCTCGGCGGCCGGGAGGTGCCGCTCGCGGGCGGCACGGGCGACTACCTGGTGCGGCGCGCCGGTGTGACGCCTGCGACCTAGCGCCGCCGGGTCAGCGGCCCCCGGCTGGCGTGCAGGTCGCGCACCGTCCGGGTCCCGTTGAGGTCCCGGAGCAGCTCGCGCAGCAGGTCGAGCCGGTCGGCGCCCAGCTCCTGCTCCCACTCGCGCTCCACCGCGCGCACCGTGGAGCGGATGCTGCGCGCCACGGCCCGGCCGCGGTCGGTCAGGTGGACGCGCTTCGATCGGCGGTCGGCCGGGTCGTCGCGCCGCACCAGGTAGCCCAGCCGCTCGAGCTCGCCGAGGAGGTAGTTGACCGCCTGCCGGCTCATGCGCGTCTCGCGCGCCAGGTCCGAGGGGCGGCGGCCGTCCGGGCCGGGCCAGCGGAGCACGGACAGGTGGGCGGCGTTCAGGTCCCCGAAGCCGTCGGCGTGCAGGCCCTCCAGCATCCGCGCCATCACGACGTCCAGCGGCATCCGCAGCAGCGCGCCGACGAGCGGCGGGCCGACGGGTTCGGCGGTCGTTTCTGTCAAGTCACTTGACGTCATGTCCGTCGCCATCGTACCATCGTCAAGTCATTTTACGAACTACCCGAGAGGGAGCAGCGATGAACACCACCAGCCCGGTCATCCACGCCGGTCCGGTCGCGGTCCGGTTCCTGGTCGAGCCGGAGGAGTCGGGCGGCAGCGTCAGCGTGTTCGACTGCCGGGTGCCGCCCGACGTGCAGACGCCCGCGCCCCACAGCCACGACGGGTTCGAGGAGACGATCTACGGCCTCGAGGGTGTCTCGACGTGGACGATCGACGGCGTGGAGCGCGACGTGGGCCCCGGGGAGGCGGTCTGCATCCGCCGCGGAGAGGTGCACGGCTTCGCGAACCGCGGCGCGTCGGACGCGGTCTTCCTGGCGGTGGCGTCGCCCGGCCTGTTCGGGCCCGCCTACTTCCTGGAGATCGGCGAGGTGGTCGCCGCCGCGGCCGGGGGGCCGCCCGACATCGCCGGGATCATGGAGGTGATGCGCCGCCACGGGCTCACGCCCGCGCCGCCCGCCGGCTGACGGGGCTCAGCCGCCCCCGATGGAGCCGCCCCCCACGGGCGGCTCGGCGCTCCAGGGGAACGTGATCCAGCGGTCGGTGCGCCGCCAGACGTAGTCGCAGCGCACCACCGAGCGGGGCTTCTCGTAGAGCACGGCGGTCCGGGCCGTCGCGACCTTGCCGGCGCAGAAGGCCTGGACCACCTCGAGCGTGAGGCCGGTGTCGGCGACGTCGTTGACGATCAGCATGTCGGCGTCGCCCACGTCCACGAACTCGGGGACCGGCGGGAGCACCATCGGCATCTCCAGACGCTGGTCCACGTCGGTGTAGAACTCGACGTTCATCGTGTACGTGTTCTTCACGCCGAGCGCGTAGCCGAGGGCCGCCGCCGGGATCAGGCCGCCGCGTGCGATCGCCAGGATGATGTCCGGCCGGTAGCCGTCGGCGTGCACCGCCTCCGCCAGGACGCGCGCCGCCTCGCCGACCTGCGCCCACTGCATCACCTCGGTGGGCGGGGCGGAGCTCACGGCAGCAGCCTACGTGGGGCGCAGGACCTCCGCGCCCCGGCCGTCACATGCGCCCGGCGGGGAGGCGCGTCACCGCGAACGGGGTCGCGTCGAGCGAGTGGGAGCCGCCGTCGAGGATCATCTCCGCGACCATCCGCCCGGTGGCCGGCGCCGTCAGCAGCCCCCACGAGCCGTGGGCGGTGGCGAGGTACGTCCCCGGCGCCCACGGGACGGGCCCGATCAGCGGGAGCCCGTTCGACGGTGATCGCCCGGTAGCAGGCGGTGCGGGTCACCACCTCGGCGTCGCGCAGGGCCGACGCGTGGACCCCCGCGATGCGGTGGAGCTCCCGCACGGACGCCTCGTCGGGGACGATCTCGCGCGGGTCGTCCGGCAGGGCCCCGTGCTCCGGGTGGCCGGTGACGTACACGGCTCCGCCGGCGCGGGGGTAGATCCGGAACGTCACCCGGCGGCCGTCGGCGGCGACGAACTCGCTGAACACCACCTGGGCCGGCAGGTCGGCGCCGAGCACCGCGCTGGCCATGCGCGTGCCGAGCACCTGCGGCAGGGCCAGCCACCGCTGCGCCCGGCTCGTCCACGGCCCGAGGGCCAGCACCACCACGTCGGCCGGGTGGTCCGCCCCGTCCACGGACACGCCCCTCACCGCGCCCACCTCGTCGAACCGGAGGCCGTCCACCACGCCGGTCCGCAGCTCGGCGCCGTGGGCGACGGCGTCCTCCATGACCGCCTCGGTGAAGGCGCGGGGGTCGACCTGCGCCGTCGTGCCGGCCGTCCCGATCACCTCGTGAGCCACGACGTTGCCGTCGAGCCAGCCCGGGTTGGGGAGGCGGCGGTGGCGCTCGAGGTCCTCCTCGTCCGCGGCGGCGGTCATGAGGGCGTCGGTGGGCCGGTGACCGATGCGGTCGGCGCCGAGCTCACCGGCCAGCTCGCGGTGGAGCGCGAACCCCGCGCGGCTGATCGCGTCGAGGGGGGTGCCGGCGCTCCAATCGAGCGCCAGGAAGCCGGACGCCTTGCCCGATGCGGCAGCCGCCGTGCCGGCCCGGTTGACCACGAGCGGCGGGAACCCGCGGCGCGCGAGGGCCCGCGCGATGGACGCGCCGATGACCCCGGCGCCGCAGATGACGATCCTCGACGGGCCCACCGGGCGCGATGGTAGTGGAGGCCCTCCGCGGTTGACCGGGGGACCCGCCGTGAACGAGAGTCGGGCCACGCCACGGCGCGCAGATCCGTTCGGAGCGCGAATCGGCACACCGCTCGGCCCTTCCGGCCACCGCGGCGGACGGGGCAGAGGCGGTCGCGCTGGTCGCCGTCGTGGCGTGCCGCTCTGGCGTTCGACGCGATGGCACCGCGCCGGCGCCACCGGCCCTCGTGACGCGCCGTCGCTCGGCTAGGCGATGACCGGGCCGAGCCGCCCGCTGCGGGAGGCCCAGCGCTCGAACAGCCACGAGCCGAACGGCGGGACGCTCGCCAGGACGGCGAGCAGGCCGGTGCCGGTGCTCCAGCGCAGGGCGCCCCACGTGGCGAGGGTGACCAGGACGTAGGCCAGGAAGATCGCGCCGTGGACGGGGCCGAACACCTGCACGCCGATCTCGTGCTCGATCACGACGTACTTGAAGAACATCCCGATCAGCAGGCCCGCCCACGACAGGGCCTCGGCGATCGCGACGGCGCGGAAGCGGCCAGCTGGGGTGCCGGGCAGACGGGGCATGACCCCACGGTAGGACGGCGCCGGGCGGCCCGGAAGCGACGGCCGTCGCCCCAGCCCGGGCGGACCGTCCCGGGTGGGGTCGGGGGCGCTACGCGGGGACGGGGACGGGCCGGGCGGCGAGCGCCGGCGCCGGGGCCTCCGCGCGCCCGAGCACATGCTCGAGGGCGGCGACGCACTCCGGGCTGAACGCGGTGCCCGACTCGTCGCGGAGGAGGCCGAGCGCCCGCTCGACGGGCCAGGCGTCGCGGTACACGCGGGGCGAGACGAGGGCGTCGTAGACGTCGCACACCGCGACGATCATCGCCTCGTCGCTCAGCTGCGGCCCGATCTTCCGCGACGGGTAGCCGGTGCCGTCGAGCCGCTCGTGGTGGTCGCGCACGATCGCGCGGACCTCGGGCGCGAAGCCCAGCTCCTCCAGCAGCGCGGCGCCCCAGCCGGGGTGGCGGCGGACGACGGCGAACTCCTCGTCGGTGAGCGCCGCCGGCTTCTTCAGGATCGCGTCGGGCACCCGCAGCTTGCCGATGTCGTGGAGGATCCCGCCGAGGGCGAGGCGGCGCAGGCGGGTGGCGGGGAGGTCGAGCTCCTCGCCCACCTGCACGGCCAGCAGGGCGACGCGGCGGGTGTGACCCTCGGTCGCGGTGTCCTTCTCCTCCAGGCGGCGCAGGAGCGCGTGCACCCGGCGGCCGAGGAAGGCCTCCTCCTTCGCCACCAGGTCCACGGCGCGCAGGTCGCCGCCGAGCGGGCGGGACGGGACCGCGGTCCACGCGTCCAGCGCCACCGGGCCGCCCACCAGGAGGATCCCGAGCAGCTCCGTGCCGTGGCCCATCCAGAAGCCCGCCTCGCCCCAGCGGTAGCCGTACTGGGCCACCAGGGCGGTCACCAGGATCCCCAGGCCGAGCAGGACGCACAGGTCGCGCGGCCGGCGGGTGAGCAGGACGGTCGTGGCGGCGCGGATCGCCACCACCACCAGGCACGCGATGCCGACGGCGACGGCGAGCAGCGCCTCGTCGCTGCCCTGGGCGGGGACGGCGGGCACCGAGTGGGGGTGCGCCATCCCCAGCGCGCCCACCAGCAGGACGGCGACGGCGGCGGCCGCGAGCAGCGCCACCAGCGGGCCGACGGGCCCGGGGCGCCGCGCCGAGGGGTGCGCCCCCACCAGCAGCAGCACCGCGCCGGCCGGGAGCGTGAGCCCGCCGGCGAACGCGATCAGGCTGTTGTCGCCCACCAGCAGCCCCGGGGTCGCGGCGCCGTGCACGGCCAGGAGGGAGGCCATCGCCAGGAACGCGCCGCCGGTGATCACCGCGCGCCGCTCCCCCTTGCGGGCGCCCAGGACGAAGAGGGCGAGCGCCGCGGCCGCCGCGGAGGACGCGGCGATGACGACGATCATGAAGTGCTGGTCGCCGTCGAGGTCCACCGTCCGGTGGCCCAGCCACAGCAGAAGCGCCAGGGGGACCGCGCAGGCCGCGGCCGTCATGGCGAGCGATGGGGCGAGCCGGCGGATCATCTCGCGGATTACATCGGCGCGCCCCGGATGGAACTGAGCCCCCTCCGGTTCAGCCGACCGGCGGCCCCGGTTCCCGCGGCGGCCCGTCCGGGCCGCCGAGATCCAGCTGCCACCAGCCGACGTCGTGCCACGCGCCGTGCTTCCAGCCCACCCGCTCGAACACCCCGACCCGGCTGAACCCGAGCGCCTCGTGCAGCCCGACGCTCCCCGGGTTCGGCAGCACGATGATCGCGCAGACCCGCCGGAAGCCCTGGCCGCGCAACCGCTCCAGGAGCTCCTGGTACAGCCGCCGCCCCACCCCCCGGCGGCGGTGTCCGGCGTCGACGTAGACCGCCACGTCCGCCGCCCAGCGGTACCCCGCCCGCGGGTGGTGGGGCGAGGCGTACGCGAATCCCGTCACCTGGCCGTCGTCCTCCAGCACGAGCCACGGGTGGGTCGCCTGGACGCGAGCGATCCGGGCCGCCATCTCCCCGGCGTCGGGCGGCGACCTCCTCGAACGTGGCGAGGCCGTCCGTCACGTGGGGCGCGTAGATCGCCGCGCAGGCGGCGGCGTCGCGACCGGGGTCGGCGCTTCGGATCCCCACCCTCAGCCCCGGCGCGTCGAGATCGTCATGGCCGCCGTGGTACCCCCTCGATCCGTCATCCTGCACACCATGATGACCCCCGACGCGTGGGACCGCCGGTACGCCGAGCCACGGCTCGTGTGGTCGGCGGAGCCCAACCGCTTCCTGGTGGAGGAGCTCGCCGGCCTGCCGCCGGGGCGCGCGCTGGACCTGGCCTGCGGCGAGGGCCGCAACGCGATCTGGCTCGCCCGGCGCGGGTGGGACGTGACCGGCGTCGACTTCTCCGGCGTCGCGGTCGACAAGGCGCGGCGGATGGCGGACGAGGCCGGCGTGACGGCGCGGTTCGTCCGCGCCGACCTGGCGGAGTACGTCCCCGAGCCCGGGTCGGCCGACCTGGTGGCGCTGATGTACCTCCAGGTGCCCGAGCCGCTGCGCACGGTGGTGCTGGGGCGCGCCGCCGCGGCCCTGCGTCCGGGCGGCACGCTGCTGTGGGTGGCGCACGACCTGCGCAACCTCGACGGCGGGCACGGCGGCCCGCAGAACCCGGACGTGCTCTCCACGCCCGAGGGCGTCGCCGCCGCGCTCGGCGGGCTGGAGGCGCTGCGGGCGGAGGTCGTGCGGCGGCCGGTCCCGACGGACGCGGGCGAGGCGGTGGCCCTCGACACCCTGGTCAGGGCGGTCCGGCCGGGCTGACGGCGCCGCCCCTCGCGGTTCATCCGGCGCCCGCGCCGTGCCGATGGAGGACGCAGGGGTTCGACAGGCGGCCGGCGCGGACCTACTCTGCGGGGAGGACGTCGTCGTTGCCGGGCGGCGGGTCGCCCGCATCGCGGTCGGTCGGATCGGATGCGGGGGGATCGTGCGGTCGATGCTCGACTTCAGCAGGGCCGAATGGCGCGTGCTCCTGCCGCTCGCCACCGCCGGCTTCTTCGAGGTCTACGACGTCGCCCTGCTGACCCTCGCCGCGCCCCAGATCGCGGGGGGCCTCGGCGTGAGCGTCGCCGCCTTCGGCATCGGCGTCGCGATCATCCGGCTGTTCACGCTCGGGTCGGTGCCGCTGCTGCGGCTCGCCGACCGGTGGGGCCGGCGGCCGATGCTGATCGCCTCGCTCGCGGCGTTCAGCGTCGTGACCGGGCTGACGTCGCTGGCCTGGGGGCTCGTCGCGTTCGTCGTGATGCAGTCGCTGGCGCGCGTGTTCCTGGCGACCGAGTCGGGCCTCGCGGGCCTGGTCGTGGCCGAGCAGCTGCGCGACGACCGGCGCGGCTCGGGCCTCAGCGTGCTCGGGATCATCTCCGGCATCGGCTACGGCGCCGTCGCCGGGCTGCTGCTGCTGGTCCCCCTCACCCCCCTCGACTGGCGCCTCTTCTACCTCGTGGCGCTCGCGCCGCTCGCCCTCGCCGCCGTCCTGCGGCGCGGGCTGCCGGAGACGCGCGCGTTCCAGGCGGCCCGCCGCGCCGACCGCCTGCAGACCTCGCTCATCCCCCGTCTGGAGCCCCGCGACCGGTCCCGGCTGCGCCGGGTGGTGCTGATCGTGGCGGCGTTCGGGCTGGTCCAGACGAGCGGGTTCTTCTACGGCTCGGAGCTGGCGCAGGACGACTACGGCTGGAGCGGCCTGTTCACCGTGCTGATCCTGGTCGTCGGCGCTGTTCGGGATCCTCGGCTTCTGGCTCGGCGGCCGGATCTCCGACCTCGCCGGCCGCCGGCCGATGATGGCGCTCGCGATGGTCCTCGGGGCCGCGGGCACGGTGATGGTGTTCACCGAGGTGCGCAGCCTCTTCCCGCCCGGCCTGTTCCTCCTGACCGCCGCGGGCTCGTGCTTCGCGGCCGCGTCGGTCGCCTACGTCGCGGAGCTCTTCCCGACGGAGGTGCGCGCCACCACCGCCGCGTTCGTCCTGGCCTGCCAGGTCGTCGCCGGATCGGTGGGCCTCGCCGTGCTCGGCGGGCTGGCTGGCGTGGTGAGCCCCTCGCTGCTCCTCATCGTGCTGGGCGGGTGCCTCGCGCCCGCCGCCCTGGCGCTGCGGGGCCTGCCCGAGACCGCCCGCCGCGACCTCATCCGGGTGACGCCGGTCCCGGTGCCGGAGGCCGGCTGAGCCCGCACGCGGCGCCGACGCCCACCAGGGTGTCGAGGCCCGACGTCGCCCCCACGGCGGCGAGGCGCGCGAGCGCCGCGGGCAGGTCGGCGGGTCCGGCGCGGCAGGCCGCCCCCACGACGGGGGCGAAGCGGCCCACCGCGGCCGCCGCGAACATCGCGGCCGACACGCGCGTGGTCCGCGCCGGCGCGCGTGCCGCCAGGGCCTCGGCGAGCGGCCCGGGGTCGGGCAGGCCCCACTCGCCGTGGGCGTGCGCGGCCATGGCGATGTAGCCCAGCAGGGCGTCGTCTCCGCCGGGCGTGAGCCCCGGACCCCGCCCGAGCAGGCGGTCCGGGTCGTCGAGCGGGCCGATCGCCGCCGCCCGGGCCGCCGCGCCTGGGACCGCGCCGATCGCGTCGCGCATGGCCCCCGGGCCCACGCCCGGCGGTCCCGGCACCGCCGGCGCCACGGCCCGCGCGGCGAGCCGCCGGCCGCCGGGGAGCATCACCTCGCCCTCCCCCAGCCCGACCGTCCCCTCCGCCGGAAGAAGGGCGGCGTCGCGGGCGGCGACCACCAGGCTGAACGGGAAGGGCTCCACGTCCGGCCCGTGCACGGCCACGAGCCCGTCGCCCGGGTCGGCGAACAGCACGGCGCCCGTGCGGGCGACGACGCGGGCGGTGCGCATCGGCCCACGATAGGAGGTGAGGGCGGCGGACGCGGGCGGGGAACACCGGGGCGTGTCCCCGGCCGAACCCGACATCGCCCCCATGGCGCCCGCCGACTGGGACCGCGTGGCCGAGATCTTCGCGGAGGGGATCGCGACCGGCGACAGCACCTTCGAGACCGAGGTGCCGTCCTGGGAGCGGTGGGACCGCGACCACCTGCCCGAGCCGCGGCTCGTGGCGCGCCTCGACGGCCGCGTCGTGGGCTGGGGCGCGGCCAACCGCACCTCGATCCGTCACGTCTACCGGGGCGTCGCCGAGGTATCGGTCTATGTGGCCGAGGAGGCGCGCGGCGAGGGCGTCGGGGAGCCGCTGCTGACGGCGCTGGCCGAGGCGGCCCACGACGCCGGGCTGTGGACGCTCGAGGCCATCGTCATCGACGGGAACGACGCCAGCGCGAAGATGGTCGAGGCCTGCGGCTTCCGCCTGGTGGGACGGCGCGAGCGCCTGGGCGAGCTCCGCGGCCGGTGGCGCGACGTGCTGCTGTACGAGCGCCGGCGCGCCCGGGACTGACGGGTCACCGCGCGGCTTGCCGCCCCCGTGAGGCGGCCATAGGGTCGTCGGGGACGGTTCCCGGGGTGGGGGGTTCGACGTGGCCGAGCCGCAGGAACGGCACACACGTGACGGGCTACTTCGTCGTGGGGGAGGGCCTGCTCGGCTCTCCGGAGGCGCCGCCGGGAACGGCGATGGCCATGTCGATGGAGGCCGACCTGCGGGCCTTCCGGTTCTCGCGGATGGGGCCGAAGGGCAAGCAGCTGGGGGACCCCGCGCGCCGCCTGATCGGGCGGGCCATGACGATCGACCACGACGCGAAGAAGCTCGACTCGACCGTCCCCAGCGGCTTCACCTACCTCGGCCAGTTCCTGGACCACGACCTCACGTTCGACAAGAGCCGGCTCCGCGACGACCAGAGCGTGCCGGTCGCCGACCTCATCGCGGGGCGGTCACCGAGCCTCGACCTGGACTCCCTCTACGGCCTCGGCCCGACCCTCACGCCCGAGTTCTACGCGCCCGACGGGATCCACCTGAAGATCGGCGCCACCGCGAAGGCGGACTTCCCGCAGGACGGGATCGCCGACAAGCCCCAGCCCGGCTTCGACCTGCCTCGGCGGTCCAACCGGAAGGCGCGGATCCCCGACGTCCGCAACGACGAGAACCTGGCCGTCGCGCAGACGCACCTCGCGTTCATCCGCTTCCACAACCGCGTCGTGGACAAGCTGGAGGCCGACGGCGTCCCCGAGCCGCAGCGCTTCGCCGCCGCCCGCGACCTGGTGGTGAAGCACCACCAGTGGATGGTCCGGACGGACTACCTGCCGCGGGTCGTGAAGCCCCAGCTCGTCGAGCGGGTGTTCACCGAGGGCCGCAAGGTGTTCGAGACGTCACCGGTCCCCGGCGACTCGCCCACGATGCCGGTCGAGTTCTCGGTCGCCGCGTTCCGCCTCGGCCACAGCATGATCCGCACCGCCTACAACTGGAACCACGTGTTCGACGACGGCGCCGGGACGCTCGACTTCCTGTTCACGTTCTCCGGCACCAGCGGCGACCTCGGCGGCTTCTCCCGCCTGCCGAGCAACTGGATCGCGGATCTCCGGCGCCTCTACGACTTCACGGAGGCGGGCCGCAACGACCTGCGTCCGATCGTGGGCGGCCGCAACAAGATGAACTTCGCGCGCCGCATCGACACGCTGCTGGCCGACCCGCTCGCCGACCTGCGGCCCGGCTCGATCGGCGGCCCCGAGCCGATCGCCCGGCGCCGCAACCTGGCGTTCCGCAACCTCACCCGCGCGCGGATGCTGAACCTCGCGACCGGCCAGCAGATGCTGGCGCTCATGCGCTCCCGCGGGGTCACGGTCACCGCGCTGACCCCCGCCAAGATCCGCGACGGCCGCGACGGCGCCACGCTCGGCACGCTGAACACGAAGCAGCGCGCCGCGCTGGTGAAGGACACGCCCCTGTGGTTCTACGCGCTGCGCGAGGCGGAGTTCAACGGCGGCCGCCTGGCCGGCGTCGGCGGGCGCATCGTGGCCGAGACCTTCCACCGCGCCATCGAGGGCAGCCAGATCTCGATCATGGCCGACCCCACCTGGCGCCCGAGCCTCGGCCCCGACCCCGACACGTTCCGGATGGTCGACCTGCTGCTCTTCGCCTTCGAGGGGAAGGAGGCGCTGCTCAACCCCCTGGGCGACGGCTAGATCTTGCGGTAGCGGGCGTCCACCGCCGAGTAGACGCCGAAGGCGATCAGCCCGAGCGCCACGGCGACCAGCGCCACCGTGCCGTACGCGTGGTGCTGGAGCCGCTGGAGCGCGCCGTCGATGCCGACCGCCTCCGTCGGGTCGTACTCCACGGCCGCCTTGATCAGGAAGATCGCGACGAGGCCGAACACGATGGCGCGCGCGACATGGCCCGTCACGCCGAGGACGGTGAAGTTCCGCAGGCCCGTCCGCGACATGCGCTCGGTCTTCGTGTACCGCAGGAACCGGCGGCTCAGGCCCATCCAGCCCTGGTAGACGGCGACGCCGCCGAAGATGACGCCCGCGGCGAGCACCACCCAGCGGCCGCCGGTCCAGTCGAAGACGTCGGCGGTGGCCTTCTTGGGCTCCCGGCCGCTGTTCCCGCCGGCCGAGCCGGCGAGCACCGCGATCGCCAGGCCGAAGAAGATCGCGTAGGCGCAGCCGCTGGCGAATGCCGCGATGCGGTCGCCGGCGCTCTGGCGCCCGGCCTCGGGCGTGCGGCCGATGAACGCCTGGGTGAAGCGCAGGATCGTGTAGCCGAGGAGCCCGATCGCGATGAGCACGAGCAGGGCACGGCCGAAGGTCTGCCCGGCCACCAGGCGCAGCGCGCCCTCCTGGTTCGGGCGGTCCGACGCCTCGCCGCGGGCGAGCTCGATGGCGAGGACGCCCATCAGGATGTAGAGGACACCGCGGGCCACGTACCCCGCGCGCGCAAAGCGCTCGAAGTTCCGGCCGGAGGTGACCTCGTGCACGGTCCGGTGTGCAGTGGTCATCGTGGACCCTGCGTTCCCGCGCAGCGCCGCCCTCACACCTCCGACCGGCGCCCGCGACCGGCCGCGGGCCGCCTCGGGGGGCCACTCACCACCGGCTCGGCGGGCGCGCCGAAGCGCAGCAGCCGCCCGCCCACCGCGATCGCGCAGACGGCGAACCACGCCCAGCCGAGCGCGAGGCCGGCGATGACGTCGCTGAGCCAGTGGACGTCCAGCAGGACCCGGCTCGCGGCCACGGCCACCGCCAGGCCCACGCAGACGCCCGCGATGGCGGCGCGCGCCACCCGCGGCCGGCCGATGCCGATCACCAGGGCGATCCCGGCGAAGAGCGCGGCGGCCGTCGAGGAGTGGCCGCTGGGGAACGACGGCCCCAGGGTCTCGGCGATCGGGTTGAGGGTCGGGCGGGCGCGGTTCGCCAGGTCCTTCACCGCCGTCGTGAGCAGCTTGTCCCCCGCGACGACCACGAACAGGAACGGCACGACCAGCCGGCTCGAGCCCCGCCACCACGCGTACGCGGCCACGGCCAGGCCGGCGACGATCGCGAACCACGTCTCGCCCATCTGGGTGACGCCGGTCAGGAAGGCGTGGGATGCGTCCGTGGCGTGCTCGTGGCCCCAGCGGGCCGCCCCGCTGTCGATGCGGCGCAGGGCGTCGTTGCCGCGGACGAGGTACGCGAGCACCCCGATCGTGAGGCCGCCCACCACGATCACGGCCGCGGCCAGCGTCAGGGCGAGCCCGGTCACCACCTCCGGATCCAGCCGCCCCCGCGCCCACGCGCGCAGCCGGACGTGGCGGCCCGCGCTGCGCGCCGCCGCGCGGGTCACCGGCGCCACCCCCGAGCCGGGCGCGGAGTACGGCAGGCGCAGGGCCAGCAGGGCGGCGAGCGCGCCCGCGGCGGCTGCGGCCAGGATCAGGACGAGGATCGGCATGGGATGGACAGTTTCCCCTGCCAGGAGGTTTCCTCCCACTCCACCCGGGGGAAGGCTGCGGCGTGACAACCACACGCGCACCCTCCGGACCGGGTGCCGCGCAGCTCACCGGGACGGCTGTCCGGCCCGCTGAGCGCACGGTGGCGGAGCCCCGCCCGGGCGGCATCTCGCACGCGGTCGCCGCCCGCATCCACGGACCCCATCCGTACCGCGCCTACGCCGTGACGACCGTCGTCGGCTGGGCCCTGCTCGCCATCCTGACGGCGCTCGCCGCACTCCTCGTGACGAAGGTGCTGCTCCACTCCGGGGCCGTGGCCGACGCCGACGAGTGGCTCCCCCGGACGCTGGCGGAGCACCGCCGCGGCTGGCTCACGGACGCGTCGGACATCGGCTCGCGCATCGGCGACGTGCCGGTGATCCCGGCGCTCGTGTTCCTGACGCTCGTCGCCGGCGCGGTCGCCCGCCGGATGCGGATCGGGATCGTGATCCTCACGGCGATCGTCATCGAGCTGACGCTGTACCGGCTCGGGGCGCTCGTGGGCCCGCGCGAGCGGCCCGACGTTCCGCGGCTCGACAACCTGCCGGTGGATGAGAGCTTCCCGTCCGGCCACGTCGCCGCCTCGACCGTCGTCTACGCCGGCCTGGCGCTGATCATCTCGTCGTGGGCCCGGCGCCGCTGGGTCACGGTCACCTGCTGGACGGTCGCGGTGGTGCTCATCCTGACCGTGGCGACGTCGCGGATGTACCGCGGCATGCACCACCCGATCGACGCGTTCGCCGGGATGCTGCTGGGCATCGGCTGCCTCGCGGTCGCGCTGGTCGCGGTCCGCGTGTACGGCATCGTCGCCGACCGGCGCGCCACCTCCGACCGGGCGGACGCCCCCGAGCGCGTCCCTGCCGGGGCGCAGCGGGAGGGGACGGCGTGAAGGTCGCGGTGATCGCGCACGCGGGCAAGTCGTTCGGCGGCGGCCTGCCGGAGCTGCGGCGGATCCTCGAGCGCCGGGGCGTGCACGACCTGCGGTGGCGCGAGGTGCCCAAGAGCCGGAAGGCGCCGAAGCAGGTGCGCAAGGCGCTCGAGTGGGGCGCCGAGCTCATCTTCCTGTGGGGCGGCGACGGCCTGGCGCAGCGGTCGATCGACGCGCTCGACGGAGCGGACGTCCCGGTCGCCCTCCTGCCGGCGGGGACGGCGAACCTGCTGGCGTCGAGCCTGGGGATCCCGAAGAACGTGGAGCAGGCGGTGGACGTCGGCCTGCGCGGCGAGCGCCGCCGCATCGACGTGGGCCGCATCAACGGCGAGACGTTCGCGGTGATGGCGGGCGCCGGGCTGGACGCGCAGATGATCGCCGACGCGGACGGGGCGCTGAAGGACCGCCTGGGGCGCCTCAGCTACATCTGGACGGGGCTGCGCAACCTGCGGGCCGAGCCGTTCACCGCCACGGTCTCGGTGGAGGGCGAGCGCTGGTACCGGGGCGAGGCGAACTGCGTCCTGGTCGGCAACGTGGGGAAGCTGTTCGCCGGCCTCGAGGTGTTCGAGGACTCCCACGACGACGACGGGCTCCTGGAGGTCGGCGTCCTGGCCGCGTCGGGCGTCGTGGCGACGGCGCGCACGATGGCGCGGGTGGCGGTCAAGACGGTGGACGACGCCGCCCACGCCCGCACCACCAAGGCGAGCCGGGTGGAGATCCGCTTCGACCGGAAGGTGCTCTACGAGGTGGACGGGGGCGACCGCGAGAAGGTGCGGTCGCTGGAGATCAGCGTGATCCCCCGAGGACTCCTCGTCTGCGTGCCGGCCGCCCGGCCGTGAGATCCACCTCGTGAAGGGCTGACAGCCGGGTCGGGTCACCGTGCTCGGTGGTGCGGCGGATGGCCACGTGGGCCGAGCGCCCCTCCACCTCGATGAGCCCGATCGAGTTGTCGAAGGTCGGTCCGGAGCGGACGTGCCAGGACACGCTCGGCCGCGGTGCGTGTGCCGCCCGCGCCATCGCGGACGTGAGCGCGCGGGCGGGGCGCGTGAACAGCGCGCGGATCAGCCGGCGCTGCCGCGGGTCGAGGGGCTTGCGGAACGGGGAGCACACGAGCTGCCACACCCGGCTCCGCACCGCGGGACCCGCGCCGACCTCGGCGACGTAGGCGGTGTGGACGTCGCCGCCCAGCAGCAGGATGCTGGCCGGCGGAGGGCCGTCCTCATCGCCGCCGCGCAGGCGCAGCAGGTCCTCCATCCGCCGGAACGAGCGCGCGAACGACGGCCAGTGGTCCAGGTCGAGGCCCTGGCGGATCCGCTCGCCCAGGCTCGCGGCCGGGCCGCCCCACGCGCCGTCGCACACGCGCTCGTTCCACGCCTGCAGGTGGTGGATGGCCGGCGCCATGAACACCGGCAGGGTGCTCGCCAGGATCAGGTGGTCGTGATCGCCCTCGGTCCGCTCGACGATCCAGCGCCACTCGTCGGGGTCGACCATCTCCCGCGCGCCGGGCGTCAGGACGCGGGCACCGCGCGAGTCGATCACCACCAGCCGGGTCCGGCCGAAGTCGCGGTGGAACGCGAAGCGGCTGCTGGTGCTGTCCTCGTCGGCGGCGAGGGCGAACCGGCGCAGCCGCGGGCCGGCGTCCTCGTCGCCCTTCACCTCCTCCAGCATGGGCTCGTCGCCGAAGTGGTTCGGCGAGAGGTTCCCGATGTGCTGGTAGATCCAGTACGCCATGTAGGCGCCGCAGATCCGCTCGCGCCACCACGGCAGCCGCTGCTGGCGCTCGCGCCAGGCGGCCGAGATGTTCCAGTCGTCGTGGACGTCGTGGTCGTCGAAGATCATGGTGCTCGGCACCGTCGACAGCAGCCACCGGATGTCCGGCTCGCTCCACGACTCCCGGTGCAGCCGCGTGTACTCCTCGAAGTTCGCGACCTCCCCGGGCGGCGGCACCTCGCCGCGGTCCCGGCCGGCCCGGTCGCGCTCCTCGCGCTCGCGCATGAACTCCTTCGTGTCGGGCGGGACCTCGTCGGCGTACACCTGGTCGCCCATCAGCAGCACGCAGTCCGGCCAGCCCTCGGAGCCCGCCTGGAGGCGCTTGGAGTACGCCCACAGGGCGTCGATGCCGAAGCCCTCGCGGTGCTCGCGGGGGGGCAGGGTCCACGGCTCGCGGTGGGGCGCCCCCACCCGGCACGACCCGAACACCAGGCGCACCCGGTCCTCGCCGCCGCGCGTGACGATGCGGCACGGCGGCCGGCCGTCGGCGGGCGGCCACACGTCCCGCCCGTCCAGCCGCACGGTGTAGGGCGTCGAGGTGTCCGGCTCGAGCCCCTCGATCAGCACGAGCGCGTAGTGGTGCCCCTCCACGTGGAAGGTGCGCTCGCGCGTGCCGAGCACCTCGACCTCGCACGGCCCGTCGGTCTCGACCCACACCGTCGCGTCGTGGTCCCCCACGTAGCGCAGCATCGGCCCGAGGATGAGCTCCGGCATCCCGGCGTTCCCGTCGTCCGGCGCGGCGGCTGCTAGATCTGCGGCGCCGGGACGGGGTCCGGCTCGACGGGCGGTCCCGGGTCCGGCGTCGGCTCCGGGATGTCCGGGGGGACGGGGGCCGGCGTCGGCGGCGGGTAGGGCTCGGGGATGTCGGGGGGAGACGGCTCCGGGATGGAGGGCGGCTCCGGGAATGCGGGTGGCACGGGCTGTGTTCCCATGCCGCTGGTCCTACCCCGGGCGGGCGCCCGGGCAACCCGCGCGTTCGGCGGCGGCTCGCGGCGGGAACCCATCCGACGTCCCCGGCCCGCGAGCGAGGAGGCCGCATGAGCGACGCCCACCGTCCCCCCGATCCGCCCGACCCGAAGCCCGACGAGGAGGAGGCCGAGGAGGCGGTCGAGGAGACCTTCCCGGGCTCGGATCCGCCCGCCCACGGGAATCCCGGCATCTAGCGGGGGGTGATGCGGGCCCGGCGCGCGGTTAGGCTCGCGCCGTGCCCGCCACCAGCCCCTCCGCCCGCCGGGTGGCGGTCGTCGTGGTCCCGGGGGTCGGCGACGACGCCCCCGGCCAGACGCTGGACGCGGTCGCCGGCGCCCTGGTGTCGCGTATGGAGCTGCAGGACGGCGAGCGCAGGGAGATGCTGCTGTCGCCCGCCGGCAACGAGGTGGGCTACCGGACGCCGTGGACGCGGCTGAGCAGCCTCGACGACGCCCTCGAGGTGGACGTGTACGAGATGCGGTGGTCCGACATCTCGCGCTTCCCCGGCGGCATCCTGCGCCTCATCTACACGCTCTACGGCCTGATGCTCCAGATCTCGACGACGGGGCTGGAGGCGCTGCGGCCCCTGCGCGACGGGCTGCGCCGGGCCCGCGTCGCGCGCAGGGCGCTGATGACGGCCGCCTGGCTGCTGGCGATCCCGGTGCTCACCGTGACGGCCGCGGTGGTGCTCGAGAGCGGTGCGCTGCTGGGGGCGGTCGCGTTCGACGACAGCCCGATCCTGGCGCGGGTGATCGTGGTGACGGTGGCGCTCGTGGCGCTCGGGTTCGCGGCGTGGGGGGCGATGCGCCTGAAGCGGGGCGGCTGGCAGGGGCTCCCGACGCAGGTCGCGGTGCTCGTGGCGCTCCTGTTCATCGCCCACGCGGCCTGGTGGGTGCACCGGGCGGGCCTGCGGGTGGGGCTCGCGAACGCCCTGGTCGACGTGGTCGCCTACCCGTTCCGCATCGCCTGGCTCGCGGCGTCGGGCGCGGCCGCGGTGGCCGCGGTGGCGCTGGCCGTGGTGGCCGTCCGGAGGGTGGGCCCGGTCCTGTCGCTGCACCCGGACCGCTGGCGCGCGGCGCTGACCGGGCTGGTGACGATGGTGGTGGCGCCGCTCGGCATCGCGCTGGTCAGCGCCACCCTCTTCGCCGCGTACGGCGCGCTGGCCCTCCAGGTGACCGACAACTCGACGTGGGGCGGCACCTCGGAGCTGAACTGCCTCGCCTCGCCGAGCTCGTGGACCACCACGCCGTGCGACGAGGTGGTGCTGAGCGGCTCGGAGACGCCAGGACCTGGGGCTGCCGGAGGGCGCCACCGTGGCGGACGGCTCCCCCTCCGACTGGGCGTTCGCGCTGTTCTCGCGCGGCCTGGGGCCGCTGGCGCCGGCGCTGCTGATCGCGGGCATCCTGATCGGGCTGTTCCTGCTGGTCGCGGTGCTCCCGTTCATCCTGGCGGTGGCCACGTCGCTGGCGGAGCGCAGGCGAGACCGCAGCGCCGCGAGCGAGCGGCAGGGCGCCCTGATGTCGAGCGCCCTCGAAGTGATCGCCAACCCGCTCACCGGCCTGCTCGCCGTGGTGGCCGTGACCGCCGGCGCGGCCGCGGTGTTCGGGACGTGGCTGGTGGCCGGCTCCCCCGGATCGGCCACCGCCGCGCGGCTGGGCGCGGCGATCGCCCTGGTGGTCAGCACCCTGGTGCTGGCGGTGCGCTTCCTCGGCGTGTCGCCGCGGCGGCCGCTGGGCTCGAACGCCAGCGCGCTGGAGCGCCTGCGCATCGTGCTCGACATCCCGTACGACGTGGCGACCTACCTGCGGGTCAGCCAGCCGGGGATCGTGGCGCCGCGGGAGCGGATGCTGCGCCGCTACCGCGCGCTGCTGGGCGAGGTCACCGCCGGGGGCATGGACCGCGATGCCCGTACGACCGGCTGGTGATCGTGTCGCACAGCCAGGGAACGGTGCTGAGCGCGGCGACGCTGTTCGGCGACCTCCACCGCTCGCCGCAGGCCCGCCCGTTCGACGACGAGGAGCCCGGCCTGGTGCTCCCGGGGTCGGTGTCGCTGCTCACGTGCGGCTGCCCGCTGCGGCAGCTCTACGGCGAGCGCCTCCCCGGCCAGTACGAGTGGGTCCGGGAGCTGCCGCGGCGCCCCGGCGGGCTGCGGCCCGTGACGGGGACGTGGGTGAACCTCTACCGCTCGGGCGATTACGTCGGCCGCGCCCTGTGGGCCCGCGACACGGACGCCCCGGAGGTGTACGACCCGGACCATCCGGGGTACGACCTGCAGGCCCCGGGCGGGCCGCGGGTGGTCGAGCGGTGCGTCGGCGCGGGCAGCCACACGGGCTACTGGAGCGAGGCCGCGCTGGGCGACTGGATCATGAGACTCGTCCTGGGCGGGTGACGGCGACGGCCTCGGGTACAATCCCGGCCGTGGACACACTCTCGGGCCGGTGACGAACGCGGCCCAGATCGTCGGAGCACTCCTCCTGGTGCTCCTCAATGGCTTCTTCGTCGCAGCCGAGTTCTCCCTCGCGCGCGCGAGGACGACCAGGATCGAGCAGCTCGCGGACTCCGGGCGCGCCTCCGCCGTGCTCGTGCAGCAGCAGATCAAGCACATCGACCGCTACCTGGCGGCCTGCCAGCTGGGCATCACGCTCGCCAGCCTG
This sequence comes from Miltoncostaeaceae bacterium, assembly GCA_963749475.1. Classification (GTDB taxonomy): domain Bacteria; phylum Actinomycetota; class Thermoleophilia; order Miltoncostaeales; family Miltoncostaeaceae; genus Miltoncostaea. The sequence goes on from CAVVMP010000009.1 coordinate 54,660, forward strand.
GGCCTCGGCTGGCTGGGCGAGCCGGCGTTCGCGCACATCTTCGAGCCGCTCTTCCAGCGGATCGGGTTCGGCGAGGGCAGCGCCGCCGCGACGGCCGTGGTGCTCGCGTTCGCGATCATCACCGTCCTGCACGTGGTGGTCGGCGAGCTCGCGCCGAAGACGGTCGCGATCCAGCGGGCCGAGCCCGTCGCGCTCGGCATCGCCCGCCCGCTGGAGTGGTTCCGCTGGGTGTTCTCGCCGTTCATCTACGTGATGAACGGCGCGGGCAACGCGCTGGTGCGCGCCATCGGCGTGGAGCCCGCGACGGAGAGCGAGCTGGCCTCCACCCCGGAGGACCTCCAGATCCTGATCGCCCAGAGCGAGGAGGGCGGCGCCCTGGAGCCGGAGGAGGCGGACATGCTGGAGGGCGTGTTCGGCCTGCAGGCGAGCCTGACGCGCGACATCATGACCCCGCGGCCGGAGGTGACCACCCTGCTGGGCGACGCGCCCGTCAAGGCCGGCCTCTCCGAGGCGCTGAACACGCGACATAGCCGGTTCCCGGTGCTGAACGGCGACGGCGTGCTCGGGATCGTCCACCTGGGCCAGCTCGCGCGCGGCCTCCTCGAGAAGGGCGAGGACACCCCGGTGCGCGACCTCGCCGGGGCGGCGCTGTTCGTGCCGGAGACCCAGCCCGTGGACGACCTGCTGCGCCAGCTCCAGGCGCGGCGCGCCTCCCTCGCGGTGGTGCTCGACGAGTACGGCGACTTCGCCGGCGTCGTGACCGTGGAGGACGTGATCGAGGAGATCGTCGGCGAGATCGAGGACGAGCGCGACCGCGCGCCCGCCGTGAACCAGCGGCCCGACGGGCGCCTGATGGTCCGGGGCCACGTGCCGCTGGAGGACCTCCACGACCACGGCGTCGAGCTGGTGGACGACACCGTCACCAGCGTCGGCGGCCTGGTGTTCACCCGCCTCGGCCGCCTGCCCCGCACCGGCGACTCGGTGGTGGCCGACGGCTGGCAGCTCACGGTGGAGGCAACCCGCGGCACCCGCGTCGTGCTGGTCGCGATCGAGCCGGCCGAGGTGTCGCAGAAGGCGCGCGACCCCGACGAGCAGCGCTCGCGCAACGGGGACGGCCTGGGCTAGGCCGGCGTCCGGGGTACCACCCCTCCGACGGCAACGATTCGGGGAGGGGCGCACATGGGCGCGCTCGACGGCAGGGTCGCGCTGGTCACGGGCAGCTCGCGCGGGATCGGCGCGGCGATCGCGGAGCGCTTCGCGCACGAGGGCGCCCGGGTGGCGGTCCACGGGCGCGACGAGGCGGCGCTGGAGGAGGTGCGCGCGCGGATCGCCGCGGGGGGCGGCGAGGTGGCGGCCGTCACGGCGGAGTTGACGTCGCAGGAGGGCGCCGACGCGCTGCGCGACGCGGTGGAGGCGGCGCTCGGCCCGATCGACGTGCTGGTGGCGAACGCGGGCGGCAGCCCGGTGCGCCCGGGGCCGGTGGAGGAGCTGAGCGAGGAGGACTTCCGCCGGTCGGTGGACGTGAACCTGACCGCCACCTTCCTGACGATCCGGAGCGTCCTGCCGGGGATGAAGGCGCGCGGCGCGGGGTCCATCGTGACGATGTCCTCCGCGGCGGCCCGCCGCCCGCACCCGGGCTCCCCGATCGCCTACGCCGCGGCGAAAGCGGGGCTGGAGCTGCTGACGAAGGACGTCGCCCACCAGGCCGGCCCCGCCGGCGTCCGCGTCAACTGCATCGCCCCCGAGACGATCCTCACCGAGCGCAACCAGGAGTGGATCCCGGAGGACGTCCAGCAGGAGCTCGTCGAGCACCACCCGATCCGCCGCCTCGGCACCCCCGAGGACGTCGCCGACGCCGCCGTCTTCCTCGCCTCGCGACCAGGCCGCCTGGATCACCGGGATCGTCCTCGACGTCACCGGAGGCGGGGTGATGGTCTGAGGCCGTCGTCAGCGGGGGCACGGGGACCGTGCGGTCGATCCGCATCCGTTCCCGGGCGCTCCCGGATACGCGGGGCGCCCGCCGCCGGGGACGCTCGGGGGGATCCCGGACACCGCCGAGCGTGGGAGGCCCCGTGACCCTGATCTGGCTCATCGCGTGGTTCATCGCCGACCAGACCGGCGAGCGCGCACCCCTGCTGTTCGACCCCGTGAACCTCTGGGCCGGACTGCTGCTGCTGGCGATCGCGATCGACCTCGCCGCCGCGCACGCGACCCGCAACACGGGCCGGCGATGAGGATCGCGCTCAGGCTCCGGCGGGGTCCTCGACGAGTTGGGGCCCGAGGCCGCCGCGTCCGGTGATGCACTGGGCGCCGCAGCGGGCGCCGAGGTGCAGCGCGCCGGCCAGGTCGAGGCCGCGGCCCAGCCCCACGGTGACGCCCGCGACGAAGGAGTCGCCGCAGCCGTAGCTGTCGACCGGGGGGCCGGGGGGCGCGACGGCCTCCCACCGCCCGGCGCTCCCGTCGTCGCCCTCCCAGTGTCCGCCGGCGGCGCCCTCCGTCCAGACGATGAACCGGGGCGGGACGGGGAGCTCGTCCGGGTCGACGGCCTCCGTCGGGTCGGCGGCGCTCGCGACCAGCACGTCGGCGCGGACGCCGCTCTCCACCAGGAGGGCGAGACGACGCGAGGTCACCACCAGCTGCTGCGCGCGGCGGGCCGCCTGGAGGGTCGCCGAGTCGTGGCCGGTGAAGTAGGCGGCGTGGCAGTCGGCGAGCTCGTCCCACGGCAGGGCGTCCTCGATCCGCGACGACGCCGCCGCGCCGATCACCGCGATCGCCCGGTCGGCGACCTCCCCGGCGGCGCGAGACCGCCCGGGTGTGCGGCGCGTCCCGCACCGCGGCGAGCACCCGGACGCCCAGCCCCTCCAGCACCTCGCCCGCCTGGCGGCCCACCCAGTCGCCGCCGAGGGCGGTGTAGAAGAGGCACTCGGCGCCCAGCTTCGCCACCTGCACCGCGCTCACGCCGCCGCCGCCCGCCGGCTCGTCGATCGGGTCGGTCAGGTACGTGATCTCCCCCGCCAGCGGCATCCGCCCCCGCCCGTGCGTGAGCCACTCCACGTGCCCCACCACCGCGACCCGCGGACGCGGCACCGGGGTCATCGCGGCCGGATCTCCTCGGGCGCGCCGTGGGCGACGAGCGCCGCCGGCATGGCGACCGAGCCGTCCTCGCGCTGGTGGTTCTCGAGCACCGCGATGATCGTCCGCCCCACCGCCACCGCCGTCCCGTTCAGGGTGTGCACCGGCTGCGTCCCGCCCTCGCGGCGCACGCGGGTGCGCAGGCGGCGCGCCTGGTAGTCGGTGCAGTTGGAGCAGGACGTCACCTCGCGGTACGCCCCCTGCCCCGGCATCCACGCCTCGGTGTCGAACTTCCGCGCGGCCGACGCGCCGAGGTCGCCGGCGGCGATGTCGATCACCCGGTACGGCACCTCGATCGCCTGGAGGATCGCCTCCTGCACCCCCAGGATCCGCAGGTGCTCCGCCGGCGAGTCCTCCGGCAGCACGAACGAGAACATCTCCACCTTGTCGAACTGGTGGACCCGGAAGATGCCGCGGGTGTCGCGCCCCGCCGCCCCCGCCTCCCGCCGGAAGCAGGTGGAGATGCCGCCGTAGCGCAGCGGCAGCGCGCCCTCCTCCACGATCTGGTCGCCGTGGAGCCCCGCCAGCGGCACCTCCGACGTGCCGACCAGGTACAGGTCGTCCTCGGCCGTCTCGTAGATGGACGCCCGGTCCGTGGGGAAGAACCCCGTGCCGTACATCGCCTCCTCGCGGACCAGCACCGGCGGGACGACCGGGGTGAAGCCGGCGCCCTCCAGGTGGTCCAGCGCCAGGCTGACCAGCGCGAACTGCAGCCGGACCAGCGGCCCCAGCAGGTACGCGAAGCGGGCGCCCGAGACGCGGGCCGCCGCCTCCATGTCGAGCGCGCCGGCCGCCGTCGCCAGCTCGACGTGGTCGCGGACCGTGAACGGGAAGTCCGGCGGGTCGCCGACCGTCCGGATCTCGACGGCGTCGTCCTCGCCGCCGTCGGGGGCGGCGTCCTCGGCCAGGTTCGGCAGCGCCGCGAGCAGGAGGTCGCGGGCCTCCTCCGCCACGCGCAGCTCGCCCTCCAGGGCCCCGAGCGCCTCGCCCAGGCGGGCGGCCTCGGCCTGCTCGGCGCTCGCGTCGCGGCCCTCCTTGCGCGCCGCGCCGACCGCCTTCGAGATCCGCGTCCGCTCGGCCCGCGCCTCCTCGACCCGCACGCGCAGCGCGCGGGCCCGCTCGTCGGCGTCGACCAGCTCGGGCAGGGTGGCGTCCGCCCCGCGGCGCGCGAGGTTGGCCGCCACCCGCTCCGTCTCGGAGCGGATCAGCTTGAGGTCGAGCACCGGGTCCCCGCGCTAGGCCGTGGTCTCTGCGCCGTCGGAGCCCTCGGCGAGGGCGGCCAGCACACCGTCCAGGTCGTCGCCGAACACGAAGGCGCGGCGCAGGCCGGTGATCTCGAACACGCGCCGCAGGCGGCGGTGCGGGCAGATCAGGCCGAGCTGGCCGTCGCCGGTGCGCGCCCGGTTGAGCAGGCTCACGAGCGCGCCGAGGCCGGATGAGTCGAGCAGGGTGACGTCCGTGAGGTCGATCACGAGCGGCCGCGCCGCCGGGTCGACCTCCTCGAGGTCCTGCCGGAAGCCGGCGACCGTGTAGATGTCCAGCTCGCCGCCGAGCGTGACCAGGGTCACCCCGTCGCGAGCCTCGGTCGTGACCTCCAGGCTCATCGCAGGGGGGATGCTACCGGTGCCCCGGGGGGCGCGCACCCGCGGCCCCCGACGTGGAACTACTGGATGCTCACGACGTAGGCCACGACGTTGTCGAGGTCCGCGCCGCTCACCAGGCCAGCCGGGCATCGCGCCGCCGCCGTTGACCACCTGGTTGTGGACCGTCTCGGCATCGACGCCGAGGCCGGCGAGCTTGGGGCCCACGCCGCCCGCGTCCTGGCCGTTGTTGAGGTGGCAGCCGGTGCAGTTCGCGGCGAACACCTGCTCGCCGGCCGTGGCGTCACCGCCGCGGCCGCAGCCGCCGCCACCGCCACCGCCGGTGGTCGCGGCGCCGCCGGTGGTCGTCCGCGCCGCCGCCACCCGGCGCCGACGCGGGCGCGGTGATGGTCTTGCCCTCCGAGTCGGTCTGCTTCGGCGCTGTTGGTCGACCGTGGGGGACGCCGGTGGGCGTCTGCGCCGCCTCCTCCGAGCTCTCCACGCAGCCCACCAGGCCGAGTGCGGCGACCACGAGCACGACCAACGTCAGGGCCACCATCAGCCTGCTGCGCACCAGCACACCCCCCGGAGTCGGATTCGGACGTGCGGATCATATGCACCGGGACACGCAGAAACAACGCGACCGGCGCGGTCAGGGACGAGTGCCACCGGGCACCGGGCCGCGCTACCCTGGGCGGAACGGTGATCCGGACCCTGAACGGCCACGCGCCCGCGCTCGGCCCGGGGGCGTTCGTGCACGACGCCGCCGAGGTGATCGGCCGCGTGCGGCTCGGAGCCCGGGCCTCCGTCTGGCCGGGGGCGGTCATCCGCGGGGACACGGAGGACATCGCGGTCGGCGACGAGACCAACGTGCAGGACGGGGCCGTCCTCCATGCCGACCCCGGGCTGCCCTGCAGCGTGGGCGACCGGGTGACGGTGGGCCACCGCGCATGCATCCACGGGTGCACGGTCGGCGACGGCGCCGTCGTGGGCATCGGCGCGATCGTGCTGAACGGGGCCACCGTGGGCGAGGGCGCCGTCGTCGGCGCGGGCGCCGTGGTGCCGGAGGGCGCCGAGATCCCCGCGAACGCCCTCGCGCTCGGCATCCCCGCGAAGGTGGTCCGCGAGACGACCCCGCAGGAACGCGCCCGCTTCGCCGAGGGCGTCGGCCACTACGTCGAGATGATCGCGGTGCACGGTGGCCAGCGGGGTTGAGCACGGCCCGCGAGGGTCGATCGACGCGTCGCGCTGGTCGGCCCGCCTGGCGACCGTCACCGCCCCGGAGCTGTCGGCGGCGCTCGACGAGATCGCCCAGCGCGTCCACGAGCGGTTCCCGGTGGACGTCGTCGCCGTCCATGTGGCCGACGAGACCGACGCCGACATCGTCACCCACGGGTACTGCGTCGGGCCCGGCGCCGGGCGCCCAGGCGCTCGCGCCGCTCCTGACGCCGGAGGGCCTCGACCCCATCGGGATCGGCGACGCCGCCCGCCGGGCGGGCGAGCCGGTGGTGTGGCCGCGCCTGGTCTCCGAGCCCGCCGAGATCGACCGCCTGGCGGCGCTGGCCGACCAGGGCGGGCCGGCCGGAGCGCTGCACCGGCTGATGCTCGACGCGAGCGGGGTCGCCGTCCCGATGGGCACCAATCACACGCAGGCCCTCGGGGCGATCGCGCTGGTCAGCCTGTCGCGGGACAGCCCGATCCCCGCGTCGGCGGCCGCGGACCTGACGGACCTGGCGCCGCAGATCGCGCTCACCGCCCGCAACGCGCAGCTCGCGGCGCGCAGCCGCCGCAACCGCCAGACGCTGGAGGGCGTGATCGCCTCGAGCCGGCTCGGCGTGATCGTGAGCGACAGCCGCGGGCGGCTCTCGCTGGCGAACGCCGCGGTCGGCTCGCTGCTCGGGATCGACCTGGCGCCCATGGTGGGGCGCCCCATGCGGGTGGTGATCGACGAGGTCCTGAAGTGGCGCTTCACCAACCCGGAGGAGTTCGGCGCCCGCGCCCACCACATCCATTCGGACCCGGCGGTGGAGGCGATCGAGGACCGCGAGACGGTCGACGGCCGCGCCATCGAGTACTCGTCGTCGCCCGTCCGCGACGCGAGCGGCGCGATCGTGGGGCGGGTGGACATGCTCCACGACGTCACGCCCGCGCGGCTGGCGCTGGCCGACGCCCGGCGCCTCGCGGCGGAGCGGGCCCAGCTGCTGGAGCGGGAGGAGCGCCGCTCCCACGAGGAGGTGGCGCTGAGCCGCGCCGCCCACGCGATGGCGTCGGCGCTCACCCCGTCCGAGATCCACGAGATCCTGCTCGACAACGCCCACGCCCTGGTCGGCGCCTGCCACAAGAGCGCGGTGCTGGCGGGCGACCGCGGCATGCTGCTGCCCGCCGCGACGCGCGGGTTCAGCGAGGAGACGATCCGGCACATGACCTACCGCGCCGGGGAGGGCTACGTGGGCCGGGTGGTCACGGACCGGCGCCCGTTCATCTGCAACGACACGCTCGTCGACGAGCGGGTGTCGCGGCGGATCGTGGGGCCGGAGGGGATCCGCTCGTTCATGCACGTCCCGCTGGTGCTCGGCGACCGTGTCTACGGGGTGGTGAGCATCAACAGCCACCACCCGCGGGCGTTCGGCGAGCGCGAGCTGAAGGTGATCGACGAGCTGGCGCTCCACGCGGCCAGCGCCCTGCAGAACGCCCTGCAGTTCGAGCAGGAGCGGCACGTGGCGGAGGTGCTGCAGCAGGCGCTGCTGGCGGAGGAGCTGCCCCAGGTGGAGGGGCTCGAGCTGGCCGCGCTCTACCAGCCGTCCGGCGGCTCGGAGGTGGGCGGCGACTTCTACAGCGCATGGCCGCTCGCGGACGGCCGCCTGGCGATCCTGGTGGGCGACGTGTCCGGCAAGGGCGTCGAGGCCGCGGGTCTCACCGCGATGGTGCGGTACATGGCGGAGGCGCTCAGCCAGCACCTCGCCGAGCCCGCCGAGCTGGTGCAGGAGCTCAACGACCTGCTGTGCGTGCGCATGGCCGACGGCGCCCTGGTGACCCTGGTGCTGGCGGTGGTGGACGCGGACCGCGACCGGCTGGTGTGGTGCTCGGCGGGCCACCCGCCTCCCGTGCTGATCCGAGGCCGACGGCGGCCTGCGGGCGCTCGACGACCCCGACCCGCCCTGCGGCGTCTTCCCGTGCGAGCGCTACCACCAGACCGAGGAGCCCTTCGCGCCCGGCGACCTGCTGGTGCTCTACACCGACGGGCTCATCGAGGCGCGCCGCAAGACCCGCGAGTTCGGCGAGGAGGGCGTCCACCACGCGCTCCTCGAGGCCCGCCACGAGCGGCCCGACCGGCTCGCGCGGATGGTGCACCTGGCCGCCCGCACCTTCTGCGGCGGCCGCCTCAGCGACGACGTCGCGATCGCCGTCGTGAAGCGCACGTCCTAGCCGCTCAGACGGCCTCCGCCAGCGCCTCCACCAGGAAGCGGGTGTGGGCCTGGAGCATCGCCGCCTGGCCGATCCGGTTCACGACGCCGGCGTCGGCGATGGCGTCGGGGCCGCCGCGTTCCAGCTCGGCCTCCTTGGCCCGGCGGTCCATCGCGAAGATCGTGTCGGCCAGCTGGACCTGGCGGTCGCCCATCCAGCCGAGCACCCGCTCCGCCACCGGCTCGGCGGGCGCGCGGGCGGCGTCGAGCTCGGCCAGGAACACCCGCGTCCACGCGCCGATCCGCAGCCGCCGGTCGACCATCGCCCGGACGCCCGGGTCGTCGGCCGTCTCACCCCGGAACTGGAGGTCCAGCTCGAACGCGACGGCCTCGCCGCCGCGGCGGATCTCCTCGTCGACCCGGTCGAGGCGATCGGCCAGCAGGCCGGGCAGGCCCGCGGCGAACGCGTCGAGCGCCCCGGCGGCCGCGGGCGCCGCGTTGGCGGCGAGCGCCTCGGCCACGAAGGTCAGGTGAGCGCGGACGGCGGGGTCGCCGGCGGGCGCCAGGTCGTCCTGTCCCTGCGCCTCCCGGTCGAGCAGGTCGCGCAGGCGGTCGGGGTGGGTCTGCATCCAGACCAGCAGGCCCCGGGCGGTGGGGTGCGGCGTGGTGGCCATGCGCGGATCCTAGGGACCCGGGTCGCGCCTACGCGCCGCGGACGACCACCCGGAACCGGGTCGCCGCGCCCAGCGCGCGCACCGTCACGCGGCACCGCCCCGGCGCCACGCGCGCCCGCACCACCGCCGGCTGATCAGGCCGGGCGGTCGCGCCGCCCCGCGGGCGGGCGTTGCACCGCAGCACGGCGCGCAGGCGCCCCGCCGTCGCCCCGCTGACCCGGACGGCCAGCCGCTCGCGGTCGGTCACGGCGAATGCGATCCGGGCGCGGGCGCCGGCCTGCAGGCGGCCGCTGCGCCGCGCGATGGCCGTGGCGGGCACCGCCGTCGCCCCCGCGCCGGGCTGGGGCGCCGGCGCCGGCGCGGGAGCAGGCGGAGTGGGCGCCGCGACGGCGCCCGACAGGTCGGCCCGGATCGCGTCCTGCACGGTGGCCGGCGGGTCGCCGAGCCAGCGGATCCCCGAGGACCCCGCGCCGTTGGTCACCGCGTAGTCCTCGGCGTAGATCTCGGCGATGGAGTGGTCCCAGCCCAGCGAGTAGTCCCACGCCACCAGGCCGCGGGACAGCAGGCCGGCCATGTCGCGGGCGCGCCACCACGACGCCGTCCCGTCGAGGCCCCGGGCGCCGGGCACGTGCGGCCGCGTGGCGTCGATGTGGTGCCCGTACTCGTGGGTGAGGGCGCTGCGGACCTGCGCCGGGGCGACGGCAGGGACGTACATGGTCGCGTCGCCCGCCGAGCTCCACCGGTAGCAGGCGATCGCCTGGGCGTCGCCGCACTCGGTGGGCACCGACGACTCCGGGATGACCGTGACCACCACGCTGCTGATCTCGGCGCCGTGCAGCAGGCCGTCCAGGATCGCCGTGTAGCCGGCCACGTCGGCCCCGCTCGTGGCGCGGACGTCGAACGTGATGGGGCGGCCCGCCGCGTCGTGGGTCACCTGGGTCGCCGCGGCCGCGGGTGCGGCGACGGCCGCCAGCGCGAGCAGGGCGAGGCAGACGCGGTTGCGTCGACTGGGCATACCGCAACCCTTCCGTGCGGCGGCTCGGAGTGCGTGATCGGTTTGTGAAAGGTCCGGACGGGGTCTGTGTGCAGGCCCTCAGCCGTCCTCCCACGCGGCGAGCAGGGCGTCGACCTGGCCGACGGCGGCGGAGAGGCCCTCCGCGAAGCCCATCAGCGCGAGCTGCTCCATGGCCTCGTCGGTCGGGAAGGTCGTGGTGATGGTCATCGTCGTCCCGCCTCCGGCCCGCGGCGCCAGCCGCACCGCCACGTCCAGGGGCGGGATGCCGGGGTCGCCGAGCTCGAAGCGCAGGCCGCGCGGCGGGTCAACCTCGCGGACGTGCCACCAGCCCGCGAACGTGCCGCCGTCCGCGCCGGTCACGACGTACGCGACCCGGCCCCCGGGGCGCAGGTCGTGCTCGGTCACGGTGGCCGGGTGGTCCGGCGGCCCCCACCACCGCTCGAGCCGGCGGGGGTCGGCCCACAGCCGCCACGCCCGCTCGGGCGGGGCGTCCCACTCGGCGGTGAGCGTCATCGTCCGCGCCGCCATGTCCCTCGTCACGCCGGTGACCCCCATCACGCCTCCTCGTCGTCGTCGAGCGCCGCGCCGAAGCGGTCCATCCGCGCCCGCCAGACCGCCTCGATCGCGTCCAGCACCTCCGAGGCGCGCCGCAGCGCGGCGGCGTCGCCCTCCACCAGCTGCTCGCGCCCCCGGCGCCGCTTGGTGACGAGGCCGGCGCCCTCCAGCACCGCAACATGCTTCTGCACGGCCGCGAAGCTCATCGGATAGCGCCGGGCCAGGGCCGAGACGGACTGCGGCCCGGCGAGCGTCCGCACCAGGATGTCGCGGCGGGTGGCGTCGGCCAGGGCCCGCAGGGCGCGGTCCGCGGCGTCGGGCGCGACGATCAGTTGATCTACAACCATTTGGTTGTATGTTACCCGTCCGGCCGGACGACGAGGAGACGGCGATGCGGGTGGTGGTGATGCAGTTCATGACGCTGGACGGGGTGACGCAGGCGCCCGGGGCCCCGGACGAGGACACGACCGGCGGCTTCGCGGCCGGCGGCTGGCTCGTCCCCCACTTCGACGAGGCGTTCGAGGCGCGCGTCACGGCGTGGACGCTCGAGGCCGACGCCTTCCTGTTCGGCCGGCGCACCTACGAGGCGTTCGCGGAGGCGTGGCCGACGGTGACCGACCCGGACGACGTGATCGCGGCGGCGCTGAACGGCCTGCCGAAGCACGTCGTGTCCGGCACGCTCCGCGACGCCCCGTGGGGGCCGGCGGAGATCCTCGCCGGCGGCGACCTCGTGGCCAGGGTGTCCGGGCTGCGCGAGGCGCCGGGCAGGGAGGTGCAGGTGCACGGCAGCACCACCCTGGCGCGGTCGCTGCTGGCCGCCGGCCTCGTGGACGAGCTGCGCCTGGTGATCGCCCCCGTGGTGGTGGGCGAGGGCCGCCGGCTGTTCCCGCCGGACGGCGCGCCCGCCGGGCTGCGCCATCTGCGCGGGGAGACGACGCCGGGCGGGCTCGCGATCCACGAGTACGCGGTCGCGGGCCCGCCGGCGACGGGGACCTACCGGAGGTCCGGAACGGCTACGTGATCGAGTACTCGGGCCCGCTGCCGCCCTCGGGCGGGGTCAGGCGGCCGCCCTTGGCGGTGATCGCGCCGCACTGCACGCAGTTCGACGGGTTGATCTTCACGGTGACGGTGCCGTTCTGCGGCGCGGCGTCGTCGATCTCGTAGACCTGGGCGGGGCACATCCGCACCCAGGCGGTGGCGAGCTCGACGGGGACGTGCCGCTGCAGGCGGATGTGGTTCGGCTGGTCGTCGCGGGTGGCGTTGCCGCTCGCGAACACGCTCGAGAGCTTGTCGAACGTGAGCTGGCCGTCCGGCTTCGGGTACGACGCCGCGCGGTCGCCCGACAGGAACACGGGCTCGCGGGTGTCGGCCTTCGCCTTCACGCGCTTGCGCGGCGCGTGGCCGAACGAGCTGGTCGCCATCCCGTGGACCATGCCGCCGTAGAGGAAGTTCTTCTGGAAGGCGGGCCGGATGTTCCGGACCTTCCACAGCTCCTTCCAGATCGACGAGTCGCGGATCCGGGCGCTGTAGCCCCAGAGCCCCGCGGGGGTGGTGGCCTTGCCGGCCTTCAGCGCCTCGTAGATGCCCTCGGCGGCGAGCATCCCGGAGTGGATCGCGTGGTGGACGCCCTTCAGCGCCATCATGTCCACGAAGCCGGCGCTGTCGCCCACCAGCACGGCGCCCGGCACGTGGAAGCGGCTCGGCAGGCCGTAGAGGCCGCCGCCCGGGATGGTCTTCGCGCCCCACGCGAGCCGCTTGCCGCCGCGCGAGGATCTCCGCGATGAACGGGTGCGTCTTGAACTGCTGGAGCACGTCGTGGCACGAGAGGTTCGCGTCGGCGTAGTCCAGGCCGACGACGTACCCGATCGAGACCTTGTCGTCGCCCATCGGGTAGATCCACGACCCGCCGTACTCGCGGTACTTCGGCGCCAGCCGCAGCGGCCAGCCGAGCGTGTGGATGACCTTGGTGAGGGGCTTCGGGACCTCCCAGACCTCCTTCACCCCGAGCTCCCACGTCTGCACGGAGTCGCGGTCGAGGTCGAAGTGCCTGCGCAGCACGCCGGCCAGGTGGCCGGGGGTGCCCTCGGCGATGACCGTCACCTGGGCCTGCACCTCGGCGCCGGGCTCGAAGGCGGACAGCTCCTCGCCGTCCTTGCCGCGGCCCTTGTCGCCGGTCACGACGCCCATCACGCGGCCCTGGTCGATGATGAGCTTCTGGCAGTCGGTCTCGGGCAGCATGAACGCGCCGAGCTCCTCCGCCTGCTCGCTCATCCACCGGGCGAGCTGGCTGATGGAGACCACCCAGTTGCCGTGGTTCTTCATCTGCGGCGGCGTCGGGATGCGCATCTTGCTCTTGGGCCGCATGAAGTAGACGGCCTCGCCCGTGACCTCGCCGTAGTGCGGGATGTCCGCGTCGGGCGTGTCGGGGAAGAGCTTCTTGATGGCAGCGGGCCGCATGACGGCGCCGGACAGCAGGTGGGAGCCGGGGCCCTTGCCCTTCTCGGCCACCGCGATCGGCACCTCGCCGAGCTGCTCCAGCAGCTCCGGGTCCTCGCCGAGCAACTGGCCCAGGCGGACGGCCGTGGCGAGTCCGGCGGGGCCCGCGCCGACGATCAGGACGCCGACGTCGATCCGCTCATCCTCGGCCGCCTTGGGCGTGACGATGTAGTCGGAGGGGCTGAACGGAGGCGGATAATCAGCCGGGAGGGTGCTCATGCAAGGCTCTCTGGTCGCATGCCGGATCGGTCCCGACAGCTTACCGGGAGCACCCGAGCCGCGGCTCCTCCCTCCCCCGAGGCGAGGCTCATGGACGTCCGGCGGGCGCCGCGTGCCCTGCGGCGCCCGCTGGCCGGCGCGCCCCCTAGAGCGAGGGGGCGGTCGTCGTCGGAGGCGTCTCGGCCTTCGGCGGCGTCTCGGTCTTCGGGTCGGGCGGCGAGCACTTCTTGGGGAAGGGGCCGCGGTCGGTGATCTTCCAGGCCACGCCGAGGTCGGCGAAGGCCTTCCCACGCTCCACCCGGTAGCGGATGGTCACGAAGTCGCCGGGGGCCAGGTCGGTCGGCTTGCCCACCTTCGGCAGCCTCTTCTGGTCACTGCCCTCGGGTGCCTTGCGCGCCTTGCCGACCAGGCGGATCTTGGTGGTCGCGTCCAGCTTGGCCTTCACCTGGCTGAGGCCGTACAGCGCGTCGCGCATGTGGCGGTTGGTGCTGAGCACCTTGACCTCGAGGTCGGCGGGCTGGCCCTCCGTGACGCCGGCGATCACGCAGGCGTTCATCAGGTACAGCGTGCCCTTCGGACCCTTGTGCTTCCCGGGGTGGTGGATCTCGGGGGCCTTGCCCTTGGGCCCGTCGGACGGGTGGGCGAGGAGCGCCGCCGGCGTCGCGGCTGCGACGAGGGACACGGCGGCGATCATGAGCGGGGTGCGGCGCATTCGGGAGTCCATCCTTCTTCCGGGTCAAGGTGGAGGCTCCCTGCACCATCGGGATCGCGGGGCGCGACCGGGAGGGCGGATCACGGAACCCTCACAGTCTGCTCAGAGACCCGAACGTCCCCCTCACGGATGAGGGGGACGCGGCCGCGCCTAGATCGAGACGGCGTCCCGCTTGCCGCTGACCTCGGTCGCCAGCTCGGTGACGACGGCCTTCGCGTCGCCGAAGACCATCGAGGTGTTCTCGTTGAAGAAGAGCTCGTTCTCGATGCCCGCGAAACCGGCGCGCATCGAGCGCTTCACCACGAAGACGGTCGCGGCCTTGTCCACCTCGAGGATGGGCATCCCGAAGATCGGGCTGGACGTGTCGTGCCGGGCGGCGGGGTTCACGACGTCGTTGGCGCCGAGCACCAGGACCACGTCGGTCTGCGGGAAGTCGCTGTTGATCTCGTCCATGTCGAGCAGCTGCTCGTACGGGACGTTGGCCTCGGCCAGCAGCACGTTCATGTGGCCGGGCATGCGGCCCGCGACCGGGTGGATCGCGAAGCGGACCTCCACGCCCTCCTTCTCGAGGGCGTCGGCCAGCTCGCGCACCTTGTGCTGCGCCTGCGCCACCGCCATCCCGTAGCCGGGGACGATGACGACGGAGCGGGCCATCTTCATCAGCTCCGCGGCCTCGTCGGTGGACGCGGAGCGATACGTGCCCTGCTCCCCGGTCTCGCCGCCGCCCACCTGGTCGACCGCGCCGAACGCCCCGAAGAGCACGTTGCGGAACGAGCGGTTCATGGCGCGGCACATGATGATCGAGAGGATCAGGCCGGACGCGCCGTCGAGGGCGCCGGCCACGATCAGCAGCTTGGAGTCCAGCACGAAGCCCAGGGCCGCGGCCGACAGGCCGGCGTAGCTGTTCAGGAGGGCGATGACCGTCGGCATGTCGGCGCCGCCGATCGGGATGATCAGGAACACGCCGAACGCCATGCCGAGCACGGCGATGATGGGGACGATCACCTCGGCCGTCGGGTTGAAGACCAGGACGATCACCAGGACGAGGGCCGCCCCGAGCACGGCGAAGTTCACCGCGTTCTGGCCCTTGTAGACGATCGGCCGCTGCGGCAGCCACTCCTGCAGCTTGCCCGCCGCCATCAGCGACCCGGTGAACACCAGGAACCCGAGCACGATCTCGACGCCGAGCACCCCGGTCTCGAACTCGTTGAGGTTGTCGTTCGTGAGGTAGTAGTGCGCGGTGCCGACCAGGGCGGCCGCGAGGCCGCCGAACGCGTGGGAGAGGGCGATCCGCTGCGGCATGGCCGTCATCGGGACCATCACGCCGAGCGGGACGCCGATGGCCGAGCCGATCAGCGCCGCGACCGCGATCAGGAGGTAGCCCTCGTTCGTGATGCCCGGCCAGAAGAGCGTGGCGACGATCGCGATGCCGAAGCCGACCTCCCCGGCCAGGACCCCCCGCCGTGCGGTGCTGGGCGCCGACATCCACTTGAGGGACATCGCGAACCCGATGGCCGCGACCAGGTAGGCGAGGTTGATCCAGTCCATGCGGTCCATCAGGCGGCTCCGTCCGTGGTCGCCGGGGCGGGCGCGGGGGCCGGGGCGGGCTCCTCCGCGGGCGCCGGCCGCCGCTCGCGCGGCTTGAACATCCGCAGCATGCGGTCGGTGATGATGAACCCGCCGACGACGTTGATCGTGGAGCACACGACCGCGATGAACCCGAGGATCTTCGCGTAGGTCGTCTCCGTCTGGCCCAGGATCACGATCGACCCCACCAGCGCGATGGCCGACAGGGCGTTGGTGAGGGCCATCAGCGGCGTGTGGAGCAGCTTCGGGATCCGCCGGATCACCTCGAAGCCGACGAGTGCCGCCAGCGTGAAGATGAACAGGCTGGTGATGATCTGGTCCGCGCTCACGAGGTCACGCCCTCCCCCGCTCCGAGGGCGTCGCGCACCCTCTCGTTGACGATGCTGCCGCCCCTCGCGACGACGCAGCCGGCCACGAGGTCGTCGCCGTCGTCGTGGGTCACCTGGCCGTCCTTCAGGATCAGCGCCAGGAAGTTCTGGACGTTCTTGGCGTAGACGAGGCTGGAGTGGTGGGCGGCGTCGGAGTTGATGTTGGCCGGGCCGATGACGGTCACGCCGTTCACCTGCACCACCTCCCCGGCGACGCTGGACTCGACGTTGCCGCCCTGCTCGGCGGCCAGGTCGACCACCACGGAGCCCGGGGCCATGCCCTCCACCATCGTCCCGGTCACCAGGATCGGGGCCTTGGCCCCCTGCACCTGCGCGGTGGTGATCACGACGTCGGCCTTGGCGACGACGGCGGCCATCAGCTCCTGCTGCTTCCTGATCGCCTCGTCGCTCATCTTCGTGGCGTACGCGCCGGAGCCGCTGCCCTCCTGGCCTGTCTCGAGGTCGAACTCGACGAAGCGGGCGCCCAGGGACTTGACCTCCTCGGCCGCGGCCGCGCGGACGTCGTAGGCCTCGACCACGGCGCCGAGGCGGCGGGCGGTGGCGATGGCCGAGAGGCCGGCCACGCCGGCGCCCACCACGAACACGCGGGCCGGCGGGAGGGTCCCGGCGGCGGTGGTGAGGAGCGGGAACACCTTCGGGAGGTGCTGGGCGGCCATCAGCACGGCGCGGTAGCCCGCGATGTTCGCCTGGGAGGAGAGGACATCCATCGACTGCGCCCGCGTGGTGCGCGGCAGCATCTCGAGGGCGTAGAGGGTGGCGCCCTTCTCGGCGACGGCCTGCGCGACCGCGGGGTTCGCGAGCGGCGCGGCGGTGCCGACGACGACCTGCCCCGACGACAGCCTGGCCAGGTCGGGGCTGCTGGGGTCGCCGCCCAGCACCCGCACCTGGGCGACGACGGCCCCCGCCCACGCGTCGTCCCGCGATCCGATCCGGGCGCCCTTCGCCTCGTAGTCCGCGTCGGTGAACCCGGCGGGCACGCCGGCGCCGGACTCCACCACCACGTCCGCCCCCAGCTTGACCAGCGCGGGCACCACCGCGGGCGTCACCGCGACACGGCGTTCGCCCTCGTGGGTCTCAGCGGGGACGCCGACGACCAGGGCGCGCAGAGCATCAGCCCCGTTGGTCGGGGCGGAATCAGATCTCGTCGTCACGTGAGGCTTCCCGGGGTGGTGGCGAGGGTGCGCGTTTCTATCGGATCGGCGGATGCGGCGTCAACGACGTCACGAATGTGACGAGTGATGGTTCACCGAGTGACTGCAAAGGCAGTCGGTTACCCGTAGATTGGCGACTTCACCAGGGCCTCGGCGACATGGAGGGGGGAGCATGCCCGACGAGACGGTCCACCACGTGCGGGTCAGCCTGGCGCGTGAGCGCCCGCCGATCCGGCACGCACACCTGCACATGACCGGCACGGACGTGACGTTCGGGGTCCCCGGCTGGCAGGGCGACCACTACGGCTTCGAGCCCGGCCAGGTGGAGGAGCACCCGGGCACCCTCGACTACCTGGTCGCCTCCGTCGGCGGCTGCCTGATCGGCACGTTCGGCGGCGCGCTCAAGGTCCGCGGGATCGTCGCGGTCGGCCCGCAGCTCACCGCCGAGGCGATCGGCGAGGTCGTGGTGGAGCCCGACAAGGTGCTGCGCCTGCGCAAGATCACGGTGAACTACCGCCTCGAGGCCGACCCCGAGCAGCGCGAGACCATCGAGCGCGTCAACCGGATGCACGTCAAGGCGTGCCCCAACGCCCGCTCGGTGATGGCCGCCATCGACATCGAGACGAACGTCGAGATCGTGCCGGCCGCGCAGCCCGCCGCGACGGCGTCATGAGCACGGACGGCCCTGCCGCGACACCGGACGGCGCGGCGACGCCGCCGGCCGTCGCCGCCCACGACGTCGTGAAGCGCTACGGCTCGGGCGACTTCTCGGTCGAGGCGCTCCGCGGCGTCTCCGTCGAGTTCCCGCGCGGCCAGTTCGCCGCGGTCATGGGCCCGTCGGGCTCCGGCAAGTCGACGCTGATGAACGTGCTCGCCGGCCTCGACCGGGTCACCTCCGGCACGATCGAGATCGACGGCACGGAGATCACCGCGCTGAAGGACAAGGCGCTGACCCTGCTCCGGCGGGAGAAGGTGGGCTTCGTCTTCCAGTTCTTCAACCTCCTCCCGATGCTGACGGCCGAGGAGAACCTCGAGCTCCCCCTCTCCATCGCGGGCAAGAAGATCGACCCTGAGTGGGAGAAGGAACTCGTCGGCGCGGTCGGCCTCGGCGACCGGCGCACACACCGGCCGTCCGAGCTCTCGGGCGGCCAGCAGCAGCGCGTCGCCCTTGCGCGCGGGCTCATCGCCCGGCCGGCGGTGCTGTTCGCCGACGAGCCGACGGGGAACCTCGACTCGTCCACGTCCGGGCAGATGCTCGAGCTGCTGCGCCGCTCGGCCGACGAGTTCGACCAGACCATCGTGATGGTCACCCACGACGGCCGCGCCGCGGCGTTCGCGGACCGGGTGCTGTTCCTCAACGACGGCGTCATCGTCCAGGATCACGGGCACCTGGAGGCCGACGAGATCTACGACGTCGTCAAGTCGCTGGAGTAGCCGATGATCCGGCTGATCGTCAGGGGCCTGCTGGCCCGCAAGCTCCGCACCATCCTCACGTCGATCGCGATCGTCCTGGGCGTCGCGATGGTCGCGGGCACCTTCATCCTGACCGATCAGATCACCTCGGCCTTCGACGAGATCTTCCAGGCGGGCAACGAGAAGATCGACGCCGTCGTCCAGCACCAGACCCTCTTCGACAGCTCCGAGGCCGAGGTCCCGCCGCTGCCCGAGTCGATCGTGGAGCAGGTGCGCCGGACCGACGGCGTGGCGGTCGCCGACGGCGAGGTCCAGGGCCAGGGGCAACTCCTCGTGAACGGCGAGAAGGTCGAGTCAACCGGTGGCGCGCCGACGCTGGTCCTGTCAACGATCGACCCGGCGCTCAACCCGAGCACCCCCGTCGAGGGGCGCCTGCCCGAGAACCCGGGCGAGGTGGCGCTCATCAAGGACACGGCCGACCGGAAGGACATCAGCGTCGGCGAGCCCGGCGTGGAGCTCGCGACGAACATCGGCGCGGTGCCGGTGAAGGTCGTCGGCATCTTCAAGTTCGGCGACAAGGAGTCGGTCGCCGGCGCGACCTTCGTTCTGACGACCCTCGGCGACGCGCAGAAGTGGTTCGACCGCGAGGGCGAGGTGTCCGTGGTGGTGGCGTCCGCCGAGCAGGGCGTGTCGCCCAACCAGCTCAAGGCGAACCTGCAGAAGGTCCTTCCGGACACGGTGAAGGTCGAGACCGGCCAGGAGAACGCGCAGGACCAGTCGGATCAGATCTCGAGCGACATCAACAGCTTCCTGTCGCCGGTGCTGACGACGTTCGGGGTGCTGGCGCTCTTCGTCGGCGCCTTCATCATCTTCAACACCTTCTGGATCACCGTCGCCCAGCGCACCCGCGAGTTCGGGATGATCCGGGCGCTCGGCGCCACGCGCGGCCAGGTGATGCGCAACGTGATCGGCGAGGCACTGGTGATCGGCGTCCTCTCGTCGGTCGTCGGCCTGATCGCCGGCATCGGAATCGCCTACGGCGTGCTCGCGATCTTCGACGCGCTCGGCTTCGCGCTGCCGGCGTCCGGAGCCTCGGTGAGCGGCAACACGGTCGTGACCGCGCTCGTCGTCGGCACGGTCGTGACGCTGGTCGCGGCGCTCCTCCCGGCGCTGCGCGCCACCCGGGTGCCGCCGATCGCGGCGGCTCAGGAGGGCGCGGCGCTCCCCGAGAGCCGCTTCGCCCGCCTCGCGCCGTGGCTGTCGGCGCTCTTCGCCATCGGCGGCATCGTGCTCATCGTCACCGGGCTCAACTCGGGCGGCGGCGCGGCCAGCATCCTCACCTCCGTCGGCGTCGGCCTGCTGCTCGTGTTCATCGGGGTGGCGATGGCGGCACGGTTCTTCATCCGGCCGATGGCAAAGGTGGTGGGCGTCCCGATCGAGGCGGCGCGGGGCACCACCGGGCGCCTGGCCCGCGCCAACGCCGTCCGGAATCCGGCCCGCACCGCGCTCACCGCCGCCGTGCTGATGATCGGCGTCACCGTGCTCGCCTTCCTCGCGATCTTCTCGACGAGCCTGAAGAACACGTTCACCGGCGCCATCGACCGCACCGTCCAGGGCGACCTGATCCTGCAGACGGACAACTTCACGACGTTCCCGGCGTCCGCGGAGAAGGTGATCCGCGACGTGCCCGGGGTCCAGACCGCCATCTTCTCCCGCTTCCCCGAGGTCCGCACCGAGCCCGGCGGCAGCCAGTTCCTGAACACGCTCGACCCGCAGACCGCGCCGGAGGTCCTCAACTTCGACTGGCAGAACGGCGGGTCCGACGAGCTCTTCCAGCAGCTCGGCCTGAACGAGGTGCTGATCGAGAAGAACCTCGCGAAGGACACCGGCCTGGGGGTCGGCGACACGCTGACCGTCCGGACGCGGGACGGCAACAGCGGGCAGTTCCGGGTGATCGGGGAGTACAAGGATCCGGTCCTGTTCACGGGGTTCACGGTCTCGAACGCCGCCGCGGACCGCCTCGGCGTGCCGCCCGACCCGTCCGTCGGCGTCGTGAAGTTCGACGAGGGGGCGGACCCCGCCGCGACCCAGCAGGCGGTGAAGGACGCCGTCGAGGGCGACTACCCGACGCTGAACGTCAACTCCCAGGCGGAGTACAAGGCGAACTTCGAGGATCAGATCAACCAGATCCTCACCATCTTCTACGCGCTCGGGATCCTGATCATGATCATCGTGATCTTCGGGATCGTGAACGTGCTGGCGCTCTCGGTCGTCGAGCGGACGCGCGAGATCGGGATGCTGCGTGCGATCGGCACCACCCGGCCCCAGATGCGGGCGATGGTGCGCTACGAGGCGATCATCACCTCCGTCATCGGCGGCGTCCTCGGCATCGTCATCGGCGCCGTCTTCTCGTGGATCATCGTGAAGGCGCTCGAGGACTTCGGCTTCGAGTTCTCGATCTCCGTCGTGCCGCTCATCGTGATCCTGATCGCCGCGATCATCGTCGGCGTGCTCGCCGCGCTGATCCCCGCGCGGCGCGCCGCGCGCCTCAACCCGCTCGACGCGCTGCACCAGGAGTAGGCCCGGCGGCCAAGGGCCGCGCGCGAACCCTGGCCGCGGGGCGATCGGAGGGGCCGCGGGCGGCGATCTAGGCTCGACCGCCCCCGCGGGCGCCCATCCCAGACCCGGACCCTGGAGGACGCGTTGACGATCGCGGATCCCGTCGCGCACTCGATCACGACGCCCTTCGCGGACGCGATCCACGAACTGCACTCGCGCCTGTCGGAGCTGCGCGACGGCACCGTCGCCGACTACATCCCCGAGCTGGGCCGCGCCGACCCCGAGCTGTTCGGGATCGCCGTCGCGACCGCCGACGGCGCGATGAACGCCGCGGGCGACGCGGAGCACCCCTTCACCATCCAGTCGATCTCGAAGGCGCTCATCTTCGGCATGGCGCTCGAGCACCACGGCCTGGACGGCGGTGCTCGCCCGGGTGGGCGTCGAGCCGACGGGCGACGCGTTCAACTCGATCGAGGTGGACGAGCGCTCGGGCCGGCCCTTCAACCCGATGGTGAACGCGGGCGCGATCGTCACGACCAGCCTCGTGGCGGGCCCCGACCCCGACCGCAGCCGCGACCACCTGATCGCCTACATGAGCCGCTTCGCCGGGCGTCCGCTGACCATCGACGAGGCCGTCTTCGCGTCGGAGCGCGCGACGGGCGACCGCAACCGGGCGATGGCGTGGTTCATGCGCGGCCTGGGGATGCTCGAGAACGTCGACGCGGCGCTCGACCTCTACTTCGCCCAGTGCTCGGTGCTCGTGACCACGCGCGACCTCGCCGCCATCGCCGGCACGCTGGCCAACGGGGGCGTCAACCCCCTGACGGGCGTCCGCGCCCTCGCCCTCGAGCACGTGGAGCGGGTGCTGGCGGTGATGGCGACCTGCGGGATGTACGACTTCGCGGGCGAGTGGCTCTACACCGTCGGCCTGCCGGCCAAGAGCGGTGTTGCGGGAGGCGTGATCGCGGTGCTCCCCGGGCAGCTCGGCATCGGGGTCTTCTCACCGCGCCTCGACCCGCGCGGCAACTCGGTCCGGGGCGTGCGCGTGTGCCAGGAGCTCGCCGCGCGCCACCATCTGCACCAGTACCGGCCGGGGCTCGTGTCGACCGATGCGGTCGCGCGCACCTACGGCGCCGACGTCATGGGCTCGCGCCGGTCCCGCTCGGCCGAGGAGAGCCGGGTGCTCGCCCAGCACGGAGCGCGCATCCGCGTCTACGAGCTGCGGGGTGACCTCGTCTTCGGCTCGGCGGAGCGGCTGGTGCGGAGGGTGCTGGACGACGTCGGGGGGATCGGCTGGGCGGTGCTCGACTTCCGCCGGGTCACCGGCGTCAACGGAACCGCCTGGCAACTCCTGGCGGGCCTGGCCGCCCGCGCCCGGGACCACGGCGTCCGGCTGATCGCCAGCCACCGTGAGCGTCCGCCCGTCGCCATCGAGACGGCCCCGACCACCGACGACGCCCTGCAGCGGTCGGAGGACGACCTGCTGCGGCGCGAGCTGGGCGACCGGGACGACGCGGCGGTCCCCCTGGCCGAGCAGCCCCTCCTGGCCGACCTGCCTCCCGGCGCGCTCGCCGCGATCGAGGACGCCGCCGCCGCCGTCCACCTGGACGCCGGCGAGGTCGTGTTCCGCGAGGGCGACGAGGCCGACGCGATCTTCTTCGTCGTCTCCGGCAGCGTGTGCGCCCAGCTCGCCGTGCCCGGCGCCACGCGCCCGCGGCGGCTGCAGGGCATGGGACCCGGGGTCGCCTTCGGCGAGCTGTCCGTGGTCGACGCCGGGCCCCGGTCGGCCGACGTCGTCGCCACCGAGCCCTCGACCCTTCATCGGCTGGGCTTCGACGACCTGCGCGACCTCGAGGAGCGGCACCCCGGCGTGACCGCGGCGCTGCTGCGCAACGTGGCCCGGCTGCTCTCGGAACGGCTGCGCCTGGCCACCGAGCAGGTGCGGCTCCTCGACTGACGCGGGGGGCTCAGCCCTCGCGCAGGAAGTTGTACAGCTCGAGCACCTGGATCTCCGGGGGCTCGGTGGCGCCGATCTCCCGGGTCGCGCCCACCAGGCGGTCGCGGACGAAGTCCTCGGCCAGGTCGCGGTCGCGCCACACGTCCACCACGCGGATGCCGCCCTCCGGGAGGGCGGCCACCCAGTGGAACAGGATCCCCGGCTGCCCGCGGCCCGCGCCCGCCAGACCGAGCGCCGCGAGGACCCTGTCGTAGTCCTCGAGGGTCGCGCCCAGGAACTCCAGGATCACCGCGACCGCCACAGCCACCCCTCTGCATACGGACGAAAAAGCCCTGCGTTTGCAGGGCTTTCATCGATCCGAGTGGAGGATAGCGGATTCGAACCGCTGACCTCCTGGGTGCGATCCAGGCGCTCTCCCAACTGAGCTAATCCCCCGGAGGACCGACAACATAGCGCGCGCTCCGTGACAGGTCAGCCTCCGCAGTGCCCGCTACGCTGGGTGCGGGTGATCGACCTCCACTGCCACATCCTCCCCGGGATCGACGACGGGCCCGGGTCCGTCCCCGAGTCGATCCGGATGGCGGAGGCGGCGGTCGAGGCGGGGACCACGACGATCGCGTGCACGTCCCACATGCACCCGCGCTACCCCACGCCGCCCGTGGTGATCCACGAGGGGGTGCGCGACCTCCAGGGGCGCCTCGACGCGCTCGACGTGCCCCTGCGGGTGGTGCCGGGCGGGGAGCTTTCGCTGGAGTGGCTGCCGCGCATGACGGACGCCGACCTGGCCATGGCGTGCCTGGGCGACGGCGACTGGCTGCTGGTGGAGATGCCGTTCCACGGGTGGCCGCTGCGGCTCGCCGACACGCTCCGCGACCTGGAGATCCGCGGCTACGGCGTGATCCTGGCCCACCCGGAGCGGGCGGAGGCGGTGCAGCGCGCCCCCGACCGGATGCGGGACATCATGGGCCGCGGCCCCCTCGTGCAGGTCACCGCGGGGTCGCTGACCGGCGAGCACGGGTCCGGTGCCCGCCGCGCCGCCGAGGCGCTGCTGCGCTCCGGCTGGGTCCACTTCCTGGCGTCGGACGCCCACTCCGCCGGGCCGTGGCGCCCGCCGGGCCTGGGCGACGGGCTGGAGGCGGCCGCGCGGGTGCTGCGCACCGAGCCGGACGAGCTGCGGTGGATGGTCGAGGACGGACCCCGGGCGGTGGTGGAGGGGCGGCCGGTGCGGCCGCCGCGGCTCACGCCGTCGCGAACGCCCCGGGCGGACGCCGCTCCGGCGCCTGGCGCGCCGCGACCACGGAGTCGCGGGTGAGGGCCAAGCCCTCCGGCAGCGCCACCTCCGCACGCCAGCCGAACACCCGCTCCGCCTTCGAGGGGTCCAGGCAGCTGCGCTGGAGCTCGCCGACGCGGTGCCCGGCGAACTCGACCTCGCCCTCCCAGCCGAGCGCGTCGATCACGTCGATCACGCTGGCCTCCGAGCCGGTGCCGATGTTGACCGTCTCCCCCGCCGGTCCGGTCTCGGCGGCGAGGAACGCCCGGACGACGTCCCCGACGTACACGTAGTCGCGGGTCTGGAGGCCGTCGCCGAACACGCGCGGTGGGTGGCCGTCGAGCATCCGGCCGACGAAGATCGCCACCACGCCGGCCTCGCCGTGGGGGTCCTGGCGCGGCCCGTAGACGTTGCCGAAGCGCAGGACGTTCACCTCGGTGGCGTACAGCCGGCCGTAGAGGCCGCAGTAGCCCTCGCCCGCCATCTTGCTCATGCCGTAGTGGGAGAGCGGCCGGGTGGGTGACGTCTCCGGCGTGGGCACCGGGAGGCCTTCGTAGTCGCCGTACGCCGCGCCCCCGGTGGATGCGAACACCACCCGGGCGTTCACCGCGCGCGCAGCCTCCAGCACGTTGAGGGTGCCGATCACGTTGACGTCGGCGTCGTAGCCCGGGTTCTCGACGGCCTTGCGGACGTCGGCCTGGGCGGCGAGGTGGAAGATCGTGGACGGCTGGGCGGCGGCGGCGATCGCGGCGAGCGCCTCGGCGTCGCGGATGTCCGTCTCGTGGAGCTCGGCCTCGTCCGGCACACGGATCGCCTGGCCGTTGCTGAGGTTGTCGACCACATGGCAGGCGCGCCCGTCGGCCACCACCGCGTCGGCGAGGTTCGAGCCGATGAAGCCGGCGCCGCCGGTCACGAGCACGCCGCCGCGCGGCGCCATCAGACCGTCCCCGCGCTGAGCAGGCGGCCGCCGCTCGGCGGCGCGCCGCCGTACAGCTCCAGCTGGCGCCGCCAGGCGCGCCACGCGCTCTCCACCATCTCGTCGAGGCCGAACGAGGCGGTCCACCGGAGGTCGGCGGCGATGCGGTCCACCGCGCCGACGATGCGGGCGGGGTCGCCGGGGCGGCGCTCGCGCACCTCCGGCTCGAGATCGATCCCGGTGACGCGGCGCATGGTGTCGATGACCTCCAGCACGGACGAGCCGACGCCCCGGCCCACGTTGTAGGCGGGGGCGACGGGCGCGTCGGAGTCGAGGTGCAGCGCGGCGCGCAGGTGCGCGTCGGCGAGGTCGACGACGTGGATGTAGTCGCGGATGCAGGTGCCGTCCGGCGTCGGGTAGTCGCCGCCGTTGACGACGGGCCGCTCGCCCCGCGACATCGCGCCCAGGACCTTGGGGAACAGGTTGTGCGGGCTGTGGTCCGCCAGCTCGGGCGGGCCGGAGCCGCAGACGTTGAAGTAGCGCAGGGAGGTCTGGCGCAGCCACGGGTGGACCCGCGCGACGTCGCGCAGCAGCCACTCGCTGATGACCTTGCTCTCGCCGTAGGGGCTCTCGGGCGCCGGCGGGGTGTCCTCGGGCACCAGCCCGCTGTCGGGAGTGCCGTACCAGGAGGCGCTCGACGACAGCAGCACCCGTCCGATGCGGCGCTCGGCGACGGCCTCGAGCAGCACCTGCATCCCGGTCACGTTCTGCCGGTAGAACATGAGCGGCTCGGCGACGGACACGCCCGCGTACTTGAGGCCGGCGAGGTGGACGACGCCGGTGACGTCGTGGGCGTCGAGCGCGCGGGCGACGGCGTCGGGGTCGGAGACCGACCCCTCGACGAAGGGGACGTCGGCGGGGACGTACTCGCGGTAGCCGGTTGAACAGGTCGTCCAGCACGACGATGGGGACGCCCGCATGGGTGAAGGCGGCGGTGATGTGCGAGCCGATGTAGCCCGCGCCGCCCGTGAGGAGCCAGGTCACTCCGCTGGATGCTAGACGAGGCCCGTCGGCGCGATCACTGGCCGTCCGGGCGGTAACGTCACGACCATGGAGGAGCCGGACCCGAAGGGACGTCCAGGGGTGTACGCGCGCCTGGCGGAGGAGGCGGAGGTCGAGCGGACGGTCCTGAGACCCCCGCGCGGCATCCGCGTGGTGGGCTGGCTGGTGTGCGCGGCGATCATCGGAACCGTCGTGGCCGCCGCGTTCGGGGCCCACCCCTGGTAACGGGGCGCTTCATCGCGCTGGAGGGCGTGGACGGCAGCGGCAAGAGCACCCAGGCCGCGATGCTCGCCGACGCCCTCGAGGCCCGCGGCCTGGAGGTGGTGCGCACGCGCGAGCCGGGCGGCACCCCGGTGGGGGAGCGGGTGCGCGAGATCCTGCTGCAGGGCGCGCCGGGCGAGCTGGAGCTCAGCGCGGAGGCCCTCCTGTTCGCCGCCGCCCGGGCGGAGCTGGTGCGGCGCGTGATCGCGCCGGCGGTGGCGGCGGGGCGCTGGGTGGTGAGCGACCGCTTCCTCGACTCGTCGCTCGCGTACCAGGGCGCGGCGCGGGGCCTGGGGGTGGAGACGGTGCTGCAGGTCAACCGTCTGGCGGTCGACGGGCGCATGCCCGACCGGTCCCTGGTCATCGACGTCCCCGTCGCGCTCGCGACGTCCCGCCGCTGCGCCACCCCGGACCGGATCGAGGCGGAGGGTGACGGCTTCCTGGGCCGCGTGGCGGACGGCTACCACGACCTGGCGGGCATGTTCCCGGGCCGCGTGCGCCTGGTGGACGGCACGGGGACCCCGGACGAGGTGCACGCCCGGGTCCTCGACGCGATCGGCGACCTCGGGGAGCTCCCGTGATCGCGGTCCCCGGCCAGCCGCTGGCGGAGCGCGTGCTCCGGGCGGCCCTCGCGCGGGAGGATCCGCCGCAGCAGCTGCTGCTGTTCGGTCCCCCCGGGACGGGGAAGCGCGCGGCGGCGACGGAGCTGGCGTGGTCGCTGATGGATCCGGCCGGCGAGCACGCGCGCGCCGCGGCCCTCGACCTGACCCGGGTCGCGGCGACCGGTCACCAGATCCTGCTGGCCGACCTGGAGGCGGCGCTCCAGCAGGTGGCGTCCCGGCCGAGCGTCATGCGCAGGCGCGTGCTGATCCTGGAGGGCGCGGAGCGCCTCAGCGAGCGCGACGGGGCCCCGCGGATGCTGAAGATGCTGGAGGAGCCGCCGCCGCGGACCCACTTCGTCCTGGTCACCGACCACCCGGCCGACCTGCTGCCGACGGTGCGCTCCCGCTGTCTGCCGGTGCCGTTCCGCAGGATCGGCGTCCACGTCAACGAGGCCGCGCTCAGCCCGTTCGACCGGGAGCTGCGGCGGATCGGCACCGGTCTCGCCCTGGCCGCCCTCGCCGGCGAGGCGCCCCCGGCCGCGACGGTCCGGGCGATCCAGGCGCAGATGGAGGCGGTCGCCGCGGACAACCGGTCGCAGGAGCTGGAGGCGCTGGAGGCCGAGGCCGAGGCGATCCGCCAGAGCGGCAAGGCCCGCGGCCTGCGCACGGCGGAGAAGCGTGTGGAGGACCAGCAGAAGCGCGAGCGGCGGCGGATGGTCTCGGACGGCTGGGCGACGGTCCTCGACGCGGCCGCCGCCGCCGCGGGGGACGCCCTCGCCGTCGCCGTCGGCGCCGAGGCGGCGGTCCGGAACCCCGACCACCTCGACGCACTGCGGGCGGTGGGGCGGCCGGAGCGCCAGGCGTTCCTGGAGCGGGCGATCCTCGAAATCGGGCAGACCCGGGCGGAGCTGGAGCTGAATCCGGCGGGCGACCTGGCGGCGGAGGCCCTCCTGGTCCGCATCGACGACGCCCGCCACGGCGCCCACGGCCGCCTCATCCGCCCCGGCCGCCTGGGCGTCTAGGCGCCGCTACCGCGGCCAGGGGCGACGCCCGCTGGGACGGTCCGCCGGTGTCGGCCCCACGGCGACGGCTGCCGCGGCCTCCGGTCGCTCCGGCGCGGGGCCGCCGTGGGCGTGGTGGCGCCACGCCGCCCGGTCCTCCTCGTCGTCGACGAGCGCCTCGAGGCGCCGGTCGAGGTGGTACGTCACCTCGTGGATGCGCGTCTCCAGGTGCCGCCGGGCGGTGTCTTCGACGCCCGTCCGCAGGTGCTCGCCCCGAAGGTGGCGCAGCTCCGCGGCCAGTTCGAGCAGCTCGTCGCGGGGATCCTCGTGAGTCTTCATCGTCGCCCTCCGTCCGGCGCCGCAGTGTGCACCGGATCCTGCGGCGCGCGCCGGCCTGCCACATGCGTGACCGCCCCGATCCCGCCTGCGGAGAGCCCGACGGCGCGGTCGGACCGCTGGACGACGCTAGGCGCCGTACGTGACCCCGAGCGTCGCCTCGGTCGCCGCACGCAGCCCACGGGCGTTGAGCGCCTGCTCCAGGTTCCCGTAGCTGAGGACGCCCGCCAGCCGGTCCCCCTCGATCACCGGCAGCCGGCGGATCTTGTGGGCGGCCATCTGCTGGGCGGCCGCCTCGAGGGTGGCGTCGGCGTCGATCGTCCACGCCCCCGGGGGTCATCACCTCGGCGAGCCGCTCCGTCGCGGGGGCGGCCCACGGCGATGCACCGCATGACGATGTCGCGATCGGTGACGACGCCGACGACCCGGCCGCCGTCGACCACCGGGATGAAGCCGCAGTTCTCGGCCCGCATCAGACCGGCGGCGTGCGCGACCGTGTCGTCGGGGCCCGCGGTGCTGATCGTCGTGGTCATCGCCTCACGCACCGTCATCGGAATCCTCCTTCTCGCGTCCGCGTCGTCTCCAGGTGGAGGCGGCAGCCGGCCACCGCGTCAGAGCGCGGTCGGGAAGGTCTCGGGCGGCTCGCCGCGCTCCCAGGCTGCGGCTGCGCTCGAGCGGCTCGACGGCGCGGGTGTGGTCGATGTGGACCACCGCGTCGAACTGGCGCGCGGCGCTCGGCCGCGAAGTAGTGGCTCTGGCGCTCGGTCTCGGGCCGGTAGATGACGCCGATCGCGCGCTCCAGCCGCGGCTCGCGCAGCGCGTCCGCGGCGCGCCCGCCGGCAGCGGGCACAGCAGGAACGCGGGGATGCCGACTGGCGTGGAAGAGCGCCTCGTAGCTGCCGGGCAGCGCGCGGCGCACGCGCTTGCGCTCGGCGGCGCGCCCCAGTCGGAGGCGGCGGTGACGGTGCCGGCGTAGGTGGTGAAGCCGACGCTGACGACGTCGCGGCCATGGCGCTCGCGCACCAGCTGGCCGAGGTTCAGCTCGCCGCGCGCGCCCATCTCGGTCGCGCGCGCATCGCCGAGGTGCGAGTTGTGCGCCCAGACGACGACGCGGGTCGGTCCCGCCGTGGCGGTCGAGGTGCGCCAGCAGCTGGTCGAGCGTGTCGGCCATGTGGCGGTCGCGCAGGTTCCAGGAGCCGGCGCGGCCGCCGAACATCGTGCGGTAGTACTCCTCGGCGTTCGGCGACCACGGCGCGCGTTCTGCTCGGCGAAGAAGTACTCGTCCTCGGCGACGCGCCCGTCGCGCGCAGGTACTCGCCGCGCGCTGGCGGCGCAGCTCGACGAGCTGCTCGATCACCGCGCGCCGGCACGGCTCGCTGACGCCGAGCAGCACGCGCGTGGCCGTAGCCGGCGCTGTCGCCGCCGTAGGGCTGGAGGCACTCGTAGCGCGCGCGCGCGCGGGCCGCGGCGTCCGGGTCGCTGCTCGTCGAGGTAGCGCGATCACCGCCTCCATCGAGGCGTGCGAGGCTGTAGAGGTCGAGCCCGTAGAAGCCGACCTTGCGCGCCGCTGCGGCGCAGCCCGTCGTTGTGGTCGCGCAGCCAGCCGACGAAGTCGAGCACGTCGGCGTTGCGCCACATCCAGGTCGGGAAAGCGCTGGAAGCCGCGCAGCGCCTCCTCGGCGTCGCCGGTCGTCGCCGCGCGCCGCGGACGTAGCGGTTGACGCGGTAGGCGTCGGGCCAGTCGCCCTCGACCGCGACGGCGGTGAAGCCCTTCTCGCGCGATCAGGCGCTTGGTGATCCGGGCGCGCTCGCGGTAGAACTCGTGCGTGCCGTGGGTCGCCTCGCCGAGCAGCACGATGCGGGCGTCGCCGATCCAGCGCCAGCAGCGCGTCGTAGTCGCGGTGGTCGCCCGTGAGCGCGGTGCGCCTCGCGCCGGATCGGCGTCGAGGACTGCGCGCTCGCCGAGCGGCAGCGCGAGCGGGACGGCCATCGCGTCAGCCTCCCGTGGCCGCCAGCCGCGGCGCCGCGGGTCTCGAGGTGCTCGGCGAACCACTCGGCCGCCAGCTGGGCGACCGCTTCGAGCGTGCCCGGCTCCTCGAACAGGTGCCCGGCGCCCTGCACGACCGACGAGCCGGTGCGGGCAGCGCAGCATCGCCGCCGCGCGGCGGTTGAGCTCGAGCACCTCGGCGATCGCGGCCGCCGACGATCAGCAGGGTCGGCGCGGCGCACGTAGGGCAGGCGGTCGGCGGCCAGATCCGGGCGCCCGCCGCGCGAGACGACCGCCCGCACCGACGTCGCCCGCGGCCGCCGCAGCGCGCAGCGCGGCGGCGGCGCCCGTCGACGCGCCGAAGTAGCCGACCGGCAGGTCGCGCGTCGCCGGGTCCTCCAGCGCCCAGCGCGTCACGAGCTCGAGCCGGCGGGCCAGCAGCGGGATGTCGAAGACCAGCTCGCGCCGGCCCGCCTCGTCCTCGGTCAGCAGGTCGAACAGCAGCGTCGCGAACCCGGCCTCGTTGAGCGCCGCGGCCACCGCGCGGTTGCGCGGGCTCAGCCGGCTGCTGCCGCTGCCGTGCGCGAAGATCACGAGACCGCGCGGCGTGCGGCCGGCACCGTCCAGGTCGCCGCGTGAGCTCGGCGTCGCCACCGGCGTCGATGTCGCGCGAGGCGCCGCGGAGCCGCTCCCGGACGTCGGCCGAGCAGCGCCAGCACCTCCTCGTCGGAGACCGGCGAGAAGTCGCGGTACCAGCTCGCCGACGCCCGAGGAGGTCGGCGGGGATCGCGCGGCAGACGACCTCGTCGGCCTCCTCGGCCGAGCAGCGCGACCGACTCGGCGCGAGCCCACGGGAACCGCGACGACGATCCGTCCGCGCCGCGGCGCGCAGCGCGCGGACCGCCGCGAGGTCGGTCAGAGCCGGTCGCGAGTCCGTCGTCGACGACGATCACGGTGCGCCCGCGCACGTCGAGCGGCGCGGCCGTCCGTCGCGGTAGCGCTCGACGCGCCGGCGCAGCTCTCGCGCGCTCGCGCTCGACCGTCGCCGGTCGAGCATCCGCCGCGTCATGCCGACGCGCCGCGCGACGTCGGGGTCGAGGACCGCGGTGCCGTCCTCCGCGATCGCGCCGACCCCGAGCTCGGGGTGGCTCGGCGCGCCGAGCTTGCGCACCGCCAGGACCTCCAGCGGCGCACCCAGGGCGCGCGCGACCTCGGCGGCGACCGGCACGCCGCCACGGGGGAGCGCGAGCACGATCGGCGCGTCGGATGCGAACCGGCGAGCCGCTGCGCGAGGTGGCGTCCCGCATCGCGGCGATCCTCGAAGATCGGGCCGGAGCGGTTCACGTCCCCCCCACGCGTCGACAGCTGCGCGCCCCGGATACCCGCTGCCGCCGAACGCCGGCTCACGGCGCCCGTCCGCAGGTACCCGCGCCGCAGGTGGCGCAGCTCCGCGGTCAGTTCCAGCAGCTCCCCGCGGGGATCCTCGGGGGTCCTCATCGTCGCCTCCGTCCCGACGCCGCAGCGTCGACCGGATCCTGCGGCGCGCCGCCGACCGGCCACATGCGTGCCCGCCCGGATCCCGCCTGCGGGGAGCCCGCGCGGCGCGGCTCCTCCACCCGGCCCCCCGCGTCCGCCCCGATCGCGGTGGGCTATCCTCCCCCGGCGGCCCCTCAGGGGCCCGGGCCGACGTAGCTCAGCTGGCAGAGCACTTCACTCGTAATGAAGGGGTCCGGGGTTCGAGTCCCCGCGTCGGCTCTCGTTTCTCCGCCCTTGGACGACAGGGGTGAGAACGAAGATGCGGACGTGCCGAGCGGATGGCCCGCCCAGGGGTCGAGCGATCGGCCTGGGGACAGGATGCGCGCGGGATCGCGTCCGACCCCGTCGGACCTGGGTCTGGCACCGCGACGAGGCGGCCGCCGTCCCCTTAGACGGGCCAACCGATCGCGGGATCGTGTCGCCAGAGAACAGCGACGTGCAGAACCGAGTCCGTGAAGATGACGTTCAGGTGCGGCTGCGAGGGCGCCTCCGCCTCGTCGTCTCCGGCGTGCCACTCACCGCGAACAAAGTCCGTCTCCCTGACGGCCAGGAAGCCGCCGCTGTCGAGCCGGAAGGCCTCGACGTCATCTCCCGGCGCGCGCCGCTCGGTCAACTCGGACTGGCCGGGGGGAGCGCCGACCATGACCCCTCGCGCGGCGAGCCGAAACGGGCCGTGGGCGCCGCCCACGCGGAGCTCGGCGAGGACCTCGCGGCCCTTGAGCTGCCTCAGCCGACTGAGCGTCGCCGCGTAGTTGAGGATGTCGTCGCGGATGGCGCGGGCCTCAGCGCTCATCGGGAGCGTCCTGGCGCGGAGCGGAGCCCCAATCTGCCCCCGGCCCGTGACCACGCCGGCGGATCAGAGCTCGGGAGGAACCCTTCGCCCGCGCCGTCGACGACGTCCCGCCCGCGGATCTCGGGGGGCTCATGCGCGGGGCCCGGCCCGCGAACGCGTGCCGGGCCGCCGCGACGAGCGTTCATGGCCTAGATGGCCTCGACGGCGTTCTTGATCCGGTCGAGCCCCTCCTCGAGCACCTCGTCGGGCGCCGCGTAGGTGAGGCGGACGTGCCCCTCACCGCGGTCGCCGAAGGCCGAGCCGGCCACGACGCCCACCGAATGCCGCTCGATGAGGTGGTCGGCGAACTGCTGGGAGGTCATTCCCGTGCCGCGGATGTCCGGGAAGGCATAGAAGGACCCCTCCGGCGTCGGACACGCGATGCCGGGCATCCGGCTGAGGGCGGCGACCACCATGTCGCGCTTGGCCTGCAGACGCGCGGTTGTCTGCACGACGTGGTCCTGGGGACCGGTGAGGGCGGCGAGGGCGGCCAGTTGGACGAAGGCGGCGACGTTGGTGACGGAGTTCTGCTGGAAGATGTCCATCGTGGTGATCAGGTCCCGGTCGGCCACGCACCAGCCGATCCGGAAGCCGGTCATGACGTAGGTCTTCGAGAAGGTGTCGACCATGATCGAGCGCTCGGCCATACCCGGGACGGCGGCGATCGTGCGGTGCTCGGCCGGCGGGTAGACCATATGGCTGAAGATCTCGTCGCTCAGCACGGTCACGCCCCTCTCGAGGCACATCTCGGCGATCTCCTCGAGCTGGCCGACCAACATCCCGTTCGGCCGCTGGGGCGTGTTGATGATGATCATCTTCGTGCGCTCGGTGATGAGCGACCGCAGCGAGTCGAGGTCGAAGTGGAAGTCCGGCTCGACGAGCGGGGCGTACACCACCGTGCCGCCCGCGTAGGTGATCCAGAACTCGTCCGGCGGGTAGCCGGGGTTCGGGAAGATCACCTCGTCGCCCTGGTCGATCATGGTCAGGAGGGATTGGGTGAGGGCGTGCTTGGCGCCCATCGTCACCAGGACCTCCTCGCGCACCGTCGGCCGGCCGCGCCTGGTGGCCTCCTCGGCGATCGCGTCACGCAGCTCCGGCAGGCCGGGGCCGGGGACGTAGCGCACGTGGCCGTCCGTGAGCGCCTTGGCGCAGGCCTCCATGATGTGGGGCGCCGGACGGAACTCGTCGCCCTGGAAGTCGCCCTTCTCGAAGTGGATGACGCGCTTGCCGGTCTCGCGCTCGAGTGCCTCGGCCTTGCGGAGCGAGGCCCACTGCTTGGGGAGGACGAAGTGCGCGGTACGGCGGGAACGTCGGGAGCGTATTCGGGGTGGATCGAGCGTGCCCATTTTCCTGTCTCCTCTGGGCGTGATCCGTCAGGTCTCGCCTGACTTGCAAGGATCGTCACAAGCAAAGCCCCGACGGTCGCCACGGCCATCCGTGGAAACCCTGACAGTGGGCTTCCTGCAACCCGCGAGCAGAGGCTCAGGCCAACCGCGGTGAGCCTGCCGGTCGAGCCGGAGTTCCCGTTGGAGTCAAGTGGTCGGAGGACGCCCTCATGCCGACCCAGGAGGCGACTACGATCGTCCCCGCCTGGGAACAACGCCGGGACCCCATCGCTGCTTCCAGGGCGGCGAGACAACCTCGAGAAAGCTCGGTCCCATTGCCCAGGACGAGAACGCACCCGTACGCCACATTGCCCGGCCTCGACTGGCGCGCGTGGTTCCAGGCCTGGGAGGTGGCCATGGCGACCCCCGAGATCATCGCCCACCGCACAGCACGAATGATGCTGGGGGGCTGGCCGCCGAGCACCCGTGACCAGGCCGAGTACGCCAGGATGATCCAGGAGAAGGGTGAGGCGTTCGTCGAGTCCTGGATCGCGGCCACGCTCGCCTGGCAGTGCGGCGGAGTCACGGCCATGCAGCAGAGCCTGGGACCGGTGCACCGGAGGGTGACCGCGAACCGACGACGCCTCGCGCGCACAGCCATCTGAGCGTCTCTGCGCCCCCTGCACGGCGGCGGCACGCGTTCGAAACCCGGCCGCGGCAGCCGGCGATCAGCCGGGGAACGACGACGTGAACTCGCTGTACGGAACCTGGCCGGTGGGACTGGCCTCGAGGGCCTGCACGACGTCATCGGGGATCGGCGTCCACCGGGCGGGCATCTTCGCCGCCAGGCTCGGCTTCAGGGTGTAGACGGCCGCGAAGTTGATGATCCAGATGGAGGGGGCCATCGACATCCCCACGGTCGAGGTCGTCGCACCCTTCCGATTGGGGACCAGCTGCGCGACGCCCGACTGCTGCTGCGAGGCGTTGCCGAAGAGGATCTCCGAGCCGTAGGCCGACCGGTAGAGCATCCAGAGCGAATCCTCGGCGCCGTTGCGCCGACACCACGTGCCGAGATACCCGCCCGGCACGAGGACGGTGTTCACCTGCCGGGTGGGGGCGTCGGTGTTCGCGAGGCTCTCCAGCATCCCGGCCCTGTTGACCATCAGCCCGTAGCTGCCGAGCACGGTGGGCGTCACCGTGCCGTCGACGTTGGCGAAGAGGGGGCGGCCCGTCGTGTTCGTGAAGATCCGGACGCTCTCGTCCACCAGCTTGGCGGCAGTCGGATCGCCGCCGATCCCCCTGCCGGTGATGAAGAGCCGGTACTGCTTCGGCGTGAAGGCGTGCCGCTTGTCGAGCCCGAGCTTGCGGGCGATCCGTTCCGCCGCCTTCGCGCCAAGGGGCCGGTTGATCTGGCTCGCACGCGTCGCTTCCCGGGGCGCGTACTTCAGGTACCTCGGCGTCCCGGCGTACGGTTGCACGAAACCGGTGTCGGGCGTGGCTGCGTGCGCGACCCGCGGTGATGCCGCGAGGGCGAGGACGAACAGCGCCGCGAGGACGATCGCCGTGGCTCTGCTCACGATCCGGGTGCCTCCGAGACGGGAGAACGAGCCTACTGCCGGGATGGACATCCCGGTCAAGATCCCGCGCGACCGCGGCGAACGACGCAGTTTCACGCGGGGGAGGACCTCCCGAGCGCCAGAAGGTTCGCGGCGACCCCCTCCCAGCCCCAGAGGCGAACCGCCGCGCGCCGCGCAGCCGCCCCCAGCTCGGCGCGCTCGGAGGGTGGGAGGGCCAGGATGGCCCGCAGCTTGGCCGTCAGGTCATCGACGTCGCCGGGGGTGAATGCGGCGAGGTGACGGTACTCGGGCGGGTACTCCGCCTCGAGCCCGATGGCCACCTCTGCGAGGCCGGAGTGCCTGGCCACCAGCGGCGGCGAGCCGCAGGAGGCCGCCTCGGCGGCGACCATGCCGAAGGCCTCCGGGAAGATCGACGGCGTCACGCTGACGTGCGCCAGCGGCCACAGGTGGGCGAGGTGGCGGTGCTCGAGGGCGCCGGTGAAGAGGACGCGCGGGCCGGCCTGTCTCTCCAGGTTGGCTCGCTCGGGACCGAAGCCGACGATCACCGCACGCGCGTCGAGGCGGCCGAGGGCCTCCAGCAGCAGGTGGACGCCCTTCTCGCGGCTGAGCTTCCCGACGTAGAGGACCGTGGGGGCGTCGACGGCCAGGAAATCGGCGAGGCGCTCCGCGTTGTCCTGGTCGGGCGCGCGCTCGTCGCGCGCCGAGGGGGGGTTCGGCGCGTCGAGACGGGACTGGGCGATCAGGCGTGCCAGGGCCTGCTCGCGCGGCTCGGGCCGCAGTTCATCGACGTCCACCCCGGGCGGCACCACCCGCACCCGCTGCTGGTACGACCCCGGGCCGACCACCTCGCCGAGCACCCGGCGCACGTGCTCGGAGCCGGCGACGACGGCTCCGGCCGACGCGATCGTCGCGCGCGCCCACGCGCAGAGGGCGGGATCGCCGCGCATGGCGTACTCGAGCTCTGATCCGTGCGCCTTCAGCACGAACGGCGAGCCCGTCGCCGCCCCCACGGGAGCGCCGAGCAGCACGTGGTTCACGAGCACGAGGTCCGCGGGCAGCTCGGCGCGTATCGCGGCGGCGTTGGCCTCGACGATCCCGTCGAGCTCGGCGCGTGACATCTCGCCGATGAGGCACGCCTCGACGTCCTCGTAGGCGTCGAGGACGAACACGGGCAACCGCGGTCCGATCGGCGGCCGCACCACCCGCGCGCCCAGCAGGTCGTGATCCTCCGGGCGCGGGTCCTGACAGATGACGACCACGTCGTGTCCCAACCGCCGCCACGCCCGCGCGAGCGAGCGGACGTAGACGTTCGAGCCGGTTCCGCCGAGGAGGTAGCCGTGCCAGATGACGATGCGCACGGCGACCCCCTGTCGGGGCGCGCTCTGCGGCGCAGGCGGAGCAAGGGCCATGCAGCCCGGGCTAGGCCGCCGGGCCGGGCACCTCGGCGACGTCCTCACGACGGAAGACGGCGAGGGCGCCACCCAGGTCGATCGCGTAGCCGCGCGCCCCGACCTTGACGATCCTGCCCAGGTCGCCCGCATTGATCCGGATCAGGCTGTCGGTGCCCATGGGGCGCCCCTTCAGGATCTGGACGTGGGTCCCGACCGCGAGCGTCTTCGCGACCAGTGGATCGCGCCGGCGCTTGGGTGGCGGCGACTCGGCCACCTCCACCTCCCCGTGGAAGAAGACGCCGACGGTCCCGGCGACCTCAACCGCACACGAACGGGGGCCCACACGGACGGCGCTGCCCTCCTCGCCCGCACGGAGGGTGAAGAAGCCGCCGGGGACCTCGACCGCGCGGTCCGTGAGGATCCGCACGCGAGCGCCGACGCGCGGCGGTCGGGCGCGCGCGGTTCGCGTGTGCCGTGCCGTTGCGCCGGGCCGGTCGTCGTCCTCGACGTTCAGATCGAACTCGCCCATGGTCCTGTCCTCTTCCTGAAGCGCCGGCCATCGCTGGCGAGGCTGGCGCCTGGCGCGCCGCGTACCCCACTGTAGGCCCTTCTGGGTGCGGGGCCCCCTGGCCGATGCGATGGGGTTTCGCGCCCAGCGCCGGGGGAGTACGCTCACGACGTCGCCCCGGACCCCGGTTGACGCCCCCTCTTTTGGAAGGTGGAGCGTGTACGGGGCACCGATCCGAACCGCCGAGCGACCGCGTGATGGGTGGAGCGCAGGTGATGCGCGACCGTGCCAGGGGCGCATGGTGGACGCACTGACGGGTCGCGTCCGGCCATGCCCGCAGGCCGCCGTCACGCGGGTGCGCGGCACCCACAGGCTCACCGCGGACCTGTGCAGCCGCCATGCCCGGAGGGCCGTCGACCGACCGCGTCTCGTCCGGGAGTGGGTGCTCACCGGTGATCCCGGCGGGTCGCGTGCCCCGATGCCGGTTCTCGCATCCACGGAGATGGCGGCCGGGGTCGGAGCGGACGTCCGCCTTCCGCTGGCCGCCGACCCTCGAGCGGTGGGGTTGGCGCGAGCCGCCGTCGGCGCGCTCCTGGCGCGCCAGGGCTGGCCGGACGCCCTTCACCCGCCCGTGCAGCTCGCGACGAGCGAGGCCGTCGCCAACGCCGTCGAGCATGGCTCCGAGCCGGCCGCCATCATCCTGGTCCTGCTCAGCGCCGGTCCCGAGAGCGCATGGATCGCCGTGGCGGATCGCGGCCGGCTGGCGGCCGCGATGCCGCTCCGGCCGCCGCCTGTGCCGCCGCCGGACCGGACACGTGGTCGCGGGCTCCACATCATGGCCCGCCTGGCCGACGACGTGGAGGTCGTCTCGGACGGGCGCGGGACGCAGGTACTGCTGAGATTCGCCCGCAGGGATCGCGACCCGGCCGAGGACGGGACGGGCCACGACCCCGCGGGCCGGACGTGGGCCCTGACCACCCCGTGACGGGGATCGTCGACGAGGGGCCCACCCGCGCACGGGCTACTGGGCGGGGATGCCTTCCGCCGTGACCCGCAGGTTGTCCAGGTAGACCGTCGCGTTGTCGCCTGCCCTGTCGG
Organism: Miltoncostaeaceae bacterium; assembly: GCA_963749475.1. Taxonomy (GTDB): domain Bacteria; phylum Actinomycetota; class Thermoleophilia; order Miltoncostaeales; family Miltoncostaeaceae; genus Miltoncostaea. The sequence goes on from CAVVMP010000009.1 coordinate 93,205, forward strand.
TGTAGAGCAGGCCGGCCTCGACCTTGCGCGCCTTCACGCCGGACATGTCGATCCCTCGCATCGAGAGCCGCGTGGTGCCGTCGACGAGGAGCTCCACTCCGCCGGCACCGCTCGCGAAGTCCGTGCGCATCTCGATGGAGACGTACCTGCCCAGCGGCACCGGGCCCTTGCCGATCCTGTAGCGGAAGCGGCCGCGCCGGTCCTCAGCCGTCGCGGCCCAGGTCAGCGGTCCCCGCTTCGGGCGGAAGACGACGATCTCGATGCGCTTGCCGCTCCCGCCGCTGCCGATCCGCAGGAACGACCGCAGGCGGTTGCGGCCCAGGCGCACGCGGTCGATGCGCAGGTCGGCCCGCACGGTGACCGCGCCCGCCGGCGCGAACCTCCCGATCGCCCAGGCGGAGCGCGCGCTGTTGTTCGCGTCAACGGCCCGCATGGCGAAGCCACTCGGGTTCCCCCGTCCGCTCGCGACCGAGACCTTCGTGCCCTGCTCCTCGGCGACGCTGGTCCAGCGGCCGGGCGCCTTCCGCCGCTCGAAGGGGATGAGGCTGTCGCTCTCGAAGCCGTCGGCGAAGAGGATGGCCGCCGGGGGGATGGGCGGATCCGGGCTCACGGTGATGCTCACGAGCGCCAGCGCGCTCAGCTTCTGCGCCGAGCGCACCCGGTACCAGAGCGAGTCCGTTCCCTGGAACCCGGGGTTCGGCGTGTAGAGCAGCGCCGGGTCGGTCGGGACGGCGTCCTGGACGACGCCATTGCGCGGCGGGACCGCGACCTCGTAGGTCACGCCGGGCGGCGCGGCGCCCAGGTTGATGGCCTGGGGCACGCCGACCCCGCCGGCCGGCGCGGCCACGTCGGCGGGCGTCGGAAGGATCGTCGAGGCGGTCGCACCGAGCGCGGCAGGGGCGAGCGCGGCGAGCGCGGCGGCGGCGACTGCCGCGGCGGCGGTGGACTCCCTCAGCGGCATGCGGATCCCCAGGTCGTTCGTCCGGTTGCCGGCGGACGTTGACCGTCGGCGCCCTGGACGCGGGATGAAACCACGCCCCGGCGAAGCGCGGAAGGGCCTGCGTCGGAACCCGGCCCGGGCCGTACCATCCGGCGGAGCCGATCCACGCGCGTGATCGCCGCGCCCGACGAGACGAGGCCGGCACCGATGCACGACACCGTGGTCTTCATCCCCGCCTTCAACGAGGAGGCCAACCTCCCAGCCGTCCTCCAGGAGCTCGGCGCCGGCCTGCCCGACGTGGACGTGCTGGTGATCGACGACGGGTCGACGGACGCCACGGCCGAGGTGGCGCGGGCCCTCGGGGCCGACGTGCTCTCGTTCGGCGAGAACCGCGGCCTCCGGGTCGGGATCGCGGCCGGCTACCGGGAGGCCATGGAGCGCGGCTACGCGATCTGCGGGCGCGTGGACGCCGACGGCCAGCACCCCGTGGCCGAGCTGGCGCGCCTGATCGCCCTGGTGCGCGAGGGCGTGTGCGACGTCGCGGTGGGCTCGCGGTTCGCCGCCGCGGAGGGCTACGACGCCGACCGCTACGCGCCGAGCCCGTCCCGCCGGTTCGGCATCGGGCTCCTGCAGGGCGCCATGCGCCTGAGGCTGGGACGCCGGTTCATGGACGCCACCAGCGGCATGGCGGCCGTCAACGCGGCGGCCATGCCGATCATGGCGGTGCCCTACACCAGCGGCGCGCCGGAGGTGGAGGCCCTGCTGCGCCTCGACCGCGCCGGACTGCGCGTCGAGGAGGTGGCGGTGGAGATGCGGCCGCGGGCCAGCGGGGAGTCGCGCCTCCACGGCGCCGTGGCGTGGAAGCTGGTGGTGACGGTGATCGGCACGCTGATCTTCTTCGGCTGGCTGCGGCACCGCCGCGCATGAGCCCCCGCCGCGTCGTCGCCGTGCTGGGCTTCTCGGCCCGCCGGAGCGGAGGCCTGCATCCGGTGTGCGCCGCGCGCGTGCAGCGGGCCGGTGAGCTCGCGACGGCCGACGACGTGGTGTTGCTGTCGGGCTGGGCGCGCTCGCGCGGGGCGCGCTCCGAGGCCGAGCTGATGCGGCGAGAATGGCGGGGCGCGGCCGCCCGCATCGTGCTGGACGACGGTTCCCGCCACACGGCCGAGAACGCCGTGCACGCCGCGCGGGTGGCCCGAGACCTGGGTGCCGCGGAGGTGCTGGTGGTCACGTCGCGATGGCACGCGCCTCGGGCCGCCCTCTTCTTCCGCTGGTATCTGCGCGGAAGCGGCGTGGGCGTGCGCGTGGCGACGGCGCGCGGCCCCCTCGCACCGGGTCCGGTGGCGCGCGAGGCGGCCGTGTGGCCGCTGGTGCCCGCGCAGATCGCGCGCACCCCCTCGGGACGACGGGGGCGCCCGCGGGCCTGACCTCCGCGTCAGGGCAGGCGGGGGCGGACCGGCTCCAGGCCGAGGGCCCGGCGCACGCGACCGACGCGCGTCACGAGCACGACCGCCACGCCGGCGCAGAGGACCCCCGACCCGGCCACGAGCGCCACGAGCCCGCCGACGGTCGGCGGGTGCCCGACGACGGTCGCGAAGACGGCGGCCGCGAGGGCGACGAGCGCCCCCGTCACCGCCGCCGCCACCGCGGCGGTCCACGCCATCCGGCGGGTCAGCGGATCCATGGGTGCAGCCTACGACGCGCGTTTCGGCCAATTCCGGATCCGCACGCCGCGGAGCAGGCCTACCGTGGATGTGTGGACGACGCGGACTACCTGATCCTGGGAGGCGGGACGGCGGGATGCGTCCTGGCGAACCGCCTGACCGAATCCGGCCGGCACCGGGTGCTCCTGGTCGAGGCGGGCGGTGAGCCGCGCAGCCCGTTCATCCGCATCCCCGCCGGGTTCGGGCACCTGCTCCGCAGCCGCCGCTACAACTGGGCCTACACGTCCACCCCCGACCCGGACACCGGCGGGCGCGCGATCCCCATCCCGAGCGGGCGGGGGCTCGGCGGCTCGGGGCTCATCAACGGCATGGTGTACGTGCGGGGGCAGCAGGCCGACTACGACGGCTGGGCGGCCGCCGGCGCGACGGGCTGGTCGTGGGCGGACGTCGAGCCGTGCTTCCGCAGCATCGAGGACGTCGCCGGGGGACACGTGGGCCGGGGCCGCGGGGGTCCCCTGCACGTCACCGAGGTGCGGGAGCGGTTCCCGGCCGCCGACGCGTTCCTGCGCGCCGCCGTCGAGGACGGGGGCCGCCTCGTCGACGACTACAACCTGGAGCAGGCGGGGTTCGGCTACTACCAGGTCAACCAGTTCCGCGGGCGGCGGTGGAGCCCGTACGACGCCTGGCTCGCCCCCGCGCGGCGACGGCCCAACCTGACCGTGATGACCGGCACGCTCGCGCTGCGGCTGACGTTCGACGGCCGTCGCTGCACCGGGGCCACGGTGCGGCACGGCCGGTCGGTCCGGGAGCTCCGGGCCCGCCGGGGTGTGATCCTCGCCGCCGGCGCGATCCGCTCGCCCCAGCTGCTGGAGCTCTCCGGGATCGGACGCGCCGACGTGCTGCACGGCATCGGCGTGCCCCTGCACCGCGAGCTGCCGGGTGTCGGCGAGAACTACATCGACCACTATGCGCTGCGGATGAACTGGCGGCTCCAGGGCATCCGGACCCTCAACGAGTCGACGCACGGGTGGCGGCTCGCCTCCGCCGTCGGGCGGTACCTCGTGCGCCGGACCGGGATCCTCACCCTCGGGCCGGCGCTCTGCCACGGCTTCGTCGCCACCGGCGCCGACGACGACCGCCCCGACATCCAGTTCCTCTTCATGCACGCGAGCTACGAGAACGCCGCCCGGCGGGTCCTCGACCGGGAGCCGGGGATGACGATCGGGATCATCCAGCAGCGCCCGCGCTCGGCGGGGTCGATCCACAGCGTCGCCGCCGACCCGGCCCGGCCGCCCGCCATCCGCCCGCGCTTCCTCACCGACCCCGACGACCGGCGGCGGGTCGTCGCCGGGATGCGGCGCGCGCGCCGCCTGGTCGCCCGGCCGTCGCTCGCGCGGCTCGTCGCGCGGGAGATGAACCCCGGGCCGCGGGCGGAGGACGACGACGCCCTGCTGCGCTGGGCCCAGGCGACCGGCCAGACCCTCTACCACCCGTGCGGCACGTGCCGCATGGGCGCGGACGACGACGCGGTGGTCGACCCGCGCCTGCGCGTGCACGGCGTCGACGGGCTGCAGGGTCGTCGACGCGTCGGTGATGCCGTCGATCACCTCCGGCAACACCCACGCGCCGGTCATGATGATCGCCGAACGCGCGTCGGAGATGGTCCTCGCCGACGGGTGACGGTGGAGCGCCGGGGTCGCGGGGCGCGCGCGTCAAGCTTTCCGGGCATCGACCGATAGGCGGGGTGACAGCGCGTCTCGGGCCCGCCGGACGCCGACGAGCGAGGAATCCCGTGAACACGATCCGCATCGGTGTCGTCGGTGCCGGTGAGACCGGCACCCCCCTCCTGCGCGAGCTCTTCGCCGCCGACTTCGTCGACGTGGTCGGTGTGGCGGACCTCGACCCGGGCGCGCCCGGCGTGGCGCTCGCGCGCGCGCACGGCCGCCCCACCTTCGGCGACGCGATGGACGTGGCCGACCTGGGCGAGGGCGTCGACATCATCATCGACACCACCGGCGTCCCGGAGGTCCGCGACCAGCTCCGCGCGCGGATGCAGGAGTCCGGCAACCGCCACACGATCATCATGCACGAGCTGATCGCGGTGCTCGTGATGTCCCTCTCGCAGGGCCGCCTGGTCTCCAGCAAGCACGGCGCCGTCGACTACGAGAGCCCCGCGGCGCACCCCGCCGCGTAGCCCCGCTCGGCCCCGTACGGGACCCACGACGATCCGCGCGATCGTGCTCGGGCGAGGCGCGCGGCCGGGGGCAACGCCGTCGCCGCCGGCTCCATCGTCGGTGTGCGTGGCGCGGCAGCCGCTCTTCGACGCGCGCCGTCAGGTGGAGGGGTACGAGCTGCTCTTCAGGAGCGGCGACGACAACCGCGCCCTCGTCGTGGACGCCGAGGCGGCGACATCCGAGGTGATCCTCACCGCGTTCACCGAGATCGGGCTGCCGCGCCTCGTCGGCGCGCACCCCGCGTGGATCAACGTCTCCCGCCGCTTCCTGCTCGAGGGCTACGCGCTGCCGCTGCCGGCCGACCAGGTGGTGCTCGAGATCCTGGAGGACGTCGAGCCCGACGAGGCGGTGCTGCACGCCACGCGGCGGCTGAAGCGCGCCGGTTACACGATCGCCCTCGACGACTTCGTCTACGACCCCTCGTTCGATCCGCTGATCGAGCTCGCCGACGTGGTCAAGGTCGAGGCCCTCGGCCGCTCGATCGCCGAGCTCCGGGAGGTCGCCGCCACGATCCGGCGGTTCCCGGGCACGCGCCTGCTGGCGGAGAAGGTCGAGACCCACGCCCAGCTCGCGGCCTGCCGCGACATCGGATTCGAGCTCTTCCAGGGCTACGTGCTGTGCGAGCCGCAGGTCGTCCGCGGACGCACGATGGCGCCCGCCAACCTGGAGCGCCTGCGCCTGATCTCCGAGCTGCTCGACCCGGCGCTCGAGTTCGAGGAACTGGAGCGCATCGTCGGCCGTGACGTGGCACTCAGCTACAAGCTCCTGCGCTACATCAACTCCGCCCTCTTCGGCTTCCGGCGCACCCTGGGCTCCGTGCGCGACGCGCTCACCATGCTCGGCATCGAGGCCATCCGGCGCTGGGTCACCCTGATCGTCCTCGCCTCGCGCGAGGACGCGCCGAGCGAGCTCGTCGTGCTGGGACTGGCGCGTGCCCAGATGTGCGAGGCGCTTGCTCCGCCCGGCTCCGACCGCGCCGCCCACTTCATGACCGGGCTGTTCTCGGTGCTCGACGCGATCATGGATGCGCCGATGGAGGATCTGCTGGGGCAACTGCCGCTGGACCCGAGCATCGCCGATGCCCTCCGGCACGGGGCCGGCGACACGGGGGCGGTCCTGTGCGGCGTCCGCGCCTTCGAGCACGGCGATCTCGCCGCGGCGCTCGACGCGCTCGGTCCGGGGACCGATCCGGCCGCGCTGCAGCGGACCTACGAGGGGGCGATCGAGTTCGCCTCGCTCGCCACGCCGCACATGCGCGGCAGCGGCCCGGAGGGCTGACCCGCGGAGGGATGGCGGCCCCTCGCGGCCTAGGGCAGGGGCAGCATCACCTGGAAGCGGGTGGACCCCGGCTCGGACTCGAGCCGCAGCTCCCCGTGGTGGCGCAGGACGAGGCGCTGGGCGATGTCGAGGCCCAGGCCCGTCCCCTCGCCGACGGGCTTGGTCGTGAAGAAGGGGTCGAAGACGCGCGGCTGCACCTCCGGGGGGATCCCAGGGCCGTCGTCCGCGACCTCCACGCACAGGCGGGAGCCGATCCGGCGGGTGGAGAGCGTCAGCCGCCCGCCGGGCGGGAGCGCGTCCACCGCGTTGTCGATCAGGTTCGTCCACACCTGGTTCAGCTCGGGGCCGGACGCCTCGATCAGCGGGACGTCGCCGCCGAAGTCGCGGACGATGTCGATCTGCTTCGCGCGCAACTTGTGGGCGAGGAGGGAGAGCGTGTCCTCCAGCCCCCGGTGGACGTCGACCATCGTCCGGGGCGCCTGGTCGACATGGGAGTAGCTGCGGACGGCGCTCACGAGGTCGGAGATGCGGGTGGTCGCCTCCTCCAGCTCCGCGAGCAGGATGCGCGTCCCGGCGCACGAGGCGACGAAGCGGAGCCCGACCGGGAGGACGTCCTCGCCCACCTCCGCCGCCACCCGCTCCACCCACGAGGAGTCGAGCCGCGCCTCGGTGACCGCCGACGCCAGATCCCAGGGGTCCTCCACGCCACGGGCCTCCAGCTCGCCGGCGAGCTCCTGCTCCCGGTCGCTGCGCGCGATCGGATCGAGCGGCTGGTCGCCGAGGGCCGCGGCGGTCGCCGCCACGCCGAGCGAGGCGAGCGCCGCCAGCCGGTCGGCGGAGGCGCCGCGCGCCGCGATCTCGCCGAACGCCTCCTGGCGCTGGCGCTCGTACTCGCGGAGGGTCGCGACCTCGCGCGCCGCCGCGGCGGCGGGGTTGTTCAGCTCGTGCGCCAGCCCCGCGGCCAGGCGCCCCACCGTCAGCAGCTTCTCGTAGTCGCGCTCCAGGCCCTTCACCGCCCCGCTCACCGACTCGATCGCGGCGAGGAAGGCGCGCACCAGCGGCGGGTGCGTGAACGCGAGGCCGCGCAGCTCGTCGCCGTCGAGCTCGAACACCAGGGCGTCGCTCGTCGCGGTCGTGCTCCCCCGGTACGGGGTGTCCGTGAGGAGCGCCATCGCCCCCAGGTAGCCCCCGGGCTTGTGGTTGAGCAGCAGCACCTGCTCGCCTGCGACGTCGCGCGTGGTCTCCAGCGCGCCCTCCAGCAGGATGTGGAACGCGGTGGCGCGGTCGCCCTCACGGAACAGGAGGTCGCCCGGTCCGAGCCGCCGCTCGCGGCCGAGCTCGGCCATCCGCTCCAGCTCGGCGTCGCCGAGGTTGGCCAGGATCGGCACGCCGCGCAGCCGTTCCGGGTTCATCGCGCGGCGGGCGCCAGCCCGCCCAGGTAGTAGTGCACCAGCTGGACCGCCATCGAGCCCTCCCCCACCGCGGACGCCACGCGCTTGATCGACTGGTCGCGGACGTCGCCGGCCACGAACACCCCGGGGACGCTCGTCTCCAGGGGGAACGGGTCCCGCTCGAGCGTCCACCGCATCCGGCCCTCGAGGTGCCGCAGGGCCGGGCCCGAGCGGATGAAGCCCTGCCCGTCGCGCACGAGGATGCCGTCGAGCCAGTCCGTCTGGGGCCGGGCGCCGATGAAGACGAACGCGGCGCTCACCGGCAGCCGCGACCGCTCTCCGCGCGTGTCGATCTCCAGCGCCTCCAGGTGGCCCTCGCCCGACGCGCCCACCACCGTCGTGTCCAGCCTGACGTCGACGTTGGGCAGCGCCTCGATCCGCTCCACCAGGTAGTGGGACATGCTCTTCGCCAGGCTGCCGCCGCGGCAGAGGATGGTGACCCGCCGGGCGCGGCCGGCGAGGTCGATCGCCGCCTGGCCCGCCGAGTTGGCGGCCCCCACCACGGCCACGTCCTCGCCCTCCACCGCGGCGGCCTCCGCCGGCGACGCGCCGTAGTAGACGCCCACCCCCGTCAGCTCCTCCACGCCGGGCGCGTCGAGCCGGGCGTAGTGCACCCCGGTGGCCACGAGGATGGCGTGCGCCCCGATCTCCCCGCCGCCGTCCAGCAGGACCACGCGCGCCGGGCCGTTCTCGCGGATGCCGACGACCTCGCGCGCCGTGAGCATCTCGGCTCCCAGCCGGAGGGCCTGGGCGGAGGCGCGCCGCGCCAGGTCGGCCCCGCTCAGCCCCGACGGGAAGCCGAGGTAGTTCTCGATCCGCGAGCTCTGCCCCGCCTGGCCGCCCGTGGCGTGCCGCTCCACCAGCAGCGTCCGCAGGCCCTCCGAGGCGCCGTACACGGCGGCCGCCAGGCCGGCCGGCCCGCCGCCGAGGATGACGAGGTCGTAGAAGGGGAGGTCGGCCTCGGTGTGCAGCCCGATCCGCGCCGCGATCTCCGCCTGGCTCGGGCGCACCAGGGCGTGGCCGTCCTCGAAGACCAGCAGCGGCAGCTCGGTCTCGTCGCCGTGGACGGCGGCGAGCAGGGTCGCCGCCTCCGCCTCGGCCACGTCGACCCAGCGGTACGGGACGCCGTTGCGCGCCAGGAAGTCGCGGGTGGCGTGGGCGTCGGCCGAGAAGCGGTGCCCCACCAGGCGCAGCCCCGGCTCGGCGACGCGCGACGCCGCGTCGGCCTCCCAGTCCTCCAGCAGGTCGCCGAGGACCGGGTAGAGCCGCTCCTCGGGCGGGCTCCACGGCTTCATCAGGTAGTGGTCCAGCCGCACCTCGTTGATCGCGGTGATCGCGGCGTCGGTGTCGGCGTAGGCCGTCAGCAGCACGCGCTTGGCGTGCGGGGCGATCCGGATCGCCCCGGCCAGGAACTCGACGCCGCTCATGCCGGGCATGCGCTGGTCGGCCACCAGGAGCGCCACCGGCTCGCCGCGGCGGACGATCTCCTCGACCAGACCCAGCCCCTCCTCACCGGATCCGGCCAGCAGCACCCGGTGGCGCGAGCCGTACTTCCGCCGGAGGTCGCGTTCGATGGAGCGGCCGACGGCGGGATCGTCATCCACGGCCAGGATCAGGGGTCGGACGGCGCTCGAGGGAGGCAACGGGGCGACCTTACGTCAGCCGGGCCGCCGAGGGGAGAGCCGTGACACGCGTCCACGGTCTTCCGTCCCTGAACCGCTTGCGAAATCGCGGCGTGCTGGTGTCAGATCGGTCCCCTGGAAACCGCGTCCGAGGAGTGCCGGTGTCGGAAGAGGTGATGGTGGAGTCGATCGAGACGGCGCTGCGGGAGCTCGGCGTGCCGGAGGAGGTCGAGGCGGCGGGCGAATTCCAGCCCCGGGGCCACACCGGCAGCATGTTCGCCGGCGGGTTCATCGGCGACACCCTCGGCTCCGGGCTTCCCGGACTGGGCGACTCGATCGCCACCGTCGGCGGCATGATCGGCGCCGCGAAGATCCACGACGCGGCCTCGGGCCTCCCCGAGTGGATGATCATCGGCGTGACGCCCACCCAGGTCTGCGGGTTCGCCGCGGCCAAGCGCCGCCGCGAGGCCGGCGCGCTCGTCTTCCGCCTGCCGCGGGATTCGGTCGAGGTGAAGGTGCACAAGCGCGTGAACGTCCGCGTGCTCGAGCTGATCGACGCCGAGAGCGGCGCGCAGATCGAGCTGGAGGGCAACCGGTTGCCGGTGACGCACAGCAAGGACGTCATCCAGGCCCTCGTCGGCTGATCGGGTCGCCGTCCACCTCGCGACCCCCAGGGCGTGAGCGACCCCCGGAACGACGGGACGCCCGGGCCGACGGGGGGCGGTCGCCTGCTCCCCCTCCTGCTGGCGATGGCCATGTTCGTGCTCGTCGTCAACACGTCGCTGATGAACGTCTCGATCTCGGCGGTGGTCGAAGACCTCGACACGACGGTGAGCGGGGTCCAGTCGGCCATCGCGCTCGAAGCGCTCGTCTCCGCGGCGTTCATCCTGATCAGCAGCAAGGTCGGCGACCTCATCGGCCGGCGACGTGCCTACGTCCTGGGTCTGCTCGCCTACGCGGTCGGCGCGCTGGCGATGACGCTCGCCCGGACACTGGTCCCGGTCATCATCTTCTGGGCCATCGTCGGCGGGATCGGCGCGTCGCTGCTGCTCCCCGCCATGCAGTCCCTCATCCACGGCAACTTCGAGGGCCCGGCCCGCAAGCGGGCGTACGCGCTCGTCGGGGCCTCCGCCGCGATCGCCGCCGCGGTCGGGCCGCTCCTGGGCGGCTTCGTCACCACCTACATGTCCTGGCGCGTGGGGTTCCTCCTCGAGGTCGTCGTGATCGCGGTCGTGCTCTGCGGCGTCAGGCTCATCCGCGACGTGCCGTACACGGGCCCGCGTCAGATCGACCTGGTCGGCGCCGCCCTCTCGGTGATCGGGATGGGCGGCCTCGTCCTCGGGATCCTGGTCTGGCAGGAGGGGGGCGAGTTCGTCGGCCTGCTCATGGCGATCGGTGCGATCGCGATGGCGCTCCTCGCCTGGTGGCTGGTGCGCCGCCGGCGCGAGGGCAAGGTGACCCTGATCGACCCGGATCTGTTCCGCTTCCCGCAATTCACGACCGGGATCTCCGGACAGCTGCTCCAGCAGGTGACGCTCGGCGGCGCGATGATCGCGCTTCCGATCTTCCTGCAGATGACGCTCGAGTACGACGCGCTCGAGGCGGGTTTGTCGCTGGCGCCGCTGTCGCTCAGCATGTTCGCCGTCGCGTTGGTCGCGGGGAAGAAGTCGGGCAGGCTTCGCCCCAGCAACGTGGTGCTGACCGGGTTCGCCCTCACCACCGCGGGCATGGCGGCGATCGTCCCGGTGGTGCCCCGGGCGGACTCCGGCTGGGCCCTCTTCGTCCCGCTGCTGATCACGGGCTGCGGGCTGGGCCTTCTCGTCTCGCAGCTCAACAACTACACGCTGTCACCCGTCCAGGAGGAGCGTGTGAGCGAGGCGGCTGGGGTGAACTCCGCCGCGGGATCGTTCGGGCTGTCGTTCGGGCTGGCCATGGCCGGCGGGATCATGCTCGCGGTCCTCTCCCTGTCGTTCACGAACCTGACCGAGCAGAGCGACGTCATCCCGCCCGCCCAGCAGCAGCAGATCGCCGACACGCTCGAGGACGACGCCGAGGTCATGAGCAACACGCAGCTCGAGCGCCTGCTCGCGGGGGAGCCCGAGGACGTCCGGCGGGAGATCCTCGACATCAACGCCGAGGCGCGGGACCGCTCCCTGCAGATCGCGCTGCTCATCCCGATCCTCGCCGGCATGCTCGGCGTGCTCGACGCCCTCCGGATGAGACGCCTCCCGGATCCCGAGCCGAGCGCCGCGGAGGGCGCCGCCCTGGCCTGAGCCACCGCATCCGCGAGCGCCGAGGTGCCACTCGACACGGGTCGGCGGCCTGGATTACCGTCGCCGGGTGTCAGCCGCACGGGAAGTCGTCCCGGAGGGCCCCGCGCCCACCGTGGCGGCGCCCGTGCCCGTCGCGGCGCCCGCCGCGACCCCGCTGCTGTCCACGGAGGGCGGCAACCGGCTCGTGGCCCGATGGGTGCTCGCCCGTCAGGGGACCACGACCCCCACGCCGCCGCCGGCGACCCCGCCGTCCGGCGCGCCGGCACGGCGCCCGGCACCACGGAGGGCGGTGACGCCGAGGCCGCCAAGGCGCTTCACGAGAAGCTCTTCGGCACGGACCGCGAGGCCACGCTGAAGCACGCGATGACCCTCAGCGGACGCTACGAGGCGCTGAAGGCGGCCTACCCGAAGGCCGTGGGGGTCGAGCTCGACGACGACATCAAACGCGGCATGGGGTTCGCGCCGGACGCCGCCCGGGTGCGGGCCTACCTGCGCCGCGGGACGCTCCGGACCGCCGACAAGATCTACCTCGCGGTGGTCGAGACCGGCACCGACGAGGACACCCTGTTCCGGCTCCTCCCGCAGGCGCACGCCTCCGGAGGCGGGGTGTCGCGGGACTTCGCTGCGGACTATGCGACGGAGTACCCGACGGACGGGACCCTCCTCGACGGCAGACCCGACCGCATCGCGGGAGTCCTCGGCGGCGGGTCGGTCGTTCGACTCGGGCGAGTTGTCGGGCGCCGACTGGGTGAAGGGCATGGCGCTGCTCACCTACGGGCGCATGCGCGGCGCCGACACGCTGCGGGCGGCGATCGCCGGGACGTGGGCCAGCGACTCCGGCATCGACGCCGCCGTGCACGAGGTTGGCAAGTCGGCCGGCGGCCGCGCCGGGATCAACACCGTCGAGAAGGAGTACCTCGCCACCTACAAGACGCCGCTGGGGGACGACCTCGAGGCGAAGCTCGGCAAGGGCACGGACGCGGCCAAGCGGGCCAAGCTGCTGCTCCTCGGGACCTGGGGCGCCAAGGAGCGGATCCGGATCGCCGTCGAGGGGGTGGGGACCGATTGGAAGGAGGTCTGGAGCGCGCTGGAGGACGCGAGCCGGGACGAGCTCGAGAAGCTCCGGGGGGAGTGGGAGCGCAAGGATCCGGACGGCCTCTACGGGATGATCGGCGGCGAGCTCAGCGCCACGCAGGCCGACACGGGCCGGATGGAGGCGCTGCTCCAGGCGGGCGCTCCCAAGGAGGGGGAGAAGCTCGGGATCGACGTGCTCGTCAACGCCAAGGGCGTCGTCGTCTCCGAGCACGAGGGTGTGATCAAGCTGGCGCTCGAGGACGCCCGCGTGGCAGCGGCCTTCGCGGAGGTGTTCGACGACCCCACCTTCCGGGAGCGGTTCCTCGCCGGCACGAGCAGTCTCAAGCCGATCCAACGGGGCGAGATCGTCGTGCGGGGGACGCTGGTCCAGAAGGTGGGGGTGGCAGCCGAGCTGGGGACCGTGGAGGGCGCGCGTCGGCTGCTGCTCGGGGCGTCGGACGCCGACAAGGCCGCCATCCGGGGCGACAGCGGCCTGCTGGAGCGCCTCCGCGGGATGTCGGGCTTCGAGGGGGTCGAGGACCTGCTCGCACCGTCGGACCCCGCCGAGCGCAAGAAGTGGCTCGAGTCGCGGATCGAGGGGGAGGGCATCGACACCCGCGCCTCCGGCCCGGGCGCCGCCCTCGGCGACGAGCTCCGCGAGCTCGACGCCGCCCAGAAGGCCGTGAAGGACCCGAAGAACATGACCCCCGAGGAGCGGGCGCGCATGGAGGCGGCGCAGGGCCGGGCCGACGCCGCCCTCACCATCTTCCAGCGCTACCGCGACGAGATGCAGGCGATCACCGTCCAGGCGCTCACGGCGGCGGCGGGGGTCATCATCACCGTGGCCACCGGCGGCGCCGGGGCCGCGGCGGCGGCGGAGCTGGTCTCCTGGCAGGTGGCCCGGATGGCGATGGCCCAGGGCCTGGCCAACCTGGTCATCACGAAGGCGGTGAAGGGCGACCGCTTCTCGATGGCGAGCGCCGAGGGCGCCGCGATCTTCGCCGGCGGCGCCGTGCAGGGCGCGACCGCGGTGATGGCCACGCCGGCGGCGCTCGCGGCGCTCAGCCCGGCCTACCGGCAGGCGGCTTCGGGGGCCGCCAGGGCCGCGGCGGCGGCCCAGTTCGAGACCGTCGGGATGGGCGCGGTCAAGTCCATGACCGAGGGTGCGGTCGGCGGGGCGGCGACGGGCGCCTTCGAGACCGCGGCCAAGAGCGACACCTGGCGCAACGGGGTCATCCAGGGCTTCGGCGACGTGGCGAAGGACGCCCTGATCGGCGGGGCGGCCGGCGCCGCCACCGCGGGGCTGATGCACGTCGGGATCGCGGCCCTCAAGGGCCAGTTGTTCGGTGGCAAGCCCGGGACCGGAGGGGCCGTGGAGGTGCCGCCCGCCTCGGCGATCGATCCGGCCAGGGCGGAGAAGGCCGCCGCCGACCTGCTGCGCAGCGGCCAGGCGCCGTGGGGCCACTACGCGAACCTCGCAGCCCAGATGGGCGAGCACGAGACGGCGTACACCACCGCGATCATGAACGGCCGCCGCAAGCTGGCCGCCGAGGTGTGCATCGCCGCGGAGGAGGACCTCGCCCGTGAGGGCGTCACCTGGAAGCTCGCCAAGGGCGAGACGCCGGGCCAGCCGCTCGAGATCAGCCTGACCCCGGCGACCGGGGAGAAGGCCGACGCGGCCCGGGTCAAGATCCGCCGCGCGATGCGCAACCGCACCGGCGGGAACCTCGAGGCCGCCGGGATGGAGGACGGCGGCCCGCCGACCCTGAAGGACGAGGGGCCGCCGACGGTGCGCGACGATCATCCGCCCGTCGAGGACCCCGACGGCCCCAAGACCGACCGGCGGCCGCCGGACGTGGGCCCATCGGGCGCCACGCCGGGCGCGGCGAACAGGGCCCGCCCGCCCCTCACGTTCGCCAACCAGCGCGAGGCCGGCAAGGCGTTCGCGGCGGAGATCAAGGCCAGGCCCGACTTCGAGGCGGCGGTGGTGGTCGACCGGCGCGACGGCACGGCCCGGCTGTGCTTCGGCGACAAGGACGTCACGGACGTGCCGTTCGGGGAGCACCTCGAGCAGGTCAAGCACTACCACCCGGGCAAGGGCGTCACGACCGACATCGGGCACCGGACGCCGTCGTTCGACGACCTCGAGATTCTGAAGGACACGATCGGGAAGGACCGCCCGGAGGCGCGCTCCATGATCCGCTGGACCGACGTGGGCAAAAAACCGCACTGGACGCCCTACGGCGTCGATGGCGAGAAGGTCTGGGTGCGCCTCCCCGGCGCCGACCGTAAGGAGTTCCCCATCTCGATCTTCGACAACCCGGCACGCGGGAGGATCGAGTACGACCTCTGGGTGGAGCAGGCGATGGGCGGCCTGAAGGAGTGAGGCCGCCCCCGCAGTCCCGCTGGTTGCGCCCGTGAGGCCGGATGGACCAGAGTGGCGCCGTGAACCGCATCCACCAGGGATGGGCGCTCACCAAGGTCAGCTGGACGGTGCTCCGGTCCGACCGGTCGCTCGCCGCCTTCCCGGTGCTCGCCGCCATCGCGGCGCTCCTGGCCGCCGCCGCGTTCGGCATCCCGTCGCTGCTGTTCTTCGACGACGACATGACCGTCCCCGGCGTCATCTTCGCCGCCGTCGCGATCTACGTCGTCACGTTCGCGGCGGTGTTCTTCAACGTCGCCCTGGCGGCCGCAGCGGCCCAGGTGCTCGACGGGCACGACGCCACCGTCGCCAGCGGCGTCGCCGTCGCGAAGACGCGCCTGCCCGCCATCTCCGGGTGGGCGGCGATGGTCGCCAGCGTCAACATCGTGATCCGCTCGCTCCAGCAGCGCACCGGGCCGATCGGCGACCTGCTGCTCGGCGGCATCGCCGTCGCATGGAACCTGGTGACGTTCCTCGCCGTCCCGGTCATCGCCCTCGAGGGGACGGGACCCATCGACACGCTCAAGCGGTCCGCCGGGATCTTCCGCGAGCGCTGGGGCGAGCAGGTGACGGGCCAGTTCTCCATCGGCGCCGTCATCGCGCTGGCATCGATCATCCCGGCCGCCCTGCTCGTCGGGATCGGCGTCCTGATCGGCGGGACCGTCGCGATCGGGATCTTCGTGGGCCTGGCGGTGATCATCGTCGTGGTCGCCGGCATCCTCAGCACGGCCCTCACCCAGATCTTCGCGGTGGCGCTCTACCGCTACGCCACCGGCCAGGGGGCCACCGGGGCGTTCACCGAGGCGACGCTCGCCAACTCCATCGTCCCGAGGAAGGCGCGGCCCGGCCAGATCTGACCGGGACCGCGCCGTCGCGAGACGCCGCGCGATCTGATGCGGGCCGGCACCGGCTCTCCAAGCTCCTTCTGCGACGGCTGGTTACGAGTCCGGCCGGGCCTGGACGGGCGCACACGAGGCCTGGCTGCGGCGCCAGCACGTGGAGCACCCGGGCACCCGGGCGGCCTTCGATGACTACTACGCCGCCGTCCTCGCGGCGGGGCTTCGCCGCGAGCGGCTCGATGAGCAGATCGCCCAGATGGCCGCCGAGGCGCGCTTCGCCCCGGTTGTCGGGCGCCTGTCGTGCCTGCGTGGGGTCGGCACCCTCACCGCCTTCGCGCTGGCGGTCGAGATCGGGGACTTACATCGCATGAGCGGTGCCAGCATCGGCGCATACCTGGGCCTCACCAGAGCGAGAGCATCGGGCTCACGCACAGCCGCGGCGATCACCAAGGCGGGCAACTCACGCCGACGCTCCTGGTGGAGGCGGCTGGCACCACGACCGCGTGCGCGCAGGCTGATCGGCGGCCGGTCGCCCAGAGAGCTGTGGGGGCGACGTCGGTTGTACCACCGCACCCAGCCCGACAGGGCGCGGGTGCGGTGGTGCGCTGGTGGGATAGGCGTAGCGATACGCCCACTCGCGCAGGACGGTGCCGATGAAGGACTCCGCCTTGCCGTTGGTGCGCGGCGTGTAGGGGCGGGTGCGCCGACGCTCGATGCCCAAGGCGGCGCACAGGTCGCGCCCAGGCGTGGCGAGCGATAGGCGTGGCCGTTGTCGGAGAGCACGCGCTCGATGGCGATGCCGTGCTCGTGCGGCGAACCAGGCCACCGCGCGCTCAAGGAAGGCGCAGGAGTGCCTCGGCGCCCTGGCCGGCCAGCAGCTCGCAGTAGGCGATGCGGCTGTGGTCGTCAACGGCCACGTGCAGGTGCTGCCAGCCGGCGCGGGGCGAGCGCTGGATGCCGTCGTGGAGGATCGCGCTTGCCCACCTGCGCAGAAGCGCCCGAGGCGCTTGGTGTCCACGTGCAGCAGCTCGCCCGGCCGCTCGCGCTCGTAGCGCACGACCTCGGGCCGGGGCGCGCGTGGGAGGCGCGAGGCGCCGTGCGCGGGCCAGCACCTTGGCGACCGTCGAGGCCGGCACCTCGAGGATCGCCCCCAGGCGGCGCCGGCCCGTAGCGGCTGGCCGCGCGCGCGGCGAGGATCCGCTGCCTCGAGCTCGGCAGAGCAGCGCCGCGGCTGGCGATGCGGGCACCGGGCCGGCGCTCGCGCAGGCCCGCCCAGCCGCCCTGACTCATAGCGGGCCAGCAGGCGGTAGACCGTCGAGCGGTGCACCCCCGAGCTGGCCGCCGCCCGCTGCGGCGCTCATGCCCTGCAGGCGCACCTTGGCGACGATCTCGCAGCGGCTCTCCCAGGACAGGCGCTTGCGTCGGGGCCGGCTCGATAGCGTCAGGCATCCGGGTCTCCTTGGGAGGTTGAGGCGGTAGCACCCCAACCCTCCCGGGAGACCCGGACGGAACGATCAGCTGTCGCGCAGGTGTGTGGTCAACGCACCTAGACGTCGTAGTAGAGGAAGAACTCGTAGGGGTGCGGGCGCAGCCGCAGCCCCTCCACCTCGACCTCCCGCTTGTAGGCGATGTAGGTCTCGATCAGGTCGGGCGTGAAGACGTCGCCGGCCAGCAGGAACGCGTGGTCCTGCTCGAGCGCGTCGAGCACCTCTTCGAGGGTCCCCGGCGTCTGGCCGACCAGGCCGGCGCGGTCCGGGGGCAGCTCGTAGAGGTCCTCGTCGATCGGGTCGCCCGGGTCCAGGCCGCGCTCGATGCCGTCGAGGCCCGCCAGGAGCATGGCCGCGAAGGCCAGGTAGACGTTGGCTGACGGGTCCGGGCAGCGGAACTCCACCCGCTTCGCCTCGGGTCGCTCGGAGTAGACCGGGATTCGCACGCACGCCGAGCGGTTGCGCTGCGAATAGACGAGGTTCACCGGGGCCTCGAAGCCCGGGACGAGGCGGCGGTACGAGTTGGTGGTCGGGGCGCAGAAGGCGAGGAGCGCCGGGGCGTGCTCCAGCAGCCCGGCGATGTAGCCCAGGGCCAGCGGCGACAGGTGCCCGTAGCCCCCCTCGTCGAAGAAGAGGGGGCGCTCGTCGCTCCAGAGGGACTGGTGCACGTGCATGCCGGAGCCGTTGTCGTTGAAGATCGGCTTCGGCATGAAGGTCGCGGTCTTGCCCTCCTTCCGGGCCAGGTTCTTCACGATGAACTTGTAGAGCTGCATCTGGTCGCCCTGGCGGGTGAGGGGGGCGTAGCGGAGGTCGATCTCGCCCTGGCCGGCGGTCCCCACCTCGTGGTGGTGCGCCTCCACGGGGATCCCCGCGGCTCCCAACGCCATGACCGCCCGCGACCGGAAGTCCTGGAACGTGTCCGTCGGCGGGCAGGGGAAGTAGCCCTGCTTGAACCGGGGCCGGTGGCCGAGGTTGGGCTTCAGGCCCTCGCGGCCCGAGTTCCAGATGCCCTCCTCGGAATCGATGTGGTAGTAGGCCTCCTGCTCGCGCGAGTCGTAGCGGACCTGGTCGAAGACGTAGAACTCGGCCTCGGGCCCCCAGTACGACGTCGTGGCGACGCCGGTCGCGGCGAGGTGGCGCTCCGCCTTCATGGCGACCCAGCGCGGGTCGCGCGAGTAGAGCTCCCGCGTGACCGGGTCCATGACGTTGCAGATCAACGCCAGCGTCGGCATCTCGTAGACCGGGTCCACGAGCGCGGTCGCGGGGTCGGGGATCAGGAGCATGTCCGACTCCTGGATCTCCTGGAACCCGCGGATCGACGAGCCGTCGAAGCCGATCCCGGCGGTGAACGCCTCCTCCGAGAGCTCGGCGATGGGCACCGTGAAGTGCTGGAGAGTGCCCGGCACGTCGGTGAAGCGCAGGTCCACCATCTCCAGGCCGTGGGCCACGGCGAAGGAGAGGACCGCACGCGGGTCCGCCTCCGCTGCCACGCGCAGAGCGGTCTCGTCAGGGACTGTCGCCATGGTGCCTCCCCCCGGGGCGCGTCCGCAGTCCACCTCGCACTACCACGGGAGGCCGCGCGCTGTCCAGCGGGCCTTGCGCGCGACACTCGCCGGGAGGATGCTCGAGGCTCACGAGGGGAGGGGCCGTGAGCCGCACACCCATCCACCGCAGCCCCGGGCGCGGAGCCCGGCCGGTGGACGTGCGCGACACGCGCTGGGACCCCGTGCCGGGGTGGGGGCCGCCCACGAGGCTCTGCACCGATCCGGACTGCGACGGCGTGATGCGGGCCCAGGGGTTCCACATCCCGCCGATGCGCGGCCGGGGACCGGCGCGGCGATACATCCCCAGCCACGCGCGCACGCTCACCGTGTGGACCTGCGTCCTCTGCGGACGCCAGACGAACTGAGCGGGACGCCCGGTCAGTCCCCGGCGGGGTCCGCTCCGCCGGGGCTGACGAACGCGCTGCCCACCGAGAGCAGCCGTCCCGGGTCCCCCTCCAGGCATCGGATGAGGAGCCGCACCGGCCCCCGGTAGGCCAGCGTGTCGCCCCGGCCGAGCTGTACCTCGGGGGCGTCCCCGACCGTCGCGGCGAAGCGGCCGTCCAGGACGTGGAACAGGGCCTCCCGGAAGCTCGTCTGCTCCGCCGCCAGCTCCGAGCCGGGGCGGTGCGACAGGATCGACGCGGTCAGGCCGGGTCCGCGGTGGCGCAGGAGCACCGCCACGTCGGACCCCTCCGCGTGGATCACCGGAGCCTCCCCGGCGCGCACGACCAGCACCGGGGCGTCGACGGGCGCCTCGACCGCGAGCTCGTCGAGCGTGATCGCGTAGGTCCGCGCCAGACGCACCAGCCGGCTGATCGAGATGTCCGAGAGCCCCTGCTCCACCTGGCCCAGGAACGAGCGGGAGATGCCGGTCTCGCGCTCCAGGTCGTTCAGCGTCAGCCCGCGCTCGCGGCGGAGGACGCGCAGCCGGCGCCCCAACTCCACGGATCCCATGAACCGATCGTATGCGCCCGAAGGCTCCGGAGGCGCGTTCCGATATATTGGAATCTGAGGATCATCTCACGGACCAGCCCACGAGAGGACGGCCATGCGAACGACGGCGGCGCCCCCCATCGGGCGGTCGCGGGGAGGGGGGCGCGTCGCGCGCTCGCCGCCACCGCGGCCGCGGCACTCATCGCCCTGGGTCTCACCGCGTGCGGTGACGACGACTCCTCCGGGGCGACGTCGGGCAGCACGACGGCCGGCGCGGCGGCGGCAGGCGAGTGGACCTACCCCAACGGCGACATCGCCAACACGCGCGTCGCACAGGGGACGAGCATCTCGTCCGACAACGTGACGCAGCTGAACCAGGCGTGGACGCATCGGCTCAACGTGAAGGGCTCGTCGTTCGGCGCGTTCGCCGCCATGCCGGTGGTGCAGGACGGCGTCGTCTACCTCCAGGACCTCGGCTCCAACGTCTTCGCCCTGGACCTCGAGACCGGCGCCCTGAAGTGGGAGCACAAGGTGGACCGGCCGGACGTCGGTCCGAACGGCGTCGCCGTGGCGGACGGCAAGGTCTTCGCCGCCGACTCGAAGTCGGCGTTCGCCCTCGACGCCGCCACCGGCAAGCCCGTGTGGAGCAACGACGGCCTGGCCGCCAAGGGCGGCGTCGGCTTCACCATCCAGCCGCAGGTGGCGGACGGGCGCGTCTACATCTCCACCGCCACACAGCCCGGCGGCGGCATCGCCTACGCCCTGGACGAGGACACCGGCAAGAAGCTCTGGAGCTTCAAGACGGTGATCGACAACGCGGCCCAGGACTCGCCGATCGGGTCGGGCGGCGCCTGGAACACCCCGCTGGTGGGCACCGACGGCTCCGTGTCGTTCGGGATCGGCAACCCGTATCAGCCGCCGGCGAACGGCATCGAGAACCCCGGCAAGCGCCTCTACACGGACAGCACCGTCAACCTCGACGCCGCCACCGGGAGGCTGCGCTGGTACTACCAGGGCGTCACCAACGACTTCTACGACTGGGACATGCAGCTCTCGCCGATCGCCACCACGGTCGGCGGGACGGCCGCGGTGCTGGACGCCGGGAAGATGGGCTACGTCTACGCGATGGACGCGGCCAGCGGGAAGCTCATCTGGAAGACCCCGGTGGGCGTCCACAACGGGCACGACGGCGACAGCGCCCAGGCGCTCGCCGGCACGTTCAAGGGGCTGAAGGTCCCGGCGGACATCACCCCCGGCATCTACGGCGGGGTCGAGACGAACATGGCCGTCGATGACGGCGTCGTGTACGCCGCGGTCGTGAACCTGCCGGTTCCGGTCACGAACCTGAAGGAGCCGCTCGGCACGCCGGACTTCTCCAAGGGCAGGGGCGAGATGGTGGCCCTGGACCTCGAGACCGGCAAGCAGCTGTGGAGCACCAAGCTGCCGACCATGCCGTTCGGCGCGGCGACGGTCACCAACGACCTGGTGTGGACGACGCTCTTCAACGGCAACCTCGTCGCCTTCTCGCGCGAGGGCGGCTCGATCGTCCACCAGATCAAGCTGCCCGCCGCCAGCAACGCCCCGATCGCCGTCGCCGGCGACACGATCATCACCGCCGCCGGCTTCCCGCAGGGGAAGGGCCAGGTGCCGGAGCTGGTGGCCTACCGGATCGGCGCGACACCGCCGGCCACCACCACCCCGGAGACCACCGGGACCACGTCGAGCGCGCCCACCTCCACGACGGCGCAGGGCGGCGGGGGCGGCTCCGCGGACGGGAAGCAGGTCTTCGCGGCCAACTGCGCGAGCTGCCACACGCTCGCGGACGCGAACGCCTCGGGCGCGGTCGGTCCGAACCTGGACCAGCTGAAGCCCGACGCCGCGACGGTGAAGACGCAGGTCACGAACGGCGGCGGCGGGATGCCGGCGTTCGGAGGCACCCTCAGCGCGGCGGAGATCCAGGCCGTCGCGGACTACGTCGCCCAGGTCGCCGGCAACGGCGGCGGCGGGGGCGGCGGGGGCGGCGGGGGCGGCGGCGGCGCGCCGACGCCCGCGCCGTAGACACGTCGCGCCCACCGGCCGTCCCTGGGGAGGGGAGGGCCGGCCGGCAGGTGCGACGCTTGCGTCGCGGAGCGCGGCTGCCATACGGTCGCCCCCGCTGATGTTGGGAACTGGGGGTGGGATGCAGGTCGTGGCCGGGTGAGCGTCGTCGTGGGATACGACGGGTCGGAGGCCGCGGTGCGCGCCCTGGAGCGGGCGGCGGCCGAGGCGCGGCAGGCGCACGTGCGCCTGATCGTGCTGGCGGTGATGGAGCTCCCGCTGGATCCGCGGGATCCGCACCAGTTCGGCACCGCGGGCGACGGGACCCCGATCACGGGACCCTTCGCCGAGCCGCCCGAGATCGCGGAGACGCTCGACGACGCGCGTTCGCGGCTGGAGCGGGCCGGCGTGGCCGCGGACTACGTGTGGGCCCCGGGCGAGCCGGCCCGCCTGATCGTCAACACCGCGCAGGCGCACCACGCCTCGGCGATCGTCGTCGGCCACCACCACCACGGCATGCTCGGACGGCTCTTCGGGACCGACGTCGCGGCGGACGTCCAGCGCGCGGCCGATTGCACGGTGATCGTCGTCGACTGACGCGGCCTCGATCATCGCCCTGGCCCGGATCCTCGCGGGCTTCGAGCGGTCGGGACCCCCCGGGGCCACCGCGGAGGTCGAGTCGGACGACCGCCGCGCCGCGACGTGGGACCGCCTGCGGGCGTCGCTGCGGCCGCTTGCGGAGGCGGACGCCGAGAGCGAGCCGGGACGGCTCGCCGTGGGCGCCCGCGCCGGGACGGACGCCCGGATCCTCCGCCTGGACCGCGGCGAGGCGCTGCCGGACGAGCCGGACGGTGAGCTCGAGGCCCTGACGGGATCGCCGGCCGCCGACGTCGTCGCCTGCGCGTACGTGCTGGACGATCTGCGGCGGCTCAACGAGACGGGGCGGATCTCCGGGGAGCTGGGGTGGGCGATGCGGCGCTGGGCGTGGGCGGAGCTCCGCCGCGCGCTGGCCCGGCTGGACGCCGGGGAGGAGGCCGTGGCCTGACGGGGCGCGCCCGATCCCTCGTGGTGCTGGAGCGGGGCCGCCCGCTGCGGTTCACGTTCGCGGACCTCCTGCGCTACCACGGCGGCGGCTCACCCGGCGGCGTCGCCCACGCGTGGACGGTGCTGGAGCGCGCGCTGCCGCTGCTCGCCCCCGGCGGACCTCCGGAGCGCCGCGGGATCGCGGTCCGCACCGCGTTCGGCGGCCCCGGCGCCCGCGACGGGTTCGAGCTCGTGACCCGCGCCGTGACCGACGGGCGCTACACCCTCGACCCGGGGCTTGCCCGGCCGGAGCGCGGGGTCGCGATGGAGCGGTTCGTGTTCGTCCTGACACTCGGGGATGCGGCCGTGACGCTCGCGGTCCGCGACGGGTTCGTGCCCGAAGCGCTCATCGCGCTCGCCCGGCGGGAGCCGCGCTCCCCGGACGAGGAGCGCGAGCTCGACCGGCTCAAGCTGGAGATGTGCCGGCGCGTCATCGGCGCCCCCGCCGACGCGGTGTACGACGCGTCGGCGGGAGCCGGCTGACGGCGCCGCGGCGTCAGGCGCCGGGGGCGAGCCCGAGCTGGCGCAGGAGCGACAGCTCGTCGAAGAACTCGTGCTCGCGCCAGATCAGGCCGTCGCGGACCTCGACGATGTTGCAGACCAGGCCGGCCACGGGGCGGCCGGTGGGCGGGATGTCGCCGAGGGGGCCGGTGTGCGTGCCGGTGACGCGGAACTCCATGATCGCGACGTCGGGGCTCGGGGCCCAGGAGCGGACCTCCTCGAGCACGACGTCGGGGAACGCGGTGGTGTAGAGCTCGGCGACGGCGACCCCGGCGTCCGGGCCGGGGCGCTCCACGCCGTCGCTCGGCGTGTAGGCGTAGTCGGGGTGGAGGGTGTCGCGGAGCGCCTGCATGTCGCCGCGCTGGGCGGCGGCGAGCATCGTGCGCTGCACGGTGAGCGCGTCGGTGAGGGTGGTCTCGGCCATGGTGTCCTCCTGGTGCCGGTGGCGTGTGGCGGTGCGCACCGACCATCGCCGCGCCGGCCCGGACGGCGCATCGATGAGAACCCTCAGGTCGTGGCGGAATCGGCCGGCTGGTGACGGGCGGCGTACGCCGCGGCCTCGGCCCGGTTCCGGAGGTCGAGCTTCACCAGCACGTTGTGGACGTGATGCTCCACCGTCTTGCGGGTGAGGTACAGGCGCTCGGCGATGTCCCGGTTCGACATGCCGTCGGCCAGCAGCCCGAGCACCTCCAGCTCCCGACGGGTGAGCAGCGCGAGGCTCCGCGGCCCGGACGGGCCCGCCCGGACGCCCAGGGCGCGCAGGCGGGCGCGGGCGGCGTCCGCCAGCCGCGCGGCGCCCAGGCCGTCGAACGCCGCGACCGCGGCGCGCGCCTCGCGGACCGCCTCGTCCGGGGCCTGCGCCGCCAGCGCCTCGGCCAGCAGCAGGTGCGTGCGCCCCGCCTCCAGCGGCATCTCGAGCCGGCAGAACGCCTCGAGCGCCCGCTCCAGGTGATCGACGGCGGCGGGGCGGCCGGCAGCCGCCGCCACCAGGCCCAGCGCGCGCTCGGCGCGGGCGGTGACCACGTCGCAGCCGACGGCGTCCGCGAGGCGGGTCAGCTCGCGGGCGCGCCGGCCCGCCGACCCCACGCCGCCCTGCGCGACCTCCGCCTCGGCCAGCAGCTCGACCAGGATCGCCGCCTCCAGGCACCCGTCGCCGACGGAGCGCAGGCGCCGGCGCAGCGCCGCCGCGGCGGCCGCCGGGTCGCTGCGCGCCAGCAGCACGCCGGCCAGCGCCGGGACCGAGGTGGCCCGGTCCTCCACCCCGTCGAGGAGCGCGGCGGCCTCGTCCACCCGCCCCTGCGCCAGCCGCAGCTCCGCCAGCCGGGCGAGCGCCTCGGCGAACATCGGCGGCTCCGCGGTCCGCGCCAGCCGCATCGCCTCGGTCAGCTCGGCCTCGGCGTCCTCCCACCGGCCGGTGCCCACGAGGACGCACCCCAGGTGGAGACGGCATGTGGTGTGGACGTGGAACGAGCCGGTCCGCTCCGCGATCGCCTCGGAGGCGCGGATCCACTGCGCCGCCCGCGCGAACTGGGCCGCCCGGCTGCACGACACGATCGTGCAACAGCTCGCGAACACCAGCGTGTCGGGCCGGGTGCCCTCCCCCGCCAGCGTCGCCGCCATCGCCTCGTCCAGCAGGCCGAGCCCGTCCTCCAGGCGCCCGGCCTGCACGAGCAGCGCCCCCGCGCCGCCAGCGCGCACAGCTCCAGATCCGGATCGCCGCCCGCCCGGGCCGCCGCCGATGCCTGCTCGGCCAGCGCCACCCCGGCCAGCGCGTCGCCCCGTCCGCCGCGGTCGTGCGCGCGCAGCAGCAGCGCCCACCCGTGCAGCGGCTCGAGGCCCTGCTCGTCCACGAGCCGCTCCAGCCGCGCGAGCCACCCGCAGGCGGCGGCGACGTTGCCGAGGCTCTCCCGGTGGAGGAAGTAGAGGAGGATCGCCGCCCCCCCGGCGCCCATGTGCTCCGACGCGCGCCGGAACCCGGCGTACGCCCGGCGGGCGTGCTCCACGCCGCCGTCCGTGTCGCCCAGCCACATGAGGGCCTCCGCCAGGCCGAGCTCCGCCGGGGGGCCCGCCCGGGGCACGGCCGCGGCGTACCCGTCGCGGGCCGCCGTCCACCGCCCGTCCATCGCGGCGGCCTGCGCGTCGGCCAGCAGGGTCTCGACGTCCCCCGACACGCCGCGATCGTACGACCGGGACCCCGGTCGGCGCACCCTCGATCCCGGCGGGGCCCGCCGGATCAGACCCGGCGGGGCACGTTCCCGGTGAGCGTGAACACCATCCGCATCATCCGGTGCCCGGCGTCGGCGGTGGGTCCGAACATGCACGGGCAGCCGCCGGCGATGACCGTGAGCCCGTTCTCCCTGCCCCACGCCGCCGCGTCGGCGGACACGCTTCCCCCGCCCGGCCCCCGGTGCATCCACACGTGGCTGATGCCGAGGTCGGCGCACTCGCGCACCGTCGCCTCCGCGGCCTCGGGCCGCGTCGCGATCACGACACCGTCCACGCCGCCCGGGATGTCGGCGAGGGCGTGATACGCGCGGTCGCCCTCGACCTCGTCGGCGTTCGGGTTGACGGCGAACACCTCGTAGCCGCGGTCGCGCAGCCGCCGGTACACGACGTTGGCCCCGTGGCTCTCGGGGTGCCGCGACACGCCGGTCACGGCGATCCGCCGTCCCGCCAGGAACTCGGCGGCGGCCTCCTTGATCCCCTGCATCGGTCCTCCCGCTCCGTCGCTCCCCGTGGGACGAGGGTGCCCGCAGGACCGCCGCCCGGCAGCGGGGTGCGGCCGGATCCGCATCCGGGATTTCCCGCAGGCCGGGCGCTCAGACGTCGGCGAAGATGATGTCGAGCAGGGCGCGGCCGGCGACGTCGAGGTGGTCGGCGGCGTTCGAGAGGTGCCGGTAGACCTCGCGGCGGCGGAGGTCGAGGAGCAGCCGGTCGAAGGCCTCGGCGACGCCGCGCGCGTCGGGGCCGATCGCCTGCGCGAACGGCGCCGTGAACATGTCCGCCACCGCGGCGCGGTAGACCTTCTCCACGTTCCGCTCGGACTTGTGCACGGCGACGGCCTTCGCGTGCGCGGCCTCGGGATCATCGCGCAGGACCGTGAACCCGTCGCCCAGGGCCGCGCCCCCGGCGCGCAGCTGCTCGGCCATCTCCGCCATCCATCGGTCGGTCGGCACGTCGAGCACCTCGATCTCCCGGACGGTCGTCTTCGCGTAGTTGAGGATGTCGTCGATCGACGTGGCCGCGAGGTAGATGGCGCCCCGGTCGATGGGGGTGGCGAACGCCCGCGCCAGGGTGTCGAGGGTCACGCTCAGGCGGCGGTCCCCCTCCTTCTCGAGCTCCCGCACGCGGACGCCGTGGGCGGGGGCGCCGCCCCGCGTGTAGGCGACCAGCTCGTCGAGCGCCTCGACCACGACGGCGCACTGCGCCGCGAGCAGGCCGTGGAAGTCGGGCACGCGCGGCGCCAGGCGCGCCGCGAGCCGCTCCGCCGCCCGCTGCAGGCGGCTCCTCACGACGCCCTCACGCCACCGACGCGCCGGCGCGCAGCACCCCGGCCACGAGCGCGCCGAGGATCGCGGTGGCGGGGATCGTGAGGAGCCATGCCACGAGCATCTCCTTGCCGATGCCCCAGCGTACGGACCGGGGGTGATCGGCGGCGCCGACCCCGATGATCGCCGAGCTCGCGACCTGGCTGGTGGACACCGGGCCGCCCCACGCCGACGTCGCCGCGACCACGGCGGCGGCGGTCGCCTGGGCGCCCGTCGCATGGATCGGCCGCAGCCGGTAGACGCCGTACCCGAGCGTCCTGATGATGCGGGAGCCACCCACGAATGCGCCCACGGGGATCGTCGCCGCGGAGACGACGACCGCCCATTCCGGAACCTCCAGCGCGTCCGTCGCGCCACCCGCGAGAAGGGCGAGCGCGATGACGCCCATGCTCTTCTGCGCCTCGTTCCAGCCGTGGGCGAACGACAGCCCCGCGACCGTCGGCCACTGGACGAGCCGCAGACGCCGGTTCCAGCCCACCCGGGCGCCGCTCAGCGCCCACGCGCCGGCACGCAGCACCAGCGCCCCCAGGACGAGCCCCAGCACCGGCGAGACGAGCAGCGCGACGACGACCTTGGTGACGCCCTCGATCCGGCCGTCGGCGAGCGCCGCGACGCCCCAGTCCACGTCGTCGGGCCCCGCCGCCGCGACGGTGGCGCCGATGAGCCCGCCGATCAGCCCGTGGGTCGATGACGCGGGCAGGCCGAGCCGCCAGGTGAGGACGTTCCAGCCCAGCGCCGCGAGGAGCCCCGCCGTGACGGCCCGCAGGGCGTCGCCGGCGGCGAGGTCGCCGAAGTCGAACATCGACGCGATCGTCGTGGCGACGGCCGTCCCCGCCAGGAGGGGGCCGGCGAAGCCGAACACCGCGACGATGGTGAGGGCGGAGCGCGGCGGGAGGGCGCGCGACGCGATGCCGCTCGCGGTGAGCGTGCCGGCGTCGTGCACGCCCGCGGTGACGGCCCACACGATGACGAGCGCGACGACGATGCCGGTTGCGGCGGACACGGGGCGATCCTGGCAGCGCACAGGCGCGGCGGGATGCGGGGGCGCGGCGTTGCCGCATCCGTAGTGGGCCGCACGCCGCGGCCGGGCGCGGACGGATGCCGGTCCGGCCCGGCCGCGGGACGCTGGCAGGGAGGGACCACACGGAAGGAGGCGGACCATGCGGACTCCGACGGGCGCGATCGGTGTCGAGCCGGAGGTGCTGGTGCGCGGGGATGTGCCGGCCGGGAAGGTTGAGGAGGCCGTCGCCATGCTGCGCGCCACGTGCGCGAAGCCGCCCCGGCCGGTGCTGTTCGCGCGGCTCACGCTGACGATGGCGCCGGATCCCGCGGTCGGCCGCCCCGCCACCGCGGCGGCCTCGATCGACCTGAGCGGCCGGATCCTCCGCGCCCACGCCGAGGGCGAGACGATGGGCACGGCGGTCGACCTGCTCGCCGACCGCATCCGGCGCGGCATGCGGCGCCTACACGGCGACCACCCGTGAGGGGGGCGCCTGACGCGCTGACGCGAGCGTCAGCGACACCGGGAGGTGCACGATGAACCTGGCCATGTTCGGCGGCTTCGGCAGGATCCCGCCCTCGCCGGGCTGGCGGCGAGACCTGGCGGTCGCCATCCTCGGCGGCGGCGAGCTCGACCTGACCCACGCGGAACCCGCCGACGGCGCGCAGCTCACCGCGATCGCGTTCCTCGGCGGCATCGACGTCAAGGTCCCCGAGGGCGCCCGGGTCTCGATGAGCGGCCTCAGCCTGCTCGGCGGACGCGACGTGAAGGTGGAGCCGGGCGACGGCCCCACCATCCGCATCCGCGCCGTCGCGGTGCTCGGCGGCGTGTCCGTCGCGACGCGCCCCCCTCAGGCGGCCTTGGGGTAGAGCGCGGCGACGCCGCCGGCCAGGCCCGCCTGCACGCGGCGGGTGATGTCGTCGGCCAGCACCTCGTCCAGCCCCGCGGCGACGCCGTCGAGCGCCAGCCGGGCGACCACGTCCGGGTCGTTCTTCGGCGCGTCCACGTGCCGGACCATGTCCGTGTCCATGAACGCGACGTGGAGCGCCGTCACCTGCGTCCCCTGCGGGGCGAGCTCCGTGCGGAGGCCGTTGGTGAGCGACCACGCCGCCGCCTTCGCCGCGCCATAGGCGGCGTAGCCGGGCCGGTTGATCCACGACAGCACCGACAGCACGTTCAGCACCGCGCTCCCGCCGGGCGCCGCCGCCAGCTGCGGGGCGAACGCCCGCGTCACGGCGAGCGTCCCGAAGTAGTGGGTCTCCATCTCCAGGCGGATCAGGTCCATCGGGCCGTCGAGCAGGGCCGCGCCCGTTCCCGAGCCGGCGTTGTTCACCAGCAGCGACACCCCGCGCGCCGTCGCGGCGGCCGCGGCCACCGATTCGGGGTCGGTCACGTCGATGCGCACCGGGATGGCGCCCGGCAGGTCCACGGTCTCGGGGCGGCGGGCGCCGGCGTAGACGGTTGCGCCGCGGGCGAGCAGCTCCGCGGCGAGCGAGCGGCCGAAGCCGCGGTTGGCTCCGGTGACGAGGGCGGTGGCGCCGTCGATCTGCATCGGGTGTCCTCCGTGAGGCGATGGCTGACTTGGCCAAGCCAACCTAGCCTGCTGGGTTGGAATGTACAAGTCAGCTAGGATGCCGGCATGGGCGAATCCGACATCGAGCCCTGCGCGATCGCCCGCAGCCTCGGCGTGCTGGGGGAGCGCTGGACGTTCCTGATCGTGCGCGAGGCGCTCTGGGGTGCGACACGGTTCGGCGAGTTCCGCGACGCGCTGGGCGTCGCCCCCGACGTGCTCACCGCCCGGCTGGCGCGGCTGGTCGACGCCGGCGTGATGGAGAAGGTCCCCTACCAGGAGCCGGGCAGCCGCCAGCGCTGGGCGTACGAGCTCACGCCGGCGGGCCGCGACCTGCAGGTGGTGCTCGGCGCGATGCAGGGGTGGGGCGACCGGCACATCCCGCGCCCCGAGGGACCCAGCGTGGAGCGCCGCACCGTGGACGGCGGGCGGCCGGTGCACGTGGGCTTCGTCGACGACGCGGGGCGCGAGGTGGCGCCGTCGGAGGTGGAGGTCATCCGGCGCGTGGCGGCGCCCGCGCGTAGGGTTGGCCCGTGAGCTCGCCGCGGATCGTGGTGTGCGGCGCGGGCGCCATCGGGGCGTCCGTCGCGTGGTTCCTGGCACGGCGCGGGGCGGCGCCGCTCGTCGTGGACCGGGCCCGCCCGGGCGCGGCGGCCTCCGGCAAGGCGGCGGGGTTCCTGGCCGAGGACTGGAGCGCGGGCACCCCGCTCGACGGCCTGATGCGCGCCAGCTTCGCGCTCCACGCCGAGATCGCGGAGGAGCTGGGCGCCGAGCGGATCGGCTACCGGCCGATGGACGCGCTGATGACCGCGGCGGCCGACGAGGGCTCGGTTGAGCCGTACCGGCGGCTGGAGAGCCCCGCCTGGCTCGACGGCAACGTGGCGGTGCACGAGGTGATCGGCGACACGGCGACGACCGCCCAGGTGAACCCCTACGCCTTCACCACCGCGCTGGTGGAGGACGCCGTCGCCCGCGGCGCGACGGCCCGGACGGGCGTGCTGGAGGGGCATCGACCTGGACCCGGACACCGGGGCGGTGACGGGCGTCGTGATCGACGGCGCGACGGAGCCGGCCGACGTGGTGGTGCTGGCGCTGGGGCCGTGGACGTCGCAGGCGCAGCGGTGGCTCGCCCTGCCGCAGGTGTTCGGGTCGCGCGGGGCGTCGGTGGTGCTCGCGGCGGACGTGCCGAACCAGGTGGTGTTCAGCGAGTACGTGGGGCGCGACGGCCAACGGGCGCAGCTCGAGATCTACCCCCGTCCGGGCGGCGCGGTGTACATCAACGGGCTCTCGGAGCACGGCGCCCTGCCCGACGACCCGGACGAGATCGTCCCCATCGACGCGTCCGGCGACGAGCTGCACCGGCGGGCGGGCGTCCACTCGAGCGCGCTGCGCGACGCGGAGGTCATCGCCCGCGGGTCCTGCTACCGCCCGCTGACCGTCGACGGCATCCCCCTGATCGGGCCGGTGCCCGATGCGCCGGGCGCCTATCTCGCCACCGCGCACGCGTCGTGGGGGATCTGCAACGCCCCCGCGACCGGGCGGATGGTGGCCGAGATGATCCTGGACGGCGGGTCGCGCTCCCTCGACGCGACGCCGTTCGCGCTCACCCGTCTGCCCGCGGGCCGCCTCCCGTAGGTCTCCGGCCGGTTAGGGGCGGACCGCCCCCGCGTAGCTCGGGTACGTGGAGAGCTGGCTCACCTTGACCACGTCGCCGGTGTGCGGGGCGTGGACGAACTGGTCGCCGCCGAGGTAGATGCCGACGTGGTCCAGGGAGTAGAAGAAGACGAGGTCGCCGGGCTGGAGGTCGCTGTAGGCCACCTGCGGGAACGCCGCCCAGATCGCGCCGGTGTAGTGCGGGACGCTCTTGCCGACCTGCGCGTACACGTACGAGGCGAGCCCGCTGCAGTCGAAGCCGCTCGGTGACGCGCCGCCCCAGACGTACGGCACGCCCAGGTAGTTGAGCGCGAGGCGGGCGGCGGTGGCGTTGGCGGTGCCGCCCGGGACGTTGGTGGTCAGGGGGACGCCGCTGCCGATCGAGTTCGCGGTCTGCCGGGCGCGGGCGAGCGCCGCAGCGGCGGCGGCCTCGCGCTCGCGCCGCTCCTTCTCCTCCTTCAGCAGGCGGCGCAGGTCGGCGTCGGCGCTCGCGAACACCGCCTTGCGCTGGCGCAGCAGCTCCTCCACGCGGGCCTGCTCGCGGGCCCGGGCGGCGACCTGCGCGGCGGCCTCCTGCCGGTCGTCCACCAGCTGCTTCCGGAGGGTCGCGAGGTCGGCCTTGTGCTGCCGCAGGCCCCCGACCACGTCGGCGTCCTGACGGCTGATCTCGTCGAGCAGGTTCTGCTGGTCGGCGGCCTCGGTGACGCTGCCGGTCTCGAGGAGCACCTGGATGAACGACGGCTCCGGGGTGGCGTAGAGCCGGCGCAGGCGCTCGGCCAGCAGGTCGCGGCGGCTGCGGATGTCCTTGGCCGTCTGGCGCGCCTTGACCGTGTTCTCGTCGATGCGGTCCTGGACGAGCCCCAGGGTGTACTGGGCGCCGTTGTAGGCCTCGGCCGCCGACTCCACCTCGGCGTCCAGCTGGTCCATCTGCGCCTGGATCTGCTGCAGCTCGGCCCGCTTGGCGCGGATGGCGGCGGGCGAGCCGGCCGCCCGCTGGGTCGCCGGCGCCAGGAGGACGGCGGCGACGGCGAGCGACATCGCCACGGCGACGACGGCGGCGGCGAGCGATGAGCGGCCCTTCACCCGGTGGGGGTTCGCCTCCCGCTCGCGGAGCCCTTCCCCGTCAGGCGCCGTCCCCGGCCGGGGGCAGCAGCTCGTAGTGCTGGGTGTGCAGGCCGCGCAGGCGGTGGGCAACCGGCACGGCCACGCCGTGCAGGAACGGGTGGCGCCGCGCCAGCGCCCGCCGGGCGGCGGCCGCGTCCGGGCCGTCCAGCCGGCGTGCGCGCGCCGGGATGCCGGGGGCGACGGGGCGGCCGCGGAACGTGGTGGGCGTCGCCCGCACGCGGGGGTCGCGGCGCAGGCGCCGCGCCTTCCACGTCTCGGCGTAGGTGCGGAAGACGGCGCGGCCGTCGTCGGTCACGGCGACGCTCACCAGGCTCTCGGCCTCCGAGCCGTCCGTTCGGAAGGTGGTGAGCGCCACCGTCGAGTGGTGGCGGAATGCGTCGGCGAACATGGGGACCTCCCGGTGTCGTGTACGAGCACGACGGGGGAGGGCCCCCGGGCCGTGACACCGGTCGTCCCCGGGGGACCTCAGGGGACCGGCACGTCCTCCCTGCGCATGTGGAAGCGGCCGACCCGGAACCCGAGGAGGCGGGACTCGCCGTCCCAGCCGCCCTGGCCGTCCGGAACGAGCTGGTCGCGCAGCAGGCCGAGGGGGTAGACGAGCTCGGCGCGTCCCCCGTCCCCCTCGCGCACGTCGAACGGCACCCGGGCGGGGCCGAGCACGTGGGTGGCGCCGTGGCGGCCGTCGATCCGCTTCTGCATCAGTCGCAGCGGCGGCAGCAGTCCTCCGGTGCGCCGCAGGTCCCACCGTCCGTCGAGATCCTCCATCGATCAGCCCTCCTGTCGTAGATCCTGGGCGCGCAGGCCCGCCGTTTGGAAATCGCCGGCGCGCAATCCGCCCTCGATGCGCTCGATGAGCCAGTTGGTCCGCAGCACCGCCTGCTGGGCGATGCGCTGGTTGATCTGCAGTTGCTCGGCGCTGAGCGTGATGCGCCCCGTACCGCTCGTCCCCGGACGGAACACCGGCGACGGGGGCAGCGGCGCGGGGTCGGGCACCGCCTCGGCCACCCGCAGGCCGGGGAGCAGCTCGCCGGCGCCGATCGTGCCGTCCACCACCTGCGCGCCGGTGAGTCCCAGGCCGAGCAGCGTGCGCCCGAACGTGGACCGCAGCAGCGCCGCCCGGGCGATGCGCTGGTTCACCCGCAGCTGCTCGGCCGTGAGGCGCACGTTCCCGCCGGGACCCGGCGGCGCCACGCGCACCGGCGGGATCGGCCCGGGCGGCACCGTCGCGCCCGTCGGGGTGCCCTCGATGCGGACGCCGGGTCCGAAGCGGGAGGCGTCGAGGGTGCCGTCGCGGATGTCCTCGCCCCGCACCGCCTCCAGCCGTGCGAGGGCCGCGTTCGAGCGGCGCACCGCCGCCTGGGAGATCCGCTGGTTGGTGCGCAGCTGGCCGGCCGACAGCGTGAACTGCGCGGGCGCGGGGAACGCGGCGCCCACCAGGTCGATGTGCGGCTCGTCGACCACGCGGGCGCGCGGCGTGAGCAGCAGCGCCCCGCCGCGGGCGTCGGCGGCCAGGGCCGTCTCGTCGATGTCCTCGAGGATGGGGAGGGCCACGGCGATGGCCCACTCGCCGGAGGTGCCGCGGGCCGCCAGCGCCGACGCCGAGCCCGGGCCCTCCGGGTCGGTCCACGCGAGGTAGGCGGCCCGGTGATCGTCGATCGCCGCCCGGAGGTTCGCGAGCTCCGGCGCCGAGAACGAGCTGAAGTCGTCGTAGACGATCCGCTCCGGGCCCCACAGCCCGCTCGCTCCCGAGCGGGTGCGCGCGCGCAGCGACAGGTCGCCCTCCGTCTCACCCCAGGCGACGACGGCGTAGCCCTCCCCGTTCAGCGCGATGTGCGGGTAGGCGGGCGTCGCCGTCTGACCGGCGACCAGCGCCTCGGACGCCGGCCAGGTGGGGTCGCCCGGCTCGCGGACGGCCACCCGCACGGCGTCGCGCTCCACCCACGTCACGCCGGCGTGCCCGGAGGGGCCGAGGGCCACGTCGCCGTGGGTCCCCTCCTGGGACAGCACGGCCGGCGGGCCCCAGCCCTGCGTGCCGCGCGGCCAGAGCGCGACCGACACGCGCGTGTTCGGCCCGGGGATCGGCGGGCCCGGCGGGGCCGGGCCACACCACGGCCGCGTCGCCGCGCGCGCCCACCGCGACGTCGGGCGGCGCGTCCGCGGCGCCGGGCGGGATGAGGCCCGCGGCCGACAGGTCGAGCGGCGGGGCGACGTTCCAGCGCCCGTCCAGCAGGTGGGCGCGCCGCGCGCGCCACGCGCCGCCGGGCCCGGAGCGGTCCGCCCAGGCGGCGATCGCCGGCAGCGCGCTCAGCGCCGGCGACGTGAAGCCGTCGCCCTCGGCGGTGACGGTCCGCCGCACCCACCCGCTCGTGCGCCCCTCACCGAGCGAGCCGGACTCCACCGGGCCCCCCGGCACGCGCCAGATCGCGATCGCACCGCCGTGGCGTCCCACCACCACCGCCGGGCTCAGGGGGCGCGCCGCCGCGACCCCGGAGACCCGCTCGATCGCCGCCCACGGCGCGCTGCGCGACGGCCGCACCCGCGCGAACACGGCGAAGCCCCCGCCGGAGCGGCCCGTCCAGACGGCCACGGCGCGGCCCACCGCGTTGACGGCCACGTCCGGGGAGCGCGGCTCACCGCTCCGGGGCGCCACCACCTCGGGCGTCCGGATCGGCGCGGCGGGCGCGGGGCCGGCCTGGGCGGCGGCGACGGCCGCGAGCGCGGCGGCGAGCAGGGCGGTGCGCGGGCGGGCGGCGCTCAGGTGGCTCTCCCCGGCGGGACGACGCGGTGGCCCACGCTATCCCGCGGGCCTGCGGGAACGCGAGGACGACCGTGGCACGGGCCGCCCTGAGAGGGTCCTCACACTCAGACCACACACGAGCCGGGAGGTTTCCGCATGAGGCCCCGCGCCGTCCGCACGCCCCTCGTGGCGTTGCTCCTCGTCGCCATCGCCGTCGCCGTCGTCGCCGCGATCGCGTCGTCCGCGACGAGCCCCGCGATCCAGACCTCGACGCCGACGTCGGAGCGTCAGATCACCAACCTCGATGTGCTCCGGCAGCAGATCCGCAACTACTACGGCGATCCGCTCGGCACGGGCGTCTTCGGCCCCGACAGCAACTACGCGAAGGAGGCGGAATCCGTCGCCGCCGCCGGCGGGCGCTACCTGGCCGCCCGCGCGAAGCACCCGAAGAAGGCTGCGCGCCCCGCGGTCATCCTCGACGTGGACGACACCTCGCTCGCCACCTGGAACTACGAGATCGCGAGCAACTGGGCGTTCAACCCGACGACGAACGGCCAGTTCGTGACCGACCAGAAGTTCCCGGCGGTGCCCGGGATGGTCGCGATGGCCACGGCCGCCGCCGGCGAGGGCTACGCGGTGTTCTTCCTGACCGGCCGCGGCGCCGCGCAGGAGGCCGCGACGCTCGGCAACCTGACCGGCGACGGCGTCGGCGTGGACGCCGGCTTCCCGCAGCCGACCACCCTCACGGACGGCGAGGACGGGCTCTTCACCAAGCCCGCGGTCGCGGACTACCCGGACTACCTGAAGACGGCGTGCGCCACCGAGATCAGCACCGGCGCGTCGTGCAGCACGATCCACTACAAGTCGGCGACCCGCGCGCACATCGAGTCGCTCGGCTACGACATCGTCGCCAACTTCGGGGACCAGTTCAGCGACCTGAAGGGCGGATTCGCCGACCGCACGTTCAAGCTGCCGAACCCGAACTACTTCCTGCCCTAGGGGCGGACAACCCGCCGGCCGGGCCGGCCGGGCCGAGGGGATGCTTGCAGCGTACAATCGCTGCAGGCATCCCCCGGACCGAAGGCACGCCACATGGCCGCTCCGTACTCGCACATCGCCTGCTGCTTCGACGGATCGGAGGCCTCGGAGGCCGCGGTCGCCGAAGCCCTGCGCCTGCTGGGCGACGCCGGCGGCCGGCTGAGCGTGATCCACGTCCACCACGACCCGCCGACCTACGGCGGGATGTACACCCCCGACCTCGGGGCGGTGCGCGAGACCGCCCGGCGGTGGTTCGCCGGGCGGGCCGCGGAGTGGCCGGGCGCGGAGGGGGTGTTCCTGGAGGGCGCGGCGACCGTCGAGATCGACGCGTGGCTGCGGCAGGCGCGGCCCGACCTGGTGGTCGCGGGCGTCCACCACGGCGCCGCCCGGCGGACCGTGCTCGGCAGCGTGACCAACCACCTGGTGCAACACGCGCCCTGCCCCGTCCTGATCGTGCGCGTCGGGGACGACGCGTCGTGAGGGTCCGCTGGTTCGGCCAGTCGGCCTTCCTCCTGGACGGCCCCCCGCGGGTGCTCATCGACCCGTTCGGGCCCCTCCCGGGGCTGGCGGCGCGCGGGCTGCGCTTCGACTACCCGCCCATCGCCGGGGTCGCGGCGGACGTCCTCCTGGTGACGCACGAGCACGCCGACCACGACAACGTCGACGCGGTCACCGGGACCCCGCATCTGCTCCGCTCCCTCGCCGGGACGTTCCCGGACACGCCCGTCGGCGACGTCGCGGGCGTCGCGTCCGAGCACGACGCCCAGGCCGGGACGCTCCGCGGCCACAACGTCATGTACCGCTTCATGCTCGGCGGGCTGGGGGTCGCGCACCTCGGCGACCTGGGCCAGCCGGCGATCCGGCCGGAGCAGCTACTCGCGCTCGGGGAGGTCGACGTCCTGTTCGTCCCCGTCGGCGGCGGCCCCACGATCGGCGGGGAGGCCGCGGCCCGCGTGGTGCGCGCGCTACGCCCCCGGCTGGTGATCCCGATGCACCACCGGACGCCGCTCGTGGACTTCCTCGACCCGCCCGACGCGTTCCTCGAGGCGCTCGGGGCCCGCACCCAGGCGGTCGACGGCGCCGAGGCCGAGATCGACGCCTTCCTGGGCACGCCCGGCGACCCGACCGTGCTCCTGCTGGCGCCGCCCGGCGCGTAACACCTCGGGAGCGCCGCGGGAGCGGTCCGGGAGGGCCGCTATCGTGCCGCCCGCCGCCCCCCGTCCGACGGAGCCGCCCCACGGCTCAGGTTCGCGGGCGCCCGGGTCAACACGAACATCACCGTGCAGGCCTCCACCGCCCCCACGAGCAGCCGGGACCTCGGACGGGCCCGGTCCTTCCGCCACCACCTCGCGGACGGCACCGCGACCACCGTCCACGCGGCGATCTACAGCCGGGCGGGCGTGTCACTGGACGTGGTGGCGATGGCGCCCGCCGAGCAGCTCGCCACCTGGTGCGCCCGCTCGGGCCAGGCGGACGCACTCGTGGGCGGGTTCTTCGTGACCCCCGTCGGCACCCCGCTCGGGGAGCTGTGGATCGGCGGCGACCGCCGCGACACCA
Source organism: Miltoncostaeaceae bacterium (assembly GCA_963749475.1). Taxonomy (GTDB): domain Bacteria; phylum Actinomycetota; class Thermoleophilia; order Miltoncostaeales; family Miltoncostaeaceae; genus Miltoncostaea. The sequence continues at coordinate 130,812 of CAVVMP010000009.1, forward strand.
CGCCGTTCGACGCGCCCTGGGGCGCCGTGCGCTCGTGCGTGGCGATCGAGGAGGACCGGATCCGGCTGGGGCCGCGCGACGCGTTCCCCCTGCGCCCCGCCGGCGACCTGCTCCAGGCCGGGCCGATGCTGGCCTCCGGCGGCGTCGTGGCGGGCGCGGCGATCGACGACCGCGAGGGCTTCACCGCCGGCAGCGTGCAGTTCGACTCGGACATCCGCGACGGTCGCCACCCGCGGGCCGCCCTGGGGATCGACGACCACCGGATCGTGGCGGTGGTGTGCGACGGCCGCGCAGACGACGAGGCCGGCCTGACCCTGCCGGAGCTGGCCGCGCTCATGGTCTCCCTGGGCGTTCGCGACGCGATCAATCTGGACGGCGGCGGCTCCGCGACCCTCATCGCGGGCGGCCGGATGCTCAACCGCCCCCGCGCGTCGTGGAACGTCGACCTGGTGGGTGGGCGGCCGCTGGCGACCGCCATCGCGATCCGCCCGCGGGCGGATCAGCGCGGGGCGAGCGCCGCCACCGCCGCGTAGAGCTCCTCCACCCGGCGCGCCAGCGCCGGCCACGCGAACCGCTCCAGCACCAGGGCGCGGCCCGCGGCGCCGCGCCGGGCCCGCTCGCCGGCGTCGGCGGCGGCCTCCACCAGCGCGTCCGCCAGCGCCGCCTCGTCGTCCGGCGGCACCAGCCAGCCGGATCGGTCCGGTGAGGCGGGGTCGGCGTCGATGAAGGTGGGCGGCGCGCCCGCGATGCACGCGATGGGCGGCACCCCCATGGCCATCGCCTCCACATAGGCCAGGCCGAAGCGCTCCTCCACCGACGGGACGGCCATCACGTCGGCCGCGGCGAGCGCGTCGGGCAGGGTCTCGTGCGGGCGCCAGCCGGCCAGGAACACCTCGCGGCCCCACGGCGAGCTGCGGGCGACGTCGGCCGGGTGCTCGCCCTCCCACTCCCCCGGGAACCCGCCCCACAGCACCAGCGGCAGGGGCCGGCCCAGCCGCCCCCGCGCCCGGGCGTGGGCGCGCACCAGCAGGCCGGCGCGCTTCACCGCCGTGAACCGGCCGACGAACATCACGACGACGGACGCGGGGTGCAGGATCGGCGCGAGGTCGGCGGGGAGGTACCAGGTGCTGCCGGGCCGCGGGTCGGCGGGCGTCCAGGCGCGCGGGTCGTCCACCAGCAGTCGCCGCCACAGGTCCTCCCGCTCCGCCCGGGCCGCCCGGTGCCCGTCGAACGCGACGGGATCGATGCCGTTCGGGATCACCCGCACGTCGTCCTGGTCGAGCCCCAGGTGCGTCGCCGCGGACGCTGCGGAGGCGTCCGACGACGCGACCACCGCCGCCGACCGGGACACCCACCGGCGCATCCGCGCACGCCACGCCGCTCCGTGGGGCCACGCCGCGCCCGCTGCCAGCCGGTCGAGCATGAGCAGCTCGGTGCCGTGGAGGTGCGTCACTACCGGCAGGTCGGGGGCCACCCGCGCGAGGGCCTCGTGGACGGGGGTCAGGTGGTGGAGATGGGCCACCTCCACGTCGTCCAGGACCCCGGGCGCGGCGAGGATCCGCGACCACTCCTCCACCAGGTGGGCGTACACGTCGTCGCCGAGGCCGGCGAGCACCCGGTCGGGGGCGCCGGGCCGGTCCTCGTACGAGGGGTGGAACGGCGGGGACGCCCGCATCGGGTCGGGAGCGGCGAGGGCCGCGTCGTACGGCACCGGCACCACGTCCAGGCCCGCGAAGAACGTGGCGGCGTTGCCCGCCTCCCCAGGCGCGCCCAGCGATCCGCTCACGATCCGCGGCCGCCAGCCCGACGGCCCGCCGGCGATCTGGCGGGCCAGCGACCGCACCACCTGAGCCGACCCGCCCCGCGGGAAGAACATCAGCACCTGGAGGGCCACCGGCCCGCGCGACCCCGCCACGGCGGCCCTCAGCCGGTGACGCGCCAGAAGCGCGGCTCGAACGGCTCGGGGTCGCGAGCCGGCAGGTCGTGCTCCACGTTCACGTGCACGCGCCCGCGGGCCGCGAGCGCCTCGAGCACGCCGATCAGCTCCTCGGGCACCAGGTCCGGGACCTCCGCCCGGGCCCGCTCGTACAGCACCACCTCGCGGACGGGCTCGCCCGCGCGGCGCAGCAACCCCTCCACGACCTGTCCGACGGCGTCGTGCCGCTCGCCCATGCGCCCCTCCTCCGGATCCGGTGACGAGAGGTCTACCCGAAGACGGCCCGGTCGGCACGACCGCCCCCGGTTAGCGCGGCCGCGGGCGTCCGGTCGTCGTGTCCCCGGCCCGTCCCACCCTCCCGGAGGTGATCCGCCATCGGCTACGCCATCGTCGCCGGCGCCCTTGCCGGCGCCCTCGTGCTGCACGCCGCGGCCATGCTCCTGCTCGGCCGCCTCCCCGGACCGCGTGGCGGCCACGAGGCTGGTGCTGGCGATGACGCGGCGATCGAGTCGGCCTGGTGGTGGTCGCGGTCGCCGCCATGGCGACGCTGCCGCGCTGGACCTGGACCGCACGTCCGAGATCCGCGATGCGACCGTGCCGGTCGCTGGCGATGTCGCGGCGATCGAGGCGACTGGCGGTCGGGGTCACGTGCACGTGCGTCGTCGGGGTCCGCACTGGACCGGACGGCGGTGCGTGCTCCGACAATCTCCCAGCGTCACGGACGCCGTCGGCGCCGGACGCGCCGGCGTCGCGCGGGTGATCGTGGGCGTGACCTCACGTGGACGTACGCCGCCCGGTCGACGAGCTGCGCGACGGAGCTGGGGCGGGTGGTGGAGGCCACCGACCTGTGGGACGGCCGCGAGGTGGGCCTGCAGGCCACCGACACGAAGGACCGCACGCTGGAGCTGCGGATCGTGGCGAGCGCAGCCGACGCCCCCCGCGCCTGGGACCTGCGCTGCCACATCCGCGAGCGGCTGGTCGACGACCTCGTGACGCACCACCCGGGCGCGCTGCCGCGCATCCGCGACGAGCTCATCGGCGCCGGGGCGGACGGAGGATGAGCACCTCCGTGGCGCCGCGCTGGAACTCGTAGTCCACGCGGCGCACCTCGGTCGCCACGCCCTCCGCCTCGATCATGCGTCGCAGGGCGTCGATCCGGGGGTGCCGGACGTACTCCGTGTCGATCAGCGGGTACAGCCGCACCTCCTCCCGCGCGACGCGCAGCAGCTCGCGCAGGCCCGCCTCGTGGTCGGCGTCGTCCAGGTGGTCGGGGTAGGCGAACAGCAGGTAGCCGGACAGGACGAGCCGAAACGCGCCGTCGGCGAACGGCAGGTCCGGCAGGGCCGCCTCGACGTAGCGGTCGTCGGGCCCGCGGAAGTCCTCGGCGAAGCGGTCGAGCGCGCCCCCGCGGCGGGCGACGAGGTCGTCGACGCCGTCGAAGAAGGTCCACACGTACGCGTCGCGGTTCTCGTCGAGGTACCGCAGCCCGCGCGCGAACCCCGTCTTCGCGCCCTCCACGAGCTCGTCGGGCGCCGTGCCGTAGACGGGGTCGACGCTCACGGCGCGGCCGCCGCGGTCGCGCACCTCGGCGGCGAACGACCCGGCGCCGCCCGGGCAGTCGAGCACCGGGCCCGCCAGGATCTCGCTGTCGGTGAGGCCGAACATCGCCCGGTACTCGTCGTACGGCCGGCTGCTCACGATGATGTCGCCCAGGCCCCGCGCCATGACCCGCGACCCTACCCGCGCCGCGGGCTGTTCAGGCCTTCGACGGCGGCTTCCCGTCCGGCCCGGCGAGCTCCGGATGCCAGCGGGCGAAGTGCTCCAAGTGCTGCTCGGTGAGCGCGCCCGGCGGGTAGAAGCGCGCGTAGAAGTCGGGGTCGGCGTGCTGGGCCTGCACGGTGAGGCGCTGGTACATCGGGTCGATGTAGGCCGGGAAGCGGCCGAACGTGTCGTGCACGTACTGGCAGTAGCGCTTCACCAGCTCGACGGCCTCGGGGTGCGGGCGCGGCACCGCGCCCACCACGGCGTCCGGCGCGAGGTACGGCTTGGGGACGTCGTCCTCGAACGCCGACCACTTCACGGCCATGAACGCATCGACCGCGTCGTGCATGTCGGCGTGGTAGGGCGGCGTGAACGCCTCGAAGACCCCGTCGCGGCCGACCGGACACGTGCTGCCGTCGGCGGCCTCTACGAACCGGAATCCGAGGCCGGGCACGTCGCCGCCGCCCATCATGAAGCGGGCGAGGTAGCCGGTGAACGTCCAGCCGCCGAGGCCGAGCGCCTGGAGGGCGAGGTTGACGTTCTGGCAGATGAACGCCTGCTCCACCACGAGCATCGAGAGCACGCGCTGCTCCAGCTCGACGATGCCCATCTGCCGCGCCGGGTCGAGGCGGCCGGAGGCGAGGGCGTCGTCCAGCCCGGCCGAGCGCCGGCCGCGGGTCTCGTCGACCAGCGAGAACCCGTAGCTCCGCGACAGGTAGATGAACAGCAGGTTGATGTACTCGAGGGTGGTGTTCGTGACGGGGACGAACAGGGTCGTCCCGGGCTGGTTCGCGTTCCACTGGTTGAAGTCGAACAGCCCCGGCATCGTGGTGGGCAGGGGCGCGCGCCCCTCCGACAGCCGAACCCGGGCGCGGCGGTACTGGTCGAGCATCCGCGCGACCTGCGCGTCGTGGTCCAGGCCGGACAGCGTCGCGATCTCGCCGGGCTCCGGCACCATGTCGAACATGCGCAGCATGTGAAGGCCATCGTCGTTGGTGAAGAAGAGCTCGGTGCCGTGGTTGGAGCACGAGCTCGGCCAGGTTCGCGTGGTCCACTGCACCAGCGTGCTCATGCCCCGGACCGGGTCGAGGTCGCCCAGGTTCAGCCCCGTCAGGCCGGTGGCGGCGGTGCAGACGAGCGCCTCCTCCAGCTCGGTGAGCGGCACGGGCGCATACGGGCTCTCGTACGCCAGCACCTCTGAGCCGACCGTCATGCCGAGTCCGACGCGGCGGCTCTTGCGGTCGGCCACCGCCTGGAAGAAGGGGTAGGCGAGCGCGTCCTCGAGCCCGGGTGGGGCAGGTGCCGCGTCGAGGTGGGCTCGGGAGTGCGCGGGACCGGCCACGGCGGGGGCTCCTCTCACGTGGATCGGCGGTCCCCGCACGCTCGCGCCCGGGCGCCCGCCGTGCGACCGGGACGGCCACAGGGCGCCTGCGGGAATGCCGCGGCGGGGCGCCCCGGCGGCGACGCGCCTACCCTGACCGGTGACCCGTGAGAGAGGAGGCGGCCGTGGCCGCAGGGACGGAGGCCGGCGCCGCGCGCGCCGGGCAGGTGCGGGTGGGGCCGTACACGGTGAACCGCCTCGGCTTCGGGGCGATGCGGCTCACGGGACCGGGGATCATCGGCGAGCCGGAGCGGCCGGACGAGGCGCGCACGGTGCTGCGCCGGGCCGTGGAGCTGGGCGTGAACCTGATCGACACCGCCCACTCCTACGGACCCGAGGTCAGCGAGCGCCTCATCGGCGAGACGCTGCGGCCGTACCCGGACGACCTGGTGATCGCCACCAAGAGCGGCCTGGCCCGCGACGACCGCGGCGGCTGGTTCTCCGACTGCCGCCCCGAGGTGCTGACGCGCGAGTGCGAGCGCAGCCTCGAGCTCCTCGGGCTGGACGCGATCCCCCTGTTCCAGCTCCACTCGGTCGACCGGGACGTGCCGTACGAGGAGTCGGTGGGCGCGCTCGTCGACCTGCAGCGGGCGGGCAAGATCGTGGCGATCGGGGTGTCGAACGTGAACGCCGCCCAGCTGGGAGCGGGCGATGGCGGTCGCCGAGGTCGCGTCGGTCCAGAACCGGCTGCCCGCGGGCGACACCCGCCAGGACGAGGTGCTCGCGATCTGCGAGCGCGAGGGCATCCCGTTCCTGCCGTGGTTCCCGCTCGGCGCCGGCCGGCTCGCCCGCGAGGGGCGGGACGGGGGCGACGGGCCGGGCACGCCCGCGCAGCGCGCCATCGCGTGGCTGCTGCGCCGCTCGCCCGTGATGCTCCCGATCCCGGGGACGTCGTCGGTCGCCCACCTCGAGGAGAACGTGGCGGCGGTCACGCTGCTGGAGGAGGGGCGATGAGCCGGATCGGCCTCGGCTGCATGGGGATGAGCGAGTTCTACGGCGACGCCGACGAGGCGGAGGCGATCGCCACGATCCACCGGGCCCTCGATCTCGGCGTCGCGATGCTCGACACCGCCGACAGCTACGGCCGCGGCCACAACGAGCGCCTGGTGGGGCGCGCGATCGCCGGGCGCGACGACGCGGTGGTGGCCACCAAGTTCGGCATCGTCCGGGGCGAGGACGGATCGATCCGGGGCCTGAACGGGCGCCCGGAGTACGTCGCGGCGACCGCCCGCGGCTCCCTGGAGCGCCTCGGCGTGGAGCGGATCGACCTCCTCTACTGCCATCGCCTCGACCCCGAGGTGCCGCTGGAGGAGACGGTCGGCGCGATGGCGCGGCTGGTGGAGGAGGGACTCGTGGCCGAGATCGGGCTGTCGGAGGTCACGGCGGAGCAGCTGCGGCGGGCGCACGCCGTCCACCCGGTCGCCGCCGTCCAGTCCGAGTACTCGCTCTGGTCGCGCGACCCCGAGGCCGAGGTGCTCCCGGCGGTCCGCGAGCTGGGCATCCGCCTCGTCGCGTTCAGCCCCGTCGGCCGGGGGATGCTCGCGGCCGCCGCCGGTCCCGCCGAGGGGTTCGCCGAGGGCGACCTGCGCCGCAGCATCCCGCGCTTCCAGGGCGACAACTACGCCCGCAACCGGCGTCTGGTTGACGAGCTGGAGGCGATGGCGGCCGAGCGGGGGATCACGCCGGCGCAGCTCAGCCTGGCGTGGCTCCTGCACCAGGGCGACGAGGTCGTGCCCATCCCCGGCACCCGCACCCGCGGGCACCTGGAGGAGAACATGGCGGCCGGGGACGTGGTGCTCGACGCGGACGCCGTCGCCCGCCTGTCGGCGCTGTTCGCGCCCGAGCGCATCGCCGGCCACCGGCGGCCCGCCGCGGCCAGCGCCATCGACCCCCGGGGCTGAGGCGCCTCAGGCGGCAGCCACGGACAGCGCGTCGCGCCAGGGGCGGCGGGGCGTCCAGCCCAGCTCGCGGGCGCGGCGGTTGTCGGCGCCGCGGGCCCACGGCGCGCGGCCGTCCTGGACGGGGGGCGGTGGCGCGCCGGCCGCGGCGCAGAGGACGGGGACCCAGTCGGTCCCGGCGGCGGGCTCGTCGTCGCAGACGTTGACCGGGCCGCTCGGCCAGCCCAGCGCGAGCATTGTCGCCGCCGCGGCGTCGTCGACGTGGACGAAGCTCGTGACGTCCCCCGTCGCCGGCAGGCGCCCGGCGCGCGCATCGGCGGCCCGCGCGCCGTCGGGCGCGAACCACGTGCCCGGGCCGAGGAACATCCCGTATCGCAGGACCACCCACTCCGGCAGCCCCCGGACGGCCTCCTCCAGCGCCGCGACACCCAGCACGGTGGTGCGCCGGGGTTCGGCGGCGCCGAGGTCGAGGGCGCTCGCCTCGTCGGCGGGTGCGTCCCCCGGCTCGTAGCACCAGGCGACGCTCTGGGCGACGATCCGCCGCGCGCCGGCGGCACGCGCCGCGTCCACGAGGTTCCGCGTGCCGTCGATCCGCAGACGCGCGTTCGCGGCGGGGTCGGCGGCGGCCAGGTCGGTGAGCTGGTGGATCACCACGTCGGGTCGCGCCGCCGTCAGGGCCGCTCCCAACGCCGGGCGGTCGTAGACGTCGGCGACCACGGGCTCGGCGCCCAGCCCGCGCAGCGCGCCGGCGCGATCGGGCCGGCGGGTCATCGCGGTCACGTGGTGGCCGCCGGCGACGAGCAGCGGGATCAGCCGCCGCCCGATGACGCCCGTCGCCCCGGCCAGGAAGACCCGGGCGGCGTCGCGGGGTACAGGGTTCGGCATGGCGGTCCTCATCGGCACCTCGGGGTGGCAGTACCGGCACTGGAAGGGGCGCCTCTACCCGCCGCGGCTGCCGCAGAAGGCGTGGCTGGAGCACTACGCGGCGCGCTTCGCGACGGTGGAGGTGAACGCCACCTTCTACCGGCTCCCGGCGCCCGGGACGGCGGAGGCGTGGGCCGCGCGCGTACCCGGCGACTTCGTGTTCGCGGTCAAGGTGAGCCGCTACCTCACCCACATCCGGCGGCTGCGCGACCCGGCGGAGCCGGTCGGCCGGTTCATGGCGGTCGCCGAGGCGCTCGGCCCGCGGCTCGGGCCGGTGCTGATGCAGTTGCCCCCCACCATGCGCGCCGACCTCGACGCGCTGGACGCCACCCTCCGGATGTTCCCCTCCGGCGTCCGGGTGGCCGTCGAGCCGCGCCACGGATCCTGGTTCGCCGCGGAGCTGTACGCGCTGCTGGAGCGTCGCGGCGCCGCCCTGTGCTGGGCGGACCGCCCGCGCTGGCGCCCCGACCACGTCCGCACCGCCGACTGGGGGTACCTGCGGCTCCACGAGGGCCGCGCCACCCCGCGTCCCTGCTACGGCCGCGACGCCCTTGCCGCGTGGGCGGGCCGCATCGCCGAGCGGTTCGGCCCCGGCGACGACGTGTTCGTGTTCACCAACAACGACCCGGAGGGCTGCGCGGTGCGCGACGCCCGGGTGCTCGCCGGGCTGGTCGCGCGCGAGGGGCTCCGACCGACGCGCGTGCCCGGCCCCCGCGACACGCCGGTGGGATGATGCGGACGATGGATGACGATCTCGCGCTCGCGCGCTTCCGGCGCGAGGCGATGGCCCGGGTCGGCGCCCGCGACCTGGCGGGCCTCGCCGCGTCGCCGGCCGCGCTGCGTCTGGAGCCCGACCTCCTGGCCGTGCTGCGCCTGCGCCTCGGCCTGGATCGCAGCCCGGCGCGGCCGCGGACCCGTCCCGAGGTGGCCGAGGCGCTCGGCCTGGGCGGCGCACGCCTGGACGAGATGGTCGCGGCCCTCGAGGACGACGTGATCGCCGACCTCGGGGGGCCCGCCGGCGCCTGAGGGCGCGGACCCCCGCCGCCCGCCTAGGCTCCCGGCATGCGGATCCTGATCTCGGGCGGGGGCATGGCGGGGCTGGTGCTGGCGCGGGGCGTCCAGCACCGCGGCGGCGAGGTGGCGATCATCGAGCGGGCGGCGCCCGACCGGACGATCCCCGGGCCGATCATGCTGCCGTTCCAGGCGTACGACGCGCTCGACGAGATCGGCGTGCTCGACCCGATCCGCCGTGAGGGCATCGACATCCCGCCCCACCGCTTCGGGCGCCCCGTCTCGATCTCGGTGCCGCGGCAGGCGGTGGTCGAGATCCTGCGCGAGGGGCTCGAGATCCTGTGGGAGCACGAGCTGGTGGCCCTGCTCCGCGACGGCGACCGCGTGGTCGGCGCCCGCCTGCGGACGCCCGACGGCGAGCGCGACCACCCCGCCGACCTCGTGGTCGGCGCCGACGGCACGGGGTCGCGGGTGCGCGAGCTGGCGGGCATCCCCGCCGACCTCCGGCTGGCCGACACGGCGTTCGTGTCGTTCCGCAGCCCCGTCCACGCGCCCGAGCCGTTCTCGATCGCGTTCCTCAGCGACGGCCGCCAGGTGACGCTGCTCGACTGGGCCGGCGGAAGCGCCGGCGGCTGGCAGATCGACCGCGTCCCCGGCGGCGCCGAGGAGGCCCTCGCGCCCGGGATCGACGCGTTCCGCGAGGCGTACCTCCGGCTCCTGCCGCAGGGCGCGGACGTGCTCGCGCCCCTCACCGACGACGACCTCTCCTACCGCGAGGTCACGGAGGTGCGCTGCGAGGAGTGGTGGCGCCCCGGCGTCGCGCTGATCGGCGAGGCCCTCCACGCCATGAACCCGGAGGTGGGCATCGGCTCCGGGCTCGGGATGGGCGACGCCCAGGCCCTCGCCATCGCGGTCGCGCAGAACCCGGACGACCCGGACGCCGCGTGCCGCTCGTACGAGCACTGGCGGCGCCCCGCAATCGCGCCCTACCTGGCGGTCGGCGGCACCGCGTCGAAGGTCTACGCCACCGGCCGGCCGCCCGAGCACGAGCGGTGGCCTCCGGGGTGACCCCCTAGCGCTGGGGCACCGCGGGCTCCTCGCCCGGCGGACGGCCGAACACGATCTCGGCCACCAGAGCGGCGAGGAAGGCGAGCAGGGACATGGCGTTGGACGGGCGCATCGGGGGCCTCCGCGGGGGCGACTGGGGACACCCGCGACGCTATGGCCCGCCTCTCACGGGATCGTCACACCGGAGGATGCACCGGCCTGGTCCCACAGGGTGATCTTCGGCGCGGGGCCGTCGTCCCAGCGGAGTACGGGGGTCAGCCGGGCGGCGCCGTCCCCCGCGCCGGCACGAGGATGGTGGGGATCATGTGCTGCACCTCCTCGTCGCGCTGATTGAGCGTCAGGAGCCGGATCCGGACCACGCCGCGGGGCGCGCCGCTGCGGGAGGGGCGCACCTCCAGGACCTCCGCCTCCAGCCGGATCCGGTCGCCCGGGACGAGCGGCCCCCAGCGGAGGTCCTCCACGCCGAGGCCGATCATCCCGCCCGCCACCCGCGGCCCGTGGTCGACCCACATGCGCATGGTGAGCGCGGCGGTGTGCCACCCGCTGCCCACGTGACGCCCGAACACCGAGCCGGCGCCGGCGGCCGGGTCGGTGTGGAACGGCTGCGGATCGAACTCCCGGGCGAAGGCGACGATCTCGGCCTCGGTGACCTCCCGCTCGGGGGTGACGAACCGATCGCCCGGATGGAAGTCCTCGAGGTGGTGCACGGGAGCGGATGCTGTCACGAAACGGCTGGCCGTCTCGTCCTCCCTCCAGAAGGATGTTCGGAGAGGAGACATCGTGAGGATCTTCATCGCAGGCGCCACCGGCGCGCTCGGCCGCCAGCTCGTCCCCCGGCTCGCGGAGCGCGGGCACGAGGTGACGGGAATGACCCGCAGCCCGTCGAAGCAGGGGCTTCTCCGCGACCTCGGCGCGCAGCCGGTCGTGGCCGACGCCCTCGACCCCGAGTCGGTCGCCCGGGCCGTCGCGCTGGCCGAGCCCGAGGTGATCGTGCACCAGCTCACCGCGATCCCCGCCGCGCTCGACCTGAAGCACTTCGACCGCGACTTCGCGCAGACCAACCGGCTGCGCACCGAGGGCACCGACCACCTGCTGGCCGCCGCCCGGGCGGTCGGCGCGCGGCGGTTCGTGGCCCAGAGCTACGCGCCGGCGATCTTCGCCCGCGTCGGCTCGCCCGTGAAGTCGGAGGAGGACCCGCTCGACGAGCACCCGCCGAAGCAGATGCGGACGGGCGTCGCGGCGATCCGCCACCTCGAGCGGGCCGTCACCGGGGCGGACTGGCTCGAGGGCGTCGTGCTCCGCTACGGGGGCTTCTACGGCCCCGGCACCTCGTTCAGCCTCGGGCCGGAGGGCGTGATGGTCGACGCGATCCGCGAGCGCAAGCTGCCCCTGGTGGGCGAGGCCGGCGGGGTGTGGTCGTTCATCCACATCGAGGACGCCGCGGACGCCACGGTCAGCGCGGTCGAGGGCCACGGTCGCGGCGTCTACAACGTCGTGGACGACGAGCCGGCCACGGTCGCCCAGTGGCTGCCCGCGGCCGCGGCCGCCGTCGGCGCGCCCGCCCCGCGGCGGGTGCCGCGCTGGTTCGCCCGCCTCCTGGCGGGGGAGACCGCGACGGTGATGATGACCGAGGCGGTGGGGGCGTCGAACGCGAAGGCCAAGCGCGAGCTGGCCTGGCGCCCCCGGCACGCGACCTGGCGCGAGGGCTTCGCGTCGGGGTTGTAGCCATGTCGACGCAGGAGCTCCTCCAGGAACTGCGGCCCGGGGCGTTCGCGATCGCCTACCGGATGCTCGGCAGCGTGAGCGAGGCCGAGGACCTCGTGCAGGAGGGGCTCCTGCGCCTGCACCGGGCGCTCGAGGACGGCCAGGAGATCGCGTCGCCCCGGGCGTACCTGTTGACGGTGGTGACGCGGCTCGCCATCGACGAGCTGCGCTCGGCCCGCGCCCGTCGCGAGACCTACGTGGGCGAGTGGCTCCCCGAGCCGCTCCTCACCACGGGGGAGGACGAGCCGGCCCGCCACGCCGAGACCGCCGACTCCCTGTCGCTCGCCTTCCTGGTGGTGCTGGAGACGCTCTCGCCCGAGCAGCGGGCGGCGTTCCTGCTGCACGACGTGTTCGACTACCCGTACGGGCGCATCGCCGAGATCATCGGCAAGAGCGAGCCGGCCACCCGCCAGATCGCGACGCGGGCGCGGCGACACGTCGCCGATCGCCGGCCGCGCTACGAGGCGTCGCGGCGGCGGCGCGACGCGCTCGCGCAGCGGTTCCTCGCGGCCGCGCAGGAGGGCGACCTCGAGGCGCTCGAGTCGATGCTGGCCGAGGACGTCGAGCTGCACGGCGACGGCGGCGGCAAGGCGCCCGCCCTGGCCCGCCCGCTCCACGGCCGCCACCGGGTTGCCGCGGCCCTCGCGGCCTGGCTCAGGGTGGGCGAGCGCGCGGGCGGCTTCGACGCCACCCTGTCGGAGGTCAACGGCCAGCCCGGCGTGGTGGTCCGCGACACAGATGGCGGCGTGCTCGCGGTGTGGGCGATCGGCGTCGCCGGCGACCGGATCCAGTCGATCCGCTCGGTCGTCAACCCCGACAAGCTCGGGCACCTGGGGCCCGTGGGCGAGATCGCCGCGGTGCTGGAGCGCGCGCGGCGCAACGAGGCGCGTGGCCCGGCGCGGCCGCCGGGCTGACGCGGTCAGCGTGCCGCGCGGATCATCGCGAGGATCCCGCGGAAGCCGAGGCCCTCCGACGCCGAGGCCATGTCGCCGGCGGCCAGCTGCCCGGCGGCGACCCGGAGATCGGCCATGACGCGGCCGTAGAGCGCGGCGCCCAGGCTGATGCGCCTGACGCCGGCCTTCCTCAGGTCCGCGACGGAGACCGGGCCCTCCATGGTGCCGACGACGACGTTGACCGGCGTGGGCGCCACCGCCCGCACGATCGCGACGACGTCCGACATCGTGCTGGGGAAGGGCGCGTAGACGACGTCGGCGCCGACCTCGGCGAACGCGGTGAGGCGCCTGATCGTGTCGTCGAGGTCCGGACGGCCCTGGACGTAGTTGTCGGTGCGCCCCGTGAGGACGATCCGTCCCGCGGCCGCCTCGGCGGCCGCGGCGACGCGTGCGACCGCCTCGTCGAAGTCGCGGATGGGCCGGTCGGGGTCGCCGGAGGTGTCCTCGATGCCGATGCCCGGCCAGGCCCGCATCGATCGCCGCTTGGACGGTCGCTGCGACGTCCGCCGGCGTGCTGCCGTAGCCGTCCTCGAAGTCGCCGTTGATCGGCAGGCCGGTCATGTCGTTCAGCAGGACCGCGTTCGCGATGTGCTCGTCGCGGCTCAGGGCGTGGCGGCCGTCGAGCCGCCCGAGCGACGCCGCGAGCGCGGCGGACGAGGTGCCGATGGCCTCGAACCCGGCCTCCTTGAGCAGCAGCGCGGAGACCCCGTCCCAGGCGTTCGGCATCACGAACCCCTCAGGGCGCGCGTGGAGGTCGCGGAAGCGCTCGTACCGCTCGTGCTGCGGGGTCGTCATCGGCTCCCCATCCTCATGGACGCGCCCGGGGGAAGTTGACACGGGCTGGGGCGGGCGGAACGCCCGGGCTAACGCGCCGAGCGGGTGACGGTGAGGCGCAGGGGGCGGTTCACCCCGCGACCGGCGGCCCGGTAGCGGATGCGCATGACCTGCACGCCGGCGCGCGCGGGCCGGAACGCGAACCGCACGACCGGGGTGCGGGGGTCGGTGAGGCGCACCGTGCGCCACGTCCCCCCGCGGCGCGCCTGGAGCGCGACCCGCCCGGCGGGGGTGCGGTCGAAGATCACCACCACGCGGGCGGCGTCGCCGGCCGCCACCGTCCGCGGGGCGGTCAGCGTCAGGATCCCGGCGCCGGTGCGCGTGCGCGGGGTGGGCGTGCCGGGGGCGGCCGGCGCGGACGGGTCGGTGCCGAACGCGGGCGGGGCGGGGGCGGCGCCGGCGGCGGGCGGCACGATCCGCAGGATGCGGTCGTCGCCGGCGACGGGGGTGCCGCGGCCGTCGCGGTTGCTGGTGGTCACCCAGATCGCGCCGTCGGGCGCCTCGGTCACGGCGCGCAGCCGGCCGTAGGCGTTCAGCAGCAGCGGCTCGTCCTTCACGACGGCGGCGCCGTCGAACGTGAGCAGGCGCAGCACCTGGCCCTTGAGACCGGCGGCGATCGCCTTCCCGGTCCACGACGAGCCCGGGAGCGCCACGAACGACAGCCCGGACGGCGCGATGGTGGTGGACCAGACGTGGGCGGGCGAGATGTACGGCGCCTGGTCGACCCCCCGCTCGTACGGCCACCCGTAGTTGCCGCCCGGGACGATCAGGTCCAGCTCGTCGTCGCCGCTCGGTCCGTCGAAGCCGCTGGGGCCGTGCTCGGTGGAGAAGAAGCGGCCCGAGCCGGGCTGCCACGCGAACCCCTGCGGGTTGCGGACGCCGAGGGCGTGGATCTGCGGCGTGACGGTGCCGCCGCGGAACGCGCCGGGCGCGACGCGCAGGATCTTCCCGTTCAGGACGGACGTGTTCTGGCTGTTGGCGCCGTTGCCCGCGTCGCCGGCGCCCACGTACATGGCGCCGTCGGGGCCGAAGCGCACGCGGCCGGACGAGTGGATCGTCCCCATCGTGATCCCGCGGATCACGACCGCGTCGAGGGTCATCGCGGCGCCCGTCCAGCGCCACCGCTGCACCTGCATCTCCGAGCCGATCGTCGCGGTCAGGTACACGAACGGCTGGCCGGCCGTGAACGCCGGGTCGAGCGCGATGCCGAGCAGGCCGCCCTCGCCGTTCTGGCTCACGTTCAGCGTCGCGACCGGCGTCGGCGACAGCGCGCCGTTGGCGGCCACCAGGCGTACGGCCCCGGTCCGCTCGGTCACGAGCGCGCGGCCGTCGGGCAGGAACGCGATGTCCCACGGCACCTGGAGCCCGGTCGTGATCACGCTCACCGTCGGCGGTCCGCTCGACCGCGCCAGGGCGGCGCCCGTGGAGGGGGCGACCAGAGCCGCGGCCGCGAGGACCAGGCCCGCGAGTCCGGCGATCCAATTGAGAACGGCGGCGGTTCTCAATTGAGAACGGCGGCGGGACACCGCCCCTGTCTCGGCCCCGGACCCGCCGATCTGAGGGCCGGGGCTACGACCAGGACGTCGAGCCGCGCGGCGGAGGCGAGCATGGCCTGGGAGGCGGCCGCCTGCATCACGGCGTCGGCGGGCGAGGCCGCAGGGGTGGGCCGCGCCTGGTCCAGCACCTTCGCGAGCATGGCGATCTGGACCGACCCGGCGGGGCTGGCGGCGGAGACGCTCACATCCCTCCTATCGGCAGGGGCCGCCCCGGTCCGTATCCTCCGCGCGTGGGTCGTGAGCCGACGCAGTCGTGGCTGATGGACATGGACGGCGTCCTGGTCCACGAGGACCGCGCCATCCCGGGGGCCGACCGCTTCATCGGGCGGCTCCGCGAGCTGGGCCGGCCGTTCCTGGTCCTCACCAACAACTCGATCTACACGCCGCGCGACCTGGCTGCCCGGCTGCGGGCCAGCGGCCTGGACGTGCCGGAGGAGTCGATCTGGACGTCGGCCCTCGCGACGGCCGCGTTCCTGGCCGATCAGCGGCCGGGTGGCACCGCTTTCGTGGTCGGGGAGTCGGGCCTGACGACCGCCCTCCACGAGAGCGGCTACACGATGACCGAGCGGGCACCCGACTACGTGGTGCTCGGCGAGACCCGCTCGTACAGCCTGGAGCGCATCACGCTCGCGATCCGCCTCATCACCTCCGGCGCCCGCTTCATCGCCACCAACCCCGACCCGATCGGCCCGACCCCGGCGGGCCCCGTGCCCGCCACCGGCGCCGTCGCCGCCCTGATCAGCCGGGCGACGAACGTGCAGCCGTACTACGTGGGCAAGCCGAACCCGCTCATGATGCGCTCCGCCCTCAACGCCATCGACGCCCACTCGGAGTGCACCGCGATGATCGGCGACCGGATGGACACCGACATCGTCGCGGGGCTGGAGGCCGGCCTCGAGACGATCCTGGTGCTGACCGGCGTCACGATCGAGGCCGAGGTGGAGCGCTTCTCGTACCGGCCGTCGCGCGTCGTGACGTCGGTCGCCGACCTGGTGGACGAGCTGGGCTGAGCCGTCCCGATCGGCGTAGCGTGGCCGCACCGGACACCTCATCCCACTGGAGACACCCCGTGCCCACGGACGCCCGCACCCCCCTCGTGATGATCCACGGCGCCTGGCTCACCGCGGAGAGCTGGGAGACGTTCGCCGACTTCTTCTCCGCCCGCGGCTACGACGTCACCGCCCCCGAATGGCCCCGCAAGCAGATGGGCGCCGACGCCCAGCGCGAGCACAGCGAGGACATCGCCGACCTCGGCGTGGAGGAGATCGTCGACCACTACGCCGCGATCGTGGAGGCGATGGACGAGCCGCCCGTGATCATGGGGCACTCCTTCGGCGGCCTGTTCACCGAGCTCCTGCTCGACCGGGGCCTCGGGCGCGCCGGCGTGGGGCTCAGCCCGGCGGCGCCGAAGGGGGTGCTGCGGCTGCCGCTCTCGCAGCTCAAGTCGGCCGCCCCCGCGCTGGCTCACCCGTCCACGCGGCACGGCGTCGTCCCGCTCGACCTGGACGAGTTCACGTACGGGTTCGTCAACACCTGGCCGGCGGACGCCGCGAAGGACGCGTTCGAGCGCTACTGCGTCCCCGAGACCGGGCGGATCTTCTACGAGGCGGGGACCGCCAACTTCCGGCTCCACGCCCCGACCAAGGTCGACTACCACCGCGCGGACCGCGCCCCCATGCTCCTCGTCGGGGCGGAGAAGGACCACACGGTCCCCGCGTCGGTCGTCCGCTCCCAGCACAAGAAGTACGAGGGCGGGCCCTCCCCCGTTGACTACGTCGAGTTCGCCGGCCGGCCGCACCTGTCCATGACGGGCGACGGCTGGGAGGAGGTCGCCACCCACGTCGCCGGCTGGCTGGAGCAGAACGCCGCGTGACCGGCGGCGGTCCGCGCATCGCGACGGCGCGCCTGATCCTGCGCCCCCCGCTGGTCGAGGACCTGGACGGGTGGGCCGCGTTCCAGGCCGACGAGGAGAGCACCCGCTGGATCGGCGGCCCCAAGTCCCGGTCGGAGTCGTGGCGCGGCCTGATGCAGGTGGCCGGGTCGTGGTCGCTGCTCGGGTTCGGGATGTTCTCCGTGCTCGAGCGCGACACGGGCCGCTGGGTGGGGCGGGTCGGCCCGCTCCACCCGGAGGACTGGCCGGGCGACGAGGTCGGCTGGGGCGTCGTCCGGGAGACGTGGGGGCGCGGCTACGCCACCGAGGCGGCGGTCGCCGCGATGGACTGGTCGTTCGAGAACCTCGGCTGGACCGAGATCATCCACTGCATCGACGAGGGCAACACCGCGTCCGAGAAGGTCGCGGAGCGGCTCGGGTCGCGGCGCCTCCGCACGGGCATGCTGCCGCCGCCCTACGAGGGCGGGGACATCGTCATCTGGGGCCAGACGCGCGACGAGTGGCGCGCCCGGCCCCGCTGACGGCTACTCCGTGGAGGGCGGCTTCGGGTCGCCGCGCTGGGCCAGCTGCAGCTCCTTGTCGGCGCCCGGCACCCCCGCCTCCAGCTGCCTGCTGCGCTCGCGCTCGGCGTTCAGCTCCACGCCCAGCAGCAGCGCCAGGTTGGTGATCCACAGCCACACCAGCAGCACCACCACGCCGCCGAGCGTCCCGTAGGTGCGGTCGTACGAGCCGAAGTTCGCGACGTAGAACGCGAACCCCGCCGACGCGACCGCCCACACCGCCAACCCCAGGATCACGCCGGGCAGCACGCCTCGGACGCCCCGCTGGTGCACGTTCGGCGTCGCCCAGAACAGCAGCAGCAGGAGCGCCACCACCAGGGCGGCCAGCACCGGCCACTTGGCGATGTCCCACACCGTCAGCGCGGTGTCGCCCAGGCCGATCTCGTCGCCGATCGCCTTCACCACCGGGCCGGTCAGCACGATCGCCAGGGCCACGACCGTGATCAGGACGACCATGACCAGCGTCACCAGGATCTGCTGCGGGCGCAGCTTCCAGAACGGCCGCCCCTCGCGCGTCTCGTAGACGACGTTCGCGGCGCGCCCGAACGCGCCGACGTAGCCTGACGCGCCCCACAGGGCGAGGACGATGCCGAGGATCAGCGCGAAGCTGGCGGCGCCCTGGTTGGACGTGATCGAGTCGATCGGCCCCGACAGCGTGTCGGCCGCCGACTCCGGCGCGAAGTTGAGGATGATGTCCGTGATCGTCTGCGGGTCGGCGAACAGGCCGATGAGCGACGACACCGCGATCAGCGCGGGGAACAGCGACAGCAGCCCGTAGTAGGTGAGCGCGGCCGCCCAGTCGGTCAGGTCGTCCTCCCGGAACTCCGACCAGGTGCGCTGCAGCGTCCCGGTCCACGACGTCTTCGGCTCGACGCCCGTCGGCCGCAGCTCGCGCCGCGGCGGGTTGCGGACGACGGACCCGCCGCGGACGTCGCCCGCATCGCTCACGTCATGGCCTCCCGCTGCTGACGGCGGTTCTTGCGCACCCGTCGCACGACCCACGGCGCCACGATCGGCACCAGTCGCCATGCCCACTTCCACATCATGTCGGCCTCCTCGTCGTCACGATCGGGGGTTCCCTGCCGTGAGCGGGCCAAACCGGCAGGTGCGCGCGCGGGACCGGCGAAGTCGGACGGACGACCATGCGCCCCCGCCTCGTCACGGCCGTCGTCGCCGCCGCTGTCGCGGCCGCCGCCGCCGCGCCCACCGGGTCCGCCGCGCAGCGCCCGCCGCCGTTCGCCGAGTCCGGTGTCCTGACCATCGGCGCCCACGGCCCCGCCGTGCGCGCCCTGCAGCGCGAGCTGCGCTCCCGCGGCATCCGCGTCGCCGTCGATGGCCGGTTCGGGCCCGGCACCCGCCTCGCCGTGGCCCGCCTCCAGAAGCGCCTGGGCCTGCGGATCAACGGCCTGGTTGACCGCCCGCTGCTCTGGTGGCTCGGCATCTCGGTGTGCGACCTCCCCGGCCCCACCACCGCCCGCGGCGCCGATGCGAACCGGCTCCGCCTCGGCGCCTACGGCCCGAAGGTGTGCGTGCTCCAGCGCTCCCTGACCCGCGCGGGCTTCACCGTCGGCGTCGACGGCGGGTTCGGCCCCCAGACCCGCGCCGCCGTCCGCACCGCCCAACGCCGCTTCGGCATGCGCCCCACCGGCGTCTCGGGCCCCACGTTCCTGAAGCGCCTCCGCCAGGGCGGCCCCGCGACCGGGCAGGTGGGCGGCACCACCCTCCGGGTCGGCTCGCGCGGCGTCCGCGTGCGCAAGCTCCAGGTGGCGCTGCTGCGCAAGGGCTACGACGTTGACGTGGACGGCGAGTTCGGCCCCGCAACCCGCCGCGCCCTGATCCGCTGGCAGCGCCGCGCGGACCTCCCGGCCGACGGCCGCGCCACCCCCGGCGTGCTCCACCGCATCGGCGCCGGCAAGCCGAGCCGCCTGCTGGCGTTCCCGGTGCGCGGCCCCCACAGCTTCTCCGACGACTTCGGCGCGCCGCGACACCAGGGCAAGCACGAGGGCAACGACATCATCGCCCCGAAGGGCGTCCCGGTGGTCGCCGTCGCGAACGGCGTGATCGCGGAGATGACGCGCCGCGAGCGCGGCCTCGGCGGCATCTGGATCTGGCTCCGCGCCGACGACGCCACCGGCTACTACTACGCCCACCTCAGCCGCATCACCCCCGGCCTGGAACGCGGCTCGCGCGTCCGCGCCGGCCAGGTGATCGGCAACGTCGGCATGACCGGCGACGCCCGCGGCACCGTCCCGCACCTCCACTTCGAGGTGCACCCCCTCGGCCGGGGCGCGATCGACCCCTACGCCGACCTCCGCGCCGCCGACGCCGCCACCGCCCCGGCCTAGCCGGGCGCGCACCCCAGGATCCACCCCTCCTCGCCGGTCACCGCCGCGGCGGTCGCCGGGTCGAGGGCCGGGGCGAACCACGCGCCGAGCGTCCCGGCCGTGTCATGGCCGGCCGCCCACTCGCACATCAGACGCACCTGAGCCCGGTCGCGGATCGGGGCGTCCCCGGGCACCGCGACGATCCCCGGCCAGATCTCCGCGTGGACGATGCCCGGCCCCTCCACCGGTAGGGGCTGCATCGTCAGGCCCGTCTCGAACGGCCACACCCGGCTCACCGCCACCAGCGCCGGATCGTCGCGGAGCCGGCGCACGCGAGGGATGCCGAGGAGCGCCTGGCTCCCGGCGCTCCCCGCGCCGTACAACTTCCACGTCTCCTGCACGCCGGGCATCGCGGCCTCCGTCGCGCGCAGGCGCGCCAGGCCGGCGACCGGGAACGCGAAGACCCCCGTGGTGGTGGCCGTGAGCCCAGGTGCCGCGGCCGGCGCCGGACAGCCCCAGAAGGGACCTGGACCGGCGATGCGCCGGTTGAACCGGGCAGCGACGTCGAAGCGGTTGTTCGCGTTGGCCGCGTCGTCGGCCACGGCGCCGGCCAGCGCGTCCCAGACCGCCCGCCACGGCGGGACGCGCCCGTCCAGGCCCAGCGCCCGGGCGAGCCCTCGGGGATGGGCCAGCGGGAAGTCCCAGCCCACCAGCACCCGGCGTCCGGCGGCGGCATGGGCGAGGAGGCGCCGGCGCAGGTGGGCCGTCGCAGCCTGGCGGGTGCGGTGGTAGGCCTCGGCCCGCCGGCCGGGCGCGCGCTCGCCGATCCAGATCGCGTCCGGCGAGGGGCGGGCCGGGCTGGGGGTGGCGCGGCCGCTCCAGTCGACCATCAGGTACGCGTCGAACAGCGTCACTGCGGGCGACGATAACCGCGCGCTTGGCCGCGGGGCGGAGCGGGTAGGGCGTGGCCACCTCAGGAGGCCACGTGAAGGCATCACCCGGACCTGAAGCCCGCGGCCCCGCCGTCATCGCGAGCCGCGTCATCGTCGCGCTGCGCTGGCTGGTCGTGGCCGCGTGGATCGCCGCCGCCGTCGCGGCGTCGATGATGCTGCCCGGCCTGGGCGACCAGAGCGAGCTGGCGCTGCCGATCCCCGACGACGCGGCGCCGCTGCAGACCGAGGCACGCTCGGCGGAGATCTTCGGCGCGCCGCTGCTGGCGCGCACCCAGGTGGTGGTGAGCCGCACGGATGGGCTGTCGGCGTCCGAGCAGGCGGGCCTCGGGCGGTTCGCGCTCGACGTGAGCCGCAAACGCGTGCCGGGCCTCGAGGAGGTCAGGGCGGCGGTGCCCCTCACGAGCGCCGGCGGGATCGCGCCGGGCGCCCAGCCGGGGCCGGCGTCGGTGATCACCTACCTCGCGTTCGACCAGGGCGCGTCCGTCGCGCACCAGACGCGGCTTGCGCGCGACTACATCGCCGCCGCGCCCATCCCGCAGGGCGCCCGCGCCGACCTGACCGGGACGTACCCGGCCCAGCAGGAGCAGATGGAGACGATCGACGACCGGCTGCCGCTGGTCGTGGCGATCACCCTTGCGCTGATCGTGCTGGTGGTGGGGCTGGTGTTCCGCTCGTTCGTGGCGCCGCTGGTGGTGCTCGGGACGGTCGCGGTGGCGTACGCGATCGACATCCGGGTGATCGGCTGGGTGGCCGAGGCGAGCGGGATCACCGCCAGCCGCGACATCGAACCGGTGGTGTCCGCGCTGCTGATCGGGATCGTGACCGACTACGCGGTCTTCTACCTGTTCGGCGTCCGGAACCGGCTCCGCGACGGCGACGCCCGCCGCGCCGCGATCGGCGCGGGCGCCCAGATGACCGCGATCGTGATCACCGCGGGGCTGACCACCGCCCTGGGGACGGCGACGCTGCTGGTGGGCGACGTTGACTTCTTCCGCGCGTTCGCTCCGGCGCTGGCGCTGACCGCCGTGGTCGGCGTGGTGGTGTCGATCACGCTGCTGCCGGCGCTCCTCGCCATCCTGGGCCGGGCGGCGTTCTGGCCGGGGGGGATCCCGGAGCAGGTCGGCGACTCCCGGCGGCGGGAACGACGGGCCCCGCTGGCGACGCGCCTGCTCACCACCCGCGCCGTGGCCGCCGGCGCCGTGGTGCTGCTGGTGGGCGCCCTCGTGGTCGCCGCCATCCCGCTCCGGAACCTGGAGCTCGGCCTGGGCCTCACGAGCCGCCTGGCCCCGGAGGCCCGCACCGCCGTCGGCTTCGCCCCCGGCGTGACCGCGCCGACGGAGGTGCTGGTGGAGGGCCCGGGCGCCACCGACGCGGCGTTCACGGGCCGCCTGGCCGACGCGATGCGAGGCAGCCCGGGCGTGGCCGACGTCGTCGGCCCCGCCGACCCGGTTCCGCGGCTCGCCGAGTCGGTGTTCGTGTCGCAGGAGGCCGGCGCGTCCCGGTACCTGGTGGTGTTCGACACGCCGCCGACCGAGCACGGGGCGATCCAGGACTACCGCGACCTGGAGGACGCCCTGCCCGGCATGGTCCGCGACGCCGGCGCACCCGGCGCCCGGGTCGGGGCCGCCGGCGACACCGCGATCGCGAGCGCGTCCGTCGACGCGATGCAGACCGAGATGCTGCGCGTCGGCGCCGCCGCGCTGGTGGTCAACTTCCTGCTGCTCGCCATCTTCCTGCGGGCGCTGGTGGCGCCGCTCTACCTGCTGATGGCCAACGCGCTCACCGTCGCCGCGACGCTCGGCATCACCACCTGGTTCTTCCAGGACCACCTGGGCCAGGGCCAGCTCGTCTACTACGTCCCGTTCGCGACCGCCGTGCTGCTGCTGGCGCTCGGCTCCGACTACAACATCTACCTGGTGGGCGGGATCTGGCGGGCGGGGCGGCGCCTCGGGCTCGTGGAGGGCATCCGCACGGCCATGCCGGCCGCGTCCCTCAGCATCTCCGTGGCGGGGCTGATCCTGGCCGGCAGCTTCGGCCTGCTGGCGCTGGTGCCGATCGACGCGCTCCGCCAGTTCGCGTTCGTGATGGCGCTCGGCGTGGTCCTCGACTCGTTCGTGGTCCGGCCGTTCCTGGTGCCGTCGCTGATCACCCTGTTCGGGCGCAGCGGGTTCTGGCCCGGCACGCCGGCCCCCGAGCCGGAGGCCGAGGCCGACGCCGAGCCGGCGCCTAGCCCCCCTCGGTCCCCCAGCGCGCCAGGGTCCGCTCCCGCCGGGCCTCGATGAGCTCCAGCACCACCACCTGCAGCGACCCGGCGATCGGGATCGCGATGAGCGCCCCCAGGATGCCGGCGATGCTGCCGGCGATCAGGATCGAGATGAGCACCATGAGCGGGCGAGAGCTGGACGGTGCGCCCGTAGATCACGGGCTGGAGCACGTGGTTCTCGATCTGCTGGTACACGACCAGCACGGCCACCACGATGATCGCCTCCACCACGCCCTGCGACAGCGCGCCGCCCGCCGGCGGCGACGGTCGCGATCGTGGCGCCCACCAGCGGCACCAGGTCGAGGATCGCCACCACCACCGCCAGCGGCAGCGCGAACGGCACGCCGACCGCCATCAGGGTGACGTAGGCGACGATCCCGGCGATGACGCTGATCAGCAGGTTGCCGGTCACGTAGCCGCGGATCGTCCGGGTGACGCCCGCGAACACCCGCTCCCACCGCGGCCGCGACGCCGGCGGCACCAGGTCGAGCGTCCAGCCCACCCAGCGGCGCCCCTCGCGGAGCATGAAGAAGGTGATGAAGAAGATCGTCACGGTGGCGACGACGGCGGTCAGGATGCCCTTCAGGATCCCGATCGCGGGGGCGCTGTAGCCCAGGATCCCGCTGCCCGACTGGTCGTCGAGCTGATCGCGGACCTGGTCGGCCAGCCCGTAGTCGGTCTGGAGGAACCCCAGCGGCCCGCGGCCCTTGGTGATGTCGTCGATCGCGCCGGGCACCGCCTGGATCAGCTCCGTCGTCTGGTCGACGAGGGTCGGGACGACGGCCCACGCGATCAGCCCCACGACGCCGAGCACGCCGAAGCACACGAGGCTCACGGCAAGCGTGTTGGACAGCCCGCGGCGCTCCAGGAAGTTGACCGCGGGCATCATCGCGATGGCGAACAGCAGCGCGATGAACACCCAGCTGATGACCTGCCACGCCTCCAGGAAGACCCACACCGCCAGCGCGACGCCGAGGACGGTCGCGGCGATGACCAGCAGGGTCCTGGGCCGCACGAGGATCTCGCGCGACGGGGCGCGCTCGACCATCTCGGCCATCGTCCGGGGAGGGGCGGCGGGCGGCCCCTCTAGGGTGGGAGGCTCAGACATGTCGTCCGCTGCGTACCCGCCACGAGTCTCCGCGAGTCCGGCCGTCGTCGTCGGCGTCGGCGATTCTGGCGTTCACGGGCGCCGCCGCGGCGGTGCCGGCGGGCGCCGCCGCCGCGGATGCGGGGGTGGCCCGCGCCGCCCGCACCCTCTACCCCACCGCCGAGCGCGCCGCGGCCGGCCCCGCATCGCCCGACGGGTGGCAGGCCGCGTACGACGCCGCCCGCGACCTGCAGGAGGCCCTCCGCCGGGCGGCGCCCGTGTCGCGGGGATGCGCGCCCCTTCGGGCCGCCCTCGACCGCTACGCCGCGGGCCGGGTGCTGGAGATGGAGGGCATCGACCGCCCCAGCCCGGGCGACCGCGCCGCCGGACGTCAGGCGGCGGAGCGCGCGCGGCGCCTCGTGGCCGCCCGCCGGGCCCGCTGCGACGGCGGCGGCAGCGCCCCCGCCCTCGCGCCGCTGTCGATGACCCCCGCGCCGGGCGAGGCGTTCACCGGGCCGGTCGTGGCCCGGGCGCCCGAGGGGGCGACGTCCGCGACGCTCACCGTGGACGGGGGCTTCGCCGGCACGGCCGCGGTCCGCGGCGGCCGGGTGCGCTTCGGGGTGAACGTCGCCCCGGGGCCCCACGACGTGCGGATCGCGTTCACCGCAGGCGCCGGCGTCACCCGCGTCCTCATCTCCCGCGGCGCCGTCCTGCTGCCCGCGGGCGCCCTCCGCCCCGCCGTCGCGGCCCACACGGACGCGGGGCTCGCGCGGCGCCTCGACGCCGCCCTGGACGGCGGGCCGCGGTACCGCGCGGCGTGGGTGCACGACCTCACCGACGGGCGCGCGGCCGGCGCGGGGGCGGACCTGCGCTTCCCGGCGGCCTCCACCGTGAAGCTGGGGCTCATGGCGGCGGTGCTCGCGCGGCTGGGCGGCGCGCCGGAGCGCTCGGCGTACGCGTACGACCTGCGCGCCATGGCCGGCTGGTCCAGCAACCTCGCCACCAACCGCCTGCTGCGCCGCTTCGGCGGGTCGGCCACCGCGCAGGAGGGGCTGCGCCGGCTCGGCGCCCGCAGGAGCACGTTCCCCGGCGAGTACATCGTGGGGACGCAGGTCGGCGCCGCCCCTGGTGTCGCGCCGGGTCACCACCGCCCGCGACCTCGGCCGCATGCTCCTGTCGCTGCACTCGGCGGCCGCGGGCGACCCGGCGGCGGCCGCGTCCACGGGCCTCACCGTCCACGCGGCGCGCATGGCGATCGGGTGGCTGGCGGCGTCGCAGCAGCGCGGCGACAACGCGAGCCTGCTGGCGGGCGGCGTGGCCCCCGGCACCGTCGTGGCGCAGAAGAACGGGTGGATCCGCGCCGCACGGCTGGCCGCCGGGATCGTCTACCGGCCGAGGGGCCCGGCGATCGTGACGCTGGCGACGTACGACGACCGCGGCGTGCCGCTCGCCGCGGCCCAGGCGCAGGGCGCGCGGGTGGCGGCGCTCGTACGATGAGGCGGGATGCGTCTCGGCGTCCTCGACCAGTCGCCCGTGTCGGAGGGCTCGAGCGGTGCGGCGGCGCTGCGGGAGACCGTCGCCCTGGCCCGGCTCACCGAGGACCTCGGGTTCGGGCGCTACTGGGTGGCCGAGCACCACGGCGGCCCGCTGCTGGCCGGGGCCAGCCCCGAGTCGCTGATCCCCGCCATCGCGTCCGCCACCGGGCGGATGCGCGTCGGCTCGGGCGGCGTGATGCTCCCCCACTACAGCCCGCTGAAGGTGGCGGAGACGTTCAGCATCCTCGCCGGCCTCTTCCCCGGGCGGATCGACCTGGGCATCGGCCGGGCGGCGGGGACCGACCCGACCACCACGTTCGCGCTGCAGCGCGACCGCAGCCAGGCCATGCCGGACGACTTCCCCCAGCAGCTCGCCGAGCTCGTGGCGTACCTGCGCGACGAGATGCCGCCCGACCACCCGTTCGCCCGCCACGCCGCGCTGCCGGGCCTTCCGGAGCTGCCGGAGCTGTGGCTGCTGGGCTCGTCGATGCAGAGCGCCCTGTGGGCCGCCGAGCTGGGCCTGCCGTACGCGTTCGCCGACTTCATCAGCGCCACCGGCGCGCCCGCCGCCGCCGAGTACCGCAGCCGCTTCGAGCCGTCGGCCGACCTCCCGGAGCCCTACGTCCTGGTCGCCGTGTCCGCCATCTGCGCCGACACCGACGAGGAGGCCGAGCGCCTCGCCTCCTCGGTGACGATGGCGATGCGGATGCTCCGCCGCGGCCGCCCGATCCCCCTGCCCGACCCGGACACCGCCGCCGCGTGGCTCGCCGAGGAGCGCGCGCGGCCCCGCCCGCCCCGGGCCCTGGACCGGCCCCGGACCCGCCGCATGATCACCGGCGCGCCGGCGACGGTGCGGGCGGGCATCGAGGAGGCCGCCGCCGAGTACGGCGCCGACGAGGTCCTGGTGGTCACCATCACCCACTCCCCCGACGCCCGACGCCGCTCCTATGAGCTGATCGCCGGCGAATTCGACCTCAACATTGACACGGCCGTGGTAACGTTGCGGCGTGGCGGATGACGCGCTGACGATCAACGAGGCCGCGGAGACCACCGGGTGGTCGTCGCGGATGCTCCGCTACATCGAGCGCATCGGGCTCGTCGTGCCGACCCGCTCGCCGGGCGGCTACCGGCTGTACGGCGCCGCCGAGCTGCAGCGGCTGCGCACGCTGCGCGAGCTCCTGCGCGACCACGACGTCGCCCTGGGCGAGGTCGGCTTCGCGCGGCGCCTGCGCATGGACGACGACCTCTCCGGCGCGGTGGGGGCCTGGCTCGACGCCACCCCGACCCGCCCGCCCGACACCAGCCCGGACGACTGGCTGCGCCACGAGCAGCAGAAGCACATGCGCCTGCTCGGGCTGCCCCAGCCCTCACCGACGACCTGACGGAGACCGCATGACGACCACCGCCCCTCCCCTCCACGCCGACTTCAAGGTCGCCGACCTCGCGCTCGCGGAGTTCGGGCGCAAGGAGATCACGCTCGCCGAGCACGAGATGCCGGGGCTCATGGCGATCCGCGCCGAGTACGCCGACCGGCAGCCGCTGAAGGGCGCCCGGGTCACCGGCTCCCTCCACATGACGATCCAGACGGCCGTGCTGATCGAGACCCTGACGGCGCTCGGCGCCGAGGTCCGCTGGTGCTCCTGCAACATCTTCTCCACCCAGGACCACGCCGCCGCGGCCATCGCGGTGGGCCCGACGGGCACCCCCCAGGAGCCCGCCGGCGTCCCCGTCTACGCCTGGAAGGGCGAGACGCTCGAGGACTACTGGTGGTGCACCGAGCAGGTGCTGCGCTGGCCCGACGGCGGCGGCCCCAACATGATCCTGGACGACGGCGGCGACGCCACCCTGCTCGTCCACCTCGGCACCGAGTACGAGGGCAAGGGCGCCGTGCCGGACGACGCCAACGCCGGGTCGGAGGAGGAGAGGGTCATCCTCGGCGTCCTGCGCCGCTCCCTCCGTGAGGACCCGAAGCGCTGGACCACCATCGGCGCCGGCATCAAGGGCGTCACCGAGGAGACCACCACCGGCGTCCACCGGCTGTACCAGCTGGCGGAGAAGGGCGAGCTGCTCTTCCCGGCGATCAACGTGAACGACTCGGTCACCAAGTCGAAGTTCGACAACCTCTACGGCTGCCGCCACTCGCTCATCGACGGCATCAACCGCGCCACCGACGTGATGATCGGCGGCAAGGTCGCCGTGGTCTGCGGCTTCGGCGACGTCGGCAAGGGCTGCTCCGAGTCGCTCCGCGCCCAGGGCGCCCGCGTGATCGTGACCGAGATCGACCCGATCTGCGCGCTCCAGGCCGCGATGCAGGGGTACCAGGTGGCGCCGCTCGAGGACGTCGTGGAGCAGGCGGACATCTTCATCACCGCCACCGGCAACAAGAACATCATCACGGCCGAGCACATGGGCCGGATGAAGCACCAGGCGATCGTCGGCAACATCGGCCACTTCGACAACGAGATCGACATGGCCGGCCTCGCCGGGGTCGATGGGGTCCGCCGGATCACCATCAAGCCGCAGGTTGACGAGTGGGTGTTCCCCGACGGCCACGCGATCATCGTGCTGTCGGAGGGCCGCCTGCTGAACCTGGGCAACGCGACCGGCCACCCGTCGTTCGTGATGTCGAACTCGTTCTCGAACCAGACGATCGCCCAGATCGAGCTGTTCACCAAGAACGACGACTACGGGAAGCAGGTCTACGTCCTCCCGAAGCACCTCGACGAGAAGGTCGCCCGGCTCCACCTCGACGCCCTCGGGGTCAAGCTGACGACGCTCTCCGAGGAGCAGGCCGACTACATCGGCGTGCCGGTCGAGGGCCCGTACAAGGCGGACCACTACCGCTACTAGCGGCGGACAACCCGCCGGCCGAAGCAGCACCTCTCACCCGGGCGCTGCGACCGCGCTCCGCGCGGTAGGGCCGGCGGGATCCCGGCCGGGCGCGCGCAGGAGCGCGCGCCCGGCCGCCGAAGGGCGGCTGCGTGCCTGCGCCGCCGTCCCTCCGGATCGCCCTCGCCGTCGCCGTCCTCGCGGTGGGCGGGCTCCTGGCCGCGGCCGGCTGCGGGCAGGCGCGGGATGAGGGGCCGTCCGCAGCCCCGGGCACGTCGGCGACCACCGCGACCGCCCCGCGCGCCACGCGGCGGCCGGCGCCGCGCTCCGACCGCGGGCGGCTGTCGCTGAGGGCCACGTTCGGCGGGCCGATCTCCCCCAAGTCGGTCGCCGCCTCCGGGACCGGCCTGGTCCTCGCCCAGAACATGATGTACCGGCACACCGTGACGGTGTACGACGCCCGCCGCCTGCGGCTGCGGCGGACGATCCCCGACACCGTGCGGCTCGCGCGCCTCGGCCACCCCGGCTACGCCGGCACCCAGCGGGGGGCGCCGGTGGAGGCGGCCTTCTCGCCGGACGGCCGCTTCGCCTACGTCTCCAACTACTCGATGTACGGCCCGGGATTCGGCCCGGAGGGGCACGACGTGTGCTCCCCGTCGTCCGGCTACGACCGCAGCTTCGTCTACCGCATCCGGCTCGACACGCTCCGGATCGACCGGGCCTACCGGGTCGGGCCGGTGCCGAAGGTGGTGGCCGTCACGCGCGACGGCGCGTACGTCCTGGTGAGCAACTGGTGCGGCTACGACGTGAGCGTCGTGTCGGTCCGGCGCGGCCGCCAGGTCCGCAGCATCCCCATCGGCCCCTACCCGCGGGGCATCGCGGTGTCGCCGGCGAGGGACGTCGCGTACGTCGCGGAGATGGGCGGCTCGGAGATCGTGCGCGTTGACCTGCGGACGTGGAGGACGCGGCGCCTGGCGATCGGCGCGGGCCCGCGGGCCCTGGCGGTCGGCCCGGCCGGCCGCTTCCTGTTCGCCACGCTCAACGCCGAGGGCCGGGTGGCCCGCCTGGACCTCCACACCGGCGCCGTCGCGAAGGTGTCCACCGGCAGCGCGCCGCGCAGCCTCGCGATGGCCCCCGACGGGCGGGCCGTCTACGTCGTGAACTACGAGAGCGGCACGGTCAGCAAGGTCCGCGCCTCCGACCTGCGCGTGCTCCAGACGGTGGCCGCGTGCGTCCATCCGATCGGGATCACGTACGAGCCCGTCACCCGCCGCGTGTGGGTCGCGTGCTACGGCGGGCAGATCCGGGTCTACGACGACGGGGCGCGCGGCTCATGAACGTGGCGCCGGTGCTCGCCGTCGGCGACTCGGTGATGCTCGGCGCGGCCCCGGCTACGTCCCCTTCGACGGCCTCGAGCCGCTGCTGAAGCAGCGCGCGTTGACGCCACGGGTGGTCAAGGGCGCACGGATCTACGCCCGGACGATCAGGCGGGCGATCACCCGGCCACGCTGAGCGCCGCCGGCGCCCCGGACCACCCGGACCGCCGCCAGCAGCAGCAACCCCAGCATCGGCAGCAGCGCCACCCCGATCGGGACGTCGGCGACGTGCAGCACCGCCGCAGCGGCGAGCTGGGTCGCGACCCCGGCCGTGAACCCGCCGGTGTTGGCGACACCGGTCGCGGCGCCGGCGTGCTCCGCCGGGCTCCCCGCCCGGGCGACGTCGAAGGCCAGCATCGCGCACCCCCCCGCCATCCCGGTGAGCACCAGCGCCGACAGGATCACGGCCGACGGCGGGTGCCCGCCCGGCCAGAGCAGCGTCGCCGACCACGCCACCGCCAGCGCCGCCACCATCAGCCGGATCAGCCGGTCCCGGTGACCTCGCGCCGCCAGCGCCCCGAAGGCCGGCGCCGACAGCCCGAACACCGCCACGCACACCAGCAGCCACGCACGCGCCGTCGCCGGCGCGGCGTCCTGCGATCGCACGAGGTAGGGATAGCCCCACAGCGCCGTGATCGCGATGAACGGCCCCATCAGCGCGAAGTGCGACCAGAACGCCCGCCGCGTCGCCGGCCGCGCCCACGCCGCCCGCAAGGTCGCGCCGACCGGCGTCCGCCTCACGCCGCCCAGCGCGACCGACCCCGCCGCCGTCGGCGCGGGGTTGTCGCGGACGCCGCGCATGCACAGCAGCGCCAGCACCGCCGTCAGGGCTCCGCTCCCAGCGAACGTCCCGGTCCAGCCGATTCCGACCAGCGCCGCCCCCAGCGGCACCGTCGTCCCGATCTGCCCGATCGCCCCCGCCAGCCCGGTCAGGCTCGCGAGCAGGGGGTAGCGCCGGGCGGGGAACCAGTTCTGCGCGAGCCGCAGCACCGACAGGAACATGAACGCGTCGCCGATCCCCACCAATGCCCGGCCGCCGAGCGCCAGCGGCGCGGCGGTCGCCACGCCGAACGCGATCTCGCCCGCCGCCATCAGCACCAGCCCGATGGTCAGCGCCCGCCGCGGCCCGATCCGGTCGGCCGCGAGTCCCGCCGGGACCGTCCACAGCAGGTAGAGCCCCAGCTGCAGCGCCGACAGCGTCGCGATCGCGCCGGGGGACACCCCGAAGCGGTCCTGTGCGTCCAGGGACGCCACCCCGAGGCTCATCCGGTGGAACAGCGCCACGAGGTAGAAGGACGCGGCGAGCCCCCACATCACCCACGCGCGGCGGCTCGTCCCGGCCGCCGTCAACTCGCGCTCATCTGCCGTACGACTTAGATGCATCATGGGTACATATCAGATCGGATTGCCGTGCGACTCCTTGACCGATAGAGATCCGGCATGAGCACCGCCGAGCGACCGCCCGCCGCCAAGGACCGGGCCTACGCGTACGTGAAGGAGCGCATCCTGGACGGGGGCTACCCCGGCGGAGAGCTGCTCTCGGAGGGGGAGGTGGCCGAGGCGCTTGCGGTCTCGCGGACCCCCGTGCGCGAAGCCTTCTTGCTGCTGGAGGCGGAGGGGCTGATGCGCCTCTACCCGAAGCGCGGGGCGCTGGTGGTGCCGGTCTCGCCGGGCGAGGTGCGCGACCTCATCGACACGCGACTGCTGGTGGAGCGCGACGCCGCCCGGCGGGTCGCGCGCGACGCCGCGAACCGGGAGCGCGTGGCGACGACGCTGCAGGAGCTGGTGGACCGCCAGCAGGAAGCCCTCGATCGCGGGGACGTCCCCGCGTTCGTGCAGGCCGACCGCGACTTCCACCACGCGATCGTCGCGGCGTCCGGAAACGCGATCCTGACGCGCCTGTCCGATTCGCTGCGCGACCGCCAGCGCCGGATCGTCGCGACGACGGTCGCCCGCGACCCCGCCCTGATCCGCCGCTTCCTGGACGAGCACCGGGCGATCTGCGACGCGATCGGCGCGGGCGACGCGCGGGCGGCGGGACGCCTGGTGGAGGCCCACCTGGACCTCGCGCGCGCAGGGCTGGAGGGCGCGACCTAGCGCATCCGCGCCGGCGGGGGGTCGACACGGCCGCCCGCCCGGGAGGACGATGGCGGGGACGACAGGAGGGGCCCGTCGTGTCCTCCGACGAACCCACCGCGCAGCCGCAGCCACCCCAGCCACCCGAGCCACCGCCGCAGCAGCCGGAGCCGCGCGCGCCCATCCGGGGGACGGGCCGCCTCGTCGGCGGGGTGATCCTCGTGGTGATCGGCGTGCTGGCGTTCGCGATCGGCGGCGTGCTGCTGGGGTTCCACCTGGGGGCGCGGGACGACGACGGGTTCTACGAGATCCACGACACGCGGCTGGGGACGCCGACGCGGGCGCTCGTCTCCGACAGCGTCGAGGTTGACCTGGGCGACGCGTGGATCGTGGACGACGGGGACCTGGGCGACCTGCGGCTCTCGGCGGAGTCCACGACCGGCGAAGCGGTGTTCGTGGGCATCGGGCCGACCGCCGACGTGCGCCGCTACCTGGTGGGCGTCGCCCAGCAGCGGGCCGACTTCGACGACGGCGACCTGGGCGACCAGACGGCCGGCGCCGGCGCGCCCGCGCCGCCCGGGGCGCAGTCGTTCTGGGCCGCGTCGGCCGAGGGAACCGGCCAGCAGGCCGCGGTGTGGCCGATCGCGGACGGCGAGTGGAGCGGCGTGGTGATGAACGCCGACGGGACACCCGGCGTCAACGTCACGGCGAAGCTGGGATTCAAGTCCGACCTCGGGTTGTGGGTCGGCATCGGCGCCCTGGCGTTCGGCCTGGTGGTGGGCGGGATCGGCGTGGCGCTGCTGGTCTCGCGCGCGCGGGCCCGGCGACGCTCCGTGACCGCCTAGGAGCGCAGGTACAGCAGCACGGCCAGCACCCGGCGGGAGTCGCTGCCGGTGGAGGGGAGGCCGAGCTTGGTGAAGATGCTCGAGACGTACTTCTCGGCGGCGCGGAGCGTGATGACCAGGTGGTCGGCGATGCCCTGGTTGGAGCGGCCCTCGGCCATCAGCGCCATCACCTCCTTCTCCCGCGGGGTGAGGGCGGCGACGGGATCGTCCTGGCGCCGGCGGCCGAGCAGGGTGGAGACGATCGTGGGGTCGATCGCCGACCCGCCGGCGGCGACGCGCCGCACCGCCGCGACGAACTCGTCGACGTCGCTCACCCGGTCCTTCAGGAGGTAGCCGGCGCCCTCGGCGGAGTCGGCCAGGAGCTGCATCGCCAGGCCCAGCTCGACGTACTGGGAGAGCACCAGGACGCCGATGCCCGGGTACTGCTCGCGGATCGCGATCGCGGCACGCAGGCCCTCGTCGGTGTGGGTCGGCGGCATGCGGATGTCGACGATCGCGACGTCCGGCGTGTAGCTGCGGACCTTCAGCATCAGGTCGTCGGCGTCGTCGCTCTGGCCCACCACGTCCATCCCGGCGTCGGCCAGGATGCGGGCGATCCCCTCGCGGAGCAGGACGCTGTCGTCGGCGATCACGACCCGCACGGGATCTCCGCGCTCACCCGCGTGCCGCCGCCGGGCGGGCTCCACACCCGCAGGCGCCCGCCGAGGGCCTCCACGCGGTCCGCCAGGCCGCGCAGGCCCGACCCCTGCTCGGTGTCGGCCCCGCCGACGCCGTCGTCGGCGACCTCGACCAGCACCAGGTCGCCCTGGCGCAGGACGTCCACGCGCGCGGAGTCGGCGTGCGCGTGCTTGGAGATGTTCGCCAGGCTCTCGCTCACCAGGTAGTAGGCGGCCACCTCGAGGGCCTCCGGCAGCCGCTCGTCGATCCGGACGTTGAGCGTCACCGGGACCGGCGCGGTCGCGGCGAGCTGCTCCAGGGCGACGTCCAGCCCGTGGGAGGTCACGACGGCGGGGTGCAGGCCGCGGGCGACCTGCCGAAGCTCGTGGAGGGAGCTGGCGATCTCGCCGCGGGCGCGCTCCAGGTCGGCCCGCTCGGGGGCGTCCTGCGGGAGGCGGCTCTCCATGCGGCCGAGCTCCATGGAGAGCGCCACCAGGCGCTGCTGGGCGCCGTCGTGGAGGTTGCGCTCCAGGCGCTTGCGCTCGTCCTGCGCCACCTCGACGATCCGCGTCCGCGACCCCCGTAGCTCCTCCAGCCGTGCGCGCAGCTCCACCTGGAGCCGGGTGTTCTCCAGCGCGATCGCGGCCGCCGCGGTGGCACCCTCCATCAGCTCGCGCTCGTCGGAGATGACCGGGTCGTGGAGCAGGGCCGCGATGCGCACGCCGTCGTGCTGGATCGGCGTCAGCGCGCGCCCGTCGTCCGGCTCGGGCAGCGTCACCTCGCGGCCGTCGGCGTCGGCGTAGCTGCCGAACTCCGGGAGCCAGTAGACGAGCTGCAGGGTGGGGTCGCGCAGGGCGCGGGCCAGGGCGCCCTGGAGCTCCTCGGCGTCCGGGTTGCCGCGGAGCTGGATCACGAGGTCGTTCACCCCGCTGCGGGCCAGGCGGGCGTCGAGGACCCCGAGCAGGAACAGGATCGGGGTGAAGCCGATGATGGCGAGGGCGGTCCGCTGGACCTCCACGAACGCCGGCCAGTCGGAGGCGGCGAAGACGTAGAGCAGCGCGAGCCCCACCAGGCCGGCGACGAAGAACAGGGTCAGCGCCGACGGCCAGAGGCGCCGCGGGCGCCCGGTCGCCAGCCACCGCCCCAGGAGGATCGCCGCGGCCGCCAGGCAGATGGCGGACGTGCTGTAGAGCTGGGTGCGCTCGATGACCCGGTAGGTGTCGAAGTCGTCCGACAGGCCGAAGCCGTTCTGCGGGATCGAGTCCAGGAACATCAGCTTGGCCACCTGGAGGCCGAGCGCGATCGCGTACCCGGTGCCCACGACCACCCGCTCGAGCGTGGAGCGCAGCCGCCCGGACGGGAACGCCAGCGTCACGTGGATGAACGCGGCGGCCGCGAAGATGTCGAGCGAGGCGCCGATCGACCACAGCACCGTGTTCTGCACGAATTGGAGGCAGAGCAGCCCGGTGCTGAAGCCGACCGCCACCATCAGGACGCCGAGCCGGCTCTGCGGGCGCCGCCACCAGGCGATCAGCCCGGCGGCGATGTAGGGCACGCTGATCCACTGGAGCAACGCCACCTGGATGTCCTCGACGCCCTCGTTCGTGGCGACGTGGATCGAGAAGGCGCAGAGGACGATCCCGGCGAGCGCGAGGGCGCCGAGCACCAGGGGATGGGGCGGACGAGCGGTCACGCCGCGACCCTATTCCGGCTCCCCCCAGGCCGGATACACCAGAAAACCGGCCAATTGCGCGCCGGTGGGCCCCGTGTCCGCCGCGCCCGCCTCCGCACCACCCTGTCGGTGACAGCAATCCACACGACGGAGGTGATGGCGATGAAGACACGAGTGATCCAGGACGGGCAGGACGAGGGCGGCGCCGCGGTCGTCGCGGCGCCCCCCGCCGTGCGGCCGGCGCCCCGCCGCGGCACGGGGCGGGTGGTGGGCGGCGCCGTGGCCGCCTCGATCGGCCTGGCCGCGCTGGCCGGCGGCGGCGCCCTGGTGGGCGTCCACGCCACCCAGCGCGACGGCGACGGCTACTACACGGCCGACCCGGTCGCGCTCACGACGCCCACCAGCGCGCTGGTGGCCGACGACTTGGACGTGGACCTGGACGGGGTGACCTGGCTGATGGACGACGGCCGGCTCGGCGACCTGAGGTTGACGGCCGCGGGGGCCCGCGACGGACCCGTGTTCGTCGGGATCGGCCCCAAGGACGACGTGGCCGCCTACCTGCGCGGCGTCCCGCAGGAGTCGGCCGACTTCGGCGACGCCGGCGTCGCGCCCGAGCGCCGGGCCGGCACACGGACACCCTCCCCGCCCGCGGCGCACGGATTCTGGGAGGCGTCCGCGTCCGGCACGGGCCGGCAGACGATCGTCTGGCCGGTGGAGTCCGGCGACTGGAGCGCGGTGGTCATGAACGCGGACGGGACGGCGGGCGTCCGCGTGGAGACGCAGCTCGGCGTCGACACCGGCCTGGTCCTGTGGCTCGGCATCGCGGCGCTCGCCGCAGGCGGCGCGCTGGCGCTCACGGGCACCGCCCTCATCGTGTCCGGTCGCCGGCGCCGGGGGGAGGCCGCCCGTGACGAGACGTAGCCACGCCCCCGCACACCCCCGCGCGCCACCACGGAGCCCCGCCACCCAGCGGGGCTCCGTCGTGCCGGGGGTGGGTCGCCCGCCGCCCGCCCACCAGAAACCCGCCCCCACGGTCCACCGGCGACCCCCGGTGCCGCCCCACCCCCCTCGGCACGAGTTTGGGCCCAGACGACGGACCCCGAGCCCCGCGGTCCGCGCACCGAGACAGGAGGCACCGATGTCCCCCCTCAAGCATTCGACGAACATCGCCGCCCGCATGGGTCGTTGGAGCGCCGCCCACCGCAAGACGGCCATCCTCGGGTGGCTCGCCTTCGTGGTGGTCGCGTTCTCGCTCAGCATCCTCATGCCGATGCACACCATCAAGGACACCGACCGCGGCGTCGGCGAGTCGGGCCGCGCCGACAAGATCATCGACCGCGCCTTCGACATCGAGAAGGACGGCCTCGGCGAGATCGTCGTCGTCCAGTCCGACACCCTGACCATCGACGACGCCGCGTTCCGCCGGACGGTCACCGACGTCGTCAACACGGTGGACGGGTTCGAGCAGGTCTCGAAGATCCACTCCCCGCTCGACCCCACGTACTCCGGCCAGATCTCGCCCGACCGCCACGCCGTGATGATCACCTTCGCGCCGCGCGGCACCTACGACGAGGCCGCCGCCTACATCGACGACATCTCCGACGCGGTCGCGACGGTCCAGACGGATCATCCCGACTTCGTCGTCGCCGAGGGCGGCGTCTCCAGCGAGAAGGCCCTCCAGGACCTCATCGGGTCCCAGCTCGCCCGTGCCGGGATGATCGCCATCCCGCTCACGATCCTCATCCTGCTGCTGGTGATGGGCACCGGCCTCGGCGCCCTCGTGCCCGTCGTCCTCGGCCTGACCTCGGTCATGGCCACACTCGGGCTCGTCTCACTGCCGAGCCTCGTCGTCCCGATGGACGAGCAGATCGCCGAGGTCATCCTCCTGGTCGGCCTGGCCGTCGGGGTGGACTACTCGATCTTCTACATGCGCCGTGAACGCGACGAGCGTCGCGCCGGCCGCTCCGAGAAGGCCTCCCTCGAGGCCGCTGCCGCCACCTCCGGTCGTGCAGTGCTGATCTCCGGGATCACGGTCATCGCCGCGATGGCCGGCATGTTCTTCTCCGGCGACGGCACGTTCATGTCCTTCGCCATCGGCGCCATGATGGTGGTGGGCGTGGCGATGATCGGCTCCCTGACCGCCCTGCCGGCGATCCTGTCGGTGCTCGGGGATCGGGTCCACCGGACCCACATCCCCTTCCTCAAGCGCCGGGCCCGCCGCGAGGCCGCCCGCGCCGAGGCCGGCGTGGAGGGCTCCCGCTTCTGGGGCGCCATCCTGAAGCCGGTGCTGCGCCACCCGCTCATCTCGACGATCGCCGCCACCGCGGTCCTGGTGGTCCTGGCGATCCCCGCCCTGTCCATCCACCCGGCCCAGAGCGGCCTGGACGCGATGCCCAAGTCGCTGCCCGAGCTCGAGGCCTTCCACGTCATCGAGGACGCGTTCCCCGGTGGCACGAGCGCCGCCGTCGTCGCGGTCCGCGCCGACGACCCCGTCGCCGCGCAGACCCAGATCGGCGAGCTCAAGCGGCAGGCCCTCGCCTCCGGCGAGATGCTCGAGCCGATCGACGTGGAGCGCTCCCCGGACGGCTCCACCTTCCAGGTCTCCATCCCGCTGGCCGGCGAGGGCACCGACGCCGTCTCCGACCACGCGCTGGCGACCCTCCGCAACGAGATCATCCCTGCCACCGTCGGGACGCTCCCGGGCGCCGACTACGGGGTCACCGGCGGCACCGCCATGTCGCGGGACTTCACCGACGGCATGAAGGACTCGGCGCCGCTGGTGTTCGGCTTCGTGCTCCTGCTCGCCTTCGGGATCCTGCTCCTCGCCTTCCGGTCCATCATCGTGGCCCTCAAGGCGATCGTCCTGAACCTGCTGTCGGTGGCCGCCGCCTTCGGCGTCATGGTCGCCGTGTTCCAGTGGGGCTGGGGCGAGAACCTGCTCGACTTCAACTCCACCGGCGGCATCGCCTCGTGGCTCCCGATGTTCATGTTCGTGATCCTGTTCGGGCTCTCGATGGACTACCACGTGTTCATCCTGAGCAAGGTCCGCGAGCTCTACGACCGCGGCATGAACACCCGTGACGCCGTCGAGCACGGCATCCGCAGCACGGCCGGCGTGGTCACCGGCGCGGCGGTCGTGATGGTCGCGGTGTTCAGCGTCTTCGCCCTGCTGCCCATCGTCGACTTCAAGGAGATGGGGATCGGCCTGGCGACGGCCATCCTGATCGACGCCACCATCGTGCGCGCGGTGCTCCTGCCCGCCTCGATGACCCTCCTCGGCGACCGCAACTGGTACCTGCCGAGCTGGCTGAGCTGGCTGCCCCGCCTCGAGCACGAGCGCGAGCTCGAGCCCGAGCCGGCCCCGCTCCCCGAGGGTGCCGTGGTCTAGGCCCCCTGCGCGACGGCCCCGTCCCCGCTCCGGCGGGGGCGGGGCCGCGCCGCGTCGGCGCCCCCACGGAGACCACGTCATGCGACACATCGACGACATGCACCTCAGATGGGCCGCCACGGCGGCCATCGCCGTGCACGTGCTGGACGACAGCTTCATCCAGCCCCAGCCGGGCACCTCCGCCGGCGACCACCTGGCAGGCGGGATCATCCCGGTCGCCGCCCTCGCCGCCGCGGCCGCCCTGCTCCCCCGGGTGCGGGCCGGCCTGCGCGGCGCCCTGACCCTCCTGATCGGCTTCACCGGCGTCATGGTCGGCTCCGAGGCCGCGTACTTCACCGCCACCGGCCACGCCTCGGGCGACGACTGGACCGGCCTGCTGGCGCTCGTCGCCGGGGTCGCGATGCTCGTGATCGGCGCCCGCGACCTGTGGCGCTCGCGCCGGCGCGGCGGCAGCGCGATCCGCCGCAACGGCCGCCGCCTCGCCGTCCTCGCCGGGTCGGTGGTGCTGGCCTGGCTCGTGCTCTTCCAGTTCGCCCTGGGCTACGGCACCACCCACATCGCGTCCCCCGAGGTCCCCGAGGTGGATCTCGGGCGGCCGTTCCAGGACGTGACCGTCCCCGGCGCCGACGGCGTCGAGCTCTCGGGGTGGTGGGTCCCGTCCCGCAACCGCGCGGCGGTGGTGATCATCGCCATGGGCCGCACCAGCCCCGGGCCGCACGCGCGCATGCTCGCCGGCCACGGCTACGGCGTGCTGGTCATCGACCCCCGCGGGTGGGGGCGCAGCCACGGCGACCCGAACGCGTTCGGCTGGGCGGGGTCGAAGGACGTCCGCGGCGCGGTCGACTGGGTCGCGGCCCGGCCCGGCGTCAACCCCGGCCGTGTCGGCGGGCTCGGCCTGTCGGTGGGCGGCGAGATGATGATCCAGGCGGCGGCGGAGACGGACGCCCTCGCCGCGGTCGTCTCGGAGGGCGCCGGCGAGCGCTCCGTGCGCGAGTTCGTGAGCGGCGCCTCGGGTGCGGACTGGCTCGGCCTGCCGCAGTACATGGCGCTCACCTCCTCGGTGGCGCTCTTCGGCAACGACACCCCGCCGCCGGGCCTCGAGGACCTCGCCGGGGACGTGGAGCAGCCCATGCTGCTGGTGTACGGCGAGCACGGACAGGCCCTCGAGCGGACGCTCAACCCGAAGTACGCCGCGGCCGCCGGCGGCACCGCCACCCTGTGGGAGGTCCCGGGCAGCGGCCACATGGGCGGCCTGGACGCCCAGCCCGAGCAGTACGAGCGCCGGGTCGTCGGCTTCTTCGACGCCGCCCTCGGGTAGAGGACGGCATGGCCCGCATCGGCTGGCACGCCTCACACGAGCAGATCCCGCCCTCCCGCCTCCTCCGCGACGCCGCGCTCGCGGAGGACGCCGGCTTCCAGGCGGGCATGTCCTCCGACCACTTCTCGCCCTGGAGCGCGCGGCAGAACGAGTCCGGCTACGCCTGGTCGTGGCTGGGGGCGGCCCTCGCGACCACGTCGCTGCCGTTCCGGGTGGTCTGCGCGCCCGGGCAGCGGTACCACCCGGCGGTCGTCGCCCAGAAGATCGCGACGCTCGCGGAGATGTTCCCGGAGCGGCTCTGGGTGTGCCTCGGGTCGGGGGAGGCCTCGAACGAGCACATCACCGGCGACCCGTGGCCGCCGAAGGCCGACCGCAACGCCCGCCTGCGCGAGTGCGCCGACGTCATCCGCGCCCTCCTCGCCGGCGAGGAGGTGACCCACCGCGGCCACGTGGTCGTCGACCGCGCACGCCTGTGGACCCTGCCGTCCGAGCCGCCGCCGCTGCTCGGCGCCGCGGTGTCGGAGGAGACGGCCCGCTGGCTCGGGGGCTGGGCGGACGGCCTCGCCACCGTGCACCGGCCCGCGGGCGAGCTGCGCCGCGTGCTGGACGCCTTCCGCGAGGGCGGCGGGGAGGGCAAGCCGGCGGTGCTGCAGGTGCACGTGTCGTGGGCGCCCACCGACGACGAGGCGCTCGCGATCGCCCACGACCAGTGGCGCACCAACGTCTTCGCGCCGCCCGTCTGCTGGGACATGGAGATGGTCGACCACTTCGACGAGGCGGCCCGGTTCGTGCGTCCCGAGGACATGCGGGGCGCGGTGCTCTGCGGCGCCGACACCGGGCGCTTCGCGGCGTGGCTCGCCGAGGCGGCCGAGCTCGGCTTCGACGAGGTCAACCTCCACCACGTCGGGCAGGAGCAGCGGCCCTTCATCGAGGCCTTCGGCCGCGACGTGCTGCCGCGACTCACGTGAGCCGGCGCAAGGTCACCAGCGACCTCTGGTGGAAGAACGGCCTCGTCTACTGCCTCGATGTCGAGACGTTCCAGGACTCCGACGGCGACGGCATCGGCGACCTCTGCGGCCTGATCGACCGCATCGACTACCTGGCCGGGATGGGCGTCACGTGCCTGTGGCTCATGCCGTTCTTCCCGTCCGTGCAGCGCGACGACGGCTACGACGTGACCGACTTCTACGCGGTCAACCCGCGCCTCGGCACCCTCGGCGACCTGGCGGAGATGGTCCGCACCGCCAACGACCGCGGCATCCGCGTCATCGCCGACCTCGTGGTGAACCACACGTCCTCCGCGCACCCGTGGTTCGAGGCCGCGTGCTCGTCGCGCGACGACCCGTTCCACGACTGGTACGTCTGGCGCGACGAGAAGCCGGCCGAGAAGCCCGGCGACGTGGTCTTCCCCGACCAGGAGAACTCCAACTGGACGTACGACCGCACGGTGCGCCAGTGGTACCTCCACCGCTTCTACCGCCACCAGCCCGACCTCAACGTCGCCAACCCGGCGGTGCGCGACGAGATCACCCAGATCGCCGGCTTCTGGCTGCAGCAGGGGCTCGCCGGGTTCCGGATGGACGCCGTCCCGTTCCTCATCGAGCCGGTCGGGATGCCGAAGGGGGCGATCAAGGACCCCCACGACCTGCTCGCCGACCTGCGCGCCTACCTCGGCCGCCGCCGCGGCGACGCGGTGCTGCTGGGCGAGGTCAACCTGCCGCCGCCGGACCAGGTCGCGTTCTTCGGGTCGGACGGCCGGCGCGAGCTGGACCTGATGTTCGACTTCCACGCCATGCAGTACATGTACCTCGCGCTGGTCCGCGAGGAGGCCGCGCCCCTGGCCCAGGCGCTGGCCCGCCTGCCGGAGATCCCGCCCGAGTGCCAGTGGGCGTCGTTCCTGCGCAACCACGACGAGCTCACGCTCGACCAGCTCAGCGACGACGAGCGGGCGGAGGTCTTCGACCGCTTCGCGCCCGACGAGGACATGCGCCTCTACGGCCGCGGCGTCCGCCGCCGGCTGCCGCCGATGCTCGGCGGCGACGACCGCTGGCTGCGGATGGCCTACTCGCTCATGTTCTCCCTGCCCGGCATCCCGGTGCTGTTCTACGGCGAGGAGATCGGGATGGGCGAGAACCCCGACCTGCCGGGGCGCATGGCCGTCCGCTCGCCGATGCAGTGGACGGACGCACCCTCAGCCGGGTTCTCGGCCGCGCCGCCGGACGACCTCTCCCGGCCGGTGACCCCCCTCCCCGGCTACGGCCCGGACCAGGTGAACGCCTCCGAGCAGCGGCGCGACCCGGAGTCGCTGCTCAACTGGTTCGAGCGCCTGACCCGCCGCCGGCGCGAGTCGCACGCCCTCGGCCACGGCCGCTACACCCACCTGCCGGCCGGCGACCCCGCCGTGTTCGCGCACCGCTGCGACTGGGACGGCCGCGCCATCGTCGCCGTCCACAACCTCGCCCGCCGCGCCGCCCGCGCGGAGCTGTCCCTGGAGCCGGGGGACGACCTGCACGACCTGTTCGGCGACCGCGACGCCACCGTCGGCGACGACGGCCGCGCCGTCCTGGACCTCGAGCCCCACGACCACCGCTGGTACGCGGTCGGGGAGGGCACCGGCGGGATGGACGTCCTGCCGGCGCTCCACCGGCCGGGGGCCGAGGCAAACTAGGAGGCGGGCGGCGGCAGCTCCGGCAACGGCGCGGCGCCCGCCCGGACCACGACCGCCTCGTCCGGGGCCAGCATCAGCGCGTCGGCGGGGACGTCGCCGGGGGCGCGGCCGGGGACCGTCGACACCAGCAGCCGCGCCGGCACCCCGGCCGCGTCGAGCGCGACGGGGTGCGCGGCCGTGTCCATGTTGACCGCCACCACGATCCGGTCGCCGTCGAGCGTCCGCTCCCACGCCAGCACCCCGTCCGGCGCCCCCAGCAGCCGCTGGTCGCCCGCGGTCAGCGCCGGCGTCTCCCGCCGCAGGGCCAGGAGCGTGCGGGTGAGGTGCAGCGCCGAGTCCGTGTCGTCCCGCTGCACGGACACGGCGAGCCGCTCGGCGTCGTCCACCACCGGCAGCCACGGCTCGCCCGCGGTGAAGCCGGCGCCCGGCCCGGCG
This sequence comes from Miltoncostaeaceae bacterium, assembly GCA_963749475.1. GTDB lineage: Bacteria > Actinomycetota > Thermoleophilia > Miltoncostaeales > Miltoncostaeaceae > Miltoncostaea. The sequence continues at coordinate 173,775 of CAVVMP010000009.1, forward strand.
GCCGACGGGGGCTCCCACGGGATGGGGGCGCGCTCCGGGTCGCGGCCGTCGATGTCCACGGCGCGGTCCGGGGGGATCGTGGCGTCGGGCAGCCCGAGCTCCTGCCCCTCGAACAGGAACGGGGTGCCGCGCAGCGTCAACAGCAGCACCAGCGCCGCCCGGGCCCGCGCGGGGCCGTGGCCGCCCTCGTCGTAGCGGGTCGCCACCCGTGAGTGGTCGTGGTTCTCCAGGCACCAGGCGTGCCAGGCCGGCGGGGGCGCCTCGCGCGTGAGCTCGTCGATCACCGAGCGGAACCGGTCGGCCCGCCACGGCGTGCGCAGGAACACGAAGTTGTGGGCCAGGTGCAGCTCGTCGCCGGTGACCAGGAAGCTCGCGAGGCGGTGCTGGTCGAGCACGTACACCTCACCGACGGCCATCCGGTCGCCGTCGTACTCCTCCAGCACCGACCGCACGCGGCGCATGATCTCGTGGCCGCGCGGCCAGTCCTGGTCCTGGCGCCACCGGCCCTCGCCCACCGGGGGGTCGGGGTGCTTGCCCAGCTCGTGGACCACGTCGATGCGGAAGCCGTCGACGCCGCGGTCGAGCCACGTCCGCAGCGTGCCGAGCATCGCCGCCTCCACCTCCGGGTTGTCCCAGTTCAGGTCGGGCTGCTCGGCCGCGAACGAGTGGAGGTACCACTGGCCGGTGGCGGGATCGTGCGTCCAGGCGGAGCCGGTCGCCCGGAACGCGGACTGCCAGTCGGTCGGCGGCCGGCCGCCGGGGCGCCCGTCGCGCCAGACGTACCAGTCGCGCTTGGGGTCGTCCCGCGACGAGCGCGACGCCTGGAACCAGGGGTGCCGGTCGGAGCTGTGGTTCGGCACCCAGTCGATGATCACGCGGATGTCGTTCTCGTGGCACGCGGCGATGAGCGCCTCCGCGTCGTCGACCGTCCCGAACACGGGGTCGACGCCCTCGTAGTCGGCCACGTCGTAGCCGAAGTCGGCCATCGGCGACGGATAGAACGGCGACAGCCAGATCGCGTCGACGCCGAGCCACGCCAGGTGGTCGAGCCGCGCGGCGATGCCGCGCAGGTCGCCGACGCCGTCGCCGTCCGAGTCGGCGAAGGAGCGTGGGTAGATCTGGTAGACGACCCCGCGCTGCCACCAGCGCAGGCGGGCCGTCACGGCTCGTGGACGGGAAGCTCGCGAACGACGTCCTCGCCGTACGGCAGCGACAGGAAGTCGCCCGCGCCGTCGTTGCCGAGCCGCACGTCGGCGACCGGGACCATGTGCCGACGGGTGCCGAACCAGCCCATCCCGACCGCAAGATAGTTGACGAGGCCGCCGGTGCTGTCGGTCACCACCTCGGCGACGCTGCCGATGCGCTCGCCCTCGGCGTCGCGCACCTCCAGCCCGGCAAGCTGGTCGATGGGCGGCAGCTCCCGCTCCCCCGTCTCGTCGATGGGGTCCAGGAGGCCGCCGTCGTCCATGGGGCGGGTGGTTCCCCGGTTGCGGCGGGAGGGAACCACCGTGTGAACACCGTCACGAGGAGGCGTCATGCCGACGCGCAAGGAGGACCTCCCGGGCACCGTCACGCGGTCCCCCAAGAAGGTCCGTGACACCTATGCAAAGACCCTCGACGCGGCGCACGAGCAGTACCCCGACGACGAGGAGCGCGCCCACCGCACGGCGTGGGCGTCGGTGAAGCACGTGGCCGAGAAGGTGGGGGATCACTGGGAGGAGAAGGACGAGTACGGCCCGTCCGACCCCCAGAGCGAGCAGAGCGGCGCCGCGGCCCGCGACCACCCGAAGGCCACCTACGCCGGCGTGGACGTCAACGGCAACACCAAGGCCGAGCTCTACGAGCGGGCGCAGGAGCTCGACATCGAGGGCCGCTCGACCATGACCAAGCACGAGCTGGCCGACGCGATCGGGCGTCGTCAGTAGCGCAGCTCACACGGGCGTACCGATGCCTGGCGCGCCCGGAAGAGCGCGCAATAGTCTCCGCTGATGGCGCTCGACACGGCCGTGGCGGCCGACACCCACGCCGGTGAGCGCCCCGCGATCGTGCTGCGCGGGGTCACGAAACGGTTCCCCGGCATGGACCATCCCGCGGTCACCGATCTGAGCCTCGAGATCCCCCGCGGGGCGATCGTCGCCCTGATCGGCCCGTCCGGGTGCGGCAAGACCACGACGCTGCGGATGATCAACCGGCTCATCGAGCCGACGTCCGGCTCGATCGAGATCGAGGGCCGCGACGTGACCGGCAGCCCGGTGACCGAGCTGCGCCGCGGCATCGGCTACGTGATCCAGCAGGTCGGCCTCTTCCCCCACCGCACCGTCGCCCAGAACATCGCGACGGTGCCGAAGACGCTCGGGTGGGACAAGGCGCGCGTCGCCGCACGGATCGACGAGCTGGTGGGCCTGGTGGGCCTCGACCCGGGGATGCTGAAGCGCTATCCCGACGAGCTGTCCGGCGGCCAGCAGCAGCGGGTCGGCGTGGCGCGGGCCCTGGCGGCCGATCCGCCGGTGCTGCTCATGGACGAGCCGTTCGGCGCGGTCGACCCCATCGTGCGCGGCCGCCTCCAGGACGAGCTGCTCGGCCTGCAGGAGCGGGTCCGCAAGACGATCGTGCTCGTGACCCACGACATCGACGAGGCGATCAAGCTCGCCGACATGGTCGCCCTGCTGAACGTGGGCGGCATCGTGGAGCAGTACGCGCCGCCCGACGAGATCCTGGCCGCGCCGGCGTCGCCGTTCGTGGAGCAGTTCGTGGGCGACGACCGCAGCTCCAAGCGCCTCACGCTGGCCCGCGTGTCGGACCTCCCGTTCGCACAGGGGCCGGTGGTGGACGTCAACGCGTCCTCCGACGACGTGGAGGCGGCCACGTCGGCGTACCGCACGGACTGGGTGGGCCTCACCGACGGCGGCCGCTTCCTGGGCTGGGTGGACACGCGGGGGATGACCGACGGCGACCGCCTGGCCGACCGCCCCCGCGAGCAGCCCGCCGCCCAGGTGAGCGCCGGCAGCACGCTGCACCACGCGATGGAGATCATCATGACCTCCGACACCTCCGTCGCCGTGATCGACGACGACGGCCGGTTCGGGGGCGTCGTGACGCTGGAGGGCATCCGGGCGGCGCTGGCCGAGCGGGTGCCGGAGCGGGTCACGTGATGCTGTTCCGGCCGCTCCAGTCGAGCGAGCCGCTCATCCGCTGGAACTACATCAGCGACCAGTGGGACGACATCCAGTCGAAGCTGATCGACCACATCGAGCTGACGCTGGTCTCGGTGTTCCTCGGGCTGATCCTGTCGTCGATCCTGGCGGGGCTGGCGCTGCGCTACCGCTGGACCTCGGGGCCGATCACCACGATCTCTGCCGTCATCTACACCATCCCCAGCGTGGCGCTCTTCGGGATCCTGGTGCCCTACACCGGCCTGTCGAAGCTCCCGGCCGTCATCGCCCTGACCGGGTACACGTTCCTGGTGCTGGTGACGTCGATCATCTCCGGCTTCCGCGCCGTGCCGCGCTCGGTGCGGGACGCCGCCGACGGCATGGGCCTCAGCCCGCGCCGGCGGGTGATGACCGTCGAGCTGCCCCTCGCGCTGCCGTACATCATGACCGGCATCCGCGTGGCCACGGTCACCACCGTCGGCCTGGTCACCATCGCGTCGATCATCGGCCAGGGCGGGCTCGGGAACCTGATTCTCGACGGCCTGCAGCGCACCTACTGGACGCCGATGATCGTGGGCGCGGTGCTGTCCGTGGCGCTCGCGCTGGTGCTCGACCTGCTCCTCTGGCTGCTGGGCCGCGCGGTCACGCCCTGGGCGAAGCAGGGGCGGGTCTGATGGGCGCCCTCCTGGCCGCCCAGGCGGCGGTGCCGCGCGACATCGGCCTGTGGGACTGGTTCAGCCGGGGCGAGACCTGGACGGGGGACGGGGGCATCCTCTCGTCCGCGGTGGACACGATCATCCTGTGCTCGTGGGTGATGGTCGTCGCGGTGGGGATCGCGGTCCCCGTGGCGGCGCTCCTCGCGCACCACCGCAAGGCCGAGGTCTCGGCCACCTGGTTCCTCAGCATCGGCCGCGCGATCCCCACGTTCGCCATCGCGGGGCTGCTCGTGCCCATCTCGCTCACCAACGGCTACGGGTTCGAGCCGTGGCCGATCTTCATCGCCCTGCTGATGCTGGCGCTGCCCCCGATCTTCCTCACCACCTACACCGCGGTGCGCCACAGCGACCAGGGCGCGATCGACGCCGCGCGTGCGATGGGATTCACCGAACGCGACGTGCTGGTCCACGTAGAGTTGGCCCTCTCCGTCGGGCTGATCCTCAGCGGGATCCGCGTGGCCGCGGTGGCGGTCGTGGCGACGGAGCCGATCCGGGCCTTCCTCGGAGGCGACGGCCTCGGCCGGTATGTGCGTGACGGTCTCGGACAGAACAACGACACCCTGAAGATCGGCGGGGCCATCCTCGTGGCGGGCCTCGCAGCCGTGACCGCTCTGGCGCTTGGCGCCGTCGAGCGTTGGGGACTGCCGGCGGGGTCACGACACCTCCGGCAGGTTCAGGACACACGAACGGGAGACACCCGATGAGAAAGAGGACCCTGCTCGCGCTCGTCGCGCTCATGGCGGCGATCGCGATGCTCGCGGCCGCCTGCGGTGGAGACGACGACGACAGCGGCGCGGCCGACACGGGCAGCTCGACGCCCGAGGGCCCCACGATCACGATCCGCGGCCAGGACTTCAGCGAGTCGGCGACGATCGCCGAGGTCTACGGCCAGTACCTGAAGGCGAAGGGCTATGACGTCAACATCCTCGAGCCCGCCGGCTTCCGCACGGAGGCCCTCGACGGCCTGAAGAACGGCGACCTGAACCTGATCGTCGACTACATCGGCGGCGACCAGACGGCGCTCGCCCCCGACGAGAAGTCCACGGCCGACGCGGCCGCCACCGCCGACATCATCCGTCCCCTCCTGGCCGACCAGGGCTCGACCCTGCTCGACTACTCACCGGCCGTCGACGGTGACGCCCTGGTGGTGCGAGGCGACTTCGACGGCACCAACATCTCGGACCTGAAGACGGCGAACGCCAAGTTCGGCGCGTCCTCGCAGTGCTTCGAGCGGCCGCAGTGCTACATCGGCCTGACCGACCCCGACGTCTACGGCATCAAGTTCGCCAGCAAGAAGACGATCGAGTTCGGCCCGCTCCTCGGCGAGGCCCTGAAGGCCAACGAGGTCAACGCGGTCATCTGGAACACGACCGCCCCGCAGATCACCGCGGACGGCTTCAAGGTCCTGAAGGACGACAAGGGCCTCTTCCCGGCCCAGAACATCGCGCCGATCGCCAACACCGAGATGCTGACCGCCTACGGCGACCAGCTGAAGACGGACCTCAACGACCTGAGCGCGCAGATCACCACCGACGACCTGCTGGCGTGGAACACCTCCACGGACATCGACAAGCAGGAGTCCGACCAGGTCGCCACCGACTGGCTGACCGAGAAGGGCCTCAACTAGGGCTCACCCGTCCTTGCGGGACCGCCTCTGCAGGAGGCGGTCCCCGAGGGCGCCCAGGACCGCGGAGATGATGATCACGTAGATCAGCCGCGAGTTGCGGTCGAAGAGGACCCAGTCGACCTCGACGCGGTCGCGGTTGAACAGCGCGAACAGGATCACGTAGACGGCGACGACCGCCGCGAGGACGTAGCGGCCGAGGTGCGGCTGACCCGGCGACCGCTTCTCGGGTGACTGCTCGGACACGGTGCCTCCGGCGGTAGGTTGACCCGGTGATCGTATGGACCCGGCCGCCGGGAGGGACAGCCTGACCCCGGTGCTGGCGGGGCTCGGGGCCGCCCTGGCCTGGACCTGCTCCACGCTCTGCAACGCGGCCTCCAGCCGGCGCATCGGGCCGGCGTCCACGCTGGCGTGGGTCATGCTGTTCGGCTTCGTGATCGCCGTGCCCCTGGCCGTGGCGGCCGGCGCGCCGGAGGACCTGGACGGCGAGACGATCGCCCGCCTCACGGTCTCGGGCGTCGGCAACGTCGTCGGCCTGGGACTCATCTTCGTGGCCGTCCGCTACGGGCGCGTCGCGGTGGTCACCAGCCTCGGCTCGACCCAGGGGGCGATCGCGGCGCTCATCGCGATCGCGGCCGGCGAGCGCCCGTCCGCGTTGACCCTCGGCGGGTTCGTGCTGGTGGTGGCGGGGGTGCTGCTGGTGGTGCTGAACTCGGAGGAGGAGGACGAGACGGCGGCGCGCCCCCACGGCCGCCGGGCGATCGTGCTCGGCGCGTTGGCGGGGCTGGTGTTCGGCGTGTCGATCTACGCGACCGGCGCCGCCAGCGACGCCGTCCCGGCCACCTGGATCGCGCTGCCCGCCCGCATCGTCGGCGTCGGGGTGCTGCTGGTGGCGCTCGCCGCCGGGATGCGGCCGCTGGTGCGCCCCGTCGCCGCCCGCCTGGCGATGGTCGGGGGCGTGTTCGAGGTGCTCGGGTTCGTGAGCTACGCGGTCGGCGCCCGGGACGGCGTGGCGGTCACGTCGGTGGTCGCGTCCCAGTTCGCGGCCCTGACGGTGGTGGGGGCGTGGATCGTGTTCCACGAACGCCTGGTGCACCGTCAGGTGGCGGGTGTGGGAGTGCTGGCGGTTGGGGTCGCGCTGGTCGCGCTCGGCGCGTAGCGTGCCCGGGATGCTGCGACGGATCGCGACGCTGCCCTCCACCCGGATGGGCAAGTGGATCGTCCTCGCCGTCTGGATCCTCATCGTGCTCGCCGTCGGCCAGGCGGCCGGCAAGTTCGAGGACGCGCAGAAGAACGAGTCGTCGAGCTTCCTGCCCGGCGACACCGAGTCAACGCGCGTGCTGGACGTGCTCGACGAGTTCGGCTCGGCCGACATCGCCGAGGCCGTCATCGTCTTCTCGCGCGATGCGGGCCTCACCGCGCGGGACACGGCCGCGATCGGGGCGTTCCGCGCCGACGTGGCGAAGGACCCGCCGAAGCAGACGGGCTCGCCGTCGCAGCCGATCCTCTCCCAGGACGGGAAGGCCGCGATCGTGATCGCCCCGGTGGACGTGCCGGAGGGCGAGTCCGACATCCTCACGGACGCGGTCGACGACCTCCGCGGCCGATTGGCCGACGCGCCCCCGGGCCTCCAGACCGCGGTCACCGGCCCGGCCGGGTTCTCGGCCGATGCGATCAAGGTCTTCAACGGCATCAACTCCACCCTGCTGTTCGCCACGGCGGGGCTGGTGTTCGTGCTGCTGGTGCTCATCTACCGCAGCCCGATCTTCTGGTTCCTGCCCCTCCTGGCGGTGGCGTTCGCGGAGGTGACGGTCCGCGCGATCGGCTACGGCCTGGCCAGCGCCGGCGTGGTGGTGAACGGCCAGACCGCCGGCATCCTGCTGGTGCTGGTGTTCGGCGCCGGCACCGACTACGCGCTGCTGCTCACCGCGCGATATCGCGAGGAGCTCCGCCGCCACCGGGACAAGCACGAGGCGATGGGCCTGGCGCTGCGGCGGGCCGGCCCCGCGATCCTGGCCTCGGGCGTCACCAACATCTGCGCGCTGCTGGTGCTGGCGCTGGCGGAGGTGAACGGCACGGCGGGCCTCGGGCCGGTCGCCGCGATGGGCGTGGCGGTGGCGATGGTCGCGATGCTCACCGCCCTGCCGGCGCTCCTCACGATCGGCGGGCGCCGGGCGTTCTGGCCGTTCGTCCCGCAGTTCCAGGAGGGCGTGACGGAGGTGCCGGAGGAGCGCGGCCGCTGGCGCCGCCTGGGCGACCGGATCTCCGCGTCGCCGCGGCCGATCTGGATCGGGACGCTGGCGGCGCTCCTCGTCCTGGCGCTCGGGACGCTCGCGTTCGACAAGGGCATCACCCAGCAGGAGGACTTCCGCGACGACGTCGAGTCGGTCACCGGCCAGGAACTGCTGGCCGCGTCGTTCCCGGCCGGCTCCGCGGCGCCGACGGACGTGATCGTCCCCGACCGGGCGCGCGTGGCCGCGGTGACGCAGGCGCTCCAGGGGCTGCCGGAGGTGTCGTCGGTGCGGCCGCTGGAGCAGGGCGCGCCCGGCGTCCGCCTGGCCGCGACGCTCGTCCCGGACCCCTACTCGAGCGAAGCGATCGACCTGGTGCCGCACCTGCGGGAGGTTGCGAAGGCCGCCGGCGGAGACGAGACGCTGGTCGGCGGGCCCAGCGCGATCACCTACGACCTGAACCAGGCGGCGCAGCACGACCTCATCGTCCTGCCGCCGCTCGTGCTGCTGGTGATCCTGGTGATCATCGGGATCCTGCTGCGCGCGATCGTGGCGCCATTGCTGATCGTGGGGACGGTGATCGTCTCGTTCCTCGCGTCCCTCGGCGCCAGCGTCCTGATCTTCGACTACGTCTTCGACTTCCCCGGCCAGGACCCGTCGCTGCCGCTGTTCGGGTTCATCTTCCTGGTGGCGCTCGGGGTGGACTACAACATCTTCCTGATGGCCCGGGTGCGCGAGGAGTCCATCCACCACGGCACCCGGGAGGGGATGATCCGCGGCCTCGCGGTGACGGGCGCGGTGATCACGTCGGCCGGCATCGTCCTGGCGGGCACGTTCCTGGTGCTGGCGGTGCTGCCGCTGGTGACGCTCACCGAGATCGGCTTCCTCGTCGCCTTCGGCGTCCTGCTCGACACCTTCATCGTGCGCTCGGTTCTGCTCCCGGCGACGGTGATGGAGCTGGACCGCCGGATCTGGTGGCCGTCGGCGCTGTCGCGGCGGACCAAGCGCTGAACCGGCGCGGCGGCGCCCGGGTAGCCGGCGGGGCTCAACCCCCGGACCGGAGGTGCGTGGTGCAGATCCCCAAGGAGCAGATCCTCGAGTTCCTGCGCAGCCAGGGCGACCAGGACAAGGCCCAGCAGGCCGAGGGCGAGCTGCCCGACCAGGTCGACACCGACCACGACCAGGGTCTCCTCGGGAAGTACGGCATCAACGTGGAGGACCTGATGAGCAAGTTCGGGGGGAGGCATCCCCGGGCTCAGGCCTCCGCGGGGCCGCTCAGTCGACACGGCTGAGCGGCCACCCCGCGGAGCCGTCCGGGGGGACCGCACCGGCGCTTGACAGCTCCCGGGGACCCGCGCGGAGGCTGGACCATTCGTCTGACCGGCCCGGGGGTGAGCGGTGCGAACGCGATGTCGAGTTCGACAATCGACCCGGGGAGCAGGTGCGCGACTACCGTCACGCGATCACCTACGCCACGACCCGGCCGGAGGTGGACGCCGAGCACATCGGCATCTGGGGCTCGAGCTACTCGGGCGGGCACGTGCTGGTGGTGGGGGCCATCGACCGGCGGGTGAAGTGCGTGTCGTGCCAGGCCCCGCTCATCAGCGGTCACCGCAACGCCCGGCTCGAGGGCGGCCACTTCGACGCGTATGTGGCCGACTTCGCCGCCTCGGGCGCGGTTGCCGACTGGTTCACCGAGCACCTACTGGAGGGGTGAGCATGGCCACGAGGGACGTGCTCGACCACCACCTCGCCGCCTTCGGGGCCGGGGACGTCGACGAGATCCTGAAGGACTACACCGACGACTCGGTGCTGCTGACCGCCGACGGGGCGATCCGGGGCCGCGACGCGCTGCGCGAGGCGTTCACCGGCTTCTTCTCGGGGCTGTTCGCCCCCGGGACGTACGAGTTCACGATGGACGCGGTCCACGTCGAGGGGGAAGTGGCGTACGTCGTCTGGCACGCCGCCTGCGGGCCCGGCGACATCCCGCAGGGCACCGACACCTTCCTGATCCGCGACGGCACGATCGCCGTGCAGACCTACACCGCGGGGGTCGTCCCGCGGTAGCTCAGTCGTCGATCGTGACGTGCCCTGGCTGTCCGGCGACCCGGCCGATCCACGCGCGCACCGCCGGGTAGGGCGCGAGCGGTACGCCGCCCTCCTCGGCGACGTGCGTGTAGGCGTAGAGCGCGATGTCGGCGATGGTGAAGCGCTCCCCCACCAGGAACGTGCGGTCGGCGAGGTGGGCCTCCATCGCCCCGATCGCCCGCTTGGAGCCCTCCTGCTTCGCCTCCAGTGACTGGCCCTCGGGCGCCCCGCCGAGCACGTGGAGCCAGAACCGCGCGACCGCCAGGTTGGGCTCGTGGTCGTACTGCTCGAAGAACATCCACTGGAGCACCTGGGCGCGCTCGTAGGCGTCCTCCGGCACGAACTCGGTGCCCTCCGCGAAGTACCAGAGGATCGCGTCCGACTCCGCCAGGTACCGGCCGTCGTCCAGTTGGATCGTCGGCACGCGCAGCGCCGGGTTGGCGGCGCGGCCGATCGCCTCCTCCCGGTTCGAGCGGTCCACCACGCTCAGCTCGATCCGCTCGAAGGGGATCCCGAGCCGGGTGAGGAGCAGCCGGACCTTGTAGCAGTTGCCCGAGACCGCGTTGTCGTAGAGCCGGATCAGAAGAGGCGGATGACGGTCTTCGACAGCGTGAAGCCGTGGCCGGAGGTGCTGCGGCAGGTCAGCCCGGTCCGCTTCGAGGTGCACTTCAGCTTCGCCCCGAGCTTGATCGTGTGGCCGTACTTCAGCACGGGCGCCTTCTCGTTCGGCGCCGGCAGGGCGGTGTCGCCGTGGCAGAGCCCGTGCCCCTTGCCGGTCCGGTTCAGCTCGAAGGCGTCGCCCCATTCCAGCTGGCAGTTCGCGGGACGCTTCGGCGGCTTCCCGGTCGTCGTCTTGATGTCGCAGCGGACGGTCTTGGAGTCACCGAAGCAGCCGATGTTGCGGCTGGGGGTGATGAACCGCTTCAGCTCGTGCGACGAGGCGCCCTGCGCAAACGCCGGCGCCGGCAGCGCCACCGCCGTCGCGGCGAGCAGGGTCAGGGCGAGGAGCTTGGGGGTGCGCACGGCGGTGATGATGCCACGTCCGCCTCGTCCGCCGCACGGTCGACATGCGCCCACATCAGCAGGGCGGCGGCGGTCAGCATCGTGACCATCCCCTCAGAGGCCATGATGAGCGCCGCCTTCACCTGGTCGGCGGTGGGGCTGAGGCCGAACAGCCGGTCGGGCTGGTCGATGTAGACGCCGTAGAGCGGCCCCGACAGGAACAGCCACTCCGACACCACCATCCCGGCCACCATCAACCCGAGTGCGAACGCCGCGCGCCCGGCCGGGCTCGCCCGCCGCGGCGCGATCCCCACGATGTGGGCCCACGCCATCAGGCCCGTGAGCAGGATGGACGCCTGCATCGCCACGTGCAGCCACGGCGTGGCGAGCGCGCGCTCGAAGGCGGCGGGCACGTACCAGCCGGCGGTGACGGCGGTCCACGCGACGAACGCCACCCAGCGCGGACCGGCGAGGGCGAGCAGCCACCCGGGCACGATCGCCGCCATCGGGCCCGACACGCCGAGCACGAGGAGCAGCGGGGCGATGTCGCCCACCAGCACGTGCTGCACCATGTGGGCGGAGAACAGGTAATGGGCGGCGACGTGGTGGAGGGGCGACCCGAGCGCCAGCATCAGCACGTGCACGCCGGCGACGAAGGCGACCAGGCGCGCGGGCTCGCGGCGGCCCTCCCGCCACATGCGCCACCAGCCGGCCAGGTAGAGGGCGAGCGGCACCGCCAGGACGAGCGGCACGAGCAGCGGCTGCCCGGGCCACACCGCCCAGTGGCCGCTCCCCGGGCTCACGGCGACGCGCCCGCCGACTCCGCGACGTAGGCGGCGACCGCGTCGATCTGCTCCGGGGTGAGTTGGTCCTTGAAGGCCGGCATCGCGCCGAGGCCGTTGGTCACCCGCTCCACCACGAGGGCCTCGTCCGGCTTCGCCTGGTCCAGGTCCGGGCCGACCGTGCCGGTCGCGTTCGCCGCCGCCAGCGAGTGGCAGCCGCCGCACCCGGAGGCGACGAACACCTGCTGCCCTTCGGCCAGCTCACCGCCGCCGGCCGGGGCTGCGGGCGCCGGCACGAAGGCCGCCTCGGCCTGGTTTGCGTCGTTGTTGCCGATGGCCCACCCCGCCGCGGTCAGGCCGCCGAGCGCGAGGAGCGTGGTGACGATGACGAAGCCCTGGAGCGCCGGGCTCGTCAGCTTCGGCCGGGTGACCCCGAGGGCCAGGCGCTGCGTGCCTTGGCTGGTGCGCCCGCGGAGGGTCTGCACGATATTCCAGAAGAACAGGAGCTGCGCCAGCGCGAGGATCGCGACCAGCGGGATCGACGCGTCCGTCCAGGCGTCGTACTCGCCCGGGAGCTGGGCGAAGCGACGGGGCGCGCCGTCGAGGCCCTGGATGATCCACACCACGCTGTTGAGGGTCCCGGCCGTGAAGGTCAGCCAGACATGCCACATCCCGAGCCGGTCGCTGTAGAGCTCCCGGCCGAGCATCTGCGGCAGGAACGCGTAGACCGCCCCGAAGATCACGATCCCGATGTTGAGCAGCGCCATATGGTGGAAGTGGCCCACGATCCAGAGCGTGTTGTGGACGAAGGCGTCCCACGCGATCGTCGCGTTCACCACGCCCGACAGCCCCGCCAGCAGCCAGCTCACCAGCCCCAGGAAGAGGGCGGTGCTGGCCGCGTTCCACGTCCAGCGGGAGTTGTAGATCGTCATGAACAGGCTGTAGAGGCTGAGGGCCGAGACGATCGTGAGGGCGAACGTGAGCGGCTCCATCCCGGTGTTGATGGCCGCCTGGATCCCGTTCGGGTAGTCCATGTACAGGTGGTGCGCCCACACCGTCACGTTCGCGATCACGGCGATCGTCCAGCCGACGGCGATGATGTTGCCCGCCACCAGGGGCCGCTGGGCGTAGCGCGGCACCAGCAGGTAGTAGATCGCGACCGCCGGGAACAGCAGCAGGTAGACGACCGGGTGGCCGAACCACCAGAGCACGTTCTTCGCCAGGAGCGGATCGACCGAGATCGACGTGAACGACTCGATGATCATCTCCACCAGCAGCACCGCGAGCGGCAGCGTGGCGATGATCATGTCGATGGCGATCACCGTCAGCGGGATCACCGGGTAGGGCACCGGCCGGGCGGTCGCGAACTTGCGCGGCCAGAGGATGCCGAGGCCCATCGCCGCGCCCAGGCGGTTCAGGGCGCCGCGGTCCGAGCCGAGCCCCGGCCCGGTCACCACCACGATGATCGCGACGCACCAGATGATGATCGACAGCCCCGCCAGCAGCACGGACGCCGAGAAGAGGGCGGTCACCCAGTCGCCCCACTGGCCCGCCGAGTGGAACGGCAGCGGGTACAGGAACACCCAGGAGCCGGCGAAGCTGAAGACGAGCGTCGTCACCACGACGCCGGCGACGCCGAGCACCATGCACCACCACGCCGCCCGCGCCAGGCGGCTCGCCGAGGGTGCCGATCGGGAAGCCGACCTCGGCGAGCACCCACCACGCGAAGCCCATCACGGCGAACGCCGCCCACCCCACGAAGGCGCCGAGGCCGTGGGCGGTCATGACGGCGTAGAAGACGTTGTCGTCGAGGGTGACGATGTTCGCCTGGCTCTGGCGCATCGCCACGCCGAGGAGGCCGGACACGGCGAAGATGGCCGTCGAGGCGAGGACGTACCAGAGCGCGAGCGACCGGGCGACCGCACGGGCGTCGCCGGTCACGGGCACGTAGTCCTGCCCCCCCACGGTGGCGGGCGCCGCGGTGGTGGTCACGGCTTCACCTGGAACGTGCCGAGCATCTTGTCGTGGTTCACGCCGCAGAACTCGAGGCACACCACCTGGTACCGGCCGGGCCGCTTGAACGTGTAGACGATGTGGCTGGTGGTGCCGGGCACCGCCTGGATCTGGAACAGCAGGACGTTCGCGTCGTTGTAGACGGCGAACCCGTGGTTGACGTCCTCGCTGGTGACGGCGAAGCGGACGGGGACGCCGGCCCGGATCGTGTTGGGCGTGACGGTCCACGCGAACTGCTGCGAGTCGACCTGCACCTGCTGCTGCCCGTCGGCCTTCGCGTTGTCGCCGTACGGGATGAAGGCGAGCGTCAACAGCAGCAGCACCGCGAGGCCGACGACGGCGAAGATGAACCAGCCCTTCTCGCCCTCGGCGAGGCGATGGGTGTCCGTCGTGTCCCTGCGGTTGCGCTCGAGCGAATGCGTGGAGCGCCAGACGATGAGGATCGCGACGACCGCCACGACCACGACCACGCTGTAGGCGATGGTGATGGCGAGGGCGGTGGGGTTCACGCGGAGTGTTCTCCCATCCTCACAACCATCTCGCCATCCGGGATTTTCCGCAACGGTCCGGCGGTCCCCCACGGACCTGTGGCATCGTGCCGGGGGTGAACGACGCCCCCCTCGCGCGCCTGTGGCAGTACACCGCCCGCCACCGCGCCAGGGTGATCTGGGCGACGGTCCTGACGGTCCTGAACAAGGTCTTCGACGTCTTCCCGGAGATCCTGATCGGCGTCGCGATCGACGTCGTGGTCAACGAGAACGACTCCTTCGTCCACGACATCACCGGCGTGGACGGCCGCTTCGGGCCAGCTCGTGGTCCTCGCGGTCATCAACGGCGTCGTCTGGATCGCCGAGTCCGCATCGGAGTGGGGCTACATGCTGCTCTGGCGCAACCTCGCCCAGACCGTGGAGCACGAGGCGCGGATGGAGGCGTACGCCCACGTCCAGCGCCTGGAGCTCGGCTACTTCGAGGACCAGTCCACCGGCGGCCTCATGTCCGTCCTGAACGACGACGTGAACCAGCTGGAGCGGTTCCTCGACACCGGGGCGAGCGCGATCATCCTCACCGTCGTCAACGTCGTGGTGGTCGGGATCGTCTTCCTGGTCGCGAGCCCGCTCCTGTGCCTCGTCGCGTTCCTGCCGATCCCGGTGATCGTCTACGGGAGCTTCCTGTACCAGCGCCGCCTGGAGCCGCGCTACCGGGCCGTCCGGGACCAGGTGGGGGTGCTCAATGGCACCCTCGCGAACAACCTGGGCGGCATCGCGACGATCAAGGCGTTCACGGCCGAGGAGCGGGAGACCGCCCGCGTCGCCGGCGAGTCCGACGCGTACCGGGTGGCGAACGGCCGCGCGATCCAGCTCAGCTCAGCGTTCGTCCCGCTGATCCGGATCGCGATCCTGTGCGGCTTCACGATGACGCTCCTCGTCGGCGGGAACATGGTGATCAACGGGACGCTCGCCGTCGGCTACTTCTCGGTTCTCGTGTTCATGACGCAGCGGCTGCTGTGGCCGCTCACGAGGCTCGGCGAGACCTTCGACCTGTACCAGCGGGCGATGGCGAGCACGCCGCCGGATCCTCGATCTCCTCTCCGTCAAGCCGACGATCGAGGAGGGCCCGGGGGCGCTCCCGAAGCCGGTCCGCGGCGCCGTCCGCTTCGAGGACGTCCGCTTCTCCTACGCCGAGGGCCCGGAGGTCCTCCAGGGTCTCGACATCGACATCCCGGCCGGCGAGACCCACGCCGTCGTGGGCCTGACGGGCGCCGGCAAGAGCACGATCGTGAAGCTGCTCCTGCGGCTGTACGAGACGAGCGAGGGCCGCGTCACGATCGACGGCGTGGACGTCCGGGACCTGACGTTCAAGGAGCTCCGCGGCGCGATCGGGCTCGTGAGCCAGGACGTGTTCCTGTTCGACGGAAGCGTCCGCGAGAACATCGCCTACGGCGACCCGGACGCCCCGGACGAGGCGATCGAGGAGGCCGCCCGCCTCGCCGAGGCCCACGACTTCATCACCGCCCTGCCCCAGGGCTACGACACCATGGTGGGCGAGCGGGGGCAGAAGCTGTCAGGAGGCCAGCGGCAGCGGCTGTCGATCGCGAGGGCCATCGTCCGGAACCCGGCGATCCTCGTCCTCGACGAGGCGACGAGCTCGGTGGACAACGAGACCGAGGCCGCGATCCAGCGGTCGCTCGAGACGGTGTCCCGGAACCGGACCACCCTCGTCATCGCCCACCGGTTGAGCACCATCCGTCACGCCGACCGGATCCATGTCCTGGAGCGTGGCGAGGTCCGCGAGGCAGGGACCCACGACGAGTTGGTCGGCGGCCGGCGGCCTCTACGCCGCGCTCTGGCGAGTCCAGACCGGCGAGGCCGCCGAGATCGCCTAGGACGGGCTCGACTCGGACCCCTTCCTTAAGAGCGGTCCGGACCATCTCGTCCGATCTCGCGCGGTCTCCTGTATCGCCTGCAATTCCGCGGCAAATAGGCCTTCGATGAGCTACTCGGGGACCGGCCCAACGCACGCGCCGTCCCTTACGACCTGCGGGAGCGGCGTGGCATCTCCTCCAAGGAGCACGCTTGCGTGCTCCGTACTGCTCACCCCCTGGCTGGCGCCCGACCGCCCGATGTCCGGGGCCGGCTGAGCTCAGCCGGCGGAGGCGACCGTCACGTCCACCTTGGTCCGGGGGGCGACCTCGGTCCCCGCCGCCGGGTTCTGCGCGGTGATCTGACCGGCGGGCACCCCGTCGGCGGCCGCTTCGGTCACCTGACCGGGCTGCAGGCCGGCGGCGAGGAGCCTGGTCGAGGCCTGGTTCGCGGTCAGCCCCGTCACGTCCGGGACGGCGATCGTGGACGCCGGCGCGGTCGGCGTGTTGGCCGACGTCGTCGCGGCGGGGGTCGCGACGGTGATGGCGACCGTCGAGCCCTTCGGGACCTGGAGGCCCCCCGTCGGCTGCTGGGAGATGACGACGCCCTCCGGGCGCGGTCGCGCTCGGCTGCTCGATCACCCGCGACTTCAGGCCCGCCTGCTGGAGGACCGCGACGGCCTCCTCCTGGGTCACGCCGATCACCGTCGGGACGGAGACGTTCCCGTTGCCCTGGCTCACGGTGATCGTCACGCGGGAGCCCGTGTCCGCCTGCTCGCCGCCCGGCGGGGTGGTGCTGATGACGAGGCCCTCGGCCACCTTGTCGCTCGCGCCCTCCTTGGTCTGCGGTGAGAAGCCCGCGTCGCTCACCGCGTTCACCGCCGCGTCCTGCGTGAAGCCCACCACGTCCGGGACGGTCGCCTGCTGGGCGCCCTCGTCGTCCCGCGTCGCCAGGAAGATCCCGATCGCGATCGCCGCCGCCAGGACCACGAGGATCGCCGCGATGATCCACGGCCAGCGGCTCTTGTGCTCCGGGACCGGCGGGGGCGGGGCGACGACGGTCGGCTGGCCTCCTGCGTGACCTCGGTGAGGAGGCGGCCGCGCATCTCCTCCGGGGTGGCGATCCGCCCCGCGAGGGCGTCGTCGATCGTCGCGGCGAGGGTGGCGGGCGGGCGGGAGCCGCTCAGCAGGTCGCGCAGCGTCTCCGCCGTGCCGACGACCGCGCCGTCCGCGGCGCCCACCTCGGCGGGCGGGACGCGAGAAGCGCGTCACGCGGATCCGGCCGTCCGTGCCCACCAGCGCCGAGCCGACCACCGCCCGCTCCGCGCCCGGCACGTGCCGGCGCAGGGTGATCACCGCGTCGAGGAGCTCCACGCCGTAGCCCGCCGCCTCGGAGGCCGGGAGCGGGGCGCGCCGCCGGGCGACCTCGTCGAGCGGGCTCCCGGTGACCAGCTCCGACGCGACGTACCCGCCGCCGCCCGGGGTGGGGATGATGTCGAGCACCGCGATCGCCGCCGGGGTGTGGGCGTGGGCGTCGCCCATCCACCGCGCCTCCTCCAGCAGCACGCCCGGGTCGGCCGCCGCGACGATCCGCAGGGCCACCTCGCGGCCGCCGAGGTGGCGGTCGCGCGCCACCCACACGCGGCCCAGCTCGCCGCCGCCGATCTCCCGGACGAGCTCGAAGCGGTCCGCGACCAGGACGCCGGGGCCGAAGGTCACGCGGTGGACTCCACGGAGGCGACCCTATCCCGACGCCCGGTCGGCGCCGCAAGCCTCACGCGACAACCTCACTCATCGGGGGCGATGCGGGAGGCGCCGCTCCCCCAGATCTCACGCATCGTGGCGGTGTCGCCGCGCCTGCGGGGGGACGACACAGGGGACGAGTCCCGTCCTCGCCTGTGCCCACAGGAGACGTCAGATGCACCGTCCCATGCCCCGCGGGCGCCGCCTCGCCGTGTCCGCCGCCGGCGCGCTCGCCGTGCTGGCCGCCACCGCGCCGAGCGCCCTCTCCGCCGACCAGGCCACGCTGCGCCTGCTCGGCTCGTCGCCGATCTACGCCAACACGGTCGCCGTCCACAAGGCCGGCGGCGGCGACGTCAACGTGAAGCCCGCGCGCTACCACTACCGCATCACCACGCCCTCCGGCATGACGGAGGCGTCGGGCAACTGCGTGGACCTGTCGCACTACATCGTCACCGGCCGCGACTACGCCGTCGAGCTGCAGGACGCCAACGACGACCCGATCCTCGGCTCGCCCGAGTTCAAGGCGGCGGGCTGGCTGCTGTCGCAGTCGGACCAGCTGATCGCGTCGGCGGCCGACCCGGGCCTCGAGGCCGGCGCCCTCCAGGTGGCGATCTGGCAGCTCTCCGGCCAGGCCCGGGGGCTCGACGCGCCCACCAGCGACCTGGCGCTGAACGCCCGCGTCAACACGCTGCGCACGCTCGCGATGGGCAAGGAGGTCCCCTCCCAGCTCGCCGTGTCGATCGCCGGCAACGACACGTGCGTCGACACCGCCGCCCCCGTCATGGTCACCGGCACGCCCGGCGCCGAGGTGGACCTCGAGGTCACCGGCGGCGGGACGGTCCAGCCGGACAAGGTGACGCTCGACGAGATGGGCGTCGGCAGCGCCATGGTGCGGGCGTCCGGCGCGGCGGCGAACCTGACCGTCCACGCGGAGGCCCTGGCCCCGACCGTCCTGCGCTCCACCAAGCTCCCCGGCCAGACCGCCCCCCAGGACCAGCTGTTCCTGCGCCCCGGCGTGGTGACGGCGGAGGACTCGCAGCCGTTCGTGGACTGCGACCTCAACACGTTCGCGGCGCCCGACGTCCCCGGCATCACGACGCCGATCGACGCCCCGGCGCCGCCGGCCGCCCCCGCCCCGACCGCGCCGGTCCAGGCCCTGGACCTCGACCTGCAGACGCCGCACCTCGCGGCGCCCGGCGGGATCGCGGTCTACAAGCTGACCGTCGCGAACACGGGCACCCGCACCGCCCGCCACGTGGCCGTCGCGCAGCGCCTCGACCGCGGGGTGGCGCCCATCAGCAGCCGCGGCCCCAGGGGCACGCGCTCCGCGATCGGGCGCAGCGCCGCCCACTGGACCCTCGCGGCCCTCAAGCCCGGCGCCAGCGCCACGCTGACGCTGAAGGTCCGGGTGGGCCGCCGCACCGCCGGGGCGATCGCGCACACCACCGCCGTCGTCCGCTCGACGAAGGCCCGTGCCACCGCCTCCGGCGCCACGTCGATCGTGCGCCGCGTCGGCAAGACCGAGCAGGGCTTCTAGGCGGGCGTCTGACCCCGCCATCAGCACCGCCGACACGCGGACGTCGTCGAGGGCCAGGGCTTCGGAGCCCGTGGCCCAGGCGACGTCCGCGGCGTCGCGGCCCGTCGCGATCCGCACCACCGACTCCACCGGCGCCAGGCCGGTGGCGTCCATCAGGCGCCACGCCTCCCCGTCGTGAGCCTCCACCAGGGCGTGGAAGTCCGGCGGCTCGAGGAACGGCGCGTAGCAGGCGACCACCCGCGCCGGCACGTCCATGGCGCGCAGCAGCGACACCGCCAGGTGCGCCATGTCGCGGCACACCCCCTGGCGGCGCAGCAGGGTCTCGTCGGCGGCGGTGTACGCGTCGCTCGCGCCGGAGATGTAGGCGATGCGGGTGCGCACCCACTCGGCGGCGGTGGGCAGCAGAGCGCGCTCGCGGGGCCCCAGCCCCAGCTCGGTCTGTGCGGTGGGCGCCAGCACGTCGGAGGGGGCGTAGCGGCTCGGGAGCGTCCACGGCAGCAGCGCGAACGGCAGCTCGGAGTGCACGGGGAGGGGCCGCGAGTCGGCCACGTGGACCCGGCCGTCCGTCTCCACGGCCACGAGCGCCCGGTAGCGCAGCGCCACCGGTCCCTCCTGCGCGTGGATGCGCATGGGGCGGGCGCCGTCGTCCAGCACCGGCCCCTCCTCCACCTCCGCGCCGGTCACATGGAGGTGCTCGTCCAGGATCTCCTGGTCGGGGGCGGACGCGGCGCGCACGAGCAGGATGGCGGCCGCCGCCTCGCGCGCCGTCCAGTCCACCTCGGCGCTGATCTGGACCTCGGAGCGCATGGGACGACCCTATGGAGGCCGGCGGGGCCGAGGACCGCGCCCGGGCGCCAGGATCCGGTTTGCCGAATGGGCCCTGCGGCCATACGTGGTCCAACCCAGGAGGCCGTCCGTAGGTCCAGTAGAGACGCACACGGCTTAGCCGACGGTCCAAGGGCGTGCGCTTGACGCATCTGCCACTCTCAACCCGCGGCCGTCTTGTGCCGATGCGGCTCGCACCACGTCCACGAGGGGAGCTCCGATGACCGCGAACGCCACGCTGGACCCGGCCGCCGAGTTGGAGCGCGCCACGAGCGACTACCTGGCCGTGTCCCGCAACTCCCACATGTACGCCACCACCGCCGACTACGAGACGGCGGAGCGACGCGCCTGGGAGCGGATGGCCGAGGCGGCCGCGGCCGTCAAGGAGGCCGCCGCCTCCGAGTAGGACCCCCTCATCGCCCGGCCGCCCCACCTGTCATCCTGCGCGCATGGGTGAACTGCGGTGGGATGAGCGGCCGGGCGATCTGCGCAGCCCGGTGATGGTCGCCGCCTTCGGCGGCTGGAACGACGCCGCGGCTGCCGCGTCCAACGCGGTCGTCTTCGTGGGCGAGCGGCTCGGGGCGCGACGGGTCGCCGCGATCGACCCGGAGGACTTCTACGACTTCCAGGCCACCCGCCCCCTCGTGGACCTGACGTCGGAGGAGAAGAGCTCCATCATCGTGTGGCCCGAGGTCGAGATCCTGGCCGCGCGGGTGCCGGAGGGCCGGCACGACGTGGTGCTGGTGGCGGGCGCCGAGCCGTCGATGCGCTGGCGCACCTTCTGCCGCCTGGTGCTCGACGCGGCCCGCGAGCTTGGGGTCACGCGCGTCATCACGCTCGGCTCGCTCCTGGCGGACGTGGTCCACAGCCACCCGGTGCGCATCACCGGCATGGCCTCCGACGAGCGGTTCATCGCCGACCTCGGCTTCCGCAACCCCAGCTACGCCGGCCCCACCGGCATCGTCGGCGTGCTCCACAACGCCGCGTCCGACGCGGGCTTCGAGACCGTCTCGATGTGGGCGCCGGTCTCGCACTACGCCGCGGGCCTCACCAACGCGAAGGGCAGCCTGGCGCTGGTGCGGGCGCTCGACACCGTCGCCGGCATCCAGCTGGACGTGACCGAGCTGGAGGAGGCCGCCACCACCTTCGAGACCCAGGTGGCCCGCGCCGTCGAGGCCGAGCCGCGCCTGCGGGCGCTGGTGGAGCAGCTGGAGGACGCCGCCGCCCGCGTCGACGAGGACGCCGCCCCCGAGCGCATCCCCACCGGCGACGAGCTCGCCGAGGAGCTCGAGCGTTTCCTGCGGGAGCGGGACGACCCGACGGGCTAGCTAGCGGCGGGCCGCGGCCCCCTCGGAGGACGGCGCCGTCAGGCCGGGCCCGGCCTCGTCGTCGGGCCCCGCGAGCTCCGGGTAGCGCTCCCGGGCGCGGCGGCGCTTGTCGGCGTCGTAGAGGTGCTGCGACCACACGCTGGTCGGCTCCGCCAGCCGGATCGCCCCGATCAGGCCCACCGGCCACAGCAGGAAGCCGACGACGCCGGTCGTCGAGCTTGCCCTTCAGCAGGCACATGACCGCGGAGACGAAGCTCACCCCGTGGTACGCCACGATCAGGGCGCCGCCGGCGGGGTCGGCGCCGGAGATCACCCGCCCCCAGAACGGGGCGCCCAGGGCGACCATGCCGCCGAGCGCGGCCGCCACGATGACCGCGTCGATGGAGCGCCGGCCCTCCTCGGCCCAGTAGACGTCGCGGAGGTTGAGCCACAGGGCGTACTCGTCGAGCACCAGGGCCGCGCCGCACCCGAACGCTGTCGGCAGCAGCCACCACAGGAACCACGGCATCTCGGGGTCGAGCGCTACCGACACGAACCCGGCGCCGAGCAGCAGGAAGATGCCCGGCACCAGGTGGTGGATCCGCGTGGACCCGATCGTCAGGTTCCCCGGCCCGAACCCATGCCGCACCATGTGGGCGTAGCCGCGGACGCACCCGAACGTGACGAGGAACGCCAGCAGCACCATCTGCCCCGGGCGGAAGCCCGCCCGGATCACCTCGTCGTCGAACGCCTGGACGACGGGGAACGCGTCGCTGAATCGGCTCATGCGGCTACTCCCCCGCCGGCGGCGCCTTGTACTGCCAGCTCACCGTGGTGTCGCTGCGCAGCCGCGCGCCCTGGAACACCTTGCGGTGGATGAAGACCTTGAACGCGGTCCCCTCCACCGGCGTGTCGCCGGTGGTCTCGGTGGTCACGCGCCGCCCGAGCGTGGAGGAGTACATCGTCACGGTCAGGGATGTGTCGGTCGCGGTCACCTTCATGAGTATCGCCGCGTCCCAGTCGTTTCGGAAAATCAGCTCCGGGCCGCCCCACGAGATGGTCGCCTCGCGACCGGGCGGGTAGCGCGTGATCCAGAACTCGTGGGGCGTGTGGGTCACGATGTCGAGCCCCGCGAAGAACGCCGCGTTGTAGACGGTCGTGCCCATCTGGCTGACGCCGCCGCCCACCGCGTCCTCCAGCGCGCCGTCGGAGATCTGCGGCGCGGGGACGAAGCCGCGGCCGCGGGTGCGCTCGCCGATCCCCTCGTTGAGCGAGAAGCGCGCGCCGGCCGGGATGATCGTGCCGTCCAGGATCTGGGCCGCGCGCTGGATGTTCGTGACGCGCGGCTGGCAGCAGGCGAACGGGGTGGTGAACGTGCTGACCTGCTCCCGGATCCGCATCGCCTTGGCCTGGGCGGTGGTGAGCGACGGCTCCCGCACGGTGATCGGTAGGCGCACCCGACCCGAGCCGTCCGCCGCCGCCACCCGCCGGGCCAGCAGGTCGGGGTTCACCGCCGCGCCCGTGCTGCGAGGGCACCACGCTGACCTGCGTCCCCGAGACGGCGAAGGTCGCCGGCCGCGGCTCCTGCAGGACGGGCGCGAAGGCCGGGGTGATCGCCCGGGCCAGAGTCGGGCCGTCGAGGGCGACGTCGACGGTGCCGCTGCCGGGGGTGAAGCGCAGCGCCTTCAGAAGGGTCGCGCGGTCGATCCGGCGCACGCCGCCCCGCGCCGCGCACCGTGACCGGCACCCGCACGATCCGGGCAGCCTGAAGGCGGGCGGCCTCGGCGGCGGCGGTGCCCAACGTGGGCGCGACCTCCGTCACCGGCACCTCCGCCCGGGTCGGGCAGGCCGATGAGGCGCCGGGTCAGCTCGGGCTGGTCGACGGCGCGGCCCACGCGCGCGGGCCCCACCACGATGCGCCCGCCGCCCACGCCGACGGTCGCCTCCTTCGCCGGCTGGTCCACCGCCGCCGCCACGGCCGCCGCCTCGGCCCGGGCCCGTGCAGGGGTGGCGCGGAACGCCAGCGGCACGTCGCGCGAGCGCTCCAGCCCCACCTGCGCCAGCACCCGGCGCCACAGCGACGACGGCGCGACCGCCTCGTCCACCGCCGCACGCGCGCGCGGCCGCGGGCCCAGCTCGCCGACCGGCACCACCTGCGGGAAGGCGGGCTGCCCGTCGAGGGCGATCTCCACCGTCCCCGCCCGGTGGCGTCGCCGACGCGCGGACCGCCCGCACCGCCTCGTCGGCGGTGAGCCCCTCCACGTCGATCCCCGCGATCGTGACGCCGGCGGGCACGCGGTCGTCGTCCGCCGTCGCCACCCGCACGGCCACGAGCGCCGCGCCGCCGATCAGCACCACGAGGGCGGCGACGAGCGCGACGAGCGTCTCCGGGCGGCGTGGGCGCGGGAGGGGCACGACCCCCGAGTCTTGCAGCGCCCGGCGCCCGCCCCGGCGCGGCGCGGTCTAGCGGCGGACCGGGACCGCCTGGACGATCAGGTCGCGGGCGCGCTCGAGGCCGCGCGTGGCGATCGCGAACCCGGTGAGGCGCAGCTCGTGCCGCCGCACCATCCACTCCAGCTCCCGCCGCGGTGCGTGGCCGCGGCGACGCGGTCGCGGGCGGTGCCGTAGCGCTCCACGGCGCGGGCGGCGCGGCGGTCGCGCCCCGGCTCGGCCAGGGCGGCGCAGGCGGCGGCGGCCAGGTCGTCGAGCATCCCCTCGGCGCGGACCCGCGCGCGGCGCAGCGCGCGGCGGCGGCTCGCCTCGCGCGCGAGCACGGCGGCCACGACAAGTCCGGCGATGACCAGTACCTCCAGCATCAGGGCGCAGCGTAGCGCCCACCTGCTTAGGTGCGCGAGGTGAGCGAGGAGCAGCCCATCGAGGTCGCAGTCTGGAGCGACGTCGTCTGCCCGTTCTGCAACGTCGCCCGCGAGCGGGCCGAGTGGCTCCGCGAGCGCGGGATGACGGTGGTGTTCCTCCCCTACGACCTCCACCCGGAGTACCCGGACGAGGGCATCGCGCGCGACGACCTGATGCGGCGGTACCCGGCCGCGATGCACGACACCGTGAGGCGGCTCAACGAGGAGGCGGGGCTCGCCTACAACCCGAACCCCGACCGGGTGCCGCGCACGCGCCGGGCGCTGGAGCTGATCGAGTGGGCGCGGGGCCACGGCTTGGACGCCCACGACGCCCTCCACACGCGGATCATGGACGCGTACTGGACCGAGGGGCGCGACATCATGGACTGGGACGTCCTTTCGGCGTGCGTCGCCGACGTCGGGCTCGATCCGGACGAGGCGCGGGCCGAGGTGGAGTCGGGCGTCTTCGCGCGCGAGGTGGACGCCTCCACCTCGACGGCGCAGCGCCACGGCATCCGCGCCGTGCCGGCGTTCGTGTTCGACGGGCGCCTGCTGGTGAGCGGGGCGCAGCCGCACGAGGTGTTCGAGGCGGCCATCGCGAAGGTCGGCGAGATGCGCGCCGAGGAGGCCGCCGCCCGGGACTGACCGGGCACGGTTCCGTCACGGATCGGTGGTGCGTGGTGTCCGGTGGCGGGGTCATCATCGGTCGCGTACCGATCACGGAGCTGGAGGTGCCGGATGGCGGCCGACCTGAACCGCGTGACCCTCGTGGGGCGTCTGACCCGCGACCCGGAGCTGCGCCACACCGGCGGCGGTGACCCGATCTGCTCGATGCGGCTGGCGGTGTCGTCGCGTTCCCGGGACGAGACCGGCAACTGGGGCGACAAGACGCAACTACTTCGACGTGACGGTGTTCGGCCGCCAGGCCCAGACCGCCGCCGACTACCTCGCCAAGGGCAGGCGGATCGGGGTGGACGGCCGGCTGTCGTGGCGGGAGTGGCAGGCCCAGGACGGCACCAAGCGCCAGTCCGTCGAGGTGATCGCCAACGACGTCTTCTTCCTCGACTCCCGCGGCGACGGGCGGCGGGGGCGGCGGCGCGCAGGAGGCGAGCGGGTGGAGCCGCTCGGCCGACGACCTGGCGCCGGTGGGCGCCCCGGCGGGGAACGGCTCGGGCGGCGGGAGCGCGCCGGCCGACGACGCGGAGATCCCCTTCTAGAAGGCCACTGAGGAACCAAGGTCGTGCGGCCCGCCGAGCGAAAACCAAGCGATTCGGTGGCCGCGGCCATATGCCGATGCTGGTTGCATCGACATTGACGCGGACGCCGAAGCGCGCCGGTTTGCAGCCGGCGGACGTGCGACCGACTTCCTCAGGGGCCTTCCGAGGGATCCGCTCCCCGCGCCGGTGACGCCCCCGGGGGCCGGACGGGACCCCGGGGGCGTTTTCGGCGCCCATCCCTGCGCTTCAAGTCGCGTTTCCGCGTGCCGAAGCGGATTGGGTGCGTATCGTCGCCGTCTCCCGGCTGCGGCCGGGCATGCGGCTCGGGCGCCCCGTCTACTCCTGCTCGGCCGGCATCCGCATCCCGTTGCTGCAGCCGCAGGCGGTGGTCACCGACCGTGTCCGGCTGGGGCTCGAGCGCGCCGGCGTGTTCGCGGTGTACGTCGATGACGAGCTGTCGGAGGGGATCGAGCCGGCCGAGGTGATCTCACCCGAGGTCCGGGAGCGGGCGCTCCTGGAGCTGCACGACACGTTCAGCACCGTCACCACCAAGGGGCCGGCGACGCGGATCCCCGGGGAGCAGGTGGAGCGCCTCGAGGGCGTCGTCGCCGGGATCCTCCGCGAGCTCCGCGGCAACGGCCACATGGTGGCGACGCTGCTGGACCTCCACACGTTCGACTCCCACACGCTCGCCCACTCGCTCAACGTGTGCGTGATCGGGCTGATGATCGGCGACGAGGCGCTGCGCCGGCACGGGTGGCAGGACGGGCGCGGGCGGCCGCGGCGCGACGAGTTCGACCACCGGCTCCAGAAGCTGGGGACGGGGCTGCTGCTGCACGACGTCGGCAAGCTCCTCATCCCGGCCGACATCCTCCGCAAGCCGGGGACGCTGACGGCCGACGAGATGGCGATCGTCCGGGAGCACCCCAAGACGGGGCTCGACCTGGTGGAGAGCGGCACGCTCGCGTCGCTCACGAAGGTCTGCATCATCGGGCACCACGAGCGCCTCGACGGGCGCGGCTACCCCAACGCGCGCGGCGCCGACCTCCACGAGAACGCCCAGATCGCGGGGATCGCGGACGTCTACGACGCGGTCTCGTCGATGCGCGTCTACCAGGCCCGGCGCCCAACCCACGAGGCGTGGGAGCTGGTGATGTCGCTCGCGGGGACGGCGTTCCCGCTGGAGCTGGTGAAGATCTTCAAGGAGACGGTCGCGCCGTATCCGGAGGGCGTGGCGGTGCAGCTGTCCGACGGGCGCCGCGGCCTCGTGGCGAAGGTGCACCGCGAGTACATCACCCGCCCCACCGTGCGGATCACCGGCGAGGACGGGCAGGACGTCACGCCCTACGAGATCGGCCTGTTCGACGAGCTGGACGTCGCGATCGTCGACACGCTCGAGGATGTCGACGCGCCGGTCGGCGTGGAGCACCCGGAGCCCGACCTGGTGCCGGACGAGCTCCAGGAGCAGCGCCTGTCGAGCGTCCTCAGCGGCTGAGGCCGACGGCGCTCAGCGCCAGCGGCGCGCGATCAGCTCCGCCCGCCCGCTGATCGGGTTCCAGCGGGTGGCGTAGGCCGTCCGGCTGGCGAGGGCGGTGGTCCACAGGAAGCGGCTGGGCCCGCGGAGGGTCGCGAGCGTCCGCACCCGCCCGCCGGCGAGGCGGCGGATGTGGAGATAGGAGAAGGAGCCGGCCTGCTCGACCCACAGGATCCGGCCCGCCGCGATGGACGGGTTGATCTGCAGGCCGGTGACGGAGGTGGCGAGCACCCGGTAGCCGCGGCGGGCGACGTGGGCCACGCGGATCTCGGAGTGGCGGCCGGCGGCGACGTGCCAGGCGATCACGCCGTTGCGCAGCGCCGGGCGGCCCAGGTCGGTGGCGCCGAGGGTGCGGGCGTAGCGGCGGGTGCGGCCGTTCGACGCGTTGAACAGCTCCAGGCGCTGGCTGCGCGGGAACACGCGGACGTAGGCCACCAGCGGCCAGTCGAGGGCCGGCTTGGTGAGGGTCCCGTCGGGGGCGGGGAGGCGCAGCATCTCCTGGCCGGTGCGCCAGTTCACGACCCGGATGCCGGCCGCGTCGGCGTAGGCCAGGAGGTCGCCGTCCAGGGCCGGGGAGTGCGCGCCCTCGAACCGCACCGGCGGGACCAGGCGCGGCCGCACGACCACGGCGGGCGGGCCGCCGGGGCTGGAGACGGTGGCGGCGACCACGCCATCCCAGGCAGCGGGGTCGTACTTGCCGCTGGCGCCGCCCTGCGCCAGCGCCGGGGTGGCGGCGATGGCGCCCGCCAGGACGGCCAGCATGATCGCGTTCGCGGGGCGCAGCACCCGGCGGCGGCGGGCGAGGCGCTCGACGGCGGCGGCGGGGTCGCGGCGGCCGCGGGCGGGCAGCGCCACCATCAGCCCGCGGCCCAGGCCGAACGGCGCCAGCACCAGGGCGGAGACGAGCGGGTCGCCCAGGGCGAGCGCGCCGGCCGCGACGATCCAGAACGTCACGACCACCTGGTGGGTCAGGAACCCGAAGCCCAGGCCGGCGCCGTAGGCCAGGCTCCAGACGGGGAGCGGCCACTCGCGGCGCCCCCGCTCCGGCACCTGCTGCGCGAGCTGGGGGAGCGGCAGGCGCAGCCAGCCGGCCTCGCGCAGCGCCCCGAGCAGCGCGAGGACGCCCACCACGGCGAGGGCGACGTCCTGGTCGAGGTGGCTGCCGATCGCGCCGAGCGCCGCGCCGAGCGCGGCGGCGGCGGCGATCGCGCCCACGGCGAAGAGGGCGACGGCGACCTGCTTGCGCTGACGGCCCCCGCACACGTCGGGGGTGATGGTCTCGACCATGGAGAAGCCTCAGGGGCTCCAGGCGCCCGAGACGCCCGCGATGAGCGCCGCGGCCGCGATGCCGATCTCCGCTAGCACGGCACCCCCGTGTCAACGTAGAGGACGCAGAACACGCGCCGGCCCGGGCGGCAGTAGCCGACGAGCGACGCGTCCCCGTTGATGCGCACCCGGCTGGTGGAGCAGCAGTCGGTGAGCTTGCGGATCTGGTGGTCGCAGCAGCGGTACCAGGCCCCCTGCGTCACGGTCTGGACGCCGTGGATCCGCGGCACCCAGTCCTCGCACAGCCGCGTGCGCGGCGCGGGCGGCAGCAGGCTGCCGTCGGGGGCGAGGAGCGGCTGGCCGTCGGCGCCCACCGGGTGGCCGAGCGCGTCGATGGGGCGGCCGAGGTTGTCGACCGGCGCGCCGTCGCTCGGGCGCAGCGGGAAGCCCTGCGCGTCGATGCGCGGCAGCGTGTACGGGCTGGGGCACGAGCCCGTCGTCCACGTGTGGCCGCAGAAGCCGAACCAGCCCTCGCGCGTGCGGTTGCTGCCGCGCAGCGGCTGGCGGCGCCGGCGCCCCTGGCCGGCCGCGGGCGCGGCGCCCACCAGCGCCAGGGCGGCCCCGGCGACGGTGGCCAGGAAGCCCCGCCGGGTGCCGGAGGTGGCGAGCCGGTGCGACAGGGCGCGCGCGCCGCGGTCGACCAGGTCGTCAGGCGGTGGCAGCGACCCGCTCCTGGCCGGTGGCGATCAGCTCCTCGATCTGCTCGAGCGTGTTGACCAGGCCCTTGCCCGCCACGACCCCGTCGACGGCGTACACCACGAACGGGGTGCCGGGCACGCGGTAGGCGGCGAACGCGTCGGGGTCCTCGTCCTCGATGAGGGTGTGGACGGGCAGGCCGTCGCGGCGCAGGGCGGCGAGGGCCGGCTCCAGCTCGGCGCACAGCCGGCAGCCGCGCGACGAGAACGCCAGCAGCTCGCCCCCGCGGCGCGCGAGCGGCGCGGCGGGGGGCGCCGGGCGGCCCAGGGGCGGGCCCTCGTCCTCCAGCTCCAGGGCGGCGCGCGGGCCGAGGCGCGCCTCGAGCACCCCCACCTGGCGGAACAGCGCCAGCACCAGCACCGTCAGCACCACCACCGCGACCGCCAGGACGACGACCCCGGCGGTGAGCAGGGCGACGGCGTCGGCGTCGCGGTCGAGCCACCCGCCGGCGATCACCACGCCCGCGGCGGCGAGCAGCAGCGCCCGGGCGATGAGCCACGCGACGGGCCGCTCGCGCGTGCCGCCGAAGCACCCGCAGGGCGCGCGGCGGCGGCCGCGCAGGCGCATCAGCCCCAGCGACCCGGCGAACACGACGCCCAGGACCGCGACGCCGACGCCCGCGGCGCGGGCGGTCGCGGGGATCAGGATCAGGACGCCCAGCGCGAGCTCGGCCAGGACCAGCGCCGTCGCGGCGGCGGGGCGGAGAGCCGGCGGGACGCCGTGGTCGCCGACCGCTGCGACCAGCGCCCGGCGGTCGCGCAGCTTGGCGGCGGCGGCGCCGAGGAGCACCAGGGCGACGACGATGCGGAGGGCCGGGTCCACCGCTGGGCGACGCTAGCAGGGCGGGCGGCGGACCCCTCTACGCCACGGGCTCATCGTGGACGAACGCCACCACGAAGGCGCCCGGCCCGGCGTGGGTGCCGACGGTGGGTCCGACCTCCCCGGCGAACACCTCCACCGACTGGGGCCGCACCCGGGTCACCAGGGCGCGCAGGTCGTCGAGGGCCTCCGGCCGGCGGGAGTGGGCGTAGGCCACGTACAGGGGGCGGCCGGCGTCCGAGTGTCCCTCCACGAACTCCTCGACGGCGGGCAGCACCTTGTGGGCGCCGCGCACCCGCGAGAACGGCGTGACCTCGCCGTCGCGGATCTGCAGCACCGGGCGCACCCGCAGCAGCGAGCCGGCGACCGCCTGGGCGCGGCCGATGCGCCCGCCGCGCTGGAGGTACTCGAGCGTCTCGAGCGTGAACACGGCGCGGTGGTCGGCGCTCAGGCGCGCCGCCGCGGCGGCCAGGTCGCCGGCGGTGGTGCCGGCCTCCAGCCGCGCCTGCAGGCGGAACGCGATGAGCCCCAGCGCGACCGTCACCGACCCGCTCTCGAGCACCATCACCCGGTCCTCGCCCAGGTCGCGGGCGGCGGCGCGGGCGGTCTCGACGGTGCCCGACATGTGACCCGACAACGGGAGCACCACGGCGGTGTCGTGGACGGCGAGCGCGCCGCCGATCACCTCCGTCATCGACGCGAGCGACGGCTGGGCGGTGGTCGGCATCCGGTCGGCGCGGGCCAGGCGGTCGTAGAACGCGGCGGCGTCGATGTCGACGCCGTCCAGGAACGTGCGGTCGCCGAAGCTGATCGGGATCGGCACGACGCGCCAATTGGCGGGCCGCGCATCGGCCGGCACGTCGGCGGCCGAGTCGATCACGAGGGCGGTGGCGGCGGCGTCGAGGCGGCGGCCGGGATCCACTACTCCACGCCCACCGCGAGGGCGGGGGCGGCCTGGCCGCCGAAGTGGGCCTCCACCTCCACGCCCGGCGGCACCAGCGCACGCACCCAGGCCTCCACCTCGTCGGGCGACACGCCGGCGCCCTCGCCGATCAGCACGGTCACCAGGCCGGCGCCCTCCGCCAGCGCCGGGCCGAGCGCAGCCGCCAGCGCGTCGCGGCCGGCGGCGGGCGACGTCGATCGCGGTGACGTCCGCGGCGGCGGCGCGCATGCGCCCGGCGGCGGCGGAGGGGTCGGCGTCCGGGTCCCAGGCGAGGGCCGCGGCGAGCATCGCCGGCAGGCTGGCGACGACGACGACCTCGGCGCCGGGGGTGTCGGGGGCCGGTTCCCGGGCCAGGACCACGGAGGCCTCGCCGAGCGCCGCGCCGGGCGCGACGGCGGCGGCGCCGAGCCCGGCGAGCAGGTCGCGCAACCCGGCGCCCTCCGCCACGGCCACGAGCCCGCCGGGTGCGACGACGGCCGCGAGGCGGGCGGTCCGCTCGGCCTCCTGGCGGCGCATGTCGTCGGCCTTCAGCCCCTCCACGATCCCCCACTCTGCGGCGACCTCGGCGGCGCGCTCGGGGGCGTCGGTGTGGACGTGGACCTTCGCGCGGCGGGTGTCGCCCATCACCAGCAGGCTGTCGCCGACGGCCTCCAGGGCGTCCTCGAGCCGGGCGAGGTCGACGCACGCCGCCCTCCACCAGGAACGTGGTGCAGAAGCGGTAGCGCGACGGCGGGTGCGCGGCGGTGGCGGGCCGCGACGGCGCGACGGCCGGCGCCGCGCGCGGCGGGCGGCCGGCGAGGGCGTCGGCCAGCCCCTCCACCAGGATCAGCACGCCGAGGGCGCCGGAGTCGACGACGCCCGCCTCCGCCAGCACCGCCAGCTGGCCGGTGGTGGCGGCCACCGCCTCGGCGCCGGCGGCGACGGCGGCGGCCAGGACGGCGTCGCGGTCGCCGGAGGCCGCGGCCTCGGCGGCACCGGCCATGGCGCGGGCGACGCTCAGCATCGTGCCCTCGACGGGGTGGCGCACGGCGGCGTCGGCCGCGTCGCTGGCGCCGCGCATCGCCCGGGCGACGGCGTGCCCGTCCACCTCGCCGCCGTGCGCGAGCACCTCGGCGGCGCCGCGGACGAGCTGGGACAGGATCATCCCGCTGTTGCCCTGGGCGCCCATCAGCGCGGCGCGGGCGAGGGCGTCGCAGCGGGCGGAGCGCGGCAGCCCGCGGGTGGCGCGCGCGGCCTCGTCGACCGCGGTGGCGGTGCGGAGCATGTTGACCCCGGTGTCGCCGTCGGCGACGGGGAACACGTTCAGCAGGTCGACCTCGTCGGCGCGGGCCGCGAGGGCGGCGCGCGCGCGGCCCACCGCCTCGGCGAGGCGCTCCTCGGACACCGCCGGGCCGGCCGGACCGTTCATGGACGCGAACCTACCCCGTGGGCTCGAACAGGGTGAGCTGCCGCTCCGCGCTGAGCCCCGACACGCCGACCCCCATCAGCCGCAGGGCGCCCGCCCGCTCGCCGAGGGCACGGAGCAGCAGGGCGCGGGCGGTGGTCCAGATGACGGCCTCGTCGTCGGTGGCGCCGGGGACGGTCTGGGCGCGGGTGATGGTCTGGAAGTCGGCGTACCGCAGCTTGATCGTGACCGTCCTGGCCGCCCGGCCGCGGCGCCGCAGCGCGCCGGCGACCTCGGCCGCCTGGCCGCGGCCGATGCGCTCGAGCTCCCCGACGTCGCGGACGTCCACGGCGAACGTCGTCTCGGAGGAGATGGAGATGCGCTCCGCCGGGACCGGCTCGACGCGCCGCGGGTCGATGCCCCGCGCCCGGCGCCGGAGGTCCTCGCCGTGCTTGCCGGACGCGAGCTCGCGCAGGCGCTCGTCGTCGAGGGCGGCGAGGTCGCCGACGGTCGCGAGGCCCGCCGCCGTGAGGCGCTCCTCGGTGCGCGGGCCCACCCCCGGGAGCGTTCGGAGCGGCAGCGGGGCGAGGAACGCGGCCTCCTCGCCGGGCGGGACGACGGTGACGCCGCCGGGCTTGTCGCGATCGGAGGCGACCTTCGCGACGACCTTGCACGTGGCGACGCCGAGCGAGCACGACAGCCGGATCCGCTCCGCCACCGCGCGCCGGATGGCGTCGGCGGCCTCGCCCGCGCCCTCGTCGGGCAGCTCGAGGTAGCCCTCGTCCATCCCGAGCACCTCCACCGCGGTGGACAGCTCGCGCACGAGCGCCCACACCCGGTCGGACCACTCGCGGTAGTGGGCGATGTCGGGCCGCACGAACACCACCTGGGGGCACCGCCGCCGCGCCTCCGCGCAGCTCATGGCGGAGCGGATGCCGAACGCCCGGGCCGCGTAGCTGGCGGTCGCCACCACCCCCCGCCCGTTCGGGTCGCCGCCCACCACCATCGGCCGCCCCCGCAACTCGGGCCGCCGGTGCATCTCCACGGCCGCGAAGAACGCGTCGATGTCGAGGTGGGCGATCACCTGTTCGCCCGGACCCTAGCGTCGTCTCCGGCCACCGATACCCTGGCCGGATGGATTTCCGGCCCGACCTCGACGCGATGCTCCGGGCGATCGCCGAGGGCCGCGCGGCGGACCCGCTCGCCCCCGTCACCGTGGTCTGCCCGTCGCACATCGCCGCCCTCCAGCTCCGGCGCCGGCTCGCGGAGCTGACGCCGTTCGCGGCGGTCCGCTTCGAGACCCTCCCGCGGCTGGCGGAGCTGATCGCGGCGGGCGATCTCGCCGCGTCAGGGCGGCGCCCGCTGGCGCGGCCGATCGGCGACCACCTGGCGGAGCGGGTCGGCGCCTGGGCGCGTCCGCCGCTCGCCCCGATCGCCGCCCTCCCCGGGTTCGGCCGCGCGCTCCGGCGCCTGTTCGACCGCCTGCGGCGCGGCGGGTTCGTCGGCGGCGAGCCGGCGCCCCCGGAGTGCGGTCCCCACCTGGACGAGGTGATGCGCCTCTACGGCCTGTGGCGCGAGGCGATGGCCGACTTCTACGACGAGGACGACCTCCTCGACGCCGCCGCGGACGCGCTGGCCGACGCGCCGGGGCGCGCGCGCGAGCTCGGCCGCCTCCACCTGGTGCCGCCGGGGCCGCGCTCCGCGTCGGGCGCCCGCCTGGTCGCGGCGCTCGCGGACGCCTGCGGCGGCGTGGTGACCGCCGCCGACCCCGACCCCTCCGACGACGTGCGCCTGGTGCTCGCGCCGGACCGATCGTGCGAGGCGCGGGAGGCCGCGCGGGCGGTGGTCGCCGCCCTCGAGGACGGCGTCGCCGTCGACCGCGTGGCGGTCCTCCACGGCGCCGACCCCGCCTACGCGCGCCTCCTGCGGGAGGCGCTGGCCGCCGCGGACGTGCCCGTGGCCGCGGTGCCCGGCATCCCGCTGTCCGAGACCCCCGCCGGCCGGGGCGTGCTGGCGCTCCTGGACGTCGCGCGCGAGGACCTGTCGCGGACCGCCCTGGTCGACGCCCTGAGCGTCGCGCCCGTGCGCCGGGAGCTGCCGGCCGGCGACGGCCGCGTGCCCCTGCGGCTGGGGCGGTGGGACCGCATCTCGCGTGCCGCCGGCGTCACGCACGGGCGGGAGCGCTGGCGGGAGGGCATCGGCGCCCTCTGCGACGAGCGGCGCGCCCGGATCGAGGCCGCCCGGCGCGACGGCGCGACCGAGCGCTCCTGGCTCGAGGAGGAGATCCTGGACGCCGAGGCGCTCCTCGCGGTGGTCGAGACGCTGGCCGACCGGCTCGCCGACCTGTTCCCGGAGCGGGCCGCCGCCGACTTCCTCGGGCGCCTGCGGGCGCTGGTCGCCGACTACCTCGACCCGCGCGCCGCCGGGATGGAGGAGGTGCTGGGCGAGGTCGACCGGCTCGGGACGATCGACGCGGTGGGCGGCACCTTCGCGCTCGGCCCCTTCCAGGAGGCCCTGCGGGTGAACCTGGAGGCCGCCGCCATCCGCGAGGGGCGTGCCGGGGACGGGGTGCTGATCGCCGATCACCGCGCGGCCGGGGGCCTGCGGTTCGACCGCGTCATCCTCTGCGGCGCGGCCGAGGGCCTCCTGCCCGCCGGGCCGGGGGCCGACACGCTGGTGGACGACGCCGCCTGGCAGGCGCTGCGCGACGCGGGCCACCCCCACGTGGAGGACGCCGCGCGGCGGATCGCCCGCGCGCGGGAGGCCGCCGACCGGGCGGTCGGCGCGGGCGCCCGGGTGGTGCTCACGTGCCCGCTGTACGAGGGGGCGGGCGCGCACGAGCACTACCCCTCCCCCGTCGCGCTCGCCGCGGCGCGCCGCCGGGACCCGTCGATCGCGACGGCCACCGCGCTGCGCGAGCACGCCGGAGGGGACGGTGCGGACTGGCTGACGCGGGTCCGCTCCCCCCTGGCCGCCCAGCTCCACGGGCCGGTGCTCGACCCGTGGGAGGCCGGCCTGCGCGCCGCCGTCGGGCGGGTCCATGCGGGCGGGGCGGCACCGTCGCCCGACCCGATCGCACGGCCGCTCGCGATGCTGCGGGCGCGGGCGGGCGGGTCGCTCACCGAGTTCGACGGCAACCTCGCCGCCCTCGCCGGGTCCGGGTGGCTCGCGGTCCCCGACGTCGTGTCGCCGACCCGCCTCGAGCAGTACGGCGGCTGCGGGTTCCGCTTCCTGCTCTCGACCCTGGTCGGCGTCCGCGTGCCGGAGGAGCCCGCCGACGCGGAGACCATCGACCCGGTCGTGCGCGGGAGCCTCGTCCACGAGACCCTGGAGACGTTCTTCCGCGAGCAGCAGGCGGCGGGCCGGCCCGGCCGCCGGGGAGCCGTGGACGACCGCCGACGACGCGCGCGTCCAGGAGATCCTCACCGGGCGGCTGGAGGTCGCCCGCCGGCTGGGGCTCACGGGGCTCGCGGTGTTCGCCGGCGACGCGGAGCGGACGATGCGGGCCGACCTCACCACGTTCCTCGTCGCGGACGGGGAGTTCCGGCGCCGGACGGGGGCGACGCCGTGGCGGTTCGAGGAGCCGGTCCGCGAGGAGGGGCCCCACGGCCAGCGGTTCCGCGGGTTCGTGGACCGCATCGACCGCGTGCTGCCGGATGGGCCGGCATGGGTCATCGACTACAAGACGGGCCGCGTGCCGGAGAAGGACGACCATCTGGGCGGCGGCCGTCTGCTGCAACTGCCGGTCTACCTGCTCGCCACGCGGGGGATCCCCGCGACGGCGCTCTACTGGTACATCAGCGCGCGCGGCGGCTTCGCCCAGGTCCCGTTCGACCCGACGCCGGAGAACCTGGTCCGCTTCGCGGACGTGGTGGCGTCGATCCGCGCGGGCGTCGCGGCCGGGTCGTTCCCGGCGAGCCCGGGCGGCTGGAACGACTTCTACGCCGAGTTCGAGAACTGCGGCCGGTGCGACTTCACGCGCATCTGCGCGCGGAGCCGGGGCGACGACTTCGACCGCAAGGAGGCCGACCCCGGCGTCGCGCCGTGGGCGGGCGTCCGGGCGGCGGCGGCGCCGGCGGTGGCTCCGTGAGCGCCGACGAGGGGGCTCGGCGGGCGATCGCCGAGCGGCTCGACGCGACCATGCTGGTCGAGGCGGGCGCCGGGACGGGCAAGACGCGCGCCCTCGTGGATCGCGTGGTGGCGCTGGTCGCCGCCGGGACGCGGATCGAGCGGATCGCGGCGATCACCTTCACGGAGCGGGCGGCCGCGGAGCTGCGCGAGCGGGTCCGCACCGGGCTCGACGAGCGGCTCGCCGACCCGGCGACCGCCCCCGCGGTGCGGGACCGGTGCGAGGTGGCGCGCGACGACCTGGAGCGCGCCCAGCTGTCCACGATCCACGCGTTCGGCCAGGCGCTGCTGCGGTCCATGTGCGCCGAGGCGGGGATCGACCCGGAGATCACGGTGCTCGACCAGCTCACCGCGGAGCGGCGGTTCGAGGAGCGCTGGCGCGCCGCGCTCGAGCGGGTGGACCCGGCCGGCGACGACGGCGTCGCCATCGACCGCGCCCTCGGCCTCGGGCTGCGGATCAAGGACCTGCGGCGCCTCGGCGAGGCGCTGACCGAGCGCGCCGACATCGCCGAGCGCATCCTGGCCGAGCCGCCCGTCGCGCCCGCGCCGGACTGGAGCGGGCTGCGCCGGCTGGCGTGCCGAGCTCGCGGCGCTCGGCCTGGACCACGTGCCGGGCGACGACGGCTGCCTGCTGCACATCGATCGACCTCATGGGGGTCCTCGACGCCCTCACGGCCTGCGGGCGATGGGAGCGGACGAACGCTGCTCCGCACGGCGACCGGGATGTGCGGGAAGAAGCTGCGGGAACACCGGACGGGCCGCGAACTGGGGCGGCGGGGATCGGGTCGCGGCCGCGCGGGGTGCGCCGGCCGTGTCGGCACGGCCATCCTGCGCCTCCTGGAGGACGCTCGCGCGGAGGCGACGGCGGCGGTGCTCCCGTGGGTGGCGCGGACGGTCCTGGAGGACGCGGCACGGCGGCGGCGCGAGGGCACGCTGATCTTCACCGACCTGATCCTGTGGACGCGGGACCTGCTCCGGGACGACCCGTCGGCCCGCGCCATGGTGCGGCGGCGCTACGACGCGCTCCTGATCGACGAGTTCCAGGACACCGACCCCTGGCAGGTCGACATCGCGGAGGCCTTCGCCGCCGACGGCGGCGGCGGGCTCGAGCCCGGGCGGCTGTTCATGGTCGGCGACCCGAAGCAGTCGATCTACCGCTTCCGGCGGGCGGACATGGCGGTGTACGCCGCCGAGCGCCGGCGCGTGGAGGAGGCCGGAGGCGCCCTGCCCGCGCTCACCGTCAACCGCCGGTCGCGATCGGTGATCGTCAACTGGGTCAACGCGGTCGTCGGCGCCGTGATCGACGAGGAGCAGGACCGCGCCATCGGCCCGCCGTACGTCCCGATCGTCGCGGAGCGGACCGCCGCGCTCGCCGGCCCCGGCGTCGGGTGGATGGGCGGCGCCACCGACCTCCGTGCGTGGGACATCCGCCGGGCCGAGGCGGAGGACGTGGCGGCCACGTGCCGCGCCGTCGTCGACCAGGGCTGGGAGGTGCAGGAGCGCGACGGCACCGTCCGCCCCGCGCGGCTGCGTGACGTCGCCGTGCTGCTCCCCGCGCGGACGGGGCTCAGCGCGATCGAGCGCGCCCTGCGGACGGCGGGCGTCCCGTTCCGGGTGGAGGGCGGCAGCCTCGTCTTCCGCACCCAGGAGCTTCGCGACCTCATCAACTGCCTCACGGCGATCGACGACCCGTCCGACGAGGTGGCCGTCGTCGGCGCCCTCCGGAGCACGGCGTTCGCGTGCTCGGACGTCGAGCTCGCCGAGCACCGGCGAGGGGGCCTGCGCTTCAACTACCTGGCCCCCGCGCTCGACGGGCGGACCGACCGCGTGGCGCAGGCGCTCCTGACCCTCCGGGCGCACCACCACGAGCGCCACGACCGGTCGCTCGCCGCGGTGGTGGAGCGCTTCGTCGCCGAGCGGATGATGGTCGAGGTGGGCCTCGTCGACGCCGCGAGCCGCGACGCCTACCGGCGGGCCCGCTTCGTGGTCGAGCAGGCGCGGGCGTTCGAGGCCGACCGCCCCCAGGGGCTGCGCGCATTCGTGGCGTGGATGGAGGAGCGCACGACCGGGCCGATCTTCGATCGCGACGGCGCGGGGCTCGACGACGACGAGGACGCCGTCCGCATCCTCACCATCCACGCCGCGAAGGGCCTCGAGTTCCCGATCGCGATCCTGGCCGGGATCGGGCCGAACCCGGCCTACGCGCGGCCGCCGACGGTCTCGACCGGCCCGGCGGGCGACGTCGTGGTGGTGGTCGGGAGGAAGGACGCGCGCTTCGGCGTCGGCGACGTCGCCGGCGCCACCGGCCGCGAGGAGCGGCACCAGCGGGCCGAGGCGGCCCGCCTGCTGTACGTGGGCGCCACCCGCGCCCGCGACCACCTGATCGTGTCGCTCTGGCACTCCGCGAGCTACGCGAGCAAGGGCGGGGCCCGCCGCCTCCTCGACGCGGGCGCGGCCACGGCGGCCGTCGAGTGGGACCCTCCCGCCCTGGCGGGCGGCGTCGCCGCACCGCCCCTCTCCGACCTGATCGTGGAACCGGCGGACGCCACCACCCCCGACGCGCACCAGGCGGCCCGTGCGGCCCTCGTCGCCGGCGCGCGGCGGGTGCGGTACACGAGCGCCACCGCGATCGCGGCGGACGCGGGCGAACGCGGCGAGCGGACGGGTGACGAGCCGTGGTCCCGCGGCCGCGGCGGCACGCGGGTCGGGCGGGCGGTGCACGCGTCGCTGCAGAGCCTGGCGCTCGACGCCGCCGACGACGCGATCGCGGCCGTCGCGGCCGCCCAGGCGGTGGCCGAGGCGGTGCCGGATCGGGCCGGCGAGGTGGAGCGGCTGGTCCGCGCCGGCCTGGCGTCCGAGGCGGGCGCACGGGCTCGGATGGCGCCGGGCGCGCTGCGGGAGGTGCCGTTCGCGCTCGCGCGCGACGGGGTCGTGGTGGAGGGGTTCATCGACCTCGTGGTCCCGACGCTCACCGGCCT
Source organism: Miltoncostaeaceae bacterium (assembly GCA_963749475.1). Classification (GTDB taxonomy): domain Bacteria; phylum Actinomycetota; class Thermoleophilia; order Miltoncostaeales; family Miltoncostaeaceae; genus Miltoncostaea. Next base: position 213,034 of record CAVVMP010000009.1, read on the forward strand.
GGAGATCATCGACTGGAAGACCGACGACGTCGCGACCCGCGCGCAGGCGCGCGAGCGGCTCAGGGGCTACGAGCTCCAGGCCGGGCTGTACGCCCACGGCCTGCGGCAGGCGACCGGCCTGCCGGTCGAGCGGATCACCTACGTCTTCCTGCGCCCCGGCCTGGAGCTCTCACCCGGGGATCCCGACGCCCTGGCTGCGGCCGCGCTGAGCGGCCTGGAGACGCCGCCCGGCTAGCGGGAGGGGGGGTCGATGGCGGCGACCACGATCTCCCGCTGGGCGGGGGTCAGGCGACCGCATCCGGCGGCGCACCATCTCCAGCGTGGCCTGCAGGCCGGCGCCCGACGTGAGCGCGCCGCGGACCGACTCGCGCAGGAGGGCCGCCTCCGATTCGGCGACCCGGCGCTCCCACCCGTTGATGTCGAGGACCGTGTGCATCGGGACCCACGGTACGATCCCGGGCGGATCCCAAACCCCCCCGCGAGGAGGGTGTGGCGCCCCCCGCGCGGAGGGGCCCCGGATCAGGCGACGGTGCGGGAGAGCTCGTTCAGCGTCGTCTCGCCGGCGAGGACCTTCATCACGCCGTCCTCGCGCATCGTCCGCATGCCCTCGCGGCGCGCCTGGCGGCGGATCTCCGACGACGGGGCGGACGCCGCGGTGAGGCGCTCGATCTCCTCGCTCATCGTCAGCACCTCGTAGATGCCGAGGCGGCCCTTGTAGCCCGTCTGGCGGCACGCCGGCAGCCGACCGACTGGTAGATCTTCGCCGTCTCCCCGATGCCCTTCGGCAGGGTCGCCGTGCCGGCGAACTCGCGGAGCGTGTCGGCGGGGACGCTCATCGGGCGGCGGCACTCCAGGCACAGGCGCCGGGCGAGGCGCTGCGCCAGCACGCCGAGGACGCCGGACGCCGTCAGGAACGGCTCCACGCCCATCTCGGTGAGGCGGGTCAGCGTGCTCGCGGCGTCGTTGGTGTGGATGGTGGCCAGCACCATGTGGCCGGTCAGGGCGGCCTGCATCATGATCTGGGCCGTCTCGCCGTCGCGGACCTCGCCGATCATGATCACGTCCGGGTCGCTGCGGAGCATCGCGCGCAGCCCGGCGGCGAACGTGAGCCCGGCCTTCGTGTTCACCTGCACCTGGTTGATGCCGCCGAGGCGGTACTCGACCGGGTCCTCGACCGTGATGATCTTCCGGTCGCCGGTGTTGAGCGAGTGGAGCGCGCCGTAGAGCGTGGTCGACTTGCCGGATCCGGTCGGGCCGCTCACCAGCACGGCGCCGTAGGGGCGGCGGTAGCAGGAGGAGAAGCGCTCGAGGGTGTCCGGCGCGAAGCCGATCTCGGTGAGCTTCCGCATCGCGTTCGACGTGTCCAGGATGCGGATGACCACGCCCTCGCCGTGCACCGTCGGGACGGTCACGACGCGCAGGTCCAGGCGGTGGCCGGCGGCCGTCAGCGACACGCGGCCGTCCTGGGGCACGCGGCGCTCGGCGATGTCCATCTCGGCCATGACCTTGATGCGGCTGACGACCTCGCGCGACAGCGCGGCGGGGATCGCGGCGACGGTGCGCAGCACGCCGTCGATGCGGTAGCGGACCAGCATCTCCTCGGGCTGGCTCTCCAGGTGGATGTCGGAGGCGCCCTCCTCCACCGCGCGCTCGACCACCGAGCCCACCATCCGGACCACCGGGGCGGAGCCGCCGGAGATGGCCGGAGAGGTCGGCGCCGCCCTCGTCCAGGCCGCCGTGGCCCCCGCTCATGCCGGGGCCGGCCTCGCGGACCAGGCCGGAGAGGAAGTTCGTGTCGCTCACCGAGCCGGCGTTGAGGAACGCCTCGATCTCGCTGTCGAGCGCGAGCGCCGGGCGGATGTCGCGGCTGATGAGCATCCGCAGGTCGTCGATGGTCAGGACGTCCGTCGGGTCCGCCATCGCGAGCACCAGCGCGCCGCTGCTCTCCACCGCCAGCGGGACGACCTTGTAGCGACGCCGGCTCCGGTCGTCGAGCAGGTTCATGATCGCCGGGTCGATGTTCCCGGCGAGGCGGGCGCGCGGGACGTTGAGGCGGCGGGCGAGGCCGTCGCCCAGCACCTCCGGGGTGACGCTGCCCATCGAGACCAGGATCTCGCCGAGGCGGCCGCCGTCCTGCTTCTGGCGCTGGAGGGCCGCCTCGAGCACGGGTCGGGTGATGGCGCCCATCTCGATGAGCACCTCGCCGATGCCGCGCGGCGGCGCTGCGACGGTGGTCGACCCCGGATTCGCCATCGATGCCATCTCCCTCTCGGACCGTGCCTCGGGATCCCATCGGCGGGAGGGGGTGCCGTTCTGAGCCCCGCGCCGGGCCCGGTCGCGGTTTCCACCGCCCGCCTCAGCTCGCCGCGTTCGCGGTCGATGAGGGCAGGATGTCCGGAACCATCCGAGGAGCGGTCGAGCTCGCCCGGCTCGCCGCCGCGGGGGCCCGGGCCGGCCGCAGACGTACGGTTTCCCGCCGAGGGCCGTCGCTGGCCGACGCGGCCGCGCAGCAGGAGGTCGCGCGCGCCTTCGCCGAGCTCGGCGCCACCCTGGCCGCGCCCGCCCCCGCGGCGCCGGCGGGCGCCTCCGGCGAGCGCCTGGGCGACGCGCTGGTGCGGCGGGGACTCGTGTCGCCCGCCGACCTGGAGCGCGCCCTCGCCGCCCACCGCGTCAGCGGCGAGCGCCTGGGGCGCGTGCTGCTGTCGATGGGCCTCGTGCGCCGGCAGGACCTGCACCGCGTGCTCGGCGACCTCTGGGGCATCGGCTTCTGCGACCTCACGCGCATCGACCTCGACGAGCACCTGGTGCGCCGGCTCCCCCCGTCCGAGATGGCGGCGGAGGGGTGGGTGCCGATCGACCGCCGCGGCAACGTCGTGTGGGTGGCCACGGCGGAGCCGCCGGACCCGCGCGTGGCGGAGACGCTGTCGCGCGAGCTGGAGATGGAGATCGAGGTCCAGTTCCTCGCGACGACCGAGTGGGACGTCAACGCGGTGCTGCGCGAGGTCTTCGCCGACCGCCTCGCCGACGAGGCCGCCAACGCCCTCTACGACCGCAACCCCCTCGCGTCCGCGCGCCACGGCCTCACGCGCGGGCAGCGGGTCACCCTGCTGACGGCGGCCATGGTGACCGCAGCCGGGTTCACGTGGAGCCCGGTGATGGCGGGGATCGTGTTGTGCTCGATCGCCAACCTCGGGTTCCTGACGGCCGTCGCCTTCAAGCTCGTCACCGCCCTCGCGGGCTGGCGCTCCGTGCGCCACGGGGTGGTGGCGGCGGCCGCGCGGATCCCCGACGACGAGCTCCCCGTCTACACCGTGCTGGTGCCGGTGTTCCGGGAGGCGAACATCGTCGGCGGCCTCGTCGGCCACCTCCGCGAGCTCGACTATCCGCAGGAGAAGCTCGAGATCCTGCTGCTGATGGAGGAGGAGGACACCGAGACGCTGGAGGCGGCACGGGCCGCTCACCCGCCGGACATGGTCAAGTTCGTGGTCGTCCCGCCGGGCCGCCCCCAGACGAAGCCGCGCGCCTGCAACATGGGCCTCGTCTTCAGCCACGGCGAGTTCCTGGTGATCTACGACGCCGAGGACCGCCCCGAGCCGGGCCAGCTGCGCGAGGCCGTCGCCGCGTTCCGCGCGGGCGGCGACGAGCTGGTGTGCGTCCAGGCGCGCCTCAACTACTTCAACGCCCGCGAGAACCTGCTGACGCGGATGTTCACGCTGGAGTACTCGTGGTGGTTCGACTACATGCTCCCGGGGCTCGACGCGCTGCGGCTGCCGATCCCGCTCGGCGGGACGTCCAACCACTTCCGCACCTCCGTGCTGCGCCGGCTCGGCGGATGGGACGCCTGGAACGTGACCGAGGACGCCGACCTCGGGCTGCGCGCCGCGGCCGAGGGCTACACCGTCGGCGTGATCCCCTCGACGACGTACGAGGAGGCCTGCGGCCGCTACTGGCCGTGGATCCGCCAGCGCACCCGGTGGATCAAGGGCTACATGCAGACGGCGCTCGTGCACACGCGACGGCCGGTCCAGACGGCGAAGGCGGCCGGCGTGCGGGGCGTGTTCGGCCTGCTGCTGCTCGTCCTGGGGACGCCCGTGATCTTCCTGCTGGCGCCGCTCATGTGGCTCATCACGCTCGTGTGGCTCACCCACTTCGCCGGCGCCCCCGAGATCCCCGACCTGCTGCCGGGGCCGATGGAGGTGGTCGGCGCGATCAACCTGATCGTGGGCAACGCGATGATGGTCGCGCTGAACGCCCTGGCCGTGGGCCGGCGGCGGATCCACCACCTGCTGCCGTACGCCCTGCTGAACCCGCTCTACTGGTGCCTGCACTACGTCGCGGCGTGGCGGGCGCTGTACCAGCTGATCCGCAACCCGTTCCACTGGGAGAAGACCCCGCACGGCCTCACCAGCCAGGAGGCCGTCCTGGCGGTGGGCGGCTCGGCCGAGCACGCCGCCCTGCAGGGCCCCTAGCCCGCCCCCGGGGTCTCGCCGGCCCAGCCGGGGCGCACCAGGCCGGTCTCGTACGCGTACACCACCAGCTGGGCGCGGTCGCGGGCGCCCACCTTCAGCATCGCCCGGCTCACGTGGGTCTTCGCCGTCGCGGGGCTCACCACGAGGCGGTCGGCGATCTCGCCGTTGCTCAGGCCCTCGCCCACCAGGGCCACGATCTCGCGCTCCCGGGCCGTGAGGTCCTCCAGCGACGACGCCGGAGGCGGGCGGCGGGTGCGGGCGGCGAACTCGGCGATGAGCCGGCGGGTGACCCCGGGCGACAGCAGCGCGTCGCCGTCGGCCACCACCTGCACGGCGCGCACCAGGTCGGCCGGCTCGGTGTCCTTCACCAGGAACCCGCTGGCGCCGGCGCGCAGGCTCTCGTAGACGTACTCGTCCAGCTCGAACGTGGTCAGGATCACCACCCGCACCTGCGCCAGGGCGGGGTCGGCGGTGATCTCGCGGGTCGCGTCGAGGCCGTCGAGCCGGGGCATCCGGATGTCCATCAGCACCACGTCGGGGCGGTGGTGGCGCGCCAGGTCGACCGCCTCCCGGCCGTCGGCCGCCTCGCCCACCACCTCGATGCCGTCCTGCGACTCGAGCAGCACGCGGAACCCGGCGCGCACCAGCGCCTGGTCGTCCGCCAGCAGGACCGACGTCACGTGGCGTCCCGCAACGGCAGCCGGGCGCGCACCCGGAACCCGCCCTCGGGCCGGGGCCCCGCCTCCAGCGACCCGCCCGCGGCGGCCGCCCGCTCGCGCATGCCCGTGATGCCGCTGCCCACGCCGTCGGGGTCGGGCGCGCCGCCGCGGCCGTCGTCGTCCACCTGCACGGTGAGCCAGTCGCCGTAGTCCACGTGGACGCTCGCCGTGCCGGCGCCGGCGTGGCGGTGCACGTTGGTGACCGCCTCCTGCACGATCCGGTACGCGGCGCGGTCCACGCCCGGGGGCAGCGGCCGGCGCGCGCCGGTCACCTCGGTGGTCACACGCACCCCGCCCGCGGACGCGCGCGCCGCCAGCTCCTCGAGGTCGTCGAGGGTCGGCGCCGGCGCGCGCGGCGCGCCCTCGCCCGCGCCGCGCAGCGTGCCGAGGGCCGCGCGGACCTCCTGGAGCGCGTCGCGGCTGGCGTCGCGGATCGCGGTGAGCGACGTGCGCGCCTGCTCGGGCCGCTCGTCCATGACGTGCAGGGCCACGCCGGCCTGGACGTTGATGAGCGAGATGCTGTGCGCCAGCACGTCGTGCAGCTCGCGGGCGATCCGCAGGCGCTCCTCCTGCGCGCGGCGCGCGATCTCGTCCTCGCGGACGGCGGCCCGCACGGCGCGGCGCTCCAGGCGCAGCTTCACCACCTCGCCGAGGACGAGCGCGATGACGATCCACGTGAGGCCCGCCGCCACGTCGCCGAACGTGACGTCCTGCCCGATCCCCGCGGTCGCCCGGACCGTGAGCACCACGGCGAGCATCGCGGCGGCGAGCGCCCACGCGAGGCGCCGGTGGCCGGAGACGACGCCCGCGATCAACGCGAGCACCAGGCTGAAGAACACGGGGCCGTAGGGGTAGTCGAAGCCGAAGTAGACGGCGGTCACGGCGACGACGCCGCCCAGGGTGACGACAGGCCACCGGCGCCACAGCAGCAGCAGCAGCGGACCGGCGACCAGCAGCACGACCGCGAGCGCGTCGATGCCGCGGCGGGCGTCCTGACCCTCGGCCGCGCCGAACGAGCCGACGACGGCCACCACGAGCAGCGGGACCACGAGCAGCAGCTCGATGCGGTGGATGCCGAGGCGCGTCACGCAACGGACCGTAGGCCAGGGCGGGCCCCGTCGCCATCGGCCCCGGGAGGCTCCGAACGTACTCCCGCGGGAGTACGCGGCGGCCACCGGATGCGCCCGCCGGCCCCCGGCAGGTGCCGCCGCCCGCCCGACGACGCGGCGGCCGGACGCCGGGAGCATCGGCGGCGATCCCCCGACCCATCGAGGAGGCCCGCCATGTCACCCACCACGTCCGGACTGCTGGCCCGCAGCGCGCGGGCCGCCGTCCGCCACCCCTGGCGCGTCGTCGCCGTCTGGCTCGTCGTGCTGGCGGCGGTCGTCGCGATCGCGCCGCGCTTCGCGGGCGGCGACGACGTCAACTTCGCGATGCCGGGATCCGAGTCGGCCGCCGCGTCCGACCTGGTGGCGCAGCGCTTCCCCGGTCGATCCGGCGAGTCGGTGACCGTGGTGTGGACCGCCGAGGGCGGCGTCCGCCGCGCCCGCCGTCCAGCGGCGGGTCGAGCGCTTCCTGGACGGCGCCGCGTCGGTGGACGGCATCGCCGGCGCCGAGCCCGCGCGGATCAGCCCGGACGGCTCCGTCGGCATGACCCGCCTCGACATGCGCGACGAGTTCAGCGACGTCCCCGCCGGGCTCGGCCGCGACCTGATCGACCGGGCCGAGGCCGCATCGGGGGACGGGCTGCGCATCGAGCTGGGCGGCGGTCCCATCCGCGACGCCGAGGGCGGGGGCAACCCCGAGCTGGTCGGCATCGCGGCCGCCGCCGTGATCCTGCTGCTGGCGTTCGGGTCGGTGGTCGCCGCCGGCCTGCCGCTGCTGACCGCCCTGGTGGGGCTCGGCATCTCGGCGCCGCTCATCGGCATCGTCGGCCTGGCCCTGCCGGTGCCGGACTTCGCCCCGGCGGTGGCCGGGCTGCTCGGCGTGGGCGTCGGCATCGACTACGCCCTGCTCATCCTCACCCGCTACCGCTCGGCCCTGGCCGGCGGCCGCGACCGCGACGCCGCGATCACCGAGGCCGTGACCACCGCGGGCCGGAGCGTCCTGATCGCGGGCGGGACCGTGGTGATCGGCGTGCTCGGCCTGTTCCTGGTGGGCGTCGCGTTCCTGCAGGGCATCGCCGTGGCCGCGAGCCTGGCGGTGCTGGTGGTGATGGCCGCGTCGGTGACGCTGCTCCCCGCCCTCATCCGGCTGCTCGGGCGGAGGATCGACCGCCTGCGCATCCCGGGGCTCGGCCGCGCGCCGCGCCCGGGGTCGGTCACGCTGTCGGAGCGCTGGAGCCGCGCCGTGCAGCGGCGGCCCTGGGCGGCCGCCCTGGCGGGCGCCGCGATCGTGCTGGCGCTCACGGTCCCGGTCGCCGGCCTGGAGCTCGGCTTCCCGGACGAGGGCAACGACCGTGCCGGCACCACGACCCGCGAGGCGTACGACCTGGTGAGCCGCGGCTTCGGCCCCGGCGCCAACGGCCCGCTCCTGGTCGCGGTGGACCTGCGCGACGCCGACGCCCCGGCGGCGCTCGGGTCGCTGGAGCGCGGGCTCGCGGCGACCGACGGCGTCGCGTTCGCCACCCCGCCCCGCACCAACCCCGCAGGGGACGCGGCGATCGTGACCGTGATCCCCGAGACCTCACCGCAGGACACCGCCACCTCGGCGCTGGTGCGCGACCTGCGCGACCGCGTCGTCCCCGCAGCGATCGCCGGCACCGGCGCCACCGCGCACGTGGGCGGCGTGACGGCGGCGTTCATCGACCAGAGCGACACCGTCGCCGCCCGGCTCCCGGTGTTCGTGGGCGCCGTGGTGCTGCTGTCGTTCCTGCTGCTGCTCGTCGCGTTCCGGGCGCCGGTCATCGCGCTGAAGGCGGCGGTGATGAACCTGCTGTCGGTCGCCGCCGCCTACGGCGCCGTGGCGCTGGTGGCGGAGGGCGGCTGGGCCGGACGGCTCGTCGGGATCGACACGCCGACCCCGGTGCCGCCGTTCATCCCCGTGATGATGTTCGCGATCCTGTTCGGCCTCTCGATGGACTACGAGGTCTTCCTGCTCGGCCGCGTGCGCGAGGAGTACCTGCGGACCGGGCGGACCTCCACCGCCGTGACGGCCGGCCTGGCCGCCACCGCCCGGGTCATCACCGCGGCGGCGGCGATCATGGTCGCGGTCTTCCTCTCGTTCGTCGTGGCCGACGACGTGTTCCAGAAGCTGATCGGCGTCGGGATGGCGACGGCGATCTTCGTGGACGCGACCGTCATCCGCATGCTGCTGGTGCCGTCGGTCATGCAGCTCATGGGGCGCGCCAACTGGTGGCTCCCGGGCTGGCTCGGCCGGCTGCTCCCGGCGGGGGCGTCCCGATGAGGCGCCTCGGTCCGGCCGCGCGCAAGCTGACGCTGACCGTCCACGTGGCGGCCGGCGTCGGCTGGCTCGGCGTCCTCGCGGTCCTGATCCTGCTGGCCGCCACCGGCCTGACGACCGGCGACAGGACCCTGCTGGACGCGGTGTACGTCACGGCGGGCGAGGTGGTGTGGCTGGTGTTCCCGTTCGCCGCGATCAGCCTGGTCAGCGGGATCATCCTGGCCGTCGGCACCGCGTGGGGCCTGTTCCGCCACGTCTGGGTGACCGCGAAGCTGGTCATCAACGTCGCGATGCTCGCGGTGAGCGGCGCGGTGCTGAGCCGGTTCGTGGAGGAGGCCGCCGACCGCGCCCGCGACGGCGTCGCCGTCGGGGACCTGGGGCCCCGGATCCTGGTCGGCTCCTCCGCCGGGTTCGTCCTGCTGATCGTCGCGACGGCGCTGTCGGTCTACCGCCCCCGCGGCCGGATGCGCCGGGCCGGCTGAGGTGGGGGCACCCCTGGGTCCATCTCGGTGCTGACACGGATCACACCGGGGTGGGCCCCGTGGGATGGTCGCCGCACATCGTCGGGTGAACCGGCGCCGACCGAAGGAGGCGGCGATGACGCGAACGGCGCTCTACGGGGCGGTACTCGCCTGCGTCGTCCTCGGGGCGGCTCCCTGGTCGCCGCGGGCGTGCGGGCCGGGGGGCCCGGCGAGCGGGCCCTCCCGGCCCTGGACCTGACCCTGCGGGACGACGCCGTCGCCGGCCTTCCGGGCGTGCTCCCCGCGGGCCGGATGACCGTCCGGGTCGGGAACGCGGGGTCGACGCGCCGCAGCCTGGTGATCGCACGCCTGGACGGCGGCGCCCTGCGGGTGGCGGCCCGCACCGGCGCCCTCGCGCCGGGCGACGGGATCGCGGTCACGGTCCGGTTCACCCCGGGGCGGTGGCTCGCCGCCGAGCGGGGCGTCAGCCGGGGGCCGGCGGCGGCGACGCTGGTCCCGGCGCCGACGCCCGGCGCCCCCAGATGACGACCCCGCCGCCGAAGCTGAGGCGCCGCACACGCAGGTCCTCCAGCCCGGCCGCGCGGTACGCCTCGAGCAGCCGCGGCATGGGGTACCGGCGGTAGAGGTCCGGGATGCTCTCGTGCAGGAACCGGCCGGCCCGCCACCAGGGCCGGCCGCCCAGCACGAAACCGGCCGCCGGCAGGACCGCCCCCGTGTAGAGCCTCCAGGCGCCCCGCGCCGGGGCCCACGGCGGCACGCCGAAGTCCATGGACGCGAGGGTCCCGCCCGGCTTCACCACCCGCGCCAGCTCGCGCAGCACGGCGGGCGGGTCGTTGACGTAGCGGAGCAGGTAGGTCACCGACACCGCGTCGAAGACCGCGTCGGGGAACGGCAGGCGCTCGGCCTCGCCCTGCACGAGCGTCACCCGCTGGAGCACCCCGGCCTCCGCGAGGCGCCCGCGGGCGGCGGCGAGCATCTCAGCGCTCTGGTCCAGCCCGGTCACGCGGCAGCGGTGCGCCAGCACGATCTGCTCGGCGACCGCCCCGGTGCCGGTGCAGACGTCCAGCACGTGGTCGTCGGGCCCCACCGGGAGGCGGGAGACCAGGTACCGGTGCCACCGCGGCTCCTGCCCCAGGGACAGGAGCCGTGCGCGGCGCGAGTACGCGTCGCCGGCGAGGCCGGCGAACAGGTCCTGGGTCTCCGGCTTGGCCGGAGGCCGGAAGCCCATCGGGTGGCTAGTAGAGCGCCTGGGCCAGCCGGCGGCGGAAGCGCACGGCCAGGGGGTGGTGCTCGCCGATCTGGGCGAACACGCCGAGCATCGCCGAGCGGAGGTCGTCCTTCAGCTCCGGGTCCGCCACGCGGACCGCGTCCAGCAGGTGGGTGAGCGCCTGCTCCGTGTCGCCGCGGTCGAGGGCGGCGAGGCCGGCGACCACGTCCGGCTGGTCCACCGACGCCAGCTTCGCGCGCGACAGCAGCGCCGCCGCGCCCTGGTCGAACGCCACGGGCTCGAGCAGCGCGACGATCTCGTCCCCGCGCCCGTCGTCGAGCAGCAGCCGGGCCAGGGCGACGCGGGCGCCCACGTGCCCGGGCTCGCGCTCGACGGCCTCGCGCAGCGACGCCTCGTCGCCGGCGGCGATCAGCCGCTCCGTCTCGGAGGGCACCAGCGCGTCCAGGAACTTCTCGATCGCGGCGGGCGGCTGGAGGCCGACGAACTCCGCGACGGCGGCGCCCTCGCGGAAGCCCTTGACCAGCGGGATGCTCATCACCCGGTAGACCTGGGCGAGCTGCGGGTTCGCGTCGATGTCCACCTTGGCGAGGACCACGGACCCGTCGCGCCGCTCCACCGCCGACTCGAGCACCGGCGTGAGCTGGCGGCACGGACCGCACCACGCGGCCCAGAAGTCCACGACGACCGGGACCTCGCGCGAGCGCTCGATCACGTCCGCCTGGAATGTCGCCTCGGTCACGTCCACGGTCTGCTCCCCACGTCGCTTCACGTCCCGCACCGAGGGTAGCGGAGGGCCGCCGGCGACGGCCTCACCAGGGCAGGGGCGAGCCGTCCCGGAAGAAGCCGCCGCGCGGCCCGTCGTCGGGCAGCAGCGCGGCCCACGCGACCGACGCCGCACCCTCCATGATCGGGCGGGCACCCATCTCCTCCATCCCCGGGGCGGTCGCGGTCAGCCCGGGATCGACGGCGTTCACGATGACCGGCGTGCCGGCCAACTCGGCCGCCAGGCAGGCGGTCAGCGCGTTCACGGCGGCCTTGGCCACCCCGTAGCCCGTGGCGGCCCCGCCGCGCGTGGTGAGCCCGAACTGCGGATCGCCGTGGGAGCCGCCTCCGCTCGACACGTTCACCAGCCTCGGCCGCTCCCCCTCGCGGAGGAGGGGCAGGAACGCCTGCGCCACGCGCCACGACCCCCACAGCGAGGTCTCCATGACGCCGCGGGCCGCGTCGAGGTCGGCGGAGGACGCCGTCTCACCCCAGTCGGCGAAGGAGGCGGCGTTGTTCACCAGCACGTCGAGCCGGCCGGGGTCGCGCCGGACGACCTCGGCGGCATCGGCGACGCTCTCGTCGTCGGTCACGTCGAGGGCGATGGGACGCACGTCGGCGCCGCCCGCCGACAGCGCTGCGGCGGCCTCCGCGGCGCGCGTCGGGTCGCGGGCCGTGAGGAGGACGGTCATGCCCTCCGCGGCGAGGAGACCGCACACCGCCAGACCGATCCCCCGTGCGCCACCCGTCACCAGTGCGACCCGACCGTCCACGGTCGGGACCTCACACGGCGCTCACCGCCGCGGCAAGGGGATCCGGCCGGTGCGCGTCAGGCGGCGGAGGGCAGCGCGGAGTCCTGCGCCGGCAGCTGGGCGGCCGTCGGCGGCAGGCAGAGCGAGCAGGGCGTCCAGTGCGCGGACAGGTAGCGCCACGGGCCGTGGATCACGTCCCGGACACCCACATCGCCGCGACGGGGCGCCTCGGCGCAATCCAGTCGGTGGTACTGGCCCCAGCCGCCGGCGCTCAGGTGCGCCACGCAACCGGTCTCGGCGGCCGCATGCCGCCCGTTCACGTCTTCGTGCATGTGTCCCCACCTCCGGGGATTCCGCGGCCCCTGCCGCGATTCCGTCACTCGTCGTCGCATTCGACTGTAGCGCGTCCACACTTGAGCTTCCGGGACACGGAATGACGGTTACGCCGTCGCCACGGGCCTTCCTGCGCCCCGTTACCCTGGGCGCATGGCCGACGAATACATCTTCACCATGTACCGCCTCCGGCGGGTGCACCCGCCGGACAAGGTGGTGCTCGACAACATCTCGCTGTCGTTCCTGCCCGGCGCCAAGATCGGCGTCCTGGGGCCGAACGGCGCCGGCAAGTCGACGTTGCTGCGGATCATGGCCGGGCTCGACCCGGACTTCTCCGGCGACGCCATCCTGGCCCCCGGCGCGACGGTGGGGCTGCTGCCCCAGGAGCCCGACCTCGACGCGACGAAGGACGTGCGCGGCAACATCGAGGAGGGCGTCGCCGGGCAGATCGCCCTGCTGCGCCGCTTCGAGGACATCGGCGCGCGCCTGGGCGGGATGGAGCCCGACGAGATGGAGGCGGCCCTCGTCGAGTACGGCGAGCTCCAGGAGGAGATCGACCGCCTGGACCTGTGGGACATCGAGCGCAAGCTCGACGTCGCGATGGACGCGCTGCGCGTGCCGCCCGGCGACCAGGACGTGACCACCCTCTCCGGCGGCGAGCGCCGCCGCGTCGCGCTGTGCCGGCTGCTGCTCTCGGCGCCCGATCTGCTGCTGCTGGACGAGCCCACGAACCACCTCGACGCGGAGTCGGTCGCGTGGCTCGAGCGGCACCTGGAGGAGTACCCGGGCACCGTCGTCGCCGTGACCCACGACCGCTACTTCCTCGACAACGTCGCGGGCTGGATCCTGGAGCTCGACCGCGGCAGGGGGATCCCCTGGAAGGGCAACTACTCCTCCTGGCTCGACCAGAAGCGGATGCGCCTGGAGCAGGAGGAGAAGCAGGAGTCGGCCCGCCAGAAGGCCCTCGCCCGCGAGCTCGAGTGGGTGCGCAGCTCGCCCCGGGCGCGCCAGGCGAAGAGCAAGGCGCGCATCGCCAACTACGAGCGGCTGGTGGCCGAGGAGCGCGAGCGCGGCGGCCGCGCCGTCGAGATCCGCATCCCCGCCCCGCCGAAGCTGGGCGACCTGGTGATGGAGGTCTCCGGCCTGACGAAGGCGTTCGGCGACAAGCTGCTGATGGAGGACCTGTCGTTCACCGTCCCGCCGGGCGCGATCGTCGGCGTGATCGGCGCGAACGGCGCGGGCAAGACCACCCTGTTCCGGATGATCACCGGCGCGGAGGAGCCCGACGCCGGGTCGATCAAGCTCGCCGAGGCCGTCCAGCTCGCCTACGTCGACCAGTCGCGCGACGCGCTCCAGGGCGACCGCACCGTGTGGCAGGAGGTGTCGGGGGGCCAGGACATCATCAGGCTCGGCGGCGCCGACGAGATGAACTCGCGCGCCTACGTCGCGTCGTTCAACTTCAAGGGCGGCGACCAGCAGAAGCCGGTCGGCCAGCTCTCGGGCGGCGAGCGCAACCGGGTGCACCTGGCGAAGCTCCTCGCCGGCGGCGGCAACCTGCTGCTGCTGGACGAGCCCACCAACGACCTGGACGTCGACACGCTCCGGGCGCTCGAGGAGGCGCTGGTGGAGTGGTCGGGCTGCGCGATGGTCACGTCGCACGACCGGTGGTTCCTCGACCGCATCGCCACCCACATCCTGGCGTTCGAGGGCGACAGCCAGGTGCGCTGGTTCGAGGGCAACTTCCAGGAGTACGAGGACAACCGGAGGCGCACGCTGGGCGAGGAGGCGGCCCGGCCGAGGCGAATCACCTACCGGCGGCTCACCGCACCGAGCTGAGCCGACCGCCCGCCCGCAGGGCGAGCAAACTTGCGGATCGGGCGGAATCGCCCCCCGAAACGGGGGGCAAAACCCTCAACGAGTGGCGGTTCTGAACCCATCCGTCGTCCATTGGTGACGTCTGACGCGGGGATCAGGCTGCGAAGCAGCCCCGGCACGCTCTCGAGGAGCGTGCGGGCACGGACTCCGAGGAAACAGAGAAGACCGATGAGCTCCTCCCGCTCGTCCCTCCGTAACCGGACCCTGGCGATCGCCATCCTGGTGGCCGCCGCCGTCCTGGCGCCGCTCCCGGTGGCGCTCGCATGGCCTCCGGGAACGTGCGAGCCCTCCAAGGACAAGAACTGCGTCGTCGACGTGTCGATCGCGAAGACCAGCGACCGCGACACCTACGCGCCCGGCGACGTCGCGACCTACACGATCACCGTCACCAACACGGGCAACACGGCCGTCGACCGCGCCCGCATCGCAGTGAGCGACCCGGCCCTGACCGACCTTGCGCCGACCGGCGCCACCACCGGCTGGCTCTCCCCCGGGCAGACCCTCCAGTGGACCGGCACCCGCGCCCTCACCACCGCGGAGTGCGGCCAGCTGCCGAACACCGCGACCGTGAGCCTGCTGCCGGCGAAGAACGCCGGCCCGCCCGACAGCAACGCCGGCAACGACACCGCCACCCGCACCGTCGTGGTGGGCGGCGAGAAGTGCACCCCGCCGGTCGCGGTCGTGCCGATCGCGCAGTCCCCCACCGTGGGGACGCCGCCCGTCGGCACCACGCAGGTGCCGGTGTGCCCGCGGCCGTCGCTCGCCGCCGTGGTGCGCGGCCCGCAGAACCCCAAGGCCGGCAGCACCACCAAGTACCACGTGACCGTCCGGACCACGGGCAAGACCGCCACCAGGGTGACCCTCCGGCTCACGCTGCCGCCCGGGTTCTCACTCCCCGGCACCAGCGTCGCGAAGCTCCGGAACGGGCAGCTCGTCGTGGGGGTCGGCACCCTCGTGCGCGGCACGCCGCGCACCGTCCCGGTGCTGCTCAAGCTGGACCGCTCCGCCCGCGGCGCGAAGACGATGAAGGCGTCTGTCAGCGCGAACTGCGGGGCGGCTGCCGCCGCGGTCCGCACCGTGCAGGCCGTCGCCGTCGCCCCCGCCCGGGTGCAGCCCGCCGTCACCGGCTAGGTCGGCCACCGCCGGCGTCCCGCCCCGGGGTGGGGACGGGACGCCGGCTGAAGGCGCGCGTGGTGCGAGCAGGGGCGGTAAGCTGGATGGTCGGATTGCCGACCTCCCGAGGAGACCGTCAGTGAGCGCAGCGCCCGACCCCTTCTCCGCACGCGACACCCTGGAGGCGGGCGGCCGCTCGCACGTGATCTACCGCCTCGACGCCGTCCGGGAGGGCCTCGACCGGACGCCGTACACCATCAAGGTCCTGCTCGAGACCGTGCTCCGCAACTGCGGCCGCGGGTTCGTGACCGAGGAGGACGTCCGCTCCCTGGCCGGCTGGACGCCCCGCTCCGGGCTGGCCGGCGAGGTGCCGTTCCTGCCGGCGCGCGTCGTCATGCAGGACTTCACCGGCGTGCCCGTGCGTCGTCGACCTCGCGGCCATGCGCGACGCGATGAGCTCCCTCGGCGGCGACCCGTCGCTGATCAACCCGCTCGTCCCCGCCGACCTCGTGATCGACCACTCCGTGCAGGTCAACCGGTTCGGCGACCACGGCGCCTTCGCCGCCAACGTCGAGCGCGAGTACGAGCGCAACCAGGAGCGCTACATGCTCCTGCGGTGGGCGCAGCAGGCGTTCCGCGACTTCCGCGCCGTGCCGCCCGGCACCGGCATCGTCCACCAGGTCAACCTCGAGTACCTCTCGCCCGTCGTGCAGACCCGCGAGATCGACGGCGAGCTGGTCGCGTTCCCCGACACCCTCGTCGGCACCGACTCGCACACCACCATGATCAACGGCGTCGGCGTCCTCGGCTTCGGCGTCGGCGGCATCGAGGCGGAGGCCGTGCTCCTGGGCCAGCCGCTCTCCCAGCCGACCCCCACGGTCATCGGCCTGAAGCTCAGCGGCCGCCTCGGCGCCGGGACCACGGCCACCGACCTCGTGCTGACGGTCACGGAGATGCTGCGCAACCACGGGGTCGTCGGGAAGTTCGTGGAGCTCTACGGCGCCGGCCTGTCCGGCCTGACCCTCGCCGATCGCGCGACGATCTCGAACATGTCGCCCGAGTTCGGCGCGACCGCGACGATGTTCCCGATCGACGACGAGACCCTCCGCTACATGCAAATCACCGGCCGGCCGGCGGAGACGATCGCGCTGACCGAGGCGTACGCCAAGGCACAGGGCCTGTTCCGCACCGACGCCGACCCGGACCCCGAGTTCGACGAGACGCTCGAGCTCGACCTGGCCACCGTCGTGCCGAGCCTCGCCGGCCCGCGGCGCCCGCAGGACCGGGTGGAGCTCGGCTCCGTGGCCGGCGAGTTCCGGGAGCACTTCGTGGACGGACTGGTCGCCAACGGCGCCGGCCCGCACTACGAGCCCGTGGACGTGACCGTGGACGGCGAGACGTTCCCGCTCCAGACCGGCTCGGTGGCGATCGCCGCCATCACCAGCTGCACCAACACCTCCAACCCGTCGGTGATGGTCGGGGCCGGCCTCCTCGCCAAGAAGGCGGTGGAGAAGGGCCTGACCACCCCGCCGTGGGTGAAGACGAGCCTCGCCCCCGGCAGCCGCGCCGTGACCGGCTACCTCGACCGCGCCGGCCTCACGCCGTTCCTCGACGAGCTGCGCTTCGACCTCGTCGGCTACGGCTGCACCACCTGCATCGGCAACTCCGGCCCCCTGGCAGGGCCGATCGACGCGGCCATCGAGGAGAACGGCCTCGTCGCGGCGGCGGTGCTCTCGGGCAACCGCAACTTCGAGGGGCGCATCCACCCGAGCGTGCGCGCCAGCTACCTGGCGTCGCCGCCGCTCGTGGTGGCGTACGCGCTCGCCGGCCGGGTGGACATCGACCTCACCACCGAGCCGCTCGGCGAGGGCGCCGACGGCCCCGTGTACCTGAAGGACATCTGGCCGACCCAGGACGAGGTCGCCGCCACCCTCGCCACCGCCGTCGACCGCGCCCTCTTCGAGGAGAGCTACGGGACGGTCTTCGAGGGCGACGAGCGCTGGCGGGCCCTGCCGGTCCCGGACGGGCAGACCTACGCCTGGGACGGCGACTCCACCTACGTGCAGCTGCCGCCGTTCTTCTCCTCCATCACCCCGGAGCCGGCGCCGGTGACCGACATCGTCGGCGCCCGCGCGCTCGCGGTGCTGGGCGACTCCATCACCACCGACCACATCTCGCCCGCCGGCTCGATCCCGGCCAGCTCGCCCGCCGGGCGGTACCTGGTCGAGCACGGCGTGGAGCCGCGCGACTTCAACTCGTACGGGTCGCGGCGCGGCAACCACGAGGTGATGATGCGCGGCACGTTCGCGAACATCCGCCTGCGCAACGCCCTGGCCCAGGGCAAGGAGGGCGGCTGGACCGAGTACTTCCCCACCGGGGAGATCACCTCGATCTACGAGGCCTCGATGGACTACCAGGCCTCCGGCACCCCGCTCATCGTGCTCGCCGGGGCGCTGTACGGCAACGGCTCGAGCCGCGACTGGGCCGCCAAGGGCACCCTGCTGCTCGGCGTCCGCGCGGTCATCGCCAAGTCGTTCGAGCGCATCCACCGCGGCAACCTGGTCGGCATGGGCGTGCTGCCGCTCCAGTTCCGCGAGGGCGAGGGCCACGAGGAGCTCGGCCTGACCGGGCGCGAGACCTTCGACCTGACCGGCCTGGCCACCCTGCAGCCCCGCGACGAGGTGACGATCGCCTACACCCGGGAGGACGGCTCCACCGGCGAGTTCACCGTGCTGGCCCGCGTCGACGGGCCCACCGAGCTCCGGTACATCCACAACGGCGGGATCCTCCCCACCGTGCTCCGCCGCCTGTACCAGGAGAGCTCCGCGAGCTGACCCGAACCCCCCGACCGGGGGGTTGGTCCGGTCGATGAGGGTTCTCTAATCTGCCCTCATCGACTGGACGCTCTTCCACTTCCTGAACGACCTGCTGATGGGTCACGGCCTGATCGGCGACGAGATCGAGGACTTCACGATCTGGAGCGTCCCCGTCCTCGCGGCCGCGACGATCGGTCTCTGGCTCGTCAGCCGCCCCGGCACGGTGTCGAAGTGGCGGCTCGCCACCGCCTCGGCGCTCGCCTCGGCCGGCCTGGCCCTGCTGACCAACCAGATCATCTCCCACATCTGGGAGCGGGCGCGCCCGACGGATGCGCACCCCACAGCCCACCTCTGGTTCGTCCACCCCTCCCACGACCCGTCCTTCCCCAGCGACCACGCCGCCGCCTCGTTCGCCATCGCGGTCTCCGTGCTCCTGGTGAGCCGACGGGCCGGCTCGGCGTTCCTCGTCGCCGCGGGGGCGATCTCGGTGGCGCGCGTGCTGGTGGGCCTCCACTACCCCGGCGACATCGCCGCCGGCGCGCTCGTCGGGACGAGCGGCGGCGCTGGCCGTGCACCACCTGGCGCGGCGTCCGCTCATCGGCGTCGTGCGGACGCTCGGGCGGGTCACCGACCCGCTCCTCGCACCCGTCTGGCGCCTCGCCCAGCGCCGCTCGGTCGAGCGGGCGCCCTGACGCCGCGGCCTAGCCGAAGCGGCCGCTGACGTAGTCCTCGGTCGACTTCTCCCTGGGGCGGCTGAAGATCGTCTCGGTGTCGTCCATCTCCACGAGGTGGCCGGGCATGCCGGTGGCCTCGAGGTTGAAGAAGGCGGTGTAGTCGCTCGCGCGGCTCGCCTGCTGCATGTTGTGGGTCACGATGACGATCGTGTAGTCCTGCTTGAGCTGGTGCACCAGGTCCTCGATCGCGAGCGTCGCGATCGGGTCCAGCGCCGACGCCGGCTCGTCCATCAGGAGCACCTCGGGCTTCACCGCGATCGCCCGCGCGATGCAGAGGCGCTGCTGCTGGCCGCCCGACAGGCCCGACCCCGGCTTGTTGAGGCGGTCCTTGACCTCCTCCCAGAGGTGGGCGCCCCGGAGCGACTCCTCGACGACCTGGTCCATGTCCGCCTTGGGCATCCGCGTCCGGTTGAGCTTCAGCCCCGCGGCCACGTTCTCGTAGATCGTCATCGTGGGGAACGGGTTCGGCGCCTGGAACACCATCCCGACCTTGCGCCGCACGAGGACCGGATCGACGCTCGGGCTGGTAGATGTCCTCGCCCTCGAGCAGGACCGTCCCCTCGGCGCGCGCGCCGCGGATGACCTCGTGCATGCGGTTGAGCGAGCGCAGCACGGTCGACTTGCCACAGCCCGACGAGCCGATGAACGCCGTCACCTTGTTGCGCTCGACCGTCATGTTGACGTCCTTCACGGCGTGGAACCCGCCGTAGAAGAGATTCAGGTCGGTGACCTCGAACGCCGACTTCTGGGGCGCCGTCGCAGCGCCGGCCTGGGGGGCCGCCGCGGCCTCCGGCGCGGTCTGCGCCTGGGCCTGGGCCTGGGCCTGCGCATCCGGCGTGGGCGGCTGCGTGGTCACGAGTTGACGTCCTTTCCGAAGCGACGGTACACCAGCCGCGCCACGATGTTCAGCAACAGCACGATGATGATCAGGGTCAGCGCAGCCGCCCAGGCCCGCTCGATGTACGGGGCCTTGGGCACCCCCGGGTTCTTGTACTCGTTGAAGGCGAAGACCGGCAGGTTCGACATCCGGCCGGAGAACGGGTTCCAGTTCGTCGTCGAGAAGGTGCCGGTGGTGATGAGCAGCGGGGCCGTCTCGCCGATGACCCGGCTGACCGCGACCATGACGCCGGTCACGATGCCGGCGAGGGCCGTCGGGAGCACCACGCTCACGATGGTCCGCCACTTGGGGACTCCGAGCGCGTAGGCCGACTCGCGGAGCCCGTTGGGGACGATCTTCAGCATCTCCTCCGTCGACCGCACGACGATGGGGATCATCAGCACCGACAGGGCGACGGCCCCCATGATCCCGAGGCGGATGCCCGGGCCCATGAAGAGCGAGAAGAGGGCGAAGGCGAAGCAGGCCGGCGACGATCGACGGGATGCCGGTCATCACGTCGACGAAGAAGATGATCGCCTGCTTCAGCCGCCCGTGTCCGTACTCGACCAGGTAGATGGCGCAGAGGATCCCGATCGGGACCGACGCGAGGGTCGTCAGTCCGGTGATGACCAGCGTGCCGACGATCGCGTGGAGGCCGCCGCCCCCGACGCCGACGACGTTGCGCACGTCCTCGGTGAAGAACTGCGTGTCGAATCGGTCCAGGCCGCGCGCGAGCGTGACGTAGATGACCGAGATGAGCGGCACCACGGCGATCGCGAACGCCGAGCTCACGATCAGCGTGATCGCACGGTCGGTCGCCCGCCGGCTGCCCTCGACGACGCGGGCCCAGGTGTAGACGATCACGCCCGCGGCCGCCGCGGCGACGAACGCGGCGAGCACCATGTTCGTCCCGCCGGCCACGATCGCGATGATTCCGAGCACGGCGAGGGTGCCGTACACGGCCCAGGGGCCCCAGTCGGGGAGCCGGCCCTGGACGAGGGTGCTCGGCTGGACGTCGACCGGGGTGGGTGCGGTCGCGCTGCTCACGGGCGCGCCCCCGCCTCGCCCCGCGCGACGACCGCGCGGGCGACGATGTTGACCACCAGGGTGATCGCGAAGAGCACGAGACCCGAGGCGATCAGCACGTTCACGTCGAGCCCCGAGGACTCCGGGAAGTCGAGCGCGATGTTGGCCGCGATCGTCGACGGGTTGCCGGAGCTGATCAGGTTGAAGGTGACGTCTCCGGAGACGGAGAGGATGATCGCCACGGCCATCGTCTCGCCGAGCGCGCGGCCGAGCCCGAGCATCGATCCGCCGATGATGGCCGACTTCCCGAACGGCAGGACCGTCATCTTGATGACCTCCCAGCGGGTCGCCCCGAGGGCGAGCGCGCCCTCGACCTGGGCGCGCGGGGTCCGGGAGAAGACCTCGCGGGTGATCGCGCTGATGATCGGCAGGATCATGAGGGCCAGCACGAACCCGACGATGAGCATCGTGCGTCCCGTGGCCGAGGCCGGGCCGTCGAAGAACGGGATCCAGCCGAGGTGGTCCGTCAGCCACTTCTGGAAGTCGACCGACGCGGGACCGAGCACCGCGATGCCCCAGAGCCCGAAGACGATGCTGGGGATCGCCGCGAGCAGGTCGACGATGGAGCCCAGGAGTTGGGCGAGACGCCGGGGCGCGTAGAAGGTGATGAACAGCGACACGGCGACCGCGAGCGGCACCGCGATCAGGATCGCGAGGCCGGCGGAGAGCACCGTGCCGAACACGAGCGGCCCGATGTAGTGGAGCAGGCCTTCGCCGCCGGGGATCTCCGACGCGTCGGCGGTGAGGGCCGGCCATCCCTCGCGGATGAGGAAGATCGCGACCCCGGCGAGGAGCACCAGGATCAGCAGGCCGGCGCCGAGCGCGGCGCCGGAGAACAGCTTGTCGCCCAGCCGGTTGGCGCCCTTCCCCGGGCGGGCGACGGTCGGGGGCTGGATGTCCTGCGTCGTCACGCGGGTTCACGTCCTCGGTTCGGGGACTGCGGCGGCGTGCGGGCCCTTCGCGCCCGCACGCCGCTGACGGTACCTGGAGCGGTCAGCTGCCGATGGCGTCCACGGCGGGCTGGATCGTGGTCCGCAGGCTCTCCGGGATCGGCGCCGAGCCGGCGTTCTGCGCGGCGGCGTCCTGGCCCTCCGCGCTGATGACGTAGTTGAGGTAGGCCTTGACCAGCGCGGCCTGGTCGGCCGAGTCGTACGTGGTGCACGCCATGTCGTAGGACACGAGCACGATCGGGTAGACGCCCTGCTCCGTCGTGTCGCGCTTCACGTTGTAGGTGAAGACGTACTTGCCCGGGTCGGTCGTCCGGGGCGACTCGTCGAAGATGGCCGCCGCGCTCTCTGCGGACGGCGCGACGTACTCGTCGCCGACCTTGATCTTCGCGATGCCGAGGTCGCCGACCTGGCTCTCGTCGGCGTAGCCGATCGTGCCCTCACCGGCGCCGATGGCGTCCACGACGCCCGACGTGCCCTGCGCCGACTCGCCGCCCTTCACCGGCCAGGTGTCGGCCGGCTCGAAGGTCCAGGAGGAGGGGGCGACCTGGGAGAGGTAGTCGGTGAAGTTCGCCGTGGTGCCGGACTTGTCCGACCGGGTCACGGTGGTGATGTCCGTGTCCGGCAGGGTCGCGTCGGGGTTGTCGGCGGCGATCGCCGGGTCGTTCCACTTGGTGATCTCGCGGGCGAAGATCTTCGCCACCGTGTCCGGCGCGAGCTGGAGGTCCTCGACGTCCGGCAGGTTGTAGGCCACCGCGATCGGCGACACGTACACCGGGATCTCGACCAGGTTGTCGACCCCGCCGCAGCGCTGCTGGGCGCCCGTGAGCTCGGTGTCCGCCAGCGCGGAGTCGCTGCCGCCGTAGGCGGTCGCCCCGGCGACGAACTGCTCGCGGCCTCCACCCGAGCCGATCGGGTCGTACGAGATCGTGGCACCGGAGTTCGCGGTCTGGAAGCCGGCGATCCAGGCCTGCTGGGCGGCGTCCTGGGCGCTCGAGCCGGCGCCGGCGATCTGGCCGGAGACGCTCGAACCGGAGGCGGCGCCCGAGCTCGTGTCGGAGGCGGCCGCGCCGGAGTCGTCGTCGCCGCCGCAGCCGGCGGCGGCGAGGGAGCCCGCGGCGAGCGCCGCGGCGGCGGCGATCAGGGCGAGACGGCGTGCACGTGCCATTCGTCGGTCCTTTCGAGCGTGGGTCGGGCGCCTCGGAGCGGGGCCCCCGCAGAGACGGCGCGACGCTAGCCCGATGCTCGCCGCGCGTAGGTGTCGTTGCTGTGACGCTCCGGTGAACGACTTGTGAACACGGGGGCGGCGGCCCTCATGCCCTCCGGATCGCCATACTTGCGCCCGTGGCCCAGTACGCGGGAATGAGCGACGGCGCCCCGCCGTCGGACGGGGTGCGCCTGATCCTGGAGCGCTACCGCCGCCTCGCGGTGGTGGGCCTGTCGCCGAAGGCGGACCGGCCGAGCCACCGGGCGATGATCCACATGGCGGCCAACGGCTACGACATCACCCCGGTGAACCCGGCGTGCGACGAGGTGCTCGGCAACCCGTGCGCCGCGTCGCTGGCCGAGGCGGCGGAGCGGGGCCCGCTGGAGATCGTGAACGTGTTCCGGCGCCCCGCCGACGTGCCGCCGATCGTCGACGAGGCGATCGCGCTGGGCGCGAAGGTGATCTGGCTCCAGCTCGGCATCACCGCCCCGGAGGCGACGGCGAAGGCGCGCGCGGCGGGGCTCGAGGTGGTCGACAACCGCTGCATCAAGATGGAGCACTGCCGCTTCTTCGGCGGCCTCAACGTGGTGGGGCTGTCCACCGGCGTCATCGGCTCCCGCCGCATGGCGCCGTTCGCCGCCTGATGTCGGAGGAGCGCGACTACGGGTTCGACACCCGGGCCCTCCACGCGGGGCAGCGCGTCGACCCGGTGACCGGCGCCCGGGCGGTGCCGATCCACCAGACGGTGGCCTACGTCTTCGAGGACGCCGAGCACGCGGCGGACCTGTTCGACCTCAACCGCTTCGGCAACATCTACACGCGGATCATGAACCCGACGACCGCGGTGTTCGAGGAGCGCATGGCGAGCCTCGAGGGCGGCGTCGGCGCCCTCGCCACCGCGAGCGGGCTGGCCGCCCAGGCGGTCGCGATCACGACGCTGCTGGAGGCGGGCGACCACGTGGTGGCGTCGCGCCACCTGTACGGCGGAAGCCACAACCAGCTCGCCATCACCCTGGCGCGGCTGGGGATCCGCACGACGTTCGTCGACCCGGCCGACATGGGCGCGTGGCGCGAGGCGGTCGAGGACCGCACCCGGCTCCTCTACGGCGAGACGATCGGCAACCCGCGCCTCGACGTGCTCGACATCGCGGCGGTCGCGGAGGTGGCCGGCGAGGCGGGCGTGCCCTTCCTGATCGACAACACGTTCGCGACGCCGTACCTGTGCCGGCCGATGGAGCACGGCGCCCACCTGGTGTCGCACTCGGCGACGAAGTGGATCTGCGGCCACGGGACCACGATCGGCGGCGTGCTGGTCGACAGCGGGACGTTCCCGTGGCAGGACGGGCGCTTCCCGGGCCTGGTGGAGCCGAGCCCCGGCTACCGGGGGCTGCGGTACGCGGAGACGTTCGGGAACTTCGCGTTCGTGATGAAGGCCCGGGTCGAGACGATGCGGGACCTGGGGCCGGTGCTCTCCCCGTTCAACGCGTTCCTGCTGCTGCAGGGCCTGGAGACGCTCTCGCTGCGGATGGACCGCCACGTGGCGAGCACCGTCGCGCTGGCGGAGTTCCTCCGGGGGCACCCGGGCGTGGAGTGGGTGACGTACCCGGGGCTGCCCGACAGCCCGGAGCGCGAGCGGGTCGCGCGGTACCTGCCGCTCGGGGCGGGGGGCGTCCTGACGTTCGGGGTCAAGGGCGGCCGCGTCGCCGGCCAGAAGCTCATCGAGGCGTGCGAGCTGCTGTCGCACCTCGCGAACGTCGGCGACGCGAAGTCGCTGATCATCCACCCCGCCTCCACCACCCACCGCCGCCTGGACGAGGAGGGCCTGGCGCTTGCCGGGGTCACGGAGGACATGGTGCGCATCTCCGTGGGGCTGGAGACGCTCGACGACATCACGTGGGACCTCGACCGCGCGATCCGCGCGGCCACCTCCTAGGCCGGGAGGCTCCCGAGCAGGGCCTCGACCCGCCCGCGGATCTCGTCGCGGATCGCCCGGACCTCGTCCAGGCTCCCCGCCTGCGCCGGGTCGGCGAGCTGCCAGTCCTCGTAGCGCGTCCCCGGGAAGAAGGGGCACGCGTCCCCGCACCCCATCGTCACCACGACGTCGGATGCGCGGACCGCGTCGTCGGTGAGCGGCGCGGGGAACCGCTGCGACATGTCGAGGCCGAGCTCGGCCATGACCTCGACCACCATCGGGTTCACCCGATCGGCGGGCTCCGACCCCGCGGACCGCACCACCACCCGGTCCCCGCCGAGCTGCTCCGTGAACAGCGCCGCCATCTGGGAGCGGCCGGCGTTGTGGACGCAGACGTACAGCACCTCGGGCCGGTCGTCGCTCACCCGGCCAGCGTATTCGATTGACAAGCATCGTTTCAATCGATGAAGATGCATCGATGGCCGTCGATCTCCAGATCCACCCGAAGCAGAAGCGCCCCGCGGGCGAGCCGTGCTGCGAGCCGGTCGTCTACCCGGACGTCGAGCGCGAGCGGGCGGAGCGCATGGCGGGGGTCGCGAAGGCCCTGGGCGACCCGATCCGCCTCCAGCTCGTGGACGTGCTGCGAAAGCACGCGGGGAAGGTCTGCGTCTGCGAGCTGATCCCGCTGTTCGACGTGGGCCAGTTCAACCGTGTCGCACCACCTGAAGGTGCTGCGACAGGCGGGGCTCGTCGACTCGGAACGCCGGGGCCTCTGGGCCTACTACTACGTCCTGCCCGACGCCCTCGCCGAGTTCGCGGTGTGGGTCGCCGGGCCCCCACAGGAGGCATGCGCGTGCTGAACATCACCGCGATCGTGCGGCGCTCGCTCGGGCGGGTCGACTTCGACGAGCGGACCGGCGAGGTGTGCACCGCCGCCTGCCGCGCCGCCGCACGGCGCGAGCAGGACCGCGAGCGCGTCCTGTCGCTGCGCGGGCCGCGCTGAACACGACGCCGGAGGAGGCGCAATGAGCACGAGCGACATCCACGAGGAGGTTCGCCTCCGGTACGCGCAGGCGGCCGTCGAGGCATCCTCCGGCACCCAGCCGGGCATCGCGTCCGGTTGCGGTGAGGGCGGGTGTTGCGCCCCCGGCGAGGCCGTCTTCGGCGCGGGCCTCTATGGCGCGAACGAGCAGGGCGAACTGCCCGAGCAGGCCGTCCTGGCGAGCCTCGGGTGCGGGAACCCCACCGCCGTCGCCGAACTGCGCGAGGGCGAGACGGTCCTCGACCTCGGCTCGGGAGGCGGCATCGACGTGTTGCTGTCGGCGCGGCGCGTCGGCCCCACGGGGAAGGCGTACGGCGTCGACATGACCGAGGAGATGCTGGCGCTGGCGCGCCGCAACGCCGCCGATGCCGGCGCGACGAACGTCGAGTTCCTCAAGGGGCGCATCGAGGAGATCCCGCTTCCGGCGCAGACCGTCGACGTCGTGATCTCGAACTGCGTCGTGAACCTCTCGCCCGACAAGGAGGCCGTCCTCCGCGAGACCTTCCGGGTCCTGCAAGGCCGGCGGACGGATCGGGATCAGCGATGTCGTCGCCGAGGATCGGCTCACGGCCGAGGAGCGCGCCGAGCGCGGCGGATGGGCCGGCTGCATCGCCGGCGCCCTGTCGGTGGGCGAGTACCGGCGGTTCCTGGACGACGCCGGGTTCGCCGAGGTCGACATCCGATTCACCCACGAGGTGGCCGACGGCCTGCACGGCGCGATCGTGAGCGGCGTGAAGCCGGACGACGCGCCGAGCGTCATCCCGGCGTCGCGGGCGGGCGGCGCGGCCGGCTGCTGCTGAGCGCCGCGCTCACGGCATTCCCGAGGGATGTGGCCGGAAGGCCCCCGATGATCAGCGGGTCGCCGGGGGGCAGGATGGGCCCGTCCCTCGCCGATGAGGAGCGAAACGATGACCAGCAATCCGGTCGAGCCGCCGACGAAGTGCGAGTGGTGCGGCGCGGACTACGACCCGGCGATCCGCCCGCCCGAGCCACCGCCTGAACGCCGGAGGGCAGCACGCACCGCCGATCCCGAGCCGGTGACCCATTGCGAGTGGTGCGGCGCGGAGTACCCGACGCCGGAGGCGTCGCAGGGGGCCTGAGCGGGCAGGATCCGGGCGTGTTCGTCGAGGAGTTCGACGGGCCGGGGCTCGACCGGTCCGTGTGGCTGCCGCACTACCTCCCCGCCTGGAGCTCGCTGGCGGAGACCGCGGCGGCGTACGAGGTCGGCGACTCGTGCCTGCGGCTGTTCGTCCCGCCCGGGCAGGCCCTGTGGATGGGCGCGGACCACGACCCGCCGCTGCGGGTGTCCGGCGTCCAGACCGGCAACTTCTCCGGTCCGGTCGGCAGCGCGGTGGGCCAGCAGCCGCTCGAGGGCGGCTCCGTGGTGCGCGAGGCGCAGCAGCGGTTCGAGGGGTTCCTGCCGCGGTACGGGGAGCTGTCGATGCGCGCGCGGATGACCGTGTCGCCGCGCTCGATGGCGGCGTGGTGGATGGTCGGGTTCGAGGACGAGCCGGAGCGGTGCGCCGAGATCTGCGTCTTCGAGGTCTTCGGCGACGCCGTCGAGCCGGGGGAGTCGGCGGCCGTCGGCATGGGCCTCCACCCCTTCCGGGACCCCGCCGTCACCGACGACTTCGCCGCGCCGCGCCTGCCGATCGACGTCGCCGGGTTCCACGACTACGCCGTCCGGTGGACCCCCGACGAGGCGGCGTTCAGCGTGGACGGCGAGGAGGTCCGGCGCTGCCCGCGCCCGCCGGACTACCCCATGCAGATGATGGTCGCCGTCTTCGACTTCCCGGACCGCTCAGTCGGCACCGACGAAGGGCTCGTGCCGGAGCTGGTCGTCGACCGCCTCGCCTGGTCGCCCCTCGGCTGAGGGCGGCTCAGCCCTTCGGCCGCCACTGGTTCGCGCGGACGTTCTCCGCCGCCAGCCGCGCCGTCTCGGCGATCCGCTTCGACTTCGTCTCCGGTCGCCTGGCCGTGCTGATCCACTCCAGGATCGCCCGCTTCGCCGACCGGGGGAACACGTCCCAGTGGCCGCGGGCGCGCGGGTCGGCGTCGAGGGCCGCCGCCAGCTCCGGCGGCTCCACCAGGTTCTCGACATCGTCGAGCGCGAACCACGAGCCGTCCGCCTGCGCCGCCTCCACCACCGCCACCCCCGCGGGGAGCATCAGGCCCGCGGCGGTGAGCCGCTCGATCCGCTCCTTGTTGGGCCGCGACCACCCGCTGCCCGCCTTGCGAGGCGTGAACAGCTGCCGCGAGCGCTCCCCGTCGATCGTCCCGGCGCGACTGTCCACCCACCCGACGCAGAGGGCCTCCTCCACGGTGTCGGCGTACGGGATGCGCGCCCGCCCGGTCACGGCCTTCCAACTGACCAGCCACGCGCCGCCGGCGGTGGCGTGGTTCGCCACCAGCCACGCGCGCCAGGCGGCGCGGTCCTCGGGGTGGACGTGCTCCAGACGGTCGAGGGCAGAGGCCATGCCGGGCCATCATCCACGTCGCGGGGCTCAAGGTGGAGGGGGCCGTCACCGATGTGGCGCGCAATGGCGGCGGTTCACACCCCCGGCGGCGGCGCGATCGTGCTGACCCTGCCGGACGAGCGGCGCACCCGGCCCTCGCGCCGGCGCGCCGGCCCGCTGTCCGACCGCCTCGGCCGCGGCACCGCCCCGCTGCACGAGCACGTCGACGGCCGCCTGGACCTCCCCGGCGGCCTCGCCGACCGTACGCACTATCGGGTCCTGCTCGGCGCGATGCTCCGCGCGTGGGACGCGGTGGAGCGGACGCTCGCCACCAGCGGCGCCATCCCGGTGCTCGGCCTGGAGGCGATCCGCCGCGCCGACGCCCTGCGGGCCGACCTCGCCGCCCTGGGCGGCACCCCCGAGGCGCCCGGCCGCTCGTCCGCCGCGATGGGCCTGGCCGAGGGGGTCGGGACGGTCTTCGTGCTCGAGGGCTCCGCCCTGGGCGGCCCGGTGATCGCCCCGCTCGTCGAGCGCCACCTGGGCCTTGCCGCCGGCGAGGGCACCGCCTTCTTCCGCGGGCTCGGCCCGCGCACCGCCCGCCGCTGGGCCGACGTACAGGGGCGCATCGACGCCTGGGGCCGCGGCTGCGCGAGCGCCGAGGTCGACCGGGCCGTGTGGGCCGCGCAGCTCACGTTCGCCATCGTCGGCGGCGCGATGGCCGGCGCGCTGGCCACGGCGCCCGATTCCCGCCGGCCAACCGCCCGAAGGGCGGTCAAGGTGCCCGTGTAGAGAGGTGCCGCGGCCGGCGGGATTGCTTCCCGCCGGCCAACCGCCCGAAGGGCGGTCAAGGTGCCCGTGTAGAGAGGTGCCGCGGCCGGCGGGATTGTCCACCGCTAGCCGAAGAAGTCCCCGCTCACCTCGATCCCCGCGATCGCGAGCGCGGCGGCCACCAGCGGGATCAGCACCCCCTGGTGCACCAGGTAGATCGGCAGGGCGTGGCGCCCGGGCGCGCCGACCGCCCGGGCGTAGGACGGCTCCGGCAGCCGGTCGCCCCACCGCCCGCGACGCCCGCGCGGGTAGAGCGCCCGCCCCACCGCGAGGCCGATGATCATCGGGCCGAGCCAGGGCAGCAGCGGGTACCAGTCGACCGTGTCGTGGGCCGGGGGAACCCCCAGCAGGAACAGGCCGGGCGCGTCCGAGGGCGATCGCCCGTCCAGCCCGAACCCGACGGCGATGACCGCGGCGCCCAGCGGGACGTTCCACCAGCCGAGCGGCAGCAGGAGCGGGCCGACGACCATCGCGACGGCGATGCAGTGG
This sequence comes from Miltoncostaeaceae bacterium, assembly GCA_963749475.1. Lineage (GTDB taxonomy): Bacteria > Actinomycetota > Thermoleophilia > Miltoncostaeales > Miltoncostaeaceae > Miltoncostaea. The sequence goes on from CAVVMP010000009.1 coordinate 242,563, forward strand.
AGGATCCCGAAGCGCACGTAATCGTCGCCGACGGCGATCAGGGTCACCACCGACACGAGCAGTGCGGCGGCCGCCACCTGGGCCGCCCGGCGCAGGTGGCGCCGGTAGAGCGGCCAGCCGCGGAGCCCCCGGGCGCGGCCGCGGGCGTTGGAGATCGCGAGGCTCACCCCCACCACGAACAGGAAGGTGGAGCCGCACGCCACCTGGAGCGCGCGCCAGCCCCCGTGGAACGGGTCGATGTCCACCGAGGGCGCCAGGTGGAAGACGTCCCAGGCGCAGTGGTAGACGACCATCATCGCGATCGCCGCCGTCCGGACGGCGTCCACCTCCCACAGCCGCCCCGGGGCGGGCTCGGCGCTCATCCGGCGGCGACCAGCCCCCGCAGGTCGGCGACGAGGGCCGGGTGGCCGGCGATGACGCCGTCGAACGCCATGTCCTCCACCGCCCCGCCCGCCTCGCGCACGATCATCTCCCCGGCGGCGCGGTCCCAGGCCTTGAGGCCGGTCTCGAAGTAGCCGTCGAAGCGGCCCGCCGCGACCCAGCAGAGGTCGAGGGCCGCGGCGCCGAAGCGGCGGACGTCGCGCACCGCCGGCAGCACGGTCGCGAGCAGGCGCGCCTGGCGCGCGCGGGCCTCCGCGGTGTACTCGAAACCGGTCGCGACGAGCGCCTCCGACACCGGGGTGGGCGGGCGCACGGCGATCGGCGCCCCGTCCAGGCGCGCGCCGCCGCCGCGCACGGCCGTGAACGTCTCGCCGCGGTTCGGGTCGTGCACCACCCCGGCCAGGCCACCGTCGGCGTCGTACGCCGCGACGCTCACGCACCAGTGGGGCACGCCCCACAGGAAGTTGATCGTCCCGTCGAGCGGGTCGACGAGCCACCGCACCCCGGATCCCCCGTCGGCGGCGGCGCCCTCCTCCGCCACCAGGGCGTCGCCGGGGCGGGCGCCGAGGATCGCCTCGGCGATGAGCCGCTCGGCCGCCCGGTCGGCGTCGCTCACCAGGTCGGTGCGGCTGGTCTTGGCGCTCAGGCCGGTGGCGGGCCCGCGGAAGCGCTCCAGCAGCAGGGCGCCCGCGGGCCGCGCCGCGGCGACCGCGATCTCGAGCAGCTCCTCGCTCACGCCATGTGCTCCACCAGGGGCGGGAGGACCTCGCCGGGCGCCTCCAGGTGCGGGAAGTGGGCGACGTCCGGCAGGCGCAGCATGCGCCCCGCGGGCAGCACGCTCACCAGCCGCAGCGCGCCCCCGATCGGGGTCACGCGGTCCTGGGTCCCCGCCACCGCCAGCGTGGGCTGCGGCATCCGGGGCGCCAGCGGACGCACGTCGAGGGCCATGCCGCTCGCCGCCCAGTCGGCCATCGCGCGCAGGTCGGCATCGACGAGGCGCTCGGCCGCCAGCTCCAGCAGCGCCCGCATCCCCGGGTCGTCGGCCACCCGCACCGGGTGCGCCAACACGGAGAGGTAGGCCTGCCGGCGGCGCTCCGGGTCACGGCGCAGGCGCGCGATCGCCAGGCGGCCGAGGGGCCGGCCCACCAGCGGGAGCTGCAGCACGTCCGACACCCGCCGCGGGGGGAACCGGCGGGGGCGGGAGACCACCCAGGGCGACAGGAGCGCGACGCGACGCACCAGGGCGGGGTGGCCGGCGGCGAGGATCATCGCGACCTGGGTGCCCAGCGAGTGCGCCACCAGGTCGACCGGGGCGTGGCGCTCCACGAGCGGGCGCACGGCGTCGGCGAGGCCCTCCGGGGTGGTGCGCCGCAGCCGCGGGCTCTCCCCGAACCCGGGCAGGTCGAGGGCGATCACGCGGTGCCCCGCGTCCGCCAGGGCGGCCGGCAGGGGGCCCCACCCCTCCTTGAAGCCGTTGAGCCCGTGGACGAGGAGCACGGCGGGGCCCTCGCCCAGCTCGGTGGTGGCGACATCGGACACCACGAGGACGATACGGGGTCGGGTGGGGTACCCTTCCGGCCGTGGCCACGCAACTCGAACTCGTCGCGCCCCGGGGCTATTGCGCCGGTGTGGACCGCGCGATCGAGACCGTGGAGCGGATGCTCGAGGAGCTCGGCCCGCCGGTGTACGTGCGCGGCGAGATCGTGCACAACAAGCACGTGGTGGAGTCGCTCACGGCGAAGGGCGCCGTGTTCGTGGCCAGCGAGTCCGAGGTGCCCGTCGGCGAGACCATCATCCTGTCCGCCCACGGCGTCTCGCCCGAGGTCCGGCGCGTCTGCGAGGAGCGCAGCCTGCGGGTGATCGACGCCACCTGCCCCCTCGTCTCGAAGGTGCACGCGGAGGTGCGCCGCTACGCCGCCCGCGGCGCGACGGTGCTGCTCGTGGGCCACGGCGACCACGACGAGGTGATCGGGACGCGCGGCGAGGCCCCCGACTCGGTGATCCTGGTCGAGAGCGTGGAGGACGCGGAGACCGTCGAGATCCCCGACCCCACCATGGTGGCGCTCACCACCCAGACGACGCTCTCGATCGACGACACCACCGAGATCGTGGACGTCCTGAAGCGCCGCTTCCCCGCGCTGTGGGGCCCGAAGTCCAGCGACATCTGCTACGCGACGCAGAACCGCCAGGACGCGGTCCGCGAGACGGTCCGCGCCGGCGCCGACCTGGTGCTGGTGGTCGGGTCGAAGAACTCCTCCAACTCGAACCGGATGGTCGAGGTGGCGCAGGCGATGGGCGCCGAGTCGCACCTGATCGACAACGTGTCGGAGCTCGACCCCGCCTGGCTCGACGGCAAGCGCCACATCGCCCTCACCGCGGGCGCCTCGGCCCCCGAGGTGCTGGTGCAGGAGGTGGCCACGGCGCTGGTCGGCTCGGGCTATTCGCGCGGCGGCCAGGAGGAGGCGTCGGCGGAGGGCGTCTTCTTCGCGTTGCCCCCGGGGGCCCGCCAGATCTCCTAGTTCCGTTGCAGCCGCTCAGGCGGCATTGCAGACCGGCCGATGGGTGTTGAGGCACCTCCGCCCGCTCACCAGAGTGGACGGGCCCTCCCCCGATGCCGTCCGCCCACCCCCGCACGCGGCTGCTCGCCGCGCTCGTCGCAGCCGTGGCCGCCGCATGCGCGCTCGGCGCCGGCCCCGCCGCCGGCGCGGGCACGATCGCGGGCACCAAGGCGCAGATCGACGACCTCGGCCGCGAGGTCGCGACGCTCGACATCCGCATGGGCGAGGCGATCCACGCGAACAACGAGGCGGTCGACCGCCTGGAGGCGTCCCAGGATCTGCTCGCCTCCACCCGGGGCGAGCTGGCGGGCGCCCGGCGCGACCTGGAGCGCTCCCGCGAGCTGCTCGCCGAGCGCGTCGTGGCCCTCTACGTCAACGAGCCGCCGTCGTTCGTGGAGCTGCTGCTCACCACCGGCAGCCTCCAGCAGGCACAGCAGACGGGCGAGCTGCTCGACCAGGTCGCCCGCGGGGACGCCGGCGTGGTGACGACGGTCAAGGTGCGCCGCGCCCGCCTCGGGGCGCTGGAGGAGGTGCAGGCGGACGCGGAGGCCACGCGCCGCCGCGAGGTGGACGCGGCGGCGGACCGCCGCGCCGCCGTCGCGGCGCTGCGCGCCGAGCAGGACGAGCTCCTGGCCGACGCGAAGGCGGAGCTGACGCGTCTGGTGAAGGAGGAGCGCGAGCGCCAGCGGCGGCTGAAGGCCCTGGAGGCCGCGCGCACCGCCTACCTCACCTCGCTGCCGGTGGCCGGCGGAGCCACGCTCGCGGGTGCGCTTCCGCAGGGCGACTACCTGTTCCCCGTGGCGGGTCCGGCGCAGTTCACCAACGACTGGGGCTTCGCGCGCGCCGGCGGGCGGACCCACGAGGGCATCGACCTGTTCGCCGCGCGCGGCACTCCGGTGGTGGCGGTGGCCGACGGGACGCTCTTCAACGTGGGGTGGAACGGCCTGGGCGGCTGGCGCCTGTGGGTGCGCGACACGTCCGGCAACGGCTTCTACTACGCCCACCTGGAGGCCTACTCGCCGGTGGCGAAGGAGGGCGCCGCCGTCACGCGCGGCACGGTGCTCGGCTACGTCGGCAACACCGGGGACGCGCAGGGCACGCCCACCCACCTCCACTTCGAGATCCACCCGGGCGGGGGCGGACCGGTGCCGCCCTACCCGATCGTCACGGGCTGGCCGCGCGCGGGCTGAGCACCGTCGGTCCCTCGACGCGGAAGCCGAGGGGCAGCACCTCCGCCAGCTCCTCCGCGTCCAGCGCGAAGCGCGGGTCGATCTCGACGTCCACCGGCTCCCCGTCGTCGCCGCGCGGCACGGTCACCCCCGCCGCCTCCAGCCAGCGCGCGTTGAGCCGGTTGAGGTCGCGGCGCGCCGTCTCGGGCGAGTCCGCGCCCTCGGCGTTCTTGATCGGCGAGAACACGTCCTCGCGCGCCGCCTCCACGGTGACCGACCGGTCGGCGAACGGCAGCGCGTCGAACAGGAACGTCTCGAACTTGACGGCGTTCGGCGCGTCGGGGCTCACCCGCTCGCCGGCGTCGTCAACGTAGGGCACCTTCTTCAGCGCCCGGTGGAACGGCAGCCGCAGGCCGCCGTCGGTGAGCCGCCGCGCGAAGTCCACCTCGATGCAGTGCACGGCGATCGATCCCGCCCAGTAGACGAGCTCGCCCTCGTGGTCGCGCTGCTCGGCCAGCTCGTCCGGCAGGTCGCTGTACTCCACCACCGCCGTCCGCCCGTCCACGAGGCCGATCACGCCCATCTTCTCCGCGGGGCCGACCTTGCGGACCACCATCGACGACATGTCGGCGCCCGCCAGGACGTGATGCCCGAGGAACCCCGGCTGCGCCACCGGGAGCAGCGGGTTGTCCACCTGGAACGTGAAGATCGTGGAGACGCCGGCGGCGGACATCTCGTCCAGCGCGCCGGACGACCGCAGCGCGGAGAGCAGGCCGCCGTGGCCGTCGGGCGACAGGGCGATGCGGCCGGGGGCCTCGCGGAGGATGTCGCCGGTGTCCTTGTCCACGGCGGGCAGCGTCCCCTGCACCACGAACCGCACGGAGCCCGGCTCCAGGCCGTACCAGCCGGCCTCCTCGAAGGCGGCCCGGGTGGCGGCGTCGTTCTGCGGCGACGTGAGGACGTACCAGGGCAGGCCGGTGCCGTGGCGGGCCCGGAGCGCGGCGATCTTGGCGGCGTGGGTCGCGAACAGCACCGACCCGGTGATCGGCGCGTGGGGGTACAGGCCCTTGGGCCCGTCGAACCCGAGCCGGCTCCCCTGGCCCCCGGCGAGCAGGACCGCGGCCACGCGCCCCTCCCGCAGCAGCGCCTCGCCGGCCGCGCGGGCCCGCGCCTCGCGCTCCCGGTCGGCGTCGGTGCGCGGCAGCGCGATCAGCGCGTCCGGCGCAGGCGGCGCGATCGCGCCGTGGACGGCCGGCGCCTCCCCGCCCACCAGGTCGCGCACCAGGCGGGCGACCAGCGGCAGGTCGAGCTCGGCCACCTGCGCCTCGAGCGTCGCCCGGTCGGCATCGTCCAGGCCGGCCAGCACGTCGGCCAGCCGGTCCTGGCCCGCCGCCCGGAGCGCGTCCTCGGCGCTCATGCCGGTGTGAGGGCCACCTTGGTGACGCCCTCGGCGCGCGCGGCCATCAGCGCGTACCCCTCCGCCGCCTCGGTGAGGGGCATGCGGTGGCTCAGCATGGGTGCCGGGTCGAGCTTCCCGGCCTCGACCAGGCCGAGCAGCTCGGGGATGTACCGCGGGCCCGGCACCAGTCCGCCGGTGACGGAGATGTTGCGCAGGAACTGGTCGAACCAGTTGATCGCCGGCGTGGACCCCATGAAGTGGTCCATACCCAGGCACGCGATGGTGCCACCGGGGCGGACCGTCGCGTGGGCCGTCGTCATCGACCCGGGGCTCGAGATGGTGTCGACCACCACGTGGGCCCCTTCGCCGTCCGTGTGCTCCATCACGAGTTGCGTGATCTCCTCGTCGTCGCGCGAGTCGATCGTCAGCGTCGCGCCGAGCACCGAGGCGGTGGCGAGGCGGTCGGCGTGGTGCCCGAGCGCGACGATCCGCTCCGCGCCCTTCGCCGTCGCGCCGTGCACGCTGGCCTGGCCGACGGCGCCGTCGCCGATCACCACCACGGACTGCCCGGGAGCCGCGCCCGCCGAGGTCAGGCCGTGCCAGCCGGTGGAGAGCATGTCGACGATCGGCAGCAGGGACGCCTCGCGGTCGGTGCCCGACAGGGACTCGGGCATCTGGAGGAGGGTGGTGTCGGCGAGGGGGACGCGGACGAACTCGGACTGACCGCCCTCGACGGCGCCGCCGTGCTGCCACACGCGGGGGGCCCAGCCGAAGAGGGACCAGCGGACGCACGACGACGCGAGGCCCTCCCGGCACCAGGTGCACTCGCCGCAGGCGACCGAGCAGGAGGAGAGGACGCGGTCGCCGGGCCGCACCCCGCGGACCTCGGAGCCGACCTCCTCGACGGTCCCGATGAACTCGTGTCCGAGGCGGCTGCCCTCGGGGAAGCCGAACGCCGCCCCCGCGTTGAAGATGTGCAGGTCCGACCCGCAGATCCCCGCCATCGTCATGCGCACCAGCGCGTCGGTCGGCTCGAGGATGGACGGCTCGTCCACCTCCTCGACGCGCACGTCCTGCGCCCCCTGGAAGGTGAGCCCCTTCATCCCCTGCCTCCTCGTCGACCCCGCGGACCCGCGGAGCCTATCCGCGCGGCGCGCGGGGGGACCGGTACGCTGGCGGCATGGAGCCCGTGCCGCACGCCCGGCTGGCGGACCGGTACCGCGCCGACCCCGGGCGCGCCGCGGTGACCCAGCGGGTGAGCACGACGCTGGTGGAGGGGATGCGCTGCGAGACCACGTCGCGCGGCCACGTCGCGGTGGCGGACGAGCCGCGTTCCCTGGGCGGCACCGACACGGCCCAGAGCCCGATCGAGCTGTTCCTGACGAGCATCGCCACGTGCCAGGCGGCCACCTACCGCCTGTGGGCCGCCGAGCTGGGCGTCAGCCTCGACCGCGTCACGGTGGACGTGGAGGGCGACATCGATCTGCGCGGCTACCTCGGCCTGTCCGACGCGGTGCCGCCCGGCTACGGCGCGCTCCGCATGCGGGTGCGGCTGGAGGGGCCGGAGACGGAGGAGCGCTACCGCCGGCTCGTGGAGGAGGCGGAGCGTCACTGCCCGCTGCTCGACGCCATCGTCCGTCCCCTGCCGCTGGAGCGCGAGCTGGCGTTCGGGCCCGCGCCGGACTGAGCGGATCAGCCGGCGCCCCTCGCACGACGCTCGGGGGCGGGCCACGGCGTCAGCAGCAGGAGCACCCGCGCGTCGTCGATCGCCGAGATGTCGCGCCGCTCGCCCGGCTCGAAGACGGCGAAGCCGCCGGGTCCGAGGTGGTCCGCGGCCTGCTGCGACTCGGCCGCCACGCGCACGCGGCCCTCGGCGACCACCAGCCAGGCGCCCTCGTGCACCTCGTGATCGTCCAGGGCCGTGCCGGCCGGGAGGTCGATCGCGATCGCCCGTCCCTGCGGGACGCTGTGCAGCACCTCGGGACGCCCGGGCCGGACGTCCACGGTGGCGAGATCCCAGGAGCGCATGATCCCCTCCTCCACGCGTGGCCGCAGCCGGATGCCGCGGCCTCACCCGGCCGGTACCCGTTGCCGCCGGTCCCGTGTCGGGCCGCCCGTCCGCGGGAACGCTGACCGGGATGTTCGCGACCACCGTCCCGCGGCTCGGCTTCGCCGTGAAGGTCCTCGGCGACGGGGGGATCCCGTCGCACGACACCCGCCGGCACGCGTCCGATCCGCACCTGTCGGTGTCCCTCGACCATCTCGAGCGGGTCTTCGACTACCTTGCGCGCAACGACATCCGCATGTACCGGATGTCCAGCAACCTCGCCCCGTACGAGACGCACCCGGACCTCCCCCGGTTCCACGGCCAGGTGGAGGGGTGCCGCGATCGCCTCGCCCGGCTCGGCGAACGGGCACGGGCGATGGATCTGCGCCTCTCCACCCATCCGGGCCAGTACACGGTCCTGAACTCCGAGAACCCCGACGTGGCCGCCCAGGCCGCCGCCGAGGTCGGCTGGCAGGCCCGCCTGATGGACGCGATGGGGCTGGCGCCGGAGGCCGTGGTCGTCGTCCACGGCGGCTCGGGGGCGCCCGACCCGGCCTCCGCGCTGGACCGCTTCGCGCGTGCGGTGGAGGGGCTCCCGGACGCGGTGCGGCGTCGGCTGGTGCTGGAGAACGACGACCGGGTGTTCAGCCTCGGGATGGTGGAGTCCGTCGCCCGGCGCACCGGGATCCCGGTGGTGTGGGACGTCCACCATCACCACTGCCACGACCCCGACGGCATCCCTGACGCGGAGGCGCTCGGGATGGCCCTGGCCACCTGGCCCGCGGGGGTGCGGCCGAAGGTCCACTTCTCCAGCCCGCGCACCGCCGCCGAGGAGGTGTCCCGGAGGGAGGGCCGCCGCGTGGTGCGCTCCCTGCGCCTGCCGTCGCCCCGGTCGCACGCCGACCTGGTGGACCCCTTCGACTTCCGCCGGTTCCTCGACGAGGTCGTCGCGGGCCGCGAGGTCGAACGTGATGCTCGAGGCGAAGGCGAAGGACCTGGCGCTGCTGCGCCTGCGGGAGCAGCTCGCCGGCTACACGCAGGCCTGACGGCAGAGCACCGCCGCCTCCACCGCCAGGACGCGCGCCTGGATCCGCCGCAGGACGGCGGGTGCGCGTCCTGCCACCAGCGCGGACGCCACCAGGACGAGCCACGGGACCAGGGCCAGGACGCCGGCGAGCAGCACGCCCACCGTCGCCGGCAGGGCGGTCACGATCCGTGCGAGGGCGGCGGCCGCGCCGGGCGGCGCGGACGGCGGAGGCGGCAGCCGCAGCCGCACCGCGCGGGGGCCGGCGCGCCACGGCGGGCGGGCCACGGCGAGCGACGCCCACCCGTAGAGGCCGAGCAGCCACTCGAGGCCGTCCGCGACGCGCGGCCGGTCGTCCGCCGCGAATCGGGCCCGGCCCCCGCGCGACGCCAGGTGGCCGGCGGCCATGATCGGCAGGACCAGGTGGACGACCAGCGCCGGCCAGACCACCAGCGGGCCCAGGATCCCGAACGGGGCGGCCATGAGCGGCGCCAGCGCCTCGCGGCGTCGCGACGGCGCGCCCGATTCGATCTCGACGACGACCCCTGGGCTCACCCCTCCGACGATACGTCGTCCCCGTTGCGGGGACCGAACCCGGTGCGCAGGCGCGTCAGCTCGTGGGACGCGATCACCCGGTCGATCAGGCCGTAGTCGAGGGCTTGGTCGGCGGTCATGTACCGGTCGCGGTCCATGTCCTCGTGGACGCGCTCGACGGTCTGGCCGGTGTGGCGGGCGTAGATCTCGTCGACGCGGTGGCGCAGCTCGATGGTCTCCCGGGCGTGGATCTCGATGTCCGACGCCTGCCCCTGGAACCCGCCGCTCGGCTGGTGGATCAGGATGCGCCCGTTCGGCAGCGACATCCGCTTGCCGGGCGCGCCGCCCGTCAGCAGCAGCGACCCCATGCTCATCGCCACCCCGAAGCAGATGGTGGCGACGTCCGGGCGGATGAACTGCATCGTGTCGTAGATCGCCAGGCCGGCGTACACCTGGCCCCCCGGCGAGTTGATGTACAGCGAGATGTCCTTCTCGGGATCCTCCGACTCCAGGTGCAGGAGCTGGGCCACGATCAGGTTCGCGATCTGGTCGTCCACCGGCGTGCCGAGGAAGATGATCCGCTCGTTGAGCAGCCGGGAGTAGATGTCGAACGAGCGCTCCCCGCGCGACGTCTGCTCCACCACCATCGGGACCATCGGCATCGGATCCTCCTCGCTCGCCTGATGACAACCGTTTGGTTGTCGAACGGAGCCCACGGTAGAGTGCAACCGTCCGGTTGTCAAAGGAGGCGGCGGTGCACACGGGGAACGAGACGACGCGCCGGATCGACATCGCGGCCGAGCCGGACGAGGTGTGGGAGGCGCTCACCACCGACGAGGGCCGGGAGCGCTGGCTGGAGGACGACCCGGACCGCGAGATCGTGGTGGAGTCGGAGGAGGCGCCGAACCGGCTGGTGTGGTGGTGGTGGCGCGGCGACGAGGCGCCGACGCGGGTGGAGTTCCTCGTGGTCCCGGTCGAGACCGGCACCCGGGTGGTGGTGACGGAGCGGGCCCCGTCCGTCCCGCTGGCGCGCCTGGCGCGCGCCTGCGCGCTCGTCCCGGCGTGACGGATCGCATCGGGCCGGTCCTCGCCGCCCTGGCCGACCCCACGCGGCGGCACGTGGTGGAGACGCTCCTGCGCGACGGGTCCACCTCGGTGCCGTCGCTGACGGAGACGCTGCCGATCACCCGCCAGGCCGTGGCCAAGCACCTGGCCGCGCTGGACGAGGCGGGGCTGGTGGAGCGCGCCCCGTCGCACGGGCCGGGAGGTGCGGTACCGCCTGCGTCGCGGCGCGATCGCCCCCGCCAGCGATTGGATCGTGGGCGTCGCCGCCGTCTGGGACCGGCCGCCTGGAGCGCCTGCGCGACGCCGTGGAGCGCCGCGGCTAGAGGATCAGCTTGCGGGTCATCCCCCAGACCGCGAGGCGCCAGGTGAGCAGCCCGAAGCCGATCAGGATCCCGGCGTGCGCGAGGTCCACGGCGCCCTGCCAGCCGAACACCGCGTCCCGCACCAGCTCCACCAGGCTGTAGAGCGGGTTCAGCCAGGCGAGCGCCTGGGCCCACTCGGGGAGCTGGTCGATGGGGAAGAACGTGCCCGCCACCAGGAACAGGGGCGTCAGCACCGCGCTGATGACGTACGAGAAGTTCTCGAACGTGTCCATCAGCGACGAGATGAAGGTCCCGAACCCGGCCCAGCCGAAGCCCGCGACCATCCCGATGAACGGCACCGTGAGCATGCCCCAGCTCGGGTCGAGCCCGAAGCACATCGCCACCAGCATCGGCACGCAGCCGTAGGTGCCGGCGCGCACGGCGATCCAGAGCATCTCGGCCGTCACCAGCTCCTCGGTGTCGACCGGCGCCGCCAGGATCGCGTCGTACGTGTGCTGGTACTGGCGTTTGACGAGCGTCCCGAACATCGCCGGGAAGGCCGACGAGAACAGCACCGCGGTCGCGACCGTGCCCGTGCCGACGAACTCGAGGTAGGTGTAGCCGCCCACCTCCGACACCAGCGACCCGAAGCCGAACCCGAACGCCAGCAGGTAGATGGTCGGCTCCACCGTCGAGCTGAACGTGGTGGAGCGCCAGTAGGACGCGAAGTTGATGATCTCGCGCACCAGCACGCCCTCGATGGCCGGCCGCTCCAGGCGGCGCAGGCGCTGGACCGGTGGCGCGGCGGTGCTCACGCGATCTCCTGGCCGGTGAGGAGCACGAACACGTCCTCCAGGTTCGCCGGGCGGCGCTCGCCGGCGGGGAGCTCGTGGCCGTTCGCGCGATCCAGGTTGAGCAGCGCGATCGACGTGCCCGTGCGACGGCTGCTGATGCCCGCGAGCGCGGCCTGCGACTCCACCTCGCCCAGGCGCGCGGGCGGCCCGTACACCTCGAGGGCGGTCACGCCGGTGTGCTGCGCGATCAGCGCCTGCGGCGACCCCACCGCCACGGCCGTCCCCTGCGACACGATCGTGACCGTGTCGCAGAGGCGCTCGGCCTCCTCGATGTAGTGCGTCGACATGAGGATCGAGACGCCGTCGAGGCGCAGCCCGTCGATCAGGGACCACAGCTCCTGGCGCACCTGCGGGTCGAGGCCCACCGTGGGCTCGTCCATCAGCACCAGCCGCGGCCGGTGCACCAGGGCCCGCGCGATCAGGAGCCGGCGGCGCATGCCGCCCGACAGCTGGTCGACCTTCGCCGTCCGCCGGTCGGTGAGGTTCGCGATGGCCAGCGCCCGGTCGACCGCGCCGGCCCGCTCGCGCCGGGGGATCCGGTACAGGTGGGTGAAGACGATGAGGTTCTGCTCCACGGTCAGCGTCGTGTCCAGGTTGTCGAGCTGGGGGACCACGCCGCACTGCGCGCGGGCCTGCTTCGACTCGCCGGGGAGGCGGTGGCCGAGCACCTCGAGGTCGCCCTCGTCGGCGATCGCCTGGGCGGTCAGGAGCTTCATCAGCGTCGACTTGCCGGCGCCGTTCGGCCCGAGCAGCCCGACGCAGGCGCCCGAGGGCACCTCCAGGTCGAGGCCGTTGACCGCCGTGATCGCGCCGAAGCGCTTCACCGCGCCCCGGACGCTGATGGCCGGTGCGCCGGCCGCCACCTCAGCCCTCCCGGTCGAGGACGCCGGCGCGGGCGAGCGCGGCCTCCGGGTCCATCACCAGGCCGACGAAGAAGGGGCCGAACTCGCCGTAGCGGGCGCTGACCTCGTCGAAGCGCATCTCGTAGACGATGTCCTTGATCACCGCGGGGTCGTCGGCGAGCAGGGTCACGCCCCACTCCCAGTCGTCCAGGCCGGTGGCGCCGGTGATGAGCTGGAGCACGCGCCCCGCGTAGGTGCGGCCCACCCGGGCGTGCCCGAGCATCAGCTCCTTGCGCGCGTCGAACGGCAGCACGTACCAGTTGTCGTCGCCCTGGCGCCGCTTGCTCATGGGGTAGAAGGCGATCATCGCCTTCTCCGGCAGCCGCGGGTGCAGGCGCGCGTCGTGGTACGTCGCCATCCGCGCGGACCACTCCGCGAGCTTCGGCTCCACGTCCGCCTCGCCGGCCGCCTCGAGCCGCGCCCGCTCGTCGGCCTCGGTGGACGTGTACTCGCTGAGCTCGGTCAGCGACACGAACGAGTAGGCCACGTCGAACGGGCCGCCGAGGATCCGCTTCGTCAGCACGTCGAGCGCGTCGAGGTCCGGGCCGAGCAGCATGAAGCCCACATCGGCGCCCCCGCCGAGCACGGAGAACGCGATGACCTGCTGGGGCTCCTCGGCGCGGAACGCCGCGATCGCCGCGAGCGCCTCGTCGGGGTCGCCCGCGCCGGGCAGCGCGCGCAACAGGAGGTGAACGACCCCCCACCCGGTCGACGGTCGGACCTCGGGCACGGCGCTACCCGCGGACGAAGCGGTAGAGCGAGCCGCCGGCGATCACGTACAGGTCGCCGTTGAGGCTCTCGCCGAACGACGTGACGTTGGAGAGACGGGCGCCCAGGCCGGTCTCGCGGCGCACGTCGCCGGGGTTGGGTCCGGCGCGCATGCTCCAGACGGTACCGGAGCAGAAGTCGGCGTAGACGTACCGGCCCTGCAGCGCCGGCACCTTGGTGCCGCGGTAGACGTAGCCGCCGGTGACCGAGCAGCCCTGCGCGTGGGTGTACTGCGCGACCGGAGGCGTCTGCCGCGCCGGGCCCTCGAGCGCCTGGGCGCCGCCGATGTGGACGGAGCGGCCCTCGAACGCGCGCCACCCGAAGTTGGTGCCGGCGCCCGTGTCGGCGGCCCGGTAGTCGATCTCCTCGACGGAGCCCTGGCCGACGTCGCCGATCCAGAGATCGCCGCGGGCGCGGTCGAACGAGAAGCGCCACGGGTTGCGCAGGCCGTAGGCGTAGATCTCCGGCCTGCCGCCGCCGTTGGCGAACGGGTTGCCGGCCGGGATGCCGTAGGGGCGCCCGCCGCCGCTGCCGTCCACGTCGATGCGCAGCAGCTTGCCGAGCAGCGAGTTCAAGTTCTGGGCGTTGTTGTGGGGGTCGTCGCCGCTGCCGCCGTCGCCGAGCGCGACGTACAGCATGCGGTCGGGGCCGAAGGCGAGGGCGCCGCCGTTGTGGTTGGCGAACGGCTGGTCCACGCCGAGCAGCACGCGGGCGCTGGAGGGATCGGCGCGGGTGGCGCTCACGCGGCGGTACTCCACCACCCGGGTGTCGCCCGCCCGGTTGGTGTAGTCCACGTAGAAGCGACCGTTGCGCGCGTAGTCGGGGTGGAAGGCGAGGCCCAGCAGGCCCTGCTCGCCGCCCGCGGCGATCAGCCGGGACACGTCCAGGAACGGCCGGCCCAGCAGCCTGCCGTTCTGGAGGATCCGGATCCGCCCGCCCTGCTGAACGACGAACAGCCGGCCGGGCTGCCCGGGAGCGCCGGTGATGAACAGGGCGTCGCCGAGGCCGCCGCGGACGCGCGCCAGGCGCACCCCGGCGGTCGCCGCCTCCTGCGCGGGCGCCGGCGCGGCCGTGTCGGCGGCCGCCGTGGTGTCGGCCTGCGCCTCGCCCGACCCGCCGCCGCACGCGGCGACCGCGAGCACGGCGGCCGCACCGGCGATCAGCGCCAGGACGCGTCGTGGTGACCGGAACTGGCGCACGAGGGCCACGCTAGCGCACCTCTCGCGCTCCGCACCCGACCATGGGCGCAGTCTCAGCGAGCGTCGCCGATGGCCGCCGCAGCCGCCAGCTCCAGGGGGTCGCGGAGCGCCGCGACGGGCGGCGCGTAGGCGAAGTCCGACTCGGCGAGCGCGCGGATCGTCATGCCCGCCCCGATCGCCGCGGCCGCGGTGTGCAGCCGCGTGGCGACGGCGGCCTCGCCCGCCATCTGCGCGCCGAGGAGGCGCCCGGTGGGCTCGTCCCACACCAGCCGCACCAGCACCCGCAGGGCGCCGGGCATGTAGCCGGAGCGGTCGCGGCCCTCGCGGGCGATCGCGCGCGGCGTGAACCCGGCGGCGGCGGCGGCCGCCTCGTCGAGCCCGCGCGCTGCCGAACCCGACGTCCCGGAACCGGGACACCCACGACCCGATCGCGCCGGCGTAGCGCCCCTCGCCGCCCGCGGCGTCGCGGCCCGCCACCCGCCCCTGCGCGTTCGCGATCGTGGCGAGCGGCATCCAGACGGGCCGGTCGAGCACCTGGTGGTGCGCCACCGCGCAGTCGCCCGCCGCCCAGATGCCGGGGACGCTCGTGCGCCCGCGCCGGTCGACCAGGATCGCGTCGCGGTCGCCGAGCGCGCACCCCGCCGCCGACGCGAGCCGGGTCTCCGGGGCCACGCCGGTCCCGAGCACCACCATGTCGGCGGGCACCGGGTCGCCGTCGACCACCACCGCCAGCGCGTCGCCGTCGCGGGCGATCTCGCCCACCGTCGCGCCGGTGCGCACACGCACGCCCGCCCCCGCGAGCGCCGCGGCCACCGGGGCGGCCGCCACCGGGGACAGGGCGGGGAGCACCTGCGGCGCGATCTCCACCACGGTCACCTGTGCGCCCGCGGGCCAGGAGCGCCTCGGCGATCTCGAGCCCGATCGGCCCGCTGCCCACCAGCACCGCCCGCGGACGGTCGTGCGGCGCGAGCGCCGCCTCCAGCGCGCGCGCCGACCGCAGGTCGCGCAGCACGTGGACGCCGGGGTGGTGGACGCCCGGGATCCCCGGGCGCACGGGCCGCGCGCCCGTCGCGACGACGAGGGCCCCGTACGGGACCTCCTCCCCGCCGGCCAGCGTCACCCGCCGGGCGGACGGGTCGATCCCCGACACCTCGACGCCGGTGCGGACGTCGATGTCGCGCGTCCGCCGGAACTCCTCGGGCGGCGCGGTGACCAGCGCGTCGAGGGCCCCCACCTCGCCGGAGATGACGTAGGGGATCCCGCACGACGAGTACGACGCGTCGGGCCCCGCCTCGAGCACCGTGATCGGCAGGGCGGGGTCGGTGCGGCGCGCCTCGGCGGCCGCCGACATCCCGGCGGCGTTGCCACCGATGACGACGAGCGGCCCCACGGGCGGGCCGGGCCTGCGAGCGCGGCTAGGCGGTGACGGGCTCGATCGCCGGCTGGACCGCGCGGCTCACGGTCACCGGCAGGAGGCGCACGAACGCGTTCAGCTCGGCGGCGGGCGCGCCGTCGGCGATGCCCTTCACGAGGCGCTCGAGGACGGCCTCCTCGCGCGGGCCGAGCTCTCCGGCGACGGGCAGCAAGGCGTCGGTGAGGCGCTGGGCGATGTCGGGATCCAGCGTCTTCAGGGACTCGACGAGAGGAGCGGGAAGGTCAGCCATGCGGCCCATTATCGCACAGAGCGCGGACACCGTGCCGTTGCAGATCCGCCGGATCCGGGAGGGGTTCGCGCCAGGGCCGTGAAGACCGGCAGCGCGAAAGGGAGGCCGGATGGACTGGTGGATGCTGGGCCTCGCGCTGGCGGCGCTGCTCGCGCTGAGCGCGTGGGACGTGGGGCGGCCGGGACGGGCCGAGCGGTCGGCGCTCCTGCTGATGCGGGCGGTCGGCGGGCTCGGGCTGATCGCGATGGCCGCGCTCGCCCGGCAGGCCGGCTCCGACCTCGGCGCGCTGGTGGCGGCGGCCGGCGCTGCGCCGCTGCTGCTGGGCCTGCTCGCCGGCGCCGTGCGCGAGCCGCGCCGGTCCGCCAAGCCCCGCACGGTGCCCGCGCCGCGGGTCCGCCCCGCGGCGGACGCGCGGGAGGCCGCCCCCGCGGGCGAGGAGCGCCGGGCCGCCTAGGCCCGGCCCGGGGTCAGCCCCCGGTGACCGGGTGGCGCCCGCCGCGCTGGGGGCGCATGAGCCAGCGCTCGATGCGGTCGAGCACCGGCTGGTGGCGCAGGGACGGGATCCGCCAGCCGACGTGTGCGGTGCGCTCCAGCGCGGCGCCGACGAGCTCGATCGCCTCGTGCAGGTCAACCGGGCTCCCGGGGAGGCCCATCGTCTCCATGGGCGCGAGCAGCTCGCGGCGCATCCGCGGCTCGCACATGTCGGGGAGGAAGAACGCGTCCTTCACCGCCCCGCCCAGGTCGTGCAGGTCGACGAGCACGACGAGCGGCGACACGCGCCCCGCCTCCTTCGCGACCGTGACGATCACCTGCTGCTGGTCGGGCGCGTCGAGCGGCGACGTGGCCCACGCGGCGGCCGGACGGGCGCCCAGCAGTCCGCGCGACGGCGGCGGACGCGGGGCGCGTGCCGTGGCCCGCGGCGTCGCGCGCCGCGGCGGCGAGGCCGGGCGGGAGGATCGCCGACATCGCGAGGCAGGCCTGGCGGCCCTCGTCGCCCGCCTCGCCGAGCAGCGCGACCAGCGCCGCGAGCTCGTCGGCGCCGCGTTCGGACGCGAGCTCCTCCACGAGCGCCTCGACCAGGTACGAGCGCGTGAGGCCGGCCATGGCCCGCGCCACCCGGTCGGCGTCGGCGGGGCGCGGCGGGTCGTCCTCCTCGCCGGCCACCAGGAGCCGGGCGCGCAGGAA
This sequence comes from Miltoncostaeaceae bacterium, assembly GCA_963749475.1. Taxonomy (GTDB): domain Bacteria; phylum Actinomycetota; class Thermoleophilia; order Miltoncostaeales; family Miltoncostaeaceae; genus Miltoncostaea. The sequence goes on from CAVVMP010000009.1 coordinate 259,614, forward strand.
CGCCGCCTGGGCGTCGAGGTCGTGGCCGAGGTCGGCGAGGCAGAGGCCCACCTCGGACCGGCCGTCGGCGTCGGCGTGCGCGGCGCCGGTCGCGGCCCACCGGCGGGCGCTGACCTCGTCGCCCGTCCGCCGCGCGATGAGCGCCGCCTCGTAGAGGTCCTCGGGGTCGTTCGCCGCGATCCCGGGGCGCAGCACCTCGAGCGCCTGGGCGCCGTGCCCGGCCCGCCCAAGGATGCGCGCCAGGGCGCGGCGGCCGCGCGGGACGCGGTCGGGGAGGTGGCGGTCCAGGACCGCCAGCAGCCGGCGCTGGGCGGCGGCCGCCTCGAGCACCTGCTCGGCCGCGAGCAGCTCGGCCACCTCGGCCTCGAGCGCGTCGACCTCCTCGTCGGTGAGGTCGTCCCACGCCGTGCCGGCCGGGCCCACCCAGCCCAGGTGGGTGTCCCAGCCCGCCTCGGCGAGCGCCTCGGACAGCGGGCGGCCCGGGAGGCGCAGGGCGCCGGGGTCGCCGGCCGCGACGCCGGCGACGACGGTCCCGAGGTGGGCGATGGGCGGCCGCGGCGGGGCGACCCATGCGGCGGCGGCCGCGGCGAGCGCGGCCTCGTCGGCCGGGCGGGCCGGCCGCGGCGGCGCGGCCGCGACCTCGATCCGCGGCTCCGGCCCCGCGTCCTCGATGCGCACCACCAGGACGTCCCCGGCCGCGACGCCGTCGGGGAGGGGGAGCGCCGGGCCCAGGCCGATCAGGTCGAGCGGCGCCAGGTCGGGCTGCACCGGCAGCTCGCCGGCGGCGAGGTCCGCGTCGCCGACACGGGCGGTGACCGTGACCCCGCGGAGTGCCTGCGCGACGCCGGCCAGGCGCCCGTCGGGGAGGCGCAGCACCCGCGGGTCGCCGGCGAGGCGCGCGGCGGACGGCCGCCCCCGGATCGCGCGAGCGGGTGACGCCCGCCGCCCGCAGCTCGCCGCCCAGCGACTCGGCCGTCCGCGGTCCGGCGGCGAGCAGCCGGAGGGCCGATTCGGCGATGCGCCCCATGCGGCCCATGGTAGCGGCGGGGGCGGTCGCGACCCTCCGTCGGCGCTGGCATCATCACCTCCGTGCCACACCGCGCCCGCACGCGCCGGCCGGCGTCATGACGCCGCTCCTGGCGGCGCTCACGGGCGCCTCGTCCATCGTGAGCTCGTTCTCGGACATCGCCGAGAGCGCCGCCGACTACGGCTACTGGGCGGTCCTGCTGGTGGTCGCCGGCGACGGGGTGTTCCCGGTGCTCCCCGGCGAGACCGCGATCGTCGCCGCCGCCGTCCTCGCGTCGGACGGGACGCTCAACATCTTCCTGGTGATCCTGGCGGGCGCCGCCGGGGCGATGATCGGCGACTCGACCGCCTACTGGATCGGACGCGCCGGCGGCGGCCCCATCAAGCGGACCATCACGCGCTTCGCCGGGCAGGAGCGGCTCGAGGCGGCCGAGCGGATGGTGGAGCGGCAGGGCCCGGCGCTGGTCGTGGTGGGCCGCTTCCTGCCCGGCATCCGCATCGCGATCAACCTGTCCTGCGGCGCCGGGCAGATGAGCTACCCGCGCTTCTTCACGTACGACGCGATCGGCGCCGTCCTGTGGGCGACGCAGGCGGCGCTGCTGGGCTACTTCGCGGGCAAGGCGTTCGCCGACCAGCTCTGGGTCGCGTTCCTCGTGGCGTTCGGCGTGACCGCCGTGGTCGGCGGCTTCGTGGCCCTCAAGGAGCGCAAGCGGGTGCGCCAGGAGCGCGCCGCCGCGGAGGCCGAGCGCAGGACGACGGGCGGCCCCGGCGAAGCTGGGAACGAGCTGTGATCGCATATCGCCGGAATCATCAACCGTGTGAGATTTTTGTCAGGGCAGACGCCCAGATCCGAAGCTTTGCTCAGGTTCTGAGGCCCCCTAACCGATTGGAGAGGTTGCAGCCCGTGAGACATGTCCCAATGATCGGCGCATGACAGGGCCGGTACGCCGCAGTGATGACACCCCAGCGTCACACCTCGGATCACACCGCGACCCGGCGGCCAGGAGGCCCTGAGATGGCCACTGCGCCCGGCGCCCGACTGGACGAGCGGACCCCCGCCCCGGCACCGAAGGGCGCGACCGAGCCCCGCCTGCTGACCGTCTCCGCCGCCGCGCGCCTGCTGGGCGTGAGCTCGTCGTCGCTGCGCGCCTGGGCCGCCGCCGGGCGGGTGCCGCACGTGCGCACTCCGGGCGGTCACCGCCGCTTCGAGCTCGACGAGCTGGTGCGCTGGCTGTCCGAGCGCGGCGGCGCGCCGCCCGCGCCGCAGCAGCGGCTGCAGGAGCTCGTGCCGACGCGCGTGGAGGCGATGCCGGCGACCGCCCGCGCCCTGGCCGACTCGGGCGACGAGGTGCTCGCCGCGTTCGAGGAGGAGCTGGCGCGGACGCGCCCGAGCGGCGCGAGCCGCCCGTCGGCGGCCCGCCAGACCCGGGTGCTCGGGGCGCTCGAGGCCCTGGCCGGCGCCCTCGACACCGGAGACCTGGCCGGCGCGTACCGCGACGCGGAGTGGGAGGGCTTCCGGCACGGCGCCTCCGGGCAGCCGGGCGACGCCCCGGTCACGGAGGCCCTGGCCCTGCGGCGCGCCGTCGACCGGGTGCTCGGCCCGATCCTCGCCGCCCGGCCCGCCGAGCAGCGCGCCGTGGAGCGTTCGTTGGACCGGATGGCCGTGCGCGTCGCTGCCGGCTACGCCGACGGTGTCCGCTGCAGGCTCCGGTCCACGCTCGAGTGACATGGGGTCCGGGGCAAGCGTGACGCGCATCGGCGGCCGGACCCGCCGCTCCGAGGGCCCCTGGCTGTCGGTCTCCGCCGCGGCGCGCGCGCTGGGCGTGAGCCCCAGCACGCTGCGGCTGTGGGCCAGCGAGGGGCGCGTCCCGCACGTCCGCACCGCCGGCGGCCACCGCCGCTTCGACCCCGAGGCGCTGCGCCAGTGGCTCGCCCGCCAGCCCGCCCGCACGCCCCGCCCGGCGCGGCAGGGGCCCGTCCAGATCCCGGTGGCGCCGATGCTGGCGGAGGCGCTCCGCGGCTGCGCCGACCGCGTCTCCGACCAGGTGGAATCCCTCGTGGAGGGGCCCGCCGAGGCCGCGTACCGGCGGCTGCCCCCGCCCGAGCGCCGCGGCGTGGTGCGCGCCTGGGTGGACGCCCTGGCCGACGCCTTCCAGACCGGCAGCCTCGCCGACGCGCTCGAGCGCGCCGAGACCTACGGCCGCGGCCACGGCCTGGCCGGGTCGTCCGCCGAGGTCACCCTGGGCGGCAGCCTCGCGCTGGAGCGGGCGATCGACCGCGCGCTGGCGGGTCCGCCGCCGGTGCTGTCGGAGGCCCAGCGGCGCGAGGTGGTCGCCGCGATGAGCCAGCTCACCGTCCGGGTCGCCACGGCCTGGGCCGCGGCCGTCGCCGGGCGGGGACCCCGGCCCGCGGGCTAGGCCGAGGCGGGCGCCGGCGGCCGGGCCGGCAGGACCACCCGGTCGAGCGTCGCGCCCTGCGGCGTCACGGCCCGCACCACCACGCGCGTCCGGGTCGCCGTGACCAGCAGGAAGTGGTGTGCCGGGACGCACCGCTGGATGCCCCTCGGCCGGGCGGACGCACGGGTAGATGGGCGCGCCCCCGCCGCCGGTGGTGATGTACGTGAGCGCCCCGATCCGGAAGCGCTCGTACGCGTGGTTGTGGCCCTGGAGGACCAGCGTCACGCGGCCGCGCCGGAACAGCGGCTCCCAGAGCCGCAGGGCGACGGCGGACGGCGGGTGGAGCCCGGCGGTGCGCAGCGGCTGGTGGAAGGCCACGATCCGGACCGGCTCCCGGGCGCGCCGTGAGCTGGCGGCGGATGAAGGCGAGCTGGGCCGGGTCGGCGGGGTCGTTGCCGTCCAGCACCAGCAGCCGCACCGGCCCCGCGGAGACGGCGTACCACCGCCGCGGCGAGCCGAGCGACGTCCGCGGTGCGAGGTGCCGGCCGCGTCGTGGTTGCCCCACGCGGCATGCCACCGGACGCCGAGCGTGCGCGAGGCACCGCTCCGGGCGGGTGAAGTTGGCCGTGGTCGCGACGCCGTCCGGCCGGTAGAAGTTGTCGCCGGTCGTCAGCGACGAACCGGAACGGCGCGCGCCGGTACTCGGCGCACATGCGGCGCGTCACCGCCGCCTGCTCGGGCCCGCCCCACCCCCAGTCGCCCTTCACGGCGAACCGCACGGCCGGCGCCGCGGCGGGCGCGGGTGAGGGCGGCTGCTGGGCGGCCGCCGCCGCGAGGACGGCGAGGGCGACGGCGGCGCCGGCGAGGCTCACCCGCCTCCCGGGGCGCCCGGCCGGTGTCCTCGATCTCCCGCCGGAGCTCGTCCGCGCGGTTGCGCAGGCGGTCGCGGGCGGCGTCGAGCGCGGCCTGCGGGTCGTCCTCGGCGGGCGCGTGCGCCGGCGGCACCTCGGCCTCGGCGGGGACGCCCGGCGGCGGCGGGGCGGGAGGCGGCGGGGCGGGCATCGCGCCCGGTCCGCCGGTCGTCGTGGGACGCCGCCTGCGGGCCATCGCGAGCCCCGCGCCGGCTGCCGTCGCGCCGATCGCCGACGCGGCCCACACCCTCCATCGCGTCATCGGAACACCTCGCCTCGGGGTCCGTCCGGCGCATCCTAGCGGCGCCCCGGCCGCTGCTATACTGCCCCGCCTGCCGGGCGCCGGTCGCCCGTCAGCGCCCGCGTGTCGCAACCCTCCGGAGGTCCAGGATCAGCCCGTACGAGATCATGATCATCCTCAATCCCGACGCGGATGAGGAGCAGCAGCAGGAGATCCTGGAGCGCGTCCAGCAGCTCGTCCGCGACGGCGGCGGGCACCATCGACCACGTCAACGACTGGGGCCGGAGGAAGATCACCTTCCCGATGGAGAAGCGGCCGGACGGCCGCTACGTGATCATCACGTGCACCGGCGAGCCGGCCTCCCTCCCCGAGATCGAGCGCGTGCTCTCGATCAACAAGGGCGTGGTGCTGCGGGCGCTCTTCATCCGCCTGAACCGCGCCGACGCGGAGCGGGCGAAGACGGGCGGCGCGCCCGCGCCGGTCGACACGCACCCCGAGGGCGAGGCCCGGCCGCAGCGCGGCGGCCGCCCCGGTGGCGCGCGGCGGCGGCCGCCGCCCGCGCTGACCGACCCGTGCCTGCCGACCTGAACCGCGTCACCCTGGTGGGGCGCCTCACGCGCGACCCGGAGCTGCGCCACACCGGCGGCGGTGACCCCATCTGCTCGATCCGCCTGGCCGTCTCCTCCCGCGCGCGGGACGAGTCCGGCAACTGGGGCGACAAGAGCAACTACTTCGACGTGACGGTGTTCGGCCGCCAGGCCCAGACCGCCGCCGACTACCTGGCCAAGGGCCGGCGGATCGGCGTGGACGGCCGGCTGTCGTGGCGCGAGTGGCAGGCCCAGGACGGCACCAAGCGCCAGTCCGTCGAGGTGATCGCCAACGACCTGTTCTTCCTCGACTCGCGGGGCGAGGGCGGCGGTGGCGGTTCCCAGGAGTCCGGCGGCGGCTGGAGCCAGCCCGCGGTCGGCGGTGGCGCCGCCGGCAGCGGCGGCGGCGACCTGCCGGTGGACCGCAGCGACATGCAGCCGGCGACGGCCGCGGACGACGACATCCCCTTCTGAGGAGGCGAACGGAATGCAGGCGATCCTTCTCAAAGAGGTCGAGGGGCTCGGCGAGGCCGGCACGGTCGTGACCGTGGCGCGGGGCTACATGCGCAACTTCCTGCTGCCGCGCGGCATGGCCGAGGAGGCCACGCCCGCCCGCATCGCGGAGGTCCGCCGCCGCGAGGAGGCCCGCCGGGCCGCCGAGACGAAGGCGGCGGAGCAGTCGCGCGAGCTGGCCGAGCTGCTGGGCCGCACGATCCTGACGCTCAAGGCGAAGGCCGGCGACGACGGCCGCCTGTTCGGCTCGATCACCGCGGCCGACGTGGCGACCGCCATCGAGGAGGCCCGCGGCGTGAAGCTCGACCGCCGCCACATCACGGTGGAGCCCCCGATCCGGGCGGTCGGGACCTACTCCGTGCCGGTGGATCTCGGCCCCGGTCTCGAGACCGAGGTCAAGACCATCGTGAGCCCACTGCTCGACTGAGCACCGCCCGCCCCCCGGGGCCCGCCTCCACGGCCGTGTCGACCAGCACGCCGCCACCTCAGAATCTCGACGCCGAGTCGATGCTCCTGGCCAGCCTCATGGAGGTCGGCGACGTACGTCGCGGAGGCCCAGGGGATCCTCGACGCCGAGGACTTCTACCGCGAGGGCCACCGCGCGGTGTACCGGGCGATCATGGACCTGTTCCACGTGGGCGAGCCGGTCGAGCCGATCACGGTCATCGAGCAGCTCACCAAGAACGGCGAGCTCGACGCGGCCGGCGGGCGCGGCGCCGTGCTGGACCTGATGGAGACGCCGTTCATCGCGGCCAGCTACCGCACCTACGCGGAGATCGTCCGCGACGCCTCCACCCAGCGGCGGCTGCTGCGGGTGAGCCGGGAGATCGAGCGGATGATCGCCCAGCGGGAGGGCGAGACCTCCGGGATGATCCGCGACGCCGAGACGCTCATCTACGAGCTGTCCGGCAAGGGCGTCCGGGGCGACTTCACCCGCGCCGACAAGCTCGTGATCAAGGGCCTGGAGCGGCTGACCGCCGCGGAGGAGTCCGGCGGCGGGGTGGTCGGCGTCCCCACCGGGTTCCTCGACCTGGACAACGTCATCGGCGGGCCTCCAGGCCGGGAACATGGTCGTCGTCGCCGCCCGGCCGAGCATGGGCAAGACCGCCCTCGCCCTCGGCATCGCCGAGCACGCCGCCCTGCAGAAGAATCTGGCGGTCGCCGTGTTCAGCCTGGAGATGAGCGGCGACGAGCTCATCCAGCGCCTGCTGTCCTCCACCGCCGTCGTCGACGCCGGCCGCATCCGCGCCGGCCGCCTCGCGCCCGAGGACTGGTCGCGCATCGGCCGCGCCGCCGACCGCCTGTCGGCCGCCCGGCTGTACATCGACGACTCGGAGGGCGTCACCGTCGGCGAGATGCGCACCAAGCTCCGCCGCCTCAAGAGCCGCGACGGCCTGGACCTGCTGGTCGTGGACTACATCCAGCTCATGGAGGGCGGCACCCACCGGCGCGACGAGAACCGCGTCCAGGAGATCTCCCACATCTCGCGGAGCCTGAAGATGCTGGCGCGCGACCTCGAGGTGCCGATCATCTGCGTCTCGCAGCTCAACCGCGCCCCCGACGCCCGCAACGACAAGCGCCCGATGCTCTCCGACCTGCGCGAGTCGGGCGCCATCGAGCAGGACGCCGACCTGGTCCTGATGATCTACCGCGACGACTACTACAACCCCGACTCCGAGGAGAAGGGCGTCGCCGAGGTGCTCGTGGCGAAGAACCGCCACGGGCCCACCGACCGCGTGAAGCTCACGTTCCGGGGCAGCTACGCCAAGTTCGACAACCTCGCCCGCGACAACTAGCCGGGGGAGCGGATGCCCGCGACGGTGGTGATCGGCGCCCAGTGGGGCGACGAGGGGAAGGGCAAGGTGGTGGACCTGCTGGCCGAGCGCAGCGACCTGGTCGCGCGCTACCAGGGCGGCAACAACGCGGGCCACACGATCGTGGCCGACGAGCAGGTCTACAAGCTGCACCTGGTGCCCTCGGGGATCCTGTACCCCGGCACGATCTGCGTGATCGGCAACGGGACCGTCGTGGACCCCGGCGCGCTCGTCACGGAGATCGACGGGCTGGAGGAGCGCGGGGTGTCGCTCGACGGCCTGAAGCTGTCGGGCAACGCGCACCTGATCATGCCGTACCACGTGATGCTGGACGGGGCGGCGGAGATGCGGCTCGGGCGCTTCTCGATCGGGACCACCCGCCGCGGCATCGGCCCCTGCTACGAGGACAAGGCCGCCCGCGTCGGCATCCGGGCGCAGGACCTGCTCGACCCGAAGATCCTGGTGCGCAAGCTCGAGGTGGCGCTCGAGGCGAAGAACGAGATCCTCGAGAAGCTGTGGGGCATGCCGCGCCTCGAGCCCGAGCGGGTGGCCGAGGACCAGCTGCGCTTCGCGGAGCGCCTGCGGCCGTTCATCGACGACACGGCGCTGATCATCGACGAGGCCCTCCGCGCCGGGAAGCGCGTGCTGTTCGAGGGCGCCCAGGGGACGATGCTCGACATCGACCACGGGACGTATCCGTTCGTGACGTCGTCCAACCCGACCGCCGGCGCCGCCTGCACCGGGACGGGGATCGGCCCGACGCGGATCGACCGGGTGCTCGGGGTGACGAAGGCGTACGTCACCCGGGTCGGCGAGGGGCCGTTCCCCACCGAGCTGGACGACGCCGACGGGCAGCGGATGCTGGAGCGCGGCAACGAGTTCGGCACCACCACCGGCCGCCAGCGCCGCTGCGGGTGGCTCGACCTGGTGGCCCTCCGCTACGCGGCGCGGCTGTCGGGCATGACCGGGCTGGCGCTGACGAAGCTCGACGTGCTGTCCGGCTTCGAGCGGGTGAAGCTGTGCGTGGCCTACCGCGACCGCGACGGCAAGCGCCTCACCACGTTCCCGTACCACCAGACGGTGTTCCACGGCTGCACCCCCGAGTACGAGGAGCTGCCCGGCTGGCACGAGGACCTCTCGGACTGCCGCGAGCTGGACGACCTGCCGCCGCCGGCCCGCGCCTACGTCGAGCGGATCGCCGAGGCGGTGGAGGTCCCGATCACGCTGATCGGCACCGGGCAGGGACGCCACCAGGTCATCGACGTGGTGGACGTCTCGGGCTAGGAGGCGGGCGCCTCCGCCGGGATGGCCGCCCCGTCCGAGGCGCTGGGCGCGGGAGCGGCCTCCGGGGCGACCGGCGTCGGCGCCGGGGTCTCCTCCTCCGGCACCACCTCGCCCGGGGGCTCGGGGGCCGGCGCGGGCTCCGACGGCTCCGCCGGCTGGCCGGGGGGCTTGTGCGTGGGCGGCGGCGGCGCGGCCTCGGACGGCGGTGCGACGGCCAGCGCGGACGGCTCGCCGGTGGCCGGGTCGATCACCGTGACGGGGTCCGCCGCGGCCGGAGGCGCCACGGGCGCCGCCGGCGGCGGAGCGGCGACGGGGTCGGGCGCGGGCTGCACCGTCACGACCTCGGGGTCGGGCGCGAGCGGCGGCGTGGGCAGCGGCTCCGCAGCAGGCGCGGCCGGGGCGCCGGCGGGCGCCGCGGACGGAGCCGCGTCGCGGGTCACCGCGGGCGCGGGCGACGCGACGACCGGGGCCGTGCCGAGGGACGGCGGGGCCAGCGGCGTGGGGGTCGCGGCGACGGGGACCGACGGCCGGTCGCCGGCGGCGGGCGCCGCGGCGAGCGAGCGGACGCCGAGGACGACCATGCCGGCCACGATCGCCGCGGTGGCGGCGGCCACCAGCAGGCGGCGGCGGCGGCCGCGGAGCGGCTGGGCGGCGGCGCGGGCCTCGCGGCACGACGCGCACCCGCGCAGGTGCGCCGAGATACCGCGGCCGCGGAGGATGCGGCGGTCGCCCCCGCCGATGCGCACCCGCACGTCGTCGCACGCGAGGGCGCGGCCGGCGTGGAACTCCTCCAGGGTGGTGCGCGCCTCGTGCAGCAGCTGGCGCGCCCCGAGGTCGGTGGTGCCGAGGGCCTCCCCGACCGCCGCGTGCGGCAGGCCGTCGATCTCGTGGAGCACGAACGCGGCCCGCTGGCGCAGCGGCAGCGCGGCGATGTCGGCGCTGAGCTGCCGGAGGGTCTCGCGCGCCTCCACGCGCTCGTGCAGGAGGTCGGCGACGGGGTGGCGGTCGGTCAGCTCCTCGACCGGCGGGCGGCCGCGCAGGAGATCGACGCACTCGTTGTGCGCGATCCGGAACAGCCAGGGCCGGAGCGCCCCCCGCGGGCCCCGTCCCGCCGACAGCGCGCGGTAGGCGGCCAGCATCGTGAGCTGGAAGGCCTCCTCGGCGTCCTGCGGGTTGCGCACCATCGTCGCGCAGTAGCGCGAGATCTCCGCCCGGTGGAGCGCGTAGAGCCGCTCGAAGGCGCGCGCGTCGCCCGCGGCGATCCGGACGGCGAGGTCGTCGGCCGAGCGGTCCTCGGTGGGTCGGGCTGCGCCCGCGGCCACAGGGGCGCGGGCGACGGACGGGGCCGCGGTGCTCAGCAGATGCCTCCGGCGTTCATCGGGGGTCCGGTATACCGCGCCTCCCCGGGCTCGCGCTCGCGGAAACCTGCGGAAAGCTCACACGTCCCGTTCCCCCGGCGAGAAGAACCCCCCGAAGGTCTGGGTCGGCGAGGGCGGCTCCCCCCGTCCGGGGGCCGCCGGGGCTATGCGGCGGAGACCAGCCGGCGTCGGGGCCGCGCGTGCGGGAGGTGCGCGTCCAGGACGACGAGCAGGGCGTCGACCGCCCAGGGGGCGAACTGACGGCCGCGCTCGCGGCGGCACTCCTCGAGGGCGGCGTCCCGCGTGAGCGCGGCCCCCGCCCAGGAGCGGTGGGTCATCGCGTCCCAGGCGTCGGCGATCGCCAGCATCAGCGCGCCCTCGGGGATCTCCTCGCCGAAGAGCCCGTCGGGGTAGCCGCGCCCGTCCCAGCGCTCGTGGTGGTGCCGGATCCAGCGGGCCTGGCGCGGCGCCAGCACCGTCTCGACGACGTCCGCGCCCAGCGCGGCGTGCCCCTTCACCACCTCGTAGTCCTCCGGCGTGAGGCGTCCCGGCGTCATGAGGATCGACTGCGGGATGCACGCCTTGCCGATGTCGTGGACGCGCCCGGCCTCGCGCAGGTCCTCGGCGCGGCGGCGCGACCAGCCGACCTGCCGCGCGAGACTGGCGGCCAGGTCGCCGACCCGCTCGGAGTGGCCCTCGGTGGTGGGCTCCAGGGCGTCGATGGCGCGGGCGGCCCGCCGGAGGCTCACGATGCCGTGCCAGCGCGCCAGGCTGCGCGCGGGGCTGTCGCTGGAGGTGGGCGGGAACCAGTCGATCATCGACCCCTTAGACCGCGGGGGGACCGGGAACGTCGGATCTATCTCCGACTTTTTTTCGCCGGCCTACGCGGAGACGGGGCGCACGCCTCCGGCGACGAGGTCGATGATCGCCCCGCGGATGCCGTCGCGGTGGGGCAGCTCGGGCGACGCGCGCAGGCGCCGCATCGACGCGCGCACGCTCTCCTCGAGGTCGGCGAACCCGCCCCCGCGCCACGTCGGCGGGAAGCCGACCTCCGCGGTGATCTCGGCGGCGAGCCGCTCGTCGTCGAGGCCGTGCACGCCGCAGTCGGTGTGCTGCGCCACCAGCACCTCCCGGGTGCCGAGCGCGCGCTGCGAGAGCACCAGGGACCGGAGGGTGTAAGGGCTCACCAGGCCGCCCGCGTTGCGGATGACGTGCGCGTCGCCCAGCCGCAGGCCGAACACGGCGTAGGGGTCGATCCGCGCGTCCATGCAGGTGACGATCGCGATGCGCAGCTCGGGGTGCGGCGGCAGCTCCGTTGGCCGGCAGGTCGCCCGCGCCAGGATGTCGTCGACGGCGCCCAGGGTCAGGTGGAGAGGAGCGCGGCCAGGGCGAGCACCCAGATCGCGATGACGGTGATCGCCACCGGCCAGCCGCCGGACAGGGCGATCGCGACGACGCAGGTGGCGAGCACGGCGCCGCCGACCACCAGCCACGTGACCCACTTGATCTCGCTCGACTCCGGCCGGTCGAAGTTCGTGACGGGGGGCTCGCGCGGGGTGAGCGCGGTGCCGCCGCCGGTCGCCTCGATGTAGGAGTCGAGCGCCCGCATCACCTCCTCCGCGGCCCGCTCGGGGTTGCTCGCCTTCGGCAGCTCGGCGAGCGCCTCCTCGAGCAGCGCACGGTGCGCCTCGCGCTCGGCGCGGGGAAGGGGCTGGAGCGGGTCGGCCATCGCCCCCAGAGCCTATCGCCCGGCGCCCCTCCGACCGCCACGTGTGCGAGAGTGCCGGGGTGAGCCGCACCGTGCTGGTCGTGGGAGGCGGAGGGCGCGAGCACGCCCTCGTCCGGGCGATCTCCCGCTCCCCCGAGGCGCCCCGCATCCACTGCGTCGGCGGCAACGCGGGGATCGCGCGGGACGCGGAGCTGGTCCCTCTCAGCGTCGACGACACGGGCGGCGTGGTGGCCCTGTCGATGGCGTTCGGCGCCGACCTGGTGGTGGTGGGGCCGGAGGCGCCGCTGGTGGCCGGCGTCTGCGACGGCCTGCGCGCCGCGGGCGTGCGCTGCTTCGGCCCGGGCGGCGCGGCGGCGCGGCTGGAGGGCAGCAAGGCGTTCGCCAAGGAGGTGATGGCGGACGCGGCTGTGCCCACGGCGCGCGCGCACGTCGTCACGACCGTCGACGAGGGCATGGCGGCCGTCGCCGAGCTGGGCCTGCCGGTGGCGGTGAAGGCCGACGGCCTGGCCGCCGGGAAGGGCGTGATGGTGGTGGGCACCGAGGCCGAGGCGCGCGAGGCGCTGGAGACGTGCCTCGTGGAGGCCGCGTTCGGCGACGCCGGCCGCACCGTGGTGGTGGAGGAGGGGCTGACCGGGCCCGAGGTGTCGCTGCTGGCGATCACCGACGGCACCAGCGTGGCCCGCTTCCCCGCCGCCCGCGACTACAAGCCGATCGGCGAGGGGAACACGGGCCCGAACACGGGCGGGATGGGCTCCGTGTCGCCGGTCCCGGACATCCCGGACGCGGAGGCCGATGCGCTCATCGACCGGATCCACCGCCCGGTGATCGCGGCGATGGCACGGCGGGGCGTCCCCTTCCAGGGCGTGCTCTACGCCGGGCTGATGATGACCCCGGACGGCCCGAAGGTGCTGGAGTTCAACACCCGCTTCGGCGACCCCGAGACCCAGGCGCTCCTGCCGCGCCTGGACGAGGACCTGCTGGCGCTGCTCACCGCGGCGGCCGACGGGGAGCTGGAGGACCGGCCCGTGCGGGTGAACGACGGCGCCGCCGTCTCCGTGGTGCTGGCCGCCCACGGCTACCCCGCGTCGCCGCGGACGGGCGACGTGATCACGGGGCTCGAGGAGGCCGCCGCGACCGGCGCGGACGTGTACCACGCGGGCACGGCGCCGGGCGAGGGCGGCACCGTCGTGACCGCGGGCGGGCGCGTCCTGGCGGTGAGCGCCCGGGGCGACAGCGTGGAGGACGCCCGGGCGAGGGCCTACGCGGCGGCCGACCTCATCGACTTCGACGGCAAGCAGATGCGCCGCGACATCGCCGCGGGGATGGGCCGATGATCCCGCGCTACTCGCGGCCGGCGATGGCCGCCCTCTGGACCGAGCAGGCGAAGCTCTCGCGCTGGCTGGAGGTGGAGCTGGCGGTGTGCCGGGCGTGGGCGGCCCGCGGGGTGATCCCGCCGGAGGATCTCGAGCAGATCGAGGCGACGGCGGCCTTCTCGGTGGAGCGCACCCAGGAGCTCGAGCGGACGACGAACCACGACGTGGTGGCCTTCCTGACCGACGTCAACGAGCGGGTGGGCCCGGCGTCGCGGTGGATCCACTACGGCATGACCTCGTCGGACGTCCTCGACACCGGGCTGGCGCTGGCGGTCCGGCGCGCCGGCGACCTGATCCTGGGCGAGCAGGCGGCGCTGACGGCCGTGCTGCGCGACATGGCCCTGCGCCACCAGGACACGCTCTGCGTGGGCCGCACCCACGGCGTCCACGCGGAGCCCACCACGTTCGGGCTGAAGATCGCGAACCACGCGCTGGAGAGCCGGCGCAACGAGGAGCGGCTGGCGGAGGCGATCGACGAGGCGGCGGTGGGCAAGCTCTCGGGCGCCGTCGGCACGTACGCGATGCTCGACCCGGCGATCGAGGCGCGGGTGCTGGACGAGCTCGGCATCGAGGGCGAGCCGATCGCCACCCAGGTCGTCGCCCGCGACCGCCTGGCCCACCTCGTGAACGTCATGGCCGTGGCGGCCAGCTCGATCGAGCGCCTGGCGGTGGAGCTGCGGCACCTGCAGCGCACCGAGTTGCGCGAGGCCGAGGAGGCGTTCACCGCCGGCCAGAAGGGCAGCTCGGCGATGCCGCACAAGCGCAACCCGATCACCGCCGAGCGGCTGTCGGGCCTGGCCCGGGTGGTGCGCGGCTACGCCGTCGCGGCGATGGAGGACGTGGCGCTCTGGCACGAGCGCGACATCTCCCACTCGTCGGTGGAGCGGATCGTCCTGCCCGACGCGTTCCTGGCCCTCGATTACATGCTCGCCCGCACCCGGACGCTGGTGGAGGGGCTGGTGGTGCGCCCCGACCGGATGCTCGCGGTGCTGGAGAGCTCCCACGGGCTCGTCTACTCGCAGCGGGTGCTGCTGGGCCTGGTGGAGCGCGGCCTGACCCGCGAGGAGGCCTACGCGCTGGTGCAGCGCAACGCGATGCGCGCGTGGGACGAGGAGCGCCGCCTCGGCGACCTGCTGGCGGGCGACCCGGAGGTGACGGCCGTCCTCCCCGCCGCCGATCTGGCCGAGCTGCTCGACCCCGCGTGGTACACCCGTCACGTGCCGGAGCTGATGCAGCGGGTCGCCGCCCTGTGATCGACGCGACCGCCCTCGACGGGTACCCCCTGGTCCTCGAGGGCAAGGTGCGGCAGGTGCGGGCGGTGGACGACGACCGCCTGCTGATCGTGGCGACCGACCGGATCTCGGCCTACGACTGGATCATGCCCACCCCGATCCCCGGGAAGGGCGCGATCCTGACCGCGCTGTCGGCGTTCTGGTTCGCCCACACGGGCGACATCGTCCCCAACCACCTGATCGACGTCGTCGGCGAGCGCGCGATGCTGGTGCGGCGGCTGGAGATGCTGCCGATCGAGTGCGTCGCGAGGGGCTACCTGATCGGCTCCGGGTGGCGCGACTACATCGACACCGGCGAGGTGTGCGGCCACCGCCTTCCGGACGGCCTGCGCCAGGGCGACCGGCTCCCGCAGCCGATCTTCACGCCCGCCACGAAGGCCACGGCGGGCCACGACATGAACATCACCCGCGCCGAGGCCGCCGACCTGGTGGGGCGCGACGTGCTCCGGGACGCCGAGCGGATCACCCTGGCGCTCTACGCCCGGGCGGCCGAGCGGTGCGCGCGGGCCGGGATCATCCTGGCCGACACCAAGTTCGAGCTGGGCGCCGCGCCCGACGGTACCCTGGTGCTGGGCGACGAGGCGGTGACGCCCGACTCGTCGCGCCTGTGGCCGGCCGACCGCTGGGCGCCCGGGGGCTCGCCGCCCTCCTTCGACAAGCAGTACCTGCGCGACTGGCTCGACGCGATCGGCTGGGACCACGCCTCGCCCCCGCCGGAGCTGCCGCCCGACGTCGTCGCCGGGACGCAGTCGCGCTACCGCGAGGCATACGACCGCATCACGGAGGTGCGCGGGTGACGCAGGTGGTGGTGACCGTGATGCCGAAGGCCGGGGTCCTCGACCCGCAGGGCCAGGCCGTGGCCGGGGCCCTCGCGCAGCTCGGGTTCGGCGGCGTGGGCGAGGTGCGGATCGGCAAGCGCATCGAGCTGGCCATCGACGGCGACGACCCCGCCGGCCAGGCCCGCGCGATGTGCGAGCAGCTGCTCGCGAACGCCCTGATCGAGGACTACTCCGTGGAGGTGGCGTGACGACGGTCGCGATCGTCCGCTTCCCCGGGTCGCTCGACCACGAGAGCGCCGCGCGCGCCGTCGAGGGCCTGGGCGCCGATGCGGTGGAGGCCTGGCACGCCGACCCGGAGCTTCCGCCCGGCACCGACGCGGTGCTGATCCCCGGCGGGTTCTCCTACGGCGACCACCTGCGCTGCGGGGCCATCGCCAGCCGCGCGCCGGCGATGGCCGCCGTGCGCCGCCACGCGGCCGACGGCGGCCGGGTGGTGGGGATCTGCAACGGCTTCCAGGTGCTGTGCGAGGCGGGCCTGCTGCCGGGGGCGCTGCGCCGCAACGCGACGCTGTCGTTCGTGTGCCGCCAGATGGAGCTCGAGGTGGACGACGACGGGACGCCGTGGACGTCGGGCCGCGTCGCCGGCGACGTCATCTCCATCCCGATCAAGAACAACGAGGGCGCCTGGTACGGCGACCCCGCGGAGGCGCGTGTGGTGCTGCGATACCGCGAGGACCTGCTCGGCTCGACGGACCGGGTCGCGGGGATCGCGAGCGCCGCGGGCAACGTGATGGGGCTGATGCCGCACCCGGAGGAGGCGTGCGACCCGCTGCTCGGCTCCACGGACGGCCGGCTCGTGCTGGGGGGGCTGCTCGGGTGAGCACCACCGACCTCCCCCGCCACCGCCAGCTCGGCCTGACCGACGAGGAGGCCGCCCGCATCCCGGAGCTGCTGGGCCGCGAGCCCACCGACCCCGAGCTGGTCATGTTCAGCCTGATGTGGAGCGAGCACTGCTCGTACAAGCACAGCCGTCCGCTGCTGAAGGGCTTCCCCACCGCCGGCGAGCGCGTGCTCCAGGGTCCCGGCGAGAACGCCGGGGTGGTGGACGTGGGCGACGGGATCGCGGTGGCGCTGAAGATCGAGAGCCACAACCACCCGTCGGCGGTCGAGCCGTTCGAGGGCGCCGCCACCGGCGTCGGCGGCATCGTGCGCGACATCATCGCGATGGGCGCCCGGCCGATCGCGCTGCTCGACAGCCTGCGCTTCGGCGAGCTGACCTCCGCCCGCAGCCGCCACCTGTTCACCCGCTCGGTCGCGGGCATCGGCCACTACGGCAACTGCATCGGGGTCCCCACCGTCGGCGGCGAGGTCCGGTTCGACGACCGCTACGAGGAGTCGTGCCTGGTCAACGCCATGTGCGTCGGAGTGCTCTCGCACGACGGGATGCTGCGCGCCGCCGCCTCCGGGCCGGGCAACGCGCTGGTCCTGTTCGGCAACAGGACCGGACGCGACGGCATCGGCGGCGCCAGCGTGCTGGCGTCGGCGGAGCTGGACGAGGACGAGGACAAGCGCCCGTCCGTGCAGGTGAGCGACCCGTTCACGGAGCGCAAGCTCATGGACTGCTGCCGCGAGCTCGCGGCCGCCGGGGCGTTCGTGGCGCTCCAGGACCTGGGCGCCGCGGGCCTCACCAGCGCCGCGAGCGAGATGGCGGCGAAGGGCCGCCTGGGGCTGGAGATCGACCTCGATCTGGTGCCGCTGCGCGAGGCGCTCGCCCCCGCCGAGATCCTGGTGTCGGAGAGCCAGGAGCGGATGCTGGCCGTCGTGGCGCCGGAGCGCCTGGACGAGGTGGTGGCCACCTGCCGGCGCTGGGACCTCGACGCCACCGCCATCGGGCGGGTCACCGAGGGCGAGAACCTGGTGGCCCGGTCCGGCGGCGAGGTGGTGGTCGACCTGCCCGCGCGGCTGCTCGCCGACGAGGCGCCGGTGTACGAGGTGCCCCGCACCCCGGCGGACCGCCCGGAGGCGCTCGACCTGGCCCTGCTGGAGGAGCCGGACGACACCGGCGGCGGCGTGGCGGGAGCTCCTCGGCCGGCCGAACGTCGCCTCGAGGCGCTGGATCTACGAGCGCTACGACCACCTGGTCGGCGCCAACACCATCCGCCGCCCCGGCGGCGACGCGGCCGTGGTGCGCCTGCCCGGCTCGGACCGCGCGATCGCGCTCACCACCGACTGCGCCGAGCGCCTCACGGAGGCCGACCCGCGCCAGGGCGGCCGGGCGTCGGTGCTGGAGGCGGCGCGGAACCTCGCCTGCACGGGGGCGCGGCCGATCGCCGCGACGGACTGCCTCAACTTCCCGAATCCGGAGAAGGGCTCGACCGGCTGGCGGCTGGCGGAGGCGATCGCCGGGATGTCCGACGCCCTGCGGGAACTGGGGGTGCCGGTCGTGTCCGGGAACGTCTCGCTCTACAACGAGTCGGCGACCCGTGCCATCCTCCCGACACCGGTGGTCGGGATGCTCGGGCTCCTGGAGCGGGCGGACCGCAGCCTCGGACACGGCTTCGGCCGTGACGGGGATGTCATCCTGGTCGTCGGCGATGATGGGGTCCTGGACGGGAGCGAGTACGCGCGGGGCCTCGGGGGCGGACAGCCCGACATCGATGTGGAGCGGGAGGTTGCGGCCATCGAGCTCGTTCTCCGTGCGGCCGACGAGGGCGTGCTGCTCAGCGCGCACGACGTCTCCGGCGGCGGCCTGGCCGTCGCGCTGGCCGAGTCGGCGATCGCCGGCCGGGTCGGGGCGGTGGTGCAGCTCGCCGAGGGCCGGCGGGTCGACGAGGCGCTGTTCGGCGAGGGCGGGGGCCGGATGATGGTCACCGTCGCCGACGACACCGCCGCCGACGCGCTGATCGGGATGGCCCCGGAGGGCGTGCTGGTGCGCCGCATCGGTACCGTCGGCGGGGATCTGGTGACGGCCCACGTTGGGGAGGTCGAGGTGTCGCTGACGCTGGCCGAGGCGGCCGAGACCTACGAGCGCGGCCTGCCGGAGGCGCTGGCGTGAGCGGCCACTGGGACGACTCGCCCCGGGAGGAGTGCGGCGTCTTCGGCGTCGTCGCCCCGGGGCGCGAGGTGTCGCGCCTCACCTTCTACGCGCTCCACGCCCTGCAGCACCGGGGCCAGGAGAGCGCGGGCATCGCGGTGAGCGACCAGGGCCAGGTGACGGTCCAGCGCGACCTGGGCCTGGTGTCGGGCGTGTTCGACGAGCCGTCGCTGCGCGGGCTCACCGGCGGCGCCGCGATCGGCCACGTCCGCTACTCCACGACCGGCGCGAACAAGTGGGAGAACTCCCAGCCGGTCACCCACACGCGCAGCGGCGGCCTCGTGGCCCTGGGCCACAACGGCAACCTCACCAACACCGGCGAGCTGCGGGCGCGAATGGAGCTGGAGGGCGTGGACCTGCGCGCCAGCACCGACTCGGAGATCATCGCGGCGATGATCGCGGCCGGGGACGGCAGCCTGCTGCGGGAGGTGTGCGAGGTCATGCCGCACCTGGCCGGCGCGTACTCCGCCGTCGCGATCACCGGCAGCGAGCTGGTGGCGTTCCGCGACCCGCACGGCGTGCGGCCGCTGGTGCTGGGGCGCCTGGACGACGACGG
Organism: Miltoncostaeaceae bacterium; assembly: GCA_963749475.1. GTDB lineage: Bacteria > Actinomycetota > Thermoleophilia > Miltoncostaeales > Miltoncostaeaceae > Miltoncostaea. Next base: position 278,567 of record CAVVMP010000009.1, read on the forward strand.
CTGGTGCGTCGCCTCCGAGACGTGCGCCCTCGACCAGATCGGCGCCCAGTTCGTGCGCGACGTACGGCCCGGTGAGGCGGTGCGCCTGAGCGCGGAGGGCATCACGAGCCGGCAGGCGATGCCGTCCGAGGGCACCCGCCTGTGCGTGTTCGAGCACATCTACTTCGCGCGGCCCGACTCCGAGATGGACGGCATGACGGTGTGGCAGGCGCGGCACCGGATGGGCGAGCAGCTCGCCGGCGAGAGCCCCGCCGAGGCCGACCTGGTGGTGGGGCTCCCCGACAGCGGCACGCCCGCCGCGATCGGCTACGCCACCCGCTCGGGGATCCCGTACGCCGAGGCCGTGGTCCGCAACCGCTACGTCGGCCGCAGCTTCATCCAGCCCGACCAGCTGATGCGCCAGCAGGGCATCAAGCTGAAGTTCAACCCGCTGCCGGCGGTGATCGCCGGCAAGCGCCTGGTGGTGGTGGACGACTCGATCGTCCGCGGCAACACCACCCAGAAGATCGTGCAGATGCTGTTCGACGCGGGCGCCGCCGAGGTGCACATGCGCATCTCGAGCCCCCCGATCCTGTGGCCGTGCTTCTACGGCATCGACATGGCGGACCGCACCGAGCTGGTCGCAGCCGGGCGCACGATCGAGGAGATCGCCGCCCTCACGGGGGCGAACAGCCTGGCCTACCTGTCGCTGGCCGGGCTCCAGCGTGCGGTGGACGCCCCCGCCGAGGGCTTCTGCCGCGCCTGCTTCACCGGCGACTACCCCATCCCCGTCCCGGACTCGTCGGAGAAGCTGCGCTTCGAGACGCCGATCCGGGTCCCCGCGGGCGCCTAGCCCCCGGGGGGCCGGCCCTCGGGCCAGCGGGGCAGCCCGTCGTCAGGGACCGGCGCCCAGGGCGCGGCGTACGCGGTGAACTGGTGGCCGCTGGGCCGCACGCCGGGGTCCCCGTCGATCGCGCCCAGCCGGACGCCCATCACCTCGGGGCGGTCCGGGGCGCGGCTGAACAGGGCGGAGCCGCAGTCGCGGCAGAACAGCTTCGCCCACCCGCCGTCGGGCTCCCACGCGCCGATCCGGTCCTCGCCCGCCGTGACCCGGAGCGCCCCGGGCGGGATCCGGGCGTTCGCCGAGGCCGCGGTCCCCGTCCTGCGCTGGCAGCGCGTGCAGTGGCAGTACGTCGCCCGCCCGAGCGGCCCGTCGATCGCGAACCGGACGGCGCCGCAGGCGCATCCCCCCGTGAGCGTGCTCATGGCCCGAACCTACCGGGCGAGGCCCCGCCGGGACCGTCGGTGCCGAATAGGCTTGCGTCCGTGAGCGAGCGGTCCATCTCCTACCGCGACGCGGGCGTCGACCTCGACGCCGCCGGCCGCCACACCGCGGCGATCGCGTCGCTCATCGCCGGAGGCCAGACCGGGTTCGCGGCGGCGCATCCCCTCCCCGCCGGGATGCGGGAGCCGATGCTCGTGACCTGCACCGACGGCGTCGGCACCAAGCTGCTGCTCGCCCGGGAGCTCGGGCGCATCGAGGGGCTCGGGCAGGACCTGGTGGCGATGTGCGTCAACGACCTGGCCTGCACCGGTGCGGCGCCCCTGGTGTTCCTCGACTACCTCGCCGTCGGGCGCCTCGACCCGGGCGAGGCGGGGGTGCTGGTGCGCTCCATCGCGGACGCCTGCGCCGCCGTGGGGTGCGCCCTGGCCGGCGGGGAGACCGCCGAGATGCCCGGCTTGTACGCGCCCGGCCACTTCGACCTGGCGGGGTTCGCCGCCGGGGTGGTCGAGCGGTCCGAGATGCTCGGCCCCCACCGCGTGCGGGAGGGCGACGCGATCGTCGGGATCCCCTCGTCCGGGGTCCACTCCAACGGCTTCTCCCTGGTCCGGGCGCTCATCGACGCCGGCGCCCTGGCGGCCGACCCCGACCTGCTGCTGGCCCCCACCCGCCTCTACGTCAACGAGGTGGCGGCGATGCGGGCGGCCGCCGACGTCCACGCGGCCGCGCACGTCACCGGCGGCGGCCTGCCCGAGAACCTCCCCCGCGCCCTCCCCGAGGACCTCGGCGCCGAACTCGACGCGGGGTCGTGGGACCCGGGACCGGCGATCGCCGCCGTGCTGGCGACCGGCCGGGTGGCCGACGAGGTGGCGTGGCGCACCTTCAACATGGGCCTCGGCATGTGCGTCGTGGTGGCGGAGGGCGACGTGGACGCCGCGGTCGCGGCCGTCCCCGGCGCGCGCCGGGTGGGCCGCGTCGCCGGGCCGCCGGGCGTCCGCCGTGGCTGATCCCTTCCGCGTGGTGGTGCTCGTCTCCGGCTCGGGGTCGAACCTCCAGAGCCTGATCGACACCGTCCACGAGCCGGGGGGCATCGAGATCGTGCGGGTGGTCAGCTCCAAGGAGGAGGTCCCCGCCCTGGAGCGCGCCGCGCGCGCCGGCATCCCCACCGCCGTCGTCCCCCTGGCGGGGCGCGAGCGCGAGGCGCGCGACGCGGACCTGGCGGAGGTCGTGGCGGGTGAGCGCCCCGACCTGGTGGTGCTCGCCGGGTGGATGAGCATCCTCACCGGGGTCTTCCTGGACCGCTTCCCCGACCGGGTGATCAATCTCCACCCGTCGCTGCTGCCGTCGTTCCCCGGCTTGCACGCGATCGAGCAGGCGCTGGCCTGGGGGGTGCAGGTCACGGGGGTCACCGTGCACTTCGCGGAGGAGGTCGTGGACGGCGGTCCGCCCATCCTGCAGGAGCCCGTCGCCGTGATGTACGGTGACGACGCGGACGCGCTGACCGCGCGGATCCGCGAGGCCGAGCACCGTCTCGTGCCCGAGGCGGTCCGGTTGTTCGCCGCCGGTCGGGTGGTCCGCGACCCCGTGGACCGTCGCCGCGTCCGGATCGTCCCCGGGGATGTGGAGGTGCAGTGAGGGTCAGGCGCGCGCTCGTGTCGGTCTCGGACAAGACCGGCCTCCAGGACTTCGCCCGACGCCTCGCGGCGCACGGCGTCACGATCATCTCCACCGGCGGCACCGCCGACGCGCTGCGCGGATGGGGCATCGACGTCGTGCCCGTTGACGAGCTCACCGGGCACCCGGAGATCCTGGGCGGCCGCGTCAAGACGCTCCACCCGAAGGTCCACGGCGGCATCCTCGGCCGGACCGACGTCGAGTCGGACGTCCGGGAGATGCAGGAGAACGGCATCGAGCCGATCGACCTGGTGGTCGTGAACCTCTACCCGTTCGAGGAGACGGTCGCCCGCCGCGGCGCCACCGAGCCCGAGATCGTGGAGCAGATCGACATCGGCGGCCCCGCGCTCATCCGCGCCGCCGCGAAGAACCACGCCCGCGTGGCGGTGGTGACCTCGCCCGACCAGTACGAGCAGATCATCGACGAGATGGGCGCCGGCGGCGGCGAGCTGTCGATCGCGCTGCTGCGCCGCCTGGCCGGCGCCGCCTACCAGCGCACCGCCCGCTACGACGCCGCCATCGCGGACTACTTCGCCTCACGGGAGGACGACTTCCCCGAGGCGATCCTCATGGGCTTCGACAAGCACCTCGAGGTGAGCTACGGCGAGAACCCGCACCAGCGCGGCGCCTACTACACCGAGCGCGGCGCCCGCACCCACCTGCTGGCGCTCACCGAGCAGCTCCACGGCAAGGGGCTCTCGTTCAACAACCTGCTCGACCTGGACGCCGGGCGGGGCCTGCTGGCCGAGTTCGAGCTGCCCGCCTGCGTGATCGTGAAGCACAACAACCCGTGCGGCGTGGCGGTGGCGGGCGACGTGGGCACCGCCTACGTCCGCGCCCGCGACTGCGACCCGGTGTCGGCCTACGGCGGCGTGATCGTCGTGAACCGCCCGGTGGACGGCGCGCTGGGCGAGCTGCTGGCCGACACGTTCGTCGAGGTCCTCCTGGCCCCCGGCTACGACGACGACGCCCTGTCGGCCCTCACCCGCAAGCCGAACACCCGGATCATGCGCACCGGCGAGCGGCGCCGCGCCAACCCGGGCGAGCGCGACCTGCGCCGCGTCACCGGCGGCCTGCTCATCCAGGACCGCGACGACGAGACCGAGGTCCGGGACCAGATGAGCGTCGCGACGAAGCGCGCGCCCAGCGAGGCGGAGTGGGGCGACCTGCTGTTCGCCTGGCGCGTCGCGAAGCACGTGAAGAGCAACGCGATCGTGCTGGCGCGGGACCTCGTGACCGTGGGGGTCGGCGCCGGCCAGATGAGCCGGGTCGACTCGGTGCGGCTGTCGCTGGAGAAGGCGCAGGGACCCGTGGAGGGCGCCGTCCTGGCCAGCGACGCGTTCTTCCCGTTCGCCGACGGCCCGGAGGCCGCGATCGCCGCGGGCGTGAAGGCCGTGATCCAGCCGGGCGGGTCGATCCGCGACGACGAGGTGTTCGCCGCGTGCGACGCCGCCGACGTCAGCATGGTCGTCACCGGCCGCCGGCACTTCCGCCACTGATGCCCCGCTGGCAGCGCACCATCGACGTGGACGCGCCCGCGTCGTCGACCTGGGACCTGGTGGGCGACCCGACCTCCGTGCCGCGCTGGTACCCCAAGTACGAGACCGCCGACGTCGCCGGCGGCCAGCGGATCCTGCGCAACGCCGACGGCGGCGAGCTGGTGGAGACGCTCGACGACCGGGACGAGGCGGCGCGGCGCTACTCGTACTCCGTCGTCTCGGGGGCGCCCGTCGCCTCGTACCACGCCACCTTCGAGGTGCAGGAGCGCGAGGGCGGCAGCCGCGTGGTGTGGACGGTGGAGGCCGAGCCGAAGGACCCGTCGGTGGACCTGGAGGCACGGCTCACGCCCACCCAGGAGGACGCCCTCCGACGGATCAAGGAGATCGTGGAGACCGAGGGCTAGGCCGCGCCGGCGTCCGAGCGGACGTCGAGGAGCGTCTTCCCCATGGTGGCCCGCGCCTCCAGGGCCGCGTGCGCCTCGGCGGCCCGCGCAAGGGGGACCCTGGCGCCGATCACCGGCCGGATCCGGCCGTCGGCCGCCATGCCGAGCGCGTCGGCCGTCAGGGCCGCGAGCGCATCGGCCGACGGCCGCTGCAGTGTGACGAGCGCGACGCGCCGCCGGGCCGCCTCCTGGGGCGACGGGGTCGCCCACTCGCCGCTCGCCGCGCCGTAGGTCACCATCCGCCCGCCCGGCGCGACCAGCCCGAAGGCGGCGCGACCGACCGCGCCGCCGACGCCGTCGAAGGCGACGTCCACCGCCCCGGCCTCCTCCTCCCAGCCCGGCCGCCCGTAGTCCACGGCCTCCTCCGCGCCGAGCGAGCGCGCCAGCGCGAGCTTGGCGGCGCCGCGGGCGGCCGCGACGACGCGGGCCCCGGCGTCGCGCGCGATCTGGACGAGCAGGGTGCCGAGCCCGCCCGCCGCGGCCTCCACCAGCACGCGCTCCCCCGCGCCGACGGCGGCGGCGCGGACCAGCAGCAGTGCCGTGCGGCCGTCGGCCATGAGCGCGGCGGCCTCGTCCAGGCCCAGCCCGCCGGGGACGGGCACGAGCCCGCGGGCGGGCACCGAGACCCGCTCGGCGTAGCCGCCCGCGCCGCCGGTGGCGGTCACCACCCGGGCGCCGGCCAGGCCGGGGTCCGCCCCCGCCCCGACGGCCCCCACGACGCCGGCGACCCCGTTGCCCGGCACGAGCGGCGGCGTGCCCGTGAACGGGCCGGGCGCCCCCGCCCGCAGGCGCGTGTCGGCCCACGTGACGCCCGCCCAGTGGACATCGACGACGACCTCCCCCTCCGCCGGGACGGGATCGGGCGCGGTGCCGGGGACCAGGACGTCCGGCCCGCCGAAGCGCGCGATCCGGGTGACGCGCACTCAGGCCGCGTCGGCGGGTGCCGCCCCCTCCCGGACCCGGTCCGCCGCGCGCTCGTAGTTGAGCCGGAGCAGGGCGATCACGTCGGCCTCGTCCTCCGGGCCGCGGATGGCGCGGGCGCCCCAGCCGTCGTGGTCGATGGGGTGGCGGACGATCCGGCCGGCGTCCATCAGCTCCCGCCACACGCCGCGGGGGAAGCCGAAGTGGGCGACGCGGTCGCCGTGCAGGTGGCCGATCTCCCGGCGGCCGACGCGGAAGCCGAACTCGCCGCGCGGTCCCGGGCCCGCGGTGACGCCCGGCCAGGACGTGACCTCGGCGGTGATGCGGGCGCTCGGCGAAGCGGTGGTCGTCGTCGTCGTCATGGCGGCTCCTCTCGTCGGGTCGCCATCACGGTAGGAGGTGAAGTGCAGTTGAGGTCAAGGCCCGAGCGACGGCCGGGACGGAACCGCGTCGCGGTCCGGCCGGGACGGCCTACCCTTGTCCCGTGCGCGCCATCGCCCTCGCCCTCCTGATCCTGGTCGCGACGGCGGGCGGGGCGGCCGCGGCCGTCCCCGACGACCTCTCCGGCGACCCGATCGACCGGGGCGTCCTGCTGGCGCTGCCGAGCGTCTACCGGGTGGAGACGACGATCCGGGTGAACGCGATCCGGCTGGGGGACGGGCGGGTGCTCCCGATGCCCCCCGGCGGTCGCGAGATCCAGGAGGTCGGCACCGCGGTGGCCGTGACCCCCGACGGCTGGCTCGTGACGGCCGCCCACGTCGCCGACCCCGAGAAGGACACGGTCGCGCGGCTCGCGTACCAGACCCGGGAGGCCTTCCAGGGGCGCCCACACGCCGACGAGCAGGCGGCCCGGGAGTGGGTGACGGAGAACGGCGCGGTCGCGGTGCCCGGGACGGTCACCCAGACGCTGGTGACGCCTGCGCGCGTCGAGGGCGCCACCGTGCAGCAGGAGACGTTCCGCGGGATGGACCGCCGGCGCAGCGCGTCCGCCGACCTGGCGCTGGTGAGGATCCCCGTGGCGGGGGCGCCGGCCGTGGCGCTCGACGACGCGCGGAGCACCCGCACACCCGTCGCCACGATCGGCTTCAGCGGCGAGGACCACCTCCTGACCCCGGGTGCCGCCGCCGGCACGCCGACCGTCCGCCGCGGCGTGATCCGCACCTCCGGGACGCTCGAGGACGGCACCGCGCGGGAGCGGACCGGGTTCGTGGTCTCCGCCGGCGTGCAGAGCGGCGACTCGGGCGGCCCGGTGGTGGACGAGGACGGCGCCGTGCGCGGCATCGTCATCCAGCGCAGCGACTCGGGCGGCGGCATCGCCGAGACGGCGACCGAGGTCCGCGAGCTGATGGACCAGGAGGGCCTCGATCCGCAGGCCGGGCCGGCGGCGGAGTCGTTCCGCACGGCGATGGCGGCCCTGTGGCGCCTCGACCTCCGCGGCGCCGAGAGCGGCTTCGCGCGCACCCTCGGACGCCTACCCGCTGCACGCGCTGGCGTCCCGCGAGCTCGCGCGCAGCCGCGCGCTGATCGGCAGCCGGTTCGCGCTCCGCGCCGACGACCGCCGGCAGGGGATCCTGCTGGGCGTCGCGGTACTGGCGATCGTCGCCGCCGCGGCGTGCGCGGTCGCGCTGGCGCGGCCCGCCCTGCGCCGTGCCCGGAGCGGCGCCGGGGGTCGTTAGGGTTGGTGCCTCCCACGACGGCGGAGGGGTGATGAGAGTCGGTGTGCCGGCGGAGGTCAAGTCGGACGAGTACCGCGTCGCGCTGACCCCCGCGGGAGCGCTGGAGCTGGCGCGGCGCGGCCACGACGTGGTGGTGGAGCGCGACGCCGGCGCCGGGTCGGGCATCGCCGACGAGGACTTCGCGCGCGTCGGCGCCCGCATCGGCGACGTGTCCGACGCGTGGGCCGCCGACCTGGTGCTGAAGGTCAAGGAGCCCCAGCCGGAGGAGTTCGCGTTCCTGCGCGAGGACCAGGTCCTGTTCACCTACCTCCACCTCGCCGCGAACCCCGGCGTGGCGCAGGCGCTGGTGGCCGCGGGCGGCACGGGGATCGCGTACGAGACCGTCGAGGACGGCGGCGGCCGGCTGCCGCTGCTGGCGCCGATGAGCGAGATCGCCGGGCGGCTGTCGGTGCAGGCGGGAGCCCGCTACCTGGAGAAGGCCGGCGGCGGGCGCGGCGTGCTGCTGGGCGGGGTCGCGGGAGTCGCGCCCGGGAACGTGCTGGTGATCGGCGCGGGCATCGTCGGCATCAACGCCGCGATGGTCGCGATCGGCATGCAGGCCCACGTCTCGGTGCTCGACACCGACCTGGACCGGCTGCGCGAGCTGGAGCTGGTCCTGGGCGGGCGCGTCGAGCTGCTGTACTCCACCCAGCTCGCGATCGAGGAGCTCCTGCCGAGCGCCGACCTGGTGGTGGGCGCCGTGCTCCTGCCGGGGGCGCGGGCGCCGCGCCTGGTGAGCCGGGCGGCCCTCGACCTGATGCGGCCGGGGTCGGTGGTGGTGGACGTGGCGGTCGACCAGGGCGGCTGCTTCGAGACCACCCGGCCCACCACCCATTCCGACCCCGTCTACGTCGTGGACGGCGTCATCCACTACTGCGTGGCGAACATGCCGGGCGCCGTCCCGGTCACGTCCACCCGCGCGCTCTGCAACGCCACCCTGCCGCACGTGACGTGGCTCGCCGACATGGGCGTGAACGGCGCCATCGACGCCCACCCGGGGCTGGAGCCGGGCGTGAACGTGCGGTCCGGGCGCGTGGTCAACCCGACGGTCGCCGAGGCGCTGCGGACCTGACGACCGCCACCACGCAGCGCATGCCGCCGCCGGCGGAGGGCCTCAGCCAGGCGGAGGCGAGCCGCCGCCTGGCCGCGCGGGGCGAGGTGGAGCCGCCCCCCACGAGCCGCTCGTGGTCGAGCATCCTCCGCGCCAACCTGTTCACGGTCTTCAACGTGACGCTGCTGTTCTTCGGCATCGTCACGCTGATCTTCGGCGACTGGCGCGACGCCGTCTTCCTGGCGATCCTGGTGCTGAACGCCGGCATCGGGATCATCCAGGAGGCGCGCGCCAAGGCGAGCCTCGACCGGCTGGCCGCGCTCGTGGCGCCGCGCGCGACGGTGGTCCGCGACGGCCGCCCGGTGCAGGTCGCCGATCGACGACGTGGTCCCCGGCGACCTGGTGCTGGTGGACGCCGGCGACCAGGTGGTGGCCGACGGCCGGCTCGCGCGGGCGGAGGCCCTCGGCGTGGACGAGTCGATCCTGACCGGCGAGGCCGAGCCGGTGTCGCGCGGCCCGGGCGACCCGCATGCGCGCCGGGTCGTACGCCGTGGAGGGGACCGGCGCGTACGTCGCCGAGGCCGTCGGCCCGGACACCTACGCGGAGCGCCTGGTGGGCGAGGCGCGCGAGTTCCGCCACCCGCGCTCCCCGCTGGAGCTGGCGCTCGACCGCCTGGTGCTGATCCTGGGGATCGCCATGATCCCCTGCGGCGTGCTGCTCGGCTGGTCGCTCATCGAGCAGGACACGCCGTTCCGCGAGTCGGTGTCCACCGCCGTGGCCGGCGTCATCACGATCGTGCCGGAGGGCCTCGTGCTGCTGGTGGCCGTGACCTACGCGGTGGCGACGATGCGGATGGCGCGCCGCGGGCGCCCTGAGCCAGCAGCTCAACGCCGTCGAGTCGCTCGCGTCCACCGACGTGATCTGCCTCGACAAGACGGGGACGCTCACCGAGGAGGCCCTCCGCGTGGTCGCGCTCGTGCCCGGCGGCGGGCATCGACGAGGGCGAGTTCTCGGTGGTCGCTCGGGACGCTTCGCCGCCAGCTCGCCGGGCAGCACCTCCACGCTCGACGCGGTGAAGGCCCACGTGCACGGCGAGCCCGAGCCGATCGAGGGGAGCGTGCCGTTCGCCTCCCGCCGGCGCTGGAGCGGCATCCGCATCGGCGGCCGCACCTACGTGATGGGCGCCCCCGAGCACTTCGCGCTGGACGGGCCGCTCGGCGAGCGCGCCCGCGAGGAGGCCGCGGCCGGCCGGCGCGTGCTGGCGTTCGCCGCGGGCGACGTCGCCCCTGGACCTGCCCGACCCGGACGCCCCGCCGCCCCGCGGCCTCGCGCCGATGGGGATCGTGGTGCTCGCCGAGGAGCTCCGCCAGGACTGCCGCGAGACGATCAGCTTCCTCCAGGAGGAGGGCATCGACATCCGCGTGATCTCCGGCGACGCGCCCGCCACCGTCGCCGCGATCGCCGCGCGACGCGGGGATCGAGGTGCGCGGCGAGCCGGTCGACGGCCGGGACCTGCCGGCGTCGGACGCCGAGCTGCGCGACCTGGTGAGCCGAACGACCGTCGTCGGGCGCATCTCGCCGGACGGCAAGCGCCGCTACGTGGAGGCCCTCACGGCGGGCGGCGCCCACGTCGCGATGGTGGGCGACGGGGTCAACGACGTGCCCGCCCTCAAGGCGGCCCGGATCGGGATCGCCCAGGGCAACGGCTCGCAGATGGCGAAGGGCATCGCCGACCTGATCCTGGTGAAGGGCGGCTTCGCGTCGGTGCCCCCGATGATCCGCGAGGGCCGCAAGGTGCTGCGCAACCTCCAGCGGGTCGCGAAGCTGTTCGTCGCGAAGTCGGCGCTGGCGGCGTTCCTGGTGCTGACGGTGGGCCTCTCCGCCGAGAGCTACCCGTTCCTGCCGCGCCACCTGACGCTGGCCTCGGCGGTGACGATCGGCATCCCCGCGTTCTTCCTGGCCCTGGCGCCGAGCGACGGGCCGTGGCGGCCCACCAGGTTCCTCCGGGAGCTGGCCAGCTTCTCGATCCCCGCCGGCACCGCGACCGGCCTGGGGGTGGTGGCGAGCTTCCTGCTCGCGATCAACCTGCTCGACATGAGCGAGCTGCGCGCCCGGACGGTGGCCACCACGGTCCTGGTGATCGTGGGGCTCTACCTGATCGTGGTGCTCGAGAGCTCGAGCCGGATCCGCGACTACACCGTGGGGGCCCTCTGCCTGGCCCTCCTCGCGCTCTACTTCGTGGTGCTGTCGCTGCCGGGATGGCGGGACTTCTTCCAGGTGTCCACGCCCGACCCGGCGGTCGTCATGTGCTCGATTCTGGGGTCTGCCCTGGCGATCGGGGGTCTGGCGCTGACCGACGAGCGCTTCCTCCCTGGCTGGGTGAAGGGGATGCTGCCCGCATCACCGTGATCACCAGCGCGATCGTCACCAGGATCGCGCTCGTGACGCACCAGGCGCAGACGGCGTCGATCAGGACCAGCTCGGCGTAGGTCAGCCACGCCGAGAAGCCGAAGCTCACGACGGCCGTGAACAGCCCGAGGGCGCGGCCGGCCTGGCCGGGCAGGATCGCGGCGATCAGGAGCCCGACGTAGGCCGCCAGGCCCAGCCAGGCGACGGGGACGCCCGCCAGCTCGGAGTACTCGCTCGACTGGACGGTGTGGCAGCCGCCGCCGATCACGCACGTCGGGCTGTCGCCCTCCGCGCGGACGACGGTCAGGTAGGTGGCGACGCCGAGGCCCATCAGCGAGACCACGCCCAGCGCGACGCGCAGGACGTTCTCGCTGGGCAGGCGGGCGGCCACGCGCCTACTGGACCTTGTCGATCGCCTCGCGGAAGCGCGCGAGGCCGACGGCGCCGCTGAACGACTCCGTGCCGTTGGGGCCCTTCACCACGAAGAACGGGGTGCCGGTGACCTTGTCGGCGTCCGCCTCGGTCTGGCGCTGGAAGAACTGGCTGGCCACGGCGTCCCCGGCGTAGTCGGTCTTCCACTTGTCGACGTCCAGGCCGAGCTTGGTCGCCGCCTCCTCCAGGAGGTCGTCGGTGAGCCAGTCCTGCTGGGTCTCGGGGCCCTGGTTGGCGTAGATCAGCGTCACGAACGGCCACATCGCGTCCTGCATCCCCGCCGCCTCGGCGCCCAGGGCGCCGCGCTCGGAGCTGCGGCTGATGAAGGCGATCGGCCGGAACGTCATCTTCGCCTTGCCGGTCTTCACGTACTCGTCCACCACCTGGGGTATCGACGTCTGGGACGCGTCCTTGCACACCGGGCACGACGTGTCGCCGTATTCGACGATCTCGACCGTGGCGTCGGACTTCCCGATCGTGTTCCCGGCCGAGGGGACGCCCGCGAACTCGGACTTCACCTGCATCGACGTTCTCGATGCTCGACACCGAGTCGTCGCCGCCGCCCGCGAGGCTGATGCCGACGAGCACGCCGACCACCACGATCGCGGCGACGATGGCGCCGATGATGTACCGCCTGTTCACGCCAGAGTCCCCTTTTGTCCGCCCGCCCGCCGGTCTCCGTCGCGCCGGCCGAGGGCGACGATAGCGGCTGCCGCGCGCGGCGGGCGCGTCCGGGGGTCGGGCTACAGTCGGCGGATGGACGCACGCGCTCCCCAACCCTCCGTCCTGGTCTCGGATCCCTCGTACGGACCGGGACTTCACCCCGAGGACGCGGAGACCGCCCCGGTCGACGCCGGGGTCGAGGATCGTGAGTGGGCTCCCATCGATCCGCGGCCCACGGCGCCCGGCGAGCTGGCGTTCGTGGACGGCGCCCAGCAGGTGGAGGCGTGGCTCACGGTGACGCCCCCCGGCGAGGCCGTCGCGCTCCCGGGTGCGGCGTTCGCGATCGCGGCCGGGGCGGTGCTCGTCACGGCGGGCGCGCCGGCGCGGATCGAGGGCGTCACGGTGCGCCGCCACGTGCTCACGGTGGGCGACCGCCCGCTCGACCTGCCGCCCACGGGCGGGTTCCGCTGGGAGCCGCGGGCGGGGGCGGCCAACGAGGCCACCGGCCTGGCCCGGCGGGTGGGCGAGTTCCGGCAGGCGCTCGAGCTGACGCTGGCCGAGGAGCTGTCGTCGCCGGAGCGCCTGGTGGTGCTCGACGGGCGGCTGTCGTTCCTGCGCGACGCCGAGGGCCCCGTCGTCGGCGCCATCAAGAGCCACCACCGCATGTACCTGGGCCCCGACGAGGCGGCGTGCGTCGTGCGCCTCGGCGTCGGGCAGCGCACGCCGCTCTTCGCGATCGGCGAGGACCGGCTGTCGTGGTACCAGCGCCTCCCGGGCGCCGGGACCGGCGGCTGGGCGGGGATCCTGCGCGGCGAGGTCGCGCGCTCGACGGGGGTCGCCGAGGCGGCCCGGCTCGCCGACCGGGCGGCCGCGGAGCTGCCCCACTTCGCGGGGCGCGCCCACCGCGACCCGCGCGCGCCCCAGAACCTCACCCCCGTCGCGGCCCTGGAGTGGCGGCTGCGCCACCGGATGGGCGACCGGCGCCTGGCGCTCCGGGCGGTGCGGCGGGCGTCCGCGGGCGCCCGGCTCGACGCCCTTCCGGTCGCGGCGGTCGGCGTCGCCGAGCCCGAGCACCCGGCGGTGGCGGCGTGAGCGGCGTCGGGGTCGTGCTGGGCCACCAGGCCGCGAGCAGCCAGGCGTTCCAGGTCGGGATCCTCGACGGGGAGTCCCTCGAGGTCGACGACCTCGTCGCGGTCACCACCCCCGACCCCGTCGGCGACGTCGTCACGTACGGCGTGGTGACCGAGTCGCACGCCGTCCACGAGGGGGCCACCATGCCCTCCGACTCGATGGTGATCGCCCAGGGCCAGATGCCCGGCGAGCTGGTGCGCACGGCCGAGGTGCAGGTGGTGCGCGTCGACCCGGAGCGCTGGGTGGCGCCGCACCCGGGGCTGGCGGTCCGGCGGGCGCGGGGCGAGGAGCGCCGGCTCGCGCTCTACGAGGACACGATGGAGCGCACGCTGGCCATCGGGCTGGGGCGCGACGGCGAGCCGGTCCACATCGACCTCGACTTCCTCGACGGCACCAAGGGCGGCCACGTCTCGATCTCCGGGATCAGCGGCGTCGCCACCAAGACCAGCACGGCGCTCGCGCTGATCCGCCTGCTGCTCGCCCACCCGGGCATGCGGCGGCGCGTGCGGGTGCTGCTCTTCAACGTGAAGGGCGAGGACCTCCTCTTCCTCGACCGCCCGAACCGCAAGTACGCGGAACGGGACGACCGGCGCGACCTCGACGCCCGCTGGGCGCGCCTGGGGCTGGATGAGCCGGGCGGCTTCCCCGACGTGGCGTTCTGGGCGCCGCCGCGGCGCGACGACCACGCCCTGCCCAGCAGCGAGTCGCGCCACGAGGGCGTGAAGGTGTTCGGGTGGACGCCCCACGCGTTCGTGCTGGAGGGGCTCCTGCGGTTCTGCTTCGCCGACGCGTCGGACATGCGCAGCCAGCTCTCGTTCGTGGAGGAGCGGGTGCGCGGCGAGCTGCTGCGGCGGGCCGTCCCGGTGCTCGACCACCCCGGCGCCGTGGGCCTGCTGAACGGGCCCGCCGACGGGCCGCCCCGGTCGCGCGCGCCGCGGCCCGCGGGCGAGCTGATGGCGGGGCCGTTCCACGACCTGGACGGGCTCGTCGCGTGGCTCGTCGCGGAGCTGGAGGCCGAGGACGGCGCCGGCGCCGCGTGGACCGGCCGCGCCGCCACCGGCACGATCAGCGCGTTCGTTCGGCGCCTGGAGAGCGCCGCCGGCCGGCTGCGGGGCCTCATCCGGTCGGACGCCCAGCCCATCCCCCGCGGCGACGCGGCCGAGGACGAGCCGCCCGTCGCCGTCGTCCACCTCGCCCGCCTCCACGATTTCGCGCAGCGTTTCGTGGTGGGCACGCTGCTGGCGCAGACCTTCGCGGCGAAGGAGGCGGGGCAGCGCGACCCCATCGAGTTCGTCGTCCTGGACGAGCTCAACAAGTACGCGCCCCGCGAGGGCGACTCGCCGATCAAGGACACGCTCGTCGACATCGCCCAGCGCGGGCGGTCCCTCGGCGTGATCCTGATCGGCGCGCAACAGCAGGCCTCCCTGGTGGCGCCGGAGGTCACGCAGAACGCGGCGATCCGCATCGCGGGGCGCCTGGACGCCGCGGAGGCCGAGCGCAGCGAGTACGGGTGGCTCGGGCCGGCGGCACGCGCGCGGGCGCGGCTGCTGATGCAGGGGCGGGTGCTGGTGAGCCAGCCGAGCGTCCCCGCGCCGATCGCGGTCGAGGTCCCGTTCCCGCCCTGGGCGACCACGTCGGGCGAGGTGTCGCGCGCCGAGCTCACGCAGGCCGCGATCGACGAGTTCGGGTGAGGCTGCTCCACACCGGGGACTGGCACCTCGGCAAGCGGCTGTACGGCGCCGACCGGGGGGTGGAGGCGCGGGCGGCGCTGGAGGAGGTGGCGCGAGTCGCGGCCGACGAGGGGGTCGACGCCGTCCTCGTCGCGGGCGACCTGCTCGACCGGCGGCTCGTCGACTCCGCGGCCCTCGGCGACTGCCTGGCCGCGCTCGAGCGGCTCGCCGCGGTGGCGCCGGTGCTGGCGGTGGCGGGCAACCACGACGACCCCGCCCTGTGGACCCACCTCGCGCCCTACCTCGCGGACCGGCGGATCCACGTGGCCGGGAAGGTGCGGCCGGTCGCCGACGCGGTCGTCACGCTCGACACGGCGGCCGGCCCGCTCCACGCGGCGATGCTCCCGTGGCCCGACCCGGCGCAGATGAAGCTGGACGCCGGCGCGAGCGTCCAGGACGCGCGCACCCGGTGGGCCGACCGGGTCGGCGCGCTGATGCTCGACTACGGCGCCGAGGCCGCCCGGCGGCGGCGCGAGCAGGGGGGCGTCGCGGTCCTCGTCGGCCACCTCATGATCGAGCGCGCCCTGGCGGGCGGCGGCGAGCGCGAGCTGACGATGGGGATCTCGTACACCGTCTCGTCCGCGTCGGTGCCGGTGGACCTCGACTACGTCGCGCTCGGGCACGTGCACCGGCCGCAGACGCTCCCGGGCGTCGCCGCGGCCGGCCGCTACTGCGGCAGCCCGATGGCCCTCGACTTCAGCGAGGACAACCACGCCAAGTGCGTCGTGGTGGTGGACGTCGGCGGCGACACCACACGGGCGCGCGAGGTGCCCCTCGCGGCGGCGCGGCCGCTGGTGCGCCTGCGCGGCCGGATCGACGACCTCGGGGCGCTCGCCTCGGCGCACCCGGGCGCGTGGTTCGCGTGCGAGGTGCTGCTCGACGCGCCCGTCACCGACCTGATCCGGCAGGTGCGCGAGGCGGTCCCGGGCGCCCTGCGCGTGGAGCCGGTGTACGCCGCGCCCATCGGGGTCCTGCCGGAGGCCGGCGATGGCGGCGGGGACGGGGCGACGCGGGACCTCCCCGCCCTGTACGCCGAGTGGACGGCCGGTCTCGGGCGCGACCTGGGCCGGGCCCAGGCGGAGGCGTTCGCGCTCGCCGTGGCGGAGGGGGTCGAGGAGGCGGACGCGTGAGGCCCCTCGAGCTCGACCTCACCGCGTTCCGCTCCTACGACCGGGCCGACGGTCGACCTGCGCCCCCACGAGCTGGTCGTCATCTCGGGCGACACCGGCGCGGGCAAGACCTCGCTGCTCGACGCGATCGCGTTCGCGCTGTTCGGCCAGACGCCCGAGAAGGCGCGGCCCGGCGACCTGCTCACGCTGGGCCGGTCGCACGGCGAGGTGCGCCTGACCTTCGCGGCGCGGGGCGACGTCTGGCGGGTGGCGCGCCGCTACGGGCCGGACGCCCCCGAGCCGTCGCACGTGCTGGAGCGGCTCGACGGCGACGGCGGCCCCGTCATCGAGACGACGGGCGGCGAGGAGGCGGTGGGGGCGGCGCTCGCCCGGATCGTGGGCATGAGCTTCCGGGCGTTCACCAGCGCGGTCCTCCTGGCGCAGGGGCGCTTCGCGGAGTTCCTCGGCGCCCAGCCGCGCGACCGCGACGCGATCCTCCGGGAGCTGTTCAACGTCGCGTCGCTCGAGGGCGCGCGGCTCGCGGCCGGGCGGGCGCAGGCGGCCGCGGAGGGCGAGGCCGACGCGTACGAGCGCGGCGCCGGACGACTCCCCGGTCACGGCGCGCGGGCGCGGTCGCAGGCGGCGCGGGCGCTGCGCGACGCGGCGGCGCGGCACGCGGCGGCGCGGCGGCTGGTGCCGCTGGCGCGGGCGGCGGCGGCGCACGCCGAGGCGGCGGCGGCGTCCCGGACGCGGGCGGCCGCGGCGCGGGCGGCGGCGGCGGAGCTGCCCGACGACGCGGCCGGTGCGGATCTCATCGGACGGCTCGACGCGTGCGGCGCCGCGGCGGCCGCGGCTCGGAAGGCCCAGGCCGTGGCGCGCCGGCGGGCGACGACGGCGGAGACGGCGGTGGCCGGCCTCCGCGAGCGCCACGGCGGCGACGGCGCCGCGCTGGCCGGCCTCTCGGTCCGCGCCGAGGCGGCGGAGCGGCTGGCGGGCGCGCTGCCCGGCCGGCGGGAGGCGCTCACCGGGCGGGAGGCCGCCCTCGCGGCGCGCGCCGCGACGCTCGGCGAGCTGCGCGCCACCCTCCTCGCCGCGGAGGCCGAGCGCGACACCGCCGTCGCCCAGGCGGCCGCCGTGGCGGCGTGGGCCGCGGCGGGGGAGGCGGTCCGGCAGGCCGCCGACGCGGAGCGCAGGGCCGTCCAGGACGCCAAGACGGCGTCGACGGGGGTCGCGACGGCCGACGCCGCGCTGGCCGCGGCCGACGCCCACGCGCGGGCGCTGCGCCGGGCCGATCTGGCGGCGGCGATCCGGGCCGACCTCGCCGAGGGGGACCCCTGCCCGGTGTGCGGCGCCGAGGTGGGCGCGCACGACGTCGCGACCGGCGACGTCCACGGGGCCGAGGCGGCGCTCGCGGCCGCGCGGGCGGCGGCAGTGGGGGCGGCGCGGGCGCAGGCCGAGGCCGAGGAGCGGCTGCGCGCGGCCACGGAGGCGGGTGCCGCCGCGCGCGGCGTCCAGGATGCGGCGGGCTGCGGCCTCGCGGCGGCGGGGCTCGCCCCGGAGACGGCGGAGGAGCGGGCGGCGTCGCTCGCCGGGCGGGCGGAGACCCTGGAGCCGGCGATCGCCGCCGCGCGGGCGGGCGTGGAGGCCGAGGTGCGAGCGGTCGCGGCCGAGGAGTCGGAGCTGCGGGCCGCGGCGCGGGCGATCGCGGAGGACGCCGGGGAGCTCGACGCCGCCCGGCGCGCGCTCGGCGCGTGGGCCGAGGCCGACGACGCGGGCGGGGCGCTGCGGGGGGCGATCGCCGAGGTCACCGCGGCCGAGGAGGCGGCGCGGGCCGCGGAGCGCGGCGCCCGCGAGGCGGCGGCGGCGTGCGCGGAGGCCGACCGGTCGATGGCCGACCTGGTCGCCGGGCCGGTGGCGCAGCTGCGCGCGGTCGCGGCGCGGGTGGCGGCGCGCGGCGGGTTCGACGCCCCGGCCGACGACGCGGCCCCGGCCGACCTCGTCGCCGCGGCGGTGCTCCTGCGGGCGGCGGCCCTGGCCGCGGGCGACGCCCACGAGGCGGAGGCAGAGGCGGCCGGGGGCCGGGCGGCCGCGGCCCTCGAGGCGCTCGCCGCCGCGGGCGCCGGCGTGGGCGTGCAGGACGCGGCGCAGGTGGACGGGGCGGTGCGGCGGCTCGCGGGGGCGCGCGACGCCGCGCGGGCGCGGCTGGCGGAGGTGGAGGGCGCGGCGGCGGAGGCGCGGCGCCTGCTGGCCGACGCGTCGGCCGCGCGGGCGCGGGCCCGGGTGCATCAGCAGGTGGCGAACGACCTGCGGGCCAACATGTTCCCGCGGTTCCTCCTCAACCGGTTCCAGGAGCGCCTGGCGACGGGGGCGTCGATCCGGCTCCAGGAGCTCACGAACGACGCATACCGGTTCGCGGGCACGGGGGCTGACGCGCTGGCGGTGGTGGACATGCGGCGCGGTGAGCGGCAGCGGAAGGCGTCGACCCTGTCGGGCGGCGAGCGGTTCCTCGCCAGCCTGGCGCTCGCCCTGGGCCTGGCGGACATCGCGGCGGAGTCGGGCGGGCGCCTCGACTGCCTGTTCCTGGACGAGGGCTTCTCGACCCTCGACGCGGACTCGCTGGAGCAGGCGCTGGCCGGGATCGAGCGGCTCGCGGGCGACGGGCGCCTGGTCGCGGTGATCACGCACCTGCCGGGGGTGGCGGACCGCCTGGGGGCGGCGATCCACGTGGAGAAGGACGTCGCCGGGGTCAGCCGGATCCGGTCGGATGACGACGGCGAGGTTTCGCCGTCCGCCGCACCGGCCATGATGCCCGCGTGACGACCGCCGACCCCGCCTCCACCCCGCCCGCGGACGCCGCGATCCCCGGCTGGGTCCGGGGGTTCCGCTGGGCGACGCTCATCGCCGCCTCGCTGGTGGTGATCGGGGTGTTCCTGCAGGTCTACTTCATCGCGAGCTACATCTTCGGGGCCGGCACCGACGCGCTGGACGCCCACAAGAACCTCGGCGGGTTCGTCCACCTCGTCGAGGTGTTGACGTTCCTCCTCTCGCTCGGCGGCTTCTGGCGGCGGTGGGTGGACGTGGGCTGGGCGTTCGCCCTGGCGGCGATCGGGACGATCCAGCTCGGCTTCGCCGACGGCGACGACTGGGTGGGCGGCTTCCACGGCCTCCTCGCCCTCGTGGTCCTCATCCTCGCCGCGATCGTCACCCACCGGACCATGCGCAGCCTGGGCATCGGCCGCCCCGGCCGCATGCCCGGCGCCTACAACTAGCGCCCGCCCTCAGGCGACCCCGACCCCCGGCCCGGTCCCGGCCTCGAACCGCTGCCGAGCCTCGAGCCCCCGCAGCAGCCACCACCCGACCAGCGGGAACAGGCTGGTGATCGCGAACGCCGCCGTCCATGAGAGCAGCCCCGCCATCGCGCCGAACAGGGGGCTCGCGACCGCCACTGCCACGCCGAGGACCGTGTTCTGGAGCCCGAGGGCGGTGCCCACGCGGTCCGGGCCCGTCATCTCCGCGACGGCGGCGAACGACACGCCGTTGCCCGCCATCGACAGGACCGCGGCGACCGCGAGGCCGGCGGCGGCCAGGGCGTCGGGGCCGCCGAGCAGGACGGTCGCGACGGCCAGGGTGACCGCCGTCCACAGCGCGATCAGGCGCAGCGGGCGCAGGCGGCTGCCCGAGCGGTCGCTCCACACCCCCGCGGCCACGCGCGCGACCGCGCCGCCCAGTTGCACCGCGGCCAGGGTGAGGGCGGCCGCCGTGACCGACCAGCCGCGCTCCTCGTGCAGGTAGAGCGCGATGAAGCTCAGCAGGGAGATCTGCGCCAGCACCACGGAGGCGCTGCCGAGCGACACCGTCCAGATCGCGGGGTCGCGCAGCGCCCCGGGGCGCGGGACGGCCGCGAGGGCGGCGACGTCCGGCGCGACCTCGGGAGGCGGCCGGCGGAGCCCCAGGAACGCGGCGAGGGAGCCGACGGCCAGGGCGCCTGCCAGCGCGAGGAACGCCGCCTGGAGCCCGCCCGCGTCCACGGCGACCGGCAGGAGCGCCGCCGCCGCCGCGCCCCCCAGTGGCGTCGACATGTGCCGCAGGCCGAGCGCCATCCCCCGCTCGTCCCGCCGGAACCACGACACCACGGCCCGGCCGCTCGCGGCGTTCGCGCTCACCCCGAACACCCCCGCGACCGCCAGGCCCGCCCCCATCGCCAGGGCGGAGTCGGCGAACGACGTCACCACCATCGCCGCCGCCGCCACGCCCAGGCCGGCCGAGATCACCGCCCGCTCGCCGATGCGATCGGCCAGCGCGCCCCACGCCAGCACCGTCAGCGATGCTGCCGAACGTCGGCGCCGCCAGGATCGCGCCGACCGCCGCGAGCGACAGGCCCAGCTCGTCCCGGATCTCCTCCGCGATCGCCGCCAGGCCGAGCAGGAGCGCCGCGAAGCTGCCCTGGGCGATCATCCCGACCGCCAGGACCACCCAGCGGTAGCGCGGCGGCGGGAGGTCGGTCAGCTCGGGTCGTCCGCGCGCCCGCCGAGGTGCCGGGCCAGGAACCGCTCGATCGTGCGGTACGCGTCCATCCGGTTCTCGGGCTTCACGAACCCGTGCCCCTCGTCGTCCTTCACCAGGTACTCCACCTCGACGCCGCGCTCGCGGAGGGCCGCGACGATCTGGTCGGACTCCGCCTTCGTCACCCGCGGGTCGTTCGCCCCCTGGATCACCAGCAGCGGCGCCGTGATGCGGTCCACGAAGTTCAGCGGCGAGCGCGCCTGCAGGTCGGCGACCTGCGCCGGGTCGTCCGGGTCGCCGACGTACCGGAACCACGTGCTCGCCAGCAGCGGGCGCCAGTACGGCGGGAACGAGCGCACCAGCGTCACCAGGCTCGACGGCCCCACGAGGCTGATCGCGGCGGCGAACACGTCGGGCGTGAACGTGGCGCCCACCAGCGCCGCGTAGCCGCCGTACGACCCGCCGTAGATCGCGACCCGGTCCCGGTCGGCGATCCCCTCGCCCACGACCCACTCGACCGCGTCGATCAGGTCGTCGTGCATCCGCCCCGCGAACTCGTGCTCCGCCGCGTGGGTGAACGCCTTGCCGAAGCCCGTCGACCCCCGGTAGTTCACCTGCAGCACCGCGTACCCGCGGTTCGCGAGGAACTGGGCCTGCGGGTCGTAGCCCCACGCGTCCCGCGCCCACGGCCCGCCGTGCACGAACAGCACCGTCGGCAGCCCCCGCGGCTCGGCGTCGAGCGGCAGCGTCAGGTAGCTGTGGAGCGCCAGCCCGTCGCGCGATGTGATCGTGACCGGCCGCATCGGCGCCAGCGTCGCCGGGTCGAGCCACGGCCGCGAGCGGAACAGCAGCCGCGAGGCGCCCGTCTCGCGGTCGAAGTGGAAGGTGGCGCCCGGGTCGCGGTCGTCGTCGAACGCCACGATGAACGCCGTCTCGTCGGCGTCCTGCCCGTGATCCGCGGGTCCCCGGGGTGGAGCTCACGCAGCCGCTCCCAGTCGCGCGCCAGGCGCTCGTCCCAGATGTGGGTCACCACGCGGTCGCGCAGGTAGACGGCGCCGAGCAGCTCACCGGTGACGTCGCTGATCATCGGCCCGGAGAGGTCGACCTCCTCGTCGCGGTCGATCTCGCGCTCCGACCCGTCCGCCGGGTCGAGCTCCACCAGCCGGATCAGGTCGCTGTCGCGGGCGCTCCCCACCCACAGCTTCGACCCGTCCGGCGTGAACGCGAAGGCGTGGCCGCCGTCCTCGTTCGCATAGCGGGCCACCACGCGCAGCTCGTCCTGCTCGCGGTCGCGCACCAGCAGCTCGTAGTCGCCCTCCGGGGTCTGGGCCCGCGCGGCGCGCAGGCGCCCGTCGCGGTCGGCGAGCCAGGCGAGGATGTTCCCCGGGTTGCGCCCGATGAGCTCCAGGCGCCCCGTCGCGAGCGTGAGCCGGTAGGCGTCGAACAGCGTCCGGTCGCGCAGGTTCATCGACACCAGCACGTGGCCCGGCGTCGCGCGCGGCGCCGCCACCAGCCCGGCGCGCACCCCCGGGAACGGCGTCAGGTCGCGGGTGCGCCCGCCGCCGTCGGCGTCGGCGCAGAGCAGGTGGTGGTTCTCGTCGCCGCCGACGTCCTGCGACCAGATGATCCGCCGGGCGTCGCGCGACCACATGTAGGAGCGCACGCCGCGGTCGCGGTCGTGGGTCACGGGCACGCCCTCGCCGCCGGCGACGTCGCCCACGTGGACGTTCAGGACGCCGTCGACCGGGGCAAGCCAGGAGATGCGCCGGCCGTCCGGCGAGAGCCGCGCCAGGGCGCGCTCGGGGTTGTCGAAGAGGTCGCGGAGGGGGATCAGTGGAGGCATCGTCGAACTGTGGCAGGTGATGGCGGTTGTACGGCGGCCTCGCACCCCGCTATCGTTCGCCGTTACCGCGGGTGTCCCGACCCCGGAACGCCCCTGTGCGATGAGGAGCCAGGCATGAGGTCCCACGCCACTTCCCCCCGCGGCTGCGAGGTCCCGCGCTGATCGCGCTGCTCTTCCCGGGCCAGGGCGCGCAGCAGGTCGGCATGGGGTTGGCGCTCGCCGCCGCCTACCCGTCCGCACGCCGCACATTCGAGGAGGCCAACGACGTCCTCGGATACGACCTCGCGCGCCTCTGCTTCGACGGGCCCCACGAGGACCTGATGAGCACGCGGATCTGCCAGCCGGCGGTGCTGACCCACTCGGTCGCCGCGTGGCGCGTCGCCGCCGAGCACGGCATCGAGGGCGGCCTGGCGATGGGGCACTCCCTCGGCGAGTACTCGGCCCTGGTGGCCTGCGGCAGCCTCTCGTTCGAGGAGGCGCTGCGGCTGGTCGAGGCCCGCGGCGTCGCGACGACCGACGTGGTCGCCGCCCACCCCGGCTCCATGGCCGCGCTGCTCGGCGCGAGCGACGAGGACGTCGAGGCCCTGTGCCTCGAGGCGGGCGAGGTGTGGCCGGCGAACTACAACTGCCCCGGCCAGGTCGTCGCCTCCGGCCTCCACCGCGGGGTCGACCGGCTGATGGACCTGGCGCGCGCCCGCGGCATCAAGGCGAAGCTGCTCGACGTGGACGGCGCGCTTCCACTCGTCGGTGATGGCGCCCGCCGCCGAGAAGCTGCGCGAGTCGCTGTCGGGCGTGAAGATCAACACGCCGTCGCTGCCCTTCCTGTCCGCCACGTCGGCCGCGTTCGAGAAGGGCGACCGCCTCCGCTCGGTCCTGGCCCAGCAGCTCACCGCGCCGGTGCGCTTCACGCAGACCGTGCGGATGGCCCTCGACCACGGCGTCGACCAGCTTCGTCGAGTTCGGGCACCGTCGCGTGCTCGTGGGGCTGGTGCGCCGCATCGTGCCCGGCGTCGAGGCCGTGAACCTGGGCGATCCGTCCGACCTCCCGGCCCTCCTGGCGCTCGCCGGGCGGTCCTCGGGCTGAGGGTGCCGGTCGCGCTCGTCACCGGGGCGAGCAGGGGGATCGGAGCGGCATGTGCGGTCGCCCTCGCCGGGCGCGGCTTCGACGTCGGGTTGACGTACGCGACCGACCGTGACGGGGCCGAGGCGACCGCCGCAGCCGTCCGCGGCGCGGGCGCCCGCGTCCACGTCCGGCAGGCGGAGGCGCGCGACACCGCCGGCGCGGCCGAGGTGGTCGCCGAGGTCGAGGAGGCCCTGGGCCCCCTGGACGCCCTCGTCGCGAACGCCGGGATCACCCGCGACGGCCCCGCCGTGCGGATGGACGCCGAGGCCTGGACCGCCCCGATCGCGATCAACCTGACCGGGACGATGGCGACGATGCGGGCCGCGCTGCGCGGGATGCTGCGCCGCCGCGCCGGCAGCATCGTGGCCCTCTCCTCCGTGGTGGGCGTTCAGGGGAACGCCGGGCAGGCGAACTACGCCGCGTCGAAGGCCGGGATCATCGGGCTGGTGAAAGCCCTCGCCCGCGAGGCGGGGCCGCGCGGGGTGCGCGTCAACGCGGTCGCGCCCGGCTTCATCCGCACCCGCCTCACCGACGTGCTCACGGACGCGCACACCGAGGGCCTGCTTGGCGCCACCGCGCTCGGCCGCCTGGGCGACCCCGAGGACGTCGCGGGGCCCGTCGCGTTCCTCTGCTCGGCGGACGCGTCGTTCATCACGGGTACATGTCTCGCGGTGGACGGAGGTCTGCGGATATGAGCGACCGCCGCGTCGTGGTGACGGGGCTGGGGATGGTGTCGCCGCTCGGGATCGGGTGGCGCGCGGCGTGGGACAACGCGCTGGCCGGCACCTCGACCGCCGGGGAGATCACCCGCTTCGACGCCTCCGGGCACGCGTGCCGGATCGCCTGCGAGGTCCGCGACTTCGAGCCGCTGGACCACATCGAGAAGCGGGCTCTCCGGCGCATGGACCGGGTGAGCCAGTTCGCGGTGGCGGCGTCGCGGATGGCGCTGGAGGACGCGGGCCTCGAGATCGAGGGCGACGGCGAGCGGGCCGGGGTGGTGATGGCCACCGGCAACGGGTCGAGCGAGTCCTTCGAGGAGCACCACCGGAACCTGCTGGAGCGCGGCCCCGATCGCGCCTCCCCGCTGATGGTGCCGGTCACGATCGTGAACATGTCGGCCGGGCACGTCTCCATCGAGCTCGGGCTGCGCGGGCCCTCGTCGTGCGTCGTCACGGCGTGCGCCTCCGGCAACCACGGCATCGGCGACGCCGCCGCCCTCATCCGCCGGGGCGCGGCCGACGTGATGCTGGCCGGCGGCACCGAGGCGGGCGTCACGCCCTTCTGCATGGCCAGCCTCGACGCCACACGGGCCCTCTCGCGGCGCAACGACGACCCCGAGCACGCGTGCCGGCCGTTCGACGCCGGCCGCGACGGGTTCGTGTCGGCCGAGGGCGCGGGCGTGCTGGTGCTGGAGAGCCTGGAGCACGCCGAGGCGCGCGGCGCCGACATCGTCTGCGAGGTGGCGGGCTACGGCCTGTCCGCGACGCCTACCACCTCACCGACCCCGACCCCAGCGGCCGCTGGCAGGTCGCGGCGATGCGGATGGCCCTCGACAAGGCGGGCCGCAGCCCCGACGAGGTCGACTACGTCAACGCCCACGGCACGTCCACGCCGGCCGGCGACCCGGTCGAGGTCGGCGCGATCCGCCAGCTGGTGGGCGACGACCGCGCCCGCGACGTGATGGTGTCCTCCACCAAGTCGATGCACGGCCACGGCATGGGCGCCGCCGGCGGGTTCGAGGCCGTCCTGACGGCCCTGGCGATCCGCGAGGGTCGCGTGCCGCCGACCATCAACCTGGACGAGCTGGACGAGGCCTGCGCGGGCGTCGACCACGTCCTCGGCGAGGCCCGCGACGGCCCGCGTGCGCCTGGCCCTCTCCAACTCCTTCGGCTTCGGCGGCCACAACGCGGTGCTCGCCTTCGCCGCGATGGAGGACGCGTGAACGGCAACGGGCGCGTCCGGGTGGCGATGACCGGCATCGGCGTGGTCTGCCCCCTCGGGATCGGCCGCGAGGAGATGTGGGCCTCCGCCGTCGCCGGGAGGTCGGGCGCCGGCATGATCACCCTGTTCGACGCGAGCGACCTGCCGGTGCGGATCGCGTGCGAGGCTCACGGCTTCGACGCCGCGGACTTCATCGACCGCCGCTCCGCCCGCCGGATGGACCGCTACGCCCACCTCGCGGTGGCCGCCGGCCGCCTCGCGCTGCAGGACTCCGGGCTGCCGATCGACCGGGACGGGGCCGGGATCGGCGCGATCATCGGCAACGGCGGGTCGGGCACGATCTCCCGCGAGGAGCAGCACAGGGTGATGCTCGAGCGCGGCATCGACCGGGTGTCTCCGTTCGCCATCCCGCAGAGCGTCGCGAACATGGGAGCCGGCCAGGTCTCGATCGAGTTCGGCCTGCGCGGCCCCGTGACGGCCACCTGCACCGCCTGCGCCGCCGGCACCGACGCGATCGGCGTCGCCGCCGACATCATCCGCCGCGGCGACGCCCGCGCGATGCTCGCCGGCGGCGGCGACACGCTCATCTCCCCGTTCTTCGTCGCCGGCTTCGACGCGATGAAGGTGCTGTCGCACCGCAACGACGACCCGGCCGGCGCGGCGCGGCCGTTCGACGAGGACCGCGACGGTTTCCTGGTCGGCGAGGCCGGCGCGGTGGTGGTGCTCGAGCCCCTGGAGGACGCGGTGGCGCGCGGCGCCGAGATCATCTGCGAGGTCGCGGGCTATGGCGCGAGCGCCGACGGCCACCACATCACCGACCCCGACCGCCGCCGGCGCAGGCGCGCGCGGTGCGGATGGCGCTGGCGGACGCGGGCCTGGACCCCGCCGACGTCGACCACGTGAACGCCCACGGCGGCGGCAGCCACACCGGCGACCGGAGCCGAGGTCCGGATGCTCAAGATGGCGCTGGGCGAGGAGGTCGCGGCCCGGGTCGCCGTGAGCGCCACGAAGGCGATGCACGGCCACTGCATGGGCGCCACCGGCGCGCTCGAGGCCGCGATCACCGGGCTCGCGGTGAAGGAGGGGGTCATGCCCCCGACGGTCAACCTCCACACGGTTGACCCGGAGTGCACGGGCGTGGACCACGTGGCGAACGAGGCGCGCCACGCCGACATCCGCGTGGCCCTGTCCGCGAGCTACGGCCTCGGCGGGCACAACGCGGTGCTGGCCCTGCACGAAGCTCGAGGAGGACGGCGCCGGGTGATCGACCGGCTCCGCCGCCTCTCGCCGCGGGCCGAGAAGACGATACGGCTCGTGGTCGTCTGCGCGGTCGCCGCGGTCCTGGGCATCCTGGCCGTGGTGAACGACAGCGAGGCCCTCGGCTACACCGCGGTCGGCATCGTGATCGCCGGCATCCTGGCCGGCCCGGTGATCGCGCGGCTGCTCGTGCCCCCGGAGGGCGGGCGCTAGCGGCGCGCTAACCTCCCGCGGATGACCGACGCCACCCGCGAGACGCTGGACCGCCTGCTCGCCGAGCGCATCCTGGTGCTCGACGGCGCGACCGGCACGATGATCCAGCGCCACACGCTGACGGAGGAGGATTTCCGCGGCGAGATCCTCGCGGACCACACCGTCCCGCTGAAGGGCAACAACGACCTCCTGACGCTCACGCGGCCGGACATCGTGACCGGCATCCACCACGCCTTCCTGGAGGCGGGCGCGGACATCGTCGAGACCAACACGTTCAGCGGCACCACCATCGCGCAGGCCGACTACGCCACCGGCCACCTGGTCCCGGACATCAACGCGCGAGGCCGCCCGCCTGGCCCGCGCCGCGTGCGACGAGTGGACGGCGCGGACGCCCGACAAGCCGCGCTTCGTGGCCGGCGCGATCGGTCCGACCAACCGGCTCCTGTCGATCTCGCCCGACGTCGAGGACCCCGCCAAGCGGTCGATCACCTTCGATGAGCTGCGCGCCGCCTACGCCGAGCAGGTGCGAGGCCCTGGTGGAGGGCGGCGCCGACCTCCTCCTGGTCGAGACGATCACCGACACCCTCAACGCGAAGGCCGCGATCTTCGCGATCGAGGAGGTCGCGGAGCGGACCGGCCGGCGCCTGCCGCTGATGATCTCGGTGACGATCACCGACCGCAGCGGCCGCACCCTCACCGGGCAGACGATCGAGGCGTTCTGGACGACGGTGGCGCACGCCCGGCCGTTCAGCGTCGGCGTCAACTGCGCGCTCGGCGCCGCCGAGATGCGGCCGTACATGGCCGACCTGGCGCGGGTCGCCACCTGCTGGACCCACTGCTATCCCAACGCCGGCCTCCCCAACGCCTTCGGCGAGTACGACGAGGGCCCCGAGGAGACGGCGGGCGAGCTGCGCGAGTTCGCGTCGGGCGGCCTGGTGAACATCATGGGCGGCTGCTGCGGCACCACCCCGGACCACATCCGCCAGATCGCCGCCGCCGGCGAGGGGCAGACGCCGCGGACGCCGCCCGCGCCGGACGGCCTGACCCGCCTGGCCGGCCTGGAGCCGCTGGCCATCACGCCCGAGAGCAACTTCCTGATGATCGGGGAGCGGACGAACGTGACCGGGTCGCGGCGCTTCGCCGAGCTCGTGACCTCCGGCGACTTCGGCACCGCCCTCGACGTGGCGGCCGAGCAGGTCCGCAACGGCGCGAACATCATCGACGTGAACATGGACGAGGCGATGCTCGACTCCGAGGCCGCCATGACCACGTTCATGAACATGGTCGCCACGGAGCCGGAGATCGCCCGGGTGCCGGTGATGGTCGACAGCTCCAAGTGGTCGGTCATCGAGGCCGGCCTGCGCTGCATCCAGGGCAAGCCCGTCGTCAACTCGATCAGCCTGAAGGAGGGCGAGGAGGACTTCCTCGCCAAGGCCGCCCTCGCGCGCCGCTACGGCGCCGCCATGGTGGTGATGGCGTTCGACGAGACCGGCCAGGCCGACTCGGAGGACCGCAAGGTCGCCATCTGCGAGCGCGCCTACCGACTGCTGGTGGAGCGGGTGGGCGTGCCGCCCGAGGACATCATCTTCGACCCCAACATCTTCGCGGTCGCCACCGGCATCGAGGAGCACAACCGCTACGCCATCGACTTCATCGAGGCGACCCGGCGGATCAAGGAGGCCTGCCCCGGCGCGAAGATCAGCGGCGGCGTCAGCAACCTCTCCTTCTCGTTCCGCGGCAACGACGCGGTGCGCGAGGCGATGCACTCCGCGTTCCTGTTCCACGCCACGGCGGCGGGCATGGACATGGGGATCGTCAACGCCGGCCAGCTCGCGGTGTACGAGCAGATCGACGAGGAGCTGCTGCAGGCGGTCGAGGACGTCCTCTTCGACCGGCGCCCCGACGCCACTGAGCGGCTGGTGGACCTGGCCGAGCGGTTCAAGGGCACCGGCGCCGCGCGGGTCGCCGACGACACGTGGCGCCAGGGCACCGTGGAGGAGCGGCTGGCGCACGCGCTCGTCAACGGGATCGTCGACTTCGTCGACCAGGACACCGAGGAGGCGCGCCAGGCCTACCCGAGCCCGCTGGCCGTGATCGAGGGCCCGCTGATGGACGGGATGAGCGTGGTGGGCGACCTGTTCGGCGCCGGGAAGATGTTCCTGCCGCAGGTGGTGAAGAGCGCCCGCGTGATGAAGCGCGCCGTCGCGATCCTCGAGCCCTACATGGAGGAGGAGCGCGCCCGCGCGGAGGCGGCCGGCGAGGACGTGGAGGCCCAGGGCACGATCGTGATGGCGACCGTGAAGGGCGACGTCCACGACATCGGCAAGAACATCGTGGGCGTGGTCCTCGGCTGCAACAACTACCGGGTGATCGACCTCGGCGTGATGGTGCCGGCCGACCGGATCCTGGACGCGGCGGTCGAGGAGCGCGCCGACATGGTCGGCCTGTCCGGCCTGATCACCCCGTCGCTGGACGAGATGGTGAACGTCGCGGCCGAGATGGAGCGGCGCGGCATGTCCATCCCGCTGCTGATCGGCGGCGCCACCACCTCCAAGCAGCACACCGCGGTGAAGATCGCCCCCTCGTACTCCGAGTCGGTCACGCACGTCCTGGACGCCTCGCGGGCGGTCGGCGTGGTGTCGCGGCTGCTCGACCCGGCGCAGCGCCCGGTGTTCGAGCAGGCGACGCGCGAGGACCAGGAGCGCCTGCGCGACCTCTACGCGACGCGCCGCGAGCGCCCGATCCACCCGTACGCGGCCGCGGTGGAGCGCCGGCCGGACATCGACTGGCGCGCGGAGGACGTCCCCGCGCCGGAGTTCACGGGCCGCCGGGTGCTGGTGGACGTGCCGCTGGCGGACATCGTCCCGTTCATCGACTGGACGTTCTTCTTCCACGCGTGGGAGCTGAAGGGGAAGTTCCCGCAGGTGCTGGACGACCCGCGCCACGGCGCCGCCGCCCGCGAGCTGTACGCCAACGCGACCGCGCTGCTCGACCGCCTGATCGCCGGGGGGGACCTGCGCGCGAGCGGCGTCTACGGCTTCTGGCCGGCGAACTCCGACGGCGACGACATCGTGCTGTGGACGGACCGCGACCGCAGCGCCGAGCTCCTGCGCTTCCCGATGCTCCGCCAGCAGCGGGTGAAGGCCGACGACAAGCCGCAGTACTCGCTCGCGGACTTCGTCGCCCCGCTCGACTCCGGCCTGCTCGACCACGTGGGCGGGTTCGCGGTCACCGCCGGCCTCGGCGCCGACGACCTCGCGAGGGCGTTCGAGGCGGAGCACGACGACTACTCGGCGATCATGGTGAAGGCGATCGCCGACCGCCTGGCCGAGGCGTTCGCGGAGATGCTCCACGGGCGCGCCCGCCGGGAGTGGGGGTACGGCGCGGGGGAGGAGCTCACCAACGCGCAGCTCATCGCGGAGGAGTACCGCGGCATCCGCCCCGCCTTCGGCTACCCGGCCTGCCCGGACCACCTGCCCAAGATCCGGCTGTTCGAGCTGCTGAACGCCGGGCGAGATCGGCATGACCCTGTCGGAGAGCCTGGCGATGCTGCCGGCCGCGTCGGTGAGCGGCATCTACATCCAGCACCCGCAGGCCCGCTACTTCGCGGTCGGCCCGATCGGCCGCGACCAGGTGGAGCGCTACGCGGAGCGGATGGGCATGCCGGTCGCCGAGATCGAGAAGTGGCTCGGCCCGAACCTGGCGTACGACCGCGAGGGGCAGGCCACCCCGGCCTAGGGGGCGGGGACGGGGCCGCCCCGCAGGGGCCGGCCGTCGGCGGCGCGGGCCTCGTTGTCGCGCACGCGCGGCTCGTAGTGGGCCATGAACACCGTGCCGACGAGGTCGCGGCGGCTGCGGACGCCGGTCTTCGCGAAGACCGCCTTCAGGTGCTGCTGGACGGTGTGCGGCGACACGACCAGACGGGCGGCGATGTCCGCGGTCGACGCGCCCTGCAGGACGAGCCGCGTCACCTCCTGCTCGCGCTCGGTCAGCCCGTAGGCGGCCATCAGCAGCGGCGCGATCCGCCCCGGGTGGGCGGGCTCCGCGATGACGGCGACGCGGCGCTCGCCTCCCGTCGCCAGCGTCATGCCGTGCAGCACCGCCCATCCCCCGGCGCGGGTCCGGACCCGCGTGACCGCCGGGTCGCGCGGGTCGTCGCGGTCCTCCGCGGCGCGCGCGGCCCGGCCGGCGACGGCGAGGAGCGCGGGCGGCAGCCGCCCGGCCGCCCAGTCGCCGCCGGGCAGCGCGTCGACCCACCGCTCCGCCCCCGGCGTCGCCGACTCGACCTCCCAGCCGGGCGACAGCACGACGAGCCCGGGCGCGTCCGGCCCATCGGGGTCGCGCGCCCCGCCCATCAGGAGCGCGCGGCGCGCGCCCTCGGCCAGCGCGGGGGTCACCGAGCGCACGAAGGCGACCTCGTCCGGGCTGAACGGCGGGTCGCCCGTCGTGCGGTAGGCGGTGAGCGCACCCCACGCCTCGCCGCGCGGGGTCCGCAGGGCCGCGATCATCTCCTGGTCGCCCCCCAGCTCCATGTTGGCCCGCCAGCGGGCGCTGCGCGCCGGGTCGCCGCCTGACGCCTCGTGGAGCGTCGACACGCCGCCCGCCGACCGCGCCACCCCGGCGATGTCGTGGACGTCGTCGCCGGCGTACTCCATGGCCAGCATCTCGGGCGGCAGCTCGGGCATCGCCGCGTTCCAGTGGCTCGTGATGAGCAGCGACGCCGGGTCGAGGGTGAACCAGCACAGGCCCATGTAGTGCGGCAGGTGGGGCGCGATCGCGTCCTGCGCCTCCTCCCAGAAGGCGATGAGGTCGTTGCCCTCCTCCGCCAGGCCGGCCAGGCGGTCGGCGACCCGCTCCCGCGCCCCCGTCGTCATGGCGTGATCATGCGCGCGAGCGGTCCCGGATGCCACCTTTCTGGAATGGGCGGCGGGCGGCGTGGGGCGTACCGTCGCCCCCATGACCACATCGACGCGCTCCCCCCACATCACCCCTGCCGGCCAGGGCGAGGCCCGCTGGTGGTTCGCCTCCCTCGCCGAGATCCTGCTGCCGCACGACCGGACCGGCGGCGCGCTCAGCATCGTCCAGGTCACCGAGCCGCCCGGCTCGGCGGCGCCGCTCCACGTCCACCACCACGACGACGAGACGTTCGTCGTCCTCGAGGGCGCCGTGACGTTCGAGGTCGGCGGCGAGCGCATCCCCGCCGCCGCGGGCGACGTCGCATTCGGACCCCGCGCCGTCCCCCACCGCTACGACGTCGGCCCCGACGGATGCCGGATGCTCTTCATCCTCACCCCCGGCGGCCGCTTCGACGAGATGGTCCGCGAGATGAGCGCGCCGGCGGCCACCCGCGCGCTCCCCCCGCCCGCCGACGAGCCTCCGGACATGGCGCACATCGCCGCCGTCGCCCGCGCCCACGGCTGCGAGCTCTTGATCTAGGTGTCGAACTGCTCCTTCGCCAGGTAGAGCCGGGCCTGGCGGGCCCCGTCGGCGAGGGCGGTGAGCTTGGCCTCGACGACCTCCGGCGGCAGCAGCTCCAGGCCCGGCGTGGCGACCACCCAGAGCGCCGAGGGGATGCCGTCCCGGGCGGCGTCGAGGGTGCGGCGGGCCACGTCCATCACGTCCTCCACCTCGTCCGAGGCGCCGTCCACGCCCTCGACCGCGGCGTCGTCGTCGCCCAGGAGGTAGGTGCCGGGCGGCGCGTCCCCCGGCGTCTCGACGATGAGCCCGCCCATCCCGTCGAACGCCCCGGCGTCAACGGCCCGGGCCTTGAGCGGCAGGTGGGGGGCGGCGGCGCGGGCCGCGGCGAGCGTCTCGGGGGTGTCCTCGTCGGCGCCGCTGGCGGCGACGTCGACGCCGATGCGCGCGAGGCGGGCCGCCCAGTCCGGCGCGCCGGGCAGCGCGCCGAGGACGATCGTCGGCAAGACGGGGAGCTGGATCCCGAGTGCCGCCAGCTCGTCCCTACGGATCGACGCGTCCCTCGAACACCGCGAACGCCGCGCCCTGGGGGTCCATCGCCACCAGGATCCGCCCCTCCCCCGCCGGCATGACCGGCACGATCACCCTGCCGCCCGCGTCGACGATCGACGCGTCCGCCGCGTCGACGTCGCCCACCGTGAAGTACGGCAGCCAGTGGGGCGGGGCCGGGTTGTCGGGCCCGAGGCCCATCATCCCGCCGTTCAGCCACCCCTCGTTCCGGATGCCCCAGTACGGGAAGGGGTCCTCGACCACCTGCTCGATCTCCCAGCCGAACAGGCCGGTGTAGAAGGCGGTCGCCCCGGCCACGTCGTGGGTGTTGAGCTGGTTCAGGGTCAGGGCCCCGGCGTCGTTCACGAGGGCGGCGCCGGGCATCGTCCCCGGCTCCCACAGGGCGACGGCGGCGCCCTGGGGGTCGATGAGCAGCGCGCTGCGCCCCAGGTCGAGCACCTGCATCGGGCCCATCGCCACGGTCGCGCCCAGGGCGACGGCCCGCTCGGACGCGGCGTCGGCGTCACCCACGCTCACGTAGGAGGTCCAGGCCGGGGTGGCCCCCTGGCCCCGGTAGATGCCGGCGACGGACCGTCCGTCCACGAGGGCGAGCCGGTAGTCCGCCGTCTCCGGCCCCCCCGACGGGCCGATCTCCCAGCCGAGGACCGCCGCGTAGAAGGCGCCCGCCGCCTCCGGGTCGCGCGCGCCGAGATCGACCCAGCAGAACGTCCCCGGGGTGTACTCGGTCCGCTCGGCCACGCGCGGAGAATAGTCGCTCCCGCGTCGCGGATACCATCGGCGGATGGGACGCGACGGCTGGCTCCGGCGGCTCGGGCCGTGGGTCGGGATCGGGACGAGCCCCGCCGCCCTCATGACGGGCGGAGGGGTGGGCGAGGGGCTGCGCGGCGCCGAGCTGGTGGCGGCGCTCCTGGTCGGGGTCGCGCTCCTGGGATGCCTCGCGCTGACCCAGGGGCTGCTGGGCCAGCGGACCGGCAAGACCCTGGCGGCGCTCACCGCCGGGCCGCTCGGCGAGACCGGGAGCCGCCGGACCGCGTCGGTGGTGATGCTGCTGATGATGGTCGGGTGGTTCGGCGTGAACGTCGGCGTCGCGGGCGTCGCGCTGGCCCGGCTGATGGACGTGCCCGACGTCGCCGGCGTCGTCGTGTTCGCGGTCGTGATGCTCGGGATCACCGGGTTCGGCCTGGGGGCGCTCTCGTGGGTCGCGCTGGGCGCCGGCCTCGCGACCACCGGCCTGGCCGTCTACGGCCTGCACCTGGCGTTCGCCGACCACGACGTGACGCTGTCGGGCGGCCACGCCGGCTCCGACCCCATCGGGTTCGTCCCCGCCGTCGTCCTGGTGGTGGGCTACGGCGCCGCATTCTCGCTGCGCACGCCGGACTTCACCCACGACCTCCGGCGTCCCCGCCAGGTGGTGTGGTGCGCCCTCGCCGGGCTGATGATCCCGACGTTCCTGTTCGCGCTCGCCGGGGCGGCCCTCCAGGCCGTGACCGGGACGTGGGACCTGGCCGACGTGCTCCGCGGCCTCGGCAGCCCCGAGATCGCCTACCTCTTCGCCGCCCTGGGGTTCACCGGGTCGGTGCTGACCAACATCTGGTCGGGCGGGCTGTCCCTGTCCGACGCCGCCCCCCGGGTGACCCACCGGGCGGGCCTCGTCGCCGTGACGGTGGTGGGCACCGTGGTCGCCGCGCTCGACTTCTCCGAGCTCATGCTCGGGTGGCTCACCGTGATGGCGCTGGCGGCGCCGGGGCTCGCCGCGGTGTGCGTCGTCCACACCGTCCGCGGCGGGGGTGCGACGCCCGGCTGGCGAGTCGCGGGACTTTCGTCATGGGCGCTCGGGTTCGCGTGCGGTATCGGCCTGGACGTGGCAGGCTCCAGCCTCGCGCTCCCTGTCGCCACGGCGCTTCCGGCCGTGGTCTACTGGGCCCTCGGGCGTTCGGGTGAGCGGAAACTGGCGGACGCGAAGGCTGGGGGCTGAAGGTGGCGATAGATCAGGCGACGACGTCGCGGGGCGGTGCCGTGGGGCTCGACGCCCATGGGATCACCCCCTCGGGCACCGTGTGGTGGAACCTCACGGCGCCGGCCCTCTACGAGCACGCGATCGCCGCGGGCGACGCCGAGATCGCCGAGGGCGGCCCGCTCGTCGTCTCGACCGGCGTGCACACCGGCCGGGCCCCGAAGGACAAGTTCGTGGTCCGCGAGCCCGGCAGCGAGGACCGGGTCTGGTGGGGCGACATCAACCAGCCCATCTCCCCGGAGCACCACACGTCCCTGGGCGAGCGCCTGCGGGCCCACCTCGCGGGCGCCAACGACCTGTACGTCATCGACTCCTACGCCGCCGCCGACCCGAAGGAGCAGCTGTCGGTCCGCATCGTGACCGAGAGCCCGTGGCACGCCCTCTTCGCCCAGACCCTGTTCCGGGTGCCGGACGACGAGGAGCTCGAGGGCTTCCAGCCCCAGGCCCTCATCCTCCACGCGCCCAGCTTCACCGCGGACGGCCCGTCGGACGGCGTGCGCCAGGACAACTTCGTGTCGCTCCACCTGAGCGACCTGGAGATCCTGATCGGCGGCACCTACTACGCCGGCGAGATCAAGAAGTCGATCTTCACGCTGATGAACGACCGGCTCCCCACGCGCGGGGTCCTGTCGATGCACTGCTCCGCCAACGTCGGCGCCGACGGCCGCGTGGCCCTGTTCTTCGGCCTCTCCGGCACCGGGAAGACGACGCTTTCCACCGACTCGACCCGCCCCCTGATCGGCGACGACGAGCACGGCTGGAGCGAGGACGGCGTCTTCAACATCGAGGGCGGTTGCTACGCGAAGGTCATCAACCTCTCGCCGGAGGGCGAGCCGGAGATCTACGCGACCACCCGCATGTTCGGGACGGTGCTCGAGAACGTCGTGATGGACCCGGCCACCCGCCGCCTGGACCTGGACGACGCCTCGAAGACGGAGAACACCCGCGCGGCGTACCCGCTCGAGTCGATCCCGAACACGGTCCCGGAGGCGCGCGCCGGCCATCCGTCGGCCATCGTGATGCTCACCGCCGACGCGTTCGGCGTGCTGCCGCCCGTCGCGAAGCTCACCTCCGAGCAGGCGATGGACCTGTTCCTGGCCGGCTACACCGCGAAGGTCGCGGGCACCGAGGTCGGCGTCGTGGAGCCGCAGGCGACGTTCAGCGCCTGCTTCGGCGCCGCGTTCCTGCCGCAGCCGCCCTCCGTGTACGCCAACCTGCTCGGCACGCGGATCGAGCAGCACGGCGTGTCGACCTGGCTCGTCAACACCGGCTGGACGGGCGGCCCGTACGGCACCGGCTCGCGCATGCCGATCGCCGCGACCCGCGCGATCGTGCGCGCGGCGCTGTCGGGCCAGCTCGACGACGCCCCCACCCGCACCGACCCGAACTTCGGGTTCGAGGTGCCGACCGCGATCGAGGGCGTGGACTCCGCGCTGCTCGACCCGCGCGGCACCTGGGCGGACCCCGAGGCCTACGACGCCTCGGCGAAGGACCTCGCCGCGCGCATCAGCGAGCACGCGGCCACGATGCGCTCCTAGGCACGCTCGGGGACCCCGGCGGACGCGCCGCCGGGGTCCCGCGGCCGCTCAGCCGGCCACCAGCCCGAGGCGGCGCAGCAGGCGCTCGTCCCCGCGTCGTCCAGGAGGAGCCGACGCGGTGAGCCGTCAGGGCTCGACCTCGTCGCCGACGGCGGCGCCGAGCTCGGCCAGCTCCCCCCGGCTCGCGCCGGTGCCCATGACCACCCGCGTGCGGCCCGCCGTCTCCCGGACCACGGTCCCGGCCGGCGCGGACCCGCTGAGCACGTCGCCCTCGACCACCGTCACCGTGGCGCGCGCCGGCCCGCGGGCGTAGCGCACGGTCACCGCGACGCGGTCGTTCACCCGGTCGGTGCGCGACCCGGTGGGCCGCCACCCCAGCGCCGCCTCGCGGCCCGCCGGCGGCGCCGGGCCGTCGGCGGGCAGCGCGGCCACGCGCGCCACGTCGGCGAGGTCGGGGCTGGACCCGCCGCCCGGGAGGAACAGCAGCACGAGCGCCATCGCCACGATCAGCGCGCCGACCGCGATCAGGCTCACCCTGAGCTGGGGGAAGGGGCTGCGCCGCGGCACCGGGCGACCCTAGCGCCCGGCGCCCCCCGCCCCGTGGACCGTCCGTGCGGCCCGCGCCCCTAGCCGAGCATGCCGGCGCTGGCCATCATCGCCGCGTTGTCCCAGTAGACGTTCTCCTGGGCGATGCGGCCGCCGTCCATCCGGAGGACGGACACGCCCTTGAGCTCCAGGTCCTGCCCGTTGCCCGGGATGCCCTGGTAGTCGTGCTGGACCGTCGCGCGGAACGTCCACTCGAGCATCAGCCGCCCGTCCGGCAGGGCGCCCTCCGAGCGGACCTCCAGCGTGCAGTCGGGGCAGGAGCGAATGATCTCCCGCACGTGGTCGGCGATCGCCTCCGGCCCCTCGATCCGGGGGGCGGGGTGGGCCATCACGCAGCGGACGCCCGTGGGCGCGAAGAGCGCCGCGACGGCCTCGGGGCGGCGGGTGTTCCAGGCGTCCACGAGGGCGCCGGTCAACACGGCGGTCATCGCCATCGTCGTCAACCTCCAGATCGCGGTTCGCACCCCGGCGCCCGTCGGGGTCGGCCGCGATGATCCGCCGCGCCGCGCCGCCCGCGCAACCGCGGTTTCACCCTCCGCGAAAGCGCGCCGGGCCTATGGTGGGGCCGAGGCGACGACCCGAGGAGGCCGCGCGATGCCGGGCCCGGTGATCTACGTCAACACGTCCGAGGTCCGGGAGGGCCGGCTCGACGACGTCCGGGAGGGCATCGCGCGCCTCGCGGGCGTCGTCGAGCGGGAGGAGCCGCGCCTCGTCTGCTATGCGGCCTTCCTCGACGAGGACGAGGGCCGCATGACCGTCGTGCACGTCCACGCGGACACGGAGTCGCTCGCGTTCCACATGGAGATCGGGGGGCCGCTCTTCGCGGCCTTCGCGGAGCTCGTGCTGCTGCGGACGATCGACGTGTACGGGCCCATCGACCCCGAGGTCCACGCGACGCTCGACGCGAAGGCGCGGCTGCTCGGCGGCGCCCGGGTGCGTACGCACCCGCTCCACGCGGGGTTCGTCCGGGCGCCCGCGGCCGGCTGAGGCCCCGCTCAGTCCCCGCGGAAGTCCGGCGGGCGGCGCTCCCGGAACGCCCGCAGGCCCTCCCGCAGATCCTCCGACCCGAACGCCCGCGCCCGCCACCCGTCGGCGGCCGCGGCGACGGCCTCGGGCGGCGCGCCGTCCTCGATCGCGCGCACGATCGCGCGCGTGCCGGCCACCGCCAGGGGCGCGGCGCGGGCGACCTCGGCCGCCGCCGCCAGGGCGGCGTCCCACAGGGCCTCCTCGGGGACCACCTCGTCGACCAGGCCGATGCGGAGGGCCTCGTCGGCGTCGACCGGGGTGCCCGTCAGGAACAGCCGCCGCGTCCGCGCCGGCCCCATCGCCGCGACGAACCGCCGCAGCCCGTCGGCGGCGTAGACCACCCCGAGGCGCGCGGCGGGCATGCCGAGGCGCGCGCCATGCCGCGCGATGCGCCAGTCGCACGCGATCGCCAGCTCGAGCGCCCCGCCGAACGCCGCCCCGTTCAGCACGCCGATCACCGGGACCGGCGATGCCGCGATCGCGCGGGCCGCCCGGCCCAGTCGCCGCTCGCCCTCCTGCAGGAACGCCGGCAGCTCGTCGGCGCCCCGGTCGCCCAGGTCCAGGCCGGCGGAGAAGTGACGGTCGCCGGCGCCCGCCAGCAGCACGACGCGGGCCCCGGCCGCGCGGGGGCCCTCCAGTAGGCTCACCAGGTCGTCGAGGATCGCCTCGTCGAGGGCGTTCGCGCGCGCCTCGTTGGCGATCCGCGCCACCAGCGCGCCGTCCTCCTCGGACACCAGGAGCCGGCCGCCGGGCGAGGAGGATCCAGCTGGCATCAGTGCTCGTGATGGGTGCGGGGGCGGTCGGGTCGTACTACGGCGCCCTGCTCGCGCGCGACGGCCACGACGTGACCCTGGTCGCGCGCGGCCCTCACCTCGCGGCGCTCGGCGCGGCCGGGCGGATCGTGGTGCGCGAGGCCGACGGAGGCCGCTGGGACGCGCCGGTGGCCGCGGTCGCCGCGCCGGAGGGGCCCCCACCCGATCTCGTCATCGTCGCGACCAAGTCGCACCACACCCTACCGGCGGCCGAGGCCCTCGCCCCATGGCTCCCCCGCGACGCCACGGTCCTCTCGCTGCAGAACGGGGTGGAGAACGTCGGCCGCCTCGGGGCGCTGCTCGGGGCCGACCGGGTGCTCGGCGGCATCGCCTTCGTGGGCCTGCGGGTGGAGGAGCCGGGGGTGGTCGACCACGAGGCGGAGGGCAGGGTGCGGATGGGCGACCCGGCCGGCCTCACGACGCGGGCGCGGGCGGCGTACGAGCTGCTGGCGCCGTCGTGGGACGTCGAGCTCGCCGAGGACATCGTCCAGGCCCAGTGGCACAAGCTGCTGTGGAACGCGGGCTTCAACGCCATCTGCGCCGTCACGGGGGCGACGGCCGGCGAGGCGCTCGCCACGCCGGGCTCCGAGGCGCTGGTGCGCCAGGCGATGTGGGAGGTGGTCGCCGTCGCCGCCCGGCACGGCGTGACGCTCACGGAGGCCGAGGTTGACGAGATGGCCGCGCCGAACCCCGAGCTGCGCGACTACCACCCGTCCACCGCCCGCGACCTCGCCGCCGGAAAGCCGCTGGAGCGCGACGCCCTCTGCGGCTTCCTGGCGCGCGAGGGCGCCGCGCTCGGGGTCCCCACGCCGGTCAACGCCGTGCTCGACGGCCTGCTGGCCCTCCAGGAGGACCGGTCGCGGCGGCGTCAAGGTCCTCGGAGAACGCCGTAAGCATCATTTGAGCCCGCCCGGAG
This sequence comes from Miltoncostaeaceae bacterium, assembly GCA_963749475.1. Classification (GTDB taxonomy): domain Bacteria; phylum Actinomycetota; class Thermoleophilia; order Miltoncostaeales; family Miltoncostaeaceae; genus Miltoncostaea. The sequence continues at coordinate 318,383 of CAVVMP010000009.1, forward strand.
CGGGCCCCCCGGCGTCGTACCGTCCTTGCAGAACGCAAACGACGAGACGAGGGGGCAGCATGCGCAAGGCGAATTGGTGGGTCGGGGCGGCCGTCGGGATGGCGGTGGGCCTGGCGGGGGTGGCGATCGCCGACCAGGCGACCCAGCCCGCGGAGGCGGCGAGCTTCACGGTCACGCCCGCCCAGCTGCAGATCAACCAGCGCATCTCCCAGGCGGCGGTGCGCCGCAGCAACGAGGCGCTCGACCTGCTCGACCCGATCCGCAAGTCGGGCGCCCAGGACGACGCCCCCGGCTGGGGCACCGCGCAGATCCGCGACGGTGCGATCACCGCCGCGAAGCTCGACACCGCCGCGCGCGAGCGCCTGCCGCGCTGGGCCGTGGTGGCGGCGACGTCCGGCAGCCTGGTGCGCGGGCAGGGCGCGGCGAGCGCCGCGAAGGCCACCGACACCGGCATCTACACGGTCACGTTCGACCGCGACGTGAGCGCCTGCTCCATCCAGGCGAGCCAGGGCGACGGGGGGACGACGCCCATCACGACGGACGCCGTGGTGACCGCCTGGCGCAGCGCCACGGACACCAAGGTGGTGACCGTCCGGACCGCCGACGGGACCAACACGGTGCAGAACACCATCCCCTTCACGGTCTCCGTGCTCTGCTAGCGGTTTTGATCGAAGGGTAAGAACGCCGTGAAGCGCGACGGTACGCTGCTTCGACGCGGCGTACCGTCGCGTCTCCACATCACCCGGACGAGGGGGTCCAGGATGAGATCTGGTTGGTGGATCGGGGTCACGGCGGGTGTCGCACTGGGCCTCGGCACGGTGGCGACGGTCGATGTCGCGACGCAGCCCGCGTCCGCGGCGACGGCGGGCACGGTGACCATCGCGCAGTTCAAGCAGGTGCAGAAGGTGTCGATCGCCGCGGTCAAGCGGACGAACGCCGATCACAAGAAGCTCAACCGCGTCGCCGCCCAGCTTCCGCTGTGGGCCGTGTCGAGCGGCGCGCCCGGCTCCAACCTGCTCCGCGGCGACGGCGTCGTGCTGTCGCAGCGGCTCACCGACGGGAACTATCGCGTCCGCTTCGTCCGGGACGTGAGCCAGTGCACGTGGAACGGCGTGCCCGCCACGGACGGCGCGAGCCTGCCCGACGCGTTCAGCGTCCGGATCGCCCTCGACATCACCGAGCCCACGAAGAGCCAGCTCATCGTGCGCACGAACGATGCCGCGGGCCAGCCGAAGGACTCGGGCTTCCACGTCCAGGTGTTCTGCTGAGTGAGGAGCGGCGGTCCCGTCAGGGACCGCCGCGCTCCTCACGCGCCCCAGAGCCGCCTCGGCGAGGATCCGCTCGACGACCTCGTCGAAGCCCAGGCCGGCGGCCTCCGCCGCCTTGGGCAGCAGCGACGTGTCCGTCATCCCCGGGATGGGGTTGATCTCGAGCACCCACAGCCGGTCGTCGGGGTCCAGGATCATGTCGACCCGGCTCAGGCCCCGGCACCCCAGCGCCCGGAAGCAGTCGATCGCCAGGCGGGCGGCCTCCTGGGCCGTCGCGTCCGGCAGATCGGCGGGCGCCACGAAGTCGGTCAGGCCCGGCGTGTAGCGGGCCTCGAAGTCGTAGAACTCGCGCTCGCGCGGGATGGCCTCCACCACCGGCAGCGCCCACGGCTCGGCCGTGCCGATCACCGAGATGGCCAGCTCGCGCCCCGGGACGAACCGCTCCAGCAGCACCCGGTCGTCGTACGACAGCGCGCTCATCAGCGCGGCCGGGATGTCCCCGGGCTCGTGGGCGACGCTGATGCCGAGCGCCGAGCCCTGCTTCGCGGGCTTCACCACCAGCGGCAGGCCCAGGCGCTCGCGGATGTCGGGGATCGCCTCCCCGGCGCCGAGCTCCCGGAACGCGTCCTGGCTGAACGCGTACCACGGCGGCGTGTCGATCCCCGCCGCGGCGAAGTGCGCCTTCGCGACCACCTTGTCGGTCGCCCGCTCGCACGCCAGCACGCCGGGGCCGGTGTACGGGATCTCCAGGATCTCGAGCAGCTCCTGGACCGTGCCGTCCTCGCCGCCCTTGCCGTGCAGGGCGATGAACGCGGCGTCGGGCCGCTCGGCGCGGAGCGTCCGCACCATGTGCTGGTCGACGTCGAGCTCCAGGACGTCGTGCCCCAGCCGGCGCAGGGCGGCCTCGGCGTTGAGCCCGGAGCGCAGGGAGACCTCGCGCTCCAGGGAGCGCCCACCCTTCAGGACGGCGACCCTCACGCGCCGCCCAGCGCCCGGTGGAGCTCGGTCATCTCCGTCACCGCCAGCCCCAGGCGGCGGACGCCCTCGCTGATCGTCGCCTCGGGGACGCCGGAGAAGTTGAGGCGCATGGAGTCGCCCCCGCGGCCGTCCAGGAACGCGCCCCGGCCGGGGACGAAGGCCACCTCGTGCCGCTCGAGGGCGGACGCCGCGAGGTTGGTGGTGTCGATGTAGTCCGGCAGCGTCGCCCACACGAACAGCCCGCCGTTCGGCCGCGTCCACGTGGCCTCCGGGGGCATCTCCTCCTCCAGCGCGCGCAGCAGCGCGTCGCGGCGCAGGCGGTAGATGCCGTTGAGGCGGGCGACGTAGTCGCGCCAGTCGTGGCGCTTCAGGTACTCGATCACGAACCGCTGGCTCACCGTGGAGGTGCAGAGGTCGGCGGCCTGCTTGCCGAGGTTCATCTTCCGCAGCACCGCCGCGGGCGCCGCGACCCAGCCGACGCGCGTGCCGGGCGCCAGGATCTTGGAGAACGTGGAGAGGTAGATCACCCAGCCCTGGCCGGCGTCCAGCTCCCACAGCGTCGGCAGCGGCTCGCCGTCGAAGCGGATCTGGCCGTAGGGGTTGTCCTCCACGATCAGCAGCTCGCGGTCGTGGGCGATCTCGATCAGTCGCTCGCGGCGCTCCAGCGACATCGTCACGCCGGCCGGGTTGTGGAAGTTGGGGATCGTGTAGAGCAGCTTCGGCGCGCGGCCCTCGGCGCCGAGCCGGTCGAGCGCCTCCTCCACCAGGTCCACGCGCAGGCCGTCGTCGTCCATCGGGATGTGCTCCACCTGGGCCTCGTAGGTGGTGAAGCACGGGACGGCCCCGGGATAGGTGGGGCCCTCGGCCAGGACGGTGTCGCCCGGGTTGACGAACGTGCGGATCGACAGGTCGATGGCCTGCTGCCCGCCGCTCGTGATCATGATGTCCTCGACGCCGGCGTCGGCGCCCTCGTGGCCCATGATGTCCACGATCAGCTCGCGCAGCTCCGGCAGGCCCTCGGTGGGCCCGTACTGGAGCGCCGCTGCCAGGTGGTCGCGGGCGAGGACCTCCACCACCTCGTCGAACACCTCGCGCTCGAACGCCTCGGTGTTGGGGAAGCCCGCCTGCCAGCGAGATGATCTCCGGGCGGGCGGCCATCGACATGAGGTCGCGCATGACGGAGGAGACGATCCCCGCGGCGCGGGACGCGAAGCGGCTGTCGTAGCGCGCGGCGTCCACCGGGCGCAGGGCGGTCTCGGGCGTCCGCGGACGCGGCGGTGGGATGCGCTGGGACGTGGGGTCCCCCTCGTGGCGATCGGTCGCGATCATCGGGAGTCTAGGCCCTTCTCGCCGGGGATCCGAGGACCCCCTCTGGTACCATCGCGGGCCGTGCCGATCCGTGAAGCCCCGCCCGCGGCCGTGCCCGAGGCGCGCGTGCTGCGCGCCCCGAACATCCGGGCTGCGCGGCGCTCCGATTGGACGCAGTTGCTGCGCTTCTGCGTGGTGGGTGCGTCGGGGTACCTCGTCAACCTGCTCGTCTTCTCCCTGCTCGTCCACGTCGCGGAGTGGCACTACATCGTCGCCGCCGTGGGCGCATTCGCCGTCGCCTGGACCAACAACTTCGTCCTGAACAAGTTCTGGACCTTCCAGCGGCACGAGCTCTCGGCCGTGCAACAGGGCGCGCGCTACCTGACGGTGAGCCTCGTGGCGCTCGGCCTGAACCTGATCGTGCTGGAGGTGCTGGTGTCGGCCGGGAGCCCGGAGGTCACCTCCCAGGCGATCGCGATCGCGGTGGTCATGCCGGTCAACTTCCTGCTGAACCGCCGCTGGTCCTTCCGGTAGCGGGCATGTGGCCACGGGCAGTCGCGCTGCTGGCGGCCCTGGCCCTCGCGGCCCCCGCCGCCACCGCCGCCGCCGCGACCTCGGCCCCCGCCCACGCGGTGGAGCCGACCCCCGCCGAGGCGACCGCCGCCGCCGCGGACCTGGTGTCCGGGGTCGCCGAGCGCGCCTCCGAGATCCGCACCGTGCTGCAGCGGCCGGTGCTGAACCGCAAGGCGAGCCTGACCGACCAGGAGGTCGAGGCGATCGCCCAGAGCTCCGGCGAGCTGCACGACTGGATCGACTCCCGCACCATCTCGCGCACGGCGGTCGACTACGACCCGGCCAAGCGCCTCCACACCTTCTACGCGGTCTCGAAGGACGCGGCCGGCAAGGAGACGGTGGAGGCGCAGGTCTTCGTCTCGGACGACAGCGGCGAGATCACCGAGGTGCGCACCGGCCCGCAGGTGGCGTGGATGATGGCCCGCGGCTACGACGGGGCCTTCGGGCGCGCGGTCACCCGCCCGGCGATCTGGATCCCGCTGTGCCTGATCTTCCTGCTGGCGATGCTGCCGCTGGCGCGGCCGGGGCGGCTGCTGTCGATCCGCACCCTCGACCTGCTGGTGCTGCTGTCGTTCTCGCTCTCGCTCATCTGGTTCAACGACGGCGAGATCTACACGTCGGTGCCGCTCCAGTACCCGCCGATGGTGTACCTGGCGCTGCGGCTCGCGTGGATCGCCGTCGCCCGCACGCGGGCGGCGCGCCCGGCCCCCGCCGCGGCCGCCGATCTCGACGACGCGCCCGACGACCGGCCCCCGCCCCGGCCGCGACGACCCACCTTCGGCGGCTCCGCGCCCACATGGGTGCTGGTGACGCTGCTGATCGTGACGCTGGCGCTGCGCTTCGGGCTCAACGCGTTCAACTCGAACGTCATCGACGTCGGCTACGCGGGCGTGATCGGCGCCGACCGCATCTCCCACGGCACGACGCCGTACGGGAACATGCCGAGCGACTGCAGCTCGTGCGACACGTACGGCCCGCTCAACTACATCGCCTACGTCCCGTTCGAGCTGACCCAGCCGTGGGAGGGCAAGTGGGACGACCTGGGCGCCGCCCACGGTGCCGCGTCCCTGTTCGACATCCTCTGCATCGCCGGGATGTTCGCGCTCGGGTGGCGCATCGCCGGGCTCCGCCTGGGGATGGGCCTGGCGCTGGCGTGGTCGGCGTTCCCGTTCACCGCGTTCGCCCTGGAGACGAACTCCAACGACAGCCTGGTGGCCGCGACGCTGATCTGGGGCCTGGTGCTGCTGCGGCACCCGTTCTGGCGCGGGGCGATGCTGGGCCTGGCGCTCGCCGCGAAGTTCGCCCCCGCCGTGCTGCTGCTGCTGTGGAGCCGCAAGCCGTTCCCGCGGCCCGGGCCGGGCCGCAACCTGCTGCCCTACGTCGCCGGCCTGGCGAGCTCCGTCGTCGCGACCGGCTGGGTGCTGCTGCTGGACGGCACCGACGGCATCGGCGCCTTCTGGGATCGCACGATCGGCTACCAGCTCGGGCGCGACTCCCCGTTCTCGGTCTGGGGGCAGCACCCGGGCTTGCGCCCGGTCCAGATCGCCGTGATGGTGGTGGTCGGGATCGCCGCCGTGGCCGTGCTCCGCTGGCCGCGGCGCCTCGATCTGCTCACGATGACCGCCCTCTCCGGCGCCCTCCTCATCGGAGTCGAGCTGACGCTGACGCACTGGTTCTACCTGTACATCCCATGGTTCCTGCCGTTCGCGCTCCTCGCGATCGTGCCCGACTGGCCGCCGCCGCTGCGCCCGTCGCGGCCCGAGCCCGAGCCGGCGCGGGCGCCCGCGCACGAGCCCGTCCCGGTGCCGGGATGACGGCGAGCCGCTGGACGCTGCCGGCGCTCGCCGCCGCCCTCGCCGCCCTGGTGTGGGCGGTCCCGCTGCAGATCGGGGTCTACGCCGACTCGGTGATCACGGACATCCCGGTGTACCAGCGCGCCTACGACGCGATCGCCGCCGGCAACGTCCCGTACGCGGACTTCAGCCTGGAGTACCCGCCGCTCGCCGCCGGGCTCTTCTGGCTGGCGGGGGTGCTCCCCGGCCCGTACGGCGTGACGTTCTCGGTGCTGATGCTGCTGTGCCTGTGCGCCACGGTCGTGGGCGTGGTGTTCCTGGCGCGCGCGATCGGGCTGGACGGGCGGCGCCAGACCGTGGCCGCGGTGCTCACGGCCGTGAGCCCCCTGCTGATCGGCAACCTGGTGGAGACGCGCTTCGACATGGCGCTCTCCGCGATCCTGGTGTGGACGCTGTGGGCCGCCGCAACCGAGCGCTGGCGCCTCGCATGGGGCCTCCTGGCCGCCGCGACGCTCCTGAAGCTGGTGCCGCTGGCGCTGATCCCGGTGATGCTGCTCTGGCAGGCGCACCGCGACTCGGCCCGGCGGGCGTGGACGGGCGCGCTCTGCGCCCTGGCGGCGGTGGCGGTCGTGATCGCCCCGTTCGCGATCATGTCGCCGTCGGGGACGTGGGACATCGCCCGCTACCACCTCGACCGCCCGCTCCAGGTCGAGTCGATCGGCTCGGCCTACCTGCTGGGGCTGCACGCCCTGGCGGACGTCCCGGTCACGATCGAGAGCTCGTACGGGAGCCAGGGCCTGGAGGGCACGGGCCCGGCGGTGATCGCGGCGATCATGACGGCGATCCTGATCGTGCTGGTGATCGCGATCGCGTGGAGCTTCTGGCTGGGGCTGCACCGCTCCCGCCACCCGGGCGACGCCCGCCTGTTCGTCGCCGCCGCGGCCGCCACGATGATCGCGCTGCTGGTGTGCGGCAAGGTGCTCTCGCCGCAGTTCATCGTCTGGCTGCTGCCCGTCGGCTTCGTGATCGCCGGCCGCTTCGGCCCCGCGACCGCGGTCGCGACGGCTGCGGCGATGCTGCTCACGTTCAGCTACTTCCCCCACCGGTACTGGGACCTCGTGGCGATGCAGGACGGCCCGATCGCGCTCCTCGTGCTGCGGGACACGGCGCTCATCGCGCTGCTCTGCTGCGCCTGGCCGCGCCCGAGCATCGCCGGGCGCCCCCTGGGACGGGTGCTGGGGCGGGAACGCACCGACCCGCCACGGGCGGAGCAGGCGGTGCGGGCCCGCTACCTCATCGACTGAGGCCCACCGCCGCGCGCGCCGCCGGGAGACCCGAGAGCTCGGGCGCCAGGGTGCCCGCCCGGCGCACGAGCTCCCGGGCCCGGTCCGGGTCGGACGGTGCGACCCGGCGCGCGTCGGCCAGCAGGCGCTGCGCGGCACGGGTTGACCAGCTCCGGACGGCGGCCTCGGACCTGCGGTAGGGGACGACGGTCCGCATCACCTCGGCGGCCTCGGCGTAGCGGCCGTCGTTGCCCAGCACGAGGGCGGCCTGGTAGCGCGCCTCGACCACCGCGCCCATGTCGTACCTCGCCGCAGGGAGCGGCGTCGCGCCCTCCTGGCCGAGGCCTGCGAGGCCGACCGCCGGGATCGCGCACATCGCCAGGGCGGCGGCCGCGACGGCGACCCGACGGCGCAGGCGCGGTGCCGGCGTTGCGGCCGATGGCCGCGGGACGCGGAACACCCCGTCCGGAGCGAGCGACGCCGCGAGGGCGTGATCGTCCGGGGACGGGCGCCCCGCGCGACCGAGGATGGGCATCACCATCTGGATCGGCCGGTTCGGCCCGGGGCTTGACCCCCCTCAGGCCCCCGGCCCACGAGCGCGCGCATCCGCGGCAGGCTCGACAGCCCCGGCGCGATGCGCCCGGCCTCGCGCACCAGGGCCCGCGCCCGCCCCGGGTGGCGGACGTGGACGTGGCGCGCCTCGGCGATCATCGCCTGCGCCGCGCGGACGGAGTAGCTGCGCACCGCCGCCGGAGCGCTGCGGAACGTGCCCAGCGCCAGCATCGCCTCGCGGGCCTCCGGGAACCGCCCCTGCTGCGCGAGCCATGAGCCCCGCCGCCGCGACCACGGCGAGCACGGCCGCGCGCGCCGGCCGCACCCCGCGCACGGCCGTGGCGGCGGGCTCCGGGCCACGCGCTCGAAGGCGTCGACCACCCGCACGGGCGCCGCCAATCCCAGCCCCTCGAGCGGCGGCTCCACGTGGAGCCCCAGCGCCTCGAGCTCGGCGACGATCCGCACCCGCGCGCGGGCGGTGAGCCGCGCCACGCCGAAGGCGTCCCGGAGCTCGCGGACCGTCATCTCGGCCGCGCCGCCACCCGCCTCGACCATCCGCCAGACCTCGGCCGGACCCAACCCCCGTCCCTTCCCCGATGGACGAGACCAGGTCCGATGGTCTCGGGCCGAAGGCTCGGCAGCGGGGGCAACGCCTCCCACCCCCCTTCCGTCGAGTTCGGGTCGGCCCTTCGACGGGTTCGGGCCCGCTCAGCCCTCCACGGAGAAGGTGCGGATCGCCGTGGCCCGGCCGTCCGCCCCGGCCTCCACCACCGCCCCCTGCACCAGCACGCCGCCGTCCGCCGGCTCGAAGCGGCCCGGCGAACCGGTGATGAACCGGCGCAGGATCGTCTCGGTGCGCACGCCGATCACCGAGTCGTGCGGCCCGGTCATCCCCAGGTCGGTGAGGTAGGCCGTGCCGCCCTTCAGCACCCGCGCGTCGGCCGTCTGGACGTGCGTGTGGGTGCCGACGACGGCGGTCACCCGCCCGTCGAGGTGGTGGCCCAGGGCGATCTTCTCGCTCGTGGCCTCCGCGTGGACGTCCACCAGCACCACGTCGGCGCCCCTGCGCGCCTCGGTCACCAGGTCGTCGATGATCGCGAACGGCGAGTGGGCGGCGGTCATGAACACCGACCCCATGACGTTCACCACGCTCACCGGACCGGCGGCCGTCTCGACGGTGGTGACCCCCCGGCCCGGCGCCTTCGCGGCGATGTTCGCCGGCCGCAGCATCCGCGGCTCCGCCTCGAGCATCGGGAGGATCTCCGGCTTCTGGAGGCTGTGGTTGCCGCCCGTCAGCACGTCGACCCCCGCCTCCAGCAGCTCGGTGGCCTGGCGCGGCGAGGTGCCCGCGCCGCCGGCGGCGTTCTCGCAGTTGACCACCACCACGTCGGGACGGTGCTCCTCGCGCAGCTCCGGCAGGCGCGCGAGCAGCGCCCGCATGCCGACGCCACCGACCACATCGCCGACCAGCAGGGCCCGCATCAGAGGATCAGCGCAGCCTCCGTGCGCACCAGCGACAGGTCCACGTGGTTGCCGGCGTCCGCCGTGAAGCGCGAGATCTCCTGCTGGGCCACCCCGGAGAAGTCGCGGACGCGACCGAGCTCCGTCACCCCCGCGCGGACCGGCGTCCCCACGCTCGGGCGCGTGTCGTCGGGCAGCTCGTCGAGGTGGGTCACGCGGAGCACCAGGCCGCTCGCCGCGACCGACGGCGTGATCGTGACCTCGTACCCCTCGACCTTCCCGAACAGGGTGTAGTCGCTGACGCTCGCGATCACCCCGTCCACCGGCGAGTAGACCGTCGTCCCGGCGGGCGCGCCGACGTCCAGGCCGGCGGTCGCGGGCCCGGCCCGGCCGTCGCGCGGAGCTTGGTGGATGCGGACGCCGCCGGTGGCGTCCATCTCGACGCCGGATGGGTCGTCGATCGGGTGGAACGCCATCGCCGTGACCCGCTCGGGGTCGACGGGGATGTGGACCTGGACGCCCTCGGCGCGGGCGATCACCAGCTCGGGCGGGCGGGCGCCGGAGCCGAGCTCGGGCGACGGCACCGGCGACGCGAGCGGCCCGTCGGAGTCGGATTGATCGCCGCCCATCACGCCCAGGACGAGCGCGAGCACGGCCACGATCACGACCGGTATGGCCGCGGATACGAGGGCACGCCGATCGCGCCGCAGAGTCGTCCGCCGTCTGGCCGTGCGCCGGTCGGCGGAGTGCTCCCGGGACAGGGGGGGCATGGCGCGGAGCGTAGCGGACCCCTCTGCCCGCGAACACGGGCGAGGCTGCACGGCGCGACTATGATCGGCCGCGATGAGCACAGCCACCACCCCGGTGCTCGTCGCCCGCGCCGTCGCGCGCGGCTACCGGGGCGTCCGGGCGCTCGAGGGCGTCGACGTGGATCTGGCGGCCGGTGAGGCGGTGGCCCTGCTCGGCCCGAACGGCGCCGGCAAGACCACCCTCCTCACGATCCTCGCCGGCGTGGCACGCAAGGACGGCGGCACCGTCACCTGGGCCGACGGCGCCCACCCGCGCGTCGGCTGGGTGCCGCAGCGGCCCGCCCTCTACCCCCGCCTGTCCGTCCGCGAGAACCTCCGGCTCTTCGCCGCGCTCGAGAAGGCCGACGACCCCGACGCGCTCGCCACGGAGCTGATCGGGCGCGCCGACCTCGGGCAGTACGCCGACCGTCGCGCCGCCCAGCTCTCCACGGGCACGCTCCAGCGCCTGAACCTGGCGATCGCCCTCGCCGGCCGGCCGACCGTGCTGCTGCTGGACGAGCCGACCGCCACCCTCAGCCCCGACCAGCGCCTGCGGCTGTGGGGGTGGCTCGACGAGCTGCGCGGCGGCGGGATGGCGCTGATGTTCTCCACCCAGTCGGTGGACGAGGCGGTGCGCCGCGGCGACCGCCTGCTGGTGCTCGGGGGCGGGCGGTCGCTCTTCGCCGGCACCGCCGCCGAGATGAACGCCGCCCACGGGGGCGGGGGCGGCGGCGCGGAGGCGGCCGAGCAGGCGTTCATGCGCCTGGTGTCCGGGCGGGGGGAGGACGACGCCCGGTGAGGGCGGCCCTCCTGCTGCTCCGCAAGGACGCCGTGCTGCTGCGCCGCTCGCCGGCGCTGGTCCTGGTGCTCATCGTCTACCCGATCCTCGTCGCGCTGCTGGTGGCGCTGGCGCTGCAGAGCGACGAGCGCCGCCCCGACGTGGCGGTCGTGAACCTCGACACCTCCGGCCGCACGGTTGACGTGGCCGGCAACCGGCTGTCCATCGACGACTACATCGACCGCCTGGCGCAGGACGTGGACGTGCACCGCCTCGACGCGGCCGAGGCCGCCGACGCCCTGGACGCCGGCCGCGTCAGCGCGGTGCTGACGATCCCCGAGAACTTCATCGCCGACCTCCAGTCGGGGGTGCGCCAGCCCGCGCTGCGCCTGTCGACCAGCCGCCGCTCGCCGATCGAGGCCGACGCGATCAACCGCCGCCTCGAGGCCGCCGTCTACCGCCTCAACCAGCGCCTCGCCACGGGCTACGTCGAGCAGGTGCTGGAGCTCGTGGACCTCGTCACCAACGGCGGCGAGATCGGCATCTTCGGCCGCACCGGGCGACGCCCTGGGCCTGAAGCGCAGCCGGACGCTGGTGACCGACCTCCAGGCGCAGCTGCGGGCGGCCGGCGACGCCGCGACCGCCGCCGACCTCGAGCCGCTCGTCAACTTCATCGACGAGACCCAGCGCAACCTGGACCTGGCCAAGCCGGCGGCCAACGCGATCCGCGCCCCGATCGTGCTCGACGTCACCGGAGGGCGCCGCGGGCCGCGAGCCGCTGTCGGCGTTCGGCTTCGCCGGCGCGCTGCTGGTGAGCCTCGGGCCTGGCGGGGACGCTGCTCGCCGCGGCCGCCATGTCGGCGGAGCGGGAGGACGGCGCGCTGGTGCGCCTGCGCCGCGGGCTCATCTCGGCGGGCGGGCTGGTGGGCGAGAAGATGGCGTTCACGGCGGCCGCCTGCCTGGTGGTGGGGCTCGCGCTGCTCGCCGGCGTCGCGCTGTTCACCGACCTGGCGGTGGGCCGGTGGGGCCTGTGGCTGGGGGTGCTCCTCCTGGCCGGGCTGGCGTTCGGCGCCTTCGGCGTGCTGGCCGGCGCCCTGGCGCGCGAGACCCGCAGCGCGCTCCTGATCGCCCTGATGGTGGCGCTGCCGCTGATGGCGCTGGGGCTGGTGCCGGACTCGGGGGTGGCGAGCGGGATCTCCGAGGTCGTCCCGTTCGGCCCGGCGTTCGACGCGTTCCAGACCCTCCTGGTGGAGCCGTCGATCGACGCGGGCGACCTGCTCGCCACCCTCGGGCAGCTCGCACTGATCGCGGCGGTGTTCGGCACGGCGGCCGCGGTCGCCGTGCGCCGCCGGCCGGCGGCCTAGCCCGCGGTCGGGCCGGGGCCGGCGAGGGGCCGGGGCCGCACGGCGAGCGCCGCGGCGAGGCGCCGCAGGTACTCCTCGGGCGGGATCGCGACCGCGCCGAACCGCCGCGTGTGCGGGGACGTCATCTGGATGTCCCACAGCGCGAACCCGGCGTCGGCCAGCAGGCGCGCCGCGCCCACCAGCGCGGCGCTCCCCGCGTCGGGCGCCCGGTGGAACATCGTCTCGGAGGTGAACAGCCCGCCGAGCGCGACGCCGAAGAGGCCGCCGGCCAGCCGGTCGCCGTCCCACGCCTCCACGCTGTGGGCCCACCCCGCCCGGTGCAGCCGCACGTACGCCTCGACCAGGCGCGGGGTGAGCCACTCGCCGCCCAGCCGGGGCCCCGCGCACGCGGCGGCCACCTCGGCGAACGCCGCGTCGACCCGGATCGCGTACGGCCGCGACCGCATCGCCCGCGCCACGGAGCGCGGCACGCGGAAGCCGTCGATCGGCATCACGCCGCGGGGGTCGCACGTGTAGAGGCCGACCGCCCCGCGCGCGCCCGCCTCGTCCATCGGGAATCCGCCCTCGGCGTACGCGGCGAGGAGGGCGTCCGGCGCGAGGGAGGGGTCGTCCACGGCGGCCCCTACGGGACCCAGGTGTCCCCTGACGGGGTGATCACGAGCTCGTGGGTCCAGCCGCGCGGGGTCTGCGCCGCGAGGTAGGCGACCGCCGCGGCCACGTCCTCCACCGTGAGCGAGTCCTCGGGGGGCTGCCCCGCCATCGGGTTGCGATCGGTCTGGATGATCCCGTCCGCGACGAGCAGCGCCACGTGGACGCCCTGCGGCCGCAGCTCCAGCGCCAGCGCGTGGGTCAGGGCGCGGGCGCTGAACTGGGCGGCGGCCCACGGGCCCCGCCCGGGCATGGCGCGGCGGGCCGACCCGCCCGACACCTGAACGATCGTCCCCGCCCGATTGCGCGCCATCGCCGCCCCCGCCCCGCGCAGGATCGCCCACGCGGCGGGCAGGAAGCCGGCGGTCCACGACGCCAGCCGCTCGGGCGGCGCCTCCGCGATCGGGCCGCCGCCGAAGGAGTGGTCGCGCGGCACCGACGTCGTCGCGTTGACCACCAGGTCCAGGCCGCCGAGATCCCGCTCGGCGCGACCGATCGCCTCGGCCACCACGTCGTGGTCGCCCGCGTCGCCGCGGACGGGGACCACCTCCGGGTGGGCCGCGCGGAGGGTGTCGAGGGTGTCGTCGGTGCGGGCCACGGCGACCGCCCGCCACCCCGCGGCGAGGCGGTCGGCGACGACCGCCCGGCCGACGTTGCGGGCGCCGAACACGACGAGGACGGGTGGCCGGCTCACGGGGGCAGTCTGACAACCCGGGCCGCGGCACCCCTGCGGTAGACTCCGCGGGTGATCGAGGGCAGCCCCACCGCCGCCGAGGCGCGCTTCCCGCAGGTGCGGATGCGGCGCCTCCGGAGCGGCGCGACGATCCGCCGGATGGTGCGCGAGACCCGCCTGTCGCCCGACCGGCTGGTGCTCCCGCTGTTCGCCATCGCCGGACGCGACGCCAGCGTGCCGATCGACTCCCTGCCCGGCCACGCGCGCCTGTCGCCCGACCTGCTCGCCGCGACCGCCCGCCGCGCCTGGGGGCTCGGCGTCCCGTCGGTGCTGCTGTTCGGCGTCACCGACCAGAAGGACGCGGTGGGCAGCGCCGCCTACGAGACCGGCGGGGTGGTCCAGACGGCGATCGCCGCGATCAAGGACGCCGTACCGGAGATGCTGGTGGTCACCGACGTCTGCCTCTGCGGCTACACCGACCACGGCCACTGCGGAGTGATCGCCGACGGCACCGTCCACAACGACCTGAGCCTGGAGCTGCTGGCGCGCACGGCGATCAGCCACGCCGAGGCCGGCGCCGACGTCGTCGCCCCCAGCGACATGATGGACGGGCGCGTGGGCGCCATCCGCGCCGCGCTCGACGCCGAGGGACACGAGGACACGGCGATCATGGCCTACTCCGCCAAGTACGCCTCCGCGTTCTACGGCCCGTTCCGCGACGCCGCCGGCTCGGCGCCGGGCTTCGGCGACCGCCGCGGGTACCAGATGGACCCCGCCAACGGCCGCGAGGCCGTGCGCGAGACGCTGCTGGACGTGGCCGAGGGCGCGGACATGGTCATGGTGAAGCCCGCCGCCGCCTACCTCGACGTGATCGCCGGCGTGCGCGCCGCCACGTCGCTGCCCCTCGCCGCGTACCACGTGAGCGGGGAGTACGCGATGCTGAAGGCGGCGGCCGACCGCGGCTGGCTCGACGAGCGCCAGGCCGCCACCGAGGTGCTCACCGGGATCGCACGCGCCGGCGCGGACCTGCTGATCACCTACTTCGCCGAGGACGCGGCCCGCTGGATCGCCGAGGAGGGCGCATGAGCACCACCACCCCGGAGCGGATCCACCACAAGCCCGACGAGGCGGACCGCGAGCTCCTGAACCAGCTCCAGGCGGGCCTCGCCTTCGTCCGCGAGCCGTTCGCCGAGATCGGCTCCCGCATCGGCATGGACGAGGAGGAGGTGCTGCGGCGCCTCGACCTGCTGAAGCGCGGGGAGATCGTGCGCCAGCTCTCCGCGATCTTCGACACCCGCGCGCTCGGCTACGAGAGCAGCCTGGTCGCCGCGCGGTACCCCGACGACAAGCTGTTCGAGGGGGCCGCGATCGTCGGCGGCCACCCGGGCGTGAGCCACAACTACCGCCGCACCCACGCGTTCAACCTCTGGTACACGCTGGCCGTGGAGCCCGACTCCCGCTTCGGGCTCGAGGAGTCGATGCAGCGCCTCCACGAGGCGAGCGGCGCCGAGTCCACGCGGCTGCTGCCGACGCTCAAGCTCTACAAGATCAACGTCCAGCTGGACATGACCGGCACGCGGAAGGCCGACGAGAAGTCGGCGTCGCCCAAGCCGCCGCCGACCCGCGGCGACGGGGTGCTCCCCACCGACGCCGACAAGCGCATGATCGAGATCCTCCAGCGCGACCTGCCGGTGGAGTCGCGGCCGTTCGACACGTGGGCCGCCGATGCCGGCGTCACCACGGACGAGCTGCTCGACGCGTGCCGGGTGTTCGTGGACCGCGCCTACATGCGCCGCTTCGCCGCCGTGCTGAACCACCGCAAGGCGGGCTTCGGCGCCAACGGCATGGCCGTGTGGAAGGTGCCGGAGGAGGAGCTCGACGACCTGGGCCCGCGCATGGCCGCCTTCTCGGCCGTGTCCCACTGCTACAAGCGCCCGACCTACCCGGACTGGCCGTACAGCATCTTCACGATGGTGCACGCCCGCTCCAAGGAGGCCTGCGAGGAGGCGATCGCCGCCATCGCCGAGGACACCGGGATCACCGACCCGGACCGGCGGGCGGTCCTCTACTCCACCCTCGAGTTCAAGAAGATCCGGCTCATGTACTTCACGCCGGACTACCGCGAGTGGGAGGACCTCGCGCAGGCCGGGGCCCCCCTCCCGCGGTGGCGCCGCAGCTGAGCGCGGAGGGCGGCGCGACCCGCAGCGCCGAGCTCTTCGACCGGGCGCGGCGGGTCCTGGTGGGCGGGGTCAACTCGCCCGTCCGGGCGATGCGCGCCATCGGGCGCGACCCCGTCTTCATCGCGCGGGCCGAGGGCCCCCACGTGTGGGACGCCGACGGCAACCGGTACGTTGACCTGCTGTCCACCTGGGGCCCGGCGATCCTGGGCCACACGCCGCCGGCCGTGGTCCGCGCGCTGGAGGCCGCGATCC